>NZ_JANCLX010000023.1:0-55869 GCF_024295805.1 Streptomyces cucumeris
CTTGATGGGGTAAGGCTCCCAGTAGACGACTGGGTTGATAGGCCAGATATGGAAGCCGGGTGACCGGTGGAGTTGACTGGTACTAATAGGCCGAGGGCTTGTCCTCAGTTGCTCGCGTCCACTGTGTTGGTTCTGAAGTAATGAACCGTGTTGATTTCCGGTTTCATCTTCATAGTGTTTCGGTGGTCTTTGCGTTAGGGAAACGCCCGGTTACATTCCGAACCCGGAAGCTAAGCCTTTCAGCGCCGATGGTACTGCAGGGGGGACCCTGTGGGAGAGTAGGACGCCGCCGAACAATTTTTAGCCTCGGTCCCGGACATTCAATGTCCGGGACCGAGGCATTTTTGCGTTCAGGACCGGTGCCGCACATTCAGGTTCCACTGGATCGGGTGTTCCACTGGATCGGGTGAAAAGGCTTGTGAGCTCTGGCGTGGCGAGCCGCGGGCCGCTCAGAGTGGATGCCAAGGGGGCCCGTTGACCGGACGTCAGCGGGTCCGGCAGGCCGGTCAGCAGGGGCCGTGGGGAGCGGGTCCAGTCGGCCGGAGGGGTGCCGGGGCGGACGGGAGAGGGGGCAGGCTCACGATGACAACGCATCACACCGCGCATGACGCGATGACATCGCTTCAGCCGTTGCCCCCTCCTCCGTCCTGTTCAGGGCCTTGGACCGGGCTTTCAGGGTGTCAGGCCGGCGTTCTGGCCGGAGTCCTGATCCTTCGTCTCGTAGCCGGGTACCCCCGCGGCGCGGGCGAGCTCGACATCGAGGGACTCGCGCCGGATGCGCTGGTCCATGTAGAGAAGGGCGGTCACACCGGCGCTGATCGGGAAGGTGATGGTCGAGCTGATCACCCCGCCGATGCCGATGACGATAAGGAAGGTCCAACCGACCGAGACGGCCTCACCGGACAGCCAGTCCATCGCGTTGTCGCCGCCGATCGCCATGCCTGCCATGCTGGTCGGGATCTCGACGATGGCACCGACGATGAAGACCAGGACGATCGCCAGGAGCTGGACGCCGAAGATGCGCCACCACGCACCGCGGACCAGCTTGGCGGAGCGGCGCAGGGCCGCGATGATCCCCTGCTTCTCCAGCATCAGCGCGGGGGCGGCCAGGCTGAAGCGGACCCAGAGCCAGGTGGCAGCACCCGCTCCCGCGAGCCCGCCGAGGGCGGCGAGGGCCGCGCCCTCGTTCTCCGCTCCCGCGAGGGTGAGCAGCACTCCGGGTGCCATGCCCGCGGCCATCACACCCGCGGCGATGACGGGGATCAGGAACAGCAGACCGCACAGCTGAAGCAGATAGGGGCGGGCACCGCCCCATGCCTCGCCCGTGGAGACCGAGCGGCCCATCACGGCGCGTGCGGTGACCACGGTCAGCAGGGAGGTGGTCACGATCGTGCCGAGCACGCCGATCAGCAGGGTGACCGCACTGCCTCCCATGGCGCTGCCGACCGCGCGCATCGCCTCATTCAGCGTCGCGTCCGGGTCCTCCAGGACATCGGTGCTGGTGGAGGCGGAGCGGAACCAGAGTCCGTTGGCGGTGGTGATCAAGCCCTGGGTGACGATCGAGACCGCGAGCGAAATGCCGAGCACCGTGCGCCAGTGGGCGCGCACGGTGGCGATCGCACCGTCGATGATCTCGCTGACGCCCAGGGGGCGCAGCGGGATCACACCCGGGCGCGGAGCGGGCGGCGGTGTCCGCCAGCCGCTGTTCGCCCAGCGTCCGCCCTGGGGCGGGACGCCCCAGCCCGCACCGCCCTGAGGCCCTCCGGCCGGTGGCGGTGGCGGTGGGGTGGGGCTGCCGCCGGCGGAGGCGTTCCAGCTTCCGGCGGGCGGCTGTCGCTGGGACCATCCGGCGCCCCAGACGGGCTGCTCGGGCGTCGGCTGCTCAGGCACGGGCCGGTCGGAGGGTTCGCCCTGCTGCCGAGTGCCGTGGTCCGGCTCGTCGGAAGGGGACGATCCGGGCGGGATCCGGCCCGGAGAGTCGTTCATCGTCGCTCCGTAGGTTGTTCGTCGGCCGGTCGCGGATGCGGCGACGGGCGGTTGTCAGCCATCGTGCCACGGTGCGTCACGGTGCGGACGGGCCGCTGTGAGTGGCTGAGCACTTCATTAGTCGGTGCCGCACAGGGCAGACTGGACGGATGGCTGATCAGCATCCGGTGTCCCCGGAAGGCTCTGCTTCCCCCGTCGCGTTCGCACTGCGCTGGGAGGAACCCCCGGAAGGGCCCGTTCTGGTGCTCCTGGACCAGACCAGGCTTCCCGCCGAGGAGGTGGATCTGGTCTGCGCCGATGTTCCGGCCCTGGTGGAGGCGATCCGGTCACTGGCCGTACGCGGTGCTCCACTGCTCGGGATCGCTGGTGCGTATGGCATCGCGCTGGCGGCTGCGCGGGGCTTCGATGTGGCCGAGGCGGCCGAGTCCCTGGCCCATGCCCGTCCCACGGCCGTCAACCTCGGCTACGGCGTCCGCCGGGCGGCGGCCGCCTATCGCGAGGCGGTCCGGGGCGGTGCGGATGATGAGCGGGCGGCCGCGGCCGCCCTGGCGGAGGCCCGTGCCCTGCACCGCGAGGACGCCGAGGCCAGTGCGCGGATGGCGGAGCACGGCCAGGCGCTGCTGTATGAGCTGCTGCCCGCGGGCGGCCTGCGGATCCTCACGCACTGCAACTCCGGTTCGCTGGTCTCCGGGGGTGAGGGGACCGCCCTGGGGGTGGTCAAGGCGGTGCACCGGTCCGGTCAGCTCCGGCGGCTGTGGGTGGACGAGACTCGTCCGCTGTTGCAGGGGGCGCGGTTGACGGCCTACGAGGCGGCTCGGGCGGGCATGACCTACACGCTGCTCAGCGATAACGCGGCGGGCTCGCTGTTCTCGGCGGGCGAGGTGGACGCGGTGGTGATAGGCGCGGACCGGATCGCCGCGGACGGCTCGGTGGCCAACAAGGTGGGCAGCTATCCGCTGGCCGTCCTGGCCCGCTACCACCATGTGCCCTTTGTGGTGGTGGCCCCGACCACCACCATTGACCTGGAGACTCCTGACGGCGCGGCGATCGAGGTCGAGCAGCGCCCCGGCTATGAGGTGACGGACATCACAATTCCCCATGTTCCGGGCGCGGGGTCCGGAGCGGGCACCGGAGTGCCGGTCGCACCGCTCGGTACACAGGCCCACAATCCGGCATTCGACGTCACGCCACCGGAGTTGGTGACGGCGATCGTCACCGAGGACGGCATCGTCTCGCCGGTGACCGGGGACGGAATCGCAGAGCTGTGCGCCAGGTCACGATCGGGTAATGGGATGATGTCGATATGAAGGGACGCGTCCTTGTCGTCGACGACGACACCGCACTGGCAGAGATGCTCGGCATCGTGCTGCGCGGCGAAGGCTTTGAACCGTCGTTCGTGTCGGACGGCGACAAGGCCCTAGCCGCATTCCGCGAGGCCAAGCCCGATCTGGTGCTGCTCGATCTGATGCTGCCCGGCAGGGACGGCATCGAGGTGTGTCGGCTGATCCGGGCCGAGTCCGGGGTGCCGATCGTCATGCTCACGGCCAAGAGCGACACCGTCGATGTGGTGGTCGGGCTGGAGTCCGGTGCCGATGACTACATCGTCAAACCGTTCAAGCCGAAGGAGCTGGTGGCCCGGATCCGGGCGCGGCTGCGGCGCTCCGAGGAGCCCGCGCCCGAGCAGCTTGCCATCGGTGATCTGGTGATCGATGTGGCCGGGCACTCGGTGAAGCGCGACGGCCAGTCGATAGCGCTGACACCGCTGGAGTTCGATCTTCTGGTGGCCCTGGCCCGTAAACCGTGGCAGGTGTTCACCCGTGAGGTGCTGCTGGAGCAGGTGTGGGGCTATCGGCATGCCGCCGATACCCGCCTGGTGAATGTGCATGTGCAGCGGCTGCGCTCCAAGGTCGAGAAGGACCCGGAGCGGCCGGAGATCGTCGTGACCGTGCGTGGTGTCGGATACAAGGCCGGGCCCAGCTGAGATGTCACGTGGTGGTACGGCTCCGCAGTCCGGTGGACCGGGGGGCGGGGTTCCGGAGGGCGCCCGTACGGGGCGTCCTGACCCGGCGGGTGAGATACCGCTGCTCCGAAGGTTGTGGAGCGGCGGGCATCTGCTGCCCGACGGGGCGTCCGGAGGGCCGGCCCATCCGTTGATCCGGTTGTTCGGACGGTGGGTGCACCGTCCACTGCTCCCCGCCGCCCGGCTGTGGCGGCGGAACATTCAGCTGCGCGTGGTCGCCACCACCCTGCTGATGTCGCTGGGCGTGGTGATCCTGCTGGGCCTGGTGGTCATCGGCCAGGTGCGCAACGGTCTGCTGGACGCCAAGCGGCATGCCGCGCAGGGCCAGGCCGCCGGTGGGTTCGAGGTGGCCGAGCAGATGGCCGACCGCTCCGGTGACAGCCGGGGCCAGGACGGCGCGAGCGCCTCCGGCCGCGGTGCGCAGGATTCCGGCGCCTGGCTGAACGCGCTGGTGGAGCAGCTTGCCAGTGGTGGCAAGGGGGCGTACTCCGTGATGGCGCTCAGTTCGGACTCGGGTGAGACGACCTATGTCTCCAGCCGCGGTCCGCGCGCCTCCGGCGATGTCCGGCCCGACAGCGTTCCCGCCGATCTGCGCAAGCAGGTGGACGAGGGGACGGCACCGTTCGAGCGGTACGGCAGGATCGTGCACGCCGCGTCGGGCGATGCCGAGCCCTCGCTGATCATCGGCAAGCGGCTGGACGACAACCGTGGTGACGCGTACCAGCTCTACTACCTCTTCCCGTTCACCCAGGAGGAGAAGTCGCTCAGCCTGGTCAAGGGCACGCTGGCCACGGCCGGGGTGTTCGTGGTGGTGCTGCTCGGCGCCATCGCCTGGGTGGTGGTCCGGCAGGTGGTCACACCGGTGCGGATGGCCGCCGGGATCTCCGAGCGGCTGGCGGCCGGGCTGCTCCAGGAGCGGATGAAGGTCACCGGCGAGGACGACATCGCCCGGCTCGGTGAGTCGTTCAACAAGATGGCGCAGAACCTCCAGCTCAAGATCCAGCAGCTGGAGGAGCTGTCGCGGATGCAGCGCCGCTTCGTCTCGGATGTCTCCCATGAGCTGCGCACCCCGCTGACCACGGTGCGGATGGCCGCCGATGTGATCCACGAGGCGCGAGAGGACTTCGATCCGGTGACCGCGCGTTCGGCGGAGCTGCTGTGGGGCCAGCTGGACCGGTTCGAGTCGCTGCTCGCCGATCTGCTGGAGATCAGCCGCTTCGACGCGGGTGCCGCGGCCCTGGAGGCCGAGCCCATCGATCTGCGCGATGTGGTGAACCGGGTGGTCGACGGGGCCGAGCCGCTGGCCGAGGCCAAGGGCACCCGGATCGTGGTGCTCGGCGCGGAGGCCCCGGTGATCGCCGAGGCGGACGCCCGCCGCGTCGAGCGGGTGCTGCGGAACCTGGTGGTCAACGCCGTGGAGCACGGTGAGGGCCGGGATGTGGTGGTGCGGCTGGCGACGGCGGGCGGCGCGGTCGCGGTCGCCGTGCGGGACTACGGCGTCGGGCTCAAGCCCGGCGAGGCGACCCGGGTGTTCAACCGCTTCTGGCGGGCCGACCCGGCCCGTGCCCGTACTACTGGCGGCACCGGTCTGGGGCTGTCGATCGCGGTGGAGGACGCCCGGCTGCACGGCGGCTGGCTCCAGGCGTGGGGCGAGCCGGGTGGCGGTTCGCAGTTCCGGCTGACGCTGCCGCGTACCACCAGCGACACCCTGCGTGGTTCCCCGATCCCGCTGGAGCCCGAGGACTCGCGGCGCAACCGCCGTCCGGACGATGCGGCTCCGGCACGGCCCGCGGCGGAGCGGCTGGCCTCGGTGCCCGCCCAGCCCCGTTCCGGGCTGCCCGCCGGTGAGCTGCTGCCGCCTGCCGAGGCCCCGGCGCCGTCCGCCGATCCGACCGCGCTGCCGGGGAGCGGCGCCCGGGTGGTGCGCGGTGCGCAGGAGGCGTCGCAGGGCTCGTCGGCCGTCCGGCCGGTGACACAGAACGAAGGGGAGGGCCGCCCTCGTGGGCGATGACCGTGCCGATCACCATCTCTTCCGCCGACGCTGGGGCCTGAGCACGGCTGCCCTGGCCTCCTGTGGTGTGCTGCTGCTGACCGGCTGCGCCTCCATGCCGGACAGCGGGGATGTGCGGCGGGTCGATTCCTCGCCGCGCTCCGACGTCGATTCGCAGGTGCGGGTGTACGGGGTGAGCCCGGGCAAGGGGGAGCAGCCCGCCGAGCTGGTCTCGGGCTTCCTGGAGGCCACCACGAGCGATGAGGCGAACTTCGCCACGGCGAAGGAGTACCTCACCAAGGGCGCGGCGAAGAGCTGGGACCCGTTCGCGCGCACCACGGTGCTGGCCCAGGCGCCGGAGGTGCGGGTGGAGACCGATCCGGGCGACCGGGACGGCGGCGGGAAGACGGTGGTGCTGTCCGGCAAGCGGATCGCCAGTGTGGATGCCGCGCATGCCTACAAACCCGATGAGGCGCGGTACGAGGAGCGCATCCACCTCACGCTGAGCGGTTCGGAGTGGCGGATCGACGGACCGCCGCCGGGGCTGGTGCTCGGCGAGTCCGACTTCGAGCGCATCTACCGCTCGGTCAACAAGTACTACTTCGCCAAGCTGGGCCCGGACGCCGAGGACTCCCGGGTGGGGGACAACGTCCTGGTGGCCGATCCGGTCTATCTGCGGCGCCGTATCGATCCGCTGACCTCGACGGTGAGTGCGCTGCTGGACGGTCCGACGGGCTGGCTGGACGGGGTGGTCAGCACCTCGTTCCCGACCGGTACGGCTCTTGGCCGGCGCGGCGAGAAGCTGTCGCTGGACGATTCGAACTCGCTGCGGGTCCGGCTCAACGACCGGGCGGCGAACATCAGCCGGAGCCGCTGTGTGCGGATGGCGGCGCAGACGCTGTTCACGGTGCAGAACCTGGGCGAGGGATCGTCCGAGGTCAGCTCGGTGAAGCTGGACCGGCAGAACGGTTCGGAGCTCTGCTCGCTGTCGAGCGACGCGGCGCGCGCCTATGCGCCGGACTTCGTCAACGGCCAGCCCCGCCATCAGTACTTCGTGGACTCCGAGCACCGGATGGTGCGGCTGTCCGACGACGAGGACCGGCCGCGGCCGGTGCCGGGTCCGTTCGGCGCCGACGGCGCGGGGCTGGGTGCGGTGGCGGTCTCGCGTGATGAGCGGGACGCCGCGGGCGTCACCTCCGACGGCCGGTCGCTGTACGTGACCGGGCTGACGCCCGGTGCCGAGCGCGGCCGGGCCCTGCTGCACAGCCAGGGCGGCAGTGCCGAGCACGGGCTGACCGCGCCGAGCTGGGACGGTCTGGGCGGGCTGTGGGTGGCCGACCGCGATCCGGAGCGGCCGAGGCTGCTGCGGCTGCGCGGTGGCACCGGTCAGGCGGACGAGGTCCGGCTGCCGAAGCTGGGCGGTGGCCGGATCACCGCGCTGCGGGTGTCCGCCGATGGCACCCGGATCGCCATGCTGGTCAAGCACGCGGGCCACACCACGCTGCGGCTGGGCCGGATCGAGCGGAAGGGCACCGCGGAAGAGCCGAAGCTGTCGGTCCAGGGGGTGCACACGGTGGCGCCCAAGCTGGAGAACGTGGACACGGTCTCCTGGGCGGGGGACAGCCGCCTGGTGGTCGCGGGCCGGGAGTCGGCCGGTGTGCAGCAGCTCCAGTACGTGGAGACGGACGGCTCTCCGGCGGACGTGCCGGAGGTACCGGGTCCGAACGGGGTGGAGGCGATCACCGCCTCCGAGGACCAGACCCGGCCGCTCCTCGCGCAGACCAGGGAGAACGGCATCGTGCGGCTGCTGCCGGACACCGACTGGAAGACGGTGGACGAGGACGGTACGGCCCCGGTCTACCCGGGCTAGCGGGCGGCTGAGGCCCCTCCTGGCCCGGGCCGGGCCATCAGGTCCCGCGTGGCCCGGCCCGGGCCACGGGAGCCGCTGGGCCGCGGACAGCCGGGTCCAGCGGGCAGGGGGCGCCGGTTGTCCACATGTGCGCGGATATCCACAGGGGGTGGCGCACCGGTCCGGCCGCCGGGACAGTGGAGCCATGCGGGGCTGGTGGCAGGAGATGACCGACCTGGTGCTGCCGGCGGACTGCGCGGGTTGCGGTCGGCCTGGTGGCACCTTGTGTGACCGATGCGGGGATGTGCTGCGGGGATGCGGGCCGCGGCGGGTGGAGCCGAGTCCGGTGCCGCCGGGGCTGCCGGTGGTCCATGCGGCGGCCGAGTACGCGGATGAGGTCCGGGCGGTGCTGCTGGCGCACAAGGAGCGTGGTGTGCTGCGGCTGGCGGGGCCGCTGGGCGAGGCGCTGGCGGGCGCGGTGCGGACGGTGTGCGCCAGGCCGGGCAGACCCCGTCCGGACGGGCCGGACGGGCCGGTGACCGGACCAGGGCCCGCAAGGCCCGGCAGACCGGTGCGGAGCGGGCCGGGGCGGCTCAGACCGGCCTGGGGCCCCGAGGGGCCGCTGCTGCTGGTGCCGGTGCCCTCGGCGCGGCGAGCGGTGGGAGCCCGGGGCCATGACCCGGCGCGGCGGATCGCGCTCGCGGCGGCGGGTGTGCTGCGCGGCGCGGGGTGTCCGGTGCGGGTTCCCCCGGTGCTGCGGCAGGCGCGCAGGGTACGCGATCAGTCGGGTCTTGGCGCGCGGGACCGGCTGGTGAACGTATCGGGTGCGCTGGGGGTGGTCCCCGGCGGTGGGCGGCTGCTGTCCACGGGCCCGGCCGTGCTGGTGGACGACCTGATGACGACGGGTGCTTCGCTCGCCGAGGCGGCGCGGGCGGTGTCGGCGGCGGATGGCCTGGTCGTCGGGGCGGCGGTGGTGGCCGCACCCCCCGATTGCCTCATCCGGAACTGAATACGAAGTCGCATCGTTGCAGGTGGTGAGGGCAGCAAAGCACCTGTTCGGAGGTACGTGCCGGTAGGGGGTGCCGACATCCGTCCAGGCGAGCTATGTTCGGTTGTGAGGAATGGCTAGTGCTATGACTCACAAATCCGCTTGGCGTGTTTTGCCTGCATTCTCGTGAGCCGTGCATCAAGTGGGGTGGAGTTGTCCCCCGTGGGAAGGAGGAGTCGAAACCGCCAAGTCGGTGGCTCCGGAAGACACCGGGGCCTAGTGCACAAGGGATGAAGCTCCGGCCCAGGCCGGAGTCACCCGGGAACGGAGTTCTGCGTGGACATCGTCGTCAAGGGCCGGAAAACAGATGTGCCCGAGCGGTTCCGGAAGCACGTGGCCGAGAAGCTGAAGCTGGACAAGATCCAGAAGCTCGACGGCAAGGTCATCAGCCTCGACGTCGAGGTGTCCAAAGAGCACAACCCGCGGCAGGCCGACCGCTCGGACCGAGTGGAGATCACCCTCCGCTCCCGTGGTCCGGTGATCCGGGCAGAGGCCGCGGCAGCCGATCCGTACGCAGCGCTGGACCTCGCGGCCGGCAAGCTGGAGGCACGGATGCGCAAGCAGCACGACAAGCGCCACACCCGACGTGGCAACGGTCGCATCCCGGCCAGCGATGTGGCCGTGACCGTCCCCAACGCGGCGCGTATCAACGGGCATGGCGAGATCGCCGCCCAGCGCACGGCCGTGGACACCGTCCCCACCACCCGGATGGGCCCCCTCGAGGTGCAGGGTGAAGGCCCGCTGGTGGTCCGGGAGAAGACCCACGCCGCCGCCCCGATGACGCTCGACCAGGCCCTCTACGAGATGGAGCTGGTCGGGCACGATTTCTATCTGTTCGTCGACTCCGACACCAACCGGCCGAGCGTCGTCTACCGGCGGCACGGCTATGACTACGGGGTGATTCATCTTCAGCCGGAGGCGTTCGTCGGTGAGGAGCCCGGCGGCGCGGGAGGTGCCCTCGGCGGCTGACCCGTCCGGGGCGTAGACATCAGCAGGCGGGATCGCGCGGCCGGGCGCCGCGCGATCCCGCACGACCGACCAGGGTGTGCGACCGGGCACACCGGACCGCCGACCGCCGGATCTGAGTGCAACAGCCCAGTGCGTACGTACTCCTGGCTGTGCACACGCAACGGATCCGGCCATGGACGCATACGGGGGTGGACGATGTGATGCCCCGGAGCGCCCATGCGCCCCCCGGGGCTTCTCCGTGCGACCACGGCGGGACCATTCCGCCGCCCGGGCATGAAATCATGGCCCCTCGAACGGCCAACCGGCGCAGCGAGAGGACTGGTTGATGCCGTACCGCACCGAGCACCACAGTGTGCAGACCGCAAGGGCCATGGCCTTCAGGGGGAGGAACGATGGCGGACAGCTTCGGGCCCGTCTCCGGTCACAGTGATGATCATGTCATCGCCTCGGACCGGGACGAGTCGCGCGGTGAGCCGCGCAAGGAGCCGATTCGGGTCCTCGTGGTGGACGACCACGCCCTCTTCCGGCGTGGGTTGGAGATCGTCCTCGCCCAGGAGGAGGACATCCAGGTCGTCGGCGAGGCCGGGGACGGCGCCGAGGCCGTGGACAAGGCGGCGGATCTGCTCCCCGACATCGTCCTGATGGACGTGCGGATGCCCAAGCGGGGCGGGATCGAGGCGTGTACCTCCATCAAGGAGGTGGCACCCAGCGCCAAGATCATCATGCTGACGATCAGCGATGAGGAAGCCGACCTCTATGACGCGATCAAGGCCGGGGCCACGGGCTATCTGCTGAAGGAGATCTCCACCGACGAGGTCTCCACCGCGATCCGGGCGGTTGCCGACGGTCAGTCGCAGATCAGCCCGTCCATGGCGGCCAAGCTGCTGACCGAGTTCAAGTCGATGATCCAGCGCACCGATGAGCGGCGGCTGGTGCCCGCGCCCCGGCTCACCGACCGTGAGTTGGAGGTGCTCAAGCTGGTGGCCACCGGGATGAACAACCGGGACATCGCCAAGGAGCTGTTCATCAGCGAGAACACCGTGAAGAACCATGTCCGCAACATCCTGGAGAAGTTGCAGTTGCACTCCAGGATGGAGGCCGTGGTCTACGCGATGCGGGAGAAGATCCTCGAGATCCGGTGAGCCGGACCGCCCCCGGCGGGGCGGTCAGCCGACCGCCGCCGCAAGGGGCGCCGCCAGCTCCGGGCGGTCGACACGCTCGATCCGCACCGCGTCACAGCCGACCCAGCCGGCCGCCTCCCGCAGCGCCTCGGCCATCGGGGCCACCGCCTTCGCCGACTCCAGCGACACCTGCCGGGCCACCAGCGTCCGGCCCTCGCGCGCCGGGTCCACCCGGCCGAGCAGCCGCCCGCCGGACAGCAGCGGCATGGCGAAATAGCCGTGGATCCGCTGGGGCTTGGGCACATACGCCTCCAGCCGGTGGGTGAAGCCGAAGATCCGCTCGGTGCGTGCCCGGTCCCATATGAGGGAGTCGAAGGGCGACAGCAGCGTGGTGCGGTGCCGTCCGCGCGGGGTGGTCGCCAGCGCCTCCGGATCGGCCCAGGCCGCCTTGTCCCAGCCCGCTACCTCCACCGGCACCAGACCGGAGTCCGCGATCACCGCGTCCACCTGCTCACCCTTGAGCCGGTGATAGTCGGCGATATCGGCCCGCGTCCCCACCCCCAGGGACTGCCCGGCCAGCCGGACCAGCCGCCGCAGACACTCCGTGTCGTCCAGGTCGTCATGGAGCAGGGCGTCCGGCACCGCGCGCTCGGCCAGGTCGTACACCCGCTTCCAGCCGCGCCGCTCGACACACACCACCTCGCCGAACATCAGCGCCCGCTCCACCGCGACCTTGGCGGCCGACCAGTCCCACCACGGGCCGCCGTTCTTGGCGCCGCCCAGCTCGGTCGCGGTCAGCGGGCCGTCCGCGCGCAGCCGCTGGATGACCGTCCCGTACGCCTCGTCCGGCAGCTCGTGGTTCCAGTGCGGACGGGTGCGGTAGGCGCGGCGGCGGAACGCGAAGTGCGGCCATTCCTCGATCGGCAGCACACAGGCCGCGTGCGACCAGTACTCGAAGGCGCCGGTGCCGGTCCAGTACGCCGACTCGACCGCCGGACGGCCGACCGCGCCCAGCCGTGCGTAGGGGATCAGCTCGTGCGAGCGGGCCAGCACCGAGATCGTGTCGAGCTGCACCGCGCCCAGATGACGCAGGACGCCGCGCACCCCGCCGCGCCGGTCGGGGGCGCCCAGCAGGCCCTGGGCGCGCAGCGCGATCCGGCGCGCCTCATCGGCGGAGAGGGCGTACTCGGGCTTGCGGTCCGCTCCGGACCCGGGCGCGGGATTCGTCATGCGCGCCACCGTAACGGGCCCCACTGACAACGCCCGCCGGCGACGTTCGTACCGGCCCCCGGCGCCCCCTGCGGCGCCCGCCGTCAACGGCCCCGTCAACGGCTCTGTCGATGCCGCCGTCAACGGCCCCGTCAACGGCTCCGTCGATGCCGCCGTCAACGGCCCCGGGCGGGAGCACCCTCAGACCGCCGTCGGTTCGTCCGACCGGTCCGCCGGAGCGTGGGGGTGGGGGAGATAGGGGGTGGCCGACGGCAGCCGCCAGTCCGAGGGCAGCAGCGCGCCCCGCCAGGCGTCCCGCCGGGTCCCCCGGTGGACGATCCGCGCCCGGTCCGTCCCCTCCATCCGGAAGCCCGCCGCGAGCGCGACCGCGCGCGAGCCCTCGTTCCCCGCCTCGCAGCACCACTCCAGGCGCTCCACCCCCAGCGTGGTGAACGCCCACTCGATCACCGCCCGCGCGGCCTCACCGGTGTAGCCGCGCCGCCGGTGTCCGGGCACCGTCCAGTAGCCGAGCTCGGCCTGGCGCTCCGGTCCGTGCAGCCGCTCAAGACGGACCAGCGCCATGGCACCCACCAGCACCCCGTCACCCTTGGTGAGCACCGCGAAGTCGTACGCGGCGTCGTCGCGCCAGTTGTCCGGCGCGGTGCGCCCGGTGAATTCCTCCGCGTGCCCGCGCTCGTACGGGGACGGCACCGGCGTCCAGCGCTGGATGTCGGGGTCCTGACATGCGGCGAAGACCGCGCCCGCGTCGGAGGACCGGAAAGGGCGCAGAACGAGGCGCTCGGTGGTGAGGGTGACGGGCTCCATCCAGCCGAGTCTGCGTTCCTCCGGTCACTCACCGCGAGCGGTTTTCCGGAATCGGGGCACCTGGAGCCCGTCTCGAGCGTTGAAGGGGTGAGGTGACACCTGGTCCTCGTGGTGACGGACCTCCCGGCGTGGCGGGGTCTGTCTTACGATGGCCGTTGCGGCGGGGCCTGCGCCCCTTGACAATGCCGCGCCAGCGCACCCGACCGCCAGGCCCGACCGGCAAGGAGCCAGCCTACGTGTCCGTTCTCAACAAGCTCATGCGTGCAGGCGAAGGAAAGATCCTGCGCAAGCTGCACCGCATCGCGGACCAGGTCAATTCCATCGAAGAGGACTTCCTGTCCCTCTCCGACGCCGAGCTGCGCGCCCTCACCGACGAGTACAAGCAGCGGTACGAGGACGGCGAGAGCCTGGACGACCTGATGCCGGAGGCGTTCGCCACGGTGCGCGAGGCCGCCAAGCGGGTGCTCGGCCAGCGCCACTACGACGTCCAGCTGATGGGTGGCGCCGCCCTCCACCTCGGCTATGTCGCGGAGATGCGCACCGGTGAGGGCAAGACCCTGGTCGGCACCCTGCCCGCGTATCTGAACGCGCTGTCCGACAAGGGCGTCCACCTGATCACGGTCAATGACTACCTGGCCGAGCGTGACTCCGAGTGGATGGGCCGGGTGCACAAGTTCCTCGGCCTCGAGGTCGGCTGCATCCTCGCCAACATGACCCCGGCGCAGCGCCGCGAGCAGTACAACTGCGACATCACCTACGGCACCAACAACGAGTTCGGCTTCGACTACCTGCGCGACAACATGGCGTGGTCGCAGGACGAGCTGGTGCAGCGCGGCCACAACTTCGCGATCGTCGACGAGGTCGACTCCATCCTGGTGGACGAGGCCCGTACGCCGCTGATCATCTCCGGTCCGGCCGACCAGGCCACCAAGTGGTACGGCGACTTCGCCAAGCTGGTCACCCGGCTGGCCAAGGGCGAGGCGGCCAACCTCCAGAAGGGCCAGGAGGAGACCGGCGACTACGAGGTCGACGAGAAGAAGCGCACCGTCGGCATCCATGAGTCGGGCGTCACCAAGGTCGAGGACTGGCTGGGCATCGACAACCTCTACGAGTCCGTCAACACCCCGCTGGTCGGCTATCTCAACAACGCCATCAAGGCCAAGGAGCTCTTCAAGAAGGACAAGGACTACGTCGTCATGGACGGCGAAGTCATGATCGTTGACGAGCACACCGGCCGTATCCTCGCGGGCCGCCGCTACAACGAGGGCATGCACCAGGCGATCGAGGCGAAGGAAGGGGTGGACATCAAGGACGAGAACCAGACCCTCGCCACGATCACCCTGCAGAACTTCTTCCGCCTCTACGGCAAGCTCTCCGGAATGACCGGTACGGCCATGACCGAGGCCGCCGAGTTCCACCAGATCTACAAGCTGGGCGTCGTGCCGATCCCGACCCACCGCGATGTGGCCCGGATCGACCAGTCCGACCTCATCTACCGCACCGAGGTGGCGAAGTTCGACGCGGTCGTCGACGACATCGCCGAGAAGCACGAGAAGGGCCAGCCGGTCCTGGTCGGCACCACCTCCGTGGAGAAGTCCGAGTACCTCTCGCAGCAGCTCGCCAAGCGGGGTGTGCCGCACGAGGTGCTCAACGCCAAGCAGCACGACCGGGAGGCGACGATCGTCGCCCAGGCGGGCCGCAAGGGCGCCGTCACCGTCGCCACCAACATGGCGGGCCGCGGTACCGACATCAAGCTCGGCGGCAACCCCGACGACCTCGCCGAGGCCGATCTGCGCCAGCAGGGTCTGGACCCGGTGGAGCACTCCGAGGAGTGGGCGGCCGCGCTGCCCGCCGCCCTGGAGAAGGCCGAGGCCGCGGTCAAGGCCGAGTTCGAGGAGGTCAAGGAGCTCGGCGGGCTGTATGTGCTGGGCACCGAGCGCCATGAGTCGCGCCGGATCGACAACCAGCTGCGCGGTCGTTCCGGCCGTCAGGGCGACCCCGGTGAGTCCCGCTTCTACCTCTCGCTCGGCGATGACCTGATGCGGCTGTTCAAGGCGCAGATGGTCGAGCGCGTCATGGCGATGGCCAACGTGCCGGACGATGTGCCGATCGAGAACAAGATGGTCACCCGCGCCATCGCCTCCGCCCAGTCCCAGGTCGAGCAGCAGAACTTCGAGACCCGTAAGAACGTCCTGAAGTACGACGAGGTCCTGAACCGGCAGCGCGAGGTCATCTACGGCGAGCGCCGCCGGGTCCTGGAGGGCGAGGACCTCCAGGAGCAGGTCGGCCACTTCATGGACGACACCATCGACGCCTACATCCAGGCGGAGACCGTCGAGGGCTTCGCCGAGGAGTGGGACCTCGACCGGCTGTGGAGCGCGTTCAAGCAGCTCTACCCGGTGAAGGTGACGGTGGAGGAGCTGGAGGACGAGACGGGCGACCGCGCCGGGATCACCGCCGAGTTCATCGGCGACTCCATCAAGGACGACATCCACGAGCAGTACGCGGCCCGCGAGGAGCAGCTCGGCTCCGAGATCATGCGGGAGCTGGAGCGGCGGGTCGTGCTGTCGGTCCTGGACCGAAAGTGGCGTGAGCACCTCTACGAGATGGACTACCTCCAGGAGGGCATCGGGCTGCGCGCGATGGCCCAGAAGGACCCGCTGGTCGAGTACCAGCGCGAGGGCTTCGACATGTTCCAGGCCATGATGGACGGGATCAAGGAGGAGTCGGTCGGCTATCTGTTCAACCTGGAGGTCCAGGTCGAGCAGCAGGTCGAGGAGGTTCCGGTCGAGGACGGCGCGGAGCGGGCCGAGGCCGCCGCGGACGTCCAGGACGCGGTTCCGGCGGGCGCGGCCCCGGCGCGGCCCGAGATCCGCGCCAAGGGCCTGGAGGCCCCGCAGCGGCCGGACCGGCTGCACTTCTCCGCCCCGACGGTGGACGGCGAGGGCGGCGTCGTGGAGGGCGACTTCACCAACGGTGAGACGGCTCCGGCGCCGCGCTCCGAGGCCGACGGTCTGACCCGCGCCGAGCGCCGCAAGGCCAACAAGGGCGGCCGCCGCCGCAAGAAGTGACGCGCGGGCGGATCTGAGCAAGCACGGCCGGCGGGCCGGGGCCAAAGCCCCGGCCCGCCGTCGTGTCCGGGGCCGAGCGCGTGCCGCGAAGCCCAGTCGTTCGCCAGACCGCCCAGCCACCGCGCCCCGGCTCCGCCGGATCCCGAGCGCGGTGGCGGCCTGGCCGGACCGTACGGGCGTGCTCGGCGCAACCTGCGTCGGGCCCTGGGTCTGGGGGTTGCGGGGGCCGTTCGCCGTGCCGGATGGGGCGCGTTCGGCGGAGTGGAGACTGGCCAGGCCCCTGGGCAGGCTCTCCGGACCGAGCGGAGGGCCTGCCGGACCCTGACGCGGCTCCCCGGTCCGGGGGCCGGGCAGGGCCGCCCTGCGCAGCGGGGCGGGTGCCCGGGAGCGGGGTGGTCGGACCGGACGTGGAGCCGTACGGCGGGGCCGGGGTTTGGCCGGCCCGTATGCGGCTCCCCCGTCCGGGCCAGCCGAGCCCGCGGGCCTGCCCGGCGCTGGTGCGGTCCTCGGGCCACTCGGCCTCGTCGCCTCCCCGGGACCGGCCCCCCGCTGCTGGGGCGGGGCTCTGGTGTGCCCCCGCCCCACCCATCTGGGTCCGGCCGACGGCCGGAGGCCGCACCGGCCTCCCCGGATCCGGGCTGGGTCAGGCCGAAGGGGTCAGGGCGGGGAGGGCTGGGCCCAGGTCGATGGCGGCGCAGCGCCAGCGGGCGTCGGCGCCGAGTTCGAGGCGGAATGCGAGGGCGCTGAGCCGGTCGCCGGAGGCGATCCGGGCGAACGCCTCGATCACCCCGTGCCGCGGCCGGTACTCCCCGCAGCGCTGTACGTAGGGGGCCGACGCGCGGGTGTCCGCGGGGCGCAGCGGGGCCCGCGGGGCCAGTTCGACCAGCAGGTCGTAGGCGGCCGGGAGGGTGTGTCCCAGGAGGGTGTGGACGGGGCGCCGGCCGCTGAGGGTCAGCAGCAGCTGGTTGGCGAACCAGTAGCGCGGCAGCCGTTCCCGCTCCCGGCGCTGTGCGGCGACGGCCGCGGTGCGGGACACCGGCGCCGTGGTGCGGGGGCGGCGGGTGTCCCGCCGCCCCGGCGGCCCGCTGCGTCCCGACCCGCCGCCACCTCGCCGCCGTACGCTCTCCTCGCTGACTCCGGTCTCGCGCATCTGCCTCACCGCCGCCGTGCCGGGCCCGGTTGATACCGGGCAGTAGCTTCATCGTCGGGAGTCTTCTACCGACGGGTTTCCCCGCCCCGCAACGCGGTGCCCGGGCTTCCGCAATGCCCCGGCGAATCACCTATCCGGGCGACGCCCCGCCCCGCACCGCGCGCTCCGCGGCCCCTCGGCGTCACCCCCGCCCGTCACGGACCCCCGGCCGCTACCCCCGAAGGGGGACGTCCGGGGCCCGAGCCCGCGGACCCCCGTCCCGGAGAGGACTACGTATGCTGGCTGTGCCCGAACGGTCACTCATGAAAGCGGCTGCCATGCGCGTCTACGTCCCCCTGACCCTCTCCGGTCTCGCCGAGGCGTACAAGGCGGGCGAGCTGGGGCCGGGGCCGGTCACCGCCTATGCCGTCACGCCCGCCCTGCGCGAGTGGTACGTCTCCGACGACATCGAGGAGCTGGAGTACGCCGCCCTCAGCCGCGCCGCGCAGGCGTCGCTGCGCGCGCTCGCCGTCGACCGGCAGGCGCCCCGGCGGCGGGTCGTGGTGGCCGTGGACGTGCCCGACGGCCAGGCCGTCGCGGATCCGGACCGCGGGCTCGACCAGTCCTCGCTGGGCGAGGTGCGGATCGCCGCCGCCATACCGCTGTCCAAGGTCGCCGCGGTGCACATGGACGCCGATGACGCCCGCGCGGACGTCACCGCCGCCGCC
This sequence comes from Streptomyces cucumeris, assembly GCF_024295805.1. Taxonomy (GTDB): domain Bacteria; phylum Actinomycetota; class Actinomycetes; order Streptomycetales; family Streptomycetaceae; genus Streptomyces; species Streptomyces cucumeris. Next base: position 17,946 of record NZ_JANCLX010000023.1, read on the forward strand.
GAGGCCCTCGGTGCCGCGGACCTCGGTGACGACGACGCCCAGTTCACCGTGGACGGCGCGGAGGACCACGAGCTGCTCTGGTACGCCCGGCAGGAAATCCCGCATCTCATCGGCTGACCTGGGCCGTGTCTTGTAGATCACCTCGGGCCCGCGACGCCTGGCACGGCACCTCGCTGCGTTGTCGGAGCATCCGAGTAGGCCCACTACGAGGACGCTCCTCCGCCTTGCGATGCACCGCACCAGACGCCGCGGGCTGATCCGAGCCGATCCACAAGACACGGCCCAGCCGGGTACGGTCGTGGGATGGGGAAGACGCACGTGACCCACATCGTGTGGGACTGGAACGGCACGCTGTTCCACGACATCGAGGCCGTGATCCTGGCGACGAACGCCTCGTTCCAGGAGGTCGGCCTGGAGCCGATCACCCTTGAGCGCTACCGCGACCTCTACTGCGTGCCCGTCCCCCGCTTCTACGAGCGACTGATGGGACGCCTGCCCACCGACGAGGAGTGGGAGGTCATGGACGAGGCGTTCCACCGGCACTACGGGGTGTTCGCGGAGACCGCGGGACTCGCGCTCGGTGCCCGGGAGCTGCTCTCCGAATGGCAGGAGGCCGGGCTCACCCAGTCCCTGTGCTCCCTGGCGCCGCACGACCACCTGATGCCCCTGGTGCGCACCCACGGCATCGAGCGTCACTTCGTCCGGGTCGACGGTCGTCTCGGGCAGAGCAACACCGGCAAGGCCGAGCAGATGGTGCGCCACCTCACCGCGCTCGAGGGAGTGCCCCCGCAGCGCGTCGTGGTGATCGGGGACGCCCTGGACGACGCCCTGGCGGCCCGGCACGCGGGTGCCCGCGCGGTGCTCTACACCGGGGGCTCCCACAGCCGGACCAGCCTCCAGACGGCCGGTGTGCCGGTCGTGGACACGCTCGCCGAGGCCGTCCGGGAGGCCGAGCGCCTCGCCGACGAGTGATCAGCCGCGCAGCACCAGCCGCGCGCGATCAGCCGCGCATCACCAGCCGTGAGCCCTCGGCCGTGAGGCACCAGCCGCGTGCGGCCGCCCGCGCCTGACCCAGCGGCCCCGTGGGCGCCCTACGGGCCACCGGGGCGCCCCTTTGCACCATGAGCGCCGGAGCGCGCCCCACAGAGCCCACAGCGCCCACAGACGGCCTTCTGCCCCGCGCGCCCCCTCCGCCTCAGTGCGCCGTCAACGCGCCCCCGGCGTGCCCCGGCGCACCCCTCCTCCTCCTCAGATGGCCGGTGACTTCGCCCGCAGCACCGACAGGAACTCCCGCATCCACGCGGGGTGGTCCGGCCAGGCCCGCGCGGAGACCAGCGTGCCGTCCACCACGACCTCCGTGTCCTGGAACTCCGCCCCCGCGGCCTGGATGTCCAGCTCCAGCGCCGGGTACGCGGTGACCCGGCGTCCGCTGAGGCCGCCGACGGCCGCCGTCAGCAGCGGTCCGTGGCAGATCTGGGCCACCGGCTTGTCCGCGTCGAAGAACGCCTTGCAGATCTTGCGCAGCTCGGCGTCGTTGCGCAGGTACTCCGGGGCCCGGCCGCCCGGGATCACCAGACCGAGGTAGTCGCCCGCGTCAACCTCGGCGAAGGACAGATCGGCCGGAAGGCTGTAGCCCGGCTTCTCGGTGTAGGTGTCGAAACCCTCCTCGAAGTCATGGACCACGAAGCGCAGCGTCTTGCGCGCGGGGGCGGCGATATGGACCTCGTACCCCTCCTCGCGCAGCCGCTGGTACGGATAGAGCACCTCCAGCGACTCGGCCGCGTCACCGGTCACCAGCAGGATCTTCGCGGCCATGCCGCCCACCTCCACGTTTGCAGGCATATCTCCGTGCACGTCACGGTGCCCGGACGGGACCCCTTTGCCAAGTGGGCACGCCAGGGGTCCGTGCGCCCCCTGCGTCGCTGTCCAATCCGTCAAACTTCCGGGGCCGGTTTTGTACACGAACGGCTCATGACGAGCCCCTGGGGAGGAGCGATAGCCTTACTGCGTGATCAGCGCGATAGTCCGCGAGGGCAATGGAGCCCTCGCCCCGAGCCCGGGGCGCCACCGGGTGTCGGCCGACGCTGACCCGTGCCGCGTGGGGTCTTGGTCACTTACGGCCGAGTACGCCCCGGGCATTCCGCGATCCGGCATACCGTCGTCTGAGACCGGATTCACCGCGTCGCGGCGTCACGCCACCGCCATCGATGTCACGCAAAGGCGCGCGACAGGAGCCAGAGGACATGCAGACCAAGCTGGACGAAGCCAAGGCCGATCTGCTCACACGGGCCGCCCGGGTAGCTGAGAACAGCCCTGCCGGGGGGAAGACTCCGGTTCAGGGCCCGGGCCCGGAGATCCTGAGCGACTACCTCCAGCACTACTACCTGCACACGCCCCCCGAGGACCTCGCCGACCGGGATCCGGTCGACGTCTTCGGCGCGGCGCACTCCCACTACCGGCTCGCGGAGTCGCGGCCGCAGGGTACGGCGAACGTCCGGGTGCACACCCCGACCGTCGAGGAGCACGGCTGGACGTGCAGCCACTCCGTCGTCGAGGTGGTCACCGACGACATGCCGTTCCTGGTCGACTCGGTCACCAACGAGCTCACCCGGCAGGGACGCGGCATCCACGTCGTGATCCACCCGCAGGTGATCGTGCGCCGTGACATCACCGGCAAGCTGATCGAGCTGCTGGAGGTCTCCTTCGACCGCAAGCCCGGACGGGAGCTGCCGCACGACGCGGTGGTGGAGTCCTGGATCCACGTCGAGATCGACCGGGAGACCGACCGCGGCGATCTGAAGCAGATCACCTCCGATCTGCTGCGCGTCCTGTCCGACGTCCGCGAGGCGGTCGAGGACTGGGAGAAGATGCGCGAGTCCGCGCTCCGGCTCGCCGAGGGGCTCCCGGCGGAGCCCAAGGCCGACGAGGTCCGTGAGCAGGAGATCGAGGAGGCCCGTGAGCTGCTGCGCTGGCTCGCGGACGACCACTTCACCTTCATCGGCTACCGCGAGTACGAGCTGACGCAGGCGCCCGCCGAGAGCGGTGGCGAGGAGGATGTGCTGAGCGCGGTGCCCGGCACCGGCCTCGGCATCCTGCGCTCCGACCCCACCCACAAGGACGGCGGCGACAGCGCCCACGCCGGGCCCGCCCCGGTCTCCCCGTCGTTCAACCGGCTGCCCGCCGACGCCCGGGCCAAGGCCCGTGAGCACAAGCTGCTGGTGCTGACCAAGGCCAACAGCCGGGCCACCGTGCACCGCCCGTCCTACCTGGACTACGTCGGTGTGAAGAAGTTCGACGCCGCGGGCAATGTGATCGGCGAGCGCCGCTTCCTGGGCCTGTTCTCGTCCGCCGCGTACACCGAGTCGGTGCGCCGGGTCCCGGTGATCCGCCGCAAGGTCGACGAGGTGCTGGCGGGTGCGGGCTTCGCGCCCAACAGCCATGACGGCCGGGACCTGCTCCAGATCCTGGAGACCTACCCGCGCGACGAGCTGTTCCAGACCCCGGTCGACCAGCTCCGCTCCATCGTGACCAGCGTGCTCTACCTCCAGGAGCGCCGCCGGCTGCGGCTGTTCCTGCGCCAGGACGAGTACGGGCGCTACTACTCCGCGCTGGTCTACCTGCCGCGTGATCGTTTCACCACCGATGTCCGGCTGCGGCTGACCGACATCCTGCTGGAGGAGCTGACCGGCCGGCCGCCGGTCGACTTCACCGCGCTGCACACCGAATCGGTGCTCTCCCGGCTGCACTTCGTGGTCCGGGTGCAGCCCGGCAGCGAGCTGCCCAACCTCACCGACGCCGATGTGGAGCGGATCGAGAACCGGCTGATCGAGGCCGCCCGGTCATGGGCCGACGGCTTCTCCGAGGCCCTGGTCTCCGAGGTCGGCGAGGAGCGCGCGGCCGAGCTGCTCCGCCGCTACCAGCACGCCTTCCCCGAGGGCTACAAGGCCGACCACTCCCCGCGCGGTGCGGTGGCCGACCTCCAGCACCTGGAGCGGCTGACCGCCGAGGGCAGTACGCAGGACTTCGCGCTCAGCCTGTACGAGCCGGTGGGCGCCGCCCCCGCCGAGCGCCGTTTCAAGATCTACAGCACCGGCGGCCAGGTCTCGCTGTCCGCGGTGCTGCCGGTGCTCAACACCCTCGGCGTCGAGGTGGTCGACGAGCGCCCGTACGAGCTGCGCTGCGCGGACCGGACCACCGCCTGGATCTACGACTTCGGGCTGCGCCTGCCCCAGCTCCGGGACAACGGCGATCTGGCCGACGACGCCCGTGAGCGCTTCCAGAACGCGTTCGCCGCGGTGTGGACCGGCCAGGCCGAGAGCGACGACTTCAACCAGCTCGTGCTGGGCGCCGGTCTGGACTGGCGGCAGGCGATGGTGCTGCGCGCGTACGCCAAGTACCTGCGGCAGGCCGGATCCACCTTCAGCCAGTCGTACATGGAGGACACCCTCCGCAACAACGTCCACACCACCCGGCTGCTGGTGTCGCTGTTCGAGGCGCGGATGTCGCCCGAGCGGCAGCGGGCCGGGACCGAGCTGACCGACGCCCTGCTGGAGGAGCTGGACGCGGCGCTGGACCAGGTGGCCTCGCTCGACGAGGACCGCATCCTGCGCTCGTTCCTCACCCTCATCAAGGCCACCCTGCGCACCAACCACTTCCAGAAGAACGGACAGGGCAAGCCGCACGACTACCTGTCCATCAAGCTGGACCCGCAGGCGGTGCCGGATCTGCCCGCACCGCGCCCGGCGTACGAGATCTGGGTCTACTCCCCGCGGGTGGAGGGTGTGCACCTGCGCTTCGGCAAGGTCGCCCGTGGTGGTCTGCGCTGGTCCGACCGGCGTGAGGACTTCCGCACCGAGATCCTGGGCCTGGTCAAGGCGCAGATGGTCAAGAACACGGTCATCGTGCCGGTGGGCGCCAAGGGCGGCTTCGTCGGCAAGCGGCTGCCGGACCCCTCGGTGGACCGGGACGCCTGGCTGACCGAGGGCATCGAGTGCTACAAGACCTTCATCTCCGGTCTGCTGGACATCACCGACAACATGGTCGCCGGTGAGGTCGAGCCCCCGAAGGACGTCGTCCGCCACGACGGGGAGGACACCTACCTGGTCGTCGCCGCCGACAAGGGCACCGCGACCTTCTCCGACATCGCCAACGAGGTGGCCCAGGCGTACGGCTTCTGGCTGGGTGACGCCTTCGCCTCCGGCGGTTCGGCCGGTTACGACCACAAGGGCATGGGCATCACCGCCCGCGGTGCCTGGGAGTCGGTCAAGCGCCACTTCCGGGAGCTGGGCCACGACACCCAGACCGAGGACTTCACGGTCGTCGGCGTCGGTGACATGTCCGGTGACGTGTTCGGCAACGGCATGCTGCTCAGCGAGCACATCCGGCTGATCGCCGCCTTCGACCACCGGCATATCTTCCTGGACCCGGACCCGGACGCGGCCACCTCCTACGCCGAGCGTCGCCGGCTGTTCGAGCTGTCGCGCTCCTCCTGGGAGGACTACGACGCCGAGCTGCTCTCCGCGGGCGGCGGGATCCACCCGCGGTCGGCGAAGGCCATCCCGATCACCCCACAGGTGCGGGCCGCGCTGGGCATCGAGACCCGGGTCGCCAAGATGACCCCGGCCGATCTGATGAAGGCCATCCTCAAGGCCCCGGTCGACCTGCTGTGGAACGGCGGTATCGGCACCTACGTCAAGGCGTCCACCGAGAGCAACGCCGAGGTGGGCGACAAGGGCAATGACGCGATCCGGGTGGACGGCCAGGACCTGCGGGTCAAGGTCGTCGGCGAGGGCGGCAACCTGGGTCTGACCCAGCTCGGCCGGATCGAGTTCGCCTCCAACGGCGGCAAGATCAACACCGACGCCATCGACAACAGCGCCGGTGTGGACACCTCCGACCACGAGGTGAACATCAAGATCCTGCTCAACGCCCTGGTCACCGAGGGCGATCTGACGGTCAAGCAGCGCAACAAGATCCTTGCCGAGATGACCGACGAGGTCGGCGCGCTGGTGCTGCGCAACAACTACGCGCAGAACGTGGCCCTGGCCAACTCGGTCGCCCAGGCCCCCAGCCTGCTCCACGCCCACCAGCGGCTGATGCGCCGGCTGACCCGTGAGGGCCGTCTCGACCGGGCGCTGGAGTTCCTGCCCACCGACCGCCAGATCCGTGAGCGGCTGTCCGCCGGACGCGGGATGACCCAGCCCGAACTGGCCGTTCTGCTGGCCTACATCAAGATCACGGTGGCCGAGGAGCTGATCGCCACCGGGCTCCCGGACGACCCGTATCTCCAGCGGCTGCTGCACGCCTACTTCCCGCAGGCGCTGCGCCGGCAGTTCCCCGAGCACATCGACGGCCATGCGCTGCGCCGGGAGATCATCACCACGGTGCTGGTCAACGACACGGTCAACACCGCCGGTTCCACCTTCCTGCACCGGATGCGGGAGGAGACCGGGGCCTCCACCGAAGAGGTGGTGCGTGCCCAGACCGCGGCCCGCGCCATCTTCGAACTCGGGGAGATCTGGGACGAGGTCGAGTCGCTGGACACGGTGGTCGCCGCCGACACCCAGACCCAGATGCGGCTGCACTCGCGGCGGCTGGTCGAGCGCGGCACCCGCTGGCTGCTCAACAACCGTCCGCAGCCGCTGGAGCTGGCCGAGACCATCGAGTTCTTCGGTGACCGGGTGGCCGAGGTCCGCGCCCAGCTCCCCAAGCTGCTGCGCGGTGCCGACATCGAGTGGCACCAGCGGATCCTGGACGAGCTGACCGCCGCCGGGGTCCCGGAGGACCTGGCCACCCGGGTGGCCGGATTCTCCTCCGCGTTCCCGACGCTGGACATCGTGGCCATCGCGGACCGCACCGGCAAGGAGCCGCTGGCGGTCGCCGAGGTCTACTACGACCTGGCCGACCGGCTGCGGATCAGCCAGCTCATGGACCGGATCATCGAACTGCCGCGCGCGGACCGGTGGCAGTCCATGGCCCGGGTCTCCATCCGTGAGGACCTGTACGCGGCCCAGGCCGCCCTGACCTCCGATGTGCTGTCGGTGGGCAACGGCGGCTCCACGCCCGAGCAGCGGTTCAAGGCGTGGGAGCAGAAGAACGCGGCGATCCTCCAGCGGGCGCGCACCACCCTCGATGAGATCCAGTCCTCGGAGACCTTCGACCTGGCCAATCTCTCGGTCGCGATGCGCACCATGCGCACGCTGCTGCGCACCCACACCTGACCGGTGATCCCCTTCTGATCCGCGGCGGCGCTGTCCTCAGCGCCGCCGCAGCCGGTTGCGCAGCGCGGCCACCAGCCGCACCGGGGCGACCCGCAGCTCCAGGGTCGTCTGGCCATGGCCGGTGAGCGGTTTGGCGTAGTACGGGCGGCCCCGGCGCAGCCAGCGGGCGCCGGGCAGCCGCGGGGGCGGCGGCACCGGCGCGGCGCGCGGCGGGCCGTCACTTCGGGCCCCGCCGGGCCCGGTCATGGCCAGGGTCACCGTCCACCGGCCGCGGCTGAGGTCGCGCACCGACAGCCGGGCGGTGAACGCGCCCGCCGGGTGGCCCGCGGCGAACCGCACCGGATGGTCCAGGACCCGCCCGTCGGCGTGTTCGGCGCGCAGCCGCAGGCTCCGGCCACGGGCCGGGCTGCCGGGCGGCAGCAGCCGACCGGCGACCACCAGCGTGCCCTTCTCGGACGGGTGCCACACGGCCTCGGTCACCTCGCAGGGCGCACCCCTGGGGGCCGGGCCGATGTCGAGCGAGAGATTGCCGTACGGGGTGGTGAAGTAGGGGCTGACCCGGGCGCGCAGTCCGCGTCCGGCGGCCACCACCCGGCGGGCGGTGTTGATGTCCAGCCCGTCGTCGTGGCGGCTGCCGAACCGTACGGTGCGGCTGATGCCCTGGGCGCGGACGTCGAGGTAGAGGTCCCATACGCCGGGGCGCAGCGGTGCGCCGCCGTCCCCCGTGGCGATGTCGACATCGGCGGTGAACTCCCCGCCGTCGCCGGGGAGAACGGCGGTGCGCAGTTCGTCGGTGGCCTCGCGGCGGCGCAGCACCAGTTCGGTCCGGTCCTCGGGGCCGGGGGCCAGTCCCTCGATGGAGGCCGTGCCGCGCACCCGCAGGGTGCTGCGGCCGTGCCAGCCCGCCCCGGCCAGATGGTGGCTGACCGGCAGCCGGTCGGTGACGTCGAAGCAGGCGTCGGGGACATCGGCCGCGGGGTCGCGGAAGGCGGGGTGCAGCCAGTAGACACGGCCCTTGTCGACGAGGTGGCCGCGGTCGGCGTCGCGTTTGGCGTCGCGGACGACGGCCATCAGGTCCTCGAAGCGGTCGGCGCGCAGCAGATGGACCATCAGCCGCTCGGGGGCGGTGAGGGTGCGGAACAGCGCGTCGGAGCAGTGGTCCTGGGCCCAGCGGCGCAGTTCGGGGAAGAAGCGGGTCCGGGCCTCGATGGGGTCCTCGCGCGGCAGGGCGCGCAGCGCGCCGCACAGCTCCCACTGGATGTGGCGGCGCATGACGGTGTCGCGGCGGGGCCCGGGGCGGGTGTAGCGGGCGGCGGTCTCGAACAGCGCGCGCATGGCGTCGATGCGGTCGGTGAGACCGGCGGCGGTACGGGTGAGGTTCTGGCCGTTCTCGCGGTAGTCGATGTAGTAGCAGTCGTAGTCGGCGACCACGGAGATGCCCGAGGCGTTGAGGTAGGCGGCGGCGGTGAAGGGCTTGTCCTCGCCGTTGCGGCACAGCGGGAAGCGGAGCTGGTGCCGTTCGATCAGGGAGCGGCGGAACAGCTTCCAGGGGCCGAGGGTGGAGTAGGCGTGGGAGCTGTAGACATCGGTACGTAGCTGGTTGTGGCGGAAGACGGCGCGCGGCACACCGCGTCCGCTGGCGGAGACCATCTTGCCGAGCACCACGTCGGTGCCGTTCTGGTCGGCCATGGCGACCATACGGCGCAGCGCGTCCGGGCCGAGGCGGTCGTCGGCGTCGAGGAAGAAGACGAAGTCGCCGCGGGCGAGGTCGAGTCCGGTGTTGCGGGGGCCGCCCGCACCGCCGCTGTTGGGCTGGTGGACCACGCGCAGCGCGGGGCATTCGGCGGCGAGCCGGTCCAGCTCCGCGGCGGTGCCGTCGGTGGAGCCGTCGTCGACCGCGATGATCTCGATACGGCCGATCCCGAGGGTCTGGTCCCGCGCGGAGTCGATGGCGCGGGTGAGCTCGGGCATGGCGTTGTAGGCGGGGATGATCACGCTCACGCGGGGCGGGCCGGTGCGGGGTGTGCGCGGCATACGGGCTCCGGGGGTGCGGTGGGGGCTCAGGCGGCGTCGCCGGTGGCCGCGGGCGGGGGGTCCTGGCGGCGTACGTCGATGACATGGCCGGTGAGGGGGGACAGCAGGACGTCGATCGAGGTGCGGGCGACGGCCTCGGAGGAGAGGAGCGACTCGGCGGGTTCGTCGCCGAAGGCCCGGCGGCGCATGGGGGTCCGGGTGCGCTCGGGGTTGACGCAGTTGACGCGGATGCGGTCGGCGGCCCATTCGTCGGCCAGCGCCTGGGTCAGGTTGACGGTGGCCGCCTTGGCGGAGGAGTAGAGGCTGTAGCGGGCGCGGCCGCGGGTGTAGCTGCTGGAGGTGTAGAGCAGGAGCTGCCCCTGGGTCTCGGCGAGGTAGGGGTAGGCGCAGCGGGCGATGTGCACCGGGGCCAGATAGTTGACCAGGGTGGACAGTTCGATGGTGCGGGCGTCGGCGTGGGCGAGTTCGCCGACCCGCAGGATCCCGGCGGTGTTGACGACGTGGTCCACGCGCCCGGCGGTGGTGTGGGCGTGCCGCAGGGCCTCCTCGACCTCGGCGGCCACCTCCACATGGGTGCCGCTGCCGGAGCGGCTGAACGGGAAGACGGTGGCGCCGTAACCGCGGGCGAGGGCGGCCACATCGGCGCCGATGCCGTAGCTGGCGCCGAAGACGACCAGCACCTTGCCGGTGAGCAGCCGCCGGTAGGACGCCTCGTCGGGCTGGGCGGGGGCGGTCTGGGAGGCGAGCTGGAAGAGCTTGTCGGCGATGAAGATGTCGACGGGCTCGGTCACCTTCATGTTGTGCTCGTCGCCGGTGACCACGTGGATGGGGACGTCGGGCAGATAGCGCAGGACGACCGAGCAGTCGTCGGTGGCGTGGAACAGCGGGTCCTCGGCGGCCAGTTCGTAGGCGCGCCGCAGCACCGAGAGACGGAAGCACTGCGGGGTCTGGCCGCGGCGCAGCCGGGAGCGGTCGGGGACGTCGGTGATGAACTCGCCGTCGTCGCCGTGGGTGCGGGTGACCACGATGGTGTCGGCGGAGGGGATGGCCACGTCCACCGCGTCATAGCGGGTGAGGGCCTGGACGCAGTCGTCGATGATGCGGGCGGACAGCAGGGGGCGTACGGCGTCGTGGAACAGGACGCCGGGGTCCTCGCCGCCGGTCAGCCGGGCGTCCAGCGCAGCGATGGCCGCGCGGGTGGTCTCGTTGCGGGTGGCGCCGCCCGGGAGCACCGCGCGGACCTTGGTGAACCGGGCCTCGGCGACGATCTTCTCCACCTCGGACACGAAGTCCGGGGTCATCATCACCAGGACGTCGTCGACGGCCGTGGCGTCCTCGAAGATCTGGAGCGTGTGCTCGATGATCGGTCTTCCGGCGATCTTCAGTAGCTGTTTGGGCAGGGTGAGACCGACCCGCTGGCCGGTGCCGCCCGCGAGGACGACGGCGGTGGTGCGCGCTCTGCGCGGTCTGCCCATGGTCGCTCCTGACTCCTGGGGGATCCCGGGGGATTCCTGGTGGGGTGTCGGCTGCTCCGGTGGGTGAGGGTGCGACGGCTGTCCGGGGGGCCCGGCTCCGGTCGCGGGGGTCAGGGTGGGGGACGGGGATGAGGGGCGGATGTGGCCCGGGCCGCTAGCGGGTGACGGACCAGCGTCCGGTGCCGGGCAGCCGGGCCAGCCGCAGCCCCAGCCGCCCGGACCGGTCGCCGCGTTCCAGGTGCAGGGCGCAGGGGCCGTCCAGCTCGCGTTCGGGGACGCGGAAGGTCAGCGCGGGGAGGCCGGGGCCGTCGGGCGGGGCGATCCCGCCGTCCAGCCACAGCGGATCGGCGCCGTCCCGCTCCAGCCGCACGGTGACCGGTACGCGGGTGTCCAGCGGGGCGATGGTCAGCGGGACGGTGACGGCCAGGTCGTCGCCCTCGGGGGTGACGGTGACCCGGGAGACGTCCCGCACCGCGCGGCCCAGCGGATCGAGCGAACCGTCCACGGACAGGCTCAGATTGCCGTGGTCCTTGGTCCAGTAGGGGTTGGCGAAGGAGGGGGCGCGGCCGGTGAAGGCGGGCATCCGCTCCTGGTCCACCCCGCCGGCGCGCAGCGCGCCCAGCCGCCGGGCGGTGGTCCAGCCGCAGCAGTCCAGCCGGACGTAGGCGTCCCAGACGCCGCTGAGCGGCCGGCCCGGGTCCGCGGTGGCCGGGTCGATGGTGAACTCGGCGTCGAAGCAGACCCCGTAGAGCTGTTCACCGCCGGGCGCGGAGTCCGCCGCGGCGCGCTCCCCGGTGCCGCGCCGCAGCAGCCGCGCCAGCAGTGAGGGCCGGGGCCGGTCCTCGTCCGCGGCGGGGAAGTCGGTGGCCCGCTGGGTGGTGGGCAGCAGCAGCTCGGTGGCCTCGTCACGGTGCTTGAGCTGGCCGGTGACGGTGGCCCGGCGCATCTCGGCGGTGAAGTCGGCGGCCTCGGCGACCCCGGGGAGTCCGGCGATCGACGACGGGAGCTGCCAGCGGTAGCGGTCGCCCGCCCGGGAGAAGAGCACCGGGGTGGTACGGCCGCGGGGGCCGGTGTGCACCAGCCGGGTGCTGATCCGGACGACGAGGCTGCCGCCGCGCCACTGGAGCCCCTCCAGCCGGGGTTCATGGGTGGTGCCCGCCTCCAGGGCCGCGTAGGTCTCCAGCGGACCGCGCTCACCGTGGCGGACCAGCGCGGAGACCACCCGCTGTTTGGCGGGGAGCTTGGCATCCACCTCGGGCGGCACGCAGTCGGTGACGAGCGAGCGCACGGCCGTGAACAGCTCCTCGCGGTAACCGGACGGCTGGGAGAGGTACTTCCTGCCCTGCACCTGGGCCAGCACCTTGCCCGCGTACCAGTGGGAGATCAGCTTGTCGCGCAGCGGACCGGGTTCGACGTGGTCGCGCACCATCCGGATGATCTTCCGGACGCTGCCGAGGTACTCCTCGGGTTCGATCCGGCCGAAGCTGATGTGGTGGCCGTCCTCGCGCCGCATCCAGTGGTAGCAGGTGTAGTCGTGGACGGTGGCGACCTTCTCCGCCAGGAGGTAGGCGCGCAGCATGAACAGGTGGTCCTCCAGCCGTACCCGGCCCTCGGGGAACCGGATGCCGTGCGCGGTGAGGAAGTCCCGCCGGAACAGCTTGTGCACGGTCATGCTGGACAGCAGCACGGTGTCCCGGCGCAGGTTCCCCGCCGCCATCGGCTTGGTGTAGAGCACCCGGGCGACGGTGCGGCCGTGTCCGGCGGTCCGCCCGCAGACGATGTCGGCGCCGGTCTCCACGGCCCGTGCGTACAGCCGCTCCAGGGCCTCGGGGGCCAGCCGGTCGTCGTCGTCCACGAAGTGGATGTACGCGCCCCGGGCGGTGTCCATGCCGATGTTGCGGGGGCGGCCGGGCCAGCCGGAGTTCTCGGTGCGCAGCAGGTGGAAGTTCTCCTCGGCCGCGATCTCGGAGGCGATCAGGTCGGGGGTGTCGTCGGTGGAGCCGTCGTCCACCCAGATGACCTCGAAGTCCCGGCGGGGGAGGGTCTGTTCACGGAAGGAGGTCAACCCGTCCATGACCGTCTTGCCCGTGTTGTGCACCGGGACGATCACGCTGACCTTGATGCTCATCGAGTTCTCCCTCGCGGATGGTCTGGAGTTCCCGCAGCCGGATGACCTCCTCGCCCCGTGCGGCGGCACGCGCCACCGCCTCGCCGAAGCGCTGGACGGAGGGCGGGGAGGCGGGGCCGAGCAGGAATTCCCTCAACTCGTGGCGGGCGGTGCGCAGCTCGTCCAGGCCGGGGTCGAACAGCAGCCGCAGCAGGTGGTCCGTACCGGAGCCGTCCGGACCGAGCAGATACGCGGCGCGGGCCGCGGTGAACTGCCGCCGGAACTCCGTCCCGCCGAGCCGCGCGGTGTCGGTGAGGGCGTACGGCTTGAGGCTGGCGATGAAGTCGGAGACCACGCTGGAGATGTCACCGATCAGCAGGTCGGCCTGGTCGAAGCACTGGTAGAGGGTGGGTGCGGGGCCCTCGGCCACCTGGTGGAGCCAGGGCGGCGCGGCGGCCCGGTGGGCGCGGTACCACCGCGCCCGCAGCTCCCCGGCCTCCGCCAGGGCGGCCGGGTCGGGTTCGGCGCTGTCGCGGGTGAGCATCGCCTCGTCGGCGTCGGCCCGGTGCAGCCGGGCCTCCAGGGCGGCGATCCGGCGGGTCAGCTCGGCCAGTTCACGGGCGGCCTCCGCGCGTGCGGCGATGATGTCCTCCGGCTCCCGGGCCGGCGGTCCTGCCGCCCGCCGTTCATTGGCGGCGCCGATCAGGGCGACGATGCGTTCATGGGCCGCGCGGGCCGCGGGGGAGCGGCTGCCGGTGAACGGATGCGGCTTGTAGATGACGCGGACCGGGCGTTCGCTGTCCAGCAGTTGGCGTACCAGGTGTTCACCGGCCGCGATGAGCGAGGTGTTCCCCGGTTCGTCGGTCCAGCCCTCCCAGGTGGGCGCGTACAGCACGGTGGGGACGGGCGCGGGCGCGCGGTCGCCGTCGGCCACCCGGACGCCGTCGAGCTGGGGGCGGCCGACCTCGGTGATATCGGCGTCCCGGACTCCGACGGCGGCCTCGGCGTACCGCCGCCGCCCCGCCTCGCCCGCCACCCACACCTGGTCGTAGACCTTGCTGTAGGGGTTGACGCTGGCGATCTTGTCGCTGTCGCCGTGGCCGAGGAAGACATGCTGCATGGTGGGGACGCGCAGCAGGTGGATGTTCTTGCCGACGTTGGCCGGGTAGAGCGCGACCCGCACGCTGCTGAGGTCCAGGTTCATCAGGTGCACCGCGCTGGGGACGCAGAGCACCGGCAGCGGGGTCGGCGCCAGTGCCTCCACCAGATGCCGTTCGCGCAGCAGGACCAGGGACGGGGCGGGCAGCGCGGCCAGGGTCTCCAGCCACATATTGACCTGGTACGCGGATTCCGGGGAGCCGGAGAAGTACAGGACCGTCTCCGGCCGGTGGCGGATCAGCCAGGCGTCGACCTCGGCGAGCACCTGCGCGGCACCGGGCATCCGGATGGCCCGGACGAGGTACGGGACGAGCGCGAGCACCGTCACCAGACAGCCGCCGGCGGCCAGGGCCAGTCCGGCCACCACCCAGCGGGCGTCATCGGTGACCAGGGAGACCGTCAGTCCCGCCAGGGTGACCAGCTCGTAGGTGAGCATCCGCTGGCCGGGCCATTCGGTGAGCCGCCGGGGCGGCCGGTCGCCGATGCCCAGCCGGCGCAGATCGATCCCGCGGGTGACGACGGCGAGTCTGCGGCGGCGCCGGATGAGGGTGCGCATGGCGGCGTGCAGGGCCTGTCCGCCCACCAGGCACAGCACCAGCGTCATGGCCGCGGCCAGCCCGACCGGGCCGGTCAGATGCAGTCGGCCGAGCAGCAGGAGCAGCAGCACACAGCGCAGTTCGAAGCGGAGGGTCTCCCCGATGTGCAGCCGCCCCAGACGGGTCATCAGCCCGGGTTCGGTGCGGTGCAGCAGCAGGTCGCAGCCGCAGCCCAGCAACCCGGCCGCGGCGAAGGGCCCTCCGGCGCCGGTGACGGCGGCCACCGCCATCGTCACCAGACACCCGGCCAGCGTGGCGAAGGCCACGAGGCCGCGGGGACTCTCGATACCGAGGCGGTTCATGACGCGGGCCCTTCACGGCGGATTAATCGTACTAGTTGGGAACTGTAGGTGAAGGTACCTATTTGCGCCTTTTGTCATAGTTCGGCGGAGCGCTGTCCGGGCAGCGCGGAGCGGGCCCCATGGGCCTGCTCCCGCCTCCGGCGTCACCCGGACGGCTCAACGCCGCCACGGCCGGGCGGAGCTGGGCCGACGGGGTGCGCCGGTCATCGTGTGCCGGTCACCGGAGGGTCGGTCATCGTGTGCCGGTCACCGGAGGCCGGTCACCGGGTGGAGGTCGGCACCTCCCCGCCGCGGCGGCGGCCCGGCACCGTGAACCCGGACCGGCCCGGCACCGCACCCGGACCCAGCGCCCGCCGGGCGACGGCCGCCGCGCCCGCCAGCAGCGCGGAGCGCGGGGCGCGGGGACGGTAGGGAGCGTTCCAGCCGTAGGGGAACGACGCCTTGTCCGGGGTGAGCAGATTGGTGGTCTCGTCACAGGCCAGGATCGCGATCAGCCACTGCCGCACCGCCCGGTGGAAGTCCGGGGCCAAGGGGCGCGGGGCCAGCAGCCAGTCACGGCACTGGGCGCTGACCGCGGGCCGGTAGGTCGTCTCGTCGTAGCGGTGCCAGGGGGCGTCCGGGGTGATCGGGTACAGCCCGTAGTCCATCGCGGTCAGCGGCGCCAGCGCCGTGCGCAGCGCGTCGTGGTCGGCGCTCGGCAGCAGCTCGCAGACGATCCACGGCCGGTGGCGGCGGACCGTGGACAGCGACCCCTCCAGTACCGCCGCCTCGAAGGTCTCCACATCGACCTTGATCAGATGCGGGCTGAGCCCGCGCTCCTCGGTGAACGCGTCGACCGTGGTGACCGGCACCGGCACCGACTCGCTGTGCTTGCGGTGCGCCGGGTTGAGCGAGTTGGACGACTCCGACTTCTGCGAGAAGTACAGCTCGGCCGTGCCCGGCTCCCGGGAGAGCGCGGTCTGCTGCACCTCGAACCCCAGCCGGTTGCACTCCCGGATCCGGCGGCACAGCGCCGCGGTCTGGGGGGTCGGCTCGAAGGCGACGGTCCGCGGCCCGTCCTTTCCGTAGACCGCGCTGATCAGGGCCGAGTACAGCCCGATATGGGCACCGATGTCGTACACCGCGCCACCCGGGGGCGTCCGCTGGGCCAGCGCCAGCAAGGTGGCCTGGGTGGTGGGCTCGTAACCCGCCAGACCGGCACGCCGCAACTGGCGCTGCACCGCCGTCTGTTTGCGGCTGAGCACATTGAGCGCCCGGGGGTAGGGGCCGCTGGTCCGGAGGACCTCAGGATTCAGCGGGAGAGTGATGGCGAGGGGCATGACCGGCGGGTCTCCTGTCGGGACGGGGCCCGCTCCAGCGGGCTGGGAACGGGGAAGTAGGCGTCGAGGAAGGGACCGAGGACGGCGAGCTGGTCCGCGAGGTCGTGCTCGGAGGAGACCGTGTCGTTCAGGCAGAACGCCTGGCAGTGGCGTGACCGCAGCAGTCTGGCCAGCCGGGAGCGGATGGCGGGCTGGGCGAGGTCGAAGTAGTCGTAGCGCAGCGAGGAGGGCACCGCCCGGCCGGTCAGGAACGCGTAGTAGTGGTGGAGCGAGGACGGTACGGAGACGTCCGAGGGCGAACGGACCCGGTTGGCCATGGTGGCCCGGACCTCCTCGGGGAACTCCCGCTCGATCTCGGTGAGCACACTGCGCCGCACCGCGTGCGGGGTGTGCTTCATCTTCTGGGTGACGGTCGCGCCGAACCGGCTCTCCAGCAGCGCCCGGTTGTTCTTCCCCGCCGCCGACACCGGGACGTCGTCGGCGTCCAGCGGCGCCAGCGGGATCAGCGCCCGGGAGGGGAAGAACTTGGACACCCCGTTGGCCAGGAAGAAGTCCTGCGGGGTGACCGGGGAGCCGAGGAAGACATCGTCGTTGAAGTAGAGGAAGTGCTCGGCCAGCCCGTCGATGTGGTGCAGCCGGGTCTCGATGGCATGGGAGTTGAAGGTCGGCAGCGCGCCGGAGTCGTCGAAGATGTCCTGGTGGTCCACGACGGTGAGGCCCGGGTGGGAGAGCGCGAGCCAGTCCGGGACCTGGTGGTCGGTCACGATGTAGATATGGCGCACCCAGGGGGCGTAGAGGTAGAGCGAGCGCAGTGAGTAGCGCAGCTCGTCGCGGTTGGCGTAGCGGGCGGCGTTGGCGGCCTGTGCGTGGTAGCCCTCGCCCGCCGCGGCGGCACGGCGCCGCTGCCACAGCGGGTCCGCGCCGTCGACCCAGGTGTAGACGACGTCGACGGGGAAGCGCACCTCGTCCGGCAGCCGGGTCAGGAACTCCGGCCGGGTGCGCACCAGCGGGCCCGGCCGCCAGCCGTCGGCCGGGGCGAGCCGGGTGAACAGATGGCCGGGTGCCCGTACCGGTGCGCCGACCAGGGGCACCGACGCGGTGGTGCGGTTGAACCGCGGGGCGAGGAGCTGCGGTGCGCCGCCCTCGCCCGACGGCTCCCAGAACTCGATGTCACAGCCGTGCGCGGGACCCAGCACCAGCCGTTCACCGGCCCGTCCGTCCCCGGCGTGATAGCGGGTGAACCGGATGACGGGGGCGTCCTTCAGCCGTCGCCAGGCGGTGGCGGAGGCGCCCAGCCGCGGCGGGGTGGCCGGGTGCCGGGGGCGCGCGGGCTGGGACACATAGCCCGCCTCGCGGGCACAGAGCGCGGCGAGCGCCGCGACCACCCGGTCCCGCTGATCGGCCCGTACGCCCACCGCCGAGGCCAGGTTGGAGTGGCAGCGGACGACGAAGTGGTCCAGCGCGGCGCGGTCCAGGGCCTCGCACACCAGCCGCAGGTTCTCGGCGCGGGCGGACAGCGGGGTGGGCGCGGGCGCCACGGTCGCCACCCGGGTGCCCCGCCGGTCGGCGATCACGATCCGTTCGGGGGCGCCCAACAGCCCCGCGCGCAGCAGCCGTCGGCGCGCCCGCCGCAGCCGCAGCGCGCCGGAGACCGCCGACGCGCCGCCAAGACCCCGCATGGCCGCGCGGCGCAGTCCGGCACCGGTCACGGCGATGACCGCGCGACGGACCGGCATGGGGACCGTGCGCCGGTAGCCGCGCACCAGCGGCGGCGGTTCGGCGAGCCAGGGGCGGGGACGGGCGGGCGGTGCGGTGAGGGGCATCGTGCGTCCTGGGTCGGGCTGGGTCGGGCGGCCTGGGGCGGGTCTCTAGTGGGGGCGGCTCCGGTGGGGGCGGCTCCAGTGGCGTTGCGCGGCGGCCGCGGCGGACGCCCCCGCCGGGGAGGCATCGGCCGGGGCCGGGCCGGTGACCACCGCGTCGCCGCGCCGGGCGGCCGGCGCGGGGCGCCGCTCGGCCAGCGGCACCACGGGCGGCAGGAGTTCGGCGCGCTGGCCCAGGAAGACCCGGCGCACCACGCGTTCGGCCGCCCGGCCGTCGTCGTACGGGCAGAACCGGGCCCGGAAGGAGGCGCGCAGCGCGGTGGCCCGGGTGCCGTACCAGGCGTCCGTGGCGAACAGGGCGATCAGCTCGCTCTCGGAGCGGGAGACCGGGCCGGGCGGATGGGCGGTGATGTCGAAGTAGGTGCCGCGGGTGGCGCGGTAGGCGTCCCAGTCGTCGGCGTGGATGACGATCGGGCGGTCGAGGTTGGCGTAGTCGAACATGATCGACGAGTAGTCGGTGATCAGCGCGTCGGCGGCCAGGCACAGTTCCTCGACGCTTGAGTGCGCCGAGACGTCGATGACCCGGCCGGTGCCGCGCGGCCGGGGCCCGTGCCCGTAGAAGTAGTGCGGCCGGACCAGGAAGGTGAAGCCGGGGCCCAGCGTCCGGGCCACCCGCTCCAGGTCCAGCCGGGGTACGAAGCCGCGCTGGTAGTCGCGGTGGGTGGGCGCGTACAGCACCGCGGTGCTGTCCGCCGGGATGCCAAGACGCTCCCGCAGCCGGGCCACGTCCCCGGCGCCGGCCCGCTGGAAGACGTCATTGCGCGGGGAGCCGTAGGCGAGCGTGGTGTAGCCGGAAGGGTAGACCCGCTCCCAGGTCAGGGTGGTGTGGCGGTTGGCGGAGAGGCTGTAGTCCCAGCGGTCCACCCGCTCCAGCAGCTCGCCGAAGTCCATCCCGCGCGCGGCGGCCGGACGGTCCAGCAGATCGAGACCCATGTGCTTGAGCGGAGTGCCGTGATGGGTCTGGAGGTGCACCTGACCGGGCCGCTTGCGCATCCGGGGCGTGAAGTTGACGTTGTTGACCAGGAAACGGGCGCGGGCCAGCGCCGTCCAGTACGCGGGTGAGCCGGGCTGGATCCGGCGCACCCCGGGCGGCAGGGTGTGCGCGTACTCGGCGGTGGTGATCCAGGCGGTGCGCATCCCCGGTGCCAGTTGGCGCACCG
Organism: Streptomyces cucumeris; assembly: GCF_024295805.1. GTDB lineage: Bacteria > Actinomycetota > Actinomycetes > Streptomycetales > Streptomycetaceae > Streptomyces > Streptomyces cucumeris. The sequence continues at coordinate 37,197 of NZ_JANCLX010000023.1, forward strand.
TGGTCTCGATCGCCGCCGGGTTGCAGGCGTAGCCGCGGTGCCAGTACGCGGCGAACACCGCGAGCCCGGGGTCGACGGGACGGCAGAGCTGGACGCGGTAGTGCAGCCACAGCGCGGCGGTGCGCAGCCGCGCGTACACCACCGGGGCCACGGTCATCGCGCCCCGTCGCACCCGGTCGGCGCCGCGCAGGAACTGGAACACCCGCCGCGCTCCCAGCCGCAGCAGCAGACAGCGCCACCAGGCGCGGCCGGGCGGGGTGGTGGCGTCGGCGGGCCGGTAGCGGCGGTGGTGGGCACCCGCCCGCCGGAAGAACTCGGCGCGCGCCCCGGCCGGGAGCCGCCCCGGCGCGGTGAAGACCGCCGCGAAGTGTTCCACCATCCGCTGGAACAGCGCCGGGCGCCAGTGGGCCAGCTCCGGCCGTCCGTCCAGGAACCGGAACACCCGCTCGTACTGGTCGAACACATCCAGGTGGCGGCGGCTGGTGGTACGCAGGATCCCGCCCCGCCGCCGCTGCCGGTAGCGCACGCACACCCGGTCCAGCACCGCGACGGACTCCGCGGACAGCAGGACCGGGAAGGTCCAGGGGGTGTCCTCGTAGAAGCCGGAGGGGAAGGCGAACCCCTCGGCGCGGATGAAGTCCCGGCGGTACGCCTTGTTCCACGCCACCATCAGCAGCCCCAGCAGTTCGGGCCGCTGGTCCAGGGTGAACACCTCCGGCCCGCTCTGGCGCAGCAGCTCGGCCCGGACGTTCCGGGTGGCCCGCCCCGTCCAGTCCACCCGCGTGTAGTCATAGACCAGCACCTGCGGGTCCCCGGTACGCTCCAGCCGCTCGGCGATCGCGCGCAGTGCCCCGGGGGCCAGGGTGTCATCGCCGTCGAGGAAGACCAGGTAGTCGCCGGTGGCCCGGCGGATCCCGGCGTTACGGGCACGGCCGAGCCCGGTGTTCTCCCCGAGGTGCACCGGCCGGACCCGGGGATCGCGCGCCGCGGCCTCGTCGATGATGGCGCCGCACGCGTCGGGGGAGTGGTCGTCGACCGCGATCAGCTCGAGGTCCGCGAAATCCTGGTCCAGCACGGAGCGCAGACAGTCGTGGAGATATGCCTGCACCTCGTATGCGGGCACGATGACGCTGAACCGGGGCACGGGGCATCCCATCGGTCGACGCGGTGCGAACGGTTTCTCACACCATCATCTGAACGTCGCCCGCGGGGCGGGGCAGCGTGGCGGGGGCGCCCCCAAAGTGACCCCGTTCGGCCCAACGCACCAGCGCCGGACGGGCGGATACCCCACGCCCGTCCAGCGCTTCTAGCCCTTCCGGCCCCGCCCGTCGGCCACACCTCGGTGAACCGTCCACGCCCGGGTGGCTCCCACCATGTCCTGGAGCCAGGCGGCATCGGGGAACCGGCTGGCTCGTGACCGGTACATGCGGTAGGTGGCGGTGGCGAACGCGTCGATCGCGACAGGGTCCGCGTTCTCCCATGCCCGGCAGCGCGCGGCCCATGACTCGGCGCTCGGGGCGGAGTGCCCGGCCGCGATGAGCTGTACGACGAGGGAGGCCACGTCGATGAACGCGGCTCCCCTCGTCGGCCACGCCCAGTCCACGGCCCATGTGCCGTGCCGCCCGACCACGAAGTTGCTCGGGTTGATATCCGTGTGAAGCAGCCCATCACCCTGGAACAGATCCGCCTCCGTCTCATCACGGGCGAACCGGTCCCAGCGGGTCTCAGGCCAGTCCCGCGCGACCTCGGGAAGGTCGAGCGAGCTGATCCGGTTCAGGGTGTCCACCACGGCGGGCAGGTCCGGTGAGCCGGGCTCGAAGGCTGCCCGCCTCCCTTCCACCACCTCGAATCCCAGGGCAATCCATTCCTCGTCCTCCGCGCGCCACAGCAGAGCCGGGGAGACCTGCCGCACCGCCGGGTTGATCAGCGCTTCCCGGACCAGGGAGTCCCGACGCCCTCCCGGCCGGTTACGCATCACCTTGACGAAGAACGGCCCCCGCTCGCAGCGGATCAGGGCTGTGAGGTCGGAACTGAATCCGCGCGAGGCATGCTCCACATCGGTCAGGTGCCCGGTGTAGGGGTGGAGGAGGCTCCAGAGCTCTTGTGGGGGACGGCTGTTGTTCATCGCGTCCTTCGCTCAGTTGCGCGGTGTGCACTCACTGCCCGGGAATCCCGGCGAGCACTCGTCGGGGACGTCGTCCGGGTCGCAGGGGTCGGATCCTGCCGCCGCGCGGATGGCTACGTTGGCTTCCGTCATGGCGTCGCCGCCGAGGATAGCGGCCAGGGGCATGTCCTGGACGTTGCCGACGCCCATCCAGCCGGCGGAGAACACACACGGGGAGACACCGCCGTCCGGGCCGATGGAGGCCCTGCCGGAACCGCACCTCCCGCACAGTCCCGACACGTCCGGAGCGGCGCCTTCCGATCCCCGTCCGAAGGGTCGGACGTGATCCACGCTGATGCGCTTCACCCCGAGCGCCTCCAGCTCCCGCCGCGCCTCGTCGACCCGCTGTGTGTCGGTGGTCGCGACGATTCCGGCACGCACCGGGATGCCGAGCCGCACGGCCTTTCTGATGTTTGCCAGGGTCCGGGCGTGACTGGGGCGGCCGGTCACCGCGTTGTGCTCCTTCGCCCGGTCCGAGTAGTACGACGTGGCCAGCGAGACGCCCGTACGTCGCAGGATCCGCCACCAGTCGGGGGAGAGGTGGACGAGATTGCTGTAGAGCTCGACGCTCAGACCGAGTTTCAGCGCGCGCTCCACCAGGAAGACACCGTCCGGGTGAAGCGTCGGCTCACCCCCAATGAGGGTCACACGACGGACCCCTGCTTCGGCGGCCTGATCGATGACGCTGATCCAGTCCTGGCGCGTCATGGTGCCGTGCGTCCCCTCGGGTCCTGAGGAGTTGAAGCATGGACCACAGCGGAGCTGACACTTACGAGTGAGGTCGAGCCATAGGAGCTCGGTGGGCCGCTGCTGAACTTCCGGCTTCCTGGCGACCGCAGTCACGGCCGTTCCTGAAGTTGTGCCGCTACCTGCCACAGTCATCTCCGCTCTCTCGGAAACGCTTTAAGCCATGCTGATGAGGCTAGGAAGGCAGTGGATGAGGCTGCATAAATGTGCCGGAACTTGCCCGACAATCACCCGACAATGCCCGAGCTTGCTCGCCGCTGCGCACTGGAGCGAGGAACTTGCCAAAACTTGCCGGGGAGCACACGGGTGATCTGCGCGGGACCCCGGCGGAGGGCAATTGGGTGACGGCGGGTGCGAGTTCGGCGACGTCCCGGCGGGACATCTGAACGTCGGCAGCGTGGCGGGCGCCCCCGGAAATGCCTTCGTTCGCCCAACGCCATCGTTGGCGCGGTGGCCGAACGATGGTCTGACGGCGTGGTCGGCATGGCCTGCACGGCCGAGGTGGCCCGTCGCTCATGGGCCGCACGCCCTCGGCTGCCGTCAGGCTTCGATAGGAAGCCACGTGTGGCCGGCGCGAAGCCACAGAAGACCGTCACGACCCTGGCCGCAGTGCATGACCACCCGCCCGGGCACTCGAATCCTGCGCCGCTCGGTCACCTTCCAGGTATCACCATCCAGCTCGGCTCGCACCACTTCGGTTGACCGCTGGTTGTGAACGCGTTGGGTCAGGACGGCTCGACGGCCGTGCACGGCGAATCCGTCCGGATCACGTACGGGGCTGGGCCAACTGGTCACCTCACCGGTGGACGGGGTGATCCGCGTCAAGAACGTGCCTCCCCGCCGGCCGCCGGAGTACCAGATCAGCCAGACCCGGTCCCCCTCGGTGGCGGCGGTGCATCCCTCCAAAGGCACGTCAGGAAGGCGACCTCCCGGGGCCCAGATCGCCCGACCTTCGGCACTCCAACCGGCGAGACCGGCTGCAGACTCCGGATGCCCTCCGTAGATGCCTTCGTCCCCGTAAGCCGTCCAGATCGATCCTTCGCGATCGGTCACCAGAGCCGGGATGTCGTCGCCGATGCAGAAGGCGGCCTCCTGGCCACCACTTTCCAGAGAAAACACCGCGGCGTTCGGGCTCCACGTCCTCGCGTCCTCCTTGCGCGCCCGACCGCTTGCTATGAGCAGTCGGGACTCCGGGAGAAGAGCGATGTGGCTCGGCCAGACCGGCACGTCCTTGACCGGTCGACGGTGAAGTGACCCGTCGGCCTGGCGCATCAGGAGCACCCCGTCGAAGGGGACCTGCGGGCCCCATCCGACCCAACCCTTGATGTAAGGGATTTGGCGCAGGTACTGCCGGTGGACCAGCAGAACAGCCAGCTCCCCCGTCGGGCCGGCGGTCCACCACAGCGGGCGTTGTCCCCCCTGGAGTTCTGAGCCAGACGGCTTCCAGACTTTCTGCACGTCGACCGTCGACACCGCATCCCCCTGTTCTCGGTGGCAGCACCCGAACGTATGCGCTGATGAGGGGAGTCTATTGATGCGAGAACCAGGCACCGCCCCAGTGGCGCCTGGCGCGGTGCCGGTGCCACATACGAGGAACGGGGGCGGGAAGCGGCGTCAGTGCCGGAAGCGAGCCGTCTCACCGTCGATGCGGATCAAGACTCCGTGATCGGCCCCCCGCCCGCATCAGGCACGAGAACCAGCCCCTGGGCGTGGATTGCTTCCTCATCATCCCGACGCCAGGCGTCGCCGAAACGTGCCGGAGGCGCGTGCTCCGCTCAGCAGGCCGTGGGCAGGGCCTCGCCGGAGGCTGTGGTGGTGGGCGCGTTGGATGTGGCTCGGCAGTCGCGGCAACGGCCGCCGTGCGCGGAGCGGAAGGCACGGTCGCAGCCGTCGCACGTCCGCAGGGGGAGAGCGGGTGGCGCACCGCGCGGGGCGACCGGGGCGGCGGCGGGTACGGGGAGCGGAGGCTCGCTGAGGCGGTAGGCGAGGATGCGGGCCGGGCGGGTCAGGAGGCGGTCGGGGAGTCCTGCGGTGAGCGCACGGGTAATCTGCGCGGGCCCCACCCCGGCGGAGAGCCATTGGGTGACGGCGGGTGCGAGTTCGGCGACGTCCCGGCGGGACAGGACCAGCCGGGGGTCGGCGACGCGCAGTGAGGCCAGGATGGCGACGGCCCGTTCGTCGGCCCCGGCGGGTGCGGGAACCGGGTCGGGCCTACGCGGTGCCGTACACGCGGCGGGTGCCTCCCGCGCCGTGCGGGGGCGCGGTGGGGCAGGTGCGCGCCCGCCCGGTACGTCGTAGAAGTAGGTCCGGGTACGGATGACGCCCCCGGGGCCGCGCTCTCGCCGTCGCTCCAGATAGCCGGCGGATTCCAACTCCCGTAAGGCGCGGGAGATCAGGATCTCGCCCTCGGTGAAGTGCTCGCACAGTGCGGCGATGCTCACGGGCGTACCGTCGGGCAGCGAGGCGATGTACGCCGCGACGCCGATCGTGACCGCGCTTCCACGCCGCTGGGCGAGGGCGTTGGCAATCACGGTGAAGTCGGCGGTGAGGCGGGTACGGACGTGGATCACGCCGGAGGTCGGAGCTCCGACGTCGGCGCGCGCGGGCGCGTTAGACTGCGGGTCAGCCATCGGGAAGGTGTCTCTTCCTGATCGGTCAGGCCCTCGATCGGGATGCCAGTCCCGGCCGGGGGCCGTCGTCTGTTTGCGGTTGTTGCGGTGAACGTAACGACCGGTGTGCGCGGCCCGCAAGCCGGTCACTCGTACGGGTGACCAGTAGGCAAGGTGGGTGGGCGGGTAGTTCTCTATCCCGGTTCTTTGGGGGAGTTCGTGGCCCGCCGGGCCCCCGCGTACGAGGGTCCGGTGGACTCGGAGCTGCGACGTCGACCGGTCCTCGGCCGGCTCAGGGACGGTGGTCGGTCTTCAACTATCCCCAAGCAGGTCCGGGTACGTCAGGCGAGGGCCTCACGGGCGTGGCGGGCGAGATCCGCAGCCCCGGGGACTCTGCGACGCTGGTAGACCGCCAGGGTGGGACGGATCGAGGTAATTGCCTTATGGGCGCGGTCGGACGTCATCCCGTCCATGAGGCTGAGTGCTTGGGTCCATGAGGCCACCGCCTCGTCGGCACGGGCTTGGTCGGCAAGGCTGTCGCCCAAGTCGGCGTAGGTGAGCACGTGCACGCGCTTGAACTTGATCGGGTCCCAGCGGGTGAGAGCATCGCGATGCTGCTGTTCCGTACCGACGAAGTCCTTCATCTCGGTCAGTGCCTTTGCCGTGTGGCTGGCGACGGTGCCCGCGGCTGGACCACTCAAGAGGGAAAAACTGGGCTGTGGCCCGTCCTCTCGGAGGAGTGCGTCCTCCGCAGCGAGAAGAGCACGGCTGGCCGAAGCGTTCTCGCCGACAGCCGCGCAGGCGCGGGCATGCGTGATGTGGAGCAGTGCCTCGGTCTGTCCGTCGACATGGCCGACTCCACGGGCAAGAGCCCCTTCGACAAGGTCGACGCAGTGGTGAGGCTGCTTGAGCTTCAGGGCTTGGTGAGCCAGAGAGCGCATCATCCAGGCGGCATGGCCGTGCGGATCAGCCTCGCAGGCGAGCTGGTAGCCCACGTGGTAGTAGCTCTGGGCAGCACCCTCGTGACCCAGGTCGTGGTGTTTCCATCCGGCCAGGTAGGCGAGTTCGGCCACGGCACCGAAGGCTGCTCGGCGTAAGGGTTCCGAAGAGAAGCGTCCACGGAGCATCGGAGCCGCCGTGTCGGCGAGGTACGCCGTGACGGTAGTTAGGCCGTGGCCGCCACCGAGGCGTTCGTCCGCGGAGCTGAAGGCCGCAGTGATCTGTCGTACAACATCGATGTCCTCCGCTCCGACAAGAGAACGGCCGGTGCGGGCACGGAGGACTCGGGCAGTGGCCTCGTGGTCGTGCAGGAGCGGCATGGCGACGCCGGCTGTGGTGAATGCCGCAACGGCGAGGAAGCGACGTCGTTCGACATCCGCGCGGCCAAGGCCCGTGACCGTCTCGACCGGGTCGCCATACGTGGCAGGCTCCACATCAGGTGATTGCAGACCGATCTCGGTCTGAGTGACGACGCGCCCCAATCGACGGGAGAGGGCTTCCGCGAGGTACTGGCCTGCCCGACCGGACGGCGTGCGCGTGCCGTTCGCCCAGTGAGAGACGGCCGACTTGTTGGTCTGGAGAAGTTCGCCGTTCTCTGCCGCGATCCGGCGTACGTCCTTGGCCAGCGCCTCGTAGGTGCACCCAACGGCGTGGATGGTTTCGGACAGGCGTGAGTTGGGCTTCTTCGACGCTGGCACGTTCCTCCGTCCGGAGCTGTAAACCGCGTATACCGCTTCAGCTGCCTTCCACCGTACCCACTGAGCGTGACCACCGGTTCACTTATCAGCAACCGCCCGGAACGGCGCGACCGTGATCCAGGCTCCCCCTGGTCCGGGCGGCACCCCGAAGTTCCGTACGCCCACACCGGGCTCGGGCATTCCTGTCCCCGAACCCGGCCGAACAGAGACCGGCCGAGTACTGACCGAGCTCACGACATGGGTCGCGCAGTTACCCGCAGCCCGTGCCGCCTGACGACTGATGGCGTCGCCGCCACGTGCAGCGAGGGCATCAGCGTGCACGGATTATCGAACGGACGGAAATGGACAACACCGTGCTGAAGCCGACCACAGCGCCGGAGCCCGAGCTCCGGGAACTCACGCAGCGGTTCCCCGCCACACCGCGCGGGGCCCGCCTCGCGCGACGACGTGCCGTGCGGCGTATGGAGGAGTGGGGCTACCCGCCCGCGTCGGACACGTCCTGCACGGTGGCCCTGTTGGTGGCGGAGCTGGCCTCCAACGCCGTACGGCATGGCCGCTTACCCGGACGGGATTTCCGGCTCCGCCTCGTCCGCGAACCCTCGGCCACGCCGACGATCCGTATCGAGGTCTCGGACTCCCGAGAAGACCGCCTCCCGGCCATTCCGCCGATGCCGATGCCGACGCCCGATGACGAGTGCGGCCGTGGGCTGCTCCTGGTGGACGTGCTGGCCACCCGCTGGGGCACGACGCCTCGCAGCCCGGTCGGTAAGACGGTGTGGGCGGAGTGTGCGGTGATGTGAGTAGGGAGTGGTGCGGCCCGGCGCCTCTCTCGTGAGGGGCGCCGGGCCGAAGAGGGGCCGGGAGGGCTATTTCACCGCGCCCGCCATCACACCCGCCACGAACTGCCGCTGGAAGGCGAAGAAGACCGCCAGGGGGATCACCATCGAGACGAAGGCCCCGGGGCCGAGGATGTCGATGTTGTTGCCGAACTGGCGGACCTGCTGTTGGAGGGCCACCGTGATCGGTGGGTTGCCGCTGTCGGCGAAGATCAGGGCCACCAGCATGTCGTTCCAGACCCACAGGAACTGGAAGATGCCGAGCGAGGCGATGGCCGGGGCGCCCAGGGGCATCACGACCCGGAGGAACAGCCGGAGCTCCCCGGCGCCGTCCAGCCGCGCCGCCTCCAGCAGCTCACGGGGGATCTCCGCGAAGAAGTTGCGCAGCAGGAAGATGGCGAAGGGCAGACCGAAGGCGGTGTGGAAGAGCACCACGCCCGTGGTGGTCTGGAAGAGGCCGACCTCACCGAAGAGCTTGGCCACCGGGATCAGGGCGACCTGCACCGGGACCACCAGCAACCCGACCACCAGCAGGAACCACCAGTCGCGGCCAGGGAAGTCCATCCAGGCGAAGGCGTAGCCCGCCAGCGCCCCGATCATCACCACCAGCAGGGTGGCCGGAACGGTGATCGCCAGGGTGGTCCACAGCGAGTCGGTGATCTGCTGGTTGCTCAGCAGCTTGTCGTAGCCGTCGAAGGTGAGCTGTCCGGGGTCGGAGAAGACCTTCCACCATCCGGAGAGGTCCACGTCCGCCGGGTCGCGGAGGGAGGACAGCAGCAGCCCGGCGGTGGGCATCAGCCAGAACAGGCCGATCAGCACCAGGGCGACCCGGGTCACCCCGCCACCGGCACCCGCCGCGATCCGCGCGACGAGGGACCGTTTCGTAGGTACGACCGTGTCCGCGCTGGTCATCGGCGGCTCTCCCTTCGGATGCGGCGGATGTTGAAGAACATGACGGGGAGCACCAGGAGCAGCAGGAGCACCGCGATGGCGCTGCCGAGACCCTGGTTGGCATCCGTTCCGAAGGACGACTGGAACAACTGGAGCGCCAGTACGTTGGCATCGTCCTGTGAGGGGCCGGGGGCGATGATGTAGACCAGGTCGAAGATCTTCATCACGTTGATCATCAGCGTCACGACCACGACCGACAGCACCGGTGCCAGCAGCGGCACCGTGATCCGCCGGAACACCTGCCATTCGCTGGCGCCGTCCATCCGCGCGGCCTCCATCAGCTCACGCGGCACCCCGGCGAGCCCCGCCGCGATCAGCACCATCGCGAAGCCCGCCCAGATCCAGACGTAGGAGCCGATGATGGCGGGGGTGACGAAGGACGGGCCCAGCCAGTCCACCCCGTTGTACGGCTCGGAGAAGTTCCAGGCGGGAAACCGTAGTTGAGCCCCCTCGGCCGCGGCCGGGAGCCGGTACGTTCCGTCCGCCGCGGTGGTCGTCTCCGCGACCACCTTGCCGTCCTTGACCGCCTCGATCCTGAGGTCGGCCATGGCCTTCTCGCCCTTGTCGATGACGCCCCGCTCACCGAGGCCGCCACGGGTGAAGTCGAACCAGACGGTGCCGGTGACCTTCCCCGCCTCGGGCTCGGCCCGCGCGGCCGTCCGCGCCCCGCTGATGTTGTCCCGCTTCGCGGCCACCAGCGGAATCGACGCCGGGGAACCCGCCCTCGCGGTCGCCTCGGTGGTGTACGCCCCGCCCGGGGACGCGGTCAGCCCGGCGTCCGGACGCGGATGGGCGCCGGGGAACGGCGGCGGCTCGGTGAACGAGTCGTGCACGCTCACCCACAGGGCGTTGGCCACGCCCTTGTCCGGGTCCTGTTCGTAGACCAGCCGGAAGATGATGCCCGCCGCCAGCATCGAGATCGCCATCGGCATGAAGACGATCAGCTTGAAGGCGGTCGCCCAGCGGATCCGCTCGGTGAGCACGGCGAAGATCAGTCCGAGGGCGGTGGAGACGGTCGGGGCCAGGATCAACCAGATGATGTTGTTCTTGATCGCCGTCTTGGTCGCGTCGTCGGAGAACATCTCCTGGTAGTTGTCCAGTCCGACGAATCCGTCGCCGCCCGCGTCGAAGAAGCTGCGGTAGACGGAGTAGCCGATCGGATAGACGACGAGCGCGCCGAGCAGCGCCAGCGCGGGCAGCAGGAACACCGCGGCCAGCCACGGCCGGGTGCCCAGGACACCCTTCTTCTTCCGGGCGGGTGTTGCGGCGGGTGGGACGGACGGTGCCCGGCCAGGCGTGGCCGCGCCGTCCGGTGTCGCGGTCGACATGATGGGGATCTCCCGGTCGGGTCGTCAGTTCTGGTACGCCTTGGCCGCGTCGGCCTCCAACTGGCGCTGGATGCCTTTGACGTTCCTCGGGTTCTTGAGGAAGTCCTGGAGCGCCTTCCACTCGCCCTGGGCCGGTTTGCCGCCGAAGGAGGCCGGCGCCTGGTCGGACATGTCGAACCGGAAGTCATTGCCCGCCGCGATCAGCGCCTTGGCGATGTCGCGCAGCGGCGCGTTGGGGTAGGCGCGCAGGTCGAGGGATTTGTTCGCCGAGATGAAACCGCCCGAACCGGCCCAGATATGCGCCGCGTCGGGCGAGGCGAGGAAGGTCAGCAGCGCCTGCGCCGCCCTGCTCCGCTTCAGCGCCACGGCCGCGTCGCCACCGGTGACCACCGGTGGCTTCTCGCCCACCGCCGGGAACGGGAACACCTTGGCGTCCTCGCCGAGCTCGGCGCCCGCGTCGGCCACGTTCGCCGCGACGAAGTCGCCCTCGAAGACCATGCCCGCCTCCGGCTCCGCGGCGTCGGCGAAGGTCTTGGAGACCGAGTCCGGGAACGCGGTGTGCAGCGCGCCGTTCCTGCCGCCCGCCAGCAGCCCCCTGGTGCCCCACAGCTCGGCCAGGGTGGTCAGCGCCTCGGTGACGGACGGATCGGTCCACTTGATCTTGTGCTGTGCGAGCTGGTCGTACTTCTCCGGACCCGCCTGGGAGAGGTAGACGTTCTCGAACCAGTCGGTGAGCGTCCAGCCGTCCTGGCCGCCGACGGAGATCGCGTCGGTGCCGGAGTCGGAGACAAGCTGGGCCTGGGCGAGGAAGTCCTTCCAGGTCTTCGGCTCCTTCGCGCCCGCGTAGTCGAAGGCGGCGGTGTTGTACCAGACCAGGGATTTGTTGCTGGCCTTGAAGTACACCCCGTACTGGGTGCCCTTCCAGGCGCCCAGATCGCGCCAGCCCTTCGCGAAGTTCTTCTTCAGCTCAGCGGTGGTGGCGGCGTCGACCGGTTTGGCCCAGCCCTTCTGGGCGAACTCGCGGAGCACCCCCACCTGTCCCACCATCGCCACATCGGGCGGCGCGCCACCGGCGATCTTCGAGCCGACGAACGCCGACATGTCGTCGCCGCTGGGCACGAAGGAGACCTCGGCGCCGGTGCGCCTCTCGAACTCTTCCAGGACCTTGGTGAAGTTCTCCTGCTCGGTCCCCGTCCAGACCGCGGTCACCTGGAGCTTCTGACCCTTGAGGCTGGGCAGCTTCACGGTGACCGGCGGCGGACTGCCCGACGCGTCCCCGTCGTCACCGCCGCAGCCCGCGGCGGTGAACGTGAGCGCTCCCACCGTCAGCAGGGCCAGCGCGGCCCGGGTGGAACGCCTCCGACGAAGCGAATCGTGCATCCCGGTGTTCCCTCCGATGGCCGACCGCCCCCGTGCGGCCGTGTCCCGTGCGTCAGTCGTACGCCCCGTGACCGAACGTCGCAATACCGCTTTCGGGGCCAACTCGCCGATCGTGACCGGGACGTGATGAACAGTCAGAAGGGAGTGGGGCAGCGGGGTCAGAGGGGAGGATGGGGAGACCGGCCAGGAAAGCCGGGCAGGCCGGTCGGTCAGATCAGCGCGGGCGCGGTGGCGGCGTCCGCCGACTGTGCGGCCCGCTGGAGCGCGCTGGCCAGCAGCGCCAGGTCCGTCGGCCCGTTGCCGAGTTCGCGCAGCGGGCGCCGGGTCGGCGGATCGCCCATCCGCTCCCATTCGAGCGGCACCACGGTGGGCCGCTGGGTCGCGGTCCGCGGTATCCGCCCGGTCACCCGCCCCGCCTGGAACGGGATCACCGCGCCGTCGCCGGGGCCGTCTCCGCGGCCGGGGCCGAACAGCCGCCCACGGCCGGGGGTCTGCTCCTCCGAGGAGGACGACGAGGACGACGGGGTGGCGGGGGCCGGGGCGGTGCCGTCGGGGCCGGTCCGGATCTCGAGGGCGACCCGGAGCCCGGCCTGCCCGACGGCCGCGGTCTCCGCCGTACGCTCCGGGCGTCCGGACGCCGCGACCAGATGTACGCCGAGCCGCGCCCCGTCCCGCGCGACGGCCTCCAGCGCCCGCACCACCGACCCGGCGGCCGGACGTCCGGGGCTGCCGAGCGCGGGGGCGACGAGTGCGTCGTAGTCGTCCACGAGGACGACGAGCCGGGGCAGCGAGCGCGGTACGCGCGGCTGCTGGGGCCCGCCGGTCTGCGTACGCAGATTGAGCGTGTGCGGGGTGTCGACGGACGTCGGATCGACGTCCCCGGCCACCCGCGGCGCCACCACCCGCGCCCCCCGCTCGGCACCGGCACCGGCACCGGCGCCGCGGCTCGCGCCGCCGAGGGTGGACCGGGCGGAGGGGTGGTCGGTGGCCGAACTGCCGCCGTGTGAACGGCCGGTGACGGGCCCGCCGGGGGCGGGCCGCGCAGTGGGCGGGGTGCCGATGCCGGAGCCGCTGCCCGTGGGCTGGCCGCCGGGGGCAGGGGTGCCCGCCGTGGGCCGGCCGCCGGATGTCCGTCCACCAGGCTCCCCACCGGTGCCCGCCCTGCCCGTGGCCTGCGCGCCGATCGCCGGGGTGCCCGTGGGCGGTCCGCCCGGCTCCGTGGGGGCGCCGCCGTCCTCGGCGGTGGTGGTGGGGTGGTCGGTGTGCCAGGCGGTGAAGTCCTGGGGGCCCAGCAGCTCCGCACGGCGCTTGAGCTCCGAGCTGAGCGCCTGCGCGAACTCCCGCATCCGCACCGGGTCGGAGGCCGCCAGGTACGTCGAGACATGCGGCAGGTCCGTGCACACCCGCAGCCCCTCGGTGCCACCCGCCGCGCCCCCGCCGGACCCGGCCCCGGCGCCCGCGCCGTCGACCAGGACCAGCTCCAGCCGGTCCGGCCGCTCGGCCGCCGCGAGCGAGGCGGCCAGCGACCGCAGCAGCTCTGTCTTCCCGGTGCCCGCCGCGCCGTCGACCGCCATATGCGGTCCGTCCGCCGCCAGATCGACGGCCAGCGGACCGCGCGGTCCGGCGCCGAGTACGGCCTGGGCCCGGCCGCCCGCCGGGACCTCGTCGGCCGCCGCGGCCCAACGCGCCAGCAGCGACGCGGGGGTGGCGCGGGCCAGCCCCAGCTCGTCCAGCAGCCGTGCCGTGTTCGGCAGCGGGGTGGTCGGCAGACGGCCCGGACCGTCCGTACCGCCTTGTGCGGAGGCCGACGGGCGCAACGGCGCGAGCGCCCGCGCGAACCGTTCGACCCACGCCCCCGATACGGCGTCCACCGTCACGGTCGTCGTGGCCCCGGCCGATTCGAGGGGGTGGTGGAGGTCGTCGCGGTGCGCGATCTGCAGCCCCGTGGCGACGTCCCCGCTCAGCAGCGCGGCCACCGAACAGGCCGCGAAGACCGGGGACTCCGAGCGCGCGGCCGCATAGCTCCGCGACAGCGGTGACGCGGGCGAGGCGGCCGGGGCGTCGGCCAGACACACCACGTGGATTCCGGCGGCCGGGCCACCGGCGGCCAGCTCCACGAGCGTCTCGCGCAGCGAGGCCGGGCCGGGGTCGCCGTCCACGAGCACCACCGTGTACGGCCCGGTGTGGCGGGCCGCGGCGGCGGCCACGGCGGCCGGGGGCGCACCGGCCCACGACGGGCCGAGCGGCCCGTCCTCAAGCCGCCGCGCCAACTCGCCCGCGCGCGCCGCCGCCTGTTCGGTGTCATAGGCGAGCAGCAGCCGGCAGTCCTGCCCGCGCAGCGGGCGCACCTGTGGCAGCCAGCCCAGCCAGGACCATTCCGCGAGCCGTTCGTCGACGGTGCGCGCGCGGTCCGTACTGATCAGCACGATCTCCAGCGCGGAGGGCGAGTGCAGTGCGGAGAGCTGCGCCACCACCGAGCGGGCGAGCCCGGCCAGCCGGGCGCGCGGCCCCGCCAGGCCCAGCGAACCGGTCTGCCGCAGCGAGACGGTGACGGGGGCGGCGGGCAACAGCCCGCCGTCGGCCGCCGGCCGGTCGGCCGAGCCGAGCCGTACGGAGAGCGCGTCCGGGTGGTCCGGGCCGCGCTCCCACAGCCGGGGGCCGGGGCCGAGCGCGGTCATCAGCACGGCGGCGGGATCCGGCCACCGCTGTTGCAGCCCCTCCGCCTCGGCGGCCGCCCGCTCCGCCGCGTCGCGCGCGCCGCCGTCGTCCTGACCCGTGGTCCGCTCGCCCTTCCCGGCGGCGAACTGCCGCACCCAGGCCCCTATTCCGCGCCGCCGGGGCTGCGCCCCGGGGACGTCGAGGGTGTACGGACGCGGATGGGCGTGCGTACCGTCCATCCGGCCGCCGGTCGGCCGGGAGCGGCCGGGTTCGCCCGTGCCCCGTCGGCCGGGCTCCCTGCCCGAGCCGCCGTGTGCCATGGGGTCGCCGTACGGCGCGCCGTCATCCGGGGAACGGCCTTCGGCGCCCGGGCCGTTGGGCCGACCGGAGTCCCGCCGCCCGTCCGCGCCCGGCCGGCGCGGTGCCGCGCCTGACCCGCCCGTGCCGCTGCTCGCCGTGGGTCCGCCGTGCCGGTCGTCGGCCCGTCGGCCGCGCTCCCTGCCCGCGCCGCCGTGCGCCGTTGGGTTGTCAGCCCGCCGGCCCGGTGGCCGACCGTGAGCCCCGCCCGTGGGGTCGTCGTAGGGCACACCGTCGTCCGGGGTACGGCCATCGGCTCCCGGGCCGTAGGGGTCGCCGAGTCCGCCGCGCCCGTCATCGGCCCGTCGGCCGTACGGATCGCCGTGATCCCAGTACGCCTCCGCGCCCCGTTGGCCCGGCGCCTGACGGCGTGGCCTGTCCGTGCCGCCGGGCGCCGTGGGGTCGTCGGCCCGACGGCCGTAGGGGTCGTCGGGAGCCCACTGTCCTTCCGCGCCCTGCCGGCCCGGTGGCCGACCGCGCTCCCCGCCCGCGCCGGAAGCGAAGCCGCCGCCCCCCGTCGCACGCGGGCCGTCGGAGCCCGCGCGGGTGGCTCGCGGCGACGGGCTCTCCGTCTCGCCGTGGTCCCACGCGCCTCCCGGGCGCGCGTGGTCTTCGTCACGTTGGGCGGGCACGCCCGCCCCCCGGTGGCTGTGGCGGACGTCACGCGCTCCGCCGTACGCGTCCTGGTCACCGTCCGTCACCGGGGCCCGGCCCGCGCCGGGATGGTGCCCCGGAGGCGTCCAGGCGCCCTCGGCGGAGTGGGTGGGGTCGCCGGACGGGGCGCCGGTCCACGGGCCCTCCGTACGGCCGACCGCGGCGGTGCCCGGGCGGGGTGTGACCCGCAGATGGCCCTCGCCGTCCGGGTGGGCGGGGAGGCGGGGCGGGGCCGAGGGGGCCGCCCCGGGCGTCCGCAGCCGCAGCGCGGACTCACCGATCCGCAGCAGCGCCCCCGGCGTCAGCGGGACCGGATGGGGGCCGACGGAGGCGCCGTCGGCCGCCGTGCCGTTGGTCGAGCCGAGGTCGGCCACGGTCACCCGGCCGTCCTCGGCGACCGTCACCGCGCAGTGCAGCCGGGAGACATCGGGGTCGTCGAGGGGCACGTCCGCGTCCGCGGAGCGGCCCACGCGGACCTGGCCGCCGTGCAGCAGATGGACCCCGCCCGCGTCCGGTCCGGCGACCACGTCCAGATGGACGGCGGCCTCGGCGACGGCCGCCTCCGGCAGCCCGGGAAGGCCCGCGTACGCCGGGGAGCGCTCGGGGTCCGCAGGGGCGTGCAGGGACAGCACCGCGCCGTCCACGAGCGGCGGCTCGCCGAGCGCGCAGCGCTGCGGGTCCAGCCGCTCGGTCCCCGCGAACAGCACGACCGCCCCGCCGCCCGCGCCACCACTGCCACCGCCGCTGCCCGCGCCCGCGTCGCTCCCGGCCGCGGCCACCGCGGTGGCCAGCCCGCTCGCCACCGAGGCGAGGGCGGTGCCGACGGGGGCGGTCACGAGCACGTCCACGGCGCACACCGGCGCGTGCGCGGCGGCTGAATGGCCGGAACGGCCCGGGTGGGCGCTGCGCGGCCCGAGGACGGTCAGCCGAATCTGCATCGCCGTCAACGGTCCCTTCTGTCCGGGGGGCCGGGCAGGGGTGCCGATCCCCACCACCGCCCCCAGGCGCTTCGGCACGTACAGGTCCGTACGGGGTCGTACGGGTCACGGAGCGTGAGTCCCCCGCCGCTCGGCGCTTCGTGCTGCGTGCATCCTCGCACCTGCCACTGACACTTCGCCCGCCACCCGGCATTACATGATCTTGATTGCTCGGCTGGTCGGCCGAAAGTGGTTGATTGCGACCGGATCGGCGGCGGTTGCGACGGGCCGCGCGCCCGGAACGTGCCCGGAACGCGCCCGCTCCTGGCCGCGCCGGGGCCGTGTCATGGCCACGCGCGGCAACCAACGGTCCGGATCGAGCGTCTTCCCCCCGAGTCCCGCGTGGCGGGATACGACGCCCGTCCACTCGTGTGGTGATCAGTACGGGCGCCCGCGTGTCCCCATTACAGTGGGGCGGACGGGTACGACCCAGCAGTACAAGCGGTGCGACAAACCGTGCCGCGGACGACGCAAGCGATGAAGACCACGATCAGGGAGCGCATGACGTGCGGCCGGTAGGCAGCAAGTACCTGCTCGAGGAGCCGCTCGGACGCGGAGCCACGGGCACCGTCTGGCGAGCCCGCCAGCGGGAGACGGCGGGGGCCGAGGCCGCCGTGGCCGGGCAGCCCGGCGAGACCGTCGCGATCAAGGTCCTCAAGGAGGAGCTCGCGAACGACGCGGAGATCGTGATGCGCTTCCTCCGCGAGCGCTCGGTGCTGCTCCGCCTCACCCACCCCAATATCGTCCGCACCCGCGACCTGGTCGTGGAGGGCGATCTGCTCGCCCTGGTCATGGACCTGATCGACGGTCCGGACCTCCACAACTATCTGCGCCGCAACGGCCCGTTCACCCCTGTCGCCGCGGCCCTCCTCACCGCCCAGATCGCCGACGCGCTCGCCGCCAGCCACGCCGACGGCGTGGTCCACCGCGATCTCAAGCCCGCCAACGTGCTGCTCGCGGGCACCGGTGAGGGCCAGGAGATGCACCCGATGCTGACCGACTTCGGCATCGCGCGGCTGGCGGACTCGCCCGGTCTGACCCGCACCCAGGAGTTCGTCGGCACCCCGGCCTACGTGGCCCCGGAGTCCGCCGAGGGCCGTCCGCAGACCTCCGCGGTCGACATCTACGGCGCGGGCATCCTGCTGTACGAGCTGGTGACCGGCCGTCCGCCGTTCGCGGGCAACACGGCCCTGGAGGTGCTGCACCGCCACCTGAGCGAGGAGCCGCGCCGCCCCACCACCGTCCCCGAGCCGCTGTGGACGGTCATCGAGCGCTGTCTGCGCAAGAACCCCGACCAGCGCCCCAGCGCCGAGAACCTGGCCCGCGCGCTGCGCGTGGTCGCCTCCGGTATCGGGGTGCACGCCTCGGCCGCGCAGGCGGAGGCGGCGCTCGGCGTCGCCGCGCTGCTCACGCCGGACCCGGCGCCCGCGCCGGTGCCGGACACCGCGCCCGCCGGTTCGGCCGACCCCACCCAGGCGCTGCCGACCAACGCGCCCTCCTACGACCCGGCCGCGGCCACCAACGTGCTGCCCACCACCGGACCGGACGCCGACCCCACCCAGGTGATGTCGCCCACCGGCTCCGGTCCCGGAGGCCCCGGCGGGGACGCCGATCCGACCCGCGCGATGCCGCCCGTGCCGCCCGGCGCGCCGGGCGACGATCCGCACCCGTGGCAGAACCAGCTCCGCGCGGCCCGTGACCGCAATGAGCAGACGCAGGTCCAGTACCTCGACCCGAGCGAGGACCCGCTGCGCCGCCGCCCCCAGCGGCGTCCGGCGCCCCAGCAGCCGCCGCAGGCGTACCAGCAGCCGCAGCAGCAGCCCCAGCAGCCGCCGCGGCGTCAGCAGCGCCGCCAGCAGCAGCCGCCGCCGTACCAGCAGCCGCAGCAGCCGCAGAACTACGCCCCGGCGCCGCACCACCCGCAGCAGCCGCAGCCCCAGCGCTACGCCCCGCCGCAGCAGCCCCAGCCCGAACCGCGTCAGCCCCGGCAGCGCGGCTCCAGCCCCAACCGGATGAAGATCCCGGGCCTGGGGTGCCTCAAGGGCTGTCTGTTCGTGATCGTGGTCCTGGTGGTGGGCTCCTGGCTGGTCTGGGAGCTGACCCCGCTCAAGGACTGGGTCGCCGAGGGCAAGAGCTACTGGGACGCCCTCAGTAGCTGGGCCTCCGAGGTCAAGAAGTGGATCTCGGACCTGGGCGGACCGAGCTGACGCTCCGCCGCGCGCCACGCGCGGCCCGATGATGAACCGGCGGGGGGGGGGGGGGGCCCCCCCCGGCCCCCCCCCCCCCCCCCCCCCCCCCCCCCCCCCCAGGCCCCC
>NZ_JANCLX010000023.1:55879-140471 GCF_024295805.1 Streptomyces cucumeris
GCGCCCGCCCCGCCGCCCCCCCCGGGGGCCCCCCCCCCCCCCGGGGGGGGGGGCGCCCCGCCCCCGGCCCCCCCCCCCCGTCCGTTCCCCGCTGCCCGTCCCTTTTTCCCCTTCCCGCGCCCTCCGATATCCCTCCGGCTTCGGTGATTTGTCGACATCTGAAGGGTGTTTTCCGCCGCAGAAGTGACAGTTGGCGTGGTCTGGCGCACCCAACGCGCCAGTAGCCGCGTAGCTTTGTCGCCAACGTGCCCCCCTGTCGGAGGATTCGGAGCAGTCTTGTCACGGAAGATCGGCAGCCGGTACACCGCGCACCAGGTCCTGGGACGCGGTAGCGCCGGCACGGTGTGGCTGGGCGAGGGGCCCGAGGGCCCCGTCGCCATCAAGCTCCTGCGCGAGGACCTCTCCTCCGACCAGGAGCTGGTCGGCCGTTTCGTACAGGAGCGCACCGCGCTGCTCGGCCTCGACCACCCCCGGGTGGTCGGCGTGCGCGACCTGGTGGTCGACGGCAACGACCTGGCGCTCGTCATGGACCTGGTCCGCGGTACGGATCTGCGCACCCGGCTCGACCGCGAGCGGCGGCTCGCCCCGGAGGCGGCGGTCGCCATCGCCGCGGACGTGGCGGACGCGCTGGCCGCGGCGCACGCGGCCGGGGTGGTCCACCGCGACGTCAAACCGGAGAACGTGCTGCTGGACATGCAGGGCCCGCTGGGGCCCGGCGGCGCGCACCCCGCCCTGCTCACCGACTTCGGTATCGCGCGCCTGGTCGACGCCCCCAGCCGGATCCGCGAGCGGCAGCCGCGCGGCCAGCAGCAGGGCCAGGGCCGCTCACCGAACCCGCGCAGTGTCATCGGCACCCCGGACTATCTGGCCCCGGAGATCATCGAGGGGCTGCCGCCGCGCGCCAGTGTCGATGTGTACGCCCTGGCCACCGTGCTCTACGAGCTGCTGGCCGGGTTCACCCCGTTCGGCGGCGGCCACCCCGGCGCGATCCTGCGCCGCCATGTGACCGAGACCGTGGCGCCGCTGCCCGGGATCCCCGACGAGCTGTGGCAGCTCCTGCTCCAGTGCCTGGCCAAGGCGCCCGCCTCCCGGCTGCGCGCCTCCGAGCTGGCGGCGCGGCTGCGCGAGCTGCTGCCGAGTCTGGCCGGATATCCGCCGCTGGACATCGACGAGCCCGATGAGCAGGAGGACGAGCGCGAGGGCGGCTATGAGGAGCCCGCCCCACGCGGCCCGGCCGCCGGGCAGCCGCAGCGGCGGCGTGGCGCGGTGCCGCTGGTCCCCGGCGCCGTACCGGACTCCAGCCGGGACACCCACACCAGCATGCGGGTGCCCAGCGCCGATGAGCTTGCGGGCGGCGCCCACGGCACCGCGCGCGCCCCCCGGGTGCACGGCCAGCGCCGGGCGGGCTCGGCCCGCAACCGGCCCTCGGAGGCGGTCCGCCGCCGCCGGGTGAAGGCCGCGGTGGTCTCGGTGGCCGCGCTGATCGCCATCGCGGTCGGCGGATGGCTGGCCACCGGCGGCGATGACGGCGGCGATCCGCCCAAGGGAGGGGAGCACTCCAGCTCCCAGGACGCCGGGAGTCCGTGACCGGGGCCGGTCAGTCTCCGGCAGCGGTTACGCTGGTGCCGTGGCAGTCGTCGATGTATCCGAAGAGCTGAAGTCCCTCTCCTCGACCATGGGGTCGATCGAGGCCGTCCTGGACCTCGACAAGATGAGGGCCGACATCGCCGTGCTCGAGGAGCAGGCGGCGGCCCCGTCCCTGTGGGACGACCCGGAGAACGCGCAGAAGATCACCAGCAAGCTCTCCTATCTCCAGGGGCACCTCCGCCGGACCGAGGAGCTCCGCGGCCGTATCGACGACCTCGAGGTGCTCTTCGAGCTCGCCGCGGACGAGGGCGACGATGACGCCCGCGCCGAGGCCGAGGCCGAGCTCGAGTCCGTGCGCAAGGCGGTCGACGAGATGGAGGTGCGCACCCTCCTGTCCGGCGAGTACGACGCCCGCGAGGCGCTCGTCAACATCCGCGCCGAGGCGGGCGGTGTGGACGCCGCCGACTTCGCCGAGCAGCTCCAGCGGATGTATCTGCGCTGGGCCGAGCGCCACGGCTACAAGACCGAGGTCTACGAGACCTCGTACGCGGAGGAGGCCGGTATCAAGTCGACCACCTTCGCCGTCCAGACCCCGTACGCCTACGGCACCCTCTCGGTCGAGCAGGGCACCCACCGGCTGGTGCGGATCTCGCCCTTCGACAACCAGGGGCGCCGCCAGACGTCGTTCGCCGGTGTCGAGGTGCTGCCGGTGGTCGAGCAGACCGACCACATCGAGATCGACGAGTCCGAGCTGCGGGTCGATGTGTACCGCTCCTCCGGTCCCGGCGGCCAGGGCGTCAACACCACCGACTCCGCGGTGCGGTTGACCCACATCCCCACCGGGATCGTGGTCTCCTGCCAGAACGAGCGGTCGCAGATCCAGAACAAGGCCACCGCGATGAACGTCCTCCAGGCGAAGCTGCTCGAGCGGCGCCGCCAGGAGGAGCAGGCCAAGATGGACGCGCTCAAGGGCGACGGCGGCAACTCCTGGGGCAACCAGATGCGTTCCTACGTCCTGCACCCGTACCAGATGGTCAAGGACCTGCGCACCGAGTTCGAGGTCGGCAACCCGCAGGCGGTGCTCGACGGCGAGCTGGACGGCTTCTTGGAGGCCGGGATCCGCTGGCGGAAGCAGCAGGAGAAGTAGTACCGCTCGATCCCCAAGTGGCCGCGTCCACGCCCTTTTTGGTCACAGTCCTGTACCCATGCATCACTCAAGGAAATGCATAGCGGACATCTCGGATGGAAATGACCTTGACGGTGATTTCAGATCACGGAAGGCTGACGCGCGGCATGCGTATGTCCGGGGCGCGTGTGAACGGGGACCAGCGGACCGCCGGTTAGGGCGGTGACCGCGGAACATGACACCCCGAGGGCCGTGGCCCCGCGCATAGCTGCTCCATTGACGAGTACAGCTACTGGGGGTAGCAGGCAGATGACGAAGAAGACGCGGCTGCGGATCGCGCGCATAGCCGCCGGCGCGGTGATCGCCGCCGGTGCGTCGCTCACCGCCGCCGGCGCCGCATCGGCCGTGGGTGTGGATGTCGGCATCGGTGGTGTCGGAGCCTCGGTCAGCGCCGATGAGCAGGGTGTGGACATCGGTGCGAGCGTGGGTGCTCCCGCGCCCGACCCGACCGATGAGCCCACGGACGACCCGACCGTGATCCCGACGCCGCCGACGGACCCGCCGACCGATGACCCGACGGACCCGCCCACGGACGACCCGACGGTCCCGCCCACCGGCGAGCCGACGGACCCGCCGACCGATGAGCCGACGGACCCGCCCACGGACGAGCCGACGGACCCGCCGACCGATGAGCCGACGGACCCGCCGACCAATGAGCCCACCGACCCGCCGTCGACGGACGACCCGACCGACGAGCCCACCAAGCCCGCCCCGGGCGGTGGCGGCGGTGACAACGGCGACGACTCCACCTGCACGGTGGACCTCGACAGCACCGACTGCGACGACAACACGGACACCGACAACGTCGGCTCCAAGCCGGTCGAGCAGGGCAAGGCCAAGGAGCAGCTCGCCGAGACCGGTGCCGGTCAGACCACGTTCCTGCTGGTCGGCGCCGCGACGATGATCGCGGGCGGAATCGGCTTCCGCTTCGTTCCGCGTCTGGTCAACCGCAACAACGTGGCCTGATCACCGAACGTAGCCACGATGGCCTGATCGTTCACAGGCCGTGAGTACGACGAGGGGCCCGGAGCGCTGCAGAGCTCCGGGCCCCTCGGTATGTCGGGGTGTGTGGTCGGCTACCGGGCGTCACGCTCCGGCGGCGGCCACCTCATGGGCGAGCAGGGCCACCGCGATCAGCCCCACCAGCAGCGCTATCAGAGCGGCCGGCGTCATACCGCCGAACAGCCCGTCCTGCTGCTGAAGGCGCTCCCTGCTGGCCCGGCAGACCGGGCAGCGGCCCTCGCTGACCGGGCTCGCGCAGTTGGCGCAGACGAGCCTGTCGTACGTCATGCGCTTTCTCCTCCCGCGCGGCGGTGCCGCAGTAGACACGGGCCCAACGCTCACGGAAATCGGTTGGTTCCCCTTCCACTGTGCCAGCTTCCGCCCGGTTCGGCGCGCCCCGCACGATTCCGTGCCGTATCCGTACCGGTTCCGTGGCCGCACCGAATGGCCCAGCGGTCAGTTTGTCAACCGTTTGCCCCCAATAGTGCCGTGAATAAACGCACCAAGGTGGATCGGCGCTGCGAGCTTGCACACGGTTCGCGTATGGTCACGCTCACCGACGGGAGCCGCTCAGGCAGCTGCCCGTACCGCTATCCAGGTCGACCGTGGTGCTTCAGTGATCCGATTCGACAACGTATCCAAGACCTACCCCAAGCAGACCCGGCCCGCACTCCGGGACGTCTCGCTCGAGATCGAGAAGGGCGAGTTCGTCTTCCTGGTGGGTTCCTCGGGGTCGGGAAAGTCCACCTTCCTGCGACTTCTCCTACGGGAGGAGCGGGCCAGCCATGGCGCGGTCCATGTGCTGGGCAAGGATCTCGCGCGGCTGTCCAACTGGAAGGTGCCGCAGATGCGCCGCCAGCTCGGGACGGTCTTCCAGGACTTCCGGCTGCTGCCCAACAAGACGGTCGGCGAGAACGTGGCCTTCGCGCTCGAGGTGATCGGCAAGCCGCGGACCGCGATCCGCAAGACCGTGCCCGAGGTGCTCGACCTGGTGGGGCTGGGGGGCAAGGACGACCGGATGCCCGGTGAGCTCTCCGGCGGTGAGCAGCAGCGGGTGGCCATCGCGCGCGCGTTCGTCAACCGTCCGATGCTGCTGATCGCCGACGAGCCGACCGGCAACCTGGACCCGCAGACCTCCGTCGGGATCATGAAGCTGCTGGACCGGATCAACCGGACCGGTACCACCGTCGTCATGGCCACGCACGACCAGCAGATCGTGGACCAGATGCGTAAGCGCGTGATCGAACTTGAAAAGGGCCGTCTCGTCCGCGACCAGTCCCGCGGCGTCTACGGCTACCAGCACTGAAAGGACGCCATGCGCGCCCAGTTCGTCCTGTCGGAGATCGGCGTCGGTCTCCGCCGCAATCTCACGATGACCTTCGCGGTGATCGTCTCCGTCGCCCTCTCGCTCGCCCTGTTCGGCGGGTCCCTGCTCATGCGCGAGCAGGTGAGCACGATGAAGGGCTACTGGTACGACAAGGTCAACGTCTCGATCTTCCTCTGCAACAAGAACGACAAGGAGACCTCGGCCAACTGTGCCAAGGGGGCCGTCACCGAGGCCCAGAAGCAGGACATCAAGTCCGAGCTCAAGCAGATGAACATCGTGGAGTCGGTGCACTTCGAGACGAGTGAGGAGGCGTACAAGCACTACAAGGAGCAGTTCGGGGACTCGCCGCTCGCCGACTCGCTGACCCCGGATCAGATGCAGGAGTCCTTCCGCATCAAGCTGAAGGACCCCGAGCGCTATGACGTCATCTCCACCGCCTTCGCCGCCCGTCCAGGGGTGCAGGAGGTGCAGGACCAGAAGAAACTGGTCGACGACCTCTTCAACCTGCTCAACGGTATGAACTTCGCGGCACTCGCGGTGATGGCGCTGATGCTGGTGGTCGCGCTGATGCTGATCGTCAACACGGTCCGGGTCTCGGCGTTCAGCCGCCGCCGGGAGACCGGGATCATGCGGCTGGTCGGCGCGTCCAGTTTCTATATCCAGATGCCGTTCATCATGGAGGCCGCCATCGCGGGGCTGCTGGGCGCGGGCTTCGCCTGCGTACTGCTGGTCAGCGGGCAGTACTTCCTGGTCAACAACTGGCTGGTGGACAAGATCGACGTGATCAACTTCATCGGCTGGGACGCGGTGCTCGCCAAGTTGCCGCTGGTACTGGCGATCGGGCTGCTGATGCCCGCCCTCGCGGCCTTCTTCGCGCTCCGCAAGTATCTCAAGGTGTGACATTCGCCCCGGGCGCCGTACCGGACAACCCCCCGTACGGCGCCCGTTGGTGCCCTACACTCACCGGCATGTCGGGCCCGTGTTTGTTCGTCCAACCCCGCCGCATTCGCCGTGGGGCCGCCCTGACATTGGTCTTCGTGAGCGTGCTGGCCACCGGCGCGGCAGCCGGTTCCTGGGACGCCGAGGCGGAGAACGGACGCCACCCCGGAGCGGATCGGATACCGGCGCACGCGGTCCTGGGCTCCGTGGAGAGCGAACAGGTGAAGGCGGCCGCGGCCGCCGCCCAGC
Source organism: Streptomyces cucumeris (assembly GCF_024295805.1). Taxonomy (GTDB): domain Bacteria; phylum Actinomycetota; class Actinomycetes; order Streptomycetales; family Streptomycetaceae; genus Streptomyces; species Streptomyces cucumeris. The sequence continues at coordinate 62,170 of NZ_JANCLX010000023.1, forward strand.
AGGACGGCAAGTCCGGCTCCGAGGCCGCCCGCGAGGTCGTCAGCCGCAGCGGCGACCGCTGGGGCGCCGTCTACAGCGCCCGGGAGTACGAGGGGTTCCGCCGCAATCTCGACGGTGTCTACGTGGGCACCGGCATCTCCGCCCGCCAGGGCCGCGAGGGCCGGATCGAGGTGGACCGGGTGCAGCCCGGCAGCCCCGCCCGCAAGGCCGGGATCCGCTCCGGTGACCGGCTGCTGACCGTCGACGGGGTACGCGTCACCGGGCGTCCCGTCACCGATGTCGTCACCCGGCTGCGCGGCCGCGCCGAGCATGCCGCGGGCAGCCCGGTGACCCTCGGACTGCGACGTGACGGGCAGAGCTGGCGGCAGACCCTGCACCGGGCCCGGCTGGCCACCGAACCGGTGACCGTGGACCGCCTCGGCGGTCCGGACGCCGGGGCGGTACGGATCAAGGTCGACTCCTTCACCCGGGGCTCGGGCGAGCGGGTCCGCCGCGCCGTACGCCGCGTCCCGGACGGCGAGGGGATCCTGCTCGACCTCCGCGGCAACTCCGGCGGACTGGTCACCGAGGCCGTGACCACCGCCTCCTCCTTCCTCGACGGCGGCCTGGTCGCCACCTACGACGTCCGCGGTTCCCAGCGCGTTCTGGAGGCCAGGCCGGGCGGGGACACCCGCAGCCCGCTGGTGGTCCTGGTCGACGGCGGCACCATGAGCGCCGCCGAGCTGCTCACCGGCGCCCTCCAGGACCGTGGCCGCGCCGTGGTCGTCGGCTCCCGGACCTTCGGCAAGGGGTCGGTGCAGATGCCCAGCGAGCTGCCGGACGGCTCGGTCGCCGAGCTCACCGTCGGCCACTACCGCACCCCCGCCGGCCGCAGTGTGGACGGCGAGGGCATCTCCCCCGATCTGTCGGTCACGGGCGACAGCGGACCCGGCGCCGAAGCCCGCGCCCGCACGGTATTGAGTGGCCTCGGGGGCGGGTCCTAGTGCGAGAATGGCCTCGCTATGGCTAAAGAGACGGGTCGCAAGCTGATCGCGCAGAACAAGAAGGCGCGGCACGACTACAACATCCTGGACACGTACGAGTGCGGTCTGGTGCTCACCGGGACCGAGGTGAAGTCGCTGCGCCAGGGCCGGGCCTCGCTCGCGGACGGCTTCGCGCAGCTCGACGGCGGCGAGGCGTGGCTGCACAACGTGCACATCCCCGAGTACTCCCAGGGGACCTGGACCAATCACTCCGCGCGGCGCAGGCGGAAGCTGCTGCTGCACCGGGCGGAGATCGACAAGCTGCTCGGCAAGACCCAGGAGACCGGGCATACGCTCGTTCCGCTGGCGCTGTACTTCAAGGACGGCCGGGCCAAGGTCGAGATCGCCCTCGCCAAGGGCAAGAAGGAGTACGACAAGCGGCAGACCCTGCGCGAGAAGCAGGACCGCCGTGAGACCGACCGGGCGATCTCGGCGGCCAAGCGCCGCCAGCGCGCCTGACCGGCCCTGCCGGGACGGCAGCGGCGGGGCGGCGGGAATGATGTGGCCCCCTCGCGCGTTGGTCACCTATGATGGCGCTGTGCCCCTCCGAGGGCGCGGCACCACCTTTGAAAACACCACATGGGGATGATCGGTTTCGACAGCGGCTGTCGAAGCAGGGGAAGCGAGCCGAGGAAGCGGCAATGATCTCGTAAACCATATGTCGCAACCAATAATCGCCAACACCAAGCGCGATTCCTTCGCCCTCGCTGCCTAAGTAGCGACTTGCGAAGTGTCAGCCCGGGGATGTTCCCGACCCGGATCCTGGCATCGACTAGGGAACTAAACCACTAGACCCGGTCACGGGGTGTAGTGGGAAATCAAACAGTGACTGAGCCCGTCGGAGACTTGTCCGCGTGATCTCCGGGGCCGAGAAAATCACAGCGGACTGCGCTCGGAGAAGCCCTGTTTCCGCACCGGTGGACGCGGGTTCGATTCCCGCCATCTCCACTCATCCCATGTACGACGAAGGCCCTGCCGGAAGGCAGGGCCTTCGTCGTTGTCACGTGTTCACTGGCCTACTCGCAGTGCCCGTTCCCCGGCGCTCGGTGCGGCCAGGGCCAGACGGCGGTGGGTGCGGCGCAGCGCCAGCCGGGCCATGACCGGGTGGAAGCGTCTGACCACCCCGAAGTAGAGGCGTCCGCGTGCGTTGTGCGTGCGGACGACCGTGCTGAGCGTGATGTGCCCGGGCTCGACGAGGACGGACGCCCGGAAGTCCAGATGCCCGGCGTCCTCGCCCAGCAGCACTTCGCCGTCGGCGCGCCCCCGGACGGGGAAGGACGCGCCGCGCAGCACGTCCCGCCACGCTTCCGGGTCCCGGGGCATCCCGGGGTGCAGCTCCATGCGCCAGGCGTCGGAGAAGTCGGTCCGCTCGAAGGCGGTACGGGCCAGCCGGGCGGCGTCCGGCACGGTTGCGGCGACCGGCTTGTCCCACAGCACCCGGTGCAGCAGCCGGACCCACGGCGACCAGAGGAGCGGGGCCCGGTGCGTTCCGGCCGCGACCCGCTCGATGTTGTCGAAGAGCTCCTCGACCACCGTGTCATGGGCCCAGCGGACGGCCAGGGTCCACACCAGCCACTGCGTACCGCGCTGCCGTTCCTCCAGTACGTGGCGGACCCGGCAGCGGCCGGGCGCCAGCGGCTCCACGGCCAGTTCGTGGAAGCCGTGCTCCCCGGGGGTGAAGACGAACCGGACCCGGCGGCCCGGCTCGTAGGCGGTGACCCGGTAGTGGACGAAACCGTGGCCGCCCTCGGCGCCGACGCCGAGCGGGCGGTCGAAGCGCATCGGCGGCCAGGCCGGGCTCGGCCAGATCGGGTCATGGGCGGAGGAGAGCCGGTCGAGCAGGGCTCCGACCGCCTCGGCGGGGGCTTCGATGGTGCGTTCGTGGATGTTGCGGACCGTACGCATGCGTACCGTGCACCTCCATACGCTGCCGTATGTTTTACCGTACGGTACCGTATGGTCATGGTGCAGCGGCGAGTGCGGGGTCCCCAACGCGACGGCGCCAAGCGGCGGTTGAGCGCGCGGGACTGGGCCGACGCGGCACTCACCGCCATCGGCGAGGGCGGGCTCGCGGCCGTGGCCGTCGAACCGCTCGCCGCCCGGCTGGGCGCCACCAAGGGCAGCTTCTACTGGCACTTCCCCCACCGGGACGCGCTGATCGAGGCCGCGCTCGCCCGGTGGGAGGAGATCTCCACCGAGGCGATCATCGCCGAGCTGGAGGGCGACCCGGATCCCGAGCGGCGGCTGCGCAGGCTCTTCGCGGAGGCGACCGCGTCCGCCGCCGAGGACACGCTGGAGGTCTCCCTGCTGGCCACCGCCAACCATCCGCAGGTGGCCGCGGCGCTGGGGCGGGTGAGCGACCGCCGGATCGGCTATCTGGCACGGCTCTTCACCGAACTGGGCTTCCCGCCGGAAGAGGCGCGCCGCCGGGGGCTGCTGGCCTACACCAGCTATCTCGGCCACACCCAGCTCGTCCACGCGGTGCCCCGGTCCCTGCCCGCCGACGCGGAGCGGACCCGCTATCTGGAGTCGGTCATCGCCACGCTGCTGCGCCGGGACTGACGCGCCGCGGCGTGCGGCGCCCTGTCGCCGCGGTCCGCGGTGCGGGATGCTCCGGTGGCATGAGGAGACCTGAGAGTCGCGTGAACCGCCGTACGCGCGCCTGGACCTGGCCCGTGGTCCCCCTTGTCATCGGGCTGGCCTGCACGCTGAGCTGGAGCTCCCCGGCCGGTGCGGACACCTCCCGCCCCGGACTCGGCGGGGCCATCGACACCATCCTCGACGACCCCTCCCTGAAGGGCGGCGCCGCGGGGGTGGTGGTCGCCGACGCCAGGAGCGGCGCCCTGCTCTACCGGCACCGGCCCGACGACCGGCTGATGCCCGCCTCCAACACCAAACTGCTCACCTCCGCCGCCGCGATGGGGGTGCTCGGCCCCGACCACCGCTTCCGCACCGACGTCCTGACCGACGGCACCGGCCACGGCCGTACCCTCCGCGGCGATCTGTATCTGCGCGGCACCGGTGATCCGACCCTGCTCGCCGCCGACTACGAGCGGCTGGCCGAGGCGGTCGCCGATGCCGGGATCCGCCGGGTGACCGGGCGGCTGGTCGCCGATGACACCCGGTTCGACGACCAGCGGGTCGGCCGCTCCTGGGCCGCCGACGACGAGTCCTCGTACTACGCCGCCCAGATCTCCGCGCTGAGCGTGGCCCCGGACACCGACTACGACGCGGGCAGCGTCATCGTCGAGACCACCCCGGGCGCCCGGCCCGGCGCCCGCCCGACGGTCGCGGTCACCCCCAGGACCCCGTACGCGCGCGTGGTGAACCACGCCACCACCGGTGCCGCGGGCAGCGGCAGCACCCTCACCGTCGAGCGCGGCCACGGCTCCAACACCCTCACGCTCAGCGGCAGCGTCCCCGCCGGGGCGGCCGCCGCCAAGGAGTGGGTCAGCGTCTGGGAGCCCACCGGCCACGCCGCCGCCGTCTTCGCCGACGCGCTGGCACGGCACGGGGTGCGCGTCGCCGGTGACACCCGGCTCGGCCGGGCCACCCCGGACGGTGCCCGGCCGCTGGCCGCGCACCGCTCCATGCCGCTCAAGCGGCTGCTGGTCCCCTTCATGAAGCTGTCCAACAACATCCACGCCGAAGTGCTCACCAAGGCCATCGGCTACGAGACGGCGGGGCGCGGCACCTGGACCGCGGGACTGGCCGGTGTCTCCGACTGGCTGAAGAAGCAGGGCGTGGACGTCGGCACGCTGCGCCAGGTCGACGGCTCGGGGCTGTCCCGGATGGACAACGTGACGGCCGGGCACTTCACCGAACTGCTGCTCTCGGTGCGGCGCCAGCCCTGGTACGCCGACTGGTACGCGGCCCTGCCGGTGGCCTGCGACCCCGACCGGCTCATCGGCGGCACCCTGCGCACCCGGATGTGCGGCACCCCCGCCGCGGGCAACGCCCGCGGCAAGACCGGCTCCCTGACCGGCGCCTCCGCGCTCTCCGGGTACGTCACCGACGCGGACGGCAGGGAGCTGGTCTACAGCGTGGTGTTCAACAACTACCTCGTGCCGTCGGTGAAGCGGCTGGAGGACGCGATCGTGGTCACCCTGGCGAAGTCCGGCGCGGACGGCACGGAGACGGTCCGCCCCCGCCCGGCCCCCCGCTCGGCCCAGTCCCCGGCCCTGGAATGCGCCTGGACCAAACCACACACCTGCTAGGTCCTGTCCTGTCGATCTTCGTGGATCAGGCCGCGGCGTCTGGTGCCGTAGCTCGCAAGGCGGAGGGTCGTCCTTGTACTGGGCGTACTCGGATGATCCCGACAACGCGGCGAGGTGCGGTGCCAGGCGTCGCGGGCCCACGAAGATCGGCAGGACAGGGCCTAGCCGCCGACGGGGGCCCGCCCGACGCCCGGGCGGCCCCCGCTTTCCCAGCGGATCTCAGCGGAGCGCGAACGTGGTGACGCGGACGCCCTTGCCGAGGATCAGGTGGACGTCGCGGCGGCCCGCCGCGGCGGTCAGAGCGGTGGTCACCGTGCGGTAGGCGTAGCGCGAACCCGTGCTCGGGACACGGGCCGTGGCGGCGAGCGGGCCGGTGGGGGAGTCCAGGCGGACCTGGATCGTGGCGGCGCCCGCCGTCTCCTTCGCCGCCCGCACGGTGAACCGTGACGCGCCCCGGCCGAGGTCCGCGTCGCGGAAGACCAGACGCCCGCCGCCCGGACCCGCGGCGACCGCGTCCCCGCGCACCTTGGAGGCGTCGGCCAGACGGGTGCCCGCATAGTCGTCGAAGTCCGCCGCCCGTGTACGCCGGGACAGATCGCGGGGCGGGATCGTCTCACCGCGCACCCGCCACTCCGTACGGGTGCGGATGTCGCCCGCGGAGGCGCCCATCCGCAGGTCGTAGGTGCCGCTCTCCACCACCCAGCGGCGCCGGGTGACGTCCCAGTGCGCGAGGTCGGCGGTGCGCAGCGGCAGCCGGACCGTCGTCGTCCGGCCGGGCTCCAGCGTCACCCGGCGGAACGCCCGGAGCCGCTGCCGCGGCTGCTTGTCGCGGGAGGTCCGCTGGTGGGTGTAGAGCTGGACGACCTCGTCGCCCGTCCGGGACCCGGTGTTGGTCACCGGGACCTCGACCCCGCCCGGGACCCGCCGCGCCTGGCCGTAGCGGAAGCTGGTGTACGACAGCCCGTGGCCGAAGGGGTAGAGCGGACGGCCGCGGAAGTACTGGTAGGTGCGGTCGGAGCGGATGATGTCGTAGTCGAGGATGCTCGGCAGGTCCCGCTGCGAGCGGTACCAGGTCTGGGTGAGCCGTCCGGCCGGGTTCACCCGGCCGAAGAGGACGTCGGCGAGGGCGTGGCCGGTTTCCTGGCCCGCGTGGGTGGTCCACAGCAGCGCCGGGGCGTGCTCCTGCTCCCAGTTGAGGGTGGTGGGGTAGCTGTTCTCGACCACCACGACGGTGCGCGGGTTGGCCCGTTTGACCGCCCTGACCATCTCCTCCTGCTGCCGGGCGAGACCCATGTCGGTGCGGTCGTGGTCCTCCTTGCCGTTGATCAGCGGCATCGAGCCGACCACGACGACGGCGGCGTCCGCGCCACGGGCGGCCTCGGCGGCCTCCCGCGCCCCGTCCTTCCGGACCTCCCGGGTGTAGTGGGTGGCGTCCTCGCGGGTGGCGAGGGCGAGCGTGCCGTCCGCGCGCGCCGCCAGGTACTCCTTGTCGCCGAACCAGCTCTCCTGGGTGTCATAGCCCGCGTAGCGCAGCAGGTACGTGCCGTCGGGCTGCCGTTCCAGCCGGAACTGCTGCTGGACGAACCAGCCGTTGGGCTCGGTCTGGTCGTTGACGAAGGTGCCGTCCTCGTGGAGCCCGACGTAACGGCCGTTGGCGGCGGCCCGCAGGGCCGCCACTCCGCCGCCCCAGTCGTAGACGTCGAACTCCCCGGCCGACCCGGCCGGGCCGGCGCTCTCCCTGAGCGGGGCCCCCGCGGCACCGCCGCCCGCGGTGACGTAGGCGCCGGTCTCCGCGTTCCGCAGGGCGATACGGTCCACGCCCTCGCGGCTGGTGACGGTGCCGGAGCCGGCGGCCGCCAGCCGCTCGGCGATGCCCTTCCGCGGGGTGACCCGGTAGGGAAGGGTGCCGGAGTACCAGTCGGTGTAGAGGGTGTCGGAGAGCGGGCCGACCACCGCGACCCGGCGGGTGTGCGCGGGATCCAGCGGAAGGGTCCGGTTCCGGTTCTTCAGCAGCACCATCGCCTTGGCCGCGGTCTCGCGCGCCAGCGCCCGGTGGGCGGGGCTGTCGATGACCGACGGGCCGATGTCGCCGTAGCGGCCGCCGCCCGGGTCGAACTCGCCGAGCCGAATGCGCAGGGAGACGGTGTGCCGGACGGCCCGGTCCACGTCCGCGACGCGGATCAGCCCCCGGTCCAGCGCGGTGCGCAGGGCGGCGCGGGTGGGGCCGGGGTCGGTGTTGTCGTTGGTGAAGCTGTCGATGCCCGCCTTGAGGGCGGCGGCGTCCGCCTCGGGCGGGGTGGGGTAGTAGTTCTGCACCCCCGGCAGCAGATTGCCCGGCGCCTGGGCGTCGGTGACGTGGAACAGATCGCGCCGGGTCCAGCGGCGCACGGTGTCGTTGAGATCCGGGTTGACCGTGTTGGGACGGCCGTTGACCAGGTTGTACGCCGACATCACCCCGGTCGCGGCATCGGCGGCGACCGCGGGCCGGAACGCGCCCTCGTCGTACTCGTGCAGCACGCGGGGGCGGAGGTCGGAGGAGGTGGTGGTGCGGTTCACCTCGTTGTTGTTGGCGAGGTAGTGCTTCAGGGTGGGGGCGGTCTTGAGGTGGTCGGGGTCGTCGCCCTGGAGCCCCTTGCCGTACGCGGTGGAGAGGGCGCCGGTCAGGAACGGGTCCTCGGAGTAGCCCTCCTCGTTGCGGCCCCAGCGGGGGTCGCGCAGCAGATTGACCACCGGGGCCCAGACGTTGAGCCCCCAGCCGGCCGGGCGCTCCCGCTGGAAGCCGCGGGTCTCGTCGCCCACGGCCGAACCGACCCGCCGCATCAGCGAGGGGTCCCAGGCCGAGGCGAGCCCGATCGCCTGCGGGAAGACGGTGGCCTCGCCGAGCCAGGCCACTCCGTGCAGGGCCTCGGTGCCGGTCTTGAACGGCCGGATGCCGAGTCGGGGGATGGCGGGCTGGTACTGGTGGAGCAGCGAGATCTTCTCGTCGAGTGTGAGCCGGTGCAGCAGATCGTCCACCCGTGTCCGCAGCGGCAGCCGCGGATCGCGGAACGGATAGCCGCTCTGCGCCCCGGCCGGGACCGGGCTCGCCGGTGGTAAGCCGGTCAACAGGGCGACGGCCAGGGCTGATGCGGCGAAGGCGCGGAGGGCCGCGCGACGGCGCTGGGGCCGGGCGGCGGAGCCTGTCACGAACACGTACGTCCCCTCGGGTAGCGGCGGTTCGACGTCCGGGCGCGAAACCGCACCGTAGCGCCGCCGTATACCCACTCGCGCCCCCACACCCGCAAGTTGCCCCCATCGGCCCAGCGGTGGCCTCCCCGGCCGGGGAGAGCGGGGAGGCCCGCGGCCACCACCCCCGGGACCTCCCCGGCCGGTCGGTCCGGCCGGGGCGCGGGCTTCGGGCCCGACCGGTGGGCCGGTGCGGGCGGTGCGGCGCGCATCCGTCCGGCGGGCCGTCGGCCCAGCGGTCTGCCGCGGGCCCGCGCGGGTCCGGGCCCGGGAGGTGCTCCTCCCGGGGCCCCGGGGTCAGGTTGGCGTTCTCCGGCGGTGGGTCGTCAGGGCCGCGGTCAGGGCGAGGGTGGCGGCTGTTACCGGGGTGGTGTAGGCGGAGGCGGAGCCCAGGTGGTCCGCCGTCCAGCCGCCCGCCGCCGCGCCCGCCGAGATGCCGATGAGCAGAGCGGTGTAGACCGTGGTCATCCCCTCGTTGAGGCGGGCGGCCGGGACCAGCCGGTGGACCAGGGACATCCCGGTGATCATCGTGGGCGCGGTCGCCATGCCCGCCAGGAAGAGCAGCGGGGCCAGGGCCGCCAGGCTGTCCGCCGCCAGCAGCGGGAGGACGGCCACGGCCATCGCGGCCACCCCTGTCACGAACCGGGTGGACAGCGCGCCCCGCAGCGGGAGCGCCCCGAAGACCAGCCCGGCGGCGCAGGAACCGGCCGCCTGGAGGGCGAGGACCGCGCCGCTCGCCCCGGCGCCGCCGAAGGACCGTACGGTGGCGACCGTCGCGACCTCCATGGAGCCGAACACCGCGCCCGTCGCCAGGAACGTGCCCAGCAGGGCCCGCATCCCCGGGGTGCGCGCCAGCGGGACGGCGCGCTCCCCGGCGGCGAGGGGCGGGTGCGGCGGGGGTTCGGTGCGGCGCCGGGCGGCGAACAGCAGGGTGCCGGTCACCAGCAGCGCCGCCGCCGTGATCAGACCGGCCTCCGGGAAGACCGCCGTGCACAGCACCATGGCCAGCGCGGGGCCCGCCATGAAGCAGACCTCGTCCACGACCTGCTCGAAGGAGGCGGCCGTGTGCCGGGCGGCCGCGTCGTCGGGGTGGAGCGCCGCCCAGCGGGCGCGGGTCATCGCACCGAGGCTGGGGACGCCCGAGGAGCCCGCCGCGCAGAGGAACAGCGCCCAGGCCGGGGCGCCGTGGTGGACGCACAGCACCATCGCGGTGGCGCCCAGCGCGAACACCGCCACCGAGGGCACCGCGATCCGCGCCTGTCCGTACCGGTCCACCAGCCGTCCGAGCAGCGGGCCGGTCACCGCGGTGACCGCGACCCCGGTCGCCGAGACGGCGCCCGCCAGGGCGTAGGAGTCCCGCGCGATGGCGACCATCAGCACGTTGGCCACCCCGAGCATCGCCCCCGCCAGCCGTCCGGTGAACGCCGCGAGCGTGAACGCCAGGGCGCCCGGGGTGGCGAGCAGCCGCCCGTACGGGGCCAGGAACGCCGGGAGCCGACGCGGACGACGACGGCGGCGGGTCCGGCCGCGGGCGGGCGGCGGAACACGGCGGACGACGGGCCGGGAGGCAAGGAAGAGGATCACCCCTCTACGGTCCTGGCCGGGCCCGTTTCCCGTCCAACACCTGATCGGGCCCCATTGACGCATCTGGGTTGTCAATATGGAGGGGTGAACCGGGACATCGAACCGCGGCTGCTGCGGGCCTTCGCCGCCGTCGCCGACGAACTGCACTTCACCCGTGCCGCCGCCCGCCTCTACGTCGCGCAGCAGGCGCTCAGCCGCGACATCCGCAGGCTGGAACGGGAGTTGGGCGCCGAGCTGTTCGTCCGCACCACCCGTCAGGTCGCCCTGACCGCCGAGGGCGAGCGGCTGCTGCCGTACGCGCGGCGGGTGCTCGCGGCGCAGGACGAACTGGCCGCGGCCGCGGGCGGCGGGAGCGACCGTCCGCTGCTGGTGGACGTGGGGGCGCCGGTGTCCACCGGCAGCCGGGTGCTGGACGAGGCGCGGCGGCGGCTCGCCGCCGACACCGAGCTGGTGGCCCGCTATCACAGCGGCCTCACCGGCGCCGCCGCCGAACTGCTCGCCGGGCGCCTGGACGTCTCCTTCGGCCGCGCCCGCGGTCTGGACCCGGCGGTGCTGGCCGGTCTCGAACACCGCCCGGTGCGGTACGAGCGGATCGCGGTCGTCCTGCGTGAGGACCACCCGCTCGCCCACCGGGAGCGGATCCCGCTGGCCGCCCTCGCGGGCGAGACCCTCTACGCCGCCGCGGGCAATGCCGCCACCGCCGAGTGGACCGATCTGGCCGGGCAGTTGTTCGCCGGGCGCGGGATCGCGGTGGCCGAGCCGTTCCCGGAGATCGAGGGCGAGGCGGAGTTCATCCGGATGGTGACCAAACGGCGCTGGTCGGTGCTGGCGAGCGAGGAGTTCGTCCAGGTGCCCGGTACGGTGCTGCGCCCGCTGATCGACCCGGTGCCGCTCTCCCCGGTCTCCGTCGTCTGGCGCAGGGGTCTGCGCCACCCCGGGCTGACCGCGCTGCTCACCGCCGCGCACGACCTCGGCGCCCGTCACCGCTGGCTGGACCGCCCCCGCAACGCCTGGCTGCCGCGCCCGGAGGACAGGCACTGACGACCGCGGCGCGCACATGCTCCCCCGGCCCTCACCGCCCCGTGTCCGCCCGGGTGAGAGCAAGGTTTCGCCGGTGTCACCTGCCGCCACAGGCCGGTAACGCGCCCTCCCTAGCGTCGGTGGCGACACCGAGCACCGTGGAGGCGCCGCGATGACTGCCCCGACCACCACCACCGCACGCAAGGGGGGCCGCTGGATCGAGCGGTGGGACCCGGAGGACGAGACGTTCTGGCGGGAGACCGGCCGCCGGACCGCCACCCGCAACCTGGTCTTCTCCATCCTGTCCGAGCACATCGGCTTCTCGCTGTGGAGCCTGTGGTCGGTGATGGTCCTGTTCATGGGGCCCGAGTACGGCGTGGACCCGGCCGGGAAGTTCTTCCTGGTCGCGATACCGACCCTGGTCGGCGGGGTGCTGCGGGTGCCGTACACCTTCGCGGTGGCCCGCTTCGGCGGCCGCAACTGGACGGTGATCAGCGCCGCGCTGCTGCTGGTCCCGGCCGTCGCCGCCGCCGTGGTGATGGAACCGGGCACCTCGTACACCACGTTCCTGGTGGTGGCGGCGCTCACCGGGGTGGGCGGCGGTAACTTCGCCTCCTCGATGACCAACATCAACTCCTTCTACCCGCTGCGCGAGAAGGGCTGGGCGCTCGGGCTGAACGCCGGGGGCGGCAACATCGGCGTCCCGGTGATCCAGCTCGTCGCCCTGCTGGTCATCGGGACGGCCGGGGCCGCCCATCCGCGGATCGTGCTCGCCGTCTACATCCCGCTCGTCGTGGTGGCGGCGGTGCTCGCGGCGCTGTTCATGGACAACCTGGCGCCGGTGCGCAACGACACCGGCGCGGCGCGGGAGGCGGCCCGCGATCCGCACACCTGGATCATGGCGCTGCTCTACGTCGGCACCTTCGGTTCCTTCATCGGCTACAGCTTCGCCTTCGGCCTGGTGCTCCAGAACCAGTTCGACCGCACCCCGCTCCAGGCCGCCTCGCTCACCTTCATCGGCCCGCTGCTGGGCTCGCTCATCCGCCCGGTCGGCGGGCGGCTCGCCGACACCTACGGCGGGGCGCGCATCACCCTGGTGAACTTCGCCGCCATGGCCGCCGCGACCCTCGTGGTCGTCTACGCCTCCGCCCAGCGCTCCCTGGGGATCTTCCTCACCGGGTTCATCGCCCTGTTCGTCCTCAGCGGCCTGGGCAACGGCTCCACCTACAAGATGATCCCCGGGATCTTCCAGGCCAAGGCCGTCGCCCGCGGTCTGGCGGGGGAGGAGGCCGCGGCGTACGGACGGCGGCTGTCCGGTGCGGCGATGGGGCTGATCGGGGCGGTCGGCGCGCTCGGCGGGCTGGGGATCAACCTCGCCTTCCGGGAGGCGTTCCTGACCGCCCACTCCGGCACCCCCGCCTTCGTCTCCTTCCTCGCCTACTACGCCCTGTGCTCCGCGGTCACCTGGGCCGTATACCTGCGTGGCGGCCGCGCGGCGGTGCCGTCCGACGAGGCCGGGACACGGGCGCCGGGGACGCCTGGGACGCCTGGGACGCATGAGCCGCGGGCCCAGCGGCAACCCGCCTACGCGGACGTCTGAGCCTCCCCGCGGCACGCGGCGTGCGGCCGGCGGGAAGCCACCGGCCGTACGCCGCGTTACACCTGGGTAACCTCCGCGAACCGCGGCCGTCACGGGGCGGCGGCAGGATGCGGAGTCCGGAGGGGCCCATACGACAGTGAACCGGGACGAGAGCCATGCACCGAGACCAGAACACCGTGGGCCCGCTGGCCGGGTTCACCGTCGGTGTCACCGCCGCCCGCCGGGCCGATGAGCTCGGCGCCCTGCTGCGGCGGCGCGGCGCCGAGGTGATGCACGCGCCCGCACTGCGCATCGTGCCGCTCGCCGATGACTCCGAGCTGCTCACGGCCACCAAGCGGCTGCTCGACCAGGCCCCCGACGTGGTCGTGGCCACCACCGCCATCGGCTTCCGCGGCTGGGTCGAGGCCGCCGACGGCTGGGGTCTGGGCGAGGCGCTGCTGGACCGGTTGCGCGGCGTCCGGCTGCTGGCCCGCGGACCCAAGGTGCGCGGCGCCATCCGTGCCGCCGGGCTCACCGAGGAGTGGTCACCGGCCTCCGAGTCGATGGCCGAGGTGCTGGACCGGCTGCTGGAGGAGGGGGTCGACGGCCACCGGGTCGCGGTCCAGCTCCACGGTGAACCGCTGCCCGGTTTCGTGGAGTCGCTGCGCGCCGGGGGAGCGGAGGTGGTCGGGGTGCCGGTCTACCGCTGGATGCCGCCGGAGGACATCGCGCCGGTGGACCGGCTGCTGGACGCCACCGTCGCCCGCACCCTGGACGCGGTCACGTTCACCAGCGCCCCCGCCGCCGCGAGTCTGCTGGACCGGGCCGAACAGCGGGGTTTGCAGAGCGAGTTGCTCGACGCGCTGCGCCATGACGTACTGCCCGCGTGCGTCGGTCCGGTGACCGCCCTGCCGCTGGAGGCCCATGATGTGCCGACCAGCCAGCCCGAACGGTTCCGGCTCGGTCCGCTCGTCCAGCTCCTGTCCCAGGAACTCCCCGGCCGGGTGCGGCCGTTGCCGGTGGCCGGACGGCGGCTGGAGATCCGCGGCCACGCCGTGGTCGTGGACGGTGAACTGCGCGCCGTACCGCCCGCGGGGATGGCCCTGCTGCGCGCCCTGGCCCGCCGTCCGGGGTGGGTGGTCGCGCGCGCCGAACTGCTGCGCGCGCTGCCGGGGGCGGGGCGCGACGAGCACGCCGTGGAGACGGCGATGGCCCGGCTGCGGACCGCGCTGGGCGCCCCGAAGCTGATCCAGACCGTGGTCAAACGCGGCTACCGGCTGGCGCTGGACCCGGCCGCGGACACCAAGTACGGCGATGAGGCGGCCGGTTAGCTCAGGGCGAGTGAGCCGAAGGGGCGCGACCCTGTCGAAAGGGAGAGCGCGCGGAGGCCCCGAGGAACGAGGGGTCGAGCACGGTCGACCGTCGGCAGGGGCTTCAGCGCCCCGGAGGCGAACCGAGCCCCAAGTGCGCATGACGCAGGCCCCGGATGGGGGGACCGGGGCCTGCGGGGCGGAGATGGGGAGGGAGCCCTTCCTGGTGACCGGCACCCGCCCGGTGCCGGCTTCTCGGTCTCCAGTACGTGCCGAATACCCGGAAGCGTTCAGTCCGGAATTGCGGTGAACGTCACAGGAATCACGGTGAACGCCGTGCCATTCCCGCCCGTACCCCCCTCGACCCGGCGGCTTGCGTACGCAAAGATGCCCTCGTGACCGAGAGGACGACACCGGACGACGCGCTGATGCGCGCGCTCTACGCGGATCACGCGGGCCCGCTTCTCGCGTTCGTCCTGCGCTTGGTGGCGGGCGACCGCCACCGCGCGGAGGACGTGGTCCAGGAGACGCTGCTGCGGGCCTGGCGCAATGCGGACCAACTCCAGCGCGCGGGAGGGTCGGTGCGCCCCTGGCTGGTGACCGTGGCCCGCCGCATCGTCATCGACGGCCACCGCCAACGCCGCGCGCGCCCCCATGAGGTGGACGCCTCGCCCCTCGAGGTCATGCCCGCCGCGGACGACATCGACCGCGCCCTGCGCCAGATGACCCTCTCCGACGCCCTCGCCGATCTCACCGATGCGCACAGACAGGCGCTCGTCGAGACATACTTCAAGGGACGGACGGTGAGTGAGGCGGCCGAGGTGTTGCGCGTACCGCCGGGGACGGTGCGTTCCCGGGTCTTCTACGCGCTGCGCTCCCTGAAGCTCTCGCTCGAGGAAAGGGGGGTGACGGCATGATGCCGGCAGCGGACGACCAGCAGCACACCGCCGTCGGCGCCTACGCGCTCGGCGTGCTCGACCCCGCCGACGCGGCGCGCTTCGAGGAGCACCTCATCGGCTGCGACCGGTGCGCCGCCGAACTCGACGAGCTGATGGGCATCCCGCCGCTGCTGGCGGAGTTCGCCACCGCCCCCGACGGCCGGCCGATCCCGGATCCCGCCGGGCTCACCAGCGGCCCCGGGCCCGAGCTGCTCGACCGGCTGCTGGAGGACGTCACCGCCGGCCGCAAGGCGGCCGGCAGACGGCGGCTCTACCTCGTCGCCGCGGCCGCCGCCCTCATCGTCGGCGGCCCGCTCGCGGGTGCGGCCCTCACCTCCTCCTCCGGGGACGACGGCACGAAGCCGGTGGCCGGCGCGGCCAAGGAGATCTACGAGCAGGGTCAGCGGAAGTTCACCGCGGTCGACCCCGTCACCAAGGTGGACGCCTCCGTCTCCCTCGAACAGAAGGGCTGGGGCACCGCCGTCGCCCTGAAGCTGGGCAATGTGAAGGGCCCGCGCTCCTGCGACCTGGTCGCCGTCGGCAAGGACGGCCACGAGGAGACGGTGACCACCTGGGCCGTGCCCACCTCGGGCTACGGCGTCAAGGACGGCGACGGCTCGCGCTGGAGCAAGGAGCCGCTGTACGCCCAGGGCGGCGCGGCGATGAACCAGGAGGACATCGCCCGGTTCGAGATCCGCACCCTGGACGGCGAACGGCTGGCCAAGGTCGAGCTCTGAGGGTGCCCGGGGCGCCCTCCCCGGTCACCGCCGCGATCGGCGGTGACCGGTCCGACCTGCGGGCCCGACCCGCACGGGAGACGCCCGAGCCGGTGCAAAAGGGGTGTACGGTTGACGGCTGCCCTAGGGAGACAGAAGGGGGCTTGGGTGGCCGCGCAGAACGCCACGCATGACAGCCGCACGGCTCCGCCGCCGGGCGGCGGGGACGGGATCCGGGACCGCGAGATCCGGACCGAGCAGGCACATCTGGACCGGGTGTACCGGCGCCTCGAGGAGAAGATCCACGAGGCGGAGTTCCTCATGGACGACGCCGCCAAGCGCGGCCAGGTCGGCACGCCCGGCGCGCTCGCCGAGCGGGACGCCCAGGTGTTCCGTGCCGGGGTCCACCTCAACCGGCTGAACAGCGAGTTCGAGGACTTCCTCTTCGGCCGGATCGACCTGCTGCTCGGCAAGGACGGCGAACGCGGTCCGGACGGTGCCTACACCTCGGTGGAGCCCGCCGACGGCGCCATCCGCGCCGGGGAGGACGGCGACCGCGCGGAGATCGCCGAAACCCTGCACATCGGCCGGATAGGGGTGCTGGACGCCGACTACGCCCCGCTGGTGATCGACTGGCGGGCACCCGCAGCCGCGCCGTTCTACCGCTCCACCCCGGTCGCCCCCGGCCGGGTGGTCCGCCGCCGGGTCATCCGCAGCAAGGGCCGCCGGGTGCTCGGCGTCGAGGACGACCTGCTGCGCCCGGAGCTGACCGCGACCCTCGACGGCGGCGCGCTGCCGGTGGTCGGGGACGGGGCGCTGATGGCCGCGCTGGGCCAGGCCCGCGGCCACACCATGCGCGACATCGTCGCCTCCATCCAGGCCGAACAGGACATGGTGATCCGGGCCCCCGCCGCCTCCGTCACCGAGGTCGAGGGCGGCCCCGGCACCGGCAAGACCGCCGTCGCGCTGCACCGCGCCGCCTACCTGCTCTACCAGGACCGGCGCCGCTACGCGGGCGGCATCCTGGTGGTCAGCCCCACCCCGCTGCTGGTCGCCTATACCGAGGGCGTGCTGCCCTCGCTGGGCGAGGAGGGCCAGGTCGCCATCCGCGCGGTCGGCTCCCTGGTGGACGGCGCCGAGGCCACCACCTACGACGATCCGGCCGTGGCCCGGATCAAGGGCTCCTCACGGATGCAGAAGGTGCTGCGCAGGGCCGCCCGCGGCGCCCTGGAGATGCCCCGCGGGGGCAGACCCGGTGCGGGCCGCGGGGAGAGACCCGGCCGCCCGCCCGAGCGGCTGCGGGTGGTCGCCTTCGGCGCCCGTGTGGAGCTGGAGGCCGATGAGCTGCGCCGGATCCGCCAGCACGCGCTGGGCGGCACCGCCCCGGTCAACCTGCTGCGCCCCCGTGCCCGCCGGCTGCTGCTGGACGCGCTGTGGACGCGCTCCGGCGCCCAGCGGCGCTACACCGACCCCGAGCTGGCCGCCGAGGCCCGGGAGGGGTTCGACGAGGACATCTCCACCGAGGACGTCTTCCAGGACTTCCTGGACGCCTGGTGGCCCGAGCTGACCCCGCGCTCGGTGCTCGCCGCGATGGCCGACGAGAAGCGGCTCGGACGCTGGTCCCGCCGGGTGCTCAACCCGCGCGAGACCCGGCTGGTGGCCCGCTCCCTCACCCGCCTGGGCGAGGACGGCCAGGGTCCGCTGTCCGTCCACGACGTGGCGCTGCTGGACGAGCTCCAGATGGTGCTGGGCGCCCCCGCGCGCCCCGCCGCGCCCCGGGAGGCCGATCCGCTGGACCACCTCACCGGACTGGACGAGCTGACCACCCACGCCGACCGGACCGCGCAGCGCCGCGGCCGCGCCGACCGGCTGGAGCGCGAACGGACCGACTACGCCCACGTCATCGTGGACGAGGCACAGGATCTGACGCCCATGCAGTGGCGGATGGTGGGCCGGCGCGGCCGGCACGCCACGTGGACGGTGGTCGGCGACCCCGCGCAGAGCTCCTGGTCCGATCCGGAGGAGGCGGGGGCCGCACGGGACGAGGCGCTGGGCACCCGGCCGCGCCGCCGCTTCACCCTGACCGTCAACTACCGCAATCCGGCGGAGATCGCGGACCTGGCCGCCCGGGTGCTGGCGCTCGCCATGCCCGGCACCCCGTCGCCCGAGGCGGTCCGCTCCACCGGTGTCGCACCGCGGTTCGCGGCGGGGGAGAACGGCGGCTTGGGCGCGGCGGCGCGCGCGGAGGCGGTGCGGCTGCTGGAGGAGGTCGACGGCACCGTCGGCGTCGTCGTGGCGATGAACCGGCGTGAGCAGGCGCGCGGATGGCTGGAGGGCCTCGGCGACCGGGTGGTGGCACTGGGCAGTCTGGAGGCCAAGGGGCTTGAGTACGACGCGACGGTGGTGGTCTCCCCGGCGGAGATCGCCGATGAGTCCCCGGCGGGTCTGCGGGTGCTCTACGTGGCGCTGACCCGGGCCACCCAGCGGCTGACGGTGGTGTCGGGGGAGCGGGACGAGCCGGATCCGCAGGGCGTCCCGGACCTGCTGCGGGACTGACGCGGCCGGTGCCGGCGGGCGCCGTCCGGAGGGTGACGACAGCCCCGGAAATCAACCCCCGAGGAGGGAATCGCTTCCGGGGATGGTTTGTTAGCCTTGCTGTGGCACCGGCTCGATCCAAGCCCCCGGGCCCAACCTTCGTCGCTTCGAGCGACCACTTGCCGCGAGGCGAGCATGGCGGGTCGGTGCCACCCTACGCATCGGAAGAGGTCCGTTTCCTGGGCGGTCTAGCCCAGGACGCGGACCTCTTCGGCCTGCGGGCCCTTGCGGCCCTGGACGATCTGGAACTCCACCCGCTGATCGTCGGCGAGGCTGCGGTAGCCGTTGCCGTCGATCGAGCTGTAGTGGACGAAGACGTCCGGCCCGCCGCCCTCCTGGGCGATGAATCCGTAGCCCTTCTCGGCGTTGAACCACTTGACCGTGCCCTGAGCCATGCCTGCGCTCCTCGCTGTCCTTCGACGCTGTGCGCGGCAGAGCCTAGGACGGCGCGGTCGGCGGACGGTCCGCCTCGCGGGGGGTTCGCGCGAAGGAGTGGGGCTTTCCACTCCGCTGACCCCACTCTCGTATGTCAGAACAATATGTCCGAAAGTCGGGCCGGGTTACCTGGTACCGGAAGGTAGGTGTAACCATCTGAGGATGCGGCCGCTTCCCCGTGGCCGTACACCTGAAACAAGGGAAAGCAGAGGAAGACGGCCATGGCAACGGCGCCCAGCGTCTCGTACTCGATGACGGTCCGGCTGGAGGTGCCCGCGAGCGGTACCGCGGTCAGCCAGCTGACCACGGCCGTGGAGTCCTCCGGTGGCTCCGTCACCGGCCTCGACGTGACCGCCTCCGGTCACGAGAAGCTCCGGATCGACGTCACCATCGCCGCGACCTCGACCGCCCACGCGGACGAGATCGTCGAGAAGCTGCGGGGCATCGACGGGGTCACCCTCGGCAAGGTCTCGGACCGTACGTTCCTGATGCACCTCGGCGGCAAGATCGAGATGTCGTCGAAACACCCGATCCGCAACCGTGACGACCTCTCCATGGTCTACACCCCCGGTGTCGCCCGGGTCTGCCAGGCGATCGCGGACAACCCCGAGGACGCCCGGCGGCTGACCATCAAGCGCAACAGCGTCGCGGTGGTCACCGACGGCTCCGCGGTGCTGGGCCTGGGCAATATCGGCCCCAAGGCCGCGCTGCCGGTCATGGAGGGCAAGGCGGCCCTGTTCAAGCGGTTCGCGGGCATCGACGCCTGGCCGCTCTGCCTGGACACCCAGAACACCGACGAGATCGTCGCGATCGTGAAGGCCATCGCCCCGGGTTTCGCCGGGATCAACCTGGAGGACATCTCCGCGCCCCGCTGCTTCGAGATCGAGGCCCGGCTGCGCGAGGCGCTGGACATCCCGGTCTTCCACGACGACCAGCACGGCACCGCCATCGTGGTGCTCGCGGCGCTGACCAACGCGCTGCGGGTGGTCGACAAGAAGATCGGCGACGTGCGGGTGGTGATGTCCGGCGCGGGCGCCGCGGGCACCGCGATCCTGCGACTGCTGATCGCCGCGGGCGTCAAGCACGCGGTCGTCGCGGACATCCACGGTGTGGTGCACGCCGGGCGCCAGGACCTGGTCTCCGCGGACCCGGAGTCCCCGCTGCGCTGGATCGCCGACAACACCAACCCCGAGGGCGTCACCGGCACCCTGTGCGAGGCGGTGCGGGAGGCCGACGTCTTCATCGGCGTCTCCGCCCCGAACGTGCTGGGCGGCGAGGACGTGGCCGCCATGGCCGATGACGCGATCGTGTTCGCGCTGGCCAACCCCGACCCCGAGGTGGAGCCGGCGATCGCCCGCCAGACCGCCGCCGTGGTCGCCACCGGCCGCTCGGACTTCCCCAACCAGATCAACAACGTACTGGTCTTCCCGGGTGTCTTCCGCGGGCTCCTGGATGCGCAGTCCCGTACCGTGAACACGGAAATGATGCTGGCGGCGGCCCGCGCGCTGGCGGATGTGGTCCACGACGAAGAGCTCAACGCGAACTACATCATCCCCAGCGTCTTCAACGACAAGGTGGCGGGCGCGGTCGCCGGAGCCGTGCGCGACGCGGCCAAGGCTGTGACCGGTACCACGGCGGTCTAGGCCGGGCACGGCGCGTCGCGTGCTGTGGGGTCCACGGCGCACCCATAGGGTGGCGGGCAGAAAAACGACCGCCCTGGCGCTTTTCGTGTGACTCTCCGGGGTTCCGGATTGGCTTTCCCGCCACAGGTGGGGGCAGGATGCGTTCCGGGCGCGAGGGTCTGAACAGCAGACCCGGGTCCGGGGACTGTCCGAGGGCCCTGGCAGCATCGGCTTCGATCTCACGCCTCATTGGCAAGATGAACACGGGAGTACAACATGAACCGCAGTGAGCTGGTGGCCGCTCTGTCCGAGCGCGCCGAGGTGACCCGCAAGGACGCCGACGCCGTTCTGGCCGCCCTCGCAGAGGTGACCGGCGAGATTGTCGCCAAGGGCGACGAGAAGGTCACCATCCCCGGCTTCCTGACCTTCGAGCGCACCCACCGTGCCGCTCGCACCGCGCGCAACCCGCAGACCGGCGAGCCGATCGAGATCCCGGCCGGCTACAGCGTGAAGGTGTCCGCGGGCTCCAAGCTCAAGGAAGCCGCCAAGGGCAAGTAAGCGTCCGTACGAAGGGGCGGCCACCCGTTGGGGTGGCCGCCCCTTCGCCGTGTTCCGGGGCCGCTGAACCGCCTTCTGGCGCCGTTCTCGCCCCGTTCACGCCGAGCGCCGGGCCGCGGGAGCGGCCCGGCGCGGGCTCAGGGGTCGGTCACGGGCGGATATGCCCGGAATGGTGCAGTCGGGTCAGACCGTGTCGCCGCCGCCCGGCAGCTCGACCTTGGCGCCCAGCTCCATCAGCTTCGCCATGAAGTTCTCGTAGCCGCGGTTGATCAGGTCGATGCCGTGCACCCGCGAGGTGCCCTGCGCGGCCAGCGCCGCGATCAGGTAGGAGAAGCCGCCGCGCAGGTCGGGGATGACCAGATCGGAGCCCTGGAGCCTGGTGGGGCCGGAGACGACCGCCGAATGGAGGAAGTTGCGCTGGCCGAAGCGGCAGGCGGAGCCGCCCAGGCACTCCCGGTAGAGCTGGATGTGCGCGCCCATCTGGTTCAGCGCCGAGGTGAATCCCAGCCGGGATTCGTAGACCGTCTCGTGCACGATGGACAGGCCCGACGCCTGCGTCAGGGCGACCACCAGCGGCTGCTGCCAGTCGGTCTGGAAACCGGGGTGGACATCGGTCTCCAGCGCGATGGCGTTGAGTTTGCCGCCGGGGTGCCAGAACCGTATGCCCTCGTCGCCGATGTCGAACGCGCCGCCGACCTTCCGGAAGGTGTTGAGGAAGGTCATCATCTCGCGCTGGCGGGCGCCGCGGACGAAGATGCTGCCCTCGGTCGCCAGCGCCGCGCTCGCCCAGGAGGCGGCCTCCAGCCGGTCCGGCAGGGCGCGGTGGTTGTAGCCGCCCAGTTTGTCGACACCGGTGATCCGGATGGTCCGGTCGGTGTCCATGGAGATGATGGCGCCCATCTTCTGCAGGACGCAGATGAGGTCCTCGATCTCCGGCTCGACGGCGGCGTTGGAGAGTTCCGTCACACCCTCGGCGAGCACCGCGGTCAGCAGCACCTGCTCGGTGGAGCCCACCGAGGGGTACGGCAGCCGGATCTTCGTGCCGCGCAGCCGGTGCGGGGCCTCCAGGTACTGGCCGTCGTCGCGCTTCTCGATGGTCGCGCCGAACTGGCGGAGCACGTCGAAGTGGAAGTCGATCGGACGGCCGCCGATGTCGCAGCCGCCGAGGCCGGGGATGAAGGCGTGGCCGAGGCGGTGCAGCAGCGGACCGCAGAAGAGGATCGGGATCCGCGACGAACCGGCGTGCGCGTCGATGTCGGCGACGTTGGCGCTCTCCACGTGCGTGGGGTCGAGCACCAGTTCGCCGGACTCCTCGCCGGGGCGCACGGTGACCCCGTGCAGCTGGAGCAGACCGCGGACCACCCGGACATCACGGATGTCGGGGACGTTGCGCAGCCGGCTCGGCGCACTGCCGAGGAGAGCGGCGACCATGGCCTTCGGCACGAGGTTCTTCGCGCCGCGGACACGGATCTCGCCCTCGAGCGGCGTACCGCCATGGACGAGCAGGACATCGTTCTCGCGGGTCATCTGGTCTCGCGTTCCTGTGACGGGCAAGGGGCCAAAAGGCAAGAGTAATGGCCGTCGAGACCCCCTCCGTAAGCCTCCTGCACCGGTCGTGACGTCATGAATCGGACGGAACACGTTCCGTTTCCGTCCGCGAGCCGACAGTCATGTGCGCCGCTCCTGCTGTCGTACGCCCCGACCTGCCCTCATACGGGAGTCGGATTCCACTCCCCGTCCGGGGCGGATTTGCGGGATCATGTGGCCATGACGGAGGTGTCCTCGCTCACAGGACGGCTGCTTGTCGCGACACCCGCGCTGGCCGACCCGAACTTCGACCGCGCGGTGGTGCTGCTCCTCGACCACGACGAGGAGGGCTCCCTCGGTGTGGTGCTGAACCGTCCCACCCCGGTGGGGGTCGGCGACATCCTGGAGTCCTGGGCCTCGCTGGCCGGGGAGCCCGGGGTGGTCTTCCAGGGCGGTCCGGTGTCGCTGGACTCCGCGCTGGGCGTGGCCGTGGTGCCGGGCGAGAGCGGCCGGGAGTCGGCGCACAGCGAGGACGGACCACTCGGGTGGCGCAGAGTGCACGGGGCGATCGGACTGGTCGACCTGGAGGCGCCGCCGGAGCTGCTGGCGGCTGCCGTGGGCAGTCTGCGGATCTTCGCGGGGTACGCGGGCTGGGGGCCGGGCCAGCTCGAGGACGAGCTGTCCGACGGCGCCTGGTACGTGGTGGAGTCCGAGCCCGGGGACGTCTCCTCACCGGCTCCGGAGCGGCTGTGGCGGGCGGTGCTGCGGCGCCAGCGCAGCGAGCTGGCGATGGTCGCCACCTATCCGGACGACCCCTCGCTGAACTAGTCCGGTGAACTGGGCGGGCCCGGGGCGGTCCTGGGCCGGTCACCGGCCGGAACGTGGCCGGTCGCACATCCGCCGCACCGTGCGGGCATGAGTACCCTAGGGCTGTATGAGCACTCTTGAGCCCGAGCGCGGGGCAGGCACGGGGACCCTCGTTGAGCCGACACCGCAGGTGTCGCACGGTGACGGCGACCACGAGCGCTATGCCCACTATGTGCAGAAAGACAAGATCATGGAGAGCGCGCTCTCCGGATCTCCGGTGGTCGCACTCTGCGGCAAGGTCTGGGTCCCGGGACGGGACCCGAAGAAGTACCCGGTGTGCCCGATGTGCAAGGAGATCTTCGAGGGCATGGGCTCCGGCGGAGACGACAAGGGCAAGGACGGCGGCAAGGGCGGCGGCAAGAAGTAGCCCCCCGGCGCCCTAGGGCCCGCCCCCGCTTCACGGCCCCGCGTCCCCGTTTCGGATTCCGGTTGCGTTCCGCTTCGCCTTCCGCGCGGGTGGTCCGGGAGCGCCGCCCGCACCGGCCGGTGACGGTTGACGCGTTCCCGGCGTCACGGCCGTGCCCGACCACTAGTGTCGCTCCCATGAGCGGGCGTGCGGAGAGCGGATCGGTGTCGCGCGCGGTCTGTCTGGTGTTCGGGGCGCGGGAACTCGACGAGTCCGACGCGCCCGACACGGAAGCCGCGGGCACCTACTGCCAGTTCGAGAAGGACTGGGACGCCCAGCTTGCGCGCTGTGCGCGGCTGGCGGAGGAGCGCGGCTACGCGTCCGCGGGCAGTTGTGTGGTCTCGGCGTCGCAGCCGGCCCTGCCGCGCCTCCTGGACTGGGCGGACGACCCGGGGTGCGAGATCGTCCTCGTCGCGAGCGCCCGTCTCCTGGCGCGGATCGAGCGCTCCTGGCCGGACTGGACCGAGGTGACGGACCGTCTGAAGAGGTCCGGCGCACGGGTCGAGGCGGTTCCGTATCCCGAACCGACCTACCCCGGCGAAGAGTTGCAGAAGCGGTAGCGGCAAACTTCCTGTGTCACGGAGTGGTTGAGACCTCTTGTCGCGGGCACCCAACGTTCCTTAGCCTCACGCATATTGTGCTGAGCGAAATGCGCGTTGCGTTATGTGCAACGCCCTGCTGCTAAGGGTGTCCATGAAGCTGTCCAAGCCCCCCATGCTCTCCCGACGTGTCACCGCTCCCGCGGCGGCGCTGGTCCTCGCGGGGCTGACCGCCACCGCCTGTGCGCCCTCCACGTCCGACAACAGTTCCAAGAACGACGAGAAGACCGGCACCATGCGGGTCTGGCTCTTCCGCGAGGTCAACAACAAGCCGAAAGAAGACGTGGTCGATGCCGCCGTCGCCGACTTCAAAAAGGAACATGACGACGTAAAGGTCGATGTCAGCTACATTCCCGTCAACACCCGGGCACAGAAGATCAAGGCGGCCTTCAACGACCCCAAGAGCGCTCCCGACCTGATCGAGTACGGCAACACGGACACCGCCGGGTATGTGAAGGACGGCGGACTGCTCGACATCAGCAAGGAGTTCGGGGCCTGGGACGAGGCCATGAACACCGACCCGACCACGGAGTACTCGGTCACCATCGGCGGCAAGGTGTACGGTGCGCCGCTCTTCGTCGGGGTGCGGGCGCTCTATTACCGCAAGGACGTCTTCAAGGACCTCGGCCTCAAGCCGCCGGCCACCCAGGACGAGCTGATTTCGACCGCCAAGAAGATCCGTTCCAAGCGTCCGAATATGTACGGTCTCGCGGTGGGTGGCGCCTCCACCTATGCCGCGATGCCGTTTATCTGGGCCAACGGCGGCGATATCGCGACGGAAAAGGGCAAGTTCGGCTCCAACGAGTACGACGCGGCCATCGACAGCGCGGATGCCAAAAAGGGCATCAAGGCGTACAGCTCGCTCTTCGGGAACGACAACTGCCCGGCCGCCAAGTGCGCCCAGTGGGGCGGCAACGACACCGTCCAGGCGTTCGCCTCGGGCAAGGCGGCCATGGCGATCGCCGGTGACTTCAACCATCAGGCCATCGAGGCGGGCAAGGCCAAGGGCAAGTACGCGGTCGTCCCGCTGCCGGGTGTGAAGAAGGGCCAGGTGGCCCCCGCGTTCGCAGGTGGGAACAATCTGGGCATCCTCAAGAGCACCAGCCACCGCACCCTCTCGGTCGAGCTGCTGAAGGTCCTGGCGGGCAAGAAGACCCAGACGAAGCTGTTCGGCGCGATGGGCTTCCTGCCCACGTTCACCGATGTCCGGGGCGCCGTCGCGCAGCAGGACCCGTTCGTCAAGCCGTTCGTCAAGACCCTCTCGGACAGCGCCAAGTTCGTCCCGGCCCACCCCGGATGGGCGGCGATCGACGCCCAGCTTGTGCTGCCCACCATGTTCCAGCAGGTCGTCAGCGGCCGGAAGAGCGTCGATGACGCCGCCTCCGACGCGGCGAAGAAAATGGACGAGGCATTCGCACAGTGAGTCCCGGCACCACCACCAAGCACGGCAGGCCGCGCGCGGCCGCGCCCGCCCACCGGCGCGGGCCGGGCGGGGGAGGAGCCACGGGAGCCAGGCGGCGGAGGGCCTGGACTCCCTGGTTCTACCTCGCCCCGGCCCTCGTCGTCCTGGCCGGGCTGCTCGTCTACCCGATCTACCAGCTCGGGCTGATCTCCTTCCTGGAGTACACCCAGGCCCAGGTCAGCGGTGGCGAGCCCACCACCTTCCAGGGCTTCGCCAACTACTCCCAGCTCTTCGGCGACAGCCAGTTCTGGGAGGTCACCACCGCCACCCTGGTCTTCGCCGCCGTGTGCGTGGTCTCCACCCTCGCGGTGGGCTGCGCGCTGGCGGTGCTGCTGACCCGGGTGCGCGCCCTGCCGCGGCTGGCGCTGATGCTGGCCGCGCTGGGCGCCTGGGCCACCCCTGGCATCACCGGCTCCACCGTCTGGGTCTTCCTCTTCGACCCCGACTACGGACCGGTGAACAAGGCCCTGGTGTGGCTCGGGCTCTCCGGGTTCGAGGACTACTCCTGGACCTACGACCGCTACAGCGCCTTCGCGCTGGTGCTGCTCGAAGTGGTCTGGTGCTCGTTCCCGTTCGTCATGGTCACCGTCTACGCGGGCATCAAGGCCATCCCGGAGGAGGTGCTGGAGGCCGCCTCCCTCGACGGCGCCTCCCACTGGCGGACCTGGCGTTCGGTCATGGCCCCCATGCTCCGGCCGATCCTGATCGTCGTCACCATCCAGTCGATCATCTGGGACTTCAAGATCTTCACCCAGATCTATGTGATGACCGACGGCGGCGGGATCGCCGGGCAGAACCTCACGCTCAACGTGTACGCGTACCAGAAGGCGTTCGCGTCCTCGCAGTACAGCCTGGGCTCGGCGATCGGCGTGGTGATGCTGCTGATCCTGCTGGTGGTCACCCTGGTCTATCTGCGGCTGCTGCGACGTCAGGGAGAAGAACTGTGAGCCGTTCCCGCGCCCGGCTGCGGGTGCGCCGCCCCTGGCGGCTGCTGGCCGAGGCCACCGCGCTGCTGGTGGCCGCCGTGGTCGCCTTCCCGCTCTACTGGATGGTGCTGTCCGCCTTCAAACCCGAGGGCGAGATCCAGTCCACCCACCCCCGCCCCTGGACCACCTCGCCCTCGCTGGACTCCTTCCGGCGCGTCTTCCAGCAGGAGGACTTCGGGCGCTACTTCCTCAACAGCCTGTTCGTGGCGGTCGTGGTGGTGGTCGCCTCCGCGCTGATCGCCTTCCTCGCCGCGACCGCGGTCACCCGGTTCCGCTTCCGGTTCCGCACCACCTTGCTGATCATGTTCCTGGTGGCCCAGATGGTGCCGATCGAGGCCCTGACCATCCCCATGTTCTTCCTGATGCGGGACCTGGGGGAGTCGGTGCCGGGCATCGGGCTCAACACCCTGGGCTCGCTGATCGTGCCGCATATCGCCTTCTCGCTGCCGTTCGCCATCTGGATGCTGCGCGGCTTCGTCAAGGCGGTGCCCGAATCGCTGGAGGAGGCGGCCCACCTCGACGGCGCCAGCCGGTCCCGCTTCCTGTGGCAGATCCTCTTCCCCCTGGTCTTTCCCGGACTGGTCGCGACGAGCGTCTTCTCCTTCATCTCCGCCTGGAACGACTTCCTCTTCGCCAAGTCGTTCATCATCAGCGCGACCGAGAACTCCACGCTCCCGATGGCGCTGCTGGTCTTCTTCAAGGACGAGGGCAACGACTGGGGAGGGATCATGGCCGGGTCCACCGTCATGACCCTCCCCGTGCTGGTCTTCTTCGTACTCGTACAGCGCCGACTGGTCTCCGGGCTGGGCGGCGCCGTGAAGGACTAAGGACTAAGGACACACATCCATGCCCGGACCCGCCGGTCCCCACCCCGCCCCGACCCCCGCCCACGGTCTGATCCCGGCCCCGCGGACGAGCTGGGCCACCCGGCCCGGCGGCGGGGCGGGGTACGTACTCGACGAGCACACCCGGATCGAGGCCCGTCCCGGCACCGAGCGGGTGGCCCGCTGGCTGCGCGCCACCGTCGGCGCGGCCACCGGCCTCCCGCTGGCGCCGCACCACCCCGCGGAGGGCGACGGCGGGCAGGTCGTCCTGCGCCTGGACCCCGACCTGGAGCGGCGGCTCGGCGCCGAGGGCCACCGCGTCGTGGTGGACGGCCGGGGAGCCGTCATCGAGGGCGGCAGCGAGACCGGAGTCTTCTGGGGCGCCCAGACCTTCCGTCAGCTCCTGGGCCCGGAGGTCTTCCGCCGGGCGCCCGTCGACCCCGCCCGGCGCCAGTGGCGGCTGCCCGCCCTCGGCGTCGAGGACGCGCCCCGCTTCGGCTGGCGCGGTCTGATGCTGGACGTGGCACGGCACTTCCTGCCCAAGGACGGGGTCTTCGCCTATATCGACCTGCTCGCCGCGCACAAGCTCAACGTGCTGCATCTGCACCTCACCGACGACCAGGGCTGGCGACTGGAGATCCGCCGCTATCCGAAGCTCACCGAGGTCGGCGGCTGGCGTCCGCGCACCAAACTGGGCCACCGCGCCTCCCCGCTGTGGGACCCGCGCCCGCACGGCGGTCACTACACCCAGGACGACATCCGCGAGATCGTGGCCTACGCCGCCGAGCGGCACATCACCGTGGTCCCCGAGATCGACATCCCCGGGCACTCGGGCGCCGCCATCGCCGCCTATCCGGAGCTGGGCAACTCCGACGTCGTCGACACCTCCTCGCTCGGTGTGCTCACCACCTGGCGCACCAATCCGAACGTACTCTCCCCCACCGACCACACGCTCCGGTTCTACGAGAACGTGCTGGAGGAGGTGCTCGAACTGTTTCCCGGCACCTTCGTGCACCTCGGCGGCGACGAATGCCCCAAGGACCAGTGGAAGGCGTCCCCGGCCGCCCAGGCGCGTATCCGCGACCTCGGCCTGGCGGACGAGGACGAGCTCCAGAGCTGGTTCATCCGGCACTTCGGGCTCTGGCTCCGGGAGCGCGGCCGTCGGCTGATCGGCTGGGACGAGATCCTGGAGGGCGGCACCGCGCGCAGCGGCGGACTCGCGCCCGGCGCCGCGGTGGCCTCCTGGCGCGGCTACGCGGGCGGTATCGCCGCGGCCCGCGCCGGTCACGACGTGGTCATGTGCCCCGAACAACAGGTCTACTTCGACCACCGGCAGGCGGCGGGCGACGACGAGCCGGCGCCCATCGGCTACGTCCGCACCCTGGAGGACGTCTACCGCTTCGAGCCGGTTCCCCCACAGCTCGGCGAGGACGAGAGGGACCGGGTGCTGGGCGCCCAGGCGAATGTCTGGACCGAGGTGATGGAGGACCGCCGCCGCGTCGACTACCAGACCTTTCCCCGCCTCGCCGCCTTCGCCGAGGTCGTCTGGTCCGCCCTCCCGCAGCCGTCCGAGCGGGACTTCACGGAGTTCACCGGACGGATGACGGAGCACTACGCGCGGCTGGACGCCCTGGGCGTGAGCTACCGGCCGCCCAGCGGCCCCCACCCCTGGCAGCGGCGCCCCGGCATCCTCGGACGTCCGCTCGACGGAGCGCCCCCGATCGTGTGAGCCGTCCGCAAGCGGCGCACTCCGGCGCCCCGCCCCTGCCACCGTGGACCCCGCACACGCCCAAGTCGTACAAGGGTCCCTGAAACGTGGCAATCCACACCGGCCGGAGACATCGCCATAAACCCGTACCATCCCCCAGGTCAGGGACGGATCCACGGATCACGGACCCTCGTGACGGCGGACTCCGAAGATGTGCCAGAGTTGCCACGTCCGGGCTGTCAGCACGTACCGTACGGCGCAACAGCCGGGACACCGGGGAAGGGGCAGCTGGGTTGACCACGCACGCACCGCAGGCGGCGCACACGGTGACGTTGCCGGGCTCGCTCGATGAGGCCGTGGCGGCACTGACCGCCATGCCTGCCGCCGTGCCCGTCGCGGGCGGCACCGATCTGATGGCCGCGGTCAACTCCGGCCTGCTGCGGCCCGCCGGACTGGTCGGCCTCGGCCGGATCAGCGAGATCCGCGGCTGGCGCTATCTGGACGGACACGCCCTGCTCGGCGCCGGACTCACCCACGCCCGGATGGGCCGCCCCGACTTCGCCGCGCTGATCCCGGCGCTGGCCGCGGCCGCGCGGGCCGCCGGACCACCGCAGATCCGCAACGCGGGCACCCTCGGCGGCAACATCGTCAGCGCCGCCCCCACCGGCGACGCGCTGCCGGTGCTGGCCGCCCTGGAGGCCACCGTCATCATCGCCGGGCCCGAGGGCTCCCGCCGCGAGATCCCGGTGAGCCATCTGCTGGCCGGGGTCGAGATGCTGCACCCCGGTGAACTCGTCGGATTCGTCCGGGTTCCGCTGCTGCACGCCCCGCAGACCTTCCTCAAGGCCACCGGCCGCACCGGCCCCGGGCGGGCCACCGCCTCGGTCGCCGTCGTCCTCGACCCCGCCCGGCGCGGAGTGCGCTGCGCGGTCGGGGCGGTCGCGCCGATGCCGCTGCGCCCGCTGGAGGCCGAGCGCTGGGTCGCCTCGCTGATCGACTGGGACGGTGAGCGCGGCCCTCTGGACCCGCAGGTCACCACGGCCTTCGGTGAGTACGTCGCCGCCGCGTGCATCCCCGACCCGGCACCGGCGGAGGACGGTGGCGAGCAGGTCACCCTGCCGCCCGCCGCACTGCACTTGAGGCGTACGGTGGCAGCCCTGGCCCGCCGAGCACTGGGGAGGGCACTCGCGTGAGTGACGAACAGCAGCCGCACCGGCCGGAACCGGGGAGCGGCTGGCAGCCGATGCCGCACGGCTCCGACTGGGACGCCGACTCGACGGCGTTCGTGCAGCTTCCGCCCGACTACGCCTTCCCGGACCCGGCCGACCCCTCCGGCGGCTGGGACCCGCTCGCCGCGCCCGGCACGGGCTACACCCCGCCGCCGCTGCCCGGCGGCCATGGCGGACACGACGGCCACGGCGCGCCCTCGCAGGGCGACCAGTGGCAGCCCGCGCCCGGCCACGGCCCCGGCGGCCACGACCCGGGCGCCACCGGGCAGTGGACGATGCCCGCCGACGTCCGCGCCGACACCGACGGCTACGGCTACGGCGGCCACCCCGCCCCGTACGGCACCCACCACGCGAACCAGTGGCCGGCCCCCGCCGAGGACCCGCACACCCCGCAGACCGGTCACTGGCCGGTGCAGGGCGCGGAGCCGGTGGACGACTGGCCGGTGCCCGCCTCCTCCGACGACGGCACCGGCGCGCCGGTGCACACCAGCCAGTGGACGATCCCGGTCGCGGGCGACGAGGTGGACGAGACCGGTGAGTACCGGGTCGACGACCACCCCGGCCCGGCCGCCCCGCCGTACGGCGGCGCCCCGGGCGGTCCCCGCGATCAGCAGACCACCGCCGAGTGGCGGATGCCGTTCGCCGACGCCGGGCCCGGACCGCGGCCGGACCACCGGACCGGCCAGTGGCCCTCCCCGGCTGCCACCGAGAGCACCGGGCACACCGAGAACACCGACGAGTCCGGCGAGTACGCGGCCGAGGGCCGTGCCGCGGCCGCGCCGCGCCCGGCCCCCGCCCGCCGTCCGCTGCGGATGCCCGGCACCGGGGACCGCGTGGCGGACGACACCGCGGCCGACCAGGCCGCCGAGCGGACCTGGCACGGCTCCGCCGGGGACTCCGGCGAGTTCCCGGCCGGGGGCGCCCACACCGGTCTGCGCACCCCGCCCCACGGCAGCCCCGTGCCCGGCGCACCGGTCGACGACTGGCCCGTGCCCGGTGACTCCGGCGCGTACCCGGCGGCCCCCGAGCACGGCGGCCGCAGCACCCCGCCGCACGGCAGCCCGGCCCCCGGCCTTCCGCAGCAGCGCGGCCGGCAGGGCGAGTTCACCGGGGAGACGCACGCCAGGGACAGCCACGGCCGGGACGCCCTCGGCCACGCCCCGCACCCGGCCCCCGAGGACGGGACCGAGGCTCCCGCCGGTGACGCCGCCCCGCACCCCGGGACCGGGGCCGACGGCGCCGGGGACCAGGAACAGGGCGCGGCCGGGGACGAGTTCACCGAGGCCCAGGAGGCGCCCGGGACGGCCGCGTCCGACGAGGACCCGGCCGACACCCCGGCGGACGCCCCCGAGGCCGCTGACGCCCCCGCCGAGCCCCTTCCGGCCGGCGCCCCGTCCGACCCGGAGTCCGGTGACCCGGAGCGGGACGCCCCGGGGTCGGACGCGGACGACACCGCCGCGGCGGCGGACGGCGAGCCGGACCCGCTCCACAGCGAGCACCCGCAGGCGTCGTACGTCCTCCACGTCAACGGCGCGGACCGCCCGGTGACCGACTCCTGGATCGGTGAGTCCCTGCTCTACGTGCTGCGCGAGCGGCTCGGCCTCGCCGGGGCCAAGGACGGCTGCTCCCAGGGCGAGTGCGGGGCCTGCTCGGTTCAGGTGGACGGCCGTCTGGTCGCCTCCTGCCTGGTGCCCGCCGCCACCGCCGCGGGCTCCGAGGTCCGCACCGTCGAGGGGCTGTCCGTGGACGGTCGGCCCTCCGACGTCCAGCGCGCCCTGGCCGAATGCGGCGCCGTGCAGTGCGGGTTCTGCGTACCCGGTCTCGCGATGACCGTGCACGACCTGCTGGAGGGCAACCACGCCCCCACCGACCAGGAGACCCGCCAGGCCATCTGCGGCAACCTCTGCCGCTGCTCCGGCTACCGCCCGGTCGTCGACGCCGTGCGCGAGGTCGTCGCCGCCCGCGAGGCGGCCGACGAGGCCGCGGCCGAGGACGCCGGGGACGGGGCCACCGCCCAGGACGGGGCCCGCATCCCGCACCAGTCCGGTCCGCACGGGCCCGGCGGCGACGGCAGCGCGAACGGAACCGGCAGCGGCAGCGGAAGGGCATCATGACCGGAATCGCGGACGGCGCCGGAGCCGTCACCGCAACCCCCGCCGCCGGTACCCCCGTCCAGCCCCCGCCGCCCTCCATGGGCCTGGGGATCTCGCTGCCCGCGCATGACGCGGTGGCCAAGACCTCGGGCACCTTCCCGTACGCGGCCGACCTGTGGGCCGAGGGGCTGCTGTGGGCCGCCGTGCTGCGCTCACCGCATCCGCACGCCCGCATCGTCTCCATCGACACCGCCCAGGCCGCCCGGATGCCCGGTGTCCACGCGGTGGTCACCCACACCGACGTGCCCGGTGACGCCGCCCACGGCCGCCGGGTCGCCGACCGTCCGGTCTTCGCCAAGGACGTCGTCCGCCACCACGGCGAGCCGATCGCCGCCGTCGCCGCCGACCACCCCGACACCGCCCGGCTCGCCGCCGCCGCCATCGCCGTCGAGTACGAGGTGCTGGACCCGGTCACCGATCCCGAGCAGGCGTTCGCCGCCGAACCGCTGCACCCCGACGGCAATCTGGTCCGCCACATCCCGCTGAGCTTCGGCGACCCCGATGTCGTCGGCGAGGTGATCGTGGAGGGCCTGTACCGGATCGGCCGCCAGGACCCGGCCCCCATCGGCGCCGAGGCGGGCCTCGCCGTACCGCGCCCCGACGGCGGTGTGGAGATCTACACCGCCTCCACCGATCCGCACGCCGACCGCGACCTGGCCGCCGCCTGCTTCGGCCTTGAGCCCGAGCGCGTCAAGGTCGTCGTCACCGGGGTGCCCGGTGCGATGGGCGAGCGCGAGGACCCCGGGATGCAACTGCCGCTCGGGCTGCTCGCGCTGCGCACCGGCCACCCCGTCAAACTCGCCGCCACCCGCGAGGAGTCCTTCCTCGGCCACCCCCACCGCCACCCCACCCTGCTGCGCTACCGCCACCACGCGGACGCCGAGGGCAGGCTGGTGAAGATCGAGGCCCAGATCCTGCTGGACGCGGGCGCCTACGCGGACTCCTCCGCCGATTCGCTCGCCGCCGCCGTCTCCTTCGCCTGCGGCCCCTACGTCGTCCCGCACGCCTTCATCGAGGGCTGGGCGGTGCGCACCAACAACCCGCCCTCCGGCCATGTCCGCGGCGAGGGCGCCATGCAGGTGTGCGCCGCGTACGAGGGCCAGATGGACAAGCTGGCCGCCAAGCTGGGCATCGACCCCGCCGAGCTCCGCCTGCGCAACGCCATGACCACCGGCGATCTGCTGCCGACCGGACAGACCGTCACCTGTCCGGCTCCGGTCGCCGAACTGCTGGAGGCCGTGCGGGAGGCCCCGCTGCCGCCGCTCCCCGCGGACGAACCCGAGGAGGAGTGGCTGCTGCCCGGCGGCGCCGAGGGCGCGGGCGACCCGTCCGCCGTCCGCCGCGGTGTCGGCTACGCGCTGGGCATGGTCCATATGCTCGGCGCCGAGGGCACCGACGAGGTCTCCACCGCCACCGTCAAGGTCACCGGTCCCGTCGCCACCGTCATCTGCGCGGCCGTCGAGACCGGCCAGGGCTTCACCACCCTGGCCCGTCAGATCGTGCAGGACGTCCTCGGTATCGAGGAGGTCCACGTGGCCCCCGTCGACACCGACCAACCCCCGGCCGGACCCGCCTCGCGCGGCCGTCACACCTGGGTCTCGGGCGGTGCCGTCGAACGCGCCGCCAAGATGGTCCGCACCCAGCTCCTCCAGCCGCTGGCCCATAAGTTCGGCATGTCCACCGAGCTGCTGACCATCGCCGACGGCAAGATCACCTCCTATGACGGGGTGCTCAGCACCACCGTCGAGGAGGCCCTGGAGGGCAAGGAGCTCTGGGCCACCGCCCAGTGCCGCCCCCATCCAACCGAACCCCTGGACGAGACGGGCCAGGGCGACGCCTTCGTCGGCCTCGCCTACTGCGCGGTGCGCTGCGTCGTCGACGTGGACATCGAGATCGGCGCCGTCCGCGTCGTCGACATGACCGTCGCCCAGGACGTCGGCCGGGTGCTCAACCCCCGTCAGCTCCGCGCCCGGATCGAGTCCGGGATCACCTTCGGCATCGGCACGGCCCTCACCGAGAACCTCCGCACCTCCCGGGGTGTGGTCCGGCACCCGGACCTCACCGGCTACGCCCTGCCGACCGCCCTGGACGTCCCGGAGATCCGGATCGTCAAACTGGTCGAGGAGCGCGATGTGGTGGCCCCCTTCGGGGCCAAGGCCGCCAGCGCGATCCCCATCGTCACCTCCCCGGCCGCCGTCGCCGCCGCCGTCCGCGCCGCCACCGGCCGCCCGGTCAACCGGCTGCCCATCCGCCCGCAGTCCGCGGTGGTCAACCGGGGCTGACGCCGCCTCAGGGCACGAAGAGGGGGCCGGCGGATACCGGGTGACGTGGCGGCGCTGTGTGCTACCGCCGGCTTCGCCGTGTGGCCGGTGACAGGGTCATCGGGTACTGCCGAGAAGCGCTGAATAGGCGCCCTCCGCTGCCCGCCCGGCAACAGTGCCGGGTGGTGTGTGCGAGAAGAAGGTGTCGGTCGTGCCGGTGTGGAGTATGGACCCCTTGTTCAGAACGGTGACGTGATCGGCGTCCTCAGCCAGATCTGCGACATCGTGGGTGGACATCAGCACGCGGATATCAGGGGTGAGCGTATTGAGGAGATCGCGGAACACACGCCGTTGATGGGGATCCATGCCGGCGGTCGGCTCATCGAGAAGCAGAATCCGAGCACCGTGCACGAGGGACGCGGCGACGCCGACGCGGCGAAGCTGCCCTCCTGAGAGGCGGGAGGTCCTGGTCTGGGCCTCTCCGGCGAGTTCAACACGGGCCAGCGAACGACGGGCCTCCCGCCATGCGTCAGCACGGCTCATGCCTTTCAACCACCCCACGTACGCGACATATTCACGTGCGGTCAGAGAGGGCATGGGCGTAATGGTCTGCGGCATCCACGCGACTGCGCTGCGATACGTCTTCGTCAGGGACGGAACCCCGTCCAGGCGCACAGAACCCTTACTGGGGCGGGTGACTCCGGCCGCTAGTCTGAGAAGGGTCGACTTTCCCGCGCCATTTGGTCCCAGGAGGATGGTCAGTCCGGCGGGGAGTTGGTAGTCGAAATCCTTCAGAATCGGTGCTTGCCAACGTCGATATGCATAGGTGCAGGAGTCCAGCTCCAAGGTCATGCCAGTTTCCTCGATGTGTGGAGTTGGGCAATCAGGCCGATGGTGAACATCACGCCCGAGCCGAGCGCGGCATGAACCGCGTCCACGGGCTCGGGAATGATGGTCCAGGGGCGAGGGTCGTTGGGCGTGCGAAAGCCTACGAAAAGCACAGCCATGATCCATGCGAACGGAGCCATCACCGCAGGTGGGCCTGCCCATCTGCGTGCGACCAGCATGAGACCGGTAAGAAACACGGTGTTGCGTCCGATGGCGAGAGGCTCGGGAGAGGTCGTAAGAACTGCCGAGGCGAGGCTCAGGGCCATGGCCGCTGTCACGAAGGTGACCGTCAACCCTATGTCCAGCAGGGTCACACGACGTTGTGCGGCATGCTCCGGCGCCTCCAGCCTGGACTCAAGGCACATCATGAGGCCGGAAGCCAGGCACACCGGAATGAAGAGGGAGGCCCTGACCTGGACAGCGCCTCCGGAGGAGAATGCCGGGAGGAAGGTGGTGAGATTGTGGAGCATCGCCACCAGAACGGCGAATGCGGCCAGTGTCGGAGGAAGGACCCAATGGACCCGGCGTGCTTTGACCCACCATCTCATGTGCGCTTCCCGCAAGCGGTGGTAACGCTCTGCCTGTACCACGTTGCTTGGTTTTTCTTGGGCATGGCCAGTACCTTGTCCACTTCCTTGCGGACTGCCGCTACCCGTGCCGGTGAACTGTCGAAATCTTCCTGCCTCGCCGCAATTTCGCGTTGATACTCTTCTTCTTCGCCCGTCACCTTGGCGGCCCATAGTTTCACGGCACGGGCAGTGGCGGGATCCGGTCGGGAACAGGGGAACCCGACTACGGCTTTCAGAGTGCGGTAGCGAACATTGCCGTCTCGTGCCCCGAGAGAGAGCTGCACGCGCCAGACCGAACGACTCGACGGTCTATAGGAACGGCCGTCCGTGAGTCGATCTGTGACAGTGGCGGGCGATGCCTTGAGGCCCACTTGGCGCAAGTCGCCGAGAACAGCGATTACGTCCTTCCGTACGGTCTCGATATTGCTTGCCGTAGCTTCGGGCATACAGACTCGTGGAGCCTTCCCTTCGCATCGCATCGGTGCATTTCCTGCGGTCACCGGGGTGTTCGCGTCCCACCCCGTGACCACACTGCGGCCACCAATGACTCCAACCGCGGCGAGAGTGCAGGCAAGTGTCGCCTTCAAGAGCGAAGACCGTAGCGGGAGCCATAGGGCGGCGAACCCCAACGCGGTGCCTCCGGTGAAGAGCAGAGGAGGCACAAGAGAGGAGACCGGAATGAGTTCGCCGAAATCTACGGACTCGATGAGTTGCCCGGAAACGTGACGCATCCAGTAGGAAGTGGTCGTCACGGAGAATGCGACCAGGTAGAACACGAGTGCAGCAAGTGTCGGGGCCGCGAAAAGCTGAGGAACCCAGAACCCCACACCAAACCCGATGACGAGGTGCGCTGCACACAATGTCATGCCCATAAAGAGCGGGTAGAGGCTTCCTGAGGTGGGTGTGACACCAGTTTCGACCAATGCCAATGTGACTGGCAGGAGCAGCATGACCCACGAAACGGCCAACACGGGAAGAAGTGCGTTGGCTGCGATTCGATACCGTGATCGGACCGGGCTCAGATCCCATATCCCGACCTTGCGTAGACGCCCGCTCTCCCAGGCAGCCAAACCGGAGGCAGCAGCATAGGCAAACGCATATGTGGGGCCCAGCGCCTGTGAGGTGATGGTGGGTGCATATCCGAAATTTTCCCCGTCGGGCGCGCCCCCGCCGACAAAGTAATAGAACAAGGTCAAGGCGATGACAACCGGGGCAGCCCACATGGCACTGCTGCTGCGCAACGATGTGAAGATCTTCAAGGGGGGTCCTGGTGATTGGATATGGGAAGGGGTGCTCAGGCATGAGCACCCCTCAGTCAGTCCGCCCGCGCTCTAGTCGCCCGCAGTGGTATCGACTTTCACGCTGTCCACATCGAGCGAAGGGGCATCCACGGTGTCGTCGTCGACTTCGAGGATGCTGAAGTAATAATTCCCTCCGTCCAAATTGTGCCATTCGCCATGGCTGGTGGAATCTCCGTCACGGTTACTGAAGCAATCAGTGAAGCGCTTTGTGTCGAATCCTGGGTCGGGCCGAAAGTCACGAGACTGCCACAGTCTTATCGTGGTGCTCTTCGAGTGGCGACTTGTTGAGCAGTCCTTGAAAATTACCTGCGTGTAGTCCCTGTCGTCCCATCGGTGAGACTCGAAACCAGGACGCGCGTTTTTTATGTGACCTCCCCAGTTGGCAAATGCGGAAGGAGTGACAATGAGCGTTAATGCTGAGGAAATTCCAAGGACCGTTGCTATTCGTCGAGCCGTGGACATGGTGATATCCCTTGAAGAAAGGAATGGCAGTGGTCAACCTGGCGGGTCGCGCTGTGACGCTGCGCATGAGCCAGTAGTGCGAAATAGCATTGATTACGGCGAGCAACCGGACAAGTCGTACAGAGCGCCAGATGCAGGGTCATCGTAGCAAGTCATTGGTCAAGTCGGCTGTCGCAGGCGAATGGTGATGGTGTGCCACATGCTTTTCTGCCATCCCTCTCCGGTGGCCCTCTCTGCTCCGTGCCTCACGAAGGGATGCTCACTTCCCCACGGCACGCAGAAGGGCCCGCACCCCCGAGGGGTGCGGGCCCTTCGTTCCGCTGGTGCGCGTGGTGTCAGGCGCGCACGCCCAGGGAGGACGAACACCGGCTGCCCGAGGAGCTGGTCATGCACAGCTTGATGGAGAGCCGCTTGCCCTCGGCGACGTTCTTGGTCCGCTGGACGCGGTCGCCGGACCCGCTGGGGCTGATCTTGATGCCCACGGACGCCTCACCGCGCGCGCCGAGGCCGTCACCCATGAAGTCGGAGACGTACAGGGTGTCGCCCTGGGGGTACATGGTGCCGCCCGGGTCGGCCTGCCAGTGGGCCTCGGCGACGATGTTCCCGTTCCGGTCCTTGGCCCAGACGGTGCCGTCGCCGCCGATGTCGGCGCGGGAGCCGAAGGAGACGTTGGGAGCCGCCGCGGCCGAGGCGACCGGCCGGTGGTGGTCAGGGGTGACCGGCGCGTGGTTGTCGGCGAAGGCGGGCGAGGTGAACAGGGCCGTGAAGACGGCCGCGGCGCCCGCCGCGGCGGCGGTACGGGCGAGGATGGATGCCATGGTGGTATTCCCCCGTTTCAGTCATGAAATGTACGACTCCACTGTGCCGTTGCGCCGCCGAAGCGTCGTTAGCGCTGAGCCCACAGCCGACTTGGCAATGCGTTCACACACCGGGCGTTCATGAGGTTTGTGCGAGATAGGTAACAGAGGGATCCCAACCCGCCGAGTTTCCGTCCTCCTGGGTGCGAGAGCGGCACAGGAGACATGGGGAGCGAAGCGGACATGGGACGGCACCGGATCATGGGGACGAACGGCCGGACGCTGGTGGCGGCCGTGGGTGTGGCGGGGGTGACCGCCCTTGCCGCCGTGTGGACGGCGCAGGCCGGTTCCGTGGAGTCGGTGCCGAGCGCGGCCCCGAAGCCGCGTCCGATCGTGGGCCAGACCTCGAAGCCGGATCCGAAACTGCCCGCCCCCCTGGTCAACATGGACATCGCGCACGCCTCCGAGAAGGGCGCCAAGGGCGTCAACATCACCATCGACGACGGCCCTGACCCGAACTGGACCCCGCAGGTCCTGGAGGTGCTCAAGGCCAACAACGCCAAGGCCACCTTCTGCATGGTGGGCCCGCAGGCACAGGCCCACCCGGACCTGGTGAAGGCGGTCGTCGCGGGCGGGCACCGGTTGTGCGACCACTCCATGTCGCACGACACCTCGATGGACAAGAAGTCCCGCGCCTACCAGTCCAAGGAGGTCCTCGACGCCCGGCGGATGATCGTCAAGGCGTCCGGGGGCGTCAAGCCGCTCTACTACCGCGCCCCGGGCGGTGCGTTCACCCCCTACAGCCGCCAGATCGCCGCCGCCCAGGGCATGCGGCCGCTGGGCTGGAACGTGGACTCCAAGGACTTCGAGAAGCCGGGCGCCGACGCCATGGTCAACACCGTCAAGAACGAGATCCACAACGGCCCGACCGTGCTCTTCCACGACGCGGGCGGCGACCGCGGCCAGACCGTCGAGGCGCTGCGCCGGATCCTCCCCTGGCTGAAGCAGCAGGGCTACACCTTCGGCTTCCCCGTCCGCTGACGCCGACGCCCCGGCGTCACCAGTGGTCCGGGGTCGGGACCGCCCGGCCGAAGTCGCCCGCGCGCAGCGCGTCGGTGGGGATCGACCAGTGCATCCAGCCGCCGTCGCCGCCGATCAGCCACTCGGCATACGGCCCGAGCTGGAGCAGGTGGTGATAGTCGTTCGGGTCTTCGCCGGACGGCACCAGCGGTGCGGAGCCGGTCGGGAACTCCGGCCGCCCGAAGGCGATGTCCTCGGAGTCGAGTGCGCCCGGCCGCTCCTTCCAGCCGGGGAGCCGGTCCAGGACGAAGACGTCCGGCATGGCCCTGGCCGTGTCACCGGCATCGGGCCCCAGGTCCAGCGTGTCCCACGCCGGGTCCCAGACGTCGGGGAAGGCGAACCCGGGGGTGACCGCCCACTCGACCGTGCCGAAGACGGTCGACCGCGCGGGTGCCTCGGCGGCGACGGCGTACGCGGAACGGGCCGCGACCACCCTGCTCAGCCGGGGGTCGGTGGGGCCGTAGCGGGAGAACGGCTCCCAGGCCCCGGGGTCGTGCCGCTCGGACTCCACATCCAGATAGAAGAAGTTGAGCAGGCCCGTCCCGGCCGGGAGCACACCGCCGAGCCAGGGTGCCAGGGCGTCGGTGTCGAGGACCGCGAACAGGCTCAGCGGAACGCCTTCGCACATCGGCCAGGGCGTGCCCGGTTCGAGCATCGCCCGCCCGCCGAACCGGCTGTGGCCGGTTTCCCCGGGAGCGGCCTCGGTGAGCGCGAAACCGGGCCGGGCGAGGCCGACGAAGCGGCCGGCGAGCTCCGGGCCGAGCCCCCGCGCGCAGAAGTCGCGCAGGGCGGCGAGGGTGGTCTTCGGGTCCGTGGCGGCGTCCATGACGGCATTCCAGCATCCGCCGCCGACAACCCGGGCCCGGGGTCACCCCGGTTGTCGGAGCCACGCGCTACGTTGCCGACATGGCTGAATTCGTACTCGTGGCAGGGGCCTGGCTCGGCGCGTGGGCCTGGGACGACGTGGTGCCGGAGCTGCGCGCCGCCGGGCACGGCGCGCATCCGCTGACGCTGTCCGGGCTGGCCGACAAGCAGGGCGTAGCGGCCGGACAGCAGACGCACGTCCGGGACATCGTGGACGAGATCGAGCGCCGTGACCTGCGCGATGTCATCCTCGTCGGCCACAGCTACTCCGGGATCCCGGTCGGCCAGGCCGCCGAGCGGATCGGCGGTCGGCTGGCCCGGATGGTCTTCGTCGACGCCAACGTCCCCGTGGACGGCGAGTCGTTCGTCATGAGCTGGCCGGACGGCCGGTCCACCGTCGAGGCGTCGTGCGCCGCCCACGACGGCTTCTGGGCCCCGCTCGGCGCCGGTGACTTCGCGGGCCAGGGCCTCACCGACGAACAGATCACCCGTATCGTCACCGGCGCCACCCCGCACCCCGGCGCCACCCTCACCGAGCCCGCCGCCCTCGCCCGTCCCCTCGGCGGTCTCCCGGCCACGTACGTCAAGTGCCTGCTGGACGGCCCCGAGCCGGGCCCCGACGCGGCCCGGCTGCTGGCCGGCGACCGTTGGCGGCTGGTCGAGCTGGACACCGGCCACTGGCCGATGTTCTCCCAGCCTCACGAGCTGGTCCGGATCCTCCTCGACGCGGCAGCCTGAGCGGGGCTCCTGATATGGCGATGTTCGTCCACCTGACGTCGGCGGCCAACGCGCCGCGGATCCGGCGGTCCGGGATCCGCGCGGCCGGTCACGGACAGGGCGGTGCGCGCGGTGTGTACTGCTTCCCGGTGCTGCCCTCGTACACCCTCACCCACCAATGGCTGCGCGAGCTGGGCCGGTCCGGCAGCAGGGGCGGTCTGGTGGCCGTCCACATACGGCTGGACGACGCCCAGCCGGTTCTGGCCGGCCACTACCGGGACCGGCGGCGGGGCGCCCAGGAGACGGTCCCGGCGGCCGAGGCGGTCCGGCGGATCGCCGCGCTCGACGACCCGCGCGGCTGGGAGGTGTTCGTCCCCCGGGCGATCCGCTCGCGCGAGATACACCGTGTCCGCAGCGCGCCCCAGGTCGTCGGCTGGCGCCACTGGCCCGACGCGCACGGCGTCCGCCCCTGCACCTGCAACGGCTGCCGGGTGCGCGGCGAGTACGGATCGCGGCGGCTGCGCGAACGGCTGCCGCATCCGCTGGACGGCCCGCCGCCACCGACCAGGGTGCTGCTCTCCCGCATCGCCGAGGCGGGTGACCCCGGAGACCCCTCGGTGCTGCGGGAGATCCTGCACTGGTTCTCCGGGCGCCGACGCGGCCCGCTCGGCCAACTGGCCCGCCTGGCCGCCCATCCCGACCCCACGGTGCGGGAGGAGCTGGTCTGGACGGTCGGCCGCTGGACCACCCCCGGCGTCAGCGAGCTGCTGGACGGCCTCGCCGGTGATCCGCACCCGGATGTCCGCGAGGCGGTGGAGGAGGTCAGTGAGCCGTGGTGATCACTGGCTCTTGGGCGTCAGCTCGGCCCACACCGTCTTGCCGACCAGCCCCGGGGTGACGCCCCAGCGGTCGGCCAGCTCCTCGACGAGCAGCAGCCCGTGCCCGGACTCGCCCGGCCCCTCCTCCTCCGGCCTCCGGCGCACGGCGGGCAGCCGGTCCGTACAGGCGTCCCGCACCTCGATGCGGAGGGTGCCGCCCGCGACCTTGAGTGTCAGTCGGACGTTGCGCCCCGGGACGCGGCCGTGAAGCGCGGCGTTCGCCGTCAGCTCGGCGATGATCAGCTCCGCGTTCTCCACCGGAAGACCCCAGGTGACGAGCCGTTCGGCGGCCATTAACCGACCGAGCTTGGCGCCTTTGCGGCTGGCGGAGAGCAGCACGGTGAAGTGCGAAACGGAGGTGTCGGTTCGAGTGATTTGTTGGCTCACGTCACTCAGAGTGGCCGTCTGTGCCTAGGCTGAAAAGTAGCCACGGGGATACGAGCGGTGACTGTCCGCCCGTTGCCCGGCCATGTCCGGATGACGTTGGGAGTGGGCCGGTATGGAGGACGAGGAGAGCGCGGCCGTGCTGCGGGCCGTCGGTCGCCAGATCAAGCTGTGGCGGGAGGCGGCCGGGCTGAAA
This sequence comes from Streptomyces cucumeris, assembly GCF_024295805.1. Taxonomy (GTDB): domain Bacteria; phylum Actinomycetota; class Actinomycetes; order Streptomycetales; family Streptomycetaceae; genus Streptomyces; species Streptomyces cucumeris. Next base: position 105,149 of record NZ_JANCLX010000023.1, read on the forward strand.
CAGGCCGAACTGGGGGCCGCGATCGGTTACGGAGAGGAACAGGTCTCGGCGGTCGAACGGGCCAGGCGGATCCCCAGCCCCGGGTTCCTGGACAAGGCGGATGAGGTGCTGGGGGCGAGCGGCAAGATCTCCGCGATGAAGAAGGATGTCGCGGAGGCGCGGTACCCGAAGAAGGTTCGGGATCTGGCGAAGTTGGAAGACGAAGCCGTCGAGTTGGGCGGGTATGGCAACCACAACATCCACGGTCTGCTCCAGACGGAGGAGTATGCCCGCGCGCTGTACGAGATGCGACGACCGTCTTTCACGGAAGACGAGATCGAGCGCTACGTCGGGGCGCGACTGGCCAGGCAGGAGATCTTCGAGCGTCGGCCTCGGGTCATGTTGGCTTTTGTCCAAGAGGAGGTGACGTTGCGGCGCCCACTCGGGGGCAAGATGGTGTTGCAGCGACAGCTCGAACACCTCTTGGAACTAGGCCAGTTGCGGCATGTCGAGATCCAGGTGATGCCGACCGTCCGTGAGGATCATGCTGGCATGGGTGGCGAGTTGGGCGTGCTGAAGCTCAACGACGGCGCGACGGTGGGCTACTCCGAAGCTCCGCTCACCAGTCGCGTGATCTCCAATCCCAAGGAGGTGCAGATCCTTGAACTGCGGTATGGGATCATCCGGGCGCAGGCCCTCACGCCGCGTGAGTCTCTGGCCTTCATCGAGAAACTGCGGGGAGAGACATGACCCTCAAGCCCGACGAGTGGATCAAGAGCAGCTACAGCGCCAGCAACAGCAACGACTGCGTTGAGGTCGCCGCAGACCCCTGCGGCAGCATCCACATCCGCGACTCCAAGGTCCCCGACGGCCCCCGGCTGGCCGTCACCCCGGCCGCCTGGACCGCCTTCCTCGGCTACGCCTCGCGGCGATAGGCGCCGGGGGAGACGCCCTCCCAGCGGGTGAACGCGCGGACGAACGAGGCCGCGCCGCTCATGCCGGCCTCATGGGCGATGCGTTCCAGCGTCCATGAGGTCGTGCTGAGCAGCTCCCGCGTCCGTTCGTGCCGTACGGCGTCCAGCAGTTCCCGCCATGACGTGTTCTCGTCGCTCAGCGCGCGGCGTAAGGTCCGTTCGCTGATCTGCAGGAGGGCGGCGACGTCCTGGGCGCGGATACCGCGCAGGTCGGACGTCTGGAGTATCGCCTTGGCCCGGTTGGCCGCCGATTCCTGGCGCCGGAGCTGCGCCAGCAACGCGTCCGCGTGGCGGCGGTGCAGGGCGGTGAGTGCGGGGTCCGTCGGGTTCCACCGCCGGTGGGCGTCCGCCGTCGGGACGACGATCTCGTAGCGGGGACGCTCGAAGAGCACCGGACAGCCGAAGACCTCGGCATAGTGGCCGGGGTCCCCGCCACAGGGGTGGGCGAAGGAGACGGAGCCGGGTGCCCATCCCGGACCGGTCACCCAGCGCGCGGCGGTGACGATCCCGGCGAGCCCCGCTTCCACCTGCTGGGGCTCGACCGGTACGGGCGGCACCTCGTACAGCAGCCGGGTGTACTGTCGCTCGCTGGCGAGGCTGAACCTCCCCGCCTCGTTGACCAGTGACTGGTACCGGATGCCGACCTCCGCCGCCTCGGCGAGGGTCGCGCAGTTCATGACGAGGTGGCCGACCACATGAAGGGCGCTGGGGCGGCGCCGGATGCCGAAATCGACCCCGGCGTGGGGATTTCCCGTGTCCTCCAGGATGGCGAGCCACAGATCACGGACGGACGTGCACGCGATGCGCTCGTCGGGCAGCGGCTGGGGCAGGGACTCCGCACATGCGGGAAATTCATCGGCCACCGCCTGAGCGTAACTGGCCGCGACAGACGGTTTCATGGGGTCGGACACCCGGCGCAGTCAACAGTTTGTCAGCTATGGGGTCAACCTGGGGGAAAGCCCTAGTGGCCGAGGTGCGGCAGCGCGTTCCCGGCCGCGATTCCGACCAGCGTTCCGACCGCGCAGGAGAGGGTGTACACGAGATACGCGACGGAACGGCCGCCGGGTGAAGAGGGCGGTGGCGGACTCGTTCCGTAGCCCGCATTCTTGAGATGGAGGTATGCGGCCCGCGGCCACCAGCCCAGCAGTGCCGGCGGAAGGCTTTGGTAGGCATACCGGTCCGGCTCTTCCAGGCGGTCGAGGCCGGCGGTGGAGACGAATGTGTCGCGTGCGCTTCTGTAGGCCTCCATGAGCGCGCTCCGGGGAATTCCGGTCACCTGGGAGGCGAGTTCCGCGGTGTCCGATTCGATCAATCCATGCCACAGCAGACGCTGTTCGACGGCGGGCAGAGCGATGAAGGCGCGGTTGAGATCGATGCCTTCCGGGAGTTCCCAGAGGGCGCCCTGGGCGACCCAGGTCCGGAATCCGGGAGAGGCCAGTGCGGGATCGCGTGAGGCCAGTTTGACCGCCGCGTGGCGGACCCGGTCGAGCAGATGGAGCCGGACACAGCCCATATAGCGGTCGCGGAAGACGGATTCGACCGTGTGGATGGCGCGCAGCAGGTCGGCGAACGCCTGCTGCGCCAGCGCGCGGGCGGATGCGTCGTCCTGGACGCAGCAGCGCGCGTAGCAGAGCACCGCCGCGTAGTGGCGGCTCGCCAGCAGGTCGAACAGCCGTGTCTCGCCGGAGCGGATCCTCGGGAACGTGGCCGCGTCGCTGGGGTGCGAGCGCGACGCGGGCTCGTGGGGGCGTTCACCCATGGGCGGAGCCGTCGCCGGAGCAGTTCGCGTGGTCGAGCGCGTCGGTCCGCTGCTGGCCGGTGAGGAGGTCATGGGTGTAGCCCGTCCCCATGCCGACCACCAGGCCCACGGCGGCGAGGCCCAGACACGCCTTGCGGTCCACGGTGCGCGGGGCTCCCGGCGGTCTGCTGGCAGCGGGAAGGGGCTGCGCGGTGTGCGGCGTGGGGGAGGGCGGCACCAGGGCCGCGCTCATGACCATGGCGATATCGGCCCACGGAGTCCGGCCCACCGATTTCTGCCGGAAGTACTGCCGCCCCGGCCACCAGCCGAGGACGGCCAGCGGCAGTTGCCGGGCGACCGTGGCGTCGAACCCCGCGATGCGGTGGAGGGTCCGGGTGCACCGGTCGCAGCCGGAGTGATGGGCGTCGGTCAGCCCGTCCCCACGCCCCTGGAGCAGCCGGGACATCTCCTCCATGCACACGCTGTTTCCCAGGGTGGCGATGAGGAGTTCGGCGTAGTGGTCGCGCAATCGACTGCGGGCCAGCAGGGAAGCGCCGGGAAGGAGATTCCGGTCCACCCCGGAAACGGCGGACACCAGCGGGGATTTCTCGTCCTCCGCCGTCGTGTGCCACAGCAGTGTCTGATCCGTGGCGGACAATTGGTGGAAGGACTGGGATAATTGGGCCGCGTTCTCCGCGGGCCATGGGCAGCCGTCCGCCACCCAGCCCGCGAACGGTATTCGCCGTCCGGCCCGCCGATGGCCGCAGCGCCGGGCAGCCTCATGACGGATGCGATACAGGAGAAAGGCGCGAACGGATTCGGGGCGGCGGGTATCGCGCGGTGCGGACAGCAGTGCCCGGAGCTGGGTGAACACCTGCTTCACCAGGGCCCGGCTGCGATTGCGGTCACCACCGGTGCAGCATGCCGCATAGGCGAACGCCGCCCGGCAGTGCCGGAGATAGAGCTTGCGGAAGCGAGTGGCCTCCGTCGTCTGTGTGGACCACAGCAGCGCTTGGTCGCTTTCGAAGCCGGGCAAGGCCACCGATTGGTACACGCTCATATGGACTTCTGTGCTCCCTCGGCCGGTGCTCGTCCTCTGCGAGGAAACTAGAAAAATCCATCACCGATGTCATTGACGCAACCGGCCACATCGTTGATCCAACCGGTCTGCCGGGAAGCGATGGCCTTTCGGAAAAGACCGATGCCCCGGCAGCCGGAAGCGGCTGCCGGGGCATCGGCGGGTGTGTGGAGCGGAAGGACTCCCGGGGTCGGACCGGGATCAGGCCGGGGGCGGACCCATCAGTGCGGGCTCGCGCTCGCCCTCACGGGCGGCGAACGGGCACTGCCAGTCCGCGGGCTTCGGGCGGCCGGAGTAGCGGCGGGTCTCCGAGAGCTGCTCGTACTCGAGCAGGTTGGGATTTATGTCGCCCTGGAGCTGGATGTCCTGCTTGCGGATCTTCTCCGCGAGCCGGTCCCACATGTTCGCGCCCTTGATGCGATCGAACTGCTCATGGGAGTTGAAGGCCAGCATCGGGAAGGGAGGACGGCGGCCCCAGCGGCGGTGCGTCTCATGGAGACCGATGACGAAGAAGGGATGACCGGCGACGCTGTAGGCGAACTCCTGGGCCTGCGGATCGGAGGAATAGCCCTCGGCCCAGCGATAGGACCGGGCGTCCTGTTCATGCAGGAGCTGGAGCTGTTCCCACAGCAGCTCCTCGAACCGCAGCTCGTCCACCCCGCGGGGCTGCTCGAACGTCGCGATGAAACTCGTGAACGACCGGGCGCTCCAGTCCGCCCCGTCCACGAAATCCGCGAGATCGAGTGCCATCAGCCGGGCCGAATCCTCGGAACCCATCAGGTCGTAGTGACGATGGGTGATGCCACCCTTGCGCCAGGCGGAGCGTCCCGCCAGGCAGGCGAACCGGTCACCCAGGATGAACCGCTCCACCTCGTCACGTGCGTCCAGTGTCATGGCCAGCCTTCCTTCCAACTACGTGCCTCCTCGCTGGGAGCTCATCTCCTTCTCACATCCGAAGGCGCCCGCCCTGATCACCTGCGTACGAGTACGGGGAGAACGGAGAAGGTCGCCTCGCTGATTGTGACCGCCGACGGCCCGTAGGCGAAATCCGTATGCGGCCCCGATGCCTCGACGGCGGTGTGAGATGCGTCGGCGACGGAAGGGACGGTTCCGCCTATACTGCGCCGCCCTCCGGCCGGAACTAGTAATCATTGCTCTATCGGCCCGATCTTGAGGTGCCTAGGGTCGCCGGAATGCACGGGGTATGGCTGTTCGGTCACAGGCGGGGAGTCCCGCGCGCGGCAGCCGTGTGGTGGCTGCCCCGGGGACGCTTCCGACCGGGTGTGACCGTCCTGTCACAGGCCGGGGGCGGCGAGGACGTCGGTCTGGTGACGCTGCGGCCCGGGGAGGCCGGGGCAGCGGCGGCCCAGGAGGACGCTCTGGGGTATCTGTACCGGGCGCACCGGCTGTCCCTGGTGCGGCTGGCGGTGCTGCTCGTGGGCGATCAGGCGACGGCCGAGGACGTGGTGCAGGATGTGTTCACGGCGGTGTGCCGCCGGTGGCGGGTGCTGGACGACGGCAGGAGCGTGCTGCCGTATCTGCGGCGGGCCGTGGTCAACCGGGCCCGGTCGGTGCTGCGCCGCCGCCGGGTGGCCAACGCGTTCCGGCCGGACCCGCAGCGGCACGTGGACTCCGCGGAGGACACCGTGCTGCTGGCGTCCGAACACCGTGAGGTGCTGGCGGCGCTGCGCCGACTGGCTCCCCGGCAGCGGGAGGTCCTGGTGCTGCGGTACTGGGCGGGGTTGTCGGAGGCCGAGATAGCCGAGGCGATGGACATCTCCAAGGGAGCCGTGAAGTCGATGACCCACCGGTCCCTGGCCGCGCTGCGCAAGCGGATGGAGTCGTGACCGGCGTGGCGCCGGGGGAGGATCCGGTGGAACGGCAGACGTCCGAGGCGGCCGAGGCCGGGGAACTGGAGGAGCTGCTGCGGGCTGCCATGGTGGCGCGGACCGCGCGGGTCACCGGAGGGTCGCTGCGGCCGGAAGGGGTTCGGTCCGCGCAGACCGCCCGTACGGGCCCCAGGTGGCGGCCGCGGCCCCTGCTGCTCGCCGGGGGAGCGGTGGCCGCCGCGTTACTCATGTTCGTCATGGCGGTCGTCGTTCCGCACCGGTGGGGCGAGGACGAGCGGCACCGGCAGGTGGCGCCCGCCGCCCGCCGGGTCGCGCTGCAGGGGGTGAGTTTCGAGGTGCCCCGGGGCTGGACGGTCTGGCAGCCCGACCGGGGTGTCCAGGCATGTGTCCAGCCGCCCGGTGTCCCGCACGACATCGACCACTGCCAGTCCAGGGGTATCCAGATCGCCACGCGGACCGGGGACCAGAGCGAGGCCGTGGAGGAGGACGACGGCTGGCAGGCGCAGCCGTTCTGCTGGACCAAGAGCGGGAAGGCGGCCCCGTTCGACGCGATCCGGACCAGCCGTCTGAAGGACCGGTCCACCCTGAAGGTCTCCGGCCGTCAGGCCCACTACCGGGCGTGGCGTGTGACGTGCGCCAGTGGCCAGGTCTTCACGGCCCGGCTGTGGTGGATCCCCCGCCATGAGCTGAGCATCCGTGCCTACCGGCTCGGCCCGCGGGACGTGGGCCGGGCCGAGCGGCTGGTCTCCTCGCTCATCGTGCGCTGAGCGTTGCGCAGGGGCTTGGGAGCGGGCTTGGGAGCGGGCTCGGGGACGGCCTCGGGAGCGGGCCGGAAATTCTTCTGCGGAACCAGGCAACCTTCACGCGCCCCGCGCGTGTATCTGGCAGGTCGCCTCAGCGGCCCGGACCGGCGTATCCGCCGCGTCCCGATCGTCGAACGCAAGGCCGGGCCCGTGCCCGGCCACCACCATGAACGAGGTTCCCCCCATGACTTCCCGCTCCCGAAGCTGGATCGCCGCCGCTCTGCTGACCGGGGTGCTGGCCACCCTGCCCGCCTGCAACAACGACGACTCCTCCGGCAAGGACTCCTCCGCGAAGGGTTCTTCGTCCGAGGGCGCGTCCGGCAAGGAATCCGGCTCCGGCAAGGAATCCGGCTCCGATTCCGGCTCCGATTCCGGCCAGGACGGCTCCGGCCAGGACTCCCAGGTGGCTCCCGGGGAGAAGGACCCTGCCGGTGGCGGTGGCTCCGCCTGTCGCAGCCTGACGGCGACAGCCGAGGTGAAGGCGGCGGTGAAGGCCGCGTACTCGCGCTCGTTCTCCCAGTTCCAGCACGTCAAGCCCACCCCTGGCAGCTTCTACTACGGCCAGTGCGGCGGCACACGCTATGCGGGCACCACGTTCTCGCTGACGGCTGGCCACTCGGAGAAGGAGGCGGTCGGTATGCAGGACGAGGGGGCGACCATGAAGTACTTCAGCTCCACCGGCGGCGACTGGTCCTACCTCGCGTCCGGCGCGCTGGAGCTGGCCGAGGGCTGCAAGGCCGTCAAGCAGATCCCGGCCGAGATGGCGCGGGTGTGGGGTGACTGCCCGGCCGGGTGAGGACACGGCCGTGGCCCGTTCCCCCCGGGGCCAGGGCCGGTGCAGGGGCCCCGGCGGCGATCATGCCGTCGGGGCCCCTTCTGCGGTGACCGCCGTGGTCCGCGGTGCGGGGGCGGTTACCGCGCCACGAGCTGGACGATCGCCACGGTGCCCACCGTCACGATGAGCGCGCGCAGCACCTTTGGGCTGAACCGGCGGCCCACCGCGGCCCCTATCTGACCGCCCAGGGCGGAGCCGACCGCGATCAGGGCGACGGCCGTCCAGTCGAAGTGGGCGGCGAAGAGGAAGAAGACCGCGGCGACGGAGTTGACCACGGCCACGTAGACGTTCTTGGCTGCGTTGAGGCGTTGCAGGGGTTCGTCGAGCAGCATGCCCATCAGGGACATGTAGATGATCCCCTGGGCCGCCGCGAAGTAGCCGCCGTAGACGCTGGCCAGCGTCAGACCGATGAAGAGCAGCGGGCCGCCGTCCTGGTGGACCGGGCCGCCCGATCTCTCACGGCGTTCGCGTACCGCCCGGCTGATCCTCGGCTGGAGGATGACCAGCACCAGCGCCAGGCCCACCAGCACCGGCACGATCGTCTCGAAGGCCGTACTGGGCAGTGCCAGCAGCAGCGTGGCCCCGGCGAGACCGCCGATGAGGGCGGCCGAACAGAGCTTCAGGATGCGGCGGCGCTGGCCGGTGAGCTCCTTGCGGTAGCCGATCGCGCCGCTGATGGAGCCCGGGACCAGCCCCAGCCCGTTGGAGACGGTCGCGGTGACGGGCGGCAGACCGGTGGCCAGCAGAACGGGGAAGGTGATCAGTGTCCCGGAGCCGACGACGGTGTTGATGGCCCCCGCGCCGGTGCCCGCCGCGAAGACGGCGGCCATCTCCCACGGAGTCACGCCGACTCTTTCATGGTGCAACTGGTACCCATGGGCGACGACGGTAGATCACGATCGGTCCGCTGACCAGCGGTGGCTGGACCGACATGGATGGCCGGCGATCTACTCTGCGTCATGGGTACACGACAGCACGCGGTGACGCCGCGCGAAGACTTCCCCCGTCTCTACTCCGCGGCACAGGTGGCCGCCCTCGTCGACTCGCTCGGCCACCGGGCCGAGTTCCCGTACGAGCTGACCTACCTCGGCGACGGCAGCGAAATGTGGCGGGAGGGCGAGGAACAGTCCGACCCCGCCGCCGCGCCGAGGCTGGGCGAGCTCGACACGATCATCACCCGTCACGCCGGGCAACTCCTCTCCCTCGCCCCGGCTTCAACGGCGGTGGAGATCGTCGATCTCGGGCCGGGAACGACGCGTCCCATCCGCGGTCTGATCCGCCACCTGCTGGACGCCGACCGCCTGGCCGGTTATCGCGCCATGGACATCAGCGCCGAGCTCCTCGAACTGGCCAGGCGGAACCTGCGGGCCGACTTCCCCGGTCACGCCGAGGGCTTCGAGCTGGGCCAGGGCGACTTCACCGGACCCGATCTCGCCCGGGTCCTCACCGCCGGGCGGATATCCGGCCACGGTGGCACCGATCCGGTCCGCTTCGTCGTGCTGGCCGGCGCGACGGTGTACAACTTCGCCGATCCGGCCGAGGTCCTGCGCCACGTACGGAGCGCCATGAGCGACCGGGACGTGCTGCTGCTGACCCTGCGCATCGACACCGGTGTCGACCGGCCCCCGTTCATGGACGAGGTCAGCGTGGGCGGCCCGTACAAGCCGCAGCAACTGGCGGGGCTGGATCTGATCGGTGTGGACCGCTCCTGGTACGTCACGGAAACCGGGTTCGACCGCGAGCGCAGCGAAGTGTTCGTCCGGGCACGGTTCCTGGAGCCGGTCGCCGTGACCTTCGACGTCGGACCGGACCGGAGGACGGTCTCGTTCGAGCCGGGCGACACCGTGCTCGTCTGGCGCTACCTCTACCAGGACAGCGCGGCGGTGGCCGATCAGCTCACCCGCTGCGGGCTTCGGGTGCGCCTGTTCGAGCACGGCCAGGACAAGCAGATCGTCCTCGTGGCCGCGGCGCCGGAACGGTGAGCGCCGTGGCCCGCCCGGCAACAACCGGACAAGATCCTCTGGGCGTGCCAGGAGTCGGCTAGATTTCTTCGAAATGGCGTTCTATGGCGAGGGGTTGGAAGATGAACCTGAAGTTTCCCACCGTGGCAGAACTCCGTGAGGAGCACGACCTCGGCACGCTCAAGCCGGTGAGCCGGGACACCTGCTGGTCCGTCCAGCTCAAGGACGACGACGGCCTTGAGCCCGCCGACGTGCAGGTCGTCTGACGGTCCTGGGACCGGCTGGATCTCGTCGACAAGTCTTTCCGCAGCGAAGGGTTGGAAGATGAACCTGAAGTTCCCCACCGCGGCAGAACTCCGTGAGGAGCAGGACCTCCGCACGCTCAAGCCGGTGAGCCGGGACACCGGCTGGAACGTTCACCTGAAGGACGACGACGGCCTTGAGCCCGCCGACGTCCAGGGAATCTGACGGTCAAGGAGTGAGCTCCACGGCCCCCGTCGGCCCCGCCGGGCGCGGCGGGGGCGCCCCCCGGCCCGGCGCGGACGGGGGGGTGGCGCCCACCCGGCTCTCGCCGGACGACACCCGCAAAGCCCGTGTGTCCGGCACCCACCGCGTGCTGGCCCCCGCCGAAACACTGCGCCGGATCGAGCCACTGCTGCCGGTCGTCGGTATCACCCGGCTCGCCGATGTCACCTGGCTCGACGACATCGGCATACCGGTCCACCAGGCCATCCGCCCCGGCTCCCGGACGATCTCGGTCAGCCAGGGCAAGGGGCTCACCCACGAGCTCGCCAGGATCTCCGCCGCCATGGAATCGATCGAGTCCTGGCACGCCGAGCGCCTGGATCCCGGCGAAGTGACCGCGACCGTGGCCGACATGGAGCCGATCTGCGGCTATCGCGTCCGGGATCTGCCCCTGGAGCCCCGCCACCACCTCTGGCCCGGCGTGGAGCTCGAATGGACGGCGGCACGCCGCCTGGACGACGGCGCTGACACCTTCCTGCCAACCGAGCTGCTGCGCCTGGACGGCCGGGTGCGCGACACCTGGATGCCGCCCCTGTTCGTCCAGAACAGCAATGGGCTGGCCGCTGGGAACACCGTCGCCGAAGCGGCACTCCACGGCCTCTACGAGGTCATCGAACGCGACTGTCTGGCCCGCGCCGGGACGGGCACCTCACCGGCCCTGGACCTGACCACCGTGGACGGCCCGGCCCGGGAACCGCTGGAGCTCATGGAGGCGGCCGAGGTCGAGGTCCGGGTCGAGGTGCTTCCCTCGCCCACCGGGCTCGCCTGTTTCCTGGCCACCATCTGGAGCGAGGAGTTCCCGGTGCTCTTCGCCGGTGCCGGGGCCCATCTCGACCGTGACGTCGCCCTGTGCCGTGCCCTGACCGAAGCCGCGCAGTCGCGCGCCACCCAGATCGCCGGAGCCCGGGACGACCTCACCACGGGCGCCTACCGGCGCGCCGCCGCGGGCTGGTCCGGGCCTTCCGCATCGCTTCCGGAGGCCGGTGGGGTCACCTATGACGGCATCGCCTCCGTCCGTAACGCATCCCTCGCGGACGATCTGCGCACCACCGTCGCGAGTGTCCTCTCCGTGACCGGACGAGCCCCGCTGGTCGCGGACCACACCCGGCCGGAGTTGGGCATCCCCGTCGTACGGGTGGTCTGCCCCGGGCTCGGCCACGAGACGGCGTTCACCTCATGAACCGGTACCTCCTGATCGGCCCCAGCCTGCCGGACGCCGCCGACCTGCCCGCTACCGACGGCATCACCGTCCTGCCCCCGGTGGCCGCCGGGGACCTGCTGGAACTCGCCCCGCGGCGCGGAGACGTCGTCGGCATCGCCGACGGCTACTTCCGCCAGACCCGGGCCGTCCGGCACAAGGAGATCCTCACGCTGCTCCAACGCGGTGTGACGGTCCTCGGGGCCGCCAGTATGGGCGCCCTGCGCGCGGCCGAACTCGACACCTTCGGCATGCGCGGAGTGGGCCGCGTCTACCGCGACTACCGTGACGGCCGGCTGACGGCCGACGACGAGGTGGCCCTGGTGCACGGCCCGGCGGACGAGGGCTACCGGCCCCTCTCCGAAGCGCTCGTCAACATCCGGGCGACCCTGCGCCTGGGTGTGCGGGACGGGATTCTCGACGCCCCCACCGCCGACCGCCTCATCGCCGCCCTGGCACGGCGGCCGTACCGTCTGCGCTCCTACCCGGCGCTCCTCCGGCTCGCCCGCGAGACCGGGACACCGCCCGCTCAGGCCGAGGCGCTCCGGCGGCTGTGCACCACCCGGGCCGTCGACCTCAAACGGGACGACGCACTGCGACTGGTCCACGAACTGCGCACGGCCGACGGGAGCCGTGCGGAGGAGCCCACGGGCCACTCGCCCGCCTCGGGCGTCGCACCCACGCTCTACGCGCACCGCTGGCAGTTGCTGGCCCGGTCCGTCGCGACCGGGGACGGTGAGGCCGCCGAGATGAGCGTGCTGCGGATGTGTCAGCTCTTCGCCCGCGACTACCCGGACTTCTACCGGGACCTGGTCCTCGGCCATCTGGTCCGGGAGTGCGCCGCCACCTGCCGGACCCGGCCCGGGGGAGCACTCCTCGACGGGGCGCTGGAGCATGCGCGGCATCGCCATGTCATCCCCGGCCACCGGCCGGGCGAGCCCGGGGACCTGGCCTTCCTCGACCTGTGGCTGACCCCGGCGGAGCGGGCCGCGCACCCGCTCAAGGACCAGCTCGGCCGCTTCCTCGTGCGGAGCTTCCAGCTCACACCCGGAGTCCCCGCGGACCATCTGGCGCTGGAAGCGCTGCGCCGGCGGCCGGTCTTCCCGGCGGCGGCGAAGCTGGTGACCGCGGCACGGTCGGTGAACGGCCACGCACAGCGGACTCGGCCCGCCTTCGACGTCCACACCCTGTCGGCGAGCCGTGTCTCGGCCCATATCGGCGAACGGTGGGGAGCCGAGGACGGGGCGCTGGAACTGCACGCCCGGGACCGGGGCATGAGCTCGCGGGACATCCTGATCGCCGCGGCCCGGCCGTACCACCTGCTGTCCAGGTACAACCCGGAGCTCATGGAGCTGCGGATCGGCCGGCCGGACGGGAGCCCGTCGTCGGGGAGCCCGTCGTGCGGGAAGTCGGAGGCCGTGGCGGGATTCGAACCCACGTAACTCGCTTTGCAGGCGAGCCCCTGAACCACTCGGGCACACGGCCGGTGTGTCGTGCTGTGCTTCGACGATAGGGCGGGGTCCGGTGGGGTATCAACGCGTCGGCCAGGGCTGCCATACGACTGACACGCCCCGTTCACAGTGGGCCCGGGACCGGCCCCGCCGGGGGTTCACGGGCGGGCGGGGCGGCCCGCGAGGAAGTCCTCGACCAGCGGGCGGAAGAGGTCCGGCTCGTCCACCCACGGGTAGTGGCCCACCCCGTGCAGCGGCTGGGTCCGGCCGTCGGGGAAGGACTCCGCGACCAGTTCACCGGCGCGTACGCCGGTCACCGCGTCCCGGTCGCCGGTCACCGTCAGCACGGGGCAGGGGACTTCGCGCAGCCGGGCCAGCACCGCGCGGCGCCCCGCCTCGTCGACGCCCTGCCAGAAGCCCGCGCGCGGCACCGGGCCGAGCTGTTCGCCCTCGGCCGCGGCGTGCGCCCGCTGGGGTTCGTCCCAGCGGCCGTACGCCATCGGGGCGGCCTGGAGCAGCAGCCTGCGCACCTCGGTGAAGTCGGAGGTGTCGGGCAGGAGCTGTACCGCGACATACGCCTCCTGCCACCACGGCTCGTCCGCGCGCGCTTCGAAGATCTCCCGGGCGTCCTCGGGCAGTTCGCCCTGGAGCCGGGCGCCCGGACAGACGAGGACGAGATGGGTGAGGTGCTCGGGGTGTGCCGCCGCATACGCCTGGGCCGTGGCCGCCGCCGCGTCGTGCGCCAGCAGCGGGAAGCGGTTCAGCCCCAGATGGCGGCGGAGCGCCTCCAGGTCCTCGGCCAGCCCGGGGAAGGAGTATCCGCTGGGGTCGGTGGCCGGAGGGGAGTCCCCGGTGCCGCGGCTGTCGGGGATGATCAGCGTGTGCTGCGCGTCCAGCCCGCCGAGATCGCCCAGGTAGGCGGCGTCCCGCCCGGGCCCGCCGGCCAGACAGATCAGCGGCGGCCGCGCGGAGCCGTCCCGGGCCTCCAGGACGCGGTAGGCCAGCTCGGTGTTGTCGTACGACGTGTAGTGCGGCATAGAGGTCAGCTTGCCCGAAGAGCCCCGGCTCAGCCCGAAGACACCGGGGCGTGTGACAGCGGTCATCGCCTCCGGGGGGTCTGTCAGGGTTTGCGCGCCACCCCGCCGTAGGCGGCGATGTCACGAACCCCGGCCCGCTCGGGATCGGGGCGGCGCCAGTGGGTGATCTTCCCGAAGCCCGGCTCCAGCAGCTCCAGACCGTCGAAGACGGTGCGGAGCTGGTCCTGTGTGCGCGGGTAATAGGGCACACCGCCGGACTTGCTGTACTCCTCACACATCCGTACGTAGTACGGGCTGTCGGTGGTGCCGTCCCAGTGGACCAGATGACTGCCCGGGGGCACCGCGGCCAGCACTGTCCCCACGATGCGCAGCAGGTCGTCGTGGGTCCTGGCATGTCCGAGCACACCCATGAACATCACGCCGACCGGCCGGGTGAGGTCGAGGATGCCGCTGACCTCCCCGAGGATGTGCTCGGGGTTGTTGAAGTCGGCTTCCACGTAGGTGGTGACACCCTCGTCGGTCACGCTGGTCAGCAGGGCCCGTGCGTGGGTCAGCACCAGGGGGTCGTTGTCGACGTAGACGACATGGGCGTCGGGGGCGATGTCCTGGGCCACCTCGTGGGTGTTCCGCATGGTGGGCAGGCCCGTGCCGATGTCGAGGAACTGCCGGATGCCGACCTCGCCGGCCAGATGCTCGACGGCGCGGATCAGGAACTTGCGGCTCTCGGTCGCCATCTCCCCGATGTCGGGGTCGATCTCCAGGGAGGCGTCGCCGACCTGACGATCGATCTCGTAGTTGTCCTTGCCGCCCATCCAGTAGTTCCAGATCCGCGCGGAATGCGGGATGTCGGTGCGGATCTCGTCAGCCACGGGGAGGGTCCTCCAACGTCGTCGGTCACGGACACTCACCATTCAACTACTGTGCGCGCACGGCCCGCAATCGCCGGACGGCGCCTCCGCCCGCGGGGAGGTCACCGGATGTGATCCATGACGCAAAAGCGATGGTGGGGGTGATCTTCTCCCGACCCAATATGTGCTTATGTTTTCCGCCTATGATGCGAGGGTGTTCGATTCCCGGCACATCAAGACGTTCCACGAGGTGGTCAGCGCCGGTTCCTACTCGGCGGCCGCCCGTGCCCTCGGCTATACCCAGCCGGCCATCACCCAGCAGATGAAGGCGCTCGAACGTGCCGTCGGCAGCCCGCTGTTCATCCGGGTCGGCCGCGGGATGCGGCTCACCGAGGCCGGGGAGACCCTGGCCCGGCACGCGGACACCATCCTGTCCAGCATCTCCACCGCCCAGCAGCAGATGAACGCCATCACCCGGCTGCGCTCGGGCCGGGTGCGGGTGTGCGCCTTCCCCAGCGCCAACGCCACCCTCATCCCCGAGGCCATGTCCCGGCTCGCCGCCAGCCATCCGGGGGTGCGGGTGGAGCTGCTGGAGGGTGAGCCGCCGGAGTCGCTGGAGCGGGTGGTGCGCGGCGAGTGCGACATCACGCTCGCCTTCACCTACCCCGGGCTGCATGAGGAGGTCCCCGCCGAACTGGTGGCGATCCCGCTGATGGAGGACCAGCTCACGGTGCTGCTGCCGGCCGGGCATGCGCTGGCCCGGCGGCGCGCGGTCAAGCTGGCCGAGCTCAGCGAGGAGCGCTGGATCGCCGGATGTCTGCGCTGTCGCGCCAACTTCCTGCACGAATGCGCCGAGCAGGGCTTCGCCCCCGATATCGCCTTCACCACCGATGACAACCTGGTGGTGCAGAGCATGGTCGCGGCGGGGCTGGGGGTCGCGATGATGCCGGGTCTGGTGCTGTCGTTCCTGTGCCACCAGAAGGTGACCGGCCGCGCCCTGGACCCCGCCTCGCGGCGCCAGGTCTCGGCGTATGTGCTGCGGGAGCACCTGGAGATTCCGGCGACGGCGCGGGTGCTGGAGGAGCTGAAGACGGTGGCGGGGAACCGGGTCGGCTGCTGACCGCCGCCTGATCCTCGGCTGACTTCCGTCCGACTCCCGCTCGATCCCCACTCGGTCCCCGGTCGATCCCCGCTCGATTCCGGCGGCTGTCCGGAGGGGTCATCCATAAGCGGAATTTAGGGGAGGCCAAGAAACCGTCGTTGGACGTGATGGAGTGCGCGGCCGCACGCTGCCGTTATGACCACCACGCCGATCGAACCCACCGTCTCCCGCGTCACGGCGCGCCTCGGCGCGTTCGTCGACGGCGTACGCGAGGCCGTCGGACGCGGCCTGCCGCCGGACGTCACCGCCTACCTCGTCGGTGAGCGGCTCGCGCCCTTCCTCGGCGCGGACGATCTGCTCACCCCCGAACAGCGCGAGGGGCACGCCGACCGCTACCGCCAGCACGTCCTGCACGCCGAACCGGACGGCAGCTTCTCGATCGTCGCCCTGGTCTGGCTGCCCGGCCAGCGCACCTCGATCCATGACCATGTGTCCTGGTGCGTGACCGGTGTCCACGAGGGCGAGGAGCACGAGCGCCGCTACCGGCTGGTGCCGGACGGGCTGAGCTCGCGGCTGGTCGCCGAGAAGGACGTCGTCAATCCGCAGGGTTCGGTGTGCGGGTTCGCGCCGCCCGGAGATATCCACAGGGTGTGGAACGCCTGCGGGACCAAGGCGATCTCGATCCACATCTACGGCGCGGACATCGCCCGGCTGGGCAGCAGCGTACGGCGGGTGTACGAACTGCCGACGGAGGACGAGCTGTGAGCGCCGCCCGCTCCACCCGTCCGGCCCGTGACGCGGTGACGGCGTGGCGCTGACCGGGGCGCGGGCCGCCGGGCGGCTGACCGCCGTACCTCCCGTGGCGCGCGCCGGAGCCGCCGTACCGGGCCGTGGGCTGCCCGCCCCGACGAAGGGGCTCGCCCTGGCGGCGGCCGGGGTCGCGGTCGCCTGGTGCGTCCACCGGCTGGTACCGGCCGTCCCCCTGCTCACCGCGGCCGTGGTGCTCGGCATCACGGCCGCCCATCTGCCGGGGGTGCGCGGGCTGGTGCGCGGCGCCTGCCGCCCGGGGCTCTCGCTCGCGGGGAAGCGGCTGATGCGGCTGGGCATCGTGCTGCTGGGGCTCGGACTCGGACTCGGCGATGTGCTGGGCCTGGGCTGGGCCACGGTGGCGATGGTGTTCGGCGTGGTCGCGGCCACCTTCTTCGGCACCTGGTGGCTGGGGCGCCGGATGGGGCTGCGCGGCGACCAGCCGCTGCTGATCGCCACCGGCTACTCGATCTGCGGCGCGTCCGCGATCGGCGCGGTCAGCGAGGTCTCGGAGAGCGACGAGCGGGACGTGGCCACCTCGGTGGCGCTGGTGACGCTGTGCGGCACCCTCGCCATCGCCGTACTGCCGCTGCTCCAGGGCCCGCTGGGGCTGAGCGACGCGGAGTTCGGCCGGTGGGCGGGTGCGAGTGTGCACGACGTCGGCCAGGTGGTGGCGACCGCGCAGACCGCCGGGGGCGCCGCGCTGAACGACGCGGTGCTCGTCAAGCTGGTGCGAGTGGCGCTGCTCGCACCGCTGGTCGCGGCACTGGCGCTGTCCGTACGGGCACGCCGGAACGCGACCAGGGCGGCCGTGCAGACCGGCACGGCCGCGGGGGGCGATGAAGCCGGGGACGCGGGGGGTGCGGAGCGGACGGGGACGCGGCGGCCGCCGCTGGTTCCGCTCTTCGTCCTCGGCTTCCTGGCCATGGCGGCCGTACGCAGCACCGGCGTGCTGCCCGCGGCCGCGCTCGACACCGCCGGTGACGTACGCGAACTGCTCCTCGCCGCGGCCCTCTTCGGCCTCGGCAGCGCGGTCCACCTGCCCTCGCTGTCCCGCACCGGGGCGCGGGTGGCGGCGCTGGGGCTGTGCGCGTGGGTGGTCATCGCGGGCGTCTCCTACGCGGGCGTCCTGCTGACGGCCTGACCGTCCGCGCCCTGGGGCGGCCCCGCCCACGGCGGGTCCCGCTCCGGGGGTGCGCCGGACGGGCCGCCGGGCTGGGCCTGCCCCCCCCGGGCCTTAGCGCGCCCCGCGGCGCCCGGCAGCGTGCCTTGCCGCGGCGTAGGGAGCACCCAGGTGCGCCCCGCACGAAGGCGCCCCCTCGCCGTGCGGTCCGCCCCGACGGCGGTAACCCCCGGTGCGCGGCGCGCAGTCCGGCGGATGCGGTGTGAGCCTGGTCCCACCCGGGGGTGGTCTCGTGGCGTACCCCCGAAGCGTGAACGGCGGCACAGGTAGGCTGACGCGGTTCCCGAACGACGCCGCCGAGCCAGCCCGACGGAGACCGTGAGTACTACCGCCGCCAGCACCAGTCACCACCTCTCGCCCGCCTTCCCGGGCCGGGCGCCCTGGGGTACCGCGAGCAAGCTGCGCGCCTGGCAGCAGGGCGCCATGGACAGGTACATCCAGGAGCAGCCGAGGGACTTCCTCGCGGTCGCGACGCCCGGCGCCGGCAAGACGACCTTCGCGCTGACCCTCGCGTCCTGGCTGCTGCACCACCATGTGGTGCAGCAGGTGACCGTCGTCGCGCCCACCGAGCACCTGAAGAAGCAGTGGGCGGAGGCCGGGGCGCGGGTGGGGATCAAGCTGGACCCGGAGTACAGCGCGGGCCCGCTCGGCAAGGAGTACCACGGGGTCGCGGTGACCTACGCGGGCGTCGGCGTCCGGCCGATGCTGCACCGCAACCGCGTCGAGCAGCGCAAGACGCTGGTGATCCTGGACGAGATCCACCACGCCGGTGACTCCCGCTCCTGGGGCGAGGCGTGCCAGGAGGCGTTCGAGCCCGCGACCCGGCGGCTGGCGCTCACCGGTACGCCGTTCCGGTCGGACACCAACCCCATCCCCTTCGTCACCTACGAAGAGGGCAACGACGGTATCCGCCGCTCCTCCGCCGACTACACCTACGGCTACGGCAACGCGCTCGGCGACGGGGTCGTGCGGCCGGTCATCTTCCTCTCCTACAGCGGCAATATGCGCTGGCGCACCAAGGCGGGCGACGAGATCGCGGCCCGGCTGGGGGAGCCGATGACCAAGGACGCGGTCTCCCAGGCGTGGCGCACCGCGCTGGATCCGCGCGGCGACTGGATGCCGAACGTGCTGCGCGCCGCCGACCAGCGGCTGACCGAGGTCCGCAAGGCCATCCCGGACGCGGGGGCGCTGGTGATCGCCGCCGACCAGGAGTCGGCCCGCGCCTACGCCAAGCTGATCCGTGAGATCACCGGCAGCAAGGCCACGCTGGTGCTGTCCGACGAGGCCGCGGCCTCGCAGCGGATCGAGGACTTCAGCCACTCCGAGGACCGCTGGATGGTGGCGGTCCGCATGGTGTCGGAGGGGGTGGACGTACCCCGGCTGGCGGTCGGGGTGTACGCCACCACCATCTCCACCCCGCTCTTCTTCGCCCAGGCCGTCGGCCGTTTCGTACGGTCGCGGCGGCGCGGTGAGACCGCGTCGGTCTTCCTCCCCACCATCCCGATGCTGCTCGGCTTCGCCAATGAGATGGAGGTCGAGCGCGACCACGTCCTGGACAAGCCGAAGAAGGACGGCGAGGAGGAGAACCCGTACGCGGAGGAGGAGAAGCTCCTCGAGGAGGCCGAGAAGCAGCAGGACGAGGACACCGGCGAACAGGACCAGCTCCCCTTCGAGGCGCTGGAGTCGGACGCGGTCTTCGACCGGGTGCTCTACGACGGCGCCGAGTTCGGGATGCAGGCGCACCCCGGCAGCGAGGAGGAGCAGGACTACCTCGGCATCCCCGGGCTGCTCGAACCCGACCAGGTGCAGATGCTGCTCCAGCGGCGGCAGGCCAAGCAGATCGCGCACAGCCGCAAGCGGCCGGACGCGGAGGCCGATCTGCTGGAGATGCCGGCCGAGCGGCGTCCGGTGGTGACCCACAAGGAGCTGCTGGAGCTGCGCAAGGAGCTGAACACCCTGGTGGGCGCCTATGTCCACCAGAGCGGCAAACCGCATGGCGTGATCCACACCGAACTGCGCCGGGTGTGCGGCGGACCGCCGAGCGCGGAGGCCACGGCCGGGCAGATCCGGGAGCGGATCAAGAAGGTCCGGGAGTGGGCCACGCGGATGCGCTGACCGGCGCACGGGATACGCCGCGCGGCGCGCGGGGCGCATCCCGATGGCGGATGAGGGAGTGCGGCGCACGGTCGCACTACCCCTCACACCCTTCACAACCTCTTTTATGGACCGCCGCCAACTCGCCACTCAATATCCGGGCATATGGCGCTAAACACCTCAATTCACAGCCCGAGAGGGCGATGGCGGCGGAAACCTGTGCTCGGATTCTGGACGGACTCTTCCGCTCAGCGGACCGGCTCGCTAGCGTTCGGGCACGCACACGCCCCGTGGCAGCGCCGCCGCGGAGCGCAGCCGGATGCGTAACTGCGTAACCCAGCCACCGCGACCGGCGGCCTCTGCGCGCGCCGTCGTCGGGACCGGCGGTGCACCTCCGCGAAGAGCCGCCCACCCATCACCGAGGAGGGGGCGTCGTGACCGCGGAGACCTCCCAGACGCTCGACCGGGGACTGCGCGTCCTCAAACTGCTCGCCGACACCGACCACGGGCTGACCGTCACCGAGCTGTCCACCAAGCTCGGCGTCAACCGCACCGTCGTCTACCGACTCCTGGCCACCCTTGAGCAGCACTCCCTGGTCCGCCGTGACATCGGTGGCCGGGCACGCGTCGGGCTGGGGGTGCTCCAGCTCGGCCGCCAGGTGCATCCGCTGGTCCGGGAGGCGGCACTGCCCGCGCTGCGCTCCCTCGCCGAGGACATCGGCGCCACCGCCCACCTCACCCTGGTCGACGGCACCGAGGCCCTCGCGGTCGCGGTCGTCGAGCCGACCTGGACCGACTACCACGTGGCCTACCGGGCCGGGTTCCGGCACCCGCTGGACCGGGGCGCCGCGGGCCGGGCGATCCTGTCCGCCCGCGCGGCCCGCGCCGACGATCCGGGGTACGCGCTCACCCACGGCGAGCTGGAGGCGGGCGCGAGCGGCGCCGCCGCCCCGCTGGTGGGGGTGACCGGAATAGAGGGCAGCGTGGGTGTGGTGATGCTCTGCGACGCCGTACCGGAGCGGGTCGGCCCGAGGGTGGTGGACGCCGCCCGGGAGGTGGCCGAGGCCCTGAGCTGAGGGGCGCCGGGGCACTGAGGTGACGGGCGCGGGGCCCCTGAAGGTGACGGGCGGGGAGAAGATCGTCCCGCGCGTCAACTAGATTCACCCCATGCCTGCCGTCTCCCCCCGCGCCCGCGTCCTCCTGATCTGCTCGGCGATCGTGCTCGCCCTGCTGGCGGTCGCCGCGTTCGCCCCGCTGCCGTTCACCGTCGCCCAGCCGGGCACCACGGTGAACGTCCTGGGCTCGGACCGCGGCAAGCAGGTGATCACCATCTCGGGGACCGACACCCGCAGGACCAGCGGACAGCTACGGATGACCACGATCCAGGCGACCGGGCCGGACGCCACCGTGCGGCTGAAGGACGTGGTCAGCGGCTGGCTGGACACCGACCGCGCGGTGATGCCGCGCGACTCGGTCTACGTGGGCGGCACCACCGAGGAGATCGAGCGGCACAACGCCGAGGAGATGGAGAAGTCGCAGTCCACCGCCACCAGCGCGGCACTCGGCTATCTCCACCGCTCGGCGAAGGACGTCAAGGTCACCCTGCGGCTGGCCGATGTGGGCGGGCCGAGCGCCGGACTGCTGTTCTCGCTCGGCATCGTCAACAAACTGGACGGCGACGGCCGCGGTGGCGACCTCACCGGCGGGCGGACGATCGCGGGCACCGGCACGATCGACGCCAAGGGCAAGGTCGGCGCGGTGGGCGGCGTCCCGCTCAAGACTCAGGCGGCCAAGCGGGACGGTGCGACCGTCTTCCTGGTACCCAAGGCCGAGTGCTCGGACGCCGAGGCCGAACTGCCGAAGGGGCTCCGGCTGATCCCCGTCACCACCCTCAAGGGCGCGGTGTCGGCTCTCCAGGCCCTGCGCTCGGGAGGGGCGGTCCCGCGCTGCTGAGCCCGACCGCGGCGGGGCCCGGGGCGTGGCCCCCGGCCACCGGTTCGCGGTCCAGACCGCACCACACCGGGAAGGTCAGCGGGCTCAGCGTCACCAGGAAGTACACCGAGCCGGTCACCAGGAACGCGGTCGTCAGCCCGGCGCCGTCCACCAGATAGCCGGCTGCGAGCCCGCCCAGCGGAATCGCCACCCACACCCCCGAGGTGATCGCCCCCATCACCCGGCTGCGCAGCTCGTCCGGTACGGCCTCGTAGGTCACCGTGGTCAGGATCGGATTGAGCATGCCCGCCGCGATCCCGCTGATCACCATCGTCACGGCGAGCGGCTGGAGGCCGGGGACGAACGCGGCGACCAGGAACCGCGGCAGTCCGCAGAGCAGGAAGCAGACGCCGAAGACGGTACGGCGGGAGAAACGGTCGCCCAGCGCCCCGTAGAGCAGCGCGCCCGTCAGCGCACCCCCGCCGAACAGCGCGGACACCAGCCCGAGATCGACCGAACCGTCGAGGTCGCGTTCGGCGTGCACGGGCAGCAGCACCGAGGAGTAGCCCTGGTCGAGGCCGTTGGTGGCCATCACCATCAGCACGATGGCCAGCAGCAGCCGGTGGTGCAGCAAGAAGGCGTAGCCCTCGCGGAGTTCGGCCCGGTACGCGCGGAGCGAGACCGGGGCCGCCGCGCGGCGCGGGGCGGCGGCGGGCAGTCCGCGCAGCCCCGCCGCGATCAGCAGCGCGGAGACCCCGAAGGTCGCGGCGTCCAGCAGCAGGACGGAGGCCGGACCGAGGAAGGCGATGAGCACGCCCCCGAGGGCCGTGCCCACCATCCGGGCGCCGCGCGAGGCACCGTCGTAGAAGCTGGCCGCGCGGCTGAGGGTGGTGCCCGCCCGTTCGGCCAGCGCCGGCACCAGCACCTCGCGGGCCGTCTCGCCCGGTGCGTGGAGCAGTCCGGCCACCGCCATCAGCGCGCAGAGCTGCCAGAACCGCAGCACCCCGGCGAAGTGGAGCAGCGGGATCGCGGCGACGGCCACCGCGCACAGTGCGTCGGAGGCGATCGAGACCCGCCGCCGCCCCAGCCGGTCGATGACCGGCCCGCCGACGACGGCGGAGACGATCACCGGAAGGGTGGCGCAGAAGGCGACGAGTCCGGCCCTGGCGGCGCTGCCCGTGGTCTGGAGCACGAACCACGGGACGCCGATCAGGGTGAGTGAATTCCCCGCGATGGAAACGGTGTTGGCGGCGAGGACGAGTGCGAGTGGCCGCCGGTCGGGTCTGTCGTCCCCTAATCCTTTGTTGCCGTTCATGGTCCCCCCTGTGCGTCCCGGTCAGTAGTCGAGCCGTGCCGTCAGTGTCGTCCGTGCCGTTCCCGGGCCGCGCGGTGTCGCCATCCGCAGCCCGACCTCCACCAGCGTCCAGCCCACCCGGGTGCGCAGCGGCTGGGCATCGGGGCGGCGGCGCGCGGGAGCTTCCCGGGCCTCGTGCTCAAGTCTTTCGGCGCGGATGCGGTGCAGCCGCAGATGGATGTCGTCGCCGTGCATAGGTGTCCCCCCTGAGGTTCGGTCAGTGCTCGTCGCGTGGGAAGGCGTGCAGATGGATCCGGACCCGGGCCGAGTTCTCGGTGTCCTGGTCCACCTCCTTCTCGCGGTAGCTCTCGATCACTTCATGCAGCTTGTTACGCATTTCCCCGGCGAGTTCGGGCGTCAGCCGGAGTTTGAAGTCGCTCATGTCCGCGGCTTCCCGCCACTCCGTGGACCAGGTGTGGATGCTGCCGATCCAGGTCGACAGCTCCTGGCCGTGCACGGTGGCCCACTCGTGCAGCAGGGTGCTCATCGCTCCGCGCACGGCCGGGTCGGGGTGGGTGTGGAAGTCGTTGCCCACGCGGGTGCCCCGCTGGGCCGGCTTCCACCACCGCTCACGGCCCTTGCCGCGCTCCGGGTCGTCCATGACGAAGCCGTGTGCGGCGAGCTGTCGCAGGTGGTAGCTGGTGGCACCGCTGGACTCGCCCAGCCGCTCGGCGAGTTGGGACGCGGTCGCCGGTCCGTACTCGCTCAGCGCGCCGAGCAGGCGCATCCGCAGCGGGTGCGCGAGCCCGCGCAGGGAGCGCGGGTCGAGCTGCCGTACGTCGTCGGGCAACGGCTTCTCGTTCTGTGCCATGCCTGGAAGCGTAAGCATGCAAAGATTCCGTTGCAAGCACTTCTTTGCAGCGGAACCTTTGGATCCGCGGACAGCCCTCCGGTCAGTCCAGCGCCGCCTGCTGCACCAGCGGGATGATCCGCAGCGGTACCGGGTTCTCCATCACGATCGCCGTCGAGGCCCGGACGATCCCCTCGAACCCCACGACCAGGTCGATCACCCGCTGGAGATCGGCGTTGGAGCGGGCGACCAGCCGGCACAGCATGTCGCCGTGGCCGGTGGTGGTGTGCAGCTCCAGCACCTCCGGGACCCCCGCGAGATGTGTCCGTACGCTCGCCCCCTGGCCCTGTTTGATCTCCAGCGTGGCGAACGCGGTCACCGGATAGCCCAGCGCCGCCGGATCCACCTCCGGGCCGAAGCCGCGGATCACCCCCTGCGCCCGCAGCCGGTCCAGCCGCGCCTGCGCCGTACCGCGCGCCACCCCGAGGCGGCGGGACGCCTCGAGTACGCCGATCCGCGGCTCATCTGCGAGCAGCTCGATCAGCCGGGCGTCGAGCCCGTCGATTCCCATGGACACCTCCCTGCACAGGGTGACCACCCCTGTGATGGTGGTCACCCTGTGCAGAATGCCGCCAGCGGTCGCTGGATGGCTATACAGAGTGCCCAGTGATTTCGCGAACTATTGCGCACCCTGAGTCCCGGGGAGACGCTTCCGGTATGACTGAGATCCTGAACCCCACCCCGTCCACCGCGCGGCAGGCCGATCCCTTCCCGGTGAAGGGGATGGACGCGGTGGTCTTCGCGGTCGGCAACGCCAAGCAGGCGGCCCACTACTACGCCACCGCCTTCGGCATGAAGCTGGTGGCCTACTCCGGACCGGAGAACGGCAGCCGGGAGACCGCCTCCTACGTCCTCGTCTCGGGCAGCGCCCGCTTCGTGTTCACCTCCGTCATCAAGCCCAGCACCGCATGGGGCCGCTTCCTCGCCGGGCATGTGGCCGAGCACGGCGACGGGGTCATCGACCTGGCCGTCGAGGTGCCGGACGTACGCGCCGCGTACGCCTACGCCGTGGAGCACGGGGCCACCGGCATCGAGGAGCCGCACGACATCAAGGACGAGCACGGCACGGTGGTGCTCGCCGCGATCCGCACCTACGGCGACACCCGCCACACGCTCGTCGAGCGCACCGGTTACGACGGCCCCTATCTGCCCGGGTTCGTGGCCGCCGACCCCATCGTGGCACCGCCGGAGAAGCGCACCTTCCAGGCCATCGACCACTGCGTGGGCAATGTCGAGCTCGGCAGGATGAACGAGTGGGTCGCCTTCTACAACCAGGTCATGGGCTTCACCAATATGAAGGAGTTCGTGGGCGACGACATCGCGACCGAGTACTCGGCGCTGATGTCCAAGGTCGTCGCCGACGGCACCAAGAAGGTGAAGTTCCCGATCAACGAGCCCGCGATCGCGAAGAAGAAGTCGCAGATCGACGAGTACCTGGAGTTCTACGGCGGGCCGGGCGTCCAGCACATCGCGCTCGCCACCAACGACATCGTCTCGACGGTCCGTACGATGCGGGCCGCAGGCGTCCAGTTCCTCGACGTCCCGGACTCGTACTACGACACCCTCGGCGAGTGGGTCGGTGACACCCGGGTGCCGATCGACAAGCTGCGCGAGCTGAAGATCCTCGCCGACCGCGACGAGGACGGCTATCTGCTCCAGATCTTCACCAAGCCGGTCCAGGACCGGCCGACCGTCTTCTTCGAGATGATCGAGCGCCATGGCTCGATGGGCTTCGGCAAGGGCAACTTCAAGGCCCTGTTCGAGGCGATCGAGCGCGAGCAGGAGAAGCGCGGCAACCTCTGATCCACCCCCACCGACGGCCCCGGGCGACCCCCCACCGCCCGGGGCCGTCGGTATGCCCGGAAGCGGATGCCGGGCGGCCGCGCATCCGGCTGTGCGGGTCCCGCGAGAAAAATCTGAACCAGGGGTGGGAGGGGCGCCCCCTGCGTCTACACTCTCGGCGATCTGATCACTCCAACATGGCGTGGTCACATGGGAGTTGTGGAGTTCGCATGTCCGAGGACACATCCGACACGGGGCGGCTGACCAGGCGCAGGTTCGCCCTCGCGGGCGGCGCCGCGGCCGCCGGAGCGTTCGCCGCCTTCGCGGCCCGCACCGAGGCGTCGGCGGCGGTCGAGGGGGGCCGGTTCGACCTGACCGTGCCCTCCACCCAGCTTGTGCGCGAGAGGACCCCGCACAACAGCACGGTGCTCCAGTCCTTCGCGTTCGACGACACCAACAAGCACCTCTACACCGTCCAGCTCATGGAGGGCGGGATCCGGCTGGACGGTGAGCCGGGCCCCGTCTCCGGCGCCGACCGGGCCGCGCGCGGCGACCTGTGCCTGACCAGGATGTCGCTCACCGGCACCGAACTGGGCTTCATGTACCTCAAGGGGTTCGGGCACGGTGTGGCCATCGGCTGCGAACCGGCGGGAACCACCGCCCAGCTCTGGGCCGAATCCGACGCCGACCCCGACTCCGGCTACGGGCGCGCCATCAGCCGCTTCCGGTTCGCCGCCGGAACGGTGCTGTCCAGCGGTTCGTCCTCGCTGGTCAAGCATCGGCCGGTACCCGGTTCGACCGCCAACCAGCCCGCCGTCGACATGCTCAACAAGCGGCTGCTGATGCGCTACCGGCTGGGCGGCGTGCCCCGCTACCGGCTGATGGAGCTGACCGACGTCACGGCCGGGCGGTACTCCGCGGTGCACGACATACCCCAGACCGGGGTGGCGGCGGACGAGACCTTCCAGGGCTTCGCGGTGCTCGGCGACTACGTCTACCAGCTCACCGGCACCGCCTACACCGGTGAGGACGGCACCAATCCGCCCTCCGGCCACGGCAACACCTATGTCTCCTGCCTCGATCTGCGCAGCGGCGAACTGGTCCAGCGGGCCCGCACCGAGGCCGCGTACTCGCTCGACTACCGCGAGCCGGAGGGGATGGCGATCCAGCTCACCAGCCCCCGGCGGCTGTGCATGGGCTTCGCCTCGGGAGTCGGGGGCGACCGCAAGGTGAGCGTCTACTACAAGTCCCAGTAGCCCGGCCCGGTCCGGCCCCTCGTCACGGCGGTGCGATCTTCCCCGGCGGGCGGCCGGGTGCGACGCTGGACATATGACCGACCTCATCGAGCTGCTGCGGGAGGGCCTCCCCGAGGAGGCGGTGCTGACCGACCCGGATGTCACCGGGGCGTACGCACACGACATGGCGAGCTTCTGCGAGGCGGGAGCGCCCGCCGCGGTCGTCCTCCCCCGCACCGTCGAGCAGGTGCAGCACGTCTGCCGCACCGCGACCGCCCTGCGCGTCCCCGTCGTCCCGCAGGGCGCGCGCACCGGACTGTCCGGCGCGGCCAATGCCTCCGACGGCTGCATCGTGCTGTCGCTGGTCAAGATGGACCGCATCCTGGAGATCAACCCGGTGGACCGGATCGCGGTGGTGGAACCGGGCGTGGTGAACGCGGCGCTGTCCCGCGCGGTGATGGAGCGGGGGCTGTACTACCCGCCGGATCCGTCCAGCTGGGAGCAGTGCACCATCGGCGGCAACATCGGCACCGCGTCCGGCGGGCTGTGCTGTGTGAAGTACGGGGTCACCGCCGAATACGTCCTGGGGCTCGACGTGGTGCTGGCGGACGGGCGGCTGCTGAGCACCGGCCGCCGCACCGCCAAGGGCGTCGCGGGCTATGACCTCACCCGGTTGTTCGTCGGCTCCGAGGGCAGCCTCGGCATCGTCGTGCGGGCGGTGCTCGCGCTCAAGCCCAGCCCGCCCCAACAGCTCGTGCTGGCCGCCGAGTTCCCCTCCACGGCCACCGCGTGCGACGCCGTCTGCCGGATCATGGAGCGCGGGCACACCCCGTCGCTGCTGGAGCTGATGGACCGCACCAGCGTCCGCGCGGTCAACGCGATGGGCGCCATGGGACTGCCGGAGACCACCGAGGCGCTGCTGATGGCCGCGTTCGACACCCCCGACCCGGCCGCCGACCTCGCCGCCGTCGGGGAGCTGTGCGCGGCGGCGGGCGCCACCGAGGTGGTCCCCGCCGAGGACGCCGCCGAATCGGAACTGCTGCTGCGGGCCCGCCGGATGACCCTGACCGCCCTGGAGGCGGTCAAGGGCGTCACCATGATCGACGACGTCTGCGTACCGCGCTCCCGGCTGGCCGAGATGATCGACGGCACGGCCGCCATCGCCGAGAAGTACCGGCTGACCATCGGTGTGGTCGCGCACGCCGGGGACGGCAACACCCACCCCACCGTCTGTTTCGACGCCACCGACCCGGATGAGTCCCGGCGGGCCCGGGAGTCGTTCGACGAGATCATGGCCCTCGGTCTGGCGCTGGGCGGCACCATCACCGGTGAGCACGGGGTCGGCGTCCTCAAGCGGGAGTGGCTGGCCCGTGAACTCGGCCCGGTGGGAGTGGAGTTGCAGCGCGGCATCAAGGGCGTCTTCGACCCGCTGGGCCTGCTGAACCCGGGCAAGCTCTTCTGATCACCGGGAGGAGCCCGGGCCGGACGGGCTGCCGGACCCCGACGGGGTGGGGGTGGCCGTGCCCGATGCCGTGGGCCCGGGGCGGCTGGTCGACGAGGGCTTGGGAGGCTTGGGCGTATGGCTCGGCCGTCGGCTCGGGGTCTCCTTCGGCGGTGTGCGGGTGGCCGACGGTGATGCGCTGGTCTCCTCGGGCTCCGGTGCGCTGGTGCTCGGGGACGGCCGGGGCGCGGGCGTCGTGGGCGGGGGAGCGGTGAACGTGGGCCGCGACTGACGGCTGGCCCGGTCCGGTGCGCGCGACGCGGACGACGCCGCGCTGCCGGGGGTGGACTCCGGCGGATCGGCCTCCGGCTTCCGGGGCGTTCCGCCGTCCCGCTCGGACACCGTGTGCGACGGGCTCTGGGAACGCTGTGTCAGCAGCAGCGAACCGGCGGCGAGTCCGCCGACCACCGCGAGGGCCGCCACCGCGACCGCCCTGCGGCGCCGCTTGCTCCCGCCGGAGGCACCGCGCCGCCGTGCGTGGGCGGGCTCGGTGAGCGTCAGGGCGCCGGGCCCGAGCTGTGCGGTGAGCGGCGCGACGGTCTCCGGCGCGGGCGCGCCCCCTCTGCGGTCGGGCCCGAAGACCTCTTCGGCGATGGCCTGCGAGCTCAGCGCCTTGGGGTCGGCCGGTCCGGCCAGCGGGTCGTACGCCCCGCATTCCGGACAGGTCACGGCCGCGTTGAGGGTCCTGCGGCACGACGCGCAGTAGTCCATCTGTTGCCCTTCCGTTCGTCGGCACGTTCCGCGCCGCCCCTGCTGGGGCGATCGGCCCGGGTGCGGCTCGGGTTCCGCGCCGGTTGGTGCGGTCCGCCGTCCGGAGCGATGTCACGTCACGGTAACGGCCGACCGGAACGAGGTACGCCGGACCACCCTCAGGTGTTCAACCCCAGCCCCGCTCGACCCCCCACCGTGGCCCGACTCACACCGGCCCGAGGGTGGGTCAACACGGCGGGACGGGTCGGGGGGTGGTGGTGCCGGGGACGGTACGCGGCGGAGCCGGGCCGTCCCTACCGGCGCGTAGGGCTCGCACGGGAGGGTGGCGTGAACGCGTGACGGGCACATGACGGCGTCACGTCTGATAGACCTTGACCCGCGCGCTCCGTGTTGCACTGCGGCTCTTCTACGGCAGACTGCTGAGGCCCCCCACCCGCGAGGCACCGCTCCGGCGCAGCGCAGGAGACACGGCAGACGTAGATATGGGATATCGGAGATCATGAGCGCCTCTACCTCAGGGTCCACGGACGGCAGCTCCATTCCTGGCTTTTATCCGGATCCGTCCATCCCCGGCTACATCCGTTACTGGAACGGCGCGGCCTGGGTGCCGGGCACCAGCAGGCCCGCGCCGGCCGAGGGCGAGTCCCTGCCCGCGCCGCCCCCCGGGGTGACCCACACTCAGGTGCTCCCACCGGTGGGGGACGAGACCGGCCCGATGTTCCTGGACGAGGACCCTTCGCCAGGACCGGCGGAGGGGACCGGCGGGGCGCTGCCGGAGCTACGCCCGCGCGGTGAGATGGACGTCCGGGACACCGGTACCGGGGGCGCGGGGACCGCACCGGTGCCGCCCGGCGGGACGACGCCTCCGGTGGACTGGGACGATCCGCGGCGGCTGCACGGCTCCCGGCCGGAACCCGCGACCGCCTGGCAGGCCGACACCTCACGGCAGGCCGGGTTCGGCGGTGAACAGGACCGACGGATCTCCTGGGGCTCGGAGCACGACGGCCCCGGCGGTGCCCCGGCCGGACCGCTGCCCGGGGTGCCCGATCCGCGCCGTGCGGCGGAGGACCCGGCGAGCGGCGGCGACCAGCGGGGCGGCGGCCCGGACAACTCCACGCTGACCATCCGCGGGGGCGGCGCCCAGCCGCCGAAGGACCGTTCCACCCATGTACTGCCGTCGGTGCGACGGAACCCTGAACTGCCCCCGGCGGACGGCAGGGAGAACACCCCGGCCGCCGACCAGGGCCAGGGCCAGGGGCAGGGGCGGGACCAGGGGACGATGGCGTTCGGCCCGGTCGGCAGTGGCGGAGCGGGCCAGGGCGCCGGTACGGCCGGTCCCGCCGGTGCCGCGCCCCCGGCCCAGCCTCCGCAGCAACAGCGTCCCCAGCCCCAGCCGCAGCCGCAGCCGCAGCCGCCACA
This sequence comes from Streptomyces cucumeris, assembly GCF_024295805.1. Lineage (GTDB taxonomy): Bacteria > Actinomycetota > Actinomycetes > Streptomycetales > Streptomycetaceae > Streptomyces > Streptomyces cucumeris. The sequence goes on from NZ_JANCLX010000023.1 coordinate 135,396, forward strand.
CCAAGCGCAACAGGCCCAGCTGGCCCAGCAGCCGCAGCCCCAGCCACAGCAACCGCAGCCCCACGGCGGCGTACCCCCGCAGAGCGGTGCCCCGGGCGCACCGGCCTGGCAGCAGCAGGTGCACCAACTCGCGCAGCAAGGCGCCCCGCAAGGCGCCCAGCAGGGCGGGCCCGAGGGCGTCATCCCGTGGAAGCCGCCCGCCGACAACCCCTTCCTCCAGGCCGCGCAGGCCGAGGGGCGGCCCGCCGCGCTCGGCCGCCGGCTGCTCGCCCGGCTGATCGACACCGTCGTCCTGCTCGGCATCGTCGGCGCCGCCGCGCTGCCCCTGTGGAGCAGGGCGAGCGACCACATCGACGAGAAGGTCGAGACGGCGAAGCAGACCGGTGAGACCGTCACGGTCTATCTCCTGGACGGCACCACCGGCGCCTACCTCGGCGCCGTGGCCGGACTGCTGCTGGTCCTCGGCATCCTGCTGGAGGCGCTGCCCAGCGCCGTCTGGGGCCGCACCCTGGGCAAGAAGCTGGCCGGGGTGCGGGTCCTGGACATCGAGGGGCACGACAAGCCGTCGTTCGGCGCCGCGCTGCGCCGCTGGCTCGTCTACTCGGTGCTGGGACTGCTGGTCATCGGGGTGCTGAACGTGCTCTGGTGCCTGTTCGACCGCCCGTGGCGGCAGTGCTGGCACGACAAGGCGGCGGGCACCTTCGTGGCGGCGTCCGGCTGAGGCGGATGGACCATCCGGGTCGCCCGAACGGGGTGTGCCGGATGCGGTGACCCCGGCTCCGGGTTCGACTCGGGCCATGAGCACCGACCAGCCGCCCCCCGGGGCCGATGAGCCCCGGGACCGGGGCAGCGATCCGTTCGCCAAGCATCCGCCGACCGAGGGCACCTCCGAGGGCACCGGCGGTACCGGGGGTACCAACGGCACCCCGTACGGCGAACACCGTGACGAGGGCGATCCGCTCGCGGGTATGCCCCCGCTGGCCCATCTGGGCCGCCGTCTGATCGCCCGGATCATCGACGCGCTGCTCATCGGTATCCCGGTGGGGCTGATCATGGCCGCGATCCTGGGCGGATACGACCCGGTGGACGGCAGCGCCCGTTCGTCCAGCGTCACCGTGGTGTACGCGCTGGTGTACTTCGTCTACGAAGGATTGATGCTCACCCGCTACGGCCAGACAGTGGGGAAGAAGGCGATGAAGATCCGGGTGGCGATGCTGGAGAACGGCCAGCCACCGGTCGGTCAGCCCGGCTGGGTGCGGGCCGGGGTCTATGCCCTCCCCGAGATCGTGCCCTGTTGCGGGTTCATCTTCTGGCTGATCAACGTCTTGTGGTGCACCTGGGACCGGCCGTATCGGCAGTGTCTGCACGACAAGGCGGCCAAGACCGTGGTGGTGTCCGCCGCGCCCTGACGCCGGATCCGCGCGAAGCCGCCACCGACCCTGAGCTACCGGGCGGCCAGGGGCTGCTGATGTAATCGGGGCATGAGCCCCGAGCCGCTGTCGCCACCGCAGACTCCCCAGCTCCCCGGGATGCCCCCGCTGGCGACGCCCGGTCAGCGCTTCGCCGCGCGGCTCGTCGACACCCTCGTCCTCGGAGTTCTCTGGGCGGTCGCCCTGGCGGCGACCGGTGCGCTCCAGTACTCGATGGACCACCCGGGCGAACAGGACATGGCCAGGGTGACCCTGGCGCTGGTGCTCACCATGGCGGTCTATTTCGGCTACGAGGGCACGATGCTGTCCCGCACGGGCCAGACGCTCGGCAAGAAGCTGCTGCGGATCCGTGTCGCGATGCTCGCCGACGGGGACGTCCCGGCGCGCCGGGGCTGGGTGCGGGCCGCGGTGTACGCCCTGCCGGGGATGCTGGTGCCGGTGCTGGTCGGCACGGTGTTCTGGCTGGTCAACTCGGTATCGCTGTACTGGGACAAGCCGTACCGGCGGGCGCTGCACGACAAGGCGGCGCGGACCGTGGTGGTGACGGCGTGAACCGGGCGGTCTCAGCCGTGGAACGAGTGCTCGCCGACGCCCGCCGTACCGGCTGAGGCGCGCGCCGCGGTACCCGCGCGCGGCCGGTGCGCACGGACCGCACGGGAGCCCCGGGGCGTATGGGGCGCACGGGCCGCGCGGGCGAACGGGCCGGTGACGGCCACCAGGAGCCCGAGCAGCAGACCGGCCACCGCGATGATCCCCACCCACAGTGCTGACCTGGCCTGGGACACCAGCAGCAGGGCGAAGGTCGAGACGATGACGGTGGCCGAACCGTAGGCGAGCTGTGCAGGAGTCGGACGCGGCATGGCGAGATCCGTCCTCAAGGCATCGGTATGCGGGGGGTTATGCGTCTGGCAGGAGTCAGGCTGATGTGCACAGCCCAAATGACTCTACGGTGCTGGATGCCCGACGGGGAGCGCCGGTAAGCGTGACCTCACCCACGGTGCCGTTGCATGAGGGGCGCACGGAATCATCACGCCGTCCAACTGGCGAGATGGGCGCGCCCGTTGACGTTCGGTGACCGGTATCCGGCGGACCGGTTAACGTACTTGTCCTACCAATCCAAGTCAAGGTCTGTCTTTTCTCCTGCCACTCCGGTCAAATGTCCGCACCGGCGTAAAGGGGAGGAATCAACAAGTGAAGAGTCAACGGAGGGCGGCCAGATCGGCTGCCATAGCCACGGTGGTGACCGCGCTCGGTGCTGCGGCCCTGTCCACCGGCATGGCACAGGCGGACACCCCGTCTACGCGAGTTGAGCGTCAGGACCCGGCGCCCGCGAAGACGGATGTGAAACACGATCTGGCCGGCCCCTACAGCAAGACGCAGGACGCGCAGCGCGAGGAGGCCCTGCGTCAGGTCATCTCCGGGGACGCGAAGACCGCCAAGCGCGGCGGCTCGCAGGTGGTGAAGCTCGGCAAGGGGAAGTACGTCGAGCTGGCCCGGGAGAAGACCGACAAGATCTTCACCATCCTGGTCGAGTTCGGCGACAAGGTCGACAACACCACGATGGTCGACCCGGACGGCGACGGTCCGAAGCCCCCGGTGAAGAAGTACGGCGGTGACCCGGGCCCGGCGCACAACACCATCGCCGAGCCGGACCGCAAGGACGACAACAGCACGGACTGGAAGAAGGACTTCAACCGCAAGCACTTCCAGGACATGTACTTTTCCAAGGACAAGAAGAAGGAGTCCCTGAAGAAGTACTACGAGCGGCAGTCCTCCGGCCGGTACTCGGTCGACGGTGAGGTCTCCGACTGGGTCAAGGTCGACTGGAACGAGGGCCGTTACGGGTCCAACTACTGCGGTCAGACCAACTGCTCCAACGCCTGGGACCTGATCCGCGACGGGGTCAACCAGTGGGCCAAGGACCAGAAGGCGGCCGGCCGTACCGACGCGCAGATCAAGGCCGATCTGTCGAAGTACGACCAGTGGGACCGCTACGACCACGACAACGACGGCAACTTCAACGAGCCCGACGGCTACATCGATCACTTCCAGATCGTGCACGCCGGTGAGGACGAGTCCGCGGGCGGCGGCGCCCAGGGCGAGAACGCGATCTGGGCCCACCGCTGGTACGCCTACGGCACCGACGCCGGCCGCACCGGCCCGGCCGAGAACAAGGCCGGCGGCGCCCAGATCGGTGACTCCGGCATCTGGGTCGGCGACTACACCATGCAGCCGGAGAACGGTGGCCTTGGTGTCTTCGCCCACGAGTACGGCCATGACCTCGGTCTGCCGGACGAGTACGACACCAGCGGCAAGGGTGAGTCGTCGGTGGCCTTCTGGTCGCTGATGTCCTCCGGTTCCTGGCTGGGCACCGGCAAGGACTCCATCGGTGACCTGCCCGGTGACATGAACGCCTGGGACAAGCTCCAGCTCGGCTGGCTGAACCACGCGACCGCCAAGGCGGGCAAGAAGTCGACCCACACCCTGGGTGTCGCGGAGTACAACACCAAGGACAAGCAGGCGCTGGTCGTCGAGCTGCCCGCCAAGCCCGTCACCACCGAGGTGGTCAAGCCCGCCGAGGGCGCCAAGCAGTGGTGGAGCGGGATGGGGGATGACCTCAAGAACACCCTCACCCGCTCGGTGGACCTCACCGGCAAGTCCAAGGCCACCCTGGACCTCCAGGGCTGGTGGGACATCGAGGAGAACTACGACTACCTCTACGCCGAGGTCTCCACGGACGGCGGCGCCAACTGGACGCCGGTGGACGGCACCGCGGACGGCAAGGCCATCCCGCGGGACGCCGGTGACAAGCCGGCCCTGACCGGCACCTCCGGCGCGTACAAGAAGCTCTCCTTCCCGCTGGACGCCTACGCGGGCAAGAAGATCGACCTGCGCTTCCGCTACCAGACCGACGGCGGGGTGGCGCAGAAGGGCTTCGCCGCCGACTCCCTCACGCTGACCGCGGACGGCTCCCCGGTCTTCTCGGACAACGCCGAGGGGGACGACAACGGCTGGACCAGCAAGGGCTTCTCGCGAATCGGCAGCTCCTTCACCAAGGACTACCCGCAGTACTACCTCGCGGAGAACCGCCAGTACGTGTCGTACGACAAGACCCTCAAGACCGGTCCGTACAACTTCGGCTGGACCTCCACCCGTCCCAACTGGGTCGAGCACTTCCCCTACCAGAACGGTCTGCTGATCTGGAAGTGGGACACCTCGCAGCCGGACAACAACGTGAGCGCCCACCCGGGCACCGGTCTGATCCTCCCGATCGACGCGCACCCGACCGCCGAGAAGTGGGCCGACGGCTCGCTCATGCGAAACCGGTTCCAGGCGTATGACTCGCCCTTCAGCTCGTTCCGCAGCGACGGCTACACCGTCCACAAGGACGGCAAGGCCGCGAAGATCAAGAGCAAGACGGGCATTCCGGTCTTCGATGACGGTAAGAACACGTACTGGGACAGCAGCAACCCCACCGGTGGCGTCAAGATTGCTGACACCGACACCCGGATCAAGATCCTCAAGGAGCGCAAGGACGGCTCCAAGATGACCGTACGCGTCGGACCGTCAGCTTCATAGTTCAACAAAACTGCGTTTTCGCAGGTCAAAACGGTAGCGGCCGTCGCCCCCTAGCGGGCGGCGGCCG
>NZ_JANCLX010000024.1 GCF_024295805.1 Streptomyces cucumeris
TACGAGCTGAGCGTGGCCCAGACCGTGCTGCGGGTCCACACCAGGGTCGCCGACCTCTACAACGACCCCATGGACCAGGTGGAGCAGCAGCTCCGCCTGACCATCGAGGCCCTGCGCGAACGCCAGGAGCACGAGCTCATCAACAACCGCGAGTTCGGACTGCTCCACAACGCCGACCTCTCCCAGCGCATCCACACCCGCAGCGGCCCGCCCACCCCCGACGACCTCGACGAACTGCTGGCCACCGTATGGAAGGAGCCGGGGCTGATCCTGGCGCATCCGCGCGCCATCGCCGCGATCGGCAGGGAGTTCAACAGCCGGGGCATCTGCCCGCAGAGCGCGGAGGTGAACGGCCATGCGCTGCCCGCGTGGCGCGGGGTACCGATCCTCCCGTGCAACAAGATCCCGGTGACCGCCAGCGGGGTCACCTCCCTTCTCGCCCTGCGCACCGGTGAGGAGAACCAGGGGGTCATCGGGCTGCACCGGACCGGAATTCCCGATGAATACCAGCCGAGTCTCTCCGTGCGGTTCATGGGAATCAACGAACAGGCCATCATCTCGTATCTCGTCAGCGCCTACTATTCCGCGGCCGTCATGGTCCCGGACGCGCTCGGAATCCTGGAGAACGTGGAAATCGGTCTCTGACGGGCCGCCACACCTTCCGGTGGCCCTCGTATACGTTCCCGAATACCTACCGAAATGAGTGATGAGCACAGATGACCACTTCCGTGGAGTCCGGTGAGCAGCCGCTGAGTCTGGGCACGGCCGCCGCACGGAATCTGGCGACGACGACCAAGTCCGTGCCGCAGATGCAGGCCATCTCCTCCCGGTGGCTGCTGCGCGTCCTGCCGTGGGTGCAGGTCTCGGCGGGCACCTACCGGGTGAACCGGAGGCTGAGCTACACGGTCGGCGACGGGCGGGTGGAGTTCATCAGCACCGGGTCGCAGGTGCGGGTCATCCCGCCGGAGCTGGGCGAGCTGCCGACGCTGCGCGGCTTCGAGGACGCCTCCGTGCTGGAGTCCCTGGCCGACGCCTGCGTCCAGCGGGAGTACGCACCGGGGGACGTGCTGGTCGAGGCCGGTCGCCCGGCTGATCAGGTGTACCTCATCGCCCACGGCAAGGTCCGGCAGATCGCTCCCGGCGCCTATGACTCCGATACGGCGCTGGCGGTCCTCGCCGACGGCGAGTACTTCGGTGACTCCGCCCTCACCGGCACCGAGCGGACCTGGGACTTCACCGTCCGGGCGGTCACCCGCACCACCGTGCTGACCCTTCCCCGGCGTGCCTTCCAGGAGGCGGCCGACCGTTCGGGGGCGCTGCGCGGCCATCTGGAGGAGCGGGAGAACCGGCCGGAGCCCGCGCGGAACCGGCGCGGTGAGGCCGATATCGCGATCACCTCGGGCCATGCGGGCGAACCGGTGCTGCCGGGCACCTTCGCGGAGTACGAACTGAGTCCGCGGGAGTACGAGCTGAGCGTGGCCCAGACCGTGCTGCGGGTCCACACCAGGGTCGCCGACCTCTACAACGACCCCATGGACCAGGTGGAGCAGCAGCTCCGCCTGACCATCGAGGCCCTGCGCGAACGCCAGGAACACGAGCTCATCAACAACCGCGAGTTCGGACTGCTCCACAACGCCGACCTCTCCCAGCGCATCCACACCCGCAGCGGCCCGCCCACCCCCGACGACCTCGACGAACTGCTGGCGCGGCGCCGCAAGACGCAGTATCTGCTGGCCCATCCGCGCACCATCGCGGCGTTCGGGAGGGAGTGCAGCAGCCGAGGGCTGTATCCGCAGGGCGCCGAGATCGGCGGGGTGGCCGTGCGGGCCTGGCGCGGGGTGCCGCTGCTGCCGTGCAACAAGATCCCGGTGAGCGAGACCGGCACCAGCTCGATCCTGGCGATGCGCACCGGGGAGGAGAGCCAGGGCGTCATCGGCCTCCACCAGACCGGGATCCCTGACGAGTACGAGCCCAGTCTGAATGTGCGGTTCATGGGCATCAACGAGCAGGCCGTGACCTCGTACCTGGTCAGCGCCTACTACTCGGCGGCCATCCTGGTGCCGGACGCGGTGGGTGTCCTGGAGGACGTCGAGATCGGCCGCTGAGCGGCGCGGCCGCCGCCGTCACCGCGGGCGGGGTCAGGGGCGGACGCTGCTGACCACGTCCGCGGTGGCGGCGAGCCCCTCGGAGATGGTGGGCGCCACGCTGCTGCTGGCCAGGTAGAAGCCGAGCGTCACACAGACCAGGGCATGGGAGATACGCAGCCCGCCGCTGCGCAGGAAGACCACCGCCAGAATCAGGAGCAGCAGGACCACGGAGATGGAAATGGCCATGGGAGCCTCCTCGGCCGCTACGGAGGATCGGAATCCGGCCGTCAGTGTGGCCCAGAATCGCTGATGACCCGCCGCACCACGGTGCTCCGGACGGGTGCCGATCTGCTGTTCGGGATCGCCGCGGCGGTCTCGCGGCCATGCGGCGGTCCGCCCCGGCGCTTGCGCGCCGGGGCGGACCGCTGTCGCACGGGGTGGTCAGCCGGTGGGCGCCGGGAGGTCCACCAGCCCGGCCAGGAGCTGACGGTGGCGGCCGGGGGTGCCCAGCGCGATCTCAGCGCTCTTGGCCCGCTTGAGATAGAGATGGGCCGGGTGTTCCCAGGTCATACCGATACCGCCGTGGAGCTGTACACACTCCTCGGCGGCGTGCACGGCCACCTCCCCGCAGTACGCCTGGGCGACGGCCACCGCCACCTCGATGTCGGGGCTGTCGGTGGCGAGCGCGTCGGCGGCGTGCCGGGCGGCGGCACGGGCCGAGACCAGCTCCAGCCAGAGCGCGGCCATCCGGTGCTTCAGCGCCTGGAACGAGCCGATGGGGCGGCCGAACTGATGGCGCTCACGGGTGTGACGCACAGCCTCGGTCAGACACCACTCGGCCACCCCCAGCTGTTCGGAGGCGAGGAGTCCGGCCCCGGTCAGCAGAGCCCGCCGCAGGGCGGACCTGGCCCGGTCCGCCTCAGCCACCCGGCGCGCGGGCGCCCGGTCGAGGGTCACCGTGGCCAGCGGCCTGGTGAGGTCCAGTGAGGTGAGCGCAGTGACGGTGACACCGGGATCGGTGGCGGTCACGGCGTAGAGCCCATAGCCGCCGGGACCGTCGGCGGGGACGAGCAGCAGCTCGGCGCCCAGCGTGCCCGCGACCCCGCGGACCTCACCGCTGAGGGTCCCCTCGCGCCCGCTCCGTACGGTGGCGGGCGGGAGCTCCTCACCCGGGGTGCCGGGCAGCGGAAGAACCAGGGTTCCGGTGGTCCGTCCCCCGGCGAGCTCCCGGAGCAGCCGCGCCACGGCGTCCTCGTCGGTGTCACAGCCGAGCAGGGCGCTGACGGCCAGCACGGCGCTGGTGAGGTAGGGCACCGGGGCCACGGCACGGCCCAGTTCCTCCATCACCACCGCGACCTCGCGTGCGGTGGCGCCCTGTCCGCCCAGCTTGTCGGGGACCAGGAGACCCGCCGTGCCCATCTCGGCGCCCAGTGCCCGCCAGACGGCGGGGTCGTAGGGACGGTCGCTCTCCGCCTGGGCGAGTACGGCCGGCGCCGGGCAGCGGTCGGTGAGCAACGACCGCACGGCGGCGCGCAGATCGTCCTCGGCCTCGGAGTAGAGCAGGTCCGGGGTGCTCATCGGGGCAGGTCCTTCCACGGGAGGTCCTTGTCGGTCCGCGGCTCGGGCGGCAGGCCCAGGACGCGTTCGGCGATGATGTTGAGCAGCACCTCCGAGGTGCCGCCCTCGATGGAGTTGCCCTTGGCGCGCAGATAGCGGTAGCCCGCCTCGCGTCCGGTGAAGTCGACGTGCTCGGGGCGGCGCAGGGTCCAGTCGTCGTAGCCCAGTCCCTCCTCGCCCAGCAGTTCCAGCTCCAGCGCGCTGAGTTCCTGGTTGAGGCGGGCGAACGCGAGTTTCATGGCAGAGCCCTCGGGGCCCGGCTGGCCGAGGGCGAGTTGCTGGCGCAGCCGCTCCCCCGCCAGCCGGGCCGCCTCGGCGTCCACCCACAGCCGCAGCAGCCGCTGATGGAGGTCATGGGTCCGCAGTTCGGGCCGGTCCCGCCAGGTCGTGGCGACCAGGCCGACCATGCCGCCCTCGCGGGGGATCCGGCCGCCGCCGATGGCGACCCGCTCGTTCATCAGGGTGGTCTGGGCGACCCGCCAGCCCTCGCCGACCTCGCCGAGGCGGTGGCTGTCGGGGATGCGCACCCCGGTGAGGAAGACCTCGTTGAACTCCGCCTCGCCGGTGATCTGCCGCAGCGGCCGCACCTCCACACCGGGGTCGGTCATATCGCAGACGAAGTAGGTGATCCCACGGTGCTTGGGCAGATCGGGGTCGGTGCGGGCGATGAGGATGGCCCAGCGGGCGAGGTGGGCACTGGAGGTCCACACCTTCTGGCCGTCGACCACCCAGCCGTCCCCGTCGCGCACCGCGCGGGTGCCGAGCGCGGCGAGGTCGGATCCGGCGCCGGGTTCGCTGAAGAGCTGGCACCACACCTCCTCGCCGGTCCACAGCGGGCGCAGCAGCCGAGCGCGCTGCTCATCGGTGCCGAAGCCGAGGATGGTGGGCGCGGCCATGCCCAGACCGATGCCGATGCGCCGGGGGTCGTTGTCGGGTGCGCCGGCGGCCTCGAGTTCCGCGTCCACGACGGCCTGGAGGGAGCGCGGGGCGTCCAGGCCGCCGAGCCCGGCCGGGTAGTGCACCCAGGCCAGCCCGGCGTCGAAGCGGGCGCGCAGGAAGTCCAGCCGTCCGGTGTCGGCCGGGGGATGGGCGTCGAGGAGCGCGCGGACGCGACGGCGCAGCTCGGGGGCGTCTACGGCGGTACGGTCCCGTGCGGTGGTCATCGGGTGCCTCCCGTGGTCCGGCCGGGGACGACGACCACACGGCCGGTGGTGACGCCCTCGGCGACGCGCTGGACGGCGTCGGCGGCGTCGGCGAGCGGCACCCGTTCGCTGACCAGGGGCCGTACGGTGCCCTCGGCGGCCAGTTTGGTCAGTTCGTCGTGGCAGGAGCGGACGGCGGCCGGGTCCTTGGTGTTGTACAGGCCCCAGTGGAGGCCGAGGATCGCGTAGTTCTTGACCAGGGCGTGGTTCAGGGCCGCCTGCGGGACGACACCGCTGGCGAAGCCGACGACCACGATGCGGCCTTCGAAGGCCACGCACTTGACCGACTTGGCGAAGGCGTCGCCGCCGACCGGGTCGTACACCACATCGGCACCGCGTCCGCCGGTGGCTTCCTTGACGGCGGCCACGAGGTCGTCGGTGCGGCGGTCGAGCACGAGGTCACAGCCGATCTCACGGGCCACCCGCGCCTTGTCCGCACCGCCCACGACGCCGATCACCCGGGCTCCTGCCGCCTTGCCGAGCTGGACGGCGGCGGTGCCCACCCCGCCCGCCGCGGCGTGCACCAGCAGGGTCTCGCCCGACCGCAGCGCCGCCCGGCGGTGCAGTCCGAACCAGCCGGTCTGGTAGCCGATGTGCAGTGCGGCGGCCTCGGCGTCGTCCAGCGCGTCGGGAGCGGGGAGCGCGTTCGCCGCGTCCACGGCGACCAGTTCGGCGAAGCCCCCCGCGGGCAGGGTCGGGGTGGCCAGGATCCGGGAGCCGACCTCGCCCTCGGCGCCCTCGCCGACGGCGACGACCTCACCGCACAGCTCGACGCCCGGGGTGAACGGCAGCGGCGGCCGGACCTGGTAGTGGCCGCGGCACAGCAGGGCGTCGGGGAAGTTGACGTTGACGGCCAGGACCCGCACCAGCAGCTGACCCGGCCCCGCCACCGGATCGGGGACCTCGTCCAGGCGCATGACCTCGCGCGGCTCGCCATTGTCGTGCACTCGCCATGCCTGCATCCGGTGGCCTCCAGAAGCTGTCGGTAGCGGCGTTCCCTACGCCCAGGCGGCACATACTAACCAGTCGGTACGACCCTGGAAACCGCCTGGTCCGATGCCGTCAGCCATCCTGGCGCTCCCGTCCGGCGCGGTGGGAACTCCTGTGCAACTCTGGAGGCACTCTTGAGCCCGGCACGCCAGCAGGTGAAAGTGGCGACATGCCGGTTCGCAGTACGGCGGGCCGGCAGCCGGAACGGGACGGGAGAGACGACTGTGCCCGACAGCAAGGCGATCAGCGAGGCCGAGATGGAGGCCCGGCTGCACGGCATCTGTTTCAAGACAGGGCCGCCGCGCCGCATCGGTGTCGAGCTGGAATGGCTCGTGTACGACCCGGACGACCCCGCACGACCCGTGGACACGGCCCGGCTGGAAGCCGCCGTCACCGCGCTGCGCGGACTGCCGCTCCGGTCCGCGATCACTTTCGAACCCGGCGGTCAGGTGGAGCTGAGCTCCCTTCCGGCCGACTCCCTCACCGCGTGCGTGGAGTCCGCCGCCGCCGATCTGGATCTCGTACGGACCCTCCTCGCCGGTCTCGGCCTCGGCATCGCCGGGCACGGACATGACCCCTGGCGGCCGCCGCGCCGGTTCCTCACCACGCCCCGCTACGAGTCCATGGAGACCTATTTCAACCGCCGGGGCCCGGCGGGGCGGTCCATGATGTGCAGCACCGCCTCGGTGCAGGTGTGCGTGGACGCCGGACAGGAGGAGCCCGGTCCGCTGGGCCTGGGACGGCGCTGGCGCCTCGCCCATCTGCTGGGCGCCGTGCTGACTGCCGCCTTCGCCAACTCACCGCTGCGCGAGGGCAGACCCACCGGCTACCGCTCCACCCGGCAGGCGCTGTGGGCCGCGATGGACCCCGGCCGTGTCCTCGCCCCGGCCGACGGCAGGGAGCCCCGCACCGCCTGGACTCGCTACGTCCTGGACGCGCCGGTGATGGCCGTACGGGCCGAGCACGGGACGTGGACCGTACCGGACGGACTGACCTTCCGGCAGTGGGCCCGGACCTCGCTCCCCCGGCCGCCCACCCTCGATGACCTCGACTTCCACATCTCCACCCTCTTCCCGCCCGTGCGCCCGCGAGGTCACCTCGAACTGCGCATGATCGACGCGCAGAGCGGCGACGACGGCTGGATCGTCCCGCTCGCGGTCACCGTGGCGCTCTTCGACGACCCCGAGGCCGCGGAAACGGTTTACCGCGTGGTCAAACCGCTCGCCGAGACCGCGGGCACCCGCCCCGCCCCCTGCAATCCGCTGTGGCTCAGCGCGACCCGGGACGGTCTGGCCGACCCCGAGCTGCGGACCGCCGCCGCGACCTGTTTCGCCACCGCGCTGGAGGCACTGCCCCGGCTGGGCGCCTCCCCCGCGGTCATCTCCGCGGTCGCCGACTTCACCGACCGCTATGTGGCCCGTGGCCGATGTCCCGCCGACGATCTTCTCGCCCCCGTCCCCGGGAAGGAGGAACGGCCATGACCGCTTCCGACTCCGACCTCCTCGACCCCGAGGCGCTGCGCCGGCGCGCCGAGACCGCGCTGCGCACCGCACGTGAACGCACCCACACCCTCACCACCTGCGTGGACGACCACGACCTCACCGCCCAGCACTCCCCCTTGATGTCGCCGCTGGTGTGGGACCTGGCGCATATCGGCAACCAGGAGGAGCAGTGGCTGCTGCGCGCCGTCGCCGGACGGCAGGCCATACGCCCGGAGATCGACTCGGTGTACGACGCCTTCGAGCATCCCCGCGCCGCGCGCCCCTCACTGCCGCTGCTGGCACCGGCCGAGGCCCGGGGCTATGTCTCCGAGGTACGCGGCCGGGTGTTCGACATCCTGGACCGGATCGAGTTGCGCGGCGCCCCCCTCGTGGACGCGGCGTTCGCCTTCGGGATGATCGCCCAGCATGAGCAGCAGCACGACGAGACCATGCTGATCACGCACCAACTGCGGCGCGGACCCACCGCACTGACCGCCCCGGAGCCGCCGGACACCACCGACGGGGCCGCGCTCCCCGACGAGGTGCTGGTCCCCGGCGGCCCGTTCACCATGGGCACCTCCACCGAGCCCTGGGCGCTGGACAACGAACGGCCCGCGCACCGGCGGCTGGTCCCGCCCTTCCACATCGACACCACCCCGGTGACCAACGGCGCGTACGCCCGGTTCATCGCGGACGGCGGCTACACCGAGCGCCGCTGGTGGACCGCGGAGGGCTGGGCACACATCCAGGAACACGGGCTGAGCGCCCCCCTGTTCTGGCGGCGCGAGGGCGGGCAATGGCTCCGCCGCCGCTTCGGGGTGACCGAACCGGTGCCCGAGGACGAGCCGGTGCTGCATGTGAGCTGGTACGAGGCGGACGCCTATGCCCGCTGGGCGGGGCGCCGGCTGCCCAGCGAGGAGGAGTGGGAGAAGGCCGCCCGCCACGACCCGGCGACCGGCCGGTCGCTGCGCTACCCCTGGGGCGACGAGGACCCCTCGCCCGACCACGCCAACCTCGGCCAGCGCCATCTGCGGCCCGCACGGGCCGGAAGCTATCCGCGAGGCGCCTCTCCGCTCGGTGTCCGGCAGCTCATCGGTGATGTGTGGGAGTGGACGTCGAGCGACTTCCTGCCCTACCCCGGATTCAGCGTCTTCCCCTACCCCGAGTACTCGCAGGTCTTCTTCGGGCCCGCGTACAAGGTGCTGCGCGGCGGCTCGTTCGCCGTGGACCAGGTGGCCTGCCGGGGCACCTTCCGCAACTGGGACCTGCCGATCCGGCGGCAGATCTTCTCGGGCTTCCGCACCGCCCGCGACGCCGACCCGGAGGCCGCGTGAGGGCCGTGGCCGCGAACGCGGCCCCCATCGCCGGGGGGTGGCGCTGATGTGCCGCCATCTCGCCTATCTGGGGCCGGAGACCGCCATCGGTGAGGTGGTGAGCGCTCCGCCGCACAGTCTGTTCACACAGTCCTGGGCACCGCGCCGGCAGGCCCACGGCACCGTCAACGCCGACGGATTCGGGGTGGGCTGGTACGCACAGGACGACCCGGTGCCCGCGCGCTACCGGCGCGCCGGGCCCATCTGGGGCGATCTGTCCTTCGCCGATCTCGCCCGGGTGGTGCGCACCCGGGCGCTGATGGCCGCCGTGCGCGACGCCACCGAGCCGAGCGCGGACGGGGAGGCGGGCGCCTCGCCCTTCGCCTCCGGGGTCTGGCTGTTCAGCCACAACGGCGCGGTGCGCGACTGGCCGGACTCCCTCGCGGAGGCGGCCGCGGCGCTGCCGCCCGCCGCCCTGCTGAACCTCACCGCGCGCTGTGACTCCGCGCTGGTGTGGGCGCTGGTACTGCACCGGCTGCGGCTGGGCCACGCGCCGGGCGAGGCGCTGGCCGGGGCCGTCGAGACGGTGGCCGCCGCCGGGCCCGGTTCACGGCTGAACCTGCTGCTCCTGGACGGATCGACGATCGCCGCCACCGCGTGGGGCGACACCCTGTGGTACCGGGCCGAACCGGGCCACGCGGTGGTGGTGGCCTCCGAGCCCTACGACGACGATCCGCGCTGGACGGAAGTCCCCGACCACACCCTGCTGACCGCCACCCGTACCGAGGTTCTCCTCGCTCCCCTCAAGGAGGCTTCCGCGTGAGCCCCTTCACCATGACCCGGACCCTGCCCGTGGACACCACGACCGCCGCACTGCGCGAGGACGTGACCGACGGGCTGACCCGCACCCCCAAGCGGCTGCCGCCGAAGTGGTTCTACGACGCCCGCGGAAGCGAGCTCTTCGAAGAGATCACCAGGCTGCCCGAGTACTACCCGACCCGCGCGGAGCGGGAGATCCTCATAGCCAGGGCAGCCGAGATCGCCGCGGTGACCGGGGCGAGAACCCTGGTCGAGCTGGGTTCCGGCTCCTCGGAGAAGACCCGTCATCTGATCCGGGCGCTGCCGGAACTGCGGGCCTACGTCCCGGTGGACGTGAGCGAGAGCGCCCTGGAACTGGCCGGGCGCGCCCTGCTCAGCGAGCATCCCGAGCTGACGGTGCACGCCATGGTGGCCGATTTCATGAGCGGGCTGACCCTGCCCGAGGACTGCCCCGGGCCCCGGCTGCTGGCGTTCCTCGGCGGCACCATCGGCAATCTGCTGCCGTCCGAGCGGGCGGAGTTCCTGACCGCGGCGAGCGCGCTGCTGGCCCCGGGTGACGCGCTGCTGCTCGGCACCGACCTGGTGAAGGACGAGGCCACGCTGGTCTCCGCGTACGACGATGCGCAAGGGGTCACGGCGGCGTTCAACAAGAACGTGCTCGCGGTGCTCAACCGGGAGCTGGGCGCGGACTTCAACCCGGCGGACTTCGATCACGTGGCGGTGTGGAACGCCGAGGAGGAGTGGATCGAGATGCGGCTGCGGGCCCGCAAGGACCTCACCGCCAAGATCCCCTCGATGGATCTCGCGATCCCGTTCACGGCCGGGGAGGAGGTCCGCACCGAGGTGTCGGCGAAGTTCCGGGAGGAGAAGGTGCGGGCCGAACTGGCGGCGGCCGGACTGGAGTCCCGGCGCTGGTGGACCGATGCCGAGGGGCGCTTCGCGCTGTCGCTGGCGGTCCGTACGTAGACGGCACGAGGTCCGTCGGCAAGCGGCGCGAGGGATCTCCTCCGGTGGCCGCCGCCCGTGTCCGGGCGGCGGCCACCGCCGTCCCGGGAGAGCACACCTAGGTCCTGTCCTGTCGATCTTCGTGGATCAGGCCGCGGCGTCTGGTGCCGTAGCTCGCAAGGCGGAGGGTCGTCCTTGTACTGGGCGTACTCGGATGATCCCGACAACGCGGCGAGGTGCGGTGCCAGGCGTCGCGGGCCCACGAAGATCGGCAGGACAGGGCCTAGGCCCTGTCCTGCCCGTCTTCGTGGATCAGGCCGCGGCGTCGGATGCAGGGGGGCACCTTTCAGCGTTGGCGTCACGGGCCCACGAAGACCGGCCGGGCAGGGCCTAGCGCGGCGGGGCGGTGCTGCCGCGGGGGGCCAGCCGCGGGACGTCGTCCTGCACCCGCACCGCCGCCTCCCCGTCCAGCAGCGCGATCAGCCGCTCCGCGGCGTGCCGCCCGAAGGCCGCGGTGTCGCGCACCAGCGCGGTCATCGAGGGGTGGGTGCTGCGGCACAGCACCGAGTCGTCCCAGGCCACGATGGACAGGTCGGCCGGGACGGACAGTCCGCGCTCGGCGGCGGCGGCGAGTCCGGCGACCGCCATCACGTCGTTGTCGAAGACCAGGGCGGTGGGCGGACGGTCACGGGCGAGTACCCGGCGGGTGGCCTCGGCCCCCTGGGCGTCGGAGTAGTCGGTGGTCACCGAGGCCACCTCGGTGAGCCCGCGGCGCTCGGCCTCGGCGCGCAGCGAGCGCATCCGGCGCCGGGTGTGGGCCAGTCCGGGCAGTCCGGCGATATGGGTGATCCTGCGGTGTCCGAGGCCGTGGAGATGGCCGACGATCGAGGCCATCGCGGCGGCGTCGTCCGCCCAGAGGTTGGAGATGCCGGGGTGGGCGGGGGGTTCGGCGGCCGGGTCGTCGGTCATGGAGCCGATCACCACGGCGGGCAGGCCCAGTTCATCGAGCAGATCCGGCCGCGGGTCGTCACGGCAGGGGTCGACGACGAGGACGCCGTCCACCCGGTGCTCGGCCCACCAGCGACGGTAGGTGGCGCACTCCGCGTCCAGGTCCTCCACCACCTGGAACAGCAGACCGAGACGGCGCCGGGAGAGCGCTTCCTGCACCCCGGAGACCAGTTGCAGGAAGAACGACTCCACGCCGAGGGTGCTGGCGGGCCGGGCGAGCACCAGGCCGACGGTGGCCGAGCCCTCACCGGACAGAGCCCGTGCGGCGGTGCTGGCCTGCCAGCCGAGTTCCTCGGCCACGCGCCGCACCCGGTCGCGGGTGGCCGCCGAGACCCCGGGGCGGTCGTTCAGCGCGAAGGAGACCGCGCTCTCGGAGACCCCGGCGCGGCGGGCGATGTCCTTCATCGTGGGGCGTCGGGCCGGTGTCCGGCGCATGGGCTTCCTCCCGCTCCCCCGGACCGTGCCTTCCGGGGAGATCACTAAAGCGCTTGAGCTGGATGAAGACTAAAGCGCATTAGTTCGCGACGGAAGTCTTGACGCAACTCCCTTTCCGGGTGCAGTTTTTGATCCGCCCCCTCGCATCCCCTCCCCTCCCCTTCCTGCTCCCACCGGACCCACTCCGGCTCATCGAAGGAGCTCGTCGGCCATGCCCATATCCCGTAGAACGACCGCCGCCATCCTCCCCCTGCTGCTCTCCTCCATGGCTCTGACCGGCTGCGGCGGCGGTGATGACGGAGGCGGGTCCCGTGCGGACGGCAAGATCGAGGGAAAGATCCGCTTCCAGACCTGGAATCTCCGGGCCAACTTCAAGGACTACTTCAACGGTCTGATCGACGCTTTCGAGAAGAAGTACCCGGACGTCAAGGTCACCTGGCTGGATCAGCCCGCCGAGAACTATGCGGAAAAGCTCAGCGCGGACGCCGGGTCGGGCAATCTCCCCGATGTGGTCAATGTGTCCCCCGACCTGGCGCATCCGCTGGCCAAGGCGGGGGTGCTGATGAACCTCGACCGGGAGAAGGCCAGTTCCCGCTACCGCTCCGAGTACACCCCCGAGGCATGGCGGGGCAATGCCCTCCCCGGTCTCGACGGGACCTATGCCTTCCCCTGGTACCTCAACACCGGCCCGATGTTCTACAACAAGGCACTCTTCCGGAAGGCCGGGCTGGATCCGGCCGATCCGCCGCGCAGCTACGACGAACTGTTCAGCGCCGCGGACACCATGGCCCGCGCAACCGACGGTGAGGTGGCGACCCTCGCGGGCACCCCGTCCGTCGAGGACTTCGGCCGGTACGGCGTACAGCTCATGAACGGCGACGCCACCGCCTTCACCTACAACGAGCGCAAGGGCGTGGAGCTGCTGACCCGGTACAAGAAGCTCTATGACAAGGGCGGACTGGACGGACAGGCACTCACCAACACCCCGGAGAAGGCCGGGCAGAAGTTCCTGGAGCAGAAGGTCGCGATGAACCCGGGCAGCGCCCATGACCTGGAGACCTTCAAACGGGACGCGCCCAGCCTCTACAAGAACCTCGGCATCACCGAGGCGCCCAACAACACCGGGAAGCCCAACATGTATGTGATGGGCCTGGCTGTGAAGGAGAACAGCGAGCACAAGGCCGCGGCCATCGCGTTCGCGCACTTCGTCACCGACGGCAGGAACCAGGAGTCCTTCGCGCACCAGGTGGCCATCTTCCCGAGCACCAGGGGATCACTGGACAAGCCCTACTGGACCCACGACGACGGCACCGACGAGGGCCGGGTGCGGGTCGCCTCCGCGAAGCTGCTCAAGGGCGCGGTGAACTACACACCCGTCGTGATGAGCGATGAGATGAAGACCGTGCTCCAGAACGAGGTGGCCAAGGCCCTCCAGGGCAAGAAGTCGCCCAAGGAGGCGCTGGACGACGCGGTGGCGCAGAGCAACAAGCTGCTCCAGCAGGGTTAGGGGCACCGGATGCGCCGCCACTCCACCGCTCCCGCCTCGCGGACGCACCGGGCAGCGAGCCCTTGGCTCTTCCTGCTCCCCGGGCTCGCCGTGGTCACCGCGTTCACCCTCTATCCCTTTCTGACCACCGTCCACCAGGCGTTCACCGACACCCGGACGCTCACCGGCGGCTCCTGGGTGGGCCTGGAGAACTTCCGGACCATGCTGGACGACGAGCAGTTCACGGTGGGGCTGCGCAACAGCCTGCTGTACGTGGTGATGGTGGTGCCGTGCACCGTGCTGCTGCCGCTGCTGCTGGCCCTGCTGGTGCGCAGGCAGATCCCCGGTGTCACCTTCTTCCGGGCCGCCTTCTACACCCCGGTGGTGGCGTCGGTCGTGGTGGTCTCCCTGATCTGGGCGTGGATGCTGGACGACCGCGGCCTGGTCAACGGCATCCTCACCTTCCTCGGCGCCAGTCCCGTGGCGTTCCTCGGCGACCAGTGGCTGCTGCTGTTCAGCGCCATGGCGCTGACGGTCTGGAAGGGATTGGGCTACTACATGATCATTTACCTTGCCGCCCTGGCGAACGTACCGCCCGAACTGCACGAGGCCGCCGCCGTGGACGGCGCGGGCGCGGTCCGCCGCTTCCTCAGTGTCACCGTCCCGGCCGTGCGCTCGACGATGGTGCTGGTCGGCGCGCTCTCCTCGGTGGCCGCGTTCAAGGTGTTCTCCGAGGTCTATCTGCTGGCCGGACCCACCGGCGGCCCGGCCGGACAGGACACCACGCTCGTGATGCTGGTGCAGCGGGTGGGCACCGGACTGAACGGACGGGTGGGCTATGCCTCCGCGCTCTCGCTCGTCGTCTTCGCCATCACCCTGGTGCTGATGCTGCTGGTGCTGCGCGCCGACCGCCGGGAGGAGCCGACGTGAGACGTGCGTCCGGCTGGGAGAAGGCACTGCGCTACCTGCTGCTGCTCGCCGTGCTGGCGCTGACCGTGGGTCCCTTCCTGTGGCAGCTGTCCACCTCGCTCAAGGGCACCACCGAGGACATCTACACCTCACCGCCCGCCTTCCTGCCCGAACACCCCACGCTCGACAACTACTCGGGGGTCGCGGACATCGTGCCGGTGTGGGACTACGCGCTGAACTCCCTCAAGGTGGCGGTGGCCAATGTGCTCACCAACTGCGTGGGCGCGGCGATGGCCGGATACGCACTGGCGCGGCTGCGGTTCCGGGGCCGGAAGGCGGCGGGGCTTGCGTTCGTGATGGCGCTGCTGGTGCCCCTGGAGTCCATCATCATCGCCCAGTTCACCACCATGCGGGAGCTGGAGCTCAACAACACCCTCACCGCCGTGGTGCTGCCGGGCGCGGTCAGCGCGCTGAACGTCCTGCTGATGCGCAACGCGTTCGCCGCCCTGCCGTACGAGGTCGAGGAGGCCGCGGTGATCGACGGGGCCAATGTGTGGCAGCGGTTCCTGCGGATCGGGCTGCCCTCGGTGAAGGGCACCCTGGCGGTGGTCGCCATCTTCGCCTTCATGGGTGCCTGGGACGACTTCCTGTGGCCGCTGATCGTGCTCTCCGACTCCGACAAGTTCACCCTGACCGTCGGGCTCAACTATCTGCACGGCACGTTCGCCAACAATCCACGGCTCGTCGCGGCGGGCACCATCATCGCGGTCGCCCCGCTGATCGTCATGTTCGCCTGTCTCCAGCGGTACTTCTTCCGTGGCGTCGGCGAGGGCGCCATCAAGGGCTGAAGGGATCGATCTTTCGTGCGCTTCGGCGTCAACTACACCCCCACGCGCGGCTGGTTCCACCACTGGCTGGACTTCGACATCGACGAGGTCCGCGCCGATCTGGACTCCATCGCGGCCCTGGGACTGGACCACATCCGGGTCTTCCCGCTGTGGCCGGTCTTCCACCCCAACCGCTCCCTGATCCGTCCGCGCGCGGTCGAGCAGCTGGTCCAGCTCGTCGACGCGGCGGCCGAGCGCGGTCTCGAGGTGAACGTGGACGGTCTGCAGGGCCATCTGTCCAGCTTCGACTTCATCCCCTCCTGGACCACCACCTGGCACCGCCGCAACCTCTTCACCGATCCCGATGTGGTCCGGGCCCAGGCGGAGTATCTGCGCACGCTCGCCGCCGCGCTCGCCGACCGGCCCGCGTTCCTCGGGATGACCGTCGGCAACGAGATCAACCAGTTCTCCGCCGCGCCCCATCCCGACCCCGACCACATCACCCCCGGACAGGCCGCGGCGTGGCTGCGCGGAATGCTCGACGCCTGTGAGAAGGGGGCACCGGGACGGACCCATCTGCACGCCTCCTACGACGCCGCCTGGTACCACGAGGACCACCCGTTCACCCCCGCCCACTCGGCCCGGCTCGGCGCCGCCACCGCCGTGCACTCCTGGGTGTTCAACGGCACCGCGCAGCGCCACGGGGCCGCGGGCGCCGCCACCGCACTGCACGCCGCGTACCTCATCGAGCTGTCCAAGGCATGGGCGACGGACCCCCACCGCCCGGTCTGGTTGCAGGAGGTCGGCGCGCCCGCGCCGCACATCCCGCCCGAGCGGGCCGCCGCCTTCACCGCGGCGACGGTCGACCGGGCGCTGGACTGCACCGATGTCTGGGGCGTGACCTGGTGGTGTTCGCACGACGTGGACCGCGGGCTCGCCGACTTCCCCGAGCTGGAGTACGGGCTCGGGCTGCTCACCAACGACCGCCGGGTCAAGCCCGCCGGTCGGGCGCTCGCCCGCTGCGTCCGGGAGTGGCGGGAGCGGGTTCCCGCCCCGCGCACCACCGCGCTGGTGGCGGAGGCCGGGGAGGAGTCCGCCCGGGGGCGTACGGGGTGCGCGCCGGGCGGGGTGTTCTTCGAAGCCTGGATGCGGGCCGCCGCGCAGGGACTGCGACCGGCCGTGGTGCTGGCCGAACGGGCCACGGACGCCGCGCACTTGGCGGCGCGCGGCATCACGGAGGTGCTGACGGTCGACGCCCTCGGATGAACCGCTCACCACCACCTGACCTCCCAGCGAAGGAGTCCGGCGTGTACGACAGATCCATACGACCCGGGACCGGGACCACCCACCCCGGCCGCCGCCGTGTACTGGCCGTGGGCGCCGCCACGGCGGCGGCCACCGCCCTTCCCCCGGCCGTCGCCGGCGCGGCGGGCCGGGCACGTGGCCGCACCGCCGCGGATCCGCGGCCGTACGCCTCGTACTGGTTCCCGGACAGCCTGCCCTCCGGCAGTCCGGGGGACGGTGTCGTCTGGCGCAGCCTGCTGGCGTGGACCCCGCGGTCCGATCCGGATCTCGCGTTCAACACCGCGACCGTCCCCCTTGCTTCCCGTTTCGCCCCGGTGGCGCCGAACACCACGGCGCGCACCGGTCAGGCACGGGTGTCCGCCCTGGCCGCGTTCGCCCCCACCGCGGGCAATCCCTCCCAGGGCTCCCCGACCGCCGACTTCTACGCGCTCACCCACTGGGCCTACCTGGATGAGCTGGTGTTCTGGGGCGGCTCCTCGGGCGAGGGGCTGATCCTCGCGCCCAACGCGCCCGTGGTGGACGCCGCGCACCGCAACGGGGTCCCCGTGCTCGGCACGGTCTTTCTGCCGCCGGTGGCCTACGGCGGGCAGCTCCGCTGGACGCGCGACCTGGTCCGGCGCGGGAACGACGGCGGGTTCCCGGTTGCGGACAAGCTGATCGAGGTGGCGCGGACCTACGGCTTCGACGGCTGGTTCATCAACGCCGAGACCGACGGCGGCGACGCCCGGCTGGCCACCGATATGAAGGACTTCCTGCGCCATCTGCGCGACCGCGCCGGGGGGCTGCGGATCACCTGGTACGACGCGATGGTCGACAGTGGCGCGGTGCGCTGGCAGAACGCGCTCAACGACCGCAACTCCGCCTTCTTCCGCGCCTCCGGCACCATGTTCCTGAACTTCGACTGGAGCGGGCCGGGACTGGCCTCCTCGGGACGGCTCGCGGAGGACCTCGGCCGCGACCGCCATGAGCTGTGGGCCGGGATCGACGTGGAGTCCCGTGGCTATGACACCCCGGTGGACTGGGACGCCGTCGTCCCCGCCGACACCGCGCACACCACGTCCTACGGTTTCTACCGCCCGGAGTGGACCTGGACCAGCCTCCCGTCGGGGCAGCGCGAACCGGGCGCCTTCCACGCCCGTGACGACCGCTTCTGGACCGGCGCCTCCCTCGATCCGTCGGCACCGGGCAGCGGCACCGGAGGGTGGCGGGCGCCCGCCCTCTCCGTGGCGGACCGTTCCACCGTCACCGCGCTGCCGTTCGCCACCTCCTTCAACACCGGCCACGGGCTGCGCTGGTACGAGGAGGGCACGGTGGTGTCGGACACCGCCTGGAACCATCTGGGACTCCAGGACCGGCTGCCCGGACGCCGCTGGGTGGTGCGCACCGGCGCCGCCCGCCCCGCCGTCACCTTCGACTTCGCCGACGCGTGGCGCGGTGGCAGCAGTCTGCTGGTGGACGGCGTCCTGGGCGCGCCGACCACGGTCGAACTGCACTCGGTGCGGCTTCCGCTGTCCCCCGCCACCGTGGTGGAACTGACCCATCGCGCCGACACCGGATCGGCTGCGGTCCGGGTGGAGCTGGCCGTGGCCGTCCGGGAGCCGGACGCACCGGGTGGCGCCTACGACTTCGTCCACGTCCCCGCGGGCACCCTGCGCGCGAGCGGTGGCTGGACCACCGCCACCGTGCGGATCGGACGGCGGCTGCGCGGGCTGCGGGCGGATTCGGTGCGCGCCTTCGGGGTGCGGCTGACCTCGCCCGGCGGGGGCACCGCGCGCTGGCGGCTGGGCGGACTCGCCGTACACGACGCGGCGCCCGCGGTGCCGGACGCGCCCGGAGCGCTGACGGTGACGGCGTCCCGGCCCGGCGCCGAGGCCGGCACGGCGGCGCTGCGGCTGGCCTGGGGGCGCTCGTCCGGGGCCGTACGCCACTACGAGCTGCACCAGGTGCTGCCGGACGGCGGCCGGCGCTTCCTCGGCGGTACGTGTGGCACCGCCTTCTACGTTCCCGCGCTGCGCCGGGCGGACGGCGAGACCGCGTCCCGGATCGATGTCCGGGCCGTGGACGAGCTGTTCCGCTCCTCCCGGCCCTCCTCCGTCCCGTTCGTCTGGTAGTCCCCCGTCCGCCCGCAGCCAAGGAGTACCGCCCCATGCACAGCGACCGTGCCGTCACCGAAGCCCGGCTGAAGCGCGTCCTGGAGGAGCGCATCCGCCCGGCGGTGTACCCGGAGTCCGTACCGCTGGAGACCGGCATCTGGAACGCCCCGGGCGAACCGGTGCCCGTGGCCGAGGGGCTGGCCGCTCCCCGCGGCCCCATCGAGGTCGGCGCGGCCTGGGGGCCGCCGTGGGGCACCAGCTGGTTCACGGTGCGCGGCACGGTCCCGGAGGCGTGGGCGGGCCGGACCGCGGAAGCCGTGCTGGACCTGGGCTTCGACGAGAACATGCCGGGATTCCAGTGCGAGGGGCTGGTCTACCGGCCGGACGGCTCCCCGGTGAAGGGGCTCAACCCGCGCAACCAGTGGGTGCGGGTGGGAGCCCCGGTGGCGGGCGGTGAGGAGGTGGTGCTGCACATCGAGGCCGCCTCCAACCCGGTCGTGCTGGACTACCACCCCTTCGTGCCGACCCGGCTGGGCGATCCGGCGACGGCGGGCAGCGAACCGCAGTACCGGCTGGCCCGGATGGACCTCGCCGTGTTCGACACGACGGTGTGGGAGCTGGTGCAGGACCTCGAGGTGCTGGGCGAGCTGATGGCGGAGCTCTCGCCCGACACCCCGCGCCGCTGGGAGATCCTGCGCGCGGTCGAACGGGCCCTGGACGCCGTGGACCTGCAGGACGTGGGCGGTACGGCGGCCCGCGCCCGGGAGCAGCTGGCGGAGGTGCTGGCGTCCCCGGCCCATGCCTCGGCGCACCGGATCAGCGCGGTGGGCCATGCCCATATCGACTCGGCGTGGCTGTGGCCGCTGCGGGAGACGGTGCGCAAGGTGGCCCGCACCACCGCGAACATGACGGCGCTGCTGGAGGATGAGCCGGACTTCGTCTACGCGATGAGCCAGGCGCAGCAGTTCGCCTGGCTCAAGGAGCACCGGCCGGAGGTGTACGCCCGGGTCAAGAAGGCCGTGGCCGAGGGCCGGTTCATCCCCGTGGGCGGGATGTGGGTGGAGTCGGACACCAATATGCCGGGATCGGAGGCGCTCGCGCGGCAGTTCGTACACGG
The DNA here is from genome assembly GCF_024295805.1 of Streptomyces cucumeris. Taxonomy (GTDB): domain Bacteria; phylum Actinomycetota; class Actinomycetes; order Streptomycetales; family Streptomycetaceae; genus Streptomyces; species Streptomyces cucumeris. The sequence goes on from NZ_JANCLX010000024.1 coordinate 19,635, forward strand.
CAAGCGGTTCTTCCTGGAGGAGTTCGGGATCGAGACCGAGGAGGTGTGGCTGCCGGACACCTTCGGCTACTCGGCCGCGCTGCCACAGCTGGTGAAACAGGCGGGGGCGAAGTGGTTCCTCACCCAGAAGATCTCCTGGAGCCAGACCAACGCCTTTCCCCATCACACCTTCTGGTGGGAGGGGCTGGACGGCACCCGGGTGTTCACCCACTTCCCGCCGATCGACACCTACAACGCGCAACTGTCCGGCAAGGAGGTCGCGCACGCGGTCCGCAACTTCCGGGAGAAGGGGTCGGCGGGGCGTTCGCTGGCTCCCACCGGCTGGGGCGACGGCGGCGGTGGCACCACCCGCGAGATGGTGGCCCGGGCCAAGCGGCTGGCGGATCTGGAGGGTTCGGCCACGGTCGCCTTCGAGCGTCCGTCGGCGTTCTTCGAGAAGGCCCGGGAGGAGTACGGACACGCCCCGGTGTGGATGGGCGAGCTGTATCTGGAGCTGCACCGGGCGACGCTGACCAGCCAGGCCAGGACCAAGCAGGGCAACCGGCGCGCCGAGCACCTGCTGCGCGAGGCCGAACTGTGGGCGGCGACGGCGGCGGTGCGGACCGGTTTCCGCTATCCGTACGAGGAACTGGACCGGCTGTGGAAGACGGTGCTGCTGCACCAGTTCCACGACATCCTGCCGGGGTCCTCGATCGCCTGGGTGCACCGGGAGGCGGAGCGCACCTACGCCCGCGTCGCCGAGGAGCTGGAAGGGATCGTCGCGCAGTCGCTCGCCGCGCTGGCCGGGGACGGTGACGCGGAGCTGGTGTTCAATGCGGCGCCACACCGGCGGGCCGGGGTTCCGGCGGGCGGCGCCGCACCGGTCCGGCCGGGCCCGGACGACGCCCCGGTGCACAGCGCACCGCGCGAGGGCGGCGGCTTCGTCCTCGACAACGGGCTGCTGCGGGTCGGTATCGACGGCCACGGGCTGGTGGTCTCGGTGTACGACCTCGTCGCGGACCGCGAGACGGTGGCCCCCGGAGAGGCGGCCAACCTCCTCCAACTGCACCCGGACTTCCCGAACATGTGGGATGCCTGGGACGTCGACCACTTCTACCGGAACACGGTCACCGATCTCCGGGACGTCCGGGAGCTGGCGTGGGTGGACGGTTCGGTGCGGGTGGTGCGCGTCTTCGGCTCCTCCCGGGTCGAGCAGCGGCTCACGCTCCCCGCGGGCGAGCGGCGGCTGGAGATCGACACCGAGGTGGACTGGCACGAGACGGAGAAGTTCCTCAAGGCGGCCTTCCCGCTGGACCTGCGCAGCGACCGGATCGCCGCCGAGACGCAGTTCGGCCATCTCCACCGGCCCACGCACACCAACACCAGCTGGGACGCGGCGAAGTTCGAGGCGTGCCAGCACCGTTTCGTCCAGGTGGAGGAGCCGGGGTGGGGCACCGCACTGGTCAATGACGCGACCTACGGCTACGACGTCACGCGGACCGCGCACACCACGACCGTCCGGCTGTCGCTGCTGCGCGCCCCGCGCTTCCCGGATCCGCACACCGACCAGGGGACGCACCGCTTCCGCTACGCGCTGGTGCCGGGGGCGACGGTCGGGGACGCGGTGCGGGAGGGGTACCGGATCAATCTGCCCGAGCGGCGGGTGCCGGGCGCCGCGGCCGTGGCGCCGCTGGTGTCGGTGGCGGACGACGCCGTGGTGGTGACGGCGGTCAAACTGGCCGATGACGGCAGTGGCGATGTGGTGGTGCGGCTGTACGAGTCGCGGGGCGGCCGCGCGCGGACCCGACTGACCGCCGGATTCCCGCTGTCCGGCGCCGTGTTCTGCGATCTGCTGGAGCGGCCGACCGGGCCGGCCGCCCCTGAGGGTGCGAACTGCCCGCTGGTACTGGGCCCGTTCGAGATCGTCACCCTGCGTCTCTCGCGCACCACCGAGTGAAATGATGTGATGCACATCACATACCGGAGGGAGGGTCGCAGCACAGCGCCACGCGGCCCTCTTTCCGGGTCAACTCCCTCTTGTTGTGGCCGAATCGGGCCCCTTATGTTTGGCGCGCCCGGCAGTCGCCGCACCGGCATCAGGAGAAGGAGCCGTCCATGCCCTTACGGGGACGCCACCGCCGTCCGAAGCCCCACCGGATCTCCCGCGCCTCGCTGAGTGTGACGGCGGGCGGCGCCGGACTCGCCCTGCCACTGGTCGGCGCCACGGGCGCGCACGCGGCCTCGGAGGGCACCTGGGACAAGGTCGCCCGGTGCGAGTCCACCAGTACCTGGGACATCAACACCGGCAACGGCTTCTACGGCGGACTCCAGTTCACCCAGAGCACCTGGAAGGCATACGGCGGCACCGCATACGCGGCACGGGCCGATCTGGCCACCAAGGACCAGCAGATCGCCGTCGCGGAGAAGGTCCTCGACGCCCAGGGGCCCGGTGCCTGGCCGGTCTGCTCCGGCAAGGCCGGGCTGAGCCGGGACGCCGCCGAGCCCCGGAGCGCTCCCGAGACCCTCAAGGCGGCCGCGCGGCAGACCGAGCGGAAGCAGCCCCCGCACAGCAAGCCCACACCCACCCGGCTGCCCGGCCAGGCGCCGTCCGGCTCCGGCCGCTATGTGGTGGTCGGCGGCGACTCGCTCTCCGGGATCGCCGACGACCACAACGTGCGCGGCGGCTGGCGGACCCTGTACGAGACCAACCGGCAGACCATCGGCGATGATCCGGACCTGATCCATCCCGGTCAGAAGCTGGCCCTGAGCGGCAGCGGCAGAGCCACGCCCGAGAGATCCGCACCGAAGGCGGACACCACGCCGAAGGCCAAGCCCAGGCCGAAGCCCGAGACCCACCACAAGGCCAAGCCCAAGCCGCAGCCGGAGAAGCAGCACCCCAGCCGCCAGCGGTCCACCGCCAAGCCCGCCACCGGTGCCGGGTTCAGCGCGCCGGTCAGCGGGGTCACCCCGACCACGGCGTACCGCGCCTCCGGGTCCAGCTGGTCCAGCGGACACCACACCGGCGTGGACTTCCCCGTGGGCGTGGGCACCTCGGTGAAGGCCGTCAGCACCGGCCGGGTGGTCTCGGCCGGCTGGGCCGACGCCTACGGGTACGAGGTGGTCATCCGGCACCCGGACGGCCGGTACAGCCAGTACGCCCACCTCTCCCAGCTGTCGGTGCGGGCGGGCCAGAGCGTCAACGGCGGTCAGCAGGTCGGCCGTTCCGGCTCCACCGGCAACACCACCGGTCCGCATCTGCACTTCGAGATCCGCACGGGCCCCGGCTACGGATCCGACATCAACCCGTTGGCCTATCTGCGCGCCCACGGCGTCCGGATCTGAGGCGGACGGCCGTCAGGGCGCCCCGTACACCGGCTCCGGGGGCTCGGCCGCGGCGAGCAGTTCCGTCACGGCCTCCCCCGCCCCGGCGGGGGACCAGCGGGCGCCCTTGTCGGCCGTCGGCCCCCGGCGCCAGCCGTCCATCACGGTGATCCGCCCGCCATCGGCCTCGAAGACGCGGCCGGAGACCCCGGCGCAGGCGGCGGAACCGAGCCAGACCACGAGCGGTGAGACGTTCGCGGGAGCCATCGCGTCGAAGGCTCCGGGCCGGTCGGGGGCGGCCATGGTGTCGGCGAAGGTGGCCTCCGTCATCCGGGTGCGGGCCGCCGGGGCCACCGCGTTCACCTGCACGCCGTAGCGCTCCAGTTCGGCCGCGGCGACCAGGGTGAGGCCGAGGATCCCGGCCTTGGCCGCCGCGTAGTTGCCCTGGCCGACACTGCCCATCAGCCCCGCGCCGGAGCTGGTGTGGATCACGCGGGCAACCGGTGCGCGCCCGGCCTTGCTTTCGGCACGCCAGTGCGCGGCGGCGTACCGCAACGACAGGAAGTGGCCGGTGAGATGGACACGGAGCACCGCGTCCCAGTCGTCCTCCCCGAGGTTGACGAGCATCCGGTCGCGGAGGAAACCGGCGTTGCTGACGAGGGTGTCGAGGCGGCCGTAGACGTCAAGGGCGGTGGCGATCAGGGAGGCCGCGCCGTCGGCCGAGGCGATGTCCCCGGTGTGGACGACGGCCTCGCCGCCGGCGGCCCGTATCTCCGTCACCACCTCCTGGGCCGGGTCCGCCGACCGTCCGGCGCCGTCGGGACCCGCGCCGATGTCGTTGACGACGACCTTCGCGCCCTCGGCGGCGAACGCGAGCGCGTGGGCGCGGCCGAGGCCGCGGCCCGCTCCGGTGACCACGGCGACGCGTCCCTGGCACAGTCCGCTCATCTCACTCCTCCTGGGTGGTGGTGCCCTCGGTGGGGCCCGATGGGGCGGCGTCCGCCGCCGCGTTCGCCGTGGCGGCGTCGAGGAAGGCCGGGCGCTCCCCGCCACCGTGCACGGCGAGGCTCGCCCCGGTGATGTAGCGGGCGAGTCCGGAGGCGAGGAAGACACAGGCGTCACCGGCCTCGGCGGGTTCGGCCAGCCGTCCGAGCGGCACGGTGCGCCCGACGGCTGCGATCCCGTCCGCGTCCCCGTAGTGCAGATGCGACCGTTCGGTGCGGACCATGCCGAGGACGAGGGTGTTCACCCGCACCGCCGGAGCCCATTCCACGGCCAGGGTGCGGGCCAGGTTCTCCAGGCCCGCCTTGGCGGCACCGTAGGCCGCCGTACCCGGTGAGGGCCGGGTGCCGCTGACGCTCCCGACCATCACGATCGACCCGCCGGTCTCCTGACGGCACATCAGCCCGTATGCGGCCAGGGCGACGGTCATGGGCGCGGTCAGATTCAGCTCCAGCACCCGGGCGGCACGGCGCGGACCGTCGGCGGCGATCAGACCGTAAGGGCTGCCTCCGGCGTTGTTGACCAGCAGGTCCAGGTGTCCGTGGGTGTCGCGCAGCGAGCGGAAGAAGCCCTCGACGGCGTCGGGGTCCGTTACGTCGAGCGGCTGGAAACGCGCGGTGCGCCCGGCGGCCCGCACCGGCCCGCCGGGGGCGCGTCGGGCACAGACCACCACCTCGGCCCCCGCGGTGAGCAGGGAACGGGCGATACCCGCACCCACCCCGCGCGTTCCTCCGGTGACCACGGCGACCTGCCCGGCGAGGTCGATGGTGACGGCCACATGACACCTCCCGCTGCGCGCTGTGCGCTGCTACCTTCTCGCCTAACAAATGTTTGGTGGAAAGGTAGCGGATCTGCTCATGGGTGTCTCCACCACCGCCCCGGAAGCGGGCGTAGCCGTCGTCACCGTGGACTTCCCACCCGTCAACGCCCTTCCCGTGCACGGCTGGTACGCGCTGGCCGCCGCCGTGCGCGGCGCGGGCGCCGACCCCGCGGTGCGCTGTGTGGTCCTCACCGCCGAGGGCCGGGGGTTCAACGCGGGCGTGGACATCAAGGAGATGCAGCGCACCGAAGGACACCAGGCGCTGCTCGGCGCCAACCGGGGCTGCGCCGAGGCGTTCGCCGCGGTCTACGACTGCCCGGTGCCGGTCGTCGCGGCCGTGCAGGGTTTCTGCCTCGGCGGCGGTATCGGTCTGGTGGGCAACGCGGACGCCGTCGTGGCGAGCGAGGACGCGGAGTTCGGGCTGCCGGAGCTGGACCGCGGCGCGCTGGGCGCGGCCACCCATCTGGCCCGGCTGGTGCCGCAGCATCTGATGCGGGCGCTGTACTACACCGCGCGTACCGCCACCGCCGAGGAGTTGCACCGGCACGGCTCGGTGTGGCGGGTGGTGCCGCGCACCGGTCTGCGTGCCGCGGCGCTGGAGCTGGCGCGGGAGATCGCGGCCAAGGACGGTGAGCTGCTGCGGCTGGCCAAGGCGGCCATCAACGGAATCGATCCGGTCGATGTGCACCGCAGCTACCGCTTCGAACAGGGCTTCACCTTCGAGGCCAACCTCGGCGGACTGTCCGACCGGCACCGCGACGCCTTCCTGGCACGGGGCGGTGAGCGGCGGTGAGCCCGGGCCTGGACAAGCGGATGAGCGCGGCGGAGGCGGTCGGCCGGATCGAGAGCGGTATGACGGTCGGCATCGGCGGCTGGGGTTCCCGGCGCAAGCCGATGGCGCTGGTACGGGCCCTGCTGCGGACCGATGTCACCGATCTGACGGTGGTCTCCTTCGGCGGGCCGGACGTGGGGCTGCTGACCGCCGCCGGGAAGATCCGCAAACTGGTGACCGCGTTCGCCACCCTGGACTCGATCCCCCTGGAGCCGCACTTCCGGGCGGCTCGCGAGAGGGGCGCCCTCGAACTGGTGGAGCTGGACGAGGCGATGGTCATGTGGGGGCTGACCGCCGCGGTGCACCGGCTGCCCTTCCTGCCCGTCCGCGCGGGTCTCGGCTCGGACGTGATGACGGTCAACCCCGGTCTGCGGACGGTCCGTTCGCCCTACGAGGACGGCGAGGAGCTGGTGGCGGTACCGGCGCTGCGGCTGGACGTGGCGCTGGTGCACCTCAACCGCGCCGACGCCGCGGGCAACGGTCAGTACCTGGGACCGGACCCGTACTTCGACGACCTGTTCTGCGAGGCCGCCGGCCACGCCTACCTCTCGTGCGAACGCGTCGTCGACACCACTGAATTCGCGGCGGCGGGCGGTCCGGGGACCCTGCTGGTCTCCCGGCACAGCGTGGCCGGTGTGATCGAGGCGCCGCACGGCGCCCACTTCACCTCCTGCGTCCCGGACTACGGACGTGACGAGGCGTTCCAGAGCGCATACGCCAAGGCCGCGGCCGACCCCGGGGCGTGGCGGGAGTTCGCCGCGCGCTTCCTGTCCGGGGACGAGGACGCGTACCGGGCCGCGGTGGCGGAGTTCGGGAGGGAGGGCCGATGGCCGCTCAGGTGAGCCGGGCCGAGTACTGCGTGGTGGCGTGCGCGGAGGCGTGGCGGGGCGACGGGGAGATCCTGGCCGCCCCGATGGGTGTGGTGCCCCGGATCGGCGCCCGGCTGGCCGGACTCACCTTCGAGCCGGGGCTGCTGCTGACCGACGGTGAGGCGATGCTCGTCGGCGACGATCCGGAGGTGGTGGAGGGCTGGCTGCCGTACCGCCGCCACTTGGCACTGGTCGCCGGCGGCAAACGCCATGTGATGATGGGCGCGAGCCAGCTCGACCGCCACGGCAACCAGAACATCTCCTGCGTCGGTGACTGGAAGCGGCCCCGGCGGCAGCTTCTCGGAGTACGCGGAGCACCCGTCAACACCCTGAACAACCCCACGAGTTACTGGGTGCCGCGGCACTCCCGGCGGGTGTTCGTGGAACGCGTGGACATGGTGTGCGGTGTCGGACACGACCGGGCCGCGGCGGCCGGGCCGTCGGCGACCCGCTTCCACGAACTGCGGCGGGTGGTGACCGATCTCGCCGTCCTCGACTTCGCCACGCCCGACCGCACGCTGCGGGTGCACTCGCTGCATCCGGGGGTCACCGCCGGGCAGGTGCGGGAGGCCACCGGCTTCCCGCTGACCGTCGCCGACGACGTCCCCCGCACCCGTGAGCCGAGCGCGGCCGAGCTGCGGCTGATCCGGGAGGTCATCGATCCGGAGGGGCTGCGCGAGCGGGAGGTGCCGTCCTGATGGACACCGCGCTGACCGCGCTCGCCGGGGTCCGCCACCCGATCGTCCAGACCGGGATGGGGTGGGTCGCCGGGCCCCGGCTGGTGTCGGCGGTGGCCGAGGCCGGGGCGCTGGGCATCCTCGCCTCCGCCACCATGTCCCCGGACCGGCTGCGGGCCGCGGTGCGGGAGGTCGCCTCGCGCACCGACGCGCCCTTCGGCGTCAATCTGCGGGCCGACGCGGGGGACGCCGGGGAACGGGTGCGGATCATCATCGAGGAGGGCGTCCGGGTGGCGTCCTTCGCGCTGGCCCCCACCCGGGAGCTGATCACCCGGCTGAAGGACGCGGGGGTGGTCGTCATCCCGTCGGTCGGCGCGCGGCGGCACGCGGAGAAGGTGGCGGCCTGGGGCGCGGACGCGGTGGTGGTGCAGGGCGGTGAGGGCGGGGGCCACACCGGCGAGGTGGCCACCAGTGTGCTGCTCCCCCAGGTCGTGGACGCGGTGGACATCCCGGTGGTGGCCGCGGGCGGTTTCCACGACGGCCGGGGCCTGATCGCCGCGCTCGCCTACGGAGCGGCCGGGATCGCGATGGGCACCCGCTTCCTGCTGACCTCCGACAGCACGGTGCCGGACGCCGTGAAGGCCCGCTACCTGGCCGCCGCGGTCACCGATGTCACCGTCACCACGGCGGTCGACGGACTGCCGCACCGGATGCTGCGCACCGAACTGGTCGACGCCCTGGAGCGCTCCGGGCGCACCACCGCCCTCGTCCGGGCCGTACGCCACGCCGCCGCCTTCCGTCGGCTGTCCGGGACGGGCTGGGTACGGATGGCGCGCGACGGGCTGGCCATGCGCCGCGGCCGGGAGCTCACCTGGAGCCAGGTGCTGCTGGCCGCCACCACCCCGATGCTGCTCAAGGCGGCGATGGTGGACGGCAGGACCGACACCGGGGTGATGGCCTCGGGCCAGGTGGCGGGGGTGATCGCCGATCTGCCGAGCTGCGCGGAGCTGGTGGACCGGGTGATGGCACAGGCCGAGGCGGTACGCGCCCGGCTGCCGGCCTAGGGTCGGGCCCGGCACCACCGGGCGGGAGCGGTCGTACAGTGGGGAGAAACGCGTGACGGCGCCATGTGCCGCCGCCGCGCCGGGGCCCGGTGGACCGGGTCCCACCGGCCAGACCAGGACGCGGGTATCGGAGGCCGTGATGGCCGACCCGAAGGGTTTCCTCACCACACCCCGCCGCCTTCCGCCACGCCGCCCCGTGGCCGAGCGGGTGCGGGACTGGGACGAGGTCTACGAGCCGGGCGGACTGCTGCCGATCATCGGTGCCCAGGCGGACCGCTGCATGGACTGCGGGATCCCGTTCTGTCACCAGGGATGCCCGCTGGGCAACCTCATCCCGGAGTGGAACGACCTGGTCTCACGGGACGACTGGGCACGGGCGATCGAGCGGCTGCACGCCACGAACAACTTCCCGGAGTTCACCGGGCGGCTGTGCCCGGCCCCGTGCGAGAGCGCGTGTGTGCTCGCCATCAACCAGCCCGCGGTCACCATCAAGAACGTCGAGGTCACCATAGCCGACCGGGCGTGGGAGAGCGGCCGCGTCCCGCACCGGCCCCCGGAGCGGCTGACCGGCCGGACCGTCGCGGTGATCGGTTCGGGTCCCGCGGGTCTCGCCGCGGCCCAGCAGCTCACCCGGGCGGGGCACACGGTGGCGGTGTACGAACGGGACGACCGGGCGGGTGGTCTGCTGCGCTACGGCATCCCCGCGTTCAAGATGGAGAAGCACCACCTGGACCGGCGGCTGGCCCAGATGAGCGCCGAGGGCACCAAGTTCCGCACCGGGGTGGGGGTCGGCACCGATCTGGACGCCGCCGAGCTGAGATCGCGCTATGACGCCCTGGTGATCGCGGTGGGCGCGCGGGCCTGGCGGGAGCTGCCGGTGCCGGGCCGGGAGCTGGCCGGGATCCACCAGGCGATGGAGTTCCTGCCGATGGCCAACCGGGTCCAGGAGGGCGACTACCTCCGGCCGCCGATCACCGCCGAGCACAAGCACGTCGTCATCGTCGGCGGCGGGGACACCGGCGCCGACTGTCTGGGCACCGTCCTGCGGCAGGGCGCCGCCTCGGTGACCCAGCTGGACATCCACCCCCGGCCGGGCGACGAGCGGGACGAGGGTGAGCCCTGGCCCATCTATCCCAGGATCTACCGGATGTCCGCGGCACACGAGGAGGCGCGGGAGCTCGCCGCCGCCCCGGAGGCGGATGTGGACGCCCGGGTGTTCTCGGCCACCACCGTCCGCTTCGAGGGCACCGCACCGGACGCGACGCGTCCGCACGGCAGTGTCCGGGCGCTGCGGCTGGTCGGGGCGGAGTGCGAGGGGCGGCCGGAGCCGGGCGGCGAACGGGTGCTCCCGGCCGATCTGGTGCTGCTCGCCCTGGGGTTCCGCGGTCCGGAGCACGACGGGCTCTTCGACCAGCTCGGGCTGACGGCCGACGCCCGGGGGAACATCGCCCGGGACGCGGACTTCGACGCCGGGACGGACGGGATCTTCGTGGCCGGGGACGCCGGCCGCGGCCAGTCGCTGATCGTCTGGGCCATCGCCGAGGGGCGGTCGGCCGCGGCGGCCGTGGACCGCTATCTGACGGGGTCCACGACGCTTCCGGCACCGGTCGGAGCGGGCGACCGGCCGCTCACGGCGTAACGCCCCGGCCGCGACCGGGGGCCCGGCACCACCGATGGCGCGATGTCTGCGTGGTGCGGAGCGGCACCCGGAATACTGGCGTCCATGATCTCGCAGCCGCCGCTCACGACCCTCGCCGACGGAGTCCACCTGTGGTCGCCCACACCGAGCACCGGATGGGGGCTGGCCAACTGCGGTCTGATCGTCTCCCCCGACGGCGAGGCCGCCTGGGTGGACACCCCCTACGACCGCCGGATGGCGCTGGACTTCCTGGAGCGCAGCCGGACCCTGCTGCCCGCGGGCGGCCGGATCGGACGGGTGATCGTCACCCATGCCAACGGTGACCACCTCTGGGGCGCGGAGGTGCTGCCGGACGACCCGGAGGTCGTGGCCACCCGTGAGGCGCTCGGCCATATCGCCTGGGAGCCCGCACCACGGCAGTTGCATGCCCTGGTGCACGGCGGCGATCCGGAGACCCCGCTCGGCTGGTATCTCAAGCGCCACTTCGGACGCTTCGACTGGTCCGCCACCGATGTGGTCGAGCCGACCCTGACGTTCACCGGTGAACTCGACCTGCGCATCGGCCAGGTACCGGTCCAGCTCTTCGCCCTGCCCTCCGCGCACACCACCGGCGATCTGATCGCCTATCTGCCGCGCCAGCGCGTGGCGTTCACCGGCGATGTCATCTTCGCCTCCGGCCCGGAGGACCCCGGTGACCACCCGGTGCACTGGGCGGGGCCGCTCGGCCAGGTGATCGCCGCCTGCGAACGGGTGCTGGCCACCGGAGCGGAGATCATCGTCCCCGGCCACGGTCCGGTACTCGGCCCCGAGGGCGTCCGCGCCCATATCCGCTATCTCGAACACCTCCGGGACCGCGCCCACGAGCTGCACTCGACCGGGGTCCCCGCCCTGGACGCGGCCCGCGCGCTCATCGCCGAGAACACCTTTCCGCTGCTGGGCCTGGCCGAGCGCATGGTCATCACGGTGGCCACCGAATACCGCCACCTCGAAGGCGCGGCGGACGGTCCGGACATCCTCGCCGTGATGGCCGATCTCGCCCAGGTCGCCTGGGAGCGCCGGGACATGACGGTGGCGGACTGACACCGGCCGTCCCGTCCGACGGGCCGTCCCGGTCGGGTCCGGGCCGCCGTCAGGGGCCGTGGAGTTCGGTCTCCCACGGCTCGAACGGCGGCTCGACCCGGTAGTCCGGGTCGCAGTGGGCGCGGATCCACTGGGCGGCCCGGACCTGCGCCTCTCCGTCGTTCAGCACCTGCCCGTCCTCGTCGACCTCCAGGACGTTGCCGTAGATCGCGAAGACCTGCTCCAGGGCGGAGCCGTACCGGAAGAGGGCCGGCCGGTAGTCGACACCGTCGAGCAGCTCGGTGTCGAGGGTGCCGTTCGCGAGGTAGAAGGCGAAGAACCGGAGCGAGGCACGGACATCGGCAGGAAGGTGTGGCATCCGCCCATCATGCGGGTCCGCCGCGTGGCCCCCGGCCCGGGGGTCCCGACGCCGCGTCGATCACCTCGTCCAGGACATCACGCGAGCGGACCAGATCGCCGATCATCCGGTCGATGCGGTCCCGTTCCCCGACGAGTTCCTCGACCAGCCGCTGGGTGGCGATCTCGGACGGGCCGCCGTCCCCGTCCCGCATACAGGGCAGCAGCCGGGCGATCTTCGCACTGTTCAGCCCCGCGGCCAGCAGCTCCTGGACGTGGACGACCCGGTCGACGGCCCATTCGCCGTACTCGCGGTGGCCACCGGGGGTGCGCTCGGCCCGCAGCAGACCCTGCTGTTCGTAGTAGCGCAGCGAACGCTCGCTCACCCCGCTCCGCCGGGCCAGTTCACCGATGCGCATACCCCGCCTCCCGCACCGCCGCGCGACGTACGGCGACTTGAATCTGACATGGATGTCAGCTTCTACCGTACCGGCATGACCCACACACCAGCGCAGTCCCCGCTCTTCACCCCTGCCCGCCTCGGCCCGCTCCCGCTGCCCAACCGCCTGGTGATGGCACCGCTGACCCGTAACCGGGCCGGAGCCGACGGGGTGCCGGGCACCATGATGACGGCGTACTACGCACAACGCGCCGACGCGGGGCTGATCATCGCCGAGGCGGCCACCCCGAACGCCGTGGGGCAGACCTATCCGAACATCCCCGGGATCCACACCGCCGCGCAGGTGGCCGGCTGGCGGCGGGTGACCGACGCGGTACGGGCCGCCGGTGGCCGGATGTTCCTGCAACTGCAGCACGGGGGACGGGTCGGCCACCCCGATACCCATGGCATGATCCCCGTCGCTCCTTCCCCGGTCCCGCTCCCGGAGACGGTGCACACCCCGCGGGGGCGTCAGCCCGCCGTGGTGCCGCGCGAGATGACCACCGATGACATCCGCGCCACCGTGGCCGACTTCGCCACCGCGGCGCGCAACGCCGTCGACGCCGGGTTCGAGGGCGTCGAGGTGCACTCGGCCAACGGCCACCTCCTCCACCAGTTCCTGTCCCGCAACACCAATCACCGCAGGGACGGCTACGGCGGCCCGGTGTCCGGACTCATCCGCTTCACGGTGGAGGTGGTGCGGGCCGTCACCGGGGCGATCGGCCCGGAGCGGACCGGTCTGCGGGTCTCCCCCGGGAACACCGTCAACAGCATCGAGGAGGGGGACACCGGGGCGATCTACCCGGCGCTGGTCCAGGAGCTGTCGGAAGCCGGACTGGCCTATCTGCACCTGGTGTTCGCCGACCCCGGCCGGCCGCCCTACCGGGAGATCCGGCGGATATGGCCGGGCACCCTCATCGCCAATCCCGCACTGGGGAAGGGCCCGTTGCCCGCCGACGGCGGCCGTCGCGCGGGCGAGCGGCTGCTGACCGCCGGAGCCGATCTCATCGCGCTCGGCCGCGCGTTCATCGCCAACCCCGATCTGGTGACACGGCTGCGCCTCGGCGCTCCCCTCAATCCGGTGCGGGACCGCTACGCGATGTACACGGGGGGCGCGACCGGCTACCTCGACTACCCGACGCTCGCCACCACTCCGGGCGACACCATGTCACCGTGCGGTGTGGCGCCCTGAACCGGGTGGCGGACACCGAGGACACCCTCCGGGGCCGGACTCCCGTTGTCGTACCCCGCCGATAACGTATGTGGTGCGGGGGAAGAAGACAGGCCACCTGCCGAGGGAGCGTCATGCTCCCCGGCCGGTCGGTCCTGTCCTGGTTCCCCGCGCCCTGTGAGTGCCGAGGAGAGGACCAGGCCAGATGACCGGTTTGCCGCACCGACCCGCGTTCGGGCCGCTGCTCGACCGCGGCCGTCCGCAGGACGTGGGGGCGCTGCTCGAACGGACACCGGATCTGCTGAAGCCGGTGGTGACCTCGGGCGAGCGGATCCCGGCGGCGCTGGTGGACGCGGTGGTGGCCGACGGCGGGCGGTGGCTGGAGCTGCTGGCCGGGAACCACGACGCGACCGCGGCCGATCCGGCGCTGCGGGCGCGGCTCGCGGCGTCCGGGCATCCGCTGGTGGCGGCCCGGGCGGTCCATGACGACGCCTGGACACTCACCGAGCTGCGCACCCTGCTGGCGGCGGCGGACCCGGCCGACCGCCTCTGGTTCGACAAGCCGGGCCCGGCGGCCGGGCTGCTGATGGTGCGTCCTTCCCCGGCCGGTCACCGGCGGCTCGCCCTGCGGGCCGCGGTGGTCTCCCCGTTCCCCGATGTGGTGGCGCACGCGCTGGACACCCTGCTGCCCGTCGGGGCGCTGACGCGTGGCGAGTCGCTGCGGGGCCTGCTCTCCGTCGTCACCCACGGCGGCCCGGCCCGGCTGGCGGAGCTGCTGGACACGAGAGGCCCGGAGGACGGGGAGACCGTCCGGCTGGGCCGCGCCGCCGTGGCCGGTCCGGAGGGTGTGGAGGCGCTGCGCGCCGCCGTGGCGGCCGCCGAGGGTCCGGCCGGACTGCTGGACGAGGTCTACGGCCCGGCGGAGAGCGTGCCGGAGGCACTGGGGCTGCGCACCGGACTGGACTGGGCGGGCCTGGTGCGCGCGCACCGCTCCCGGCCGCTGGCACCGGGCGTGGTGGCCGCGCTCATCACCAGGGACGAGTGCCCCGCCGAGGCACTGCCGGTGCTGTGCGCGGGACACCCCGACGCCGCGAAGCTGCTGACGGACCTCGGCCGGCCGGTGCCGCTCACCGTGCTCGACGCGCTGCCCGCCAAGGACACCCGGAAGCTGCTCCCTGTGCTGGTGCGCGAGGGGCTCGGCCGGACCGTGTCCGCCGATGATCTGCTGGGGCTGCGCCCGGCGATGGCGGCGCTGGCCCCGGTCCTCCCGGTGACGGCGACCCGTGAAGGGCGGGAGCGGGCCGCGGAGTTGACGGGGAAGCTCACGGCCCTGGTGGCGGAGAAGCTGGGCGACCAGGTGGCCGCCTGGCGTGTGGTGCGGGCGCGTCTCGCCCGGTTCCGGGGCACCGTGGCCGAGTTGCTGGACGACGCCATGGCCAGGGCGGCGCGCGGGGAGGGCGCCGACGAGCCGTGGCCGGAGGCGGCCGGGCGCCCGGCGTTCACCGAGGCGGTGACACCCAAGGGCGCCCGTGCGGCGTTCCTGATGCTGCTCGACGCCGCCGACACCGCGGCCCAGTGGCGTCTGCTGCCGCATCTGGACGCCCGTACCGCCTACGACCTGCTGGTGCTCGGCCGGTGGCGGGCCGAGTGGCTGGACCGGGCGCTGGCCGCCGGGGGACACGAGGAGCGGGTGCTGCTCGCCCGCCGCCGGGACCTTCCGGCGGAAGCGGTGACGGCGCTCGCGGCCCTGGACGATCCGGCGGTCAACGCGGGCCTGGTCTATCAGCGCACGGCCACCTGGGAGCAGCGGCTGGCGCTGGTCACCGGCAAGCCGTTCACACCGGGACGGACCGGGCGGCTGCCGGTCGACGAGGCGCTCCGCGCGGACCTGGAGCGCAGCACCCGCCGGGACCAGAAGGTGTGGTTCGCACCCTGGACCGCCAGTGGCGACCCGTGGATGACCGAATGGGTGCTGGCGCGGGTCGCGCTGAACTCCCTGCACCTCCAGTGGCGGTTCGCGCTCGGCCTGTGGGAGCGGCAGGGTCCGGAGAAGGTCGCGGAGCACCTTCCGGGCTGGTTCCGGCCCACCGTGTGCGACACGGTCGCGGAGCTGCTGGCGGACCCCGACCGGGATGCTGCGCTGGAGCGGCTGCGGGAGCTGGCGCGGAAGGCCGGTTCGGCCAAGCAGCTCGCTGGACGGCTCCGCCATCCGATGATCGACCGCGCGCTGGACTGGCTGCTGGCCGAGGGCTTCGTCTGGGACTGGGACACCCTGCTCGCCGAGCATCTGCGAGCCCCGCTGCCCGCCTACTACCTCTCGGAGCTGACCGAACTCGACGGCTGCCCGGAGCTGTTGCGGCTCGCGGTCGGACGGATGTCCCGGTCGGAGCAGACCGCCTACCGGAAGCTGGCGGAGGGCGGTGACCCCGCACGGGTACTGGCCAAGGCCACCCTCTCCACACCGGACGACGGGGTGTCCTGGGTGGAGCTGGCGATCCGGCGGGATCTGCTCACCCGTGCCGAGGTGGTGCACAGCGCCAAGCCCGCACGCTCGGTGCTGACCCTGGTGGACGAGGCGGAGCGGCGGGGCGAGGCGGACGGCGGCGGGAAGCAGGTGGAGGCGCTGGTCCATGAGCACCTGGACGGCGGGGCGGAGGCATGGACGCTGGTGCTGCGTCTGCTGCCGGATTTCACCGGCACCCTCCCCGAGCTGCTGCGGACCGCGGCCCTGGCCGCCCTCGCCCCCGCCGGGGCCGGAGCCGGCCGGGAGGGCGCGGTATGACGCAGGTGGCGGGGCGGAGCCGGCACACCCCGGCGCGCCCGGTGGTGGACTTGGCCGACCGGCGGGCCCTGCTGGCCTGTCAGGTGGACGATCCGGAGGTGGCGGAGGAGGGCCGCAGACTCAAGGAGGCGGCGCTGCTGGACTTCGGGGTCAAGGACAGCGTGGTGTCCTCCTGGCTGTTCGCCAAGTGTCACCACCAGATCCCCACCGCGGCGGTGGACACCGCGGCGGTGGTGGCCACCGGCGACGGCACCTGTCTGCTGCTGTACAACCCCGCGTTCTTCGTGGCCATCGGGGCCGGTGGAGTGCGGTTCGTACTGTTCCACGAGGCGCGGCATCTGATCCACCGCCATCTGTACGTGGAGGAGGAGCTGCGGGCCGATCCGGTCTTCGATCTGGCCGCGGAGGTGGCGATCAACCATGTGGTGCTGATCCGGCTGGGGCGTACCGAGCTGCCGACTCGCGCGGTGCCGGACGGCTCGGGAGGCACCCGGCGGGAGCCGGTGGGGGTCGATCCGCGCGAGGTGCACCGGATGTACCAGGAGGACCTGCGGGAGCAGGGTCTCCAGCCGCTGTCCTACGAGGACTTCACCGTGACGGACCTGACGGTCTACGGAGAGCTGAAGCGGATGCGCAACCCTCCGGTGCCCCCGGTGATGTGCGTCCACCTGGGCACGGACGGCGACGGGACGGGACGTGTGCCGATGGACCCGGAGACGGTGTCCTCGGTGGTGGAGGAGACACTGGCCGAACTGATGCGCCGGGCGCTGCGCGGCGAGGAGCTCGCCCGTGAGGAGCTGCTGAGCCTGGCGGACCGCAGCACGGACGGCGGCAAGCGGCTGGAGCGGATGTGGGGCCGGATGGGGCTCGGGGCGCTGCGCGGGGAGACCCAGCGGACCCGCCGGGTGGAGTGGTGGCGGCGCTGGCTCCACGATGTGCTGGCCTCCAAGCTGCGGGAGGGCGAGCGGCTGGTCTACCCGAAGAAGCAGGGCGCGGTGCTGCTCGCGCTGGGCCATGACCCGATGCTGTCCCGGCGCGGCGCCGAGCGCACCAAGGTGGTGGTCGTGGCGCTGGACACCTCGGCATCGATGCCCCAGGAGGTGGTCGAGTGGATCACCTCGCTGGTGGGCCGGACCGAAGGGGTGGAGAGCCACTGGCTGAGCTTCGACGGGACGGTGATGCCCTTCGTTCCCGGGGAGCGGGTGCACGGCGGAGGCGGCACCAGCTTCCAGTCGGTCGTGGACTACGTGGAGGGGCGGCTCCCGGTGAACGGACGCCGGTTCGAGGAGCGGGCCGACGCGGTGATCATGGTCACCGACGGCTACGCCCCCACCGTCACCCCGGAGCGTCCGGACCGGTGGATCTGGCTCATCACCGACGGCGGCGACGACTGGCCGGAGCGGCATGACCCGCCGATGGCCTGCCATCGCGTGGTCACCGGCGACGGCTGAACCTGCACGACCAGAACACTTCCCCGCGGCCGGGCGCCCGGGGTCGGCGAACAACGAACGACCGGAACGGGATGAGGGATCAGGCCACCGTGAGCAGTGTGGACACCACGACACCCGCGGGGGACGCGGCGACGGATCAGCGGCGGTCGGCGGGGCGGCGGACCACCGGCACCGGGTCACGGACCACCGATGCGAAGACCACCGGCGCCACGGGCGCCGGGGGCGGGAGCGGCAGGCGTGGCGCGCCGCGCTCCGACGGCGCCCGGACCGGCTGGCGGGCCACCGCCACCTACCCCGAACCGCCCCGGCGGACCGGTGCGGCCAAGGGCGGGCCCCGTCTCGAGCGGTTCATCAGCGCCATGATCACCATGGGGCAGACCGGGCAGGTCTTCGGTGAGCACGGCATCGGGAAGACATCGACGTTCCTGTCGCACATCCCGCGGGCGCATCCGGGCACCGAGGTCGTCCTGGTCCCCGCGGCCAATCTGACCCCGGACGACCTGCTGGTCAACGCGCCCGTCCGGGACGAGCGCACCGGGGAGCTGGTCCTCATCCAGCTCATCATGCGTCAGCTCACCCCGGGCAGGCCCTTCGTGCTGCTGATCGACGACTCGTTGCAGGCCGGGGAGACCATCCAGTCGCAGCTGATGCAGATCGCGTGCAACTGGACGCTGGGCGAACACGATCTGCGCGCGCTGGGCTGTGTCGGGGTCTTCCTCGCCGACAACGAGTCGCTGGCCGAGACCAGCGCTCGCCGCAGCGATCTGGCCGTCCTGGACCGGATGGTCACCCTGCGGATCACGGCCAATGACACCGCCTGGCGGGAGAAGCTGGCCGAGCGCTACGCGGACTGGGACCTGACCGAGGTGTTCCGGGTCTGGGCGGGGCTCTCCCCGTATCTGCGGTCGCTGCTGTCCCCCCGCACCCTCGAGCACATCCTGGACTGCGCCCGCGCCGAGTTCCCGCTCGTCTGGGGACTGCCCCTGGTGAGCGGCGCACGGCTGCGGCTGCGGGACCGCAAGGCCGACGGCACACCGGGACCGGACCGCACCACCGAGCTGCTGGACGCCATCGCCGGTGCGCTGGGCCGCCCCAACCCCGCCTCCGTTCCCGACCCGGTGCGCCGGATCCTGCGCGCCGCGGTCCGGGAGAACTGGTCCGTGCTGCTCCAGGGTCCGCCCGGCTGCGGCAAGACGGAGATCACCAAGGCGGTGGTGCGCGAGGAGACCGGCGCCGATCCGGTGTACTACTCCCTGCCGGTCACCAACGTCGAGGATCTGTGCGTCCCGGTCCCCACCCCCGATGGAACGCTGGACACCCTGCTCAGCCGGTCCCTCACCGGTCCCGAGCCCAAGGTGATCGTCTGGGACGAGTACAACCGGCCCAAGGACAAGGCCACGTTCGCCAAGCTGATGGAGATCACCCAGGAGTGGTCCCTCGCCGGGAGGCCGATCCCGGGGCTGCGCGCCCAGGTCGCGCTCCAGAACCCGCCGTACCATCTGGGCCGCAAGCTGTTGGTGAGCAGCAACAACGTGGCGCAGGCCAGCCGTTTCACGATCAGTTACGAAGTCCGGCCGGAGGACATACCCGCCAATGAGTGGCTGATCTCCACCTACGGGGAGGTGGCGGAGACGGTGCTCGACTGGTGGAAGAACGACATCGACGACGAGGGCCGGGACTGGATCACCAAGCGCACCCTGGAACGGCTGATCAAACTGCATCTGGCCGAACAGCCCCTGGAGACAGGGCTGATCTACCTCGGCGAGGGCGAGTACGCCCCGGTGCCGCTGTCCCGGCTCGAGGCCCGGCTCGCCGACGACGCCGCGCAACGGGTCATCGGGCTGCGGGAGATCGCCCGGGAGGTCGACCGCTGGGAAGCCCGGCTGGCCGCGGCGTCCGAGACCTCCGCCGAGGGCACCAATGACACCGATCTGGTGCACCAGGCATTCGCCAACGCCGAGGTGTCCCAGCTGAAGCGGCATGCCGAGGCGGTCGCACGGCTGCTGCGCCATCTGCCGCCCAAGCTGCGCGCCACCCATCTGGTCGGCCAGACCCCGGAGCGGCAGCGCTTCTGGGTCGCCGCCCTGGCGCGGATGGCCGAGCTGGGCACCGACTGACCGGGCCCGTCTCCCGCACTCCCCCACCCCTCACCTCTCCTCCTTCCCGTCCTCCGTCAGGACGGGAAGGAGACCGGACGATCGGAGCACCCCCGGCGTGGCGCCTCTCCCCGAAGCCGTACTGTCGGCCGTCCTCGGACTGGCCGGACGATCCCTCGCGCCCGGCCTGATGGCACGGTTGCGAGAGGAGGCCATCGCCGTGCTCCGCTCCGCGGTGCCCCTGCCCGGTCATGTGGTGAACCAGGTGATCGCCTCCGGCGACCGCGAGCTGCTGGTGGCCCTGGCCGAAGGAGCTCGTACCCGCCAGGTGCCGGTGCTGCTGCGGCTCGCGGCGCTGGGCGATCCCCGGGTGGCCCGGGCGCTCTACCGGCAGCGGCTACGCCATGACCTGGAGCAGGAGCTGCGCCGCGCGGTGCTCGCGGGCGCCGCGCGTCGCCTGGACGACCCCGGGTGGCACGCCCCCGACGGTCTGGTGAACGCCCTGCTGATCAACCCTCTGCCCCCTGATCTCATCCCGGCGCTCGGGGCCCCCTTCCCCGAGGTGGTGCGGCACGCCGTGGAGCTGGTCGGCGTCCAGGCCGGATTCCCCGGCCAGCTCGAGGCCTGTCGCGCGGTGCTGCGGTACGGAGGAGTGGACGAGCTCACCACCCTGGCCGCACTGCCCGCCCTGCGACCGGAGGTGGCGGAGCTGGCACGGCGGGCGGTGGCCGCACCGGACCCGGCCGCCGTACTGGATGCCTTCTCACTGGACCGGGCGGGCCGCCCCGCGGGCGCACCGGCCCTCATCGGCGAGGAGTTGGTGCGGCACCTGAGGGAGACGACGAGCCGGGCCCAGGTGTTCGCGCTGGACGGGGTCGACGTCGACTGGGAAGGGGTTCTGGCCGAACAGCGGGATGTGCCCTTCCCACCCGGGGCACTGGCCACCCTGGCCTCCCGCCCGGACTGTCCGGGAGAGCTGGTGAGGGCGGCGTACCGGGCATGCCGGGGATGGGCCGAGCAACCCCGCATCTCCTGGGCGCTGTTGCGCGCCATCGACTGGGCGGACGACCCCGCACCGCACGATCTGCCGCGGCTGCTCGAGCGCGGTGTCACCGACGGACGCTATCCGGCCGACGGCGTGCTGGCGGAGGTCCGGCCCGCCCGACTGGTGCTGACCGGGCTCCCCTTCCAGAAGGAGACGGTCCGTGCAGCGACGGCGGAACTGGTCCGCCCGCTCGGGGCGGACTTCGCCACCTGGCGCGCGCTGTACACGCTGCTGCCCCGGTTCGACGGCACGGCCACGGAGCTGGTGGCCGCGGCGGTGGCGCAGTCGGGCAGGCACCGGGGCAAGAGCTGGCCCCGGCCGCTGGGCCCCGAGTTCCCCGCCAAGCACCCCGAGGGCAGCCGTGCGGCCTTCCTCCACCTGCTCGCGCAGGCGTCGGAGGACGTCCGGTCGGCGCTGGTGGAGCATCTGGACCTCCGGTCCGTACAGCACATGCTGCTCTTCCACCCGCCGTCGCCCGTCATCCGCGACCGCGTGGTCGCGCTCCACGGCCGGTCGGTGCTGGCCGCCGTGGCGTCGCGCTGGGACCTGCCCGCGGAGCGGATCCGGGAGCTGATCGTGCTGGACGACCCCGAGATCAACACTTGTCTCTACGTCCACACCGATCTGACCGACGAGCAGCGCAGGGGCATCCTCGCGGGCAGGCGCTTCGGGACGGACGGGGAGCCGAAACCACTGGCGATCACCGACGAGCTGGTCCAGGAGCTCGAGGCCAGCGGACGCCGCCACTGGCTGCTGCCCATCACCGAGTCCGGCGACCCCCGGCTGGCCCGGATCCTGCTGGGCAAGGTCAGACTGCACACGCTCGCCGCGCAGTTGCTGCTCCTGGTCCGGGTCTGGGAGGAGCACGGCGCACCGGAGGTGGCGGCGCTGCTGGACGAGACCGAGTTCGGCGGCCGCGCGCGGCGCCGGCATCCGCTGCCCGCCACCGTGCACGAGCTGACCCGGAAGGCGCTGGAGTCACCGGACGGTCTGGCCGTGCTGCGCGAGGAGTTGACCCGCGAGCGGACACCCGCCACCTTGGCCGGGCTCCTCCGCGAGCTGAACGAGGGGAGCGCCGTACCGGTCGACACGGCGCTGGACCGGCTGGCCGAGGAACTCGGCCCCGCCTGGGAAGGACTGACCGCGGAGCACGACCGGGATCCGCTGCCGGACGACGTCCTCGTCCAGCTCGCGGGACGGGAGAACTGCCCGGAGGAACTGCGCCGCCACGGCACCCCGGCCCAGCTCCGGCTGCGGCACCACGCGCATCCGGATGAGCGCACCGGCCCCCGCCCCGGCGCCCTGGAACTGCTGCGTCACCACCCGCTCCCCCGCTACGCACCGGACGCATGGCTCGCCCTGGCACTCGACCATCAGCAGCTGTCCCTGCTGGACGTGGTGCGCGAGGGACGTCCCGCGCTGATCGCCGCGCACTGTCTGACCTGCCGGGCGTCGGCGGCACCGGACCGGGCGAACGTTCCGGCGTTCCGGGAGCTGAAGGAGCTGGCCGCCACCCATCTGGGTGATGATCCGGAGACCTGGGCGGTGGCGCTGCGGCTGCTGCCCGACTTCTCCGGCACCCTCCCGGAGCTGCTGGCCACCGCCGCCCTGGTCGTCACCTGACGCCCGGCCGACGTCTGGCCCCGAGCCCGGTTTCACATGAAACCACTCTGCATATCCTCATACATCACAGGAAACGGGGCCGCTCCGCTCACATGTTGACCATGTGTCCCGCCAGTCCGTGGACCGCTTCCTTGACGGCCTCGCTGAGGGTGGGATGGGCGTGGATATTGCGGGCCACCTCGTGCACGGTCAGATCCCACTGCTGCGCGAGGGTCAGTTCCGGGAGCAGCTCGGTGACCTCGGGGCCGATGAGATGGCCACCGAGCAGCTCACCGTGGCGGCCGTCGCTGATGAGCTTCACGAAGCCGACGGGTTCGCCCAGCCCATGGGCCTTGCCGTTGGCGCTGAACGGGAACTTGGCCACCCGGACGTCGAAGCCGCGCTCCCGGGCCTGGGCCTCGGTCCAGCCGAAGCTGGCGATCTGCGGCTGGCAGAAGGTGGCGCGCGGGATCATGACGTAGTCCAGCTCCATGGTCTCCGCCCCGGCGATGGTCTCGGCCGCGACGATGCCCATGGCCTCGGCCGCGTGCGCGAGCATCAGCTTGGCGGTGACGTCCCCGACCGCGAAGATATGCGGCACGCTGGTGCGGCAGCGGCCGTCGACGTCGATCGCGCCGCGCTCGGTGAGCCGGACCCCGGTGTGCTCCAGACCGTAGCCCTCGACCCGGGGGCGGAAGCCGATCGCCTGGAGCACCTTCCCGGCCTGGAGGGTCTGCCGCTGGCCACCGGTGGTGACCATGACCTTCACGGCGGGACCCGAGTCGTTGATCGCCTCGACCCGGGTGGAGGTCAGGACGTGGATGCCCAGCTTGCGATAGCGGCGCGCCAGCTCGGCCGAGACCTCCTCGTCCTCCAGCGGCACGATCCGGTCCAGGAACTCCACCAGCGTCACCTGCACCCCGTAGCTGTGCATGATGTAGGCGAACTCCACGCCGATGGCGCCCGCGCCCGCGATCAGCACACTGCCGGGCAGGTCCGGGGAGAGGATCTGCTCCTCGTAGGTCACCACGCGCTCGCTGAGCGAGGTACCGGGCAGCAGATTGGTGCCGGCCCCGGCGGCGATCACGCAGTGGTCGAAGCTCAGGTTCTCCACACGGCCGTCGGCGAGGGCGACCCGCATCGTATGGGGGCCGGTGAAGCTGCCCCGACCGTCGTACTGGGTGATCTTGTTCTTCTTCATCAGGTAGTGGATGCCGCGCACCCGGCCGTCCGCCACCTTCCGGCTGCGTTCGAACGCCGCCCGGTAGTCCAGTGTCACATCGCCGGTCAGCCGGAACCCGAAGGTTGCCGCCTCATGGGTGAACAGATGGGCGAGCTCCGCATTGCGCAGCAGCGCCTTGGACGGGATGCAGCCCACGTTCAGACAGACGCCGCCCCAGTACCGCTCCTCCACGATGGCCGCGGTCAGACCGAGCTGAGCGGCACGGATGGCCGCGACATAGCCGCCCGATCCCGCCCCCAGGATCACGACGTCGAAATGTGCGCTCATGCGTCGCACCTTAGACATTAGAGTCGGAGTATGGCTTCTGATGAGGGGTCCGTACGGGTGGACAGCTGGATCTGGTCCGTGCGGCTCACCAAGACGCGTTCGATGGCCGCCTCGGCCTGCCGCGCCGGTCATGTGCGCGTCAATGGCGAGCGGGTCAAGCCCGCCCAGGCGGTGCGCGCCGGGGACGAGGTACGGCTGCGCCAGGGCGGACGGGACCGGGTCGTGGTGGTCTCGCGCGTGGTGCGCAAGCGGGTCGGGGCGCCCGTGGCGGTGGAGTGCTACGTGGACAACAGTCCACCGCCGCCACCACGCGAGCACGCGGTGCAGATCGGACTGCGCGACCGGGGCACCGGACGGCCGACCAAGCGTGACCGCCGGGAGATGGAGCGGCTGCGCGGGCTGTGAGGCGCGCGGGAGGACCGTCGCCCCCGCTTACGGGCCGGGGCGGCTCGTCCGGCATGCGCCGGACGGGTTCAGTCCGCGGTGATCAGCACCGGTCCGCCGTACGGGTCGGCCGCGACGATCCAGTCGGTGGGGAGGTGGAGCGGCCGGGCGGGTGCCACGGTGCGCAGCACCCGCCGCCGGTACAGCGTCCGGCCGTCCTGGCGGACGGTGAGGGCCGGCCGGGTCAGGAAGGCGGCGGTGCGCAGGGTGAACCGCTCCAGCGGCGGACGGGGGCCGTCGGGGTCGATGCGGTTGGGGGCGATCCAGCGCAGGGGCGCGGCGACGCGCACCGGCAGCGGATCCGCGGGCCACGGTGCGTCGGCCAGATGGCGCAGGACGGGTCCGGCCGCGAACCGGCCGTCCAGGGCGGCCACATCGGCCGTCTCGACGGGGTGCAGCAGGTTGCCCACGGCGAACACCCCGGGCTCCGCGGTGCGGAACCCGGTGTCCACGGCGGGGCCGCGGGTGCCGTGGTCGAGGGCGATTCCGGCGCTCCGGGCCAGTTCATGGTCGGGGATCCAGTCGCCGGTGAACACCACGGTGTCACCGGGGATGACCGCGGTCCTGCCGTCGCGGTGGCGTACCCGCACCCCCTCCAGCCGTCCCCGTCCGGTCAGTCCGGTCACCGTGGTGTCGGTGAGCAGCGGGAAGGGGTGGCGCAGCCGGGCGCCGAGGTCGAACGCGCGGAAGGTCTGGTGGCTCGGGAGGTCGGTGACCATCGCCGCCACCTCCGCCCCGGCGTGACGGAGGGTGAGGACGGCGGAGTAGCTGATGTGTTCGGCGCCGATCACCACCGCGCGACGGCCCACGGGTCGGCGGTGTCCGTGGACGGCCCGCTGGAGCTGGCCGGTGGTGAGCACCCCCGCGGGCCGGTCTCCGGGCACCAGCCGGGCCGCGCGCGGGCGTTCTCGGGCGCCGGTGGCGAGGACCACGGCCCGCGCGGTGATCCGCTCCAGACCGCCGGGGCCGGTGGTGTCCAGGGTGCGCGGGCCCGCCCAGCCGGTGGCGGTGACACCGGTGCGCAGGGCGACCCCGGCGCGCAGGGCGGTGGCGATGAGGTGGCGGGCGTAGTCCGGGCCGCTCATGAGCCGACGCAGGTCCCGCAGGCCGAATCCGGTGTGGTGGCAGTGGCGGGGGACACCGCCCGCGTGACGTTCGCGGTCCAGTACCTCCACGCCCGCCCCCGCGGCGGCCAGCCGGGCGGCGACGGCGAGTCCGGCGGGTCCCGCACCGACCACCAGCACGTCGACCGTGCGCGGGCGGCGGCCGGGCGCGGCGGTGGGCTCGGAGTCGGCCGGGGTGGTCATCGCCGGACCTCCACGGACGGTGTGCCGGACGCGCCGTGCCCGTCGAACTGGGCGCGTACCTCGGCTCCGCAGGAGAAGCCCTGGCAGCGGCCGCCCAGCGCACGGGTGCGGCGCTGGAGGCCGCCGAGGGAGCCGGGCGGCACGGTGCTGGTGAGCGCGTCGCGGATCTCACCGCGGGTGACGCGTTCGCAGTGGCAGACGATCGTGCCGTAGGCGGGGTCGGCGGCGATGAGTTCGGCCCGCTGGTAGGGACGCGGGAACGCCTCGCCGAGGTTGGGCATCCGTACCGGTTCGAGGTCCCGCGCCGGGCCGGTGTCCAGACCGCATCCGGTGAGGAGTCCGGCCACATGGGCGGCGATCGCCAGGGAGGCGGTCAGTCCGGTGGAGCGGATACCGCCGACGGACACATAGCGCTGGGCGGGGTGGGCGCGGATCCGGTAGTCGCCGTGTTCGGTGGCGGCGCGCAGTCCGGCGTAGACCGCCGTGATCTCCTCGTCCAGCAGCTCGGGCATGATCCGCGCGCCCTTCTCGCGGAGGAGGGCGAGCCCTTCGACCGTCGAACCGGTGGCGCGCTTGTCGTGCAGGTCCTCGGCGGTGGGGCCGAGCATCACATTGCCGTAGACGGTCGGCGCGACGAGCACCCCCTTGCCGAGGGCCGTGGGCACAGGCAGCAGGATGCTGTTCACCAGGCCGCGGGCGAACTTGTCGAAGACGATGAGCTGGCCGCGGCGCGGGGTCACCGTGAAGTCGGTGTGGCCGAGCAGCCGGTCGATCGTATCCGCGTACAGGCCCGCCGCGTTGACCAGGTGGCGGGTACGCAGCGGACCACGGGTGGTGACCACCCGGTGGGGATCGCCGGGCACGATGTCCCGTACCGCGGAGTGCAGATGGAGGTGGACACCGGACCGCACCGCCTGCGTGGCGTAGGCGAGGGTGGTCGTCCAGGGGCAGATGATGCTCTCGCCGGGGACGTCGAGGGCGCCCAGGGCACCCGGTCCCAGACGCGGTTCCCGGGCGTAGACCGCGTCGGTACCGAGGATCCGGGTCTGGTGGTAGCCGTTGCGCGCGGCCTTGTCGGCGAGCGCCGGGAGCGCGGCGAGCTGTTCGGTGTCCCAAGCCACCAGGAGGGCGCCGAGTGGCTCGACCGGGATGCCCGTCTCGGCGGCGTAGGCGTTGAGCCGGTGGTAGCCGTCGCGCACCAGCCGGGCTTCGAGGGTGTCGGGGGTGGCGTCGAAACCGGTGTGCAGAATCGCCGTGTTGGCCTTCGAGGTGCCGTCGCCGACATCGTCGGACGCTTCGATGAGCGCGATCCGCAGCCGGTGTCCGGCCAGTTCGCGGGCGATGGCGGTGCCGACCACCCCGGCGCCGACGATGGCCACGTCGTAGACCTCGTCCGGGAGGTTCCCCGTGGTCGTGACGGTCATGCTGGTCCTTGCTCGCTTCCTCGCGGCGGCGGGTGTTCGCATGCGGGTGCGGGTCACCGGCGGTCCGGTGGCGATCTCATCCGGCACCGGGCGCGGTGGCCGGTGGTACGGGGTCCGGCAGCGCGGCCACGGCAGCGCGGAACCGCGCCAGCCGCTCGGCGGCCCGGTCGGGGCCGATCCGCGGCTCGTACACGGCCGACGGTTCCCAGGCCGGGACGGCCCGTTCGACCTCGAGACCGGGGTCGAGTCCCAGCCGGGCGGCGGCGGCCACGCCCAGCGCGGTGACATCGGGCAGCGCGGACACCTCGACGGGGCGTTGCAGCAGATCGGCCTGGGTCTGCATCAGGAGGGCCGAACGGGTCAGCCCGCCGTCCACCCGGAGGCTCGTCAGGGGCGCGCCCAGATCGGCGGAGGCGGCGGTGGCGATCTCGGCGACCTGGGCGGCGATGCCCTCGCACAGGGCGCGCACCAGATGGCCCGCGGTGGTGTCCAGACCCAGTCCGGTGAGCGATCCCCGTGCGTCACCGCGCCACCAGGGCGCGGCGAGTCCGGCCAGCGCGGGGACGAAGGTGACTCCCCCGGTGTCCGGCACGCTCGTGCCCACCGGATCGAGGTCCCCGGGGCCGCCGATGACACCCAGGTCGGTGAGCCAGCGCACCGCGGAGGCGGCGGTGTACACCTGTCCGTCCAGGCAGTAGCTGGTGCGCCCGCGGAGCCGCCACGCCACACAGCTCACCAGGCCGTGGCTGCCGCGCCGGGGCCGGGGACCGGTCTGGGCGAGGAGGAACGCGCCGGTGCCGTAGGTGCACTTGGCGGTACCCGCCCGGGTCACCCGCTGGGCCAGCAGGGCAGCCTGCTGGTCGACGAGCAGTCCGGTGAGCGGGAGCTCACCGCCGAAGGCGGTGGTGGTGCCGACCGCGGTGTCGGAGTCGACGACGCGCGGCAGCCGCTCGGCGCTCAGTCCGAAGAGGTCCAGGGCCTTCGGGGACCACTCCACCCGGTCCAGGTCGAGCAGTTGGGTGCGGCCCGCGGTGGCGGCGTCGGTGACGAACGCGCCGGTGAGCCGGTGGACCAGCCAGACATCGCTGGTCGTGACCACGCCCTCGCCGGTGAGATGGCGGCGGATCCACGCCATCTTGGGGGCCGCGAAGTACGGGTCGAGCGGCAGTCCGGTCAGTTCGCGCAGGGTGTCCGCATGGGGCGCAAGTCCGGCGCACACCGTCTCGGCCCGCCGGTCCTGCCACACCAGCGCGTCGGTCAGCGGTGTGCCGGTGACGGGGTCCCAGGCGAGCACCGTCTCCCCCTGGTTGGCCAGACCGACCGCCACGACCGGTTCACCCGCGTCGGCCAGTGCCCGGCGTCCGGCGTCGACGACCGAGCCGAACAGCGCGGCGGGATCGGCCTCGACCAGTCCGCCGGGGAGGAAGCGGGGGCGCACGGCGGCGGCACCGGTACCGATCACACCGCGCTCGGGGCAGACGACCAGCGCCTTGGTACCGGAGGTGCCCTGGTCGACGGCGAGCACCGGGCCGTCCGGAGTGACGGCCGGGGCGGCCGCACGGCGCTCTGCTGACGTCATATCCCGTTCTCCACAGGGGAGTTCGCCGATCGCGTTCGCTCGATCGAGACGCGCCGATCGACAGGCCGGTCGAAGGTGGTGATGGAGTGGTGGTCGCGGTGATCGCGCGTACGAGCCTGGTGGCAGCCGCCGGGTGGCGTCAAGGGCACCCGCGAACCGGCGCCATTTCTCCACACCACCGGCCCAGCACGGCCGGACGCGGGAGAGGCGGTCATGTACCGGACACGGACATGCCCTAGGATCCCCCACATCCATCAGACTGCCGAGCACACCCGGAAGCGGGATTCTCGGCGCACCCGGTTTTCATGACGCTCCATCAATTGTCGCTCACGACACGCACCTTCAGCAGGTCCCGTCAGCTCCGCACGAAAGTCATCCGATGGCCGAGGAAGAGTTCCGCCCCGTCTACCACCCGGCGGGTCATGACGACGGGTTGCGCATCGCCCTGCAGGACCTGAGGACCGGCCGCTGGATCTCGATGCGCAACCTGCTGGCGGAGACTCCGACCTGGGCCCTGTGGACCCAGCGCACCCAGGTGCTGGCCGCGGTGGCCGCCGGATCCACCGTGGTGGACACCTGGCGGGCCGAGGAACCGCGCAGCGTGGCGGCGCTGGTGATGCACACCCGGGTCGTGGTGGAACGGGCGGTGCGCGCCCACCGCGAGGGACACCGGCGCACCCAGGAGCTGTGGCAGGAGGCGTGGGAGTCCTGCCGGATGGCCGCGCACAACTCCGCGGCGGATCCGGTGCCCTGGGTGTGTCTGCTGGCCCTGGCACAGCTCGACACCCGGCAGCGGATGGCGGAGCACCGGGCGGATCCGCCGGGGCCGCTGCTCTTCCCCGGCCCCTGGGGGCTGCTGGCCGAGGCCGACCGGCGCGATCCGTACAACCGCGAGGCGTACCACCGGATGCTCCAGTTCGTGTACATGCGGCGGGCGGGCGGTTCACTCGCCGAGGCGGTCAACTTCGCCCAGTGGGTGGCCTCGGGCGCGCCCGAGGACTCGCCGCTGCACGTCCTGCCGCTGTATGTGCACGTCGAGCGGTACCGGGAGGAGCGCGGTTTCGAGAAGGCACTGGACCTGCACTGGGCCACCGAGGACGCGACCCGGGACGCCAACCGCGCGCTGCACGGGTGGTTCGACCACACGGACCCGACGACGGGGTCCCTGCTGGACCTCAACCATCTGGCGCACGCCCTGTGGGGCGCACTGCAATTCCCGGACGCGGCAAGGGTGTTCGAGGCTCTGGGGCCGTACTTCACCACGCTTCCCTGGGCCTGCCGCACGCCCGACCCCTCGGACCGCGCGCCGGCCGAGGACACCTTTCTGCGCGCCCGGACCCGCTGTCTGGCGGGCGCCCGGGGGCCGAGACCCGGGCCGAACGGCTGAGCGCCACCGCTCGGTCCCTCCACCTTCCGTCGAACGTTCTCCGCTTTCCGATTCCGGAGGTAGCTTCATGTCCACGGCACGGTCGCAGTCGGGGCCCGCCCCGCGGCGGGACGAAGAGCAGCGGCTGCGGGAGCTCGGCTATCAGCCGGTCCTGGCCCGCCGGATGGGCGGCTTCGGCAACTTCGCCATCAGTTTCTCGGTGATCTCGATCCTCTCCGGCTGTATGACGCTGTACGGCTTCGGCATGGGCACCGGCGGTCCGGCGGTGATGCTGTGGGGCTGGGCCGGGGTCGGTCTGTTCGTCCTGTGCGTCGGGCTGGCGCTGGCGGAGGTGACCAGCGCGTACCCCACCTCCGGGGCGCTGTACTACATGGCCGACCGGCTGGGCGGCCGGGCCTGGGGCTGGTACACCGGCTGGCTCAATCTGCTGGGCCTGCTGGGGGCGATCGCCGGGATCGACTACGGCGCCGCGCTGTTCACCGGGGCGCTGTTCCAGCTCCAGTGGGGCTTCGATCCCACCCCGGAATCCACCATGCTGATCTTCGTCTGCATCCTGGTGCTGCACGCGGTGCTGAACCTCTTCGGGGTGCGGCTGGTGAGCCTGCTCAACTCGATCAGCGTGTGGTGGCACCTGGGCGGTGTGGCCGTGATCGTCGGGGCGCTGGCGATCGTCCCGTCCCACCACCAGTCGCCGGAGTTCGTCTTCACCGAGTTCGTCAATGACACCGGCTGGTCGAACCCCCTGTACGTGGCGGCGATCGGGCTGCTGCTCGCGCAGTACACCTTCTCCGGGTACGACGCCTCCGCGCATCTGTCCGAGGAGACCTCCAACGCCTCGGTGTCCGCCGCACGCGGGATCGTCCGGGCCATCTGGGTGTCCTGGGCCGCCGGTTTCGTCCTACTGGCGGGGCTGACCTTCGCCATCCAGGACTACGCCGGGGCCCAGGACAGTGAGACCGGAGTGCCCCCGGCGCAGATCCTCATCGACGCCCTCGGCACCGGCGGAGCCACCGCCATGCTGCTCGTCGTCATCGTGGCGCAGCTGTTCTGCGGCAACGCCGAGGTGGCGGCGGCCAGCCGGATGGTGTTCGCGTTCAGCCGGGACGGGGCGCTGCCGGGGTCCCGGCTCTGGCAGCGGGTCAGCTCCCGTACCCAGACCCCGGTGCACGCGGTGTGGCTGTCGGTGGCCGTCGCATGTGTCCTCGCGCTGCCTTCGCTGTACTCCAAGACCGCCTATGGCGCGGTGACGGCCATCAATGTCATCGGCATCACTCCCGCCTACGCCATCCCCATCTTCCTGCGGCTGCGCGCCGGGGACCGTTTCCGTCCGGGGCCCTGGCAACTGGGCCGCTGGAGCAAGCCGGTGGGCTGGGTGGCGGTGGTGTGGGTCGCCTGTGTGACGGTGCTGTTCTGTCTGCCGCAGTCCAGCCCGGTGACGGTGGACTCGATGAACTACGCCTCCATCGCTCTGGCCGTGGTGCTGCTCCTGGCCACCGTCTGGTGGTTCATCGCCCGGCGCTCTTACCAGACGCCCACCGGCTACGGAACCGCCCGTGAGCAGGCGGAGATCGCGGAGGGCATCGTCTGAGCGCTCCGGATCCCGGTCCGCCGTCCGCGGTGCCGCCGCGCCGCCCCCTCCGGTTCAGTCCGGACGGCGCAGCGACACCGCGGGCGGGCGCTCACGCATCGCACCGTAGGCGAGGAAGTACGCGGGGGCCCGCTTCAGCCAGGGCGCCTTGGTGAGGAGGTCGGCCAGCCGCAGGGCGCGTACCTCCTTCCCGGCCGGTGAACGCCCGCTGAGCAGCGGTTCGATGACCCGGGCGTGGGCCGTCCGCTGGAACGCCTGGGTCATGGCCGTGGTCGGCCAGCGGCGGCGCTGCACCGCACGGACGTCGCCCAGCCCCACCCTGCCCTCACGGAGCGGCTCGACGAGGTGGCGGGCGGCGGCGACGGCGTCCTCGACGGCGAGGTTGATCCCGATCCCGAAGACCGGGGACATGGCGTGCGCGGCGTCGCCGATGCACAGCAGCCCGGGGCGGTGCCAGCGGCGGAGCCGTTCGATCCGGACGTCCAGCAGCTTCACCTCGTCCCAGGACTTCAGTTCCGGTTCACGGTCGGCGATCCACGGGGCCACCCGCGCGAACTCCTCCAGGAACCGGTCGAGACCGTCGGCGCGGCGTTCCTCGTCGGCACCCTTGGGGATGAGGACGGCGCACTGCCAGTAGTCACCACGGTCGATCATCGCGGTGATGAAGCGGTCGCCCGCGGTGCCCACCACGCCCTGGGGATCGGACTCGCGCCGCGGCAGCCGGAACCACCAGGCGTCCATCGGGCAGGGGAAGGAGCGCAGTCCCAGTTCGGGCAGGGCCCTGGCCAGCGAACCCCGGCCGTCACAGGCCACGGTGAGATCGGCGCGCAGTTCACCGGTTTCGCCGTCCGGGGTGCGCTCGCGATAGCGCACCCCGGTGATCCGTCCGCCCTCGCGGAGGAAGGAGGTGGCCTCGGTGTTCATCCGCAGCCGGAAGGAGGGCTCCCGCGCCGCCTCGTCGGCCAGCAGGTTGAGCAGATCCCACTGCGGCACCATGGCGACGTAGTTGTACGGGCCGGACAGCGCGCTGAGGTCACCCACGGTGAACAGTTCGCCGTCCGGTCCGATGGGGAGCTGGACGGTGTGCACATGCCGCTGGGGCAGCGCCGCGAACCGCTCCGCCAGCCCCAGATCCTCCAGCAGGGCCAGGGTGCTCGGGTGGACCGTGTCACCACGGAAGTCGCGCAGGAAGTCCCCGTGTTTCTCCAGGACGGTCACCTCGACGCCGGCCCTGGCCAGCAGCAGACCGAGGACCATTCCGGCGGGGCCACCGCCCACCACACAGCATGTGGTCCGTTCCATCGCATGCGCTCCCTTCGGTGTGTCAGGAGACAGGGCAACACCTCAGGATCGGTACCCCGGGGAGCCACGCCCTATCACCACTCGTCACGGGGACGGACGGACCAGTGAAAACACTGATGCGCGGCTCCGGGTGCGCCCTGTCCTTGAGACGTCCCGGTCTTCCGTCCGTATGTCCGCCTGACGGTGTGGGGCGCAGAAGGAGGTTGTATGGCAGCCGAGTACGAACCCGGCCGGCGGACCGGCCGCCGGACGGACCGGCCGGACGGCACCTACCGTTCGGTCCCCGCGCCCGGACCGGCCCCGGCGCCCCGCGGTGCCCAGGGTCCGGGCGCGGGGACCGGCCCTCCGGTCGAGGGGTGGATGGAGGATCTGCATCTGTTCCGCCCGCCCGGTGACCCGCTGCCGCCGGGCGCCCATCAGGTGGCCGAGGCCGACACCCAGGAGATGGAGCTCCGGCCCGGGGGCCCGGGGTCCTGGGACGCGGCGTCCACCGCCGCCCTGTCGATGCCCGAGCCCCTTCCGTTCCCCGGGCCCGGCACGGGCGCGGTGGTGCGGCGCCGCTCCCGGGCCGCGCTGCTGCTGGTGGGCGGGTTGAGCGCGGGGGTCGCACTGACGCTGGTCCTGGTGCTGCCCCGGGACGCGGCGACGGGCGCGGCGCCCCCGGTGACGGGCGGGGTGAGTTCACCCCCGGCGGCCGGGGGCGGCGCCGCTCCCCCGGTGCCCGCCACACCCTCGGCACGGACACCGGACGGGCAGTGGCAGCAGAACGCCCATCCGAACATCCTGACGCTCGGGGACAGCGGTCCGCCGGTCACCGAACTGCAGAACCGGCTGCTGCGGATCCCGGACGTGTACCAGGGCGGACAGGTCAACGGGCAGTACGACCAGAGCCTGGCGGAGGCCGTGTCCCGCTTCCAGATCCTGAACGGGATCCGCGGGGACGCCAACGGGGTGTACGGGGACGCCACCCGGCGCATCCTGGAGTCGCGCACCTGAGCCATCCCGTCCGTCAGACGGCGCCGAAGACCTGGGTCCAGTAGGTACCGGCCCGGCTGCCGATGGCGTAGCCGACGCCGATATGGGTGAAGTCGGGCTTGAGGATGTTGGCCCGGTGGCCCGGACTGTCCATCCAGCCGCGGACGACCTCCGCGGCGGAGCGCTGGCCGCAGGCGATGTTCTCGCCGATGCCCCGGTGGCCGGCGCCGGCGGCCCTGGCCCGGTCCCAGGGCTCTCGCCCCTCGGGCCCGGTGTGGGAGTAGAAGTCGCGCGCGACCATGTCGTCGCTGTGCCGCTGGGCGGCCGTGGTCAGCCGTGGCTCTGCGGCGAGCGGGGCAAGCCGGGCGGCGGCCCGCTCCGCGTTGGTGAGCGCGATGACCTCGGAGGTGAGCCGCTCCAGACCGTCCGAGGTGAACGGCTTGGCCCACACCGCCGTCCAGAAGACATCCCCGCCGGGACCGACCGCCCGGCCGAGCCCGAGGTGAGCCACCGCCGGGTCACCGAACGGTCCGCGGCGCTCCGCCCCCGACAGGCAGTAGTCCACGAACTCCTCGGGGGTGCGCGGTCCGGAGACCAGATGCTCCTCGACCGTCAGACAGCGGTAGCCCGTGGCGGCGATGCGCTGGAACAGGGAGACGCCGTCCGGTCCCTCCACGGCGAGCCGCCCGGCCGACGCCATGGCCGCGGCATGTGCCTCGGCAGCGGCGGTCAGCCGGGTGTCCAGGGTGAGCAATGGCGCTCCGGCCCGCGCCCGGGCTGCATTCACCACCGCCACTGGCCCTCCCGCCGCGGCACCCGGCTCCTGCGCCGGGGGCGGAGCAGGAGCCGGTGCGGTGGGCGGGGGCGGTTCATCGGCGACCTCGACCCCGAAGTCCCGTGCCACTCCGGCCAGTCCGTCGGCGTACCCCTGGCCGAGGGCGCGCACCTTCCACCGGTCGCCCCGCCGGTAGACCTCGGCGAGCAGCAGCACGGTCTCCTGGGCGGGGCGCGGCGGGGTGAACCGAGCGAGCGGCGCGCCGCCGTCCGCCGAGACGGTCAGCGCGGGCACCGGCAGCCGGCCGAGCGGGGTGGCGGGGTCGGCGGGGCTGATGACGACGGTGATCCGCTCGGCGTCCGGGCGCAGCCGCCGGGGGTGAAGGGTGAGGGTGTCGCCGTGCAGCCGCGCGCCGGGCGCGGAGGGCTGGTTGAAGAAGACGAAGTCGGCGTCGCCCGCGACCCTTCCGTCCGCACCCGTGATCAGCGCGGACAGATCGAACGGGCCGGGCACCCGGATCGTCAGCGCGCCCTCGGGCAGCGCCAGATTGCCGCCGGGGACCAACTCGCCCATGTCCGCTCCTCACCACCGGGTTCATGGGGGCAACGCCCCGGCCGGGCCAGTGGTTCCACGACGAGGCCGCGCCCGCCCCGGCCGTGGGGCCGGGACAGGCGCGGGGGCGGCGGTCGGTCGCCGTTCCGGTCAGACCGGGACCGCGACGTACTTGTACTCCAGGAACTCGTCGATGCCGACCCGGCCGCCCTCACGGCCGAGTCCGGACTGCTTGACGCCGCCGAAGGGGGCGGCCGGGTTGGAGACCAGTCCGGTGTTGAGGCCGACCATGCCGACCTCGAGCCGTTCGCTCATGCGCAGCGCGCGGTTGAGTTCCCGGGTGAACACATAGCCCACCAGACCCCATTCGGTGGCGTTGGCCGTGGCGACGACCTCGTCCTCGTCGTCGAAGGTGAGGATGGCCGCGACCGGTCCGAAGATCTCGGTCTCCATCAGCCTGCTCGCGGTGTCCACCCCGGTGAGCACCGTGGGCGGGTAGAAGCAGCCGGGCCCGTCCGGGGTGCTGCCGCCGACCAGGACCTCCGCGCCGCGGGCCACCGCGTCGGCGACCAGCTCCTCGACCTTCTCCCGGCCCGCCCGGTCGATGAGGGGACCCACGTCGACACCGGGACGGCTGCCGGGGCCCACCTCGAGGGCGCCCATCCGGCGGGCCAGCCGGTCGGCGAACTCGGCGGCCACGGACCGGTGCACGAAGAACCGGTTGGCCGCGGTGCACGCCTCCCCCATGTTGCGCATCTTGGCCATCATGGCGCCCTCGACCGCGACATCGAGGTCGGCGTCGTCGAAGACGATGAAGGGGGCGTTGCCGCCGAGTTCCATCGAGGTGCGGACGACGGCGGGCGCGCACTGGGCCAGCAGGGTACGGCCGACCTGGGTGGAGCCGGTGAACGAGAGCTTGCGGATCTGCCCGCCGGTCAGCAGCGGCTCCACCACCTCCCCCGCCCGCGAGGTGGTCACCACGTTCAGCACACCGGGCGGCAACCCGGCCTCCTCCAGGATCCCGGCGAGCGCGAGACTGGACAGCGGGGTCTGGGGCGCGGGCTTGAGCACCATGGTGCAGCCCGCCGCGATCGCCGGGCCGATCTTGCGGGTGCCCATGGCGAGCGGGAAGTTCCACGGGGTGATGAGGAGACAGGGACCGACGGGCCGGCGCATGAGCAGCATGCGGTTCCTGCCGTCCGGCATCGTGGCGAAACCGCCGTCGATCCGGACGGCCTCCTCGGAGAACCAGCGGAAGAACTCGGCGGCGTAGGCGGCCTCACCGCGCGCCTCGGCCAGCGGCTTTCCCATCTCGGCCGTCATCAGGGCGGCGAGCGCGTCGGCCCGCTCCAGGATCAGTTCATAGGCGCGGCGCAGGATCTCACTGCGGGCCCGGGGCGCGGTGGCGGCCCACTTCTCCTGGGCGTCCTCGGCGGCGGCCAGCGCCCGCCGGCCGTCCGCGGGGCTGGCGTCGGCGACCTCGCACAGCGTCTCGCCGGTGGCCGGATCGTCGACCGGCATGGTCAGGCCACCGGCCGCGTCGGACCAGGATCCGGCGATGTAGAGCTTCTTGGACACCGTGGCGAGCACATCGGCCGCGGCGGGGAACGAGGGGGTGGACATGGCGGCAGTCTCCTTCGATCCGGGGCGCGTCAGGAGCCCGTACCGGCGCTGACGGCGGCGGACCAGGCACGCAGACCCTCGTCGATCGCCGCTTCGTCGACGACCAGGGCGGGGATCATCCGGACCACATGGTTCCAGGCTCCGCACAGCAGCAGCAACAGTCCCTCGTCCACCGCGGCCTTCTGCACCCGGGCGGCGGTGGCCGGGTCCGG
This sequence comes from Streptomyces cucumeris, assembly GCF_024295805.1. Classification (GTDB taxonomy): domain Bacteria; phylum Actinomycetota; class Actinomycetes; order Streptomycetales; family Streptomycetaceae; genus Streptomyces; species Streptomyces cucumeris. Next base: position 56,518 of record NZ_JANCLX010000024.1, read on the forward strand.
CTCGCCGTCCTCGGTGACGAACTCGCTCGCCTGCATCAGACCGAGGCCGCGGACATCGCCGATGGCCGGGGTCTTCGCTGCCAGGTCCTCCAGGCCGCCGCGCAGCCGCGCGCCCATGGCCTCGGCGTTGGCGACGAGGTTCTCCTCCCGCACCACGTCGAGGGTGGCGGCCGCGGCGGCGCACGCCACCGCGTTGGCCCCGTAGGTGCCGCCCTGGGAGCCGGGCCACGCCTTGCTCATCAGCTCCTCGGAGGCCGCGATGCCCGACAGCGGGAAGCCGCTGGCCAGGCCCTTGGCGGTGACCAGGATGTCGGGGCGGACACCGAAGTGGTCATGGCCCCAGAACCGGCCGGTGCGGCCGACACCGGTCTGCACCTCGTCCAGGATGAGCAGGAAGCCGTGCCGGTCGGCCCGCTCGCGCAGGCCCTGGAGGAAGCCCTCGGTCGCGGGGACGTAGCCGCCCTCGCCGAGCACCGGTTCGACGATGACCGCGGCCGTGTCATCGGGGTGGGAGATGCTCTGCAGGACGTAGTCCAGCTCGCGCAGGGCGAACCGCGTCGCGGTCTCCTCGTCCCATCCGTACCGGTAGGCGGTGGGGAACGGGGTCACCACGACCCCGCTCATCAGGGGCGAGAAGCCGGAGCGGAAGCGGGTGCCGGAGGTGGTCATGGAGGCGGTGGCGACGGTACGGCCGTGGAAGCCGCCGTGGCAGACCAGGACGTTCGGCCGGCCGGTGGCCTGACGGGCGAGCCGCAGGGCCGACTCGACCGCCTCGCTGCCCGAGTTGGCGAAGAACAGACTGTCGAGTCCCGGGGGCAGCACCTCGCCCAGCTTCTCGACCAGCCGCCGCAGCGGCGGGTGCATCACGGTCGTGTACTGGCCGTGGATGAGGGTGCCCACCTGCTCCTGCGCCGCGGCGACGACCCGCGGGTGGCAGTGGCCGGTGCTGGTGACACCGATGCCCGCGGTGAAGTCGAGATACCGCCGGCCGTCCTCGCCATGGACGTGGACGCCCTCCCCACGGACGGCTACCACCGGAGTGGCCTGGCGAAGCTGCGGCGACAGATTGGTCATGTTCTCTCCCACACCCAACAGGTCGGCGATTGCGCGGACCCTTCGAGACTGCGGGAGCGGACCGGGCGAGGACAATGATCGTTCTGTCGCTCCCTGGTGATCGGTATGGACGATCTGTCAACGACTCCTCCCCGGCCCGGCGTCAAGGGGGCCCGTTGCGCACGGGACCGGAGCTTGTCAGAGTGACCCGCATGGACGGCTCCGGCGGGATCACGTACGAGGCCGGCGCGCCGCTCACGCTCGACGCCGCGCTGCGGCTGCCGGTGCTGGCCGCGGGGCTACCGGAGGTGGTGTCCGGCCAGGGGAAGCTGTCCCGCCCGGTGCGCTGGGTGCACATCACCGAACTGCTCGATCCGGCGTCGTTCCTCAAGGGCGGGGAGCTGGTGCTCACCACCGGTATGCCACTGCCGGAGGGGGATCCCTCGCGAGTGCGGCGCTATGTGGAGGAGCTGGCGGACATCGGTGCGGCAGGGCTGGTGATAGAGCTGGTCCGGCGCTACCACCGGCCGCCGAACGAGCTGGTGCGCGCCTGTCTGGACCGGGACTTCCCGCTGGTGGTGCTCTCCCGGAGCGTGAACTTCGTGGAGGTCACCCAGATCGTCCACTCCATGATCATCGGCAGTCAGATCGAGAGCCTGCGCAGGGCCCATGACGTCCACGACGCCTTCACCGCGCTGACCCTGCGCGGCGCCGAGCCCGATGAGGTGGTGGGCATGGCGGCCGAGCTGAGCGGGCATCCGGTGGTGCTGGAGAACCTGGTGCACCAGGCGGTGATCTGCGGCCCCCCGGGGCCGGGCGTCGAGGCGGCGCTGACCGGCTGGGAGCGGCGTTCCCGCGCCACCCCCTCCCCGGACCGCACCGAGCTGAGCGGTCCGGAGCAGTGGCTGGTGACGGCGGTGGAGTACCGGGGTGAGCGCTGGGGACGGCTGCTGATGCTCCCGGACACCTCCGGCAACCCGGCCACCGGCCCCGAGCACGCGATGGTCCTGGAGCGCACGGCCACCGCCCTGACCATCGCCCGGCTGACCCAGCACACCCGCTGGGAGCGGCGGGCGCAGCGCACCCTGCTGCTGGACCTGGTCGAACGGCGCTGCCGGTCCGCCGGGGAGGCCAGGGCGCGGGCCGAGGCCCTGGGCACACCGGTGCAGGGCCGCCGGTTCATCGTCGTCCTGGTCACGCTCGCCCGGGGGCCGGACGCCCAGGAGCGGGCGGCCCTGGAGGACCGGCTGACCGCCGAGCTGGCGACGGGCGGGACGTCCGTCCTGGTCGGAGCGGTGCCCGGGGATCACATCGGGGTGCTGCTGGCCTTCGAGCCGTCCGTCCCCTGGCGACCGCTGGCGGAGCGGCTGAGCCGTGCGGTGCGGCAGTCACGGCCGGACGCGGTGGTCAGCGTGGGCTCGGAGGTGGCGGATCTGTCCCAGCTGGCGCACTCCTTCCAGCAGGCGGCCCGGGTCGCGGACGCCGCCGTCCCCGGCACCCCCGACAAACCCTTCCACGAGCTGTGCGATATCGGGCTGCGGCAGCTGCTGTACGCGCTGCGCGGGGACGTGCGGATACAGGAGTACGTGGAACGGCAGCTGGGACGGCTGGTCCACTACGACGAGCGGCACGGCACCGATCTGCTGTCGACCCTGCGCGCCTATCTGGACGCGGCGGGCAACAAGACCGTGGCGGCGAAACGGGCCAACCTGTCCCGCCAGGCGTTCTACCAGCGGCTGCGTTCGATCGAACGGCTCCTCGGCTGCGATCTGGAGTCCGGCGGGCAGCGCACCGAACTCCATGTCGCGCTCACCGCCTTCCAGGTGCTGCGGCTGTCACACGGCACCTCCTCCGCATCCTGAGCGTTCCGCCGGCCGTACGCGGTCCGCGTCACCGGGCGGACCCCAGCGGACGGTGAGCCGTTCCGGGGGCCGTTCGGCGGAGCCCGCGCGCGGCACCACCTCCTGCGATGCCATCGCCAGCCGCAGCCCGGGGAGCCGGGTGGCCAGACAGCGCAGGGCCGTCTCCAGCTCCACCCGGGCCAGCCGGGCACCGGGGCAGTAGTGCGCGCCGTGACCGAAGCTGAGGTGGCGCGGGGTGCGGCCGGGCAGCAGCCGGTCCGGCTCGGTGAAGACGGTCTCGTCGCGGTTGGCGGAGGCGAGGGAGACCAGCACCACGTCTCCGGCGGGCACCACCACCCCGCCCACGGTGACATCGGTGGTCGCCCGGCGGGAGCGCAGCGCGTCACCGAAGGTGCCCAGCCGCAGCAGCTCCTCGATCAGCGCCCGGGGGTCGGCGGGCCAGGGCGTGGGCAGCCCGCCCCGGATGAGCAGGGTCAGCGCCGCGTTGGCGACCGCGGCGACCATCGTCTCGTACCCGGTGACCAGGAAGGTGGCGGCCAGCGAGACGGCGGTGGCGTCGTCGCCGTCCCGGGCGAGCGCCGAGACCAGGTCGTCCGAGGGCACCGCGGTACGTGCGGTGACCAGCGCCGCGGTGTACGCCATGAGGTCGCGCTGGGCACGCTCGACGTCCTCCGGGGCGTGCCCGTCGACCGCGAGCACCGTCTCGGCCCAGTGCGCGAACCGGTCGCGGTCGCCCAGCGGAACGCCCAGCAGCATGCACATCACCCGCATGGCGAACGGACGGGCGAAGTCGGCCACGAGGTCGGCCTCGGCGCGGGCGGCGAAGCCGTCCACGAGCTCTTCCGCGATCTCGGCGACCGCCGCGCGCAGCCCGCCGGTCCGGGTACGGGTCAGGGCCGCCGTGGCCCGGATGCGCAGCGCGGTGTGCTCGGGCGGGTCGGTGGTGAACAGCAGACCGGGCGGCAGGGTCCCGGGCCGGATACGGGGCGCGCCGGGTTCGGTGAGCGCGGCCTTGCTCAACCGGCGGTCGGAGAGCGCGAACCGGGCGTCCCGGTACCGGCTGACCAGCCAGCCGAGGTCACCGGACGGCATCCGCACCCGGCTGACCGGACACTCCCGGCGCACCCACGCGTAGGCGGCCGGCGGTTCGGCGGGACGGTCGGCCGGGAACGGCAGCCGGGGCGGCCGGGCGGGGGCGCGGACATCGCTCACGGGATCTCCCCCGACGCGTCGAGCCCCGGCTGCCCGGCCGCCACGCCCGCGGTCCCCGCCCCGGCCGTGCCCAGGGCCTCCCGGAGGGTGATCGCCCATCCGGTCCGCAGCAGCCGCCGCGCGGTCTCGTCGGCCACCGTGTCCAGCCGCCCGGTGAAGACCGCGACGCCGACGGCGGCCGGGCCCAGAGGTAACGGCGGGGTGACCGCGGTGGCCCCGAAGACGGGCGCGGGAGGTCCGGGGGTGAGTCCGGTGAACGCGATCCGCCGCAGCCGGGAGCGCACGCTCCACCACAGACAGGCGGCGTGGGCCAGCGCCGTGGCGATCTCGCTGCCGCGCCGTCGCGGCTCCACGATCTGCCGGGCGAACATCAGCAGTTCACCGTCGCCGAGCGTCTCCTCCAGCGAACCGAAGTCCTCGTAGAGCTCGCCCTCCCCGGCCCGGCCGACGGTGACGCGCAGGGCGCCGACCGCCGTATCGCCTTCCGTGCAGAGCAGATGGACGGCGCGCTCGTCGTCCTCGTCCCAGACCGGGACGCCGAGCCGGTCCAGCGTCCGCCCGTGGTGGGCCCGGCGCAGATGGAGGACATCGGCCCGGCGCGGGGTGGTGCGGGCGATCCGCACCGTACGGACGACACCGCCGCGGGTGTAGTCGGCGACCGGCGGGTCGAGTTCGGCGAGGGCGCGGTCCGCCTCGTGGGTCCTGGAGTGGCGGCGCGGCCACAGCCGGTCGGCATCGGACCGGCTGTGGCCGCGTGTCGCCCGCTCCTCGGGCGGTATCACTTGACGAAGTCCTGGACGACCTTCGGGGGCCAGGAGCCCACATTGAGGACGCCCAGCGAGTAGGCGCGGGAGACCAGGGCCGCGCGGTTGGGCACGCGCAGCTTACGGAGCAGCCGGGTCACGTGGTACTCGACGCCCTGGCGGCTGAGGTAGAGCCGCGCGGCCAGGGGAATCGTGGACAGTCCGGCCGCGATCCCCTCCAGGATGCGCGCCTCGATCTCGGTGAGCAGCTTCTTGCGTTCGGTGACCATGTCCACCTCGCCGCCGCCCGCGGTGGGGCGCATCAGGACGAGTATGGACGCCACATGGGAGCGGCCTTCGCGCACCGCCACCGCCGTGAGCACGCTGGTGAAGGCCGAACCCTCGGGTCCGACGAGCACCGTGTGGGCGGCGAAGCGATGACGGGAGCCGTCGACGAGCCCGGTGAACTGGCGTCGCAGGGTCTGCTGGACGCTGGGGTGCACCAGATCGCAGAAGCTGCGGCCGCAAACCTCGGCCGACGCATCGTCGAACTGGCGGAAGAACTCCCGATTCGCCTGCAGGACCGTCAGGGACGGGTCGAGACATACGACACACACCCCTGGCTGGTCGAACTGGCGCAGGAGATCGGCGTACTCGGCCTGTTCACATCCGAGCTCGTGGGGGGTTGGCCGAGCCGTATCTGCTAGTGCGGACATTGCCAAGGGACTGCCATCCCTTCCTGAATTCTGAATTTTCCGGGGAAATTGCGCGCGCAATTTTTTTCGAATGTGATTTCAGAATGGAGACTAGGGAGGAGTGGCTGATCCAGTCAACGTCAACTGCGGTCCCGCCGCCCAATCCCGTGGTCGGCGGGGGGTGGGGGTTCGGTCCGCACCCCCGGGTTTCGGTGGTTCGGTTCGGTGGTTCATCCGGTGCGCCGATCGTCGCTGAATTACCGCCGTTAACCGCGGTTTTGCGGTTGAAGGCGGGGCAGCAGACGGATGAGTTCGCGGCGTCCGGAGACCTCCAGCTTGCGGTAGGCATGGGTCAGGTGCTTCTCCACGGCACGTGTGGTCACGCCGAGTTCACCGGCGATCTCCTGGTTGGTGAGCCCGCGGCCGACCAGCCCGGTCACCGTGCGTTCGGTGCGGGTGAGGCTCGCCTCCGGCCGTACGGTGGGCGCGGTCCGGCCGTTGCGGGTGCCGGCCCGTTCGGCCAGCCAGGGCGCACCGCAGGCGGCGGCGAGGGGGACCGCCTCCTGGAGTACGGCCTCCGCCTCGCTGCCGCCGCGCAGCCGTCTGCCCAGGGTCAGCAGGGCACGGGCGAGTTCGAGCTCGTTGGCGGAGGCGCGCAGGACGTCGACGGACTCGCGCAGCAGATTCACCCCCCGGTCACCGCCGTGCAGCCGCCCCTTGAGCCGCAGGGCGCGGCCGATGGCGACCGGCGCGCCCCATTCCACCGCCCGCAGATGTTCCTCCTCGGCGAGGGCGAACGCCGCGCGGGCGTCGCCGACGCGCACCTGGAGGGCGGCCGCGCCGGGCCGCCACGGGAAGAGCACGGGGTTGCGCCAGCCCGACGCCTCGAGCTGCCGTCCGCATGCGAGCAGGGTCTCCAGCGCCGCGCTCCACCGCCCGTGCCCGGTGTCCTGCGCGGCCTTGAGGAGCTGGAGGGCGGTGGTCAGCGCCAGGCTGGCGGACCGGCGGCGTCCGAGCCGGTCGAGGATCCGCTCGGTCAGCGCGGGGTCGCGCAGCTCCAGGGCGACCCCGGTGAGGGCCACGGTGGAGATGACACCGATCTCCTGCCAGTGCGCTTCGGCCAGCCGTGCGGCGCGCTCGGCGTGGTCCAGTGCCTTGGCGGGGCGGCCGCGGGCGGTGAGGACCATCGCCTGCTCCAGGTGGACGAAGGCGTCCACGACGGTGGTGTCCTGCCGCGCGGTGTGGCGTTCGGCCGACAGCCAGGAACTGATGTCGCGCACCGAGTCGGAGGCGACCAGGGCGATGACCACCAGGGGCAGCGCCGAGTGCACCCGGGCCGAGGTGGCCGGTTCGCGCTCCAGGATGCGGTGGGCGATCCCGGTGATCCGGCCCACCGGCAGCCGGGCGGTGAGCGTCGCCGCGGTGAGCAGCACCGCGGTCAGCTCGCGTTCGGCGGTGGAGCCGAGCGCAGGCTCCTCCCCCATCCCGTTCAGCCGGGCCACGGCGGCGGCCAGTTCGGCGGGGTCCTCGTGTCCGGAGTGCCTCAGCCGGGCCTCCAGCCGCAGGGACAGATCCCGTGCGGTGCCCGCCAGGTCGGCGGCCGGGCCCAGATCCTCGGCCACCTGGTGCAGCAGGTCGAGGACGGAGGGCGGTGTGAGCCCCACGATGGTCGGGGAGATCCGCAGGGCGGCGGCGGCCCGGTGCCGCGCCGAGGGCAGCAGGGGTATCGCCTGGGAGATATGGCGTTCACAGGCGGCCGGGTCGAAACCGCGCTCCGCGGTGGCCAGATCGATCAGCAGCCGGGCCCGTCCCTCTCCGGACAGCGCACCGTCCAGCAGGGCACGCCGCAGATAGCGGGCGGCGGTGTCGGGCGCGCCCCGGCGCAGCGCGGTGTCCGCGGCGGCCCGCAGCACCTCCACCGACCAGGAGTGCCGGGAGGCGGTGACGGCCATGAGCTGGGCCGCGACCAGTTCCGCGGGGCAGCCGCTGCGGTAGAGCAGTTCGGCCGCCGCGTCGTGCAGCCGCTCGCGTTCGGCCACGGTCATGGAGGACTCGACCGCGTCCTGCACCACCCGGTGGACGAAGCGGGGCTCCTGTTCGGTGGCGGTCAGTCCCAGTTCATGGACGGCACGCAGCGCGGCGGCGTAGCCGATCGCGTCCAGTCCGGCCAGCCGGGCCATCAGCCCGGGGTCGCCCTGGTCGCCGAGGACCGCGATGGCCGCGGCCAGGTCCCGCACCGGCTGCGGCTGGGTGCGCATACAGCCCGCGAGCCGCTCCCGGAGCTGGGAGGGCCGCAGTTCACGGGCGGCGTCCGCATGGCACGCGGTCGGCTGGTGCCCGTTCACGGCGAGGCCGAGCAGCACCGACAGCAGGAACAGCGGATTGCCGCCGGAGATGTCGTGACAGGCCCGGGCGAACTCCTCGTCGCCCCGTTCGCCGAAATGCTCCTGGATCATCCCCTGGGCGGCGTCCACGGTGAGCGGCGCGGGGCTCAGCACCCGTGCGGCCGCGTCGGTGACCTCGCACAGCAGCGGGTGCTGGGCGCGCGGATCCCCGTCGCGCAGGGTGCACACCAGGACGGCACGCAGTCCGTGCAACCGCTTGACCAGATAGGCGAGCCAGCGCAGCGAGGGGGTGTCCACCCACTGGAGGTCATCGACGAGGAGCAGCAGCGGACCGTCCGCGCACACGTCCGCCAGCAGGGAGCGCAGCCCGTAGAGGACGGCCTCGCTGGCGGCGGCGGCCCGCCCCTCCCCCGCCGGGACGGCGTCATCGGCGAAGACCGTGCGCGCGAAGCCGCCGTGCTCCCGCAGCCAGCGGTCGCGGAGCTCCTCCGGGGCACCGGTGAGCAGACTGTCGAAGAGCTGGCGGACCACACCGAAGGCGAAGTCCTGCTCCATCGGCGCGGCATTGGCACGCAGCACCCGTACGCCGTCGTCCTCGGTCCGCGCGGCGAGCTGGTGCAGCAGTGCGGTACGGCCGATCCCCAGCGGGCCGGTGAGCAGCAGCAGTGACGAGTCCCCCGCACGGGCCGCCGCCAGGGCCTCCGCGACCTGTGCCTTCTCGGCCTCGCGCTCAAGCAACATCCGTTCCGTACCCCTCTGTCGCCCGGATCAGCATGCGCAGTTCCGCCCGCCCGCGGATCCGCAGCTTTCGGTATGCACCGCTGAGCCGGAGCTCGACGGTGCGGGTGGTCACCGACAGCAGTTCGGCGATCTCGCGGTTGCCCCGGCCGTGTCCGGCCAGGGTCGCGGTGCGCCGTTCGGCTTCGGTCAGCGTGGCCCACGCCGGATGCGGGACGGCGCCGGAGGCGGCGGGCCGGCCCAGCCGCCCGGTGAGGACGCGCACCCGCTCGGCCAGCCTGCTGGAGGGACGGTGGGTGGTGGTGAGGGTGGCCAGCTCGGCCAGGAGCGCGGAGGCCGCGCAGCGGTCCCCGGCGTCCAGTTCGGTCCTGACCAGCTCGGTGAGCGCCCCCGCCAGGGCCAGCAGGGAGGACGTGCCGCGCAGGGTGCCCGCCGCCTCGCGGAGCCGCTCGGCGCGCCCTTCACGGGCCACCCGTCCGGCGCCGAGCTGGGCCCAGCCCAGCGCGCTCGGCGCGCCCCACCGCCGGGCCAGCGCGACCTCTTCCCGGGTCAGCCGCTCGGCCTCCTCGTGGTCCCCGGCCGCCTGGCAGGCACGGGCGGCCATGGAACGCCAGGGCATCAGGGCGGGATTGATGTGGCCGCGGCGCAGCAGCCGTCGTCCGGCGCCGCGGAAGCGCTCTCTCGCGTCGGTGATCCGGCCGTCCAGCAGATCCACCGTCCCCTGGGCGAAGAGCAGATACGCCCAGGCCGCGCCTTCCCGTTCCCCGGTGGGCGGGGCGGTCGCGGCGAGTGCCCGGGCCCGGTCGGTCTGACCGCTCTCCAGCGCGACGGTGATCTGGACGGCGGACAGATAGGGGGCGGTGTCCGGATGCCAGCGGGCGTGGGGCAGACAGCGTTCCGCTGCGGCGGCGTCCCGTTCGGCCATGTCCAGCCGTCCGCGCCGCAGATGGAGTTCGCCGCGGACGGCGAGGACGAGCGCGGAAGCGGCGCGGGCGTGCTGTCGGCGCAGTTCGGTGTGGAGGACGTCCAGCCGGGTCCCGGCCTCTTCGACGTCGTCGGTGAGCAACAGGGCGCGGGCCGCGGCGAGCCGGGGCAGGATCAGCGCGCCGCCGCCCTCCTGGCCGGTGGCCGCGCGGCGGGCCAGCTCCCGTGTCAGCGCCAGGTTCTCGGCGCGCAGGGCGAGCTGCCAGGCGCGGGCCCCGGCCTGGGCGGGACACGGCGGCCGCTCGGGCAGCGGGGGGACATCGGCCAGGGTCAGCGCGGTGTCGTCCTCCCGTCCCTCGTCGGAGAGCCAGTAGAGGGCGGCCAGTTCGGCCCGCTCCACGTCATGGGCGGTGGGCAGGGCGCTCAGCACCGCCCGGCGCAGCCCCTCGACACCGCCGCGGGTCAGGCCCAGATCGGCGGCGCGGGTGCGGGCCCGGGAGAGCTGGTCGCCCTCGGTGCGGATGATCTCCTCCAGACGGCGGTCCCCGGCCTCGGGCGCGGCCAGCACCTCGATGGCGGCCAGTTCCAGCCCCAGCCGGGCCCGCGATCCGGGCTCCATCGGCTCGTCCAGCGCCCGGGTCAGACAAGCGATGGCCTCGGCCGACCGCCCGGCGCGCAGCGCGGCGGCGCAGGTACGGCGCAGGGTGTGGACCGCCCAGGGCTCTCCGGCGGGACGGGCCGCGAGCAGCAGCCGGGTGATCTCCTCGTCGGGTACGGCGGCCCGGTGCGCCAGCTCGGCGGCGCGGGCGAAGAGGTCCGCGCGCTCGGCGGCGGTCATCTCCTCCAGGACCCGGGTCCGCACATCGGCGTTGCGCAGCCGCAGTCCGGTGCCGGAGGCGACGGTGAGCCCGGTCGCCTCCAGGGTGGCGCGCAGCCCCGGCTCCCGTGCCGCCCCCGGCCCCGCGAGCGTGTACAGCAGGGGCAGGTCCAGCAGTTCACCGCAGACCGCGAGGGCGCGCAGCACCGCCACCGCGGTGTCCGGCAGCCCGCTCAGCGCCCGGGTGGTGTGCTCGCCGGTGACCGCGGTGATGAGCGCCCGCAGTTCGGGGACCCGGGCGGCCAGCGGCCGGTGACCGCGCGCGGCGAAACGGTTCAGCGCCTCGTGCGCCACCGCGGGACTGCCCGCCGTGGCCTCGGCGGCGGCCGAGGTGAACGGCTCCTCACCCGGTTCGCCGCAGATCAGCGCCACGGCGGTGGCGATGTCCCGGTCGGTCAGCGCGGACAGGGTGAGCTGGGTGACGGGCACCGGGCCGGGAGCCGAGGTGATCCCGCTCCAGCCCGGGTGATGACCGCCGGTGCTGCCGGCCACGACCGCCGCCGGGGTACCGGGCAGCCGGCGTATCAGGGCACCGAACCAGCGCAGTGAGGCCGGATCCAGCAGCCCCACGTCCGCCACGGTCACCAGCGTGGGCTGGTCCCGGGCGCTGCGCAGCAGTTCGGCCAGTCCCGGTAAACGGGTGTCCGGGCCATGTCCGACCAGGACCTGCCGGGTGCCGTCGCCGAGCCCGTCCACGGGGGTCAGCAGCTGGTCGACGGCGCCGTAGCGCAGGGCGTGCTCACTGGGGGTGGCCTCGGCGCGCAGGACGCGGAGTCCGCGGTCGGCGGCGAGCCGGGCCACCCATCCGAGCAGTGCGCGCTGTCCGGAACCGGGGCGGCCGGCGATCGTCACGACCGCGGGCCGACCCCTGCCGAGGTCGGTGACGACCCGCGCCAGCGCTGCCTGCTCTCGTTCTCGCCCGGGGAACGGGAGCCCGTTGAACTGCATGGTGTGACTATATGTCCGGCGCATCGCCGGGGAGCCGGGCGGTGCTGTCACGTTGTGGTCAGTATCGCCCGCGCGAGGCGGAGACCCAGGCCGGTGCCCGGGGGTCGGGAACGCTCGGGGTGTGCAGCACCGAGGCCAGCTCGGTGCGCTGGCCGACCCCCAACTTGCGGTAGACACTGGTGAGATGGGTCTCCACGGTGCGCACCGTGACGAACAGCGACTCGGCGATCTCCCGGTTGCCCGCACCGCGCGCGGCCAGCCCGGCGACCGTGCGCTCGGTGCCGGTGAGCAGATCCGCCGGCGAGGCGGTGATCTCGCGCATCCGTCCGCCCGCGGCGACCAGCCGCCGCCGGGCGTCCCGGGCGAGCGCCAGCGCCCCGCAGCTCTGGGCCAGATCGGCCGCGGTCCGCAGATGCTCCCGCGCGCCGCGCGGATCGCCGTGCTCCAGCAGCGCTCCGCCGAGCAGCAGTTCCGCGCGGGCGTACTCGGCGCGGGCGGGTGAGGCGGACAGCCGGTCGACGGCCTCGGTGAGCAGCTCGACACCGGCCGCGCCGGAGGTGATCACTCCCCGGGCGAGCGCGGCGAGTCCGAGCGCCCGCGGGGTGTTCCAGCGCCGGGCCAGTTCGGTGCCGTGGTCGACGGCGTCCCGCATCCGGTCGGGGTCCTTCCCCGCGGCGCTGACACAGGCCGCCTCGACCCACCAGGGGACGAAGACGGGGTTGGCGAGCCCGGCCTCGGCCAGCGAGGCACCGCAGTCCAGCAGCAGCCGCAGCGCGGTGTCACCGTCGCCCAGCGCCCACCGGGCCCGTGCGCGGGCCATCAGATACCAGTGGTACTCCATGGCGAACCCGTCGATGTTCGGCCGGGTGACCCGCCCCAGCAGCTCCTCGGCGCGCTCGGGTTCACCACGGTCGATCAGGACGGTGGCCAGCGCGGTCTGCGGCATGGTCACGTTGGAGACCCACCGCTCCTCACCGATGATCTCCAGGGAGGTCTGGGCGTCGGCGAGCGCGTCGGCCATCGCACCGATCCCGTGCAGCACCAGGGCACGGCTGGACAGGGCCATCACATACGACCACACCGCGGCGTTCTCCTGGCTGAGCCGCAGCGAGCGGTCCAGCGCCTCCAGCGCGCCCTCGGTCTCGTCGGCCAGGCTCAGGCTGACCGAGGACAGCAGCAGCGACCAGTTGTCGACCGCCACCCCCGAGGCGCTCAGGGTGTGCCGGGCCCGGCACACCGTCCGCTCGGCGGACCCGCCGCCCAGCGCCGAGTGCAGCGTCATTACCGCGAGGATCTGGCGCTGTGCGGGGGTGTCCCCGGGCGGCTCGGGCATCCGGGCGAACCGCTCGCGGACCGCGTCGATGGTCGCCTTCTCGTCGGAGCCGGTGATCAGCAGCGCGGAGCGGACGAGGGTCAGCAACTCGGCGTCGGCCGGATCGGGTTCGGGGCCCGTCCCTGCCTCGAGCGCGTCAAGCACCTCGGTGAGCACCCGGACCGCGCTGCGCGAACGCTGTACGGGCAGACAGGTCATGCCGTACTGCACAGCGATGGGCGCCTTGGCGCGGACGTCGGAGGTCAGCGACAGCGCGTGCTCCAGCAGCCGGACCGCTTCCACCGGGTTGATCTCGGCCAGCGCCCGCGCGAGCTGCACCCGGACCGGGACACTGTCCCGCTCGGCCTCCAGGACGCGGTACAGATAGCGGGCGGTGGCCTCGGGGGCGCCCCGGTGCTCGGCCTGGGCGGCGGCCTCGCGCAGCACCACGCGCATCCACGGCTCGGGGGTACCGGGGACCAGCAGCACCTGGTTGGCCACTTCCTCGGCGGGCCGGCCGATATCGCTCAGCAGCAGGGCGGCCCGGGCGCGCAGGGTGGCCAGGGCCGGGGCACCGGCGGTCTCGAGCACCGCCGAACGCACCACGTCATGCGCCAGGTCCTGGCGGTCGGGCGCCATCACCTCGGCGTCGCGCAGCAGCGCCACGGCCTCGGCGACCCGGGCGGCGGGTACTCCGGCGAGCGCGCCGATATGCCCGGCGTCCTCCTCCCCGAGCACGGCGATCGCGGTGGCCACATCCCGGACCCAGCCGGGCCGGTGGTCGAACAGGGCGCGCACCGACAGCGCGACGACGCACTGGCCGACCTCGGCGATCTCCTGGATACCGCGTTCATCCGGCGCCACGCCCTTGGCGCGCAGCTCGCGCAGCAGACGGGCCACGGTGAGCGGATTGCCGCCGCAGACCGCCGCGGCGCGTTCGGCGAAGGCGGGCGCGACGGGGGTGGGGAAGACCAGCCGCGCCATCTCGCCCACGTCCGTGTCGGTCAACGGATCGAGACGGAGCACCGAGGTACGGGGCTGGCCGAGAATATCGGCCAGTGCGCCGGGCACGGCGGGCTCGGCCCCGGTGCGCTGGGCGAGCACCACCAGCAGCGGGAGGTGGTCGGCGCGCCGCAGCAGGAAGTCGATCCAGCGCAGCGAGCGCTCATCGCACCAATGCGCATCGTCCAGGACGAGCGCCAGCGGGCCCCGGCCCATCAGATTGGCGGCGAGCCAGTACAGGCCGTGCAGCACCGGATAGGCGGCGGCCGTCGCGCACGGTTCGTCGGGGCCGGGTTCGGGGGTGAGGGCGGGGAGGGCGCGGGCGGCGCTGCCGCGCAGCAGCGGGGAGTGCCCGGCGTTCCCGTCGGTGAGCCCCAGGGCGGCGAAGAGGGCGCGGACCCCGCCGTAGCCGGTGCCCGCGGCGACCTCGCGGCAGGTGCCGTAGAGCACGGTCATCCTGCGGCAGGCATCGCTCTCGAGGAAGGCGCGCACCAGACTGGTCTTGCCGATCCCGGCCGGTCCGGTCAGCAGCACCAGTCCGGAGTGTCCGGCGATGGCGGACTCGGCGTGGCCGGTGAGCGCTGCGAGTTCCCCGCTGCGGCCGACGAGCGTGGCACCGGAGGCCGTGGTCCGCTCGTCCACCACGGCAGCCCCCCTCGGCCCCACACACTGCTCACTGCACAAACTGCAAAAAATACGAAAACTACGCTACTCGGTGCGATCGTCAGGCTACATGAACCGTATGACGACGATCAATGACCTGCGCAAAGGCTCCCGAAAGCCCGGCGCCGGGCGCGAAGAGGCCCGGGGACGGCCGGTGCCGTGAGGGCTTACACCGTTCCGCTCCCCGGGCCATGCGGTTTCACCGTGTGGGTACGAGGCGTGGAGTTCTCTATGGCGTCTCCTTTCGTCGGGTCACGGATCTGATCGAGTCACATTTCTTTCGAGGTCACGTGGGGGCTCACGAGGTCACATGGGCGCGCGTCACCCCGGAACGGACCGGGGGCGACCGGTCCCGGCCCGATCGGGGTCAGGGCGTGGAGCTCGAACCAGACCACCTTGCCCACCGCCGTCGCGGTACTGCCCCAGCAGCGGGAGAGCAGTTCCAGCAGATGGATCCCGCGCCCGCCCTCGTCCTGTTCGCCCGCCCGGCACAGCCGGGGGATTCCGCAGTCCTCGTCCGCGACCTCGCAGCGCAGGGCGCGGTCCGCCGCGCGGAGGGAGAAGGTCAGCCGGATGGGGCCGCAGGCGTGCCGTACGGCATTGGTGACCAGCTCGCTCACCAGCAGTTCGGCGTCATCGATGTGGTCGTGGAGGGCCCAGGCGGCCAGCTGCGCGACCGTGAGGCGGCGGGCCCGGGGCACCGAGGCGGGTTCGGACGGCAGCAGCCACGAGGTCCCACCGCTGGTGGCCGGGGCGTTCCGGACCGGCCGACGGGCCGTGCTCAGGGGCGCGGGCGGGGCGATGGTGAGGGTGGGGACGTTCATCACGATGGGTCGGGGCAGGCCCGGGGGGCGGGGACGACACGCCCGTCGGGGAGCAGTTCGCCGGTGTCCGCGAAGATCACCACTCCGTTGCAGAGCAGGCTCCAGCCCTGCTCGGGATGGCAGGCCACCAGACGCGCGGAATCATGGTCGGGCGCGTCCGCGGCGGGACAAGGGGGCTGATGGAGGCACATGGCTGAACCTTCGCTCTTCCGCCGACGGTCGGCGGAACTCTTCCGAGGCGTCCAGCATGGTCCGCCGCGGAGGGACGCGGCGAGGGGAGATATCCCCGCATCGGTACCCGATACCACCCCCGGACCCCCGGGGAGGTCACACCCGGCCACCCTCGCTCACCCCGGGTACGCCACCCGCACACCGTCCGCGCCGGACCGGTGACGGAGGGGCGCGGGTACGTCCCGGGGGGCATGCGACGGCCCCCGCCCAGGCATAGCCTGGTGGTATCGGCTCGGTCCGCGTGGGCGGGGTCCCGCCCACCCGAGGCTGGTTCGAGGCATCGATGGGCGCGGTGGCAACGGACATCTCGACCGGACGGCAGACCGGCAGGCTGCCGTCGGAGGTGACGAGTTTCGTGGGGCGTCGGCACGAGGCGGCCGAGGTCAAACGGATGCTGTCCGCGTCCCGGCTGGTGACCCTCACCGGTGTCGGCGGTGTCGGCAAGACGCGGCTGGCCCTGCGGGTCGCCGAGGAGGCCAGACGAGCCTTCCCCGACGGCGTCTGGCTCGCCGAACTCGCAGAACTGGACCACCCCGCGCTGCTCGCCCAGAGCCTCACCGAGGCCCTGGAGATCCGCGACCACTCCTCCCGCCCGCCGATGGACGTACTGATCGATCATCTGCGGGAGAGGCAGATCCTGCTCGTCCTGGACAACTGCGAGCACCTGCTGCACGCCTGCGCACTGCTCACCGACCGGCTGCTGCGCGAGGCCCCCCGGCTGCGGGTGCTGGCCACCAGCCGCCAGGTACTGGGCATCGGCAGCGAGCAGACACTGGCCGTTCCCACCCTGACGCTGCCCGACCCCACCGGGCCACGGCTGTCCACCGGGGCGTTCGCGCAGTGCGACGCGGTACGGCTGTTCACCGAGCGGGCCCGCGCGGTCCTGCCCGGGTTCACCGTCACCGAGACCAACCGGGACGCGGTGGAGGGGATCTGCCGACGGCTGGACGGCATTCCGCTCGGCATCGAACTGGCCGTCGTCCGGCTGCGCGCCCTGTCCGTCCACCAGTTGCTGGACCGGCTCGACGACCGGTTCCGGCTGCTGACCACCGGCTCCCGGGCGGTCCTCCCCCGCCACCAGACGCTGCGCGCACTGATCGACTGGAGCTATGACCTGTGCACCGAGCGCGAGCAGCTCTTGTGGGCCCGGGTCTCGGTCTTCGCCGGGAGCCTGGACCTGGAGGCGGCCGAGGCGGTCTGCTCCGGCGACGGCCTGGTCCGCGAGGAGATCCTCGACCTGGTGACCGAGCTGGTGGACAAGTCGGTGCTGCTGCGCGAGGAACACGGCGCGGCGGTGCGCTACCGGATGCTGGACACACTGCGCGCCTATGGCCGGGAGCGGCTGGCGGCGGCCGGTGAGGAGACCGCCCGGCTGCGCTGCCACCGCGACTACTACCGGCAGCTGGCGGCGGACGCGCGCGCCGCGCTGTTCGGCCCCGCGCAGGTCCCGTGGTTCACCCGGCTCCAGCTCGAACACGCCAATCTGCGCACCGCGCTGGAGTTCTGCTACGAGGATCCGGCGGAGACCAGCTGCGGTCTGGGGATCGCGGCCGATCTGCTCTACCACTGGATCACCAGCTACTACCTCAGCGAGGGGCGCCGCTGGCTGGACGACGGACTCACCGCCTGCCCCGAACCGAACGAGGTCCGGGCCCGGGCACTGTGGACCAACAGCTGGCTGGCCATCATCCAGTCCGACACCGACGGCGCCTCCGCCCTGCTCGGGGAGAGCCGGGAGATCGGCGAACGGCTGGACCTGGAGCCGGTCCTCGCCTACACCGCGCTCTACTCGGGCATGGTCGCGATGTACCGGGGCGACGCCGACGCCGCCATCGCGCTCTACGAGGAGGCGGTCAGCCGCCACCGCGCCACCGGTGACCCGGTGGGTCTGGCCCTGGCGCTCATCCGGCTCTCACTGGCCCACTCGTTCATCGGGGACTCACCGCGCGCCGTCGCGCTGGGCGAGGAGTCACTGGCGGTGTGCGACGCCTACGGCGAGGGCTGGCACCGTGCCTACACGATGATGGCGCTGGGGGTCGAGGTGTGGCGGCAGGGCGACACCGGGCGCGCCACCGCGCTGGAGCGGGAGAGCCTCACGTTCAACCGCTCGCTGGACGATCCGCTGGGGGTCGGGGTCAACCTCGAGGTACTGGCCTGGATCGCGGCCACCGAAGGGGACTTCGCGCGGTCGGCCCGGCTGCTGGGTGTGGTCCGCACCGTCTGGCGGGCGGTGGGCGCCTCACTGTCCGGCTACGGACACCTCGTCCACTACCACGAGGAGTGCGAGGCCGCGGTGAGCCGTGCGTTGGGGAAACCGGCCTTCAACGCGGCGGTGAAGGAGGGCTCCCGGCTCTCCTACGACGAGGGGCTGGTCTACGCCCTGGAAGACGAACTCCCCACGGCGGAACCGGCGGTGGCCGAACGGCCGTCTCCCCTGACGCGCCGGGAGTCCGAGATCGCGCGACTGGTCGCCCAGGGGCTGAGCAACAAGGAGATCGCCGCCTCCCTGGTGATCGCCCAGCGCACCGCCGAGGGCCATATTGAGCACATTCTGAGCAAACTCGGTTTCACCTCGCGTGCGCAGGTGGCGGTGTGGGTAGCGGAACAGGGCCGGGCCACGCCCACCGACGGGGAATCCCCGTCCGACTCCACCCCTGCGCCGTAGGGGGCGGAATTTTATTCGACTCAGGTTCCCTTGTCCTCAGTTTCTTCACAGACGACACGAAAATCGTTACCTGGCCCGCGTTCGAGGGATCATGCGTCAGGCTCGAGGGACGAGCCGCAACGGTCGTGTCAGCACGACCGACGCGACCGAGGAGGTCCCGACGTGACTGTTGCCCCAGTCGGCCATACCGGCGATGCCGCGGAGCTGTTCCGCGGCACCGCCCACAGCCCGTCGTACTTCGCGCTCAACCGCGCCGGGGTGACGGGCGGCGGACAGGAGCTCGTGGACTTCTGCATCCCCTGCAACCCGTACTTCCCCACCCCCGCGATGTTCGCGGTGATGGCGGTCCGGCTGCGCGACATCCTCACGTACTACCCCAGCTCCGCGGAGACCATCACCGCCGAACTGGCCGACGTACTGGGGCTCCAGCCGCAGACCATGGCGATGGGCAACGGCTCGACCGAGCTCATCACCTGGATCGACCACCTGCTGGTCAAGGAGAGCCTGGCGGTGCCGATCCCCACCTTCGGCCGGTGGACCGACCAGCCGATGGAGACCGGCAAGCGGGTGGACATGTTCCAGCTGCCGGAGATGAACGGCTTCGCGCTCGACCCGTCGGCGTTCGTCTCCTTCGTACGCTCCCGGGGCTCGCGGGTGGCCGTCATCTGCAACCCCAACAACCCCGACGGCGGACTGCTGTCCCGGCAGGCCGTGATCGGCATGATGGACGCGCTCGCCGACCTCGACCTGATCGTGATCGACGAGTCCTTCCTGGAATTCGCGGACACCGAGGCGTATCCGAGCGTCGTGGACGAGGCCGTGCTGCGGCCCAATGTGATCGTGCTGCGCAGCCTCGGCAAGAACTTCGGACTGCACGGCGTCCGGTTCGGCTATCTGGTGGCCAACCCGGCGCTCGCGGTGCAGATCCGGTCCCGGCTGCCGAAGTGGAACCTCAACTCCTTCGCCGAGGTACTCGTCTTCATGCTGAAGCGGTACCGGCAGGAGTACATGGACAGCCTGCGCATGATCAGCCTGGACCGGCAGCAGATGACCACACAGCTTGCCGGGCTGCCCGGAGTGACGGTCTACCCCTCGCAGGGCAACTTCGTCTTCGTCAAACTCCCCGCCGGACTGGACGGCACCTGGGTCCGGGACCAACTGCTCTCCCAGCACGGGGTGCTGGTCCGCGAATGCGGCAACAAGCTGGGCAGCAGCAGCCAGTTCATGCGGCTGGTGGTGCGCTCCCAGCCGGATGTGCAGCGGCTGCTGACCGGGCTGAGCACCGTGATGTACGGGACGTCCTTCTACGCACCCCAGGTCGGCTGGGAGCAGCAGGCCCCGCTCAACCCCGCACCGCAGGCGCAGTTCGACTACCTCTACCAGCAGACCCCGCAGCTTTACGGCGCACCGGTGATGCCCGAGCAGCAGATGTACCCCGCGGCCGCCGCCCTGCCGATGGGCGGCGGGGCGGCGACCGGCTACCCGCAGGGCGATTACGGCATGGGCGCCGCGGGCTACGCGGTACAGCAGCAGCCCATGGCGGAGTTGTCCCCCGCCTATGTCGCCACGCCCCCGGTGCAGATGGCCCCGTACCCGGCGGCGATGGCACAGACACCGGCACCCCCGATGACGTCCGCGCGCAGCCAGCTCGCCCAGCTCCAGGCGCAGTTGCAGGCCGAGCAGCTGGCCCAGGTCGGCCAGCAGGCTCCGGCACCCCAGCAGCAGGGCGTCCAGGACCAGACCGGGCAGCTCGCGAGCGCGCTGGCCCAGACCTCGATGATGCCCCCGGCGCAGACCCGGACACCGGCCGCGGCCTACGCGGCCCAGGACTCCCGGGAGGACACCACCATCGACCAGATCCCGGTCTACGGGCAGCCGGACACCGCCGCGCAGGAGTCCGCGGTGGAGCGGACCCAGGCCATCTCGTACGACCCCGCGGAACTCAGGGCCACCGCCCGGCCCGTGGTGGACGACGACCCCGACGGGACCACCCCGGCCCTCCAGCGCTACCCGCGCCCGGCCGCCTACCTCCGGACCGACGACACCTCGGGCTGAGCCAGGTCCTGTCCTGCCGGTCTTCGTGGAGGGCCTACGGCCGCCGGTCCTCGCGCGGCCAGGCCGGGGCGACCCCGGCCACCGCGCAGACCGCGATGTGCAGCAACAGCGGGTGGGTGTACGGCTCGCGGTCGTCCGGCGAGTGCACCACCCGGGGATCCTCGTCCGCGGCGCCGGACCGGCCCTCGGCCGCAGCGGACACCATGCCGCCGACCGCGTACAGCGCGATCGGCGGCCACGCCACCCCGACATCCGACTGCGGGGGCACGATCCACCACCAGCGGCCGCCGTGGGCGAGCACACATCCCGCCCGGGGCAGCAGATCCATCACCCGGCGCCCGTCGCTCTCGACCAGTCCGACGGCGTCGTAGTCGCGGCCCGTCCGCAACGCCGGTGGCAGCGCCAGCCGGCGGCGGCCTCCCGGCTCCGGGCGGGATCCACGCTGCCGGAACCGGCCGCGGACGAGGCCGGGCAGCGCACCGGCGAAGGCGTGAGTCATCTACGGGCACATCGCAAAGGTCGGGCCGCTTGCGCCTGCGCGGAGTGCGGCGGCGTCACGGCCGCGGTCCGGGGCAGGGCCCGGCCACGGCTGCGCTAACGGGATCATGACGCCACTATGCGCACCGCCCCTCACACTTGGCAAGGGGCACTCTGGAATGTGCAGAGTCGCAAGTGCAGTGTGTCTGCGCCGTACTGAGCATGGCACACTGCGAACATCAGCAAGGGGGAGGTCAGGGGAGGTATCTGGTGAGCGAACCGCGGTCGGCCCCGACCGTGGGCCACGTCGTTCTCGGCAGGCGGTTGCAGGACCTGCGGGAGAAGGCCGGGCTCAAGCGTGAACAGGCGGCCAGGGTGCTGCGGGTCGCGCCCGCCACCGTCCGCCGGATGGAGACCGCCGAGGTCGCGCTGAAGGTTCCCTACGTACAACTGCTGTTGGACGCCTACGGGATCCGGGGCGCTGAGCTCGAGGCGTTCATCACCCTGACCGAGGAGGCCAACCGGCCCGGCTGGTGGCAGCGGTTCCATGACATCCTCCCGGACTGGTTCAGCGTGCATGTGAGCCTGGAGGGGTCGGCCGAGATGATCCGGGCCTACGAGCCCCATTTCGTCCCCGGACTGCTCCAGACCGAGGAGTACGCGCGCGCCGTGATGCAGACCGGCGCCATCGGCCGGGCGGCGCCGGGGGACGCCGAGCGCCATGTGGCGCTGCGGATGGAGCGTCAGACACTGCTCGCCCGCCCGGACGCGCCCCGGCTGTGGGTGGTGATGGACGAGACGGTGCTGCGCCGCCCGGTCGGCTCCGCCGCGGTGATGCGCCGCCAGGTCGACCGGCTGCTGGAAGCCACCGAGCAGCCGCGCATCACACTCCAGATCACGGAGTTCGCCTCCGGCCACCACCCGGGCACCTACGGCCCCTTCGTCCTCTTCCGCTTCGCTGTCCCCGAACTGCCGGACATGGTGTACGTCGAGTACCTGACCGGCGCCGTCTACCTCGATGAACGTATCGAGGTGGCCGCCCATCTGGAGGCCATGGACCGCATGGCCGCACAGGCGGCAACCGCACGACGCACAAAGGAGATCCTGATGGATTTCCGCGAGGAGCTCTGAACTGGATGGATCGCATCTACAACGGCATGCGCGCGTCCGACCTCGGCAGCGAGGGCTGGCAGAAACCGTGGAGCGGTGGCAACGGCGGAAACTGCGTCGAGGCCCTGAAGCTGGACGACGGGCGCGTGGCGCTGCGCCAGTCCACCGATCCGGACGGACCCGCTCTGATCTACACCCACAGTGAGATCGTGGCCTTCATCCAGGGTGCCAAGGCCGGCGAGGCCGACTTCCTCGTCTCCTGAACCCGCGCCCCGTCAACCCGTACACCTCCGCAGATCGCGCCGACCCCCATGGAGCGCAGCATGCCGGACCTGGATCCAGGGCCCAGCCGGATCGACACCAGCAGACCACACCCCGCCCGTGTCTACGACTACATCCTGGGCGGCAAGAACAACTATCCCGTGGACGAGGAACTGGCGAAGCGGATGCTCGCCATCGACCCCACGGTCACCACCTCCGCCCGGACCAACCGCGCCTTCATGCGGCGCGCCACCGAATGGCTCGCCCACGCGGGCGTCCGCCAGTACCTCGACATCGGCACCGGCATACCCACCGAGCCGAACCTGCACCAGATCGCCCAGGCCGTCGTGCCCGACGCCCGGATCGTCTACACGGACAACGATCCCATCGTGCTGTGCCACGCTGAGGCGCTGCTACGCAGCACACCGCAGGGGCTGACGCACTACCTCGAGGCGGATGTGCGCGAACCGGCGAGGATCGTGCAACAGGCCGGTGAGGTACTGGACTTCGACCGGCCCATCGCCCTCTCCCTCATCTCACTGATGCACTTCATCGGGGACGAGGACGGCGCGTACGAACTGGTGCACCGTCTGGTGGAGGCGCTCGCGCCCGGCAGCCATCTGGTGCTCTCACACGCCACGTCGGACGTCGACCCGAAGGCGGGCGAGGAGGTGGTCGAGCTCTACCGGCGGTCCGGTGTCACGCTGCGACCGCGTTCCCGCACCGAGGTGGCGCGGTTCTTCGAAGGGCTCGAACCGGTCGGCTCCGGTCTTGTCCGGGTCTCGGACTGGCGTCCGGACACCTCCGAGGAGACGCTGCTGCCCCCGGGCGAGCAGGTCACCGTGTACGCGGGCCTCGCGCGCAAGCGGTAGCCACGCTCCGGCCGCCGCCGTTCCGTACGGCGGCGGCCACCCGCGCTACGCCGCCCCCGGGTCCGCGGCCAGGGCGCTCAGCAGACCGGCGGTGAACGCGGTGCGGACCGGGACGGGAGCCAGCACGGTGTGCTCGTGGCGCGCGTGGGCGCCCGAGCCGAGGGCTCCCAGGCCGTCGAGGACCGGCCGCCCGAGCCCGGCCACGAAGTTGCCGTCGCTCGCCCCGCCGACCGCCGTCTCCTCCAGGGCCCAGCCCTGCTCGGCCGCGACGGCGCGGGCCAGCCGGTACAGCCGCCGGGACCCCTCGTCGGGGACCATCGGCGGCCGGTTCCACTCACCGGTGACGGTCAGCCGCACCCGTGGGTCGGAGGGGCTGAGGGACCGTAGCGCGGCGTCGATCCGCGCCATCTCGGCGGGGTCGGCGATCCGTACGTCGACACCGCAGCTCGCCCTCGCCGCCACCACGTTGCGGCCGGTGCCGCCGCTGATCAGCCCCACGTTCACGGTGGTTCCCCGCTCCGCCGAGCCGAGCGCGGCGATATGCGGGACGACCTCGGCCAGGGCGTGGATCGCGCTGGCCCCGGCGAACGGGTCCAGCCCCGCGTGCGACTCCACACCGCGGGCGGTCACATCGAACAGACCGACGCCCTTGCGCGCGGTCTTGACCGCCCCGTCGAGCGACGCCTCGAAGACCAGAGTGGCCAGGGCGTCCTCGCTCAGCCGCTCGATATGGCGACGGGAGGCGGGGCTGCCGATCTCCTCGTCGCCGGTGAGCAGCAGCCGCACCGAGGGGTGCGGCAGCGCCAGCTCGCGCAGTAGCCGCACGCTCCACACGGCCTGGACGATACCGGTCTTCATATCGAACACGCCCGGTCCGCTCGCCCGGCCGTCCTCCACTGCGAAGGGCCACTCGGCGAGCGTCCCGGCGGGCCAGACCGTGTCGTAGTGGCACAGCAGCAGCACGGTCCCCGGGGCAGTGCCGCGATAGGTCACCGCCAGTGTGTCGCCGTACTCCCCGCAGTCGTGCCGCTCGGTCCCGTCCGGTTCACCGAGCCGTTCGTCCACCCAGTCGCTGAGGGCGGCGAGTCCCGCGGACAGCAGCCGCTTGTCGGTGCTCGGGGTCTCCAGCTCCACCAGGGTCCGCAGGTCGTCGATCATCTCGGGGAGCGCCCGCTGGGCGGCGGTGGCAAGCTCGGTGGGCGTCATCGGGGAGTCCTTCCCGGCGGGGGCGGCGGCGATCGGCCATGGGAGGAATCATGACGGAACGCCTACCGGTTCCGGCCGTGCCGGAGCCCCGTCGCACTCGAGATGCGGTGGAGGGCAGCGCGCAGTGCACCGCGTGGCGGTGGGCGGGCCCGGCCGCCTCACTCCGCCGGAGGCGGCCCGTCCCAGCTCCGCACGTCCAGTTCGTCCCCGACGGCGAGGGTGCCGGTGCGGATCACGGAGAAGTTGGTGCCGAAGAGGGTGCCTCCGCCTTCGGGAGCCCTGCGGTAGCGGGCCAGGGTGCGCAGCGGTTCCGGACCCGCCTTGACCCCCTTGGCCTGATCGACCGTGGTGACCACACAGCGGACGGCCGATTTGGCGAATCCCAGCTCGGCGTCACCGATGGCCAGCCGGCGGACCCGGTCCTCCGTGTGCGGCCCGGTCCATCCCTCGACCACCACATTGGGGCGGAAGCGGGTTATCGGCAGCGGTTCGCCGCCCTCATCGGTGATCCTCCGGTTGAGCTCGTGCAGGCTGGACCGGGAGACGATGTGCACCGCGTTGCTGTCGGCGTAGCCCGAGGTGCCGGGGGTGAGTCCGGCCGCCACCCGGTCGTGCTCCGGCGGCACCCGCACCAGTCGGCAGCCCACGCCCAGTACGTCCGACAGCCACGCGGCCACCTCGTCACCCTGGTCGATGCCCTGGTACGGCGAACCGAACAGCTCGACATCGCGCCGGGCCGACACCGTGTCGATGCCGATGCTCAGCTCCCCGGCGCCGGGCGCGGTCAGGGTGAGCCGCTCACCGTCGTCGTCCACCCGGGGGTGGATGAGCGCGAGCACCGGATGGCGGCGCTGGGTGCGGTAGACCCCGTCCTCGTCGGTCACCATGAAGGAGCGGTCATACGGCAGACCGGCCTCCCCCATCGACGCCTCGGTCAGGGACACTCCGGCGCATCCCTTGATGGGGTAAGTGATCAGCTCAACGACTCGGGCCACACCGGCACTTTACCCGTGGCGCCGGCCAGGCCGTCATGACCTTGGTCACGCCCGCCGGACGGCCCACCGCCCGGGGTCCGGCGGGCGTGTCACGGCACACTCCGGCGCCCTGTGCGCCCCCGTGATCGCGTCCATGGCAAAGGCGTAGCGCCGAGTACGACGGCAGGCAGACCGTGGCAGATCCAGAACGACCGGCATACGGCGTAGACGCGCTACGCATCCCGACGCCGTGATCCCCCGGTGCACGGTTTCCCGGAGCGAGCGGCGGAGCCGTACGGAAATGGCGGCATCGGTTGTCGCCCGGCTCCCGATCGCGCGGGACGCGGAGGTGAAATTCTCGGGGCCCCGCCGACGGGCGGTCCCCGGGAGGAGATGGAGAAGTGGAGGTGTACCAATGGTATGACCGGCGACGTGGTTCCCGCTATACGCGGACCACGTGATTCTCCGCCAGATTCCGGCACCGCGCCGGGACTCCGTTTCCGGAGATCCGCCACCCGCACCACGGCGGCACGGACTCGCACACGGCCGACAAGCCGTCGGGACAATTGGTAAACGGTACGTCAAGTCGCTATCCCCACCTGGGGTCCGCACGACGGCCAGGAGCCCGGAACGCCTTCCCCTCCGCCCTCGGCCGGAGCAGGACGGCCCACGTACGGACGGCCGATCCCCGGACCGTGGCCCGCAATCCCGCCCCGCCCGCCAGGAGTTCCCGTCCGGAATCCTCGGCTGACACGGGTGCGTTCAGCCGGCATCGACACCCCAGGGCGCCCAGCCCCGGCCCCGGCCACCTGCCCCACTGGCGTACCGGGATCGGTCCGCGCGCCCGGCGGCGCCACCGGACCCTCAGTACTGCCGCCCTCCCGGGGACTCCCGCGCTCTCCCCGTACCGCACGGCCGTTCCCCCATTCCCGCCGCCATTCCCATCGACTCCCCTTCTCCGCTGTCCGCTCTCCCCCGCCGCAGCGGCACGGCCTTCTCCGCTCCCTCCGCACCGGACCGGCTTTCCGCGCCCCGGGCGAAGCAAGGAACGGTCGGTTCCGCCGCGGCCCGGCGGGGGTTACGGCCGGGCCGGTCCGAGCGGGCGCGCCAAGTGACCGATCTTGTCCCGGAGACCGCCGCAATTGCGCCGCGGAAGATCCAGTCCCCCGGGAACGCCCGATCCGGGAGACCGCATTGAGCCACCGAACTCCGAAGCGGGGACCAACCACCGTTCACTCACGGGTAATTCACCGACCGTCCACCGGGCATCCGTGACAGATCACCGGGAAACGAATGCGGTGGAATAGCGGGGCCGACGCACTCGGCCCGAAAATCGTTTTCATCAACGTCCGGGCCGCTGACCATGCGGAGATCACCGGCACGGCCGCGCCATCGTCCCCTCCGTCACGGCCGGGTCCGTGCGCCCCCGGCCCTCCACGCGCCCGCTCATGCACAACTGAGGGAGCATCAGCCCCACGGGGGGCGCGACCCGGCGGCGCACGACGATCCATGGGGCCCCCTGCGCCTTGTGACCGCCCGAGCCCGGCTGCGGTACTCATATCGCCCACCGGGGCCTCCGGAGGGCGAGTCGAGAGCCGTTGTGGAGAGGAACCAGCCCCATGGCCGTACGAGGAAGTCACCGTCGCTCCACGGCGCACAGCCGGGTCTCCCCGCTGCGCGCCGCGCTCACCGCGGGCAGCGTCGGCATCGTCCTGCCGATCCTCGGCACCGGCGTCGCCGCGGCGGCGCCGGTCGACACCTGGGACCGGGTGGCCAAGTGCGAAAGCGGAGGCAACTGGCGCATCAACACGGGCAACGGCTACTACGGCGGGCTGCAGTTCGCGCAGCACACCTGGGCCGCCTACGGCGGCACCGCCTACGCCCCGCGCGCCGATCTGGCCACCAAGGGCCAGCAGATCACCGTCGCCGAGAAGGTCCTCGCCGCGCAGGGCCCGGGAGCCTGGCCGGTGTGCTCGGCGCGCGGGCGGCTGACCCGGTCCGGCCCGCCCGCCGCGGTGGCGAACCGCGGCGGCTCGCGGAGCGCCAAACCGTCCCCACACCGCGCCGCGCGTCCGGCAACGCCCCCTCACAAACCCTCGGCCGGAGCTCCCGGCAAGGGTTCGGCGGGATCGTCGGGGAAGACACCGGGCCAGAACGCCAAGAAGCCGCGCGCCCAGCATCCGGCCGGACGGACCACGGCCTCCGGGTCGTACGCGGTGGTGCGCGGCGACACACTGTCCGGCATCGCACGGCGGTCCTCCGTCAACGGCGGCTGGCGGGCCCTCTACCGGGCCAACCGCTCCACCATCGGCGCGGATCCGGATGTGATCCGACCCGGGCAGCGGCTCGCCCTGCCCTCGGCCCCGGGCCGTGCGCACCGGTCCGCACCGCGGCGCGCCACACCGGCCGCCTCACGCCACTCGGCCCCCGGTAAGTCCGCCACCGGCGTCCACCGGGCCCCGGTCACCGGCCCGGTCAGCGCCGTGTACGGAACGCGTGGCGGGCGCTGGGCGTCCGGACACCACACCGGCGTGGACTTCGCCGTGCCGGTCGGCACCCCCGTCCACGCGGCCGCCGGGGGCCGGGTGGTGGCCGCCGGATGGGGCGGTGCCTTCGGCTACCAGGTGGTCATCCGCCACACCGGCGGCCTGTACACCCACTACGCGCACCTGTCGGCGGTGGGCGTACGCGCCGGACAGACCGTCGAGGCGGGCCGCCGCATCGCCCGCTCGGGGAACACCGGCAACACCACCGGACCGCATCTGCACTTCGAGGTGCGCACCGGCCCGGCCTACGGATCCGATGTGGACCCGCTGGCCTATCTGCGGGCCCACGGCGTCCACCCCTGATGCGACCGCATCCGCCCGCCCCGTGACGGCGCGGTCGCCGCGGCCCCAGAGGCCACATCCGGGGGTGGGAAGGGAGGCCGTCCGAGGCACGGCTCGGGCGGCCTCCCGCCGTCGTCACGGCGCAACCGGGGCCCGGAGGTGTCAGCACCAGATGGCGACGGGCAGCCCGGCCTCCGTCAGCTCGGGCGGATCCGGCAGGCTCCGGGCGGTCCGGCGGGCGATGCGATGGGCGCTCCAGGCCGCCGCCGCGGCGTCCAGGAGGTCGTCGGCCGGCACCCGTCCGGCCGGGCCGAGGTCCTCGGGCAGGACGATGCCCTCGGCCACCAGCAGCCCACGGCGCACCGCCTGGCCGTTCCAGCTCTTCTTGCTCCAGGCCACCGGCTGGGAGCCGTTCATGGCGGCGAAGGAGACCTCGGGATGGACCTCGTGCAGACGGTGGTCACCGCCGTCGCGGCAAGCGTTGGCCTCGCGCAGCTTCACGGCGAGACCCCAGGTCTGACGGCTCATCCCGCGCCCGGTGATACGTCGGCAGCACTGGTTGGCCGCGGCGTAGTCCTCCTCCAGCCAGACCTCGCGCGGGGGCACCGGGAAGACCCGGGACCGGTGCGGTGCCATCTCGGAGACGGCCAGTGTGTCCGCCCGCCGCTCACCGGTCTCCAGCAGCCCCAGCGGCATGTCCACGGCCACCACGGTGGCGTCCGGCACCCGGGAGAGCACCTCCGCCAGTCCGGTGGCGGTCTCGGCACCGGCGAACGCGCCCGCGCGGAGGGTCACCGCCACCCATCCGGTGGGACAGGCGTCCACCCCCACCACGGTCGGAGGGGCACCGGAACCGGGGACGGTCTGCGGAACGTCGCGTCGGGAACCCATGGGCGGTATCCGACCACGAGCCGGGCACGGGCCGATAGCCGTCAGGGCACATCGAACCCGTCCGTGTCGAAAATCGCTGGCCGGACGGTGGCGGACCGGGCCACCCTGGGTGCCCATGGAAGAACCGCACCACCACGAGCCGGTGGAACCACACCGGCCCCGCCATGAGATCCGCGCGCTCCACACCGCCACCACGGTCACCGTGTACCAGGCGTACGGACCACACATCGGCCGCCCGGCGGCCCGCGAGGGCCGGTTCCCGGCCGCATGGAAGCGCGACCGGATGACCTGGATCAAACCGTCGTTCCTGTGGATGATGTACCGCTGCGGCTGGGGTGAGAAGGAGGGTCAGGAGACCGTCCTCGCCGTCGAGATCACCCAAGAGGGTTTCGCCTGGGCGCTGCGCAACGCCTGTCTGTCGCACTACGTGCGCGGGCTGCACCCCGATCAGGGGTCCTGGCAGCGGCAGTTGCGGCGGTCGCCGTCCCGGGTCCAGTGGGATCCGGAGCGCGATCTGCGGCTGCGGCCCCTGCCGTACCGCTCCCTCCAGCTCGGGCTCTCCGGCGAGGCGGCCCGCCGCTACGCGGACGAGTGGACGGTGGCCATCACCGATGTCACCCCGCTCGCCCGGGAGATCCACGCGCTGGTGCGCGCCGATGAACTGGACGCGGCGGCCGCCCTGCTGCCCGAGGAACGCCCCGTCCCGGTGGACGACGCACTCCTGGCCCCGCTGCGCGCCTAGGCCGTGTCGTTTGGATCTTCGCGGGTCCCGTTCCCTGAACCATCGCGCCGCGTCAACAGGGCGCCCAGGGCAGTGCGTTGATGCAGCACGGCACGGCCGGCGCGGACCGTGGTGATCAGGCCCGCGCCGCGCAGCGCGGCGGCGTGGGCGGAGACGGTGGCGTTGCTGACCCGCAGTCGCCGGGCCAGACCACTGGTGGTGTGCTCCTGCGCGAGCAGGAGCAGCATCTCGACGCGGGTGCGGCCGAGCACCGCGACCAGCGGGTCGCCGTCCGCCCCGTCCGCGGAGGGCACCAGCGGAACACCCGGCCCGGCCGGGTAGGTCAGGGTCACCGGGCTGCCGGGCAGATCGGAGAGGAGCGGGCCCCCGGTCCAGTGGAAGGTGGGCAGCAGCACCAGGCCACGGCCCGCCAGGGTGATGTCCCGTTCCACGGATGCGTCGATCTCCCAGCCGCTCCCGCACCAGCGTGCGCCGGCGACGAGGGCCGTCAGCGCGGTACCGACCCCGTGTTCGGCCACGGTCAGGGCATGACGGCTGAACTCCGCCCGGTGCAGATCCTGCACCTGCGGCCACACCGGACGCACCAGGGTTTCGAACGCCGTGTGCTGGGCCCGGCGCAGCAGATGCCAGGCCCCGGCCCCGCCACGGTGCAGTTCGTGCAGCCACCCGGGGGCGCGGCGCGGATGAGCGGCGTACACCCGCTCGAGCTCGGAGCGGACCAGCTCGCGCGGTGTGGCCCGGACGGTCTCCAGACCTTCGTCGAGACTGTCGCTGAACACATCGAGGAAGCTGGGCGCGGTCGCCGCCGGGACCAGCTCGCCCAGCGGCCCGGCGGACGCCGGGAGAGAACGCAGCGCCCGCCGCCTCCACCGGCCGAAGAGCAGTTCCCCGTCCCCGCGGCACATCATGCTCAAGGCCACGTTCAGCTCCTGCAACGGGGCGGGCCGGGGCGCGAACCGCACCTGGGCCACATCGGCGGCCGTGCCATGGATCCGGATCACTACTCCCCCTGACGGCGCCGCACCAGCCTTGAGGCCAGGGCCTCAAGGATCGCCCGTCCCTCCCCTTCACGGACAGGATTCAGCTCACCGCCGGGCGCCACAAGGACCGGCATCACACCGGGTCAGCCGGATGGAACAGTGAGGGAGCGAGCATGTCGTTCAAGGATGTCACCGACGGCCAGAGCCGCGCGGTGAGCCGACGGACCGTCACCACCTCGGCCGCACTGGCCACCGCCGCACTGCTCACCGGCGCCGCGGGCACGGCCCGGGCCCGCGGCACGGGCCACGGCCGCGGTTTGACCGTACGGCTGCCCGCACCGACCGGACCGCACCGGATCGGCGTCACCACCCTGCATCTGGTCGACCACACCCGGCGCGACCCATGGGACGAGGCCATTCCGGTGCGGGAGCTGATGGTGACGGTGTGGTACCCGGCCCGCGGCCACGGCGGCCCGGTGGCGCCCCAGATGACGGCGCGCGCCGCCCGCTCGTTCCGGAAGACGGCACCGCTGCTGCGCCCGGGGCTGCCGTCGGCAGGGGTGGACTGGGCCGCCACCGCGACCCACGCCCACCCCGACGCGCCCGCGCGGCGCGACCCGTGCCCGGTGCTGCTCCACAGCCCCGGTGGCGGCGACCCCCGCACCCTGGGCACCGGACTCGCCGAGGACCTGGCGAGCCATGGCTTCGCGGTCGTCGCGATCGACCACCCCGGCGACGCGAGCGAGGTGACCTTCCCGCGCCCGGCCCCCTACCGCAGGACGCTGCTGCGCCCGACCGTCTTCCGGGGAGACCCCCGGATGAACCCGCCCCAGTTCCACACCGCGATCACCACCCGCGTCGCCGACACCCGGTTCGTCCTGGACCGGCTGGCGGCACTGGCCGCGGGCCGCCACCCCGGCACACGCCACCGCCCCCTCCCCGCGGGACTGCCCGGTCTGCTGGACCTGGAGCGGACGGGCGTCTACGGGCATTCCGCCGGTGGCACCACCGCGGCCGAGGCACTGTACGAGGACCGGCGTCTGGCCGCCGCGGTCAACCTCGAAGGCTTCCTGGACGAGGCACCGACCGCGCCGGACCGGCCGGGGGAACCGCTGCCCATCGCCCGCCACGGCACCGACCGGCCACTGCTGCTGATGCGGACCGACGGCTTCACCGAGCGGGCGGCGCTGGAACGCTCCTGGTCGCCACTGCTCGACCGCTCGCACGGACGGATCGCACAGGCGCAACTGAACGACGCGGCGCACTGGGTGTTCACCGACTACGCGGCTCTCCTCCCCCAGCTCCAGGCCGCCGGACTGATATCCGCCGAAACCCGGAACCGGCTGATCGGCACCATGGACCCGGAGTGTTCCGTCCCGGCCGTACGCGAACGGGTGCGCGCGTTCTTCGTCCGGCACCTGTCGGCCCGCTGACCGACAGCGGGGACGTCCCGGGGCCCGGCGCTCCCCGGGACGATCCCCTCGGCCCCACCCGTCACAATGGACCCATGTCCCGACGCAAGCGAGCGCCACGGCCGCCTCGCCGCACCACCCCCACCACCTGCCCCTGCGGGCTGCCCGCCGCCTACGACGACTGCTGCGGACGACTGCACCGCGGACAAGCCCGGGCAGCCACCGCCGAACAGCTGATGCGCTCGCGCTACAGCGCCTTCGCCGTCGGGGACGAGGCATACCTGCTGCGCAGTTGGCACCCCGACACCCGGCCGCCCCGGGTCGTCCTGGAGACCGGGACACGCTGGACCGGTCTGGAGATCCTGGGCACCACGGACGGCACCGCCTTCCACTCCACCGGCACCGTGGAATTCCGCGCGCACTACGCCGAAGGCGGCCGTGCGGGTGAGATGCACGAGAACAGCCGGTTCTCCCGGCACGACGGCGACTGGGTCTATCTCGACGCCCTGACCAGCGGCTGACGCCTCTCCCCCGGCCGCCTCGCCGGCCGGCCCGGACAGATGTTCCCCAGGATGTCGCCGACGCCTTCTGGTGCCCGGTCAACTCCGCCGCGATGCTGGGGCGCTGTGCGTGTGAACCACGCGAGCCCCATGGCCTCAGGGAGTTGCCATGCGTCCTGTCGCGTTCACCAGACCCCTGGCGGTGCTGGCCGCGGTCTCCGCCCTCGTGGCGGGCACCGCGGGACCGGCCGCCGCCGATGACACCCGCGCCCCGGCCCCCGAACCCCTGGCCCGCGACGCGGCCGAGATGCTGCGCCCCATCGCGCCACCACCACCCGCCGCCGCGGAGGGCGAGAAGGGCGCCGCGGACACCACCCCCGTGGCCGGCGGCGATGGTCTGCAGACCGCCCGCACCTCACGCCCCGTCGCCCCCGGCGTCGAACTGACCTCGTACGACCGCCTGGAGTCCGACAAGTGGCTGCGGGTCGACTCACTGTCGGTCGACCTCACCGCCGGGTCCAGGGTCGACTATCTGCACCCCGACAAGGTCGCCAAGCGCGAACCGGTCTCGAAGCTGGCCGCCGGACACGACCCCGGACCGGGCCGCCGCACGGTGGCCGCGATCAACGGCGACTTCTTCGACATCAACCAGACCGGAGCCCCCGAGGGCATCGGCATCGGCGACGGAGAGGTGGTCAACTCCGCTTCCGCCACCGGACCCGGCAGGGCCGTCGGCATCGGTCCGCAGGCCGCGGGCCGCCTCCTCCAGCTCTACTTCGAGGGCACCCTCACCCTGCCCGACGGCGACCACCCGCTCGCCGCACTCAACGCCGCGAACGTCCCGGCGAACGGCATCGGCGCCTACAACGCCCAGTGGGGCGAGGCGGACCGGGCCCAGACCGTGGACGGCGCACGGCGCACCGCCGAGGTGGCCGTGGTGGACGGCAAGGTCAGCCGGGCGGCCTCGGCCCCCGGCAAAGGCGCCGTCCCGGCCGGCACGACACTGCTGGTGGGCAAGGACGCCGGGGCAGACGCCCTCTCCGCACTGGCCGTCGGCGACGGCGTGCGGATGACGTACCGGCCGCGCGCCGCCGACGGCGACCTCCCCCGCACCGCCGTCAGCGGCCGGGAGCCGCTCGTCGTGGACGGCAAACCCATCGGCCACGAGGGCGAGGGCAACAACACCGCGGCACCCCGCACGGCCGTCGGCTTCTCCCAGGACGGCCACCGTATGCAGGTGATCACCGTCGACGGACGGCAGGCCGACAGCGGCGGGGTCACCCTCACCGAACTGGGCCTGATGATGAAGGAAGCGGGCTCCTACGGCGCGCTGAACCTCGACGGCGGCGGCTCCTCCACCCTGGTGGCCCGTGAACCCGGCAGCGACCGCACACAGGTGGAGAACAGCCCGTCCGACGGCAGCGAACGCATCGTGCCCAACGGACTGGCCCTCACCGCCCCCGACGGCAGCGGACGGCTCAAGGGCTTCTGGGTGGAGACGGCGACCGACCCCGCCGACGCCCCCACCGCCGACCCGGTCCGCGGTGGCCACCCCGAGCGGGTCTTCCCCGGGCTGACCCGGCGCCTCACCGCCGCCGGATACGACGAGACCTACGGACCCGCGGCCGGCGCCCCCCACTGGCGGACCGCCGACCCGCGCGTCGGCCGGGTCTCCGCCGACGGCACCTTCACCGCCCGCCACGGCGGTACGACCACCGTCACCGCCCGGCGCGGCCCCGCCCGCGGCGCGCTGAAGCTGACCGTGCTGGACCGCCTCGACCGGATCCGGCCCACCACCCGGCTGCTCGGACTGGCCGATGCCCGGTCCACCGGCCGCTTCGGAATCGTCGGACTGGACGCGCACGGCGCCGGCGCCCCCGTCGAACCGTCCGACGTCCACCTCGACTACGACCACGCGCTGTTCACCATCACCCCCGACACCTCGACCGGCACCTTCACCGTCGCGGCACGCGGCGAGGAGGCCGCGGGCCGGGTGACGGTCCGCGTCGGCAACACCAGCACAGTGCTCGCCGTCACCGTCGGACTCCGCGAACAGCGGGAGGCGGCCTTCGACGACGCCGGCCAGTGGACCTTCAGCCAGGCGCGTGCCGCCGGTTCGGCCGAGGCCACACCCGACGGGCACACCGGCACCGGGCTGAAGCTGACCTACGACTTCACCCAGTCCACCGCCACCCGCGCCGCCTACGTCACCCCGCCGCGGCCGATCGACGTGGAGGGACAGCCGCAGTCGTTCGGCCTGTGGATCAAGGGGGACGGCAAGGGCGCATGGCCGACCCTGCACCTCAAGGACGCCGCGGGCTCGGACCAGTTGCTGCGCGGCCCGTATGTGACCTGGACCGGATGGAGACATATCGACTTCACCGTGCCGGCCGGGGTCGCCTACCCGCTGACGGTCCACCGCTTCTACCTCGCCGAGACCGGCCCCGCCCGGCAGTACACCGGAGGCATCGTCATCGACGACCTGACGGCACGGGTACCGCCCGCCGTCGACCTGCCCGCACAGACACCCGACCCGGATCCGCTGATCGACAGCGCGGCACGGACCGGGAAGCGCGACTGGCGGTTCGCGGTGATGTCCGACGCGCAGTTCGTGGCACGCGAACCCAACAGCCCCATCGTCGCCCAGGCCCGGCGCACCCTGCGGGAGATCAAGGCGGCCCGGCCCGACTTCGTGGTCATCAACGGAGACCTGGTGGACGAGGGCTCGCCCGCCGACCTCTCCTTCGCCAGGACCGTGCTGACGCAGGAGCTCGGCGACTCCGTCCCCTGGACTTACGTGCCCGGGAACCACGAGGTCATGGGGGGACGGATCGACAACTTCACGGCCGAATTCGGCCCCGCACACCGCACCTTCGACCACCGCGGCACCCGCTTCATCACCCTCGACACCTCCAGCCTCGGACTGCGCGGCGGGGGCTTCGACCAGATCAAGGAGTTGCGCGCCCAGCTCGAGGCCGCCGCCCGCGACCGGGGCGTCGGCTCGGTCATGGTGATCGAGCACGTCCCGCCACGCGATCCCACCCCGCAGCAGGGCAGCCAGCTGAGCGACCGCAAGGAGGCCGCGCTGCTGGAGAACTGGCTCGCCGACTTCCGCCGGACCAGCGGCAAGGGCGCGGCCTTCATCGGCGCCCACGTCGGCACCTTCCACGCCTCACGGGTGGACGGCGTCCCGTATCTGATCAACGGCAACTCGGGCAAGTACCCGGCCACCCCGGCGGACCGGGGCGGTTTCACCGGCTGGTCGATGATCGGGGTGGACCACGTACCGCCGAAGGCGCGGGCCGAGGCGCGCCGCGCACCGTGGAAGGGCGGGCCGGACTGGGTGTCGGTCCAGACCCGGCCGCATATGGACGGACTGACCGTGACCGCCCCGGCCCAACTGCCCGCCGGACAGAACGCCACGGTGACGGCGGAGCTGATCCAGGGCGAGGGACCCAGCGCCCGGCGGGTACCGGTCCGGTTCCCGGTCAGCGCGGACTGGCGCGGTTCGGCCACCCTGTTCATCGGTGATCCGGCCCACGCCGGGCGCCGCCATGTGGCGGCGTACGACCCGGTGAGCGGCACCCTGACCGCGCTGCGCCGGGGAACCGCGACGCTCACGGTCGAGGTCAACGGCGCGACGGCACAGGCACGTTTCTCGGTGACCGCGCACGCCGTGACGGTCGCCGCGGCCGCGTAGCCCGGCCGCAAGGGGCGGGGCCGCGGCTGCGGCCCCGCCCCTTGCGCGGAACGCTCAGCCCTCCCAGGCGCGGCGGACCTGTTCGAAGCGGGTGGGCAGCGGGGGCCGCCGCGCCGCGTACCGCGCATTGGTGCGGTGGGCGAACCGGCGCCAGGAGAGCACCAGTCCCTGGCGGGTGATGGGCAGCCCCGCCGCCACCGTCACCCCGTGGTCATGGGTGTGGTGCACCGTCAGCAGCAGCGCGTCCGGCACCGACCCCTCCAGCTCGGCACAGAGCTCCCGGCGCACCCGCAGCCAGCGGCGCAGCACCAGGACCGTGCCGGGATCCAGCCCGTGGCGACGCGGCACACGGTGCTTGCCGTGTTCGAGCGTCACCCATCCGGCGTCCAGGTCGAGCGCCCGGACCGTACAGCGCAGCAGGCCCCCGTACCGGGCGCCACTGGCCCGGGCGAGCCCCACCACGACCGCGAGCCGCACGGTCTCCGGTTTGGCCCCCTCCTCCATGGCCTGGACGGACAACAGCCGCCACACCCACTCGGCCTCGGCCGCCGAGACCGGTGGCCGTGGGTACCGGTCCTCCGTGGTGTCCGCCATCGCCGCCTCCCCCTCCGTCGGTTCGCTTGGCACACTATTTCATGCCGGGGGCAGAGACGTCGGCCAGCGGCCGGATGCGGCGGGCGCGGCGTCCGCGCGGTACGGTCGCCCCGTGCGTCTGCTCCTGATGTCCGACACCCATCTGCCCCGGCGTGCCAAGGTCCTGCCGAGGGAACTCCTCGACCGGCTGCCGGACGCCGATGTGGTCTTCCACGCGGGCGACTGGGTCGACACAGCCACCCTGGACCTGCTGGAGGCGCGGTCCCGGCGGCTGATCGGCGTGTACGGCAACAACGACGGGCCCGGACTGCGGGCGCGGCTGCCCGAGGTGGCCGGGGTGGAGCTGGACGGGCTGCGGTTCGCCGTGGTGCACGAGACGGGGGCGGCGCGGGGCCGGGAGCGGCGCTGCGCGGAGCTCTTCCCCGAGGCAGATGTGCTGGTGTTCGGCCACAGCCACATCCCGTGGGACACCACGACCGAGGACGGGCGGCTGCGGCTGCTCAATCCCGGCTCCCCCACGGACCGGCGCAGACAGCCGTACTGTACGTTCATGACAGCCGCGATCGAGGCCGGCCGGCTCACCGCCGTGGAACTGCACCGGCTGCCGCCCCGCCCCTGACCGATCGCCGCTTCCCCGGCGGGCGTTCGGGCCCGCTCCTCTCGTCCGCCGTCTTCTCTCCTTCTCTCTTCCTTCTCCCTTCAGCCCCGCGTTCGTCCTGTTCCCGTGGGTGTGAAGGAGTGCATGAGGATGAGGGAAGGCGGTCCCGCCGCGCGGCGGCGGTCACTGGCGGCGGTGTCGTCGGGGGTGTTCTGCGTCCAGCTGGACGCGTTCGCGCTGAATCCAGCCCTGCCGGGGATCGGCCGTGAGCTCCACGCCACCGGTGCCGGAATGTCCTGGGTGGTCAGCGGCTATCTGCTGGCGGCTGGGGCGCTGATGCCGGGTGCCGGGCGGCTGGGCGATCTGCTGGGGCGGCGGATGGTGCTGACGGTGGGTCTGATGGTGTTCGGGGTGGCCTCGCTGGTGTGCGCGCTGGCGCCGTCGCTGCCGGTGCTGGTGGCCGCGCGGGTGGCGCAGGGCGTGGGCGGCGCGCTCACCATGCCGGTGGGGCTGGCGCTGCTGACGAACGCCTATCCGCCCGCGGCGCGTGGCCGGGCGCTGGGATGGGCGCTGGGCGCCGGGGGCGTGGCGACCGCGTGCGGTCCGTTCGCCGGCGGTGTGCTGACCGGGGCACTGTCCTGGCGCGCGGTGTTCTGGGTGAATGTGCCGGTGGCGCTGATGGCCGCGGTGTGGGCGGCGCGGGCGGCGGATTCGCGCGACACCGGGGCACCGCGGAGCGTGGACGGGAAGGGCCTGGTCACGCTCACCGCGGCGGTGGCCGGGCTCGCGGTCCTTCTCGACCGCGGGCCGGTGTGGGGCTGGCGCTCCGGCCGCGCGGTCCTCACGCTGGCGCTGGTCACCGTGGCACTGCTGGTGTTCGTCCGGTGTGAGCGCGCCGCGGCGCATCCGCTGGTGGGGCCCGGACTGTTCCGCAACCGCCCGTTCGTGGTGCTGACGGCGGCCGGGGCGGTGGCCAATGCCGCGACCGTGGTGTTCCTGGTCGTGGTGCCGCTGGCGCTCCAGGGCCCGTGGGGACTGTCGGCGGCGGTGGCCGGGGCGGTGTTCCTCGCTCCGGCCACCGCGATGGCCCTGGCCGGTCCGGTGGCCGGACGGATTCCCGGGGCCGGCGCGGTACGGGCGATGGCGTGGTGTCTGGGGCTGGGGGCGGCGGGGCTGTGCGCGGTGCCCGTGGCGCCGGCGCTGCCGGGGCGTATCGCGGCGGCCACGCTGTGCGGAGCGGCACTCGGGGTGGCCAATGCGCTGACGCTCATCGCCACGCAGGCGGCCGTGGCTCCCGAGCGCGCCGGTGAGGCGTCGGGAGTGACCAAGACGGTGATCACCGTGGCTGCCGGGCTGGGTGTGTCGCTGTGCGGTCCGCTGTCCGGTCCGCACGGCGGTCCGGTGTCCGCACCGGCCCTGGGCGGCGCCCTGACCGGCGCCGGGCTCTGCTGTCTCACCGGTGCGCTGCTGCTCGGGCTCCTGTCACGAGGGTGGTGCGCGGATCGGCAGGCCCGGGGTGGCCGGATTGAAGCCACCCGTTCAGTGGATTAAAAAGGAATTAAGGTGCATAGCGCACATCCGGCT
This sequence comes from Streptomyces cucumeris, assembly GCF_024295805.1. Lineage (GTDB taxonomy): Bacteria > Actinomycetota > Actinomycetes > Streptomycetales > Streptomycetaceae > Streptomyces > Streptomyces cucumeris. The sequence goes on from NZ_JANCLX010000024.1 coordinate 95,396, forward strand.
CGGCGAGTCCGCCGGGCCCGACCAGACGAGGGCGCCATGTCTTCTTCTCACCGCGAGAACGCCGCCGCACCGGATCCGGACGCGGGCCCCGCCCACGCCCACTCCCCCCGGTCCACCGGGGCTGTGCTCACCGCCCATGACGTGGGTCTGCTGGTGGTGCGTCTCGGTGTCGGTCTGATCGTCGCCGCACGCGGCGCACAGCATCTTTTCGGCTGGTGGGACGGCCTGGGGATCGACAAGACGGCCGTGGCCTTCGCGCAGTTCGGCTATCCGGCGCCGAGAGCGATGGCGGTCATCTGCGGACTGACCGAGACCTTCGGCGGTCTCGCCCTGGCGGTGGGGCTGATCACCCCGCTCGCCGGTGCGGCCGTGGCGGGCACGATGGCCAACGCCGTGGCCGCGTCCTGGGAGCTCGGATTTTTCGGCGGCTTTGAGTTCCCCCTGCTCATCGGGGTGGTCGCGGCCGGTCTCGCGCTCAGCGGCGCGGGCCGCATCTCCCTCGACGCACTCCTCCCCGGACTGCGCTCGCAGCGGCTGATCTATGGGGTGGCGGCACTGCTCCTGGGGGCCATCCTGGCGGCGATCACGATCGTACTGAGCAAAACCTGATACCACTCCGGTCCGGATGTGGGAGATGAGTGAACGGAAAGGGCCGGTTCTCCGTATTCCTGAGTAGGCGCGCCCTGGCAGAGGGGTGCGTATTGCGCCGCGCAGGACCATCCGAGACCGGAGGACCGCACATGAACGACCGGTTCAACCCCAACGACCGGTTCACCCCACCCATCCAAGCCCTCCCCGACGGAGAGGCCGAGGTCCGGCTGGAGCTCCATCTGCCCTGGGAGGTCGTCGCCGCGCTCGGACAGGAGGCGGGCCGGCTGGCCGCCCAGCTGGGACGTCCGGTGAGCCTGGACGAATCGGTCAGCCACCGGCTGCGCAACCAGTTCGGCGGCGCCCACGCCAAGCACTCCCAGGAGCGCAGCCAGCCCGCGGCCACCGCGGGCCACACCCCGGCGCCGCTCGCCGCCCGCTCCCCCGGTGAGCAGGCCCGGCAGGCGATCGAGAAGATCAACGGCTCGAGCACCCCGCCCGGCGGCGGCACAGCGCCGTCCACGGAGACCGCGGCCGGGCCCCAGCCGATCCCGGTCCGCGAGTCGGCCCCGGCCGATGCCCGGGGCATCCTGGAGCGGCCCACCCGGGCCAGTGGCACCGTGAACGGCGCGGCGTCCGAGACATCGAGATAGGGCGGCTCCGCGGTCCACCGTGACGAGGGCGCCGTCCGCGGAGGACGGACGCCCTCGTATCCGTGGGTCCGGATCCCGCCTCCCGTCCGCGTCGTGAGTGGCGCACGGACGGGGTACCCGGGACGCTGTGCGCACGGCGCGTTTCCGAGATGACGACGACTGACACAGGCAGGAGTGGCCAACCATGGCGGAGCAGGCTCACATCGGTGTGACCGGACTGGCGGTGATGGGCAGCAACCTGGCCCGCAACTTCGCCCGGCACGGCCACACGGTGGCCGTGCACAACCGGACGCCCGCGCGGACGCGGGCGCTGGTGGAGGAGTTCGGCAGCGAAGGCCACTTCGTACCGGCCGAGACGGCCGAGCAGTTCGTGGCCTCGCTGGAGCGCCCGCGGCGGCTGGTGATGATGGTCAAGGCGGGAGCGCCGACGGACGCGGTGATCGAGGAGTTCGCCCCGCTGCTGGAGCCGGGCGACATGATCGTGGACGGTGGCAACGCGCACTTCGAGGACACCCGGCGCCGTGAGGCGGCGCTGCGCGAGCGCGGACTGCACTTCGTGGGCAGCGGCATCTCCGGCGGCGAGGAGGGCGCCCTGCACGGCCCGAGCATCATGCCGGGCGGTTCGAAGGAGTCGTACGAGGCGCTGGGCCCGCTGCTGGAGGACATCTCCGCCAAGGTGGACGGCGCCCCCTGCTGCACCCATATCGGCCCGGACGGCGCCGGACACTTCGTGAAGATGGTGCACAACGGTATCGAGTACGCCGATATGCAGCTGATCGCGGAGTCCTACGACCTGCTGCGGCGCGCCCTGGGCATGACTCCGGGCGAGATCGCGGAGGTGTTCCGCACCTGGAACGGCGGGCGCCTGGAGTCGTATCTGATCGAGATCACCGCCGAGGTGCTGGCGCACACCGACGCCGTGACCGGCAAACCCTTCGTGGACGTGGTGCTGGACCAGGCCGAGCAGAAGGGCACCGGCCGCTGGACCGTGCAGACCGCGCTCGACCTGGGTGTGCCGGTGAGCGGTATCGCCGAGGCGGTGTTCGCGCGCTCGCTGTCCGGCCACGCGGATCTGCGGGACGCGGCGCAGGGGCTGCCGGGGCCCTCGGCCAAGGGGCTCTCGGGCACGGCGGCGGAGCGGTTCGCCGATGATGTCGAGCAGGCGCTGTACGCGTCGAAGATCGTGGCGTATGCGCAGGGCATCCACCAGATCCAGGCGGGCAGCCAGGAGTACGGCTGGGACATCGACCCGGGCGCGGTGGCGCGGATCTGGCGGGGCGGCTGTATCATCCGGGCGCGCTTCCTGAACCGGATCACCGAGGCGTACGCGCGGGAGCGGACCCCGGTGACCCTGCTGACCGCCGACTACTTCGCCGAGGCGCTGGGGGCGGCCCAGGACGCCTGGCGGCGGGTGGTGGCCACCTCGGCCGAGCTGGGCGTTCCGGCTCCCGGGTTCTCGGCGGCGCTGGCGTACTACGACGCGCTGCGCTCCGAGCGGCTTCCGGCGGCGCTGGTCCAGGGGCAGCGGGACTTCTTCGGCGCGCACACCTACCGGCGCACCGACCGTGACGGCTCGTTCCACACCCTCTGGGGCGGGGACCGCAGCGAGCGCCCGGCCTGAGCGGTGCCGGCCGCGCCACCTCCGCGGCGCGGGGGTGTGCGCGACCGGGGCGGGATCAGGCGGTGTAGCGCCGGAAGGACGGTACGGCGGCGGCCAGGCCCAGGGTGCTGACGGCGACGAGCAGACCGCCCGCGGTGACCGCGGCACGCGGTCCGACCAGGGACCCGGCGGTGCCGTGCAGCAGGTCCGCCAGCCGCGGTCCGCCCGCGACCACCACGGTGAACACCCCCTGCATCCGGCCGCGCATCTCGTCGGTGGCCGCGGACTGGAGGATGGCACCGCGGAACACCATGGACACCATGTCGGCCACGCCCGCCAGCGCCAGGAACGCCGCCGCCCACCACAGGTTGGCGCTGAGTCCGAATCCGGTGATGGCCACGCCCCAGGCCACCACGGCGGCCGTCACCATGAGGCCGTGGCGGCGGGCCCGGGAGAAGGTGCCGGACATCAGCCCGCCGGTCACCGCGCCGAGCGGGATGGCCGCGAAGAGCAGACCGAGGGCGAACCCCTCGCCCCAGGGGGCGTAGACATCCGCGGCGAGCTGCGGGAACAGCGCCCGGGGCATACCGAAGACCATCGCGATGATGTCGGCGACGAAGGACAGCAGCAGGATCCGGTGGGTGGCGATGTAGCGGAAGCCGTCGGCCACGTCCCGCCATCCGGCCCGGCGCCTGCCTCCGTCGGCGCCCCCGCCCAGGGGCTCGGTGAGCGGTGGCAGGGCGGGCAGCCGCCAGACGGCCCAGAGTGCCGCGCAGAGCGCGACGGCGTCGATCAGATAGAGCACCGGCAGCCCGAGCACGGGGATCAGGGCGCCCGCGAGCAGCGGACCGACGATCATGCCGGTCTGAGCCACGGTGGACTGGAGGGCGCCGGCCGCGGGCAGTTCGTCGGCGGGCACCAGCCGGGCGATGGACGCCTGCCGCGCCGGGGAGTTCATCCCGAAGAAGCCCTGCTGGGCGGCGAGCAGCACCATGAGCAGCACCACCGAGTCCAGTCCGGCGAAGGACTGCGCCCAGAACAGCACCGAGGTCACGGCGATGCCCGCGTTGGTGATCAGCATCAGGGTGCGCCGGTCCATGCGGTCGGCGATGACCCCGCCCCACAGCGCGAAGACCACCAGCGGGAGCAGCCCCGCGAAGCTGGCGTAGCCCACCCAGGCCGAGGAGCCGGTGATGTCGTAGATCTGCTTGGGCACGGCCACGGCGGTCAGCTGGCTGCCGACGGCGGTGACCGTCGTGGAGCCCCACAGCCGCCGGTAGGGCCGGTGGCGCAGCGGCCGGGTGTCCATCACCCAGCGGCGCCAGCCGGTCTTGGGCGGGGCGGGCGGGGCGGTGCCGTCCTCGGTGCCGCTCTCGGATGAGCCGGTGTCGTCGTCCGAGCCGGTGTCGTCGTCGGTATTGCGCGCGGTCTCCACGGCGGTGGTGTGTCCTCCTGCGTCCGGGTGCCCGTCGGCCGGAGGCGGGTGTCCTCCGGCCGGGGACCATTGTGACGACCGCCCCGAGGGGCGGTGACACCGTCTCAGCCCCCGGCCGCCGAGGAGATCGGCCGGTCGCCGTGGATCCGGCCGCCGAGGGAGGTCAGCCGGGTGCCGCTGCCGCCCCAGCGGTCGGCGATGATCTCGGCGGCGATGCTGACCGCAGTCTCCTCCGGGGTGCGGGCGCCCAGGTCCAGTCCGATCGGCGATGCCAGCCGCGCCAGCCGGTCCTCGCCCAGCCCGGTGGCACGCAGCCGCCGCAGCCGGTCGTCATGGGTGCGGCGGGAGCCCATGGCGCCGACGTACGCCAGCGGCAGCCGCAGCGCCTCCTCCAGCAGCGGTACGTCGAACTTGGGGTCGTGGGTGAGGACGCAGACCACGGTGCGCTCGTCCACCCGGCCCGCCTCCGCCTCGGCACGCAGATAGCGGTGCGGCCAGTCGGTCACCACTTCATGGGCCTCGGGGAAGCGGCGCCGGGTGGCGAACACCGGCCGGGCGTCGCAGACGGTGACGTGGTAGCCGAGGTGGACGCCCATCCGGGCCATCGCGGCGGCGAAGTCCACGGCGCCGAACACCAGCATCCGGGGCGGTGCGGCGTGGACCGAGACGAACAGCGTCAGCTCCTCGTCGGTGCGTGTGCCGTCGTAGCCGTAGGCCAGGGTGCCGGTGCGGCCGCCCGCCAGCAGCCCGCGGGTGTCCTCGGCGACGGCCGCGTCCAGCCGGGCCGAGCCCAGCGAGCCCGAGGCGCCCTCGGGCCGGACCACCAGCCGCCGTCCCAGCCGCCCCTCCGGGTCGGGCCCGGTGACGGCCACACAGGTCACCTCGGCCACCGGCTCCCCGGCGGCCACCGCCTCGGCCACTCCCCCGAAGTCGGGGAAGCCCTCGGGGTCGATCCGCTCCACGAAGACGTCCATGGCGCCGCCGCAGGTCAGCCCGACCGCGAAGGCATCGTCATCGCTGACCCCGTAGCGCTGGAGCACCGGGGTGCCCCCGGCGGTGACCTCCTGGGCGAGTTCGTAGACCGCCGCCTCGACACAGCCGCCGGAGACGCTGCCCACCGCGGATCCATCGGGCCCGACGAGCATGCTCGTACCGGCGGGCAGCGGCGAGGAGCGCCAGGTCGCGACCACGGTGGCGCGGGCGAAGGGCTCGCCCTCACGCCACCACCGGTGCATCTGAGCTACGACGTCTCGCATGGATCCCCATTCTCCTCGCACCCGATGTAAGAGGTTGATACATTCAATGTATGAGCCTCTCACATCACTCACCGAGCAGCGACATCACTTTGCGGATCAATGGCACGGCCCACCCCCTGACCATCGACAACCGGACGACCCTGCTCGATGTGCTGCGCGAGCGACTCGGTCTGACGGGCACCAAGAAGGGCTGTGACCACGGCCAGTGCGGTGCCTGCACCGTGCTGATCGACGGCGAGCGGGTGAACAGCTGCCTGATGTTCGCGGTGGCCGCCGAGGAGCGCGAGATCGTCTCGATCGAGGGTGTCTCCGAGCTGGACGGCGGCACCGGACTCCACCCGGTGCAGCGGGCGTTCCTCGACCACGACGGGCTCCAGTGCGGCTACTGCACCCCGGGCCAGATCTGCTCGGCCATCGGCGCCCTGGACGAGGCCCGGCGGGGCTGGCCGAGCCATGTCACCGAGGACACCGGAGCGGGCGTGGCCGACGCCGCGGAGCTGGACGCACGGGAGGTGCGCGAGCGTATGAGCGGCAATCTGTGCCGGTGCGGCGCCTACAACGGCATCGTGGAGGCCGTCCTGGAGGCCGCGGGCGGCCCCGGTGAGGGCACCGCCGCCACGAGCCCGGCCGGGGGTGTGCGATGAAGGAGTTCGCCTACGCCCGCGCGGGCGACGCCCGGGAGGCCGCCGAGCTGATCGCGCAGCGCCCGGACGCCACCTATCTCGGCGGCGGCACCAATCTGGTGGACCTGATGAAGCTCGGGGTCACCGACCCCGGTCTGCTGGTGGACGTGTCCCGGCTGCCGTACGACCGGATCGAGCACCGCGACGACGGTTCGGTGCTGATCGGCGCCACCGTGCGCAACGGCGAGCTGGCGGGCGACCCGGGGATCCGGACCCGCTTCCCGATGCTGTCCCAGGCGCTGCTGTCGGGCGCCTCCGGACAGTTGCGCACCGTCGCCACGGTGGGCGGCAACCTGCTCCAGCGCACCCGCTGTGTGTACTTCCAGGACGTCACCAAGCCGTGCAACAAGCGTGAGCCGGGCACGGGGTGTCCCGCGGTCGAGGGCGCGCACCGCGATCTGGCCGTGCTGGGCACCTCCGACCACTGCGTGGCCTCCCATCCGTCCGATATGGCGGTGGCGCTGGTCGCGCTGGACGCCGTGGTCCATCTGCGGTCGGTGGACGGCGCCACCCGTACGGTGCCGGTGGCGGAGCTGTATCTGCTGCCCGGTGACACCCCGCAGCGCGAGACCGTCCTCGAGCGCGGCGATCTGATCACCGCGGTCGAACTGCCCGCGCCGCCGGCGGGCGCGGCGATGCGCTATCGCAAGGTCCGGGACCGCTGGTCGTATGCCTTCGCCCTGGTCAGTGTGGCCACCTCGGTGTCGGTGGCCGACGACGGCTCGCTCGCCGACGTACGGATCGCGCTCGGCGGGGTGGCGCCGCGGCCGTGGCGGGCGAGCGTGGCCGAGGAGCGGCTGCGGGGGCGGCGGCCGGACGAGGAGACGCTGCGCGAGGCGGCGCGGGCCGAACTGGCCGCCGCGCGCCCGCTCCCCGACAACGCCTTCAAGGTCGATCTGGCCGTGGATCTCATCGTCGCGGGCATCCGCGACCTCAGCACGAGGAAGGACCGCGCATGACCACCATCGAGCGGACGGTCGGCGCCCCGATGACCCGGGTCGACGGCCTGGACAAGGTGACCGGGGCCGCGCGCTACGCCTATGAGTTCCCGATCGGGGACGTCGGCTATGTGTGGCCGGTGCAGGCCACCGTCGCCCGCGGCCGGGTGACCGGTGTGGACCCGGCTCCGGCGCTGGCCCGGCCGGGTGTGCTGGCGGTGCTGGACTCCGGCAACGCCCCGCGGCTGAACGCGGAGGCCGAGGTGAGCGCGGATCTGTTCGTGCTCCAGGGCCCCGAAGTGGCCTATCACGGGCAGATCGTGGCCGCGGTGGTGGCCACCTCGCTGGAGGCGGCGCGTGAGGGTGCGGCCGCGGTGCGGGTGAGCTACGAGCGTGAGCCGCATGACGTGGTGCTGCGCGCCGACGACGAAGCCGCCGCGATTCCCGAGACGCTCACCGACGGCGGCCCGGGCTTCGCCGAGCGCGGGGACACCGATGCCGCGTGGGCGGCCGCCGAGGTCCGCGTCGACCACGTCTACACCACCCCGGTGGAGCATGTGAGCCCGATGGAGCCGCACTCCACGATCGCCCAGTGGGACGAGGACCGGCTGACCCTCCACAACTCCGACCAGGGCCCGTTCATGAGCGCCCAGCTCCTGACCGGGCTGTTCGGGCTCGAGGACGGCGCGGTGGAGGTCGTGGCCGAGTACATCGGCGGCGGTTTCGGCTCGAAGGGCATCCCGCGCTCCCCCGCGGTCCTCGCCGCGCTGGCCGCACGCGCCGTGGGCCGGCCGGTGAAGATCGCGCTGACCCGGCAGCAGATGTTCGCGCTGGTCCCCTACCGGTCGCCCACGATCCAGCGGGTGCGGCTGGGCGCCGGGCGGGACGGCCGGCTGACGGTGCTGGAGCACGAGTCGGTGCAGCAGCGCGCACGGCAGGTGCCGTTCGCCGACCAGACGGTGAGCTCGTCGCGGATGATGTACGCCGCGCCCAGCGCCCGGACGACGGTGAAGGTGGCGCCGCTGGATGTGATGACCCCGGCGTGGTTCCGCGCGCCCGGCCACACACCGGGGATGTTCGCCCTGGAGTCGGCCATGGACGAGCTGGCCGTGGAACTGGGCATGGACCCGATCGAGCTGCGGATCCGCAATGAGCCGGAGGTCGACCCGGGCACCGGCAAACCGTTCAGCAGCCGCAGCCTGGTGGAGTGTCTGCGCCAGGGAGCCGCCCGGTTCGGCTGGGAGCGGCGCGATCCGGCACCGGGGATCCGGCTGGAGGGCCGCTGGCTGGTGGGCACCGGAGTGGCCGCCTCGCACCACCCCGACTACACCTTCCCCTCCTCCGCGCTCGCCCGTGCCGAGCCGGACGGGACGTTCCTGGTCCGGATCGGCGCGGCCGACCTCGGCACCGGCGCCCGTACGGCGATGACGCAGGTCGCGGCGGACGCGCTGGGCATTCCGCTGTCGCGGCTGCGGCTGGAGATCGGCCGTGCGTCGCTGGGCATGGCCCCGTTCGCCGGTGGTTCGCTGGGCACGGCCTCCTGGGGCTGGGCGGTGGACAAGGCGTGCCGGGCGCTGCTGAAGGAGCTGGACGCCTTCGGCGGGGTGATCCCGGACGAGGGTCTGGAGGTGCGGGCGGACACCACCGAGGACGTGGTCAACCGGCCGGAGATGTCCCGGCACACCTTCGGCGCCCAGTTCGCCGAGGTACGGGTGGACCGGGACACCGGTGAGATCCGGGTGGACCGGATGCTGGGGATGTTCGCGGCCGGACGCATCATCAATCCGCAGACGGCCCGCTCGCAGTTCCTGGGCGCGATGACGATGGGTCTGTCGATGGCCCTGCTGGAGATCGGGGAGGTCGATCCGGTCTTCGGTGACTTCGCCAACCACGACTTCGCGGGTTATCACATCGCCGCCCACGCCGATGTGCCCGCGCTGGAGGTGGCGATGCTGGAGGAGCGGGACAACAGCCCCAACCCGATCGGCGGCAAGGGCATCGGCGAGCTGGGCATCGTGGGCGCGGCGGCGGCGATCGCCAATGCCTTCCACCATGCCACCGGACAGCGGGTGCGCGATCTGCCGATCCGTCTGGAGCGTTCGCGGGAGGCCCTGCGGGCGGCCCGGACCCTGGAGCACGGGCCTGCGGGGGGCGCTCCGCAGCAGGTCGGATAGGGTCGGCCGGATGGCAGCCACCGGGCGAGGACGCGACACCTACCACCACGGCGATCTGGCCGCGGCGCTGGTGCAGGCCACCCTGGAGATCGTGAACGAGGTCGGGGTGCGCGGCTTCTCCGTCGCGGAAGCCGCGCGCCGCACCCGGGTGAGTCCCGCGGCGCCGTACCGTCACTTCGCCGACCGGGACGCCCTGCTCGCGGCCGCCGCCCTGGAGGTCTCGCGGCGGCTGCGGGCGATCCACGAGGAGGCCATCGCCACCGTGGACACCCCGCAGGAGCGGCTGGCCACGGTGGCGGGCAGCTATGTGCGTGCGGCCGCCCGCTACCGCAGCGGCTTCGACATCCTCAACGCTCCCGGGCTGCGCGCCGCCCATCCCGAACTACGGGAGGCCACACGGGAGTTCGTCGACCTGCTGCTGCCGAGCGCCTTTGAGGTGCTGCCGCCCGGCCGGGGGGCGGAGACCGCGGTGGCACTGCTGGACGCGCTGTACGCCCTGGCCCGGGGCTATGTGGCCCTGCTGCTCGACGGCAGGTTCGGCGATCCCGGCGAGGTGGCCGAGGCCATCGCCCAGCGGGCGCTCCGGGGCGCCCGGGCGCTCGTCGCGGGGTACTGCATACCGGACGGGCCGCCGCCGGGCGGTCATCCGGGGCGCTGAGGGATCCCGTCATGGCCACGGATGGCGGAACAATCCGCGCAATTCTCTGACCGGGCTGTGAATTCAGGATTTCCCACCGCATGGCGGGCTATGCCCACTTGACTCCCAGTTGGTCACTACCAAAACCCCTCGTTCAGCTTCCCCTTCATGGATCTACGCGCGTACCTTCGAATGCGGAACGGAGACACGGCGTTTCCCCGGTGTCTTCGCGCCCGCTCTCCCCCACGGAGCACCCATTCCGGAGGAACACATGTCTTTAACTTCAGACAAGGGCACGCGCCGGGCCCCGTCCCGGCTCCGCTCCCCCTACGCCCTCGGCGGACTGGGGGCCGCGGTCACCGCCGTCGTCCTCGCCACCCTGGCGCCCGCCATGGCCTCGGAGCCTCCCGGCGCCCCTGCCGTCACCGGATCCACAACGCCCTCCCCCCTCGCACACCCCGAAGACGACTGGATGGGCTCGACCATCGCCGACCACGAGGCCACCGATCCCGACGCGGCCGCCAAGGCCACGCTCGCGGGCGGTCTGGAGGGAGTGGACGTCAGCAATTACCAGGGGACGGTCGACTGGGCCGCCCTCGGGAATGCGAATGTGCGGTTCGCGTACGTCAAGGCGACCGAGAGCACAGGCTATAAAAATCCCTCGTTCTCCGCGCAGTACGATGGCGCCGCACAACAGGGAATACTGCATGGCGCCTATCATTTCGCACTGCCCGATCGGTCCAGCGGCGCCGCCCAGGCGGACTACTTCATGAACAACGGCGGCACCTGGACCGACGACGGCACCACCCTGCCCCCCGCACTGGACATCGAGTACAACCCGTACGGGGCGGAGTGCTACGGGCTGACCCCGGCCCAGATGGTCGAGTGGATCAAGGACTTCAGCGGGACGGTGGCGGCGCGCACCGGGCGCGCACCGGTGATCTACACGACCACCAACTGGTGGGCGACGTGCACCGGCAACAGTCCGGACCTGGCGGAGAACCCGCTGTGGCTGGCGCGTTACGCGGCCACCCCCGGGCCGTTGCCGGCCGGATGGTCGTCCCAGACCTTCTGGCAGTACACCTCGACCGGACCGGTGGTGGGCGACCACAACCAGTTCAACGGGGATGAGGACGCCCTCAAGGCCCTGGCCGAGGGGTAACCGTCCACCGGGCGCGCCCGGGCGGCCACCACAGGCCGTCCGGGGGCGTCAAGGCCGTCCGGAGGTGTCAGCGGCCGAGCACACCGCCTATGCCGCCGATGACCCCGTCGAGGGTGTCCCCGACGCCGTCCACCACACCGCCCACGACGCCCTTGCCGTCATCGCCCTTGGTCTGCGGCGATGTCGGCCGCTCACTCGGCGTGCCCGAGGAGCCCGTCGCATCGTCGCCGGGGGCCTTGCTCGGATCGGTGTGTTCGGTGGGCACCTGATCGGCCCGCTGCGCCGGAGCGGTGGCGGCATCCGACGGCGTGTGCTCCGGGGCGCTCGTGGCCGGGGAGTCCGGCGCGGCATGGCGTCCGGAGCCGCCGTCGGTGTGTGCCGTCCGGCCGGACGACGCCGTGTCCGGTGCGTCCGGGGTGCCGGGCGTGTCCTGGACCGGCCTGGGCTCCTCGGAGGCGGACGGGGTGGCATGGCTGCCGGAGGGCGTGTCGTCCTCGGCCGGGTCGGCGTCCGGGGACTGCTTCTGCGCCGAGTTCACATCGGAGCGCGCCTCGACGGACCGGTCGCCGTTCATCGACGAGTGGAGACCGAAGGCGATACTGCCCGCCACACCGAGGGCGGCGGCCGCCTTGAGCGTGTTGGCGCGCGCCTGCTGCGCCGGTGTCGGTCGGCTGTGTCGGCCCATGGTGTCGCTGTCTCCCCGTTGTGCGTGGCTTGTCCACCGCGTGCGCATGGATCGTGCGGCGCACCAGTAAAGCCTGATCACAGCGGTGAAGGACAGCCCGATGCGCAGTTGTTACACGCTGAACAACTTGGCGGATGGTACCCCGTCGCGACACCGCGACACACCGGGTGGGGAGGACATGGTGCGCGGTTCCCGGTGTGTGAGCGCCACACACCGGGAACCGCGGATTCACGTACGGGCGGTCGCCTCCGGGTAGAACTCCCGCGGACGGCCCCGGGAGTCCTTCAGTCGGGCGAGCAGACTCGCCGGGTACTCGATGGCCCAGTAGCTCAGCAGCGCCACCGGAACGGCCACCGCGAGCACCACCACCACGGCGAGGGGGAAGCCCCCCTGGCCCGACGGGGGCAGCAGTCCGCCCCGGTAGAGCGCGAGCATGATCGGCTCATGCCAGACGAAGAGGCTGTAACTGGCCAGACCCACCATGGTGAGCCAGCGGGTCGTCAGCCACGCGCTCCACCGTCCGTGGCGCTCCACGTGGACGGTGCTGAACAGCAGCACGGTCCACAGCAGAGCGGCCAGCGGGTGGTAGAAGGTGGTGGCGGGGTCCTCCGCGTTCTCACCGGTCAGCGACAGGGTGTAGAGCCCCGCCACCGCCGCCAGCCGCAGGGTGAGGGCCGCCCGCGGGCCGAGCTTCCCCCGGTCACCGAGGGCGACGGCCGCCACCGCGAGCCCCATGCCCGCCGCGAATCCGCCGAAGCGGGCCTGCGGCCCGAAGTACACCGGCCATTCGGTGTGCGGCACATGGAACCCGTAGCGGGCCACCGCGATCCAGATGAACGGACCGATGTACAGCAGCGCACACCCGACGGCGCACACCGCGACCCGCGACGACCTCCGGCTCAGCGGCCGGGCGGCACGGGCTGCCAGGGGACCCAGCACCACCAGCGCGAAGTAGAACATGATCTCCAGCGACAGCGACCAGGTGGGGCCGATGGTGTAGAAGATCTGCTCCTTGTCGAACACCTGGGTGAAGGTGAGGTGGCGGACCAGGTCCGTCCACTCCCCCGGCAGGGTCGGGTTGCGCGTCGCCCAGATGAGCGCGACCGCCAGGAAGTACAGCGGTACGATCCGCACCGCCCGCCGGAACAGGAAGGTGCGGGCGGGCCGGGTGGACGAACCGTCGATGGCCGCCTTCGCGTACGACAGTGTCAGCAGGTACGCCGACAGGACGAAGAAGAAATCGATCACCTCCAGCGAGACCAGGGCGTTCGCGTACCGGTTGCCCACCGGTGGATGCGAACCGTCCCGGTCGTAGGTGAAGTACTGCTGCCAGACGTGGAAGACGACCGTGGAGAGCGCGGCCAGTCCGCGGAACCCCTGGATCTCACCGTTGCGGTCGCGGGCGGGCTTCTCCGGCCGCTTCCGCGGGCGGGAGGTCCGCGCGGGTGGCGCGGGCGCCGTGGACACCGTGCTCACGAGTCGCTCACCGCCTTTGCCTCGGGGCGCGGGGTGACGCGCCACTGACGGTCCCGCAGCACCTCCTTCAGCAGCGCCTGCCGCGCCACGATGTTCTTGAAGTGGCTGTAGAAGAGGGTGGACACCAGCAGGTACTGCCAGAACCACGCCTTGTGGCGACGCAGTTCGGGAACGGCCAGCCGCCACGCGAACAGCGCCTGCACCACACCCGCGGACAGCGTCAGCAACGTGGCCAGCAGGCAGATCGGCACCGTCCAGTCGAGCTGGTCCACCCCGCCCGCGCGCCACGCCGAGTACAGCAGCACCGGCAGGATCTGGAGGGTCAGCCAGGGCTGGATCTCACGCCATCCCAGCAGCACCAGCAGTCCGGCCTTCTGACGGACGGTGAACGTCTTGGAGCGCAGCGCCCGGGACAGGTACTTCAGCGACACCTGGAGCCAGCCCTGCGCCCAGCGGGAGCGCTGGTTCCACAGCGCCTTGAGGGTGGTGGGCGCCAGCTCACGCGAGACCAGGGTGCGGTCGGTGGCGAACCGGGCCCCCTCGTGCAGCGCGCGCATGGTGGAGTCGATGTCCTCGGTGAGCATCGTGCCGTGCATACGGGTGCGGGCGAGCAGATCGGTGCGCCAGAACCCGTTGGAGCCCCCGAACACACCGAAGGTGTAGAGCCGGGTGCGGCCGGGGTGGCTGACGGCGTAGATGGCCTCGAACTCCACACCCACCAGCTTGGACACCCAGGAGCTCTCACCGTTGCGCACCACGCAGTGGCCCTGGACCACGTCGTAGCCGTTGGAGAGCCAGTGCCACGCGTGCTGGAAGGCGTCGGGGGCCGGATGGTGGTCGGCGTCGAAGATACCGACCACCTCACCGCGCACCCGGGTGACCGCCGCGTTGACGTTCTGCGCCTTGGACGTGGAGCCCGCCACGGGCAGCAGCACCAGCCGGGAGTCGCGCCGGGCCATCTCCCGCAGGGTGTCCTCCACGGGCATGGGGTGCGGCGTGTTGTACGCGAGCACGATCTCCAGCTCGTTGGGGTATTCCAGGCGCAGGAACGACTCGACCGTGTCCACGATGGTGGCCGCCTCGTTCGGCAGATACGCGGCGATGACCGCGCTGGCCGGGGGGTACGGCTGCGAGGGGCGCTCGGGGCGGGGGGTCGCGTCGAGCGAGAAGAGGCACTCCAGCACGATCATCCCGGCGGAGAGCACCAGCCCGGACACCACCACCCAGTACGCCGCCGAGCCGATGTCCCAGCCCAGTGTCGCGTATGTCTGCTGGTAGACCACGAACGGAATACCGACGCCCAGGACCAGTACCAGTAAAGGCGAGAGCGCGGAGAGCAGTCCGCGGATGGCTTCGGCGAAGGCGCGGCGCACACGGGGGGCGCCGCGCATCCACGCGGCGTACTTCACCGGCCGCAGATCGCGGTGGCGCATCGCCTCGTTCACCGCGTCCCGGGCCCACTGCACGGCCAGGCCGTGGTCGGAGCAGTCGGCCAGCGGGACCCATCCGATGGCGGGGGTCAGCCGGACGTTCTCGTCCGCCACGACGAAACGGGTACCCGCCACCGCGTTGGCGAAGTTCTGCAACCTCTCACGTGCGGTGTCCTCGTCGACCCCGGGCATGAGGATCAGCAGTCGGCCTTCCTCGTCCCAGCCGAGCCGGTCGCAGAAGTCCTCCAGCTTCCCGGCCACTCCGGCCAGCCGCTCGGCCACTTCCCGGCGCACCCGCTGGCCCAGCCGGGCCTCCAGCGCGGCCATCTCGGCGACGGCCACCATGGCCATCACACCACCGGTGCGGCTGGTCTCCACCCGCCGCAGCTCACGGTCGAGTTCACCGAGGAAGTGGCGCTGGGAGTACAGACCGGTGCGCGGATCGAGCATCAGGTTCTCGACCGGCACCGGAACGCGGCGCAGTTTGGCCTCGATCCGGGCGGACAGCTCCACCGGGTCGGAGCTGGCGGGCACACAGTCGTCGGCGCCACCGCGCAGCAGGTCCGCGACATCGTCGGGGCCCGGGGTGGTGGTCACCATCACCAGGGGGAGGGCCCGGCCGGCGGGGGCGGCGCGGACCTCGCGTATCACCTCCAGACCGTGCCGGCTGTCGTCGAGCGCGACGATGGCGTCCGGGGGCGACTGACGCACCTGGCGGTCGACGTCGCCGGGCGACGCGTGGCTCACCTCGTGCCCGGTGGACCGCAGGGTGTGGGTCAGCTGGTCGAGCCGCGGTCCGGGGGTACCGACCGCCAGGACGTGTCCGCTCTGGCCCGGTGTGCCGTTGCGGGGGCCGGGCACGGCCCGTGGGGACGATTCGCGTGATCGTCGCTGGTGCGAAATGAGCACCTGTCCGTTCCTTTCTCACAGTTGTGCGTCGCCGAACGGCCGCGGGCACAGCGGATCACCGGCCGGGCGGGAGCAGACCGCCGGGCCCGTCGTTGACTGCGGACGGGCTGGGCCGGAAGACGGCGTCGCCGGGGAGGCCGGTGTGCCGGGGTGGGGGGCGGCGGACACATCGAGGTGCCGCCGCGGTCCCGGACGGTGCCGGTCTCGCGGTGTATCTGCCGTTCGGACGGGACTGGGGGCGGCTACGCCGTGGCCATGACCGATCCGCGCGAGGAGAGGTGAGGTCTCCGGCGGGGTCCGGGACAGGCGCGCGCCGTGGCATCAGGCCCTCGGGACACGCGAACGTGCTCCAGTGAAATCTTCATGTGGTCCCATCCTGTTCGGATCGTGGGGGGCGGACCGAACATCACCAGTGCGACCGTACCGGCGAGTTTGGTCTCACCGGTCGGAAACCTAAGTCTCATCGATCACAGTGGAACCACACAACACATCGGCGTAACACTCTCATTAATGGCTCACTTCCCCATGATGTCCCCACACGCCACCGTGGCCTTTTCCAACTCCGTTGTGCGGGAGGTGTGCCGAGCGTGTGGAAGGCGTGTCGGTGAGGTGTCGGCGCCACGTCGGTGGGAATTACACGGCATCGGTCCGGTGTCGGTGGCCTGTCGGTGCTTTTCCCCAGTCTTCGAATACAGGGAAAAGCCCCAGGCTGAATCGGAGAACACCATGCGTGGAACGAGGGTTCTGATTTCCGGCGCCAGTATCGGCGGACCGGCACTCGCCTACTGGCTGGAGCGCTACGGATGCGCGGTCACCGTGGTGGAACGCGCACCGGAACCACGTCCGGGCGGGCAGGCCATCGACGTACGGGGGCCGGCGCTCGAGGTGTGCGAACGCATGGGTGTCCTGGCCGGGATCCGGCGCGAGAGCACCGGGCTGCGCGGGATGTCGGTGGTCGACGACGACGGGAAGGAGCTGTACAGCACCAGCGAACGGACCGCCACCGGCGGGGAGATCGCCGGCCCCGATGTGGAGATCCTGCGGGACGATCTGTCCTCGATCCTCCGCGCGGCCGGTGGCAGGGGGATCGGTTACGTCTTCGACGATGCGATCGCCTCGATCGTCCAGGGCTCCGATGAGGTGGCGGTCACCTTCCGCAGTGGCGCCCGGCGCTCCTTCGACATCGTGGTGGCCGCGGAGGGGGTGCACTCCAGCACCCGGTCGATGGTCTTCGGACCGGAGGAGGACTTCCTGCACCACCTCGGTGTGTACCTCGGGGTGTGGACGGTGCCGAACTACCTGGGGCTGGACCGCTGGCAGGTGGTGTACCGCACGCAGGGCAGCACCTGGGGCGGGCTCGTGATGAGCGTCCGCGACAACACCGAGGCCCGTGTGTTCATCGGCTACCACTCGGACGAGCCGCCCTCCCGCGTCCTCGGCGGCTCGGCGGTGTCCGACCGCAAACGGCTGGTGGCGGAGGCATATGCCGACGCGGGCTGGGAGATGCCACGGATGCTGGAGTACATGTGGGGCGCGCCCGACTTCCACTTCGACTCGGTGTCCCAGATCCGGATGGACTCCTGGACACGCGGCCGGGTGGCACTGCTGGGGGACGCGGGCTACTGCGGTTCACCCATGTCGGGCCAGGGCACCAGCATGGCCCTGGTGGGAGCCTATGTACTGGCCGGTGAGCTGAAGGCGGCGAACGGCGATCACACCACGGCCTTCGCCGCCTACGAGCGGGAGCTGCGCGACTATGTGACGGCCAATCAGGACTTCGCCCTGTCCAACAAGAAACGGATGGAGGCCACCCTGGAACAGGATCCGGCCATCGCGGGCCCCGACACGATGGCGGAGGGCCTGGCCGAAGCCCACGAGATGATCCACTCGCTCACTCTGAAGGACTACTGACCGGCTCCTCCTGTCGTGGCCCGGGCCGCGACAGGAGGACGGCCCTCAGCGCCACGGGCACCTAGGACACCACGTCCTTACGGGCGAAGCCACGGAAGGCGAGTGCGAGGAGCACCAGCGCATAGGCGACGGACACCGCCGCCCCCTTCAGCATGCCGCCCCATTCCAGCTGCGGCTGGAGCGCGTCCACCCAGGCGAACTGCCAGTGGGCCGGCAGGAACTCACGCCAGGATTCCAGGGCGGTGACGGCGTCCAGCACACTGCCGATGATGGTCAGCCCGACCGCCCCGCCCACCGCGCCCAGCGGCGCGTCGGTGACCGTGGAGAGCCAGAACGCGAGGGCGGCGGTGACGAGCTGGGAGACGAAGAGGTAGGCCACCACCAGTCCCAGCCGGGCCAGACTGTCCCCCGTGGCCATCTCGCCACCGGTGGGGAGTTGCAGCGGTCCCCATCCGTAGGCCACCGTGCCGACCACCAGTGCCACGAGTGGCAGCAGCACCATGGCCGCCGCGCTGAACACCAGCCCGATGGTCAGTTTGCTCGCCAGCAGCCGCGCCCGGGGCACCGGAGCCGCCAGCAGATAGCGCAGCGACGACCATCCGGCCTCGGAGGCGACCGTGTCCCCGCAGAACAGCGCCACCGGCAGCACCAGCAGGAAGGCGGCGGACACGAACAGCGAGGTGGCCGCGAGGTTGGCACCGGATTCGGTCGCCGTGGTCATCACGGTGATCCGGTTGTTGCGGCCCTCGGGCGCGCCGCCGACGGCGAACGCCGCCACGAGCACGAGGGGCAGCGCGGCCAGCACCGCACCCATCACCAGCGTCCTGCGCCGCCGCAGCTGCCGTACCGCCTCGACCCGCAGCGGCAGGGTGTGGCGGGCCCGGTAGCCGGGCGCCGCATCCGTCGCGGAACTCATGCGGATCCTCCTTCGATCAGCGTCAGGAACGCGTCCTCCAAGCGCCGGTGGGGCCCGAAGCCGGTCACCGGGATCTCCAGCCGCACCAGTTCGGTCAGCAGCCGTGCCGGAGGGGCGCCGTCGAGCTCCACCAGCAGTCCGGCGTCGGTGCGGCGGGCGGACTCGACACCCGGCAGCGCGGCCACCTTGTCCACCAGGGCGTCGCTCAGCTCCCCCTCGTGGCCCACCAGCACACCGCCACCGGTACCGGTGATCTCGCCGACGGGTCCCGTCTGCACCAGCCGCCCGCGGTCCATGACCACCAGGTGGGTGCAGGACTGTTCCACCTCCGCCAGGAGATGGCTGGAGACGATCACGGTGCGGCCGGCCGCCGCGTACCGGATCATCACTTCGCGCATCTCCCGGATCTGCGGCGGGTCCAGTCCGTTGGTGGGTTCGTCGAGGATCAGCAGATCCGGCAGGCCGAGCATGGCCTGGGCGATGGCGAGCCGCTGGCGCATGCCCTGGGAGTAGGTCCGCACCGCACGCTCCAGCGCACCGCCGAGGCCCGCGATCTCCAGCGCCTCCGTCAGGTGCGCGTCCTCCGCCGGGCGCCCGGTGGCCCGCCAGTACAGCTCCAGGTTGGCCCTGCCGGTCAGATGGGGCAGGAAGCCCGCGCCCTCGACGAACGCGCCCACGCGGGAGAGGACGGGGGCGCCGGGCCGGATGGCCTGGCCGAAGACCCTGATCTCCCCGTCGTCGGGGGTGATCAGCCCCATCAGCATCCGCAGGGTGGTGGTCTTGCCCGCTCCGTTCGGCCCCAGCAGCCCCAGCACCTGGCCCTTCTCCACCCGGAAGGAGAGGTCCCGTACCGCGTACCCGTCGGCGGACCCCGCGTAGCGCTTGCTCAGCCCGGTGATCTCCAGCGGTACGTCGGCCCGTTGCGGATCGGGGGCGGGCGCGGCCGTCCGGCGCCTGCCGGTGGCCAGCAGCACCAGCGCCACCACCGCTCCGCCCAGCGGCAGTCCCCAGACCCACCAGGGCAGCGGCGCGGGCTGGGTGTGCACACCGGGTGCGGTGGGCACCGAGATCCCCCGGCCTGCCAGGGACACGGTGTACGTGGCGGGTTCGGCCGGGGAGGCGTAGCCGAGGTCGGTGGAGGCGAGCACCAGCCGCAGCCGGTGGCCCGCGATCACCTGGTGGTCGACGGCGGGCAGCCGGACGGTGACGGTACGGCCGTCCCCGGCGTGCGGGACACGTACGGGGGTGACGAGTTGGTCGGGCAGAACCTGCTTCCCGTCCGGTCCGACGTCGTACACCTTGGCGAACAGCACGGCGTCGTCCGCGTCCGCCTTCACCCGTACGGTGACCTCGGGCGAGCCGGTGATCCGCAGCGACCGGTCCAGCGGCTCGGAGTCGAAGCGGGCGAACTGACCGGGGATGTCGGCGGAGAAGCCGACGCCGAACGAGGCCGCCTGCGACAGCCCGGCCACTCCGGGCACCGAGGACACCGAGGGCGGGCCCGCACCGGGCGGGTTGGCAAACGACTGCTCACGGCCGCGCAGGGCCACGTTCCGCGGACCGTCCCCGAGACCCGGATAGCGGTCACCGGTGGCGCCGCGCATCTGGACGGATCCGTTGGTGGAGTCCACACCGCCGCTCCGGGTGACCCGGAACGCGGGGCCGGTGTCCACGCCCCGGTCGCCCTTGAGGTGGCGGTCGAACCAGGTGCGGACACGGCTCTGCACACGTCCGGTCTCGTTGTCCCCGCCGTCGTGGCCCCCGGCGATCCAGTCGACGGCCACCGGTGCGCCCCGGGCCTTGATGGACTTCGCCATGGCGTCGGCCTGGCCGAGCGGGAAGAGCGAGTCGGACTGGCCCTGGAGGATCAGGGTGGGCACCTCGATCCGGTCGGCCACGGCCGACGGGCTGCGCTCCTCCAGCAGCCGCCGGGCAGCGGCATCCGGTTTCCCGGCGACCGCGACCCGCTCGTACATCGCGCACAGCCGCTTCTCGAACCGTCCGCAGCCCCCGTCACCACCGCGGGCCGGGCCCGGGGCGGACGGGTCGCCCGGTGCCGCGGGACCGTCCGCGGTCCCCTGTCCGCCGCGCTCCTGCGACTCCCCGTCCCGGTCCTCCTCGCGGCCGGCGAGGTCGGTCGAGCCGGTGGAGAAGAAGAGCCCGGCCCACAGCTTCTTGAACACCCCGTCGGGGAAGAGCGCGTCGGCCAGGTTCCAGTAGGTGATGGCCGGCGCGATGGCGTCGATCCGCCGGTCGTGCCCGGCCGCGAGCAGCGAGACCGCCCCGCCGTAGGAGGCACCGGCGACCCCGACCCGGGGATCGCCCCGGTGGTCCAGCCGCACCTCCGGACGGGTGGCGAGCCAGTCGACCAGCCGCCGCACATCGGCCACTTCACGGTCCGGGTCATTGAGCCCGATCTTCCCGGTGGAGCGGCCGAAGCCACGTGCCGACCAGGTCAGTACCGCGTAGCCGTCGCGGGCCAGCCGCTCGGCCTGCTCACGGACGTCGTCCTTGGAACCGCCGAAGCCGTGGGCGAGCAGCACCGCGGGCCTGCGGCCGCCTCCCGCCGTGAAGTAGGAGGTGTCCAGGCGGGTGCCCGGCATGTCCAGCACACGGTCCTCGCGGTGCACGGACGGCTGGTCGCCGGAGGCGGCGACCGCGAAGGTGCCCGCTCCCGCGAGGAGGGTGAGCGCCGCCGCCGAGGCGAACAGCCGCCGACCCCTCAGCCAGGCCGGCCGGCCCCTCGGTCGCCGCAACCGGGTCTTTCGGAGATCCATGCCTGCACCCTAGGCATGCCGGAGCGGCCGCGGCGCTGACACCGGGCGGATTCCCGCCCCCTCCCGTGGGAGTATCCGGCCACCCGCCGTACACCCGACGCGGTACGGAGGGCGTCACGACCAGGTGGTGCCACGGCTTTTGGACCCGTCATATGATGCTCCATAAGATGCCGCGGTGATCATAAAGAAACGTCTGGTGACAGGCGCTGCCGGGCTGCTCACAGCCCTCGCCTGCGGCCTGATACTCCCACCCACCGCAACCGCCGACGAACCGTCGCGCCCCTCCCCCAAGGTCGAGCTGGTCCTTGACGTCAGCGGGTCGATGCGCGCCCGCGACGTCGACGGCGCCTCCCGGATGTCCGCGGCCAAGCAGGCGTTCAACGAGGTGCTGGACGCCACACCGGACGAGGTCCGGCTCGGTATCCGCACGCTCGGCGCCACGTACCCGGGCAAGGACCGCGAGGTGGGCTGCCGGGACAGCAAGCAGCTTTATCCGGTGGGCCAGGTGGACCGCACCGAGGCCAAGGCGGCCGTGGCCACGCTGCGTCCCACCGGCTGGACACCGATCGGTCTGGCACTGCGCGGGGCGTCCAAGGACCTCGCGGGCGACGACGCCACCCGCCGGATCGTACTGATCACCGATGGCGAGGACTCCTGCGGACAGCCCGACCCGTGCGATGTGGCACGTGAGCTGGCCGCGGACGGCACCCACCTGGTCGTGGACACCCTGGGGCTCGCCCCCGACCGCAAGGTCCGTGAGCAGCTGAGCTGCATCGCCGAGGCCACCGGGGGCACGTACACGGCGGTCCAGCACACCGATCAGCTCTCCTCCCGGATCAAGCAGCTGGTGCGCCGCACCGCCGAGACCCCGGTACAGACGCCCACCGGTATCCAGGGCGCGGCGCAGTGTGCGAGCGCCCCTGAGCTGGGGTCGGGTCTGTACAACGACCGTGAGCGCTTCGGCGAACACCGCTGGTACCGGATGAAGGTGGCACCGGGCGAGGAGCTGCGGGCCTCGGTGAGCGTGGCGGCGGACCGCGCCGTCGACCCCGACTACGACGTGCTGCTGCGCGCCGTCACCCCGGGCGGCACGGAGCTGGTGCGTGGCAGTGAGGCGGGCAGTGGCCGTACGGACGTCATCTCCACCGGGTTGCGCTATTCGGTGCCCGACGCGGAGGACGACGATGCCGACACCACGCCCCGGACGGTGTGTCTGGAGCTGAGCCAGTCCTTCTCGGCCCCCGCGAACGTCAAGCGCACTCCCGGTCTGCCGGTCGAACTGGCCGTCGACGTGGTCGACAACGACGAGCCTCCGGCGGACGTGGCCGCCTTCGGCCTGGGCCGTGGCTGGGTGCTGCTGGGTGTGCTCGCCCTGACCGGCTTGGTCGTGGGATTGGTCTGGGGCTGGGTGGCCCGCTGGCGCATCACCGTCTGGAGGTCCAACTGATGCGAGCCCTTCGTAAGGCGGGCGCCGTGCTCGCCCTGTGCGCCGCCGCGCTCCTCACCGCCGTCGCTCCGGCCGTCGCGGACGGTCAAGACGGCAAGGACGGCAAGGACGGTCTGACCGAGGCGGGGACCAACTTCCGTACCGCCACCGGCCTGGACCAGGGCGAGAAGGGCACCGCCTCGGCCTCCACGGGTGACTATCTGTACTGGGTGGTCCCGGTGGCCGCCGGGCAGATCCCCACGGTGGAGGCCAAGGTCGAGCTGCCGGACACCGCCGCCCGCCACGGCGGCGCCACCTGGCAGCTCGATGTGTACGACGGGCTGCGCCGCCACCAGCCGTGCACCTCGGGCAGCCCGGCGCGCCGTGCGGACGAGCAGGACACCTCGGTGAACCTGAGCTGCACACTGCGCCAGGTGCGGTCGTGGTCCCAGCGGTGGGCCAACGACCCGCTGCCGGGCGCCTATTACCTGCGGCTGACCGTGGTGGACCTGCCCGAGCAGGATCTCGGGCTGCCGATCGACGCCGAGATCACCACGACCGCGCATGACGGCGGCGGCAAGCACGCGGACGGCGGGGAGCTGGCCGAGCCGCTCAACCCGTCGCTGCGGGCGGGGACGATCGCCGAACCGGAGTCCGAGGCCCCGGACGACACCGACTCCGGCACCGGCTCCGCCGACTCCGGGGAGGAGCCGCCGCGCGCGGTCGCCGAGCCGGAGGACGGCTGGGGCTCCGGCTGGTGGTCGGACCGCTGGGTGTGGACCGCGGGTGGCGGGGCGCTCGGCGCGCTCGCCGCGGTGGGCGGCTACACCCTGACCCGGGGGCCGCGTTCCTCCGGTACGGGCTCGGGCCGTCCCCCGGCGGACGGCTGAGGTCTGCTCGCGCTGCGCCACCGCTCCGTCCCCACGGGGGCGAAGCGGTGGCGCAGTCTCCCTTTTCACCATTTTCCCGCGTGGCAGTGGACACTTCGGAGAGAATCGCCCAAGGGGCGAGATGAACGAAGAGACCTGTCAGCGGATCCGAGCGGCGATGGCCGCACCCGATCAGAACATCCTCTTCCTGGGCGACCGGCCGGAGTCGGTGCTGTCCCTGGAGACACTGGGCAATGTGGCGGCCCTCGTGGACGGGGCACGGTACCGCCTCACCTCCGCGCAGACCGGCGCGGCCGGGGTGGACCTCGAGGTGCTCTATCTGGCCGCCTGCTACCACGCGGTCCGGGTGAGCCATCTGCCCGGGACCGCGGGACACTGGGACCACCAGGCGTCGGTGCTCCTCTTCACGGTGCTCCACGCCATACGGCCGGAGGCGGTACCCGACCCGCTGCGCGGCGCCTTCGCGGCCCGTCCGCCCGTACCGGCCGCGGCGGGAGAAATCCTGCACGCGGTCGGGCTGGTCCTGTTCGGCGCGAGCGCATCCGCCCGCCACGAGGACGGGCTGTGGCAGGCGGCGGCGCTGCTCCAGCACGCGCGCGAGGTGACACCTCCCGGGGAGCTCGACCCCGTCGTGACCTTCAACCTCGGCTCCCTCCTGGCCACACTGTTCGACCACACCGGGACACGGCAGTTGATCGTGGCCGCCCGCGCTCTGATGCGCGAGGCCGTGGCCGCCATGCCCGACGACCGGCCACCGGCCGCCGCGATGCTGGAGGCGCTCGCCTCCGCCCAGGCCAGGACGGCCGGGACGGCGGACCCGACCGGCCATGCCGAGAACGCCGACGCGGGTCTGGGGCGGTACACCCGTAGCGGGGACCTGGGCGGACTGGACACGCTCATCACCAGGGTGCGCCGCGCACTGGCCACCACCGCCGGAGACGACCCGGAGCGCCACTCCCACCGGACCAGCCTCGGCAATCTGCTGCGGATGCGCTTCGAGATGACCGGCCACCTCGACGAGCTGGAGCAGTCGGCCGGAATGCTGCGTGAGGTGTCGGAGGAGGCGGCCGACGCCACCGTCAGACATCTGGCGCACTCCTGGCTGGGGTTGTCCTGTCTCGACCGGTACATCGCCCTGGGGGACCCGGCCGACCTGGAGCGCGCCACCACCGCCGTCCGCCGCTCCATGGCGGGTACCACTCCCCTGTCCCCGCACCACACCCGGCTGCTCACCAATCTGGCCGCCGTCCTCACCCACCGCTTCACCGTCCTCGGTGATCCCGCCGAGATCACCGAGGCCATCCGGCATCTGACCCATGCGGTGGCCGCCACCCCACCGGACCAGTACGACCGTCCCGTCATGAAGATCAAGCTGGCGGTGGCCATGGGTGCCCGCGCCCGGAGTCTGGGAGACCTCGATGAACTCGACCGCGCCGTCCTCGCGTTGCGGGAGGTGATCAGGGAGACCGAGGGCACCGGTCCGCATCCCCAGCTCGCCCGCCTCGAACTGGCCCGTCTGCTGACCGGGCGCAGCGCCCTCAGCGGGGCCGCCGCGGACCACGATGCCGCGGTGGCCGAGTTCCGCGCCACCGCGACGGCACCGACCGAGGACATCCGCACCCGCTTGTCCGCGGCCTACCAGTGGGCCATGCGGAGCGCCACATCAGGGCGACGGAAGGCGGCACGCCAGGCGTTCACCCTCGCACTGGACGATCTGCTGCCCGAACTGACCGGCCATGCGCTGACCCGGCGCTCACAGGAGGTGCGGCTGCGCGAACTGCCGCCGCTGGCGTGCAACGCCGCGGCCCTCGAGATCGAGGAGGCCGAGAACACCGAGGACGAGCAGGAGAGGGCCGGGCGGCTCGGGGAGGCACTGCTGCGGCTGGAGCAGGGCCGCGGTGTTCTGATGGCACGGGCGTTGCGGCCGCGCGAGCGGTACGCGGAGCTGGCCGGGGTGGCGCCGGAGCTGGCCGCCCGGCTCGATCGGCTGTGCTCGGCCCTGACCGGGGAGCACGGCAGCCGTGACCAACGCGTCGCGTGGTCGGCCGAGTTCGACCGGGTCGTGGCCGAGGTCCGGAAGCTGGATGGCTTCGAGCGGTTCCGATGCGCGCCGGACCTGGTACGGCTGCGCACCGCCGCGGACGACGGCCCCGTCGTGGTGCTCAACATCGCCGAGTTGCGGTGTGATGCGCTGCTGCTGCGCCCCGGCGCGGACACCGTCGAACGCGTGGCGCTGACCGGGCTCACCCGCGGCGATGTCGCCCTCCAGGCCGACGCCTTCCTGGCGGCGGTCCGGGCCCTCGCCTCCCCCGGCATCACGGCGTACGAAGCGACGGCCGAGCGCCTGGCCGTCGAGGACACGCTGACCTGGCTGTGGGAGCACATCACCGGACCGGTGCTCATCGCCCTCGGCCTCCACGGCGCGGACACCTCCCGGAACGCGGCGGCGGAGGGCGACGGGCCGAGACTCTGGTGGTGTCCCACCGGACCGCTGTCCCTGCTGCCGCTGCACGCGGCGCGGTGCGCGGAGAACGGCATCTCCGTGGCCGACCTGGTGGTGTCCTCCTACACCCCGACGCTGATGGCGCTCCTGCACGCCCGGGAGCGCGCGGAGCCTCCCCTGCCGAAGACCGGACTGGTCGGAGTGGGGGTGGCCGAACCGCCGCCGCCCGCGGACGGCGGCCAGGCCCACCCACGGCTGCCCGCCGTGGAGGAGGAGTTGACCGAGGTGCTCACGCTCCCGGTGCCGCAGTCGCGGCTGCTGGACGCGGCGGCCACCCCGAAGGCCGTACTCACCGCGCTGCGGGCACACCATCACGCGCATCTGGCGTGCCACGGCGCGTACGACCCCGGCGATCCCTCGAACAGCGGGCTGCTGCTCCACGGCGGGGTTCTCACGGTGCGCGAGCTGGCCACCCGGCGGCTGCCGGACGCCGAGTTCGCCTGTCTGTCCGCCTGCCACACCGCCGCCCCGGGCACCGCCCTGGTCGACGAGGTGATCACCCTGGCCTCCGCATTCCAGCTCTGTGGCTACCGGCATGTGCTGGGCAGCCTGTGGACCGTGCCGGACGCGATGATGCCCCGGGTGGCCGCGCGGGTGTACCGGGAGCTGGGTTCGGCGGGATCGACGGCACGGTCCGCGTATGCCCTGCACCGGGCGGTCCGCTCACTGCGCGGCCAACCGGAATACGCGGCGCCGTGGTTATGGGCGTCAATGATTCATATCGGGCCCTGAACGCGATCCCGCGAACCCGCGAACCTGCGCTCAGGAATAATCCTTGCCCATCAGCCGCGTGAATTCCCCCGGGTCGACATCGAAACCGCGAATGGCACTCTGCATTCCCCATTCACCCGCGTCATCACGGGTGAATACGGCGACGGTGGCGGCAGTGGCCCCGGAGACACCGGTGAGATCGCTCTCTATCAGCTCGGTGTACCCCTCGGCAATCCGGACGCTGGTGTTCGCGACCTCGCCGAAGGTCTTGCGCCCGGCCCCCTGCTGGATCGCCACGCCCACGACGACCCGGGAGTACTCGCTCGACAGCCGGTCGAGCTCCAGGGTCATGGACTCGTCCACACCAAAGCCCTGACCGGTACGGCTGTCCCTGTTGAGGTTGATGGTGCCGTCGGGCGAGCGGCTGTCGAAGTGGACCAGGTACGCGGGCTCGCCGAAGGGGTCGGCGGCGGGGTAGGTCGCGGCGACGATGTCGAGATCATTGGGCGGCTCACCTGTGGGGCTGGGATCCCACTTGAGTGCCACCTCGATTTTCCGGAGACCCTTGTTGAGACCAGTCACCCAGACTTCCCTTCCTCGGTTCGTTCTGCTCAGTGGCGTATGGATCCCGTCAATCCTATCGCGCGGCAAGGGGAGTTGAGGATTAACGGGAGGTGCCCGCACCGGGCCGATGAGGGGTCTCTACTATGGAGCTGCGTACAAGCGGAGGAAGGAAGCGGTCATGCGACGGTTGGGGGAGCTCGAGGCGGAGATCATGGACCGCCTCTGGGCGTGGCGACGTCCCACGACGGTGCGGGAGATCGTGGACGACATCAATGTGCAGCGCCCCGTCGCCTATACCACAGTCATGACCGTGGCTGGCATCCTCTACAACAAGGGCTGGCTGCTGCGCGCCAAGGAGGGCCGCGCCTGGGTGTACTCACCGGTGCGCAGCCGCGAGGAGTACACCGCCGCGCTCATGGAGGACGCGCTCGGCACCAGCGACGACCGTCCCGCCGCCCTCGCCCACTTCGTGCGGCAGATGGGCCCGGAGGAGGTCAACGCCCTGCGCAAGGCGCTGCGGGCGGCGGGAAAGCGGCCGCAGGCGTGACCGACGCGCTCGCGCTGGTCTGCTACGCGGCCGTGGTCGGCGTGCTGACGCCGGAAGCCCTGGCCCGCGGCACCTGGTCACACCGCTTCCCTGCCCCGTCTGTCGCGATGTGGCAGGGTCTGGCCGTGTCGTTCACTCTCGCGGTGGCATTGGCCAGTTACCACCTCATCGCCCCAACCGGGCATCTTCATAATGGAATGTCCGGCTTGCTCCGCTTCTGCGGGGTGCCCTTCGCCACAGATGTCCCCGGTCTCACGGGCGTTCCGGCCGTCGCGGTACCGGTCGGTGTGATGCTTCTGCCCCTGGTGTGCTTCGGCTTTCATCTGCTGCGGGCCCGGCACGCCCGCGCCCGCCACCGGAGCGTGCTGGACCTGGTGGGGCGCCGCTCGGCGCGACTGCGCGCCACGGTGCTCGACCACGAGACACCGGTGGCGTACGCGCTGCCCGGGCGCCGCCCGCGGATCGTGGTGAGTTCCGGCACCCTGCGGGTGCTGTCGCCCGCCCAGCTGGACACCGTGCTGGCGCATGAGCGCGCCCATGTCACGGGCCGCCACCATCTGGCGCTGGCCGCGGCCGAGGCGTTCGCCACCGCCTTCCGCCGACTGCCGTTGGCCCGTACGGCCAGGGAGCAGACGGCGCTGCTGCTGGAGATGGCGGCGGACGACCGGGCGCTGCGCAGCCATCCGCGCGAGGTGCTGGCCTCGGCCCTGTACGCGATGGCCGAGGGCAGGGCCCCCCGGGGCGCGTTCCTGGCCGGCGGCCCGGACGCCCTGGTCCGCCTGCGGCGGATGCTGGCTCCGCGCGGACCGGCGCGTCCGGTGATGCGCGGCGTGATGGCGGCCGGGGCCGCGACCGTACCGCTGTTGCCGGTTCTGGCCTGCTGTCTGCCGGGCCTGGGCTAGGCCGCCTCCCGGCGCGGCCGCCGTGGCTCCGGACCCGGCGGGACCGGAGCCACGGAGTGCCACGGTCAGAGCCGGTCGACGACGGTACGCAGGGTGGTCACCTCCGCGGACTGGCCGGTGACGATGTCACCGGCGAGTTCCTTGGCGGCGGTGTTGCGCCCGTTCTCCCGCTCCTTCTTCGCCATGGCGATGGCACCCTTGTGGTGCTTGATCATCAGACGGGCGAAGGCGCGGTCGAAGGCGGCACCCTCGGCCGCTTCGAGCCGGTCCATCTCCTGCTGCGACATCATGCCGTCCATGCCGTGCCCGCCATCCGAGCCGTGGTCCATGCCCGGCATGCCGCTCCCGGAGCTCGGCTGCGGTGCGCCCCAGGACTTCAGCCAGGACCTCATCGTCCTGATCTCCGGGCCCTGGGCCTTTTCGATCCGTCCGGCCAGCCGTGTGACCTGGGCGTCCGACGCCCGGTCGGCGGCCAGCCGGGCCATGTCCAGCGCCTGCTGGTGATGCGGAATCATCTTCTGCGCGAAATGGACATCCGCGTCATTGAACGCGCCCTTCGCGGAGCGGGGGTCTGCCGGGGCGGAGGCCGAGGAGTGCGACGAGGAGTGTGCGCTCCCGTGCTCCGTACGCTCCTCGGAGCCGCCGCCGCACGCGGCGAGCAGCAGTCCCGCCGCGACGGTGGCGGCCGCCACCGTGAGACGGCGAGGGAGCAGCCGTCGGCGGGCAGGGGTGATTGCGGTCATGTCGATGCACCTCATGTGCCGGTGATGGTCGGTTCTGTGGTCGTTCAGGCGCGATGACGCGATGCGGCCTATATCCGCAGAACTGACAGGGCGACGAGGTCGGGCCCGGGTGGGGGAGGCCGGAGCCGTACGGTGGCGCCCGGCGGGGCACCGGCTTCCGGGGGCGGTCCACGACGGCTGGTGAGGGCCGCGCAGAGCAGATTCATGAGCACCCAGACCCCGAGCACCGCCACACAGAGCGAGGCCATGTCCATCATGGCCAGGGGCTCACGGGGCTCGGCCAGGGGCGCGGCATCGGCCGCCACCGCCGGCTCGACCCGGTGATGTCCGCCGTGGTGGCTCGTGGCGCGGCCGTGCCCCGGGGAGCCGCCATGGCCGGATGAGGCGTGCGGGGCCACGGCGGCGTGGTGCGCCGGGCCGCCCGCACCGGAGCCGGAGTCACCGTCGGGGTGTCCCAGGGTGTGCATCACCATGACGCCCATGGCCAGGACAACCATCAGCAGCAGCCGGGGGACGACACCCCCGCACACCCGTCCGCCGATGCTCACCGCTGCCCCTCCCGTGCCGGCGCATGCCGCCTCGAAGGGACACCATACTCCTAAGGCGATTAGTACGCGCCAGGGGGGGCGCCCCGGAGGCGCCGGAGGCCGTCAGTCCTCCCGCCAGCCGAGTTTGATCAGCATGTTCTTCGCCTCTTCCGCCACCTCGGCATCGGCGACCACGTCGTACCGAGCGGCCACGATCTGGCTGCGCGAGGCGAAGTCGCGATGCCCGCCGGTGACGGCGTGGCTCACAAATCCGAAGATCGCGCCGAACACCGCGCCGTAGACGATACCGCTGATGATCAGCAGGATGACGTTGTGCTCACCGGCCGCGAACACCGACAGCAGCAGTCCGATCAGCAGACCGAACCAGGCACCCGCACCGGCACCGGCCAGCGCCGCCCGGCCACGGGTGAGCCGCCCGAGCACCGTTTCCACCATGCGCAGATCCGAGCCGATGATCGCCGTGTGCTCCACCGGGAACTTGTTGTCGGACAGGAAATCGACAGCGCGCTGGGCCCCGGCGTAGTTCGCGTACGAACCGACGACCGGACGGTCGACCACCGCCGAGGGCGTGTGCTGGGTCATCGCAAGGCTCCCTCCGTCAAGGAGAGCCTGCGTCCGGAGCGCCCGCCCCGCAACGGGAAGCGACACACCGGTACATACCTGCTAAAATGCATATCTTTCATCGAAGGTATGGCAAGGGATCTCCTCCTTCCTGCCGGTGCCGCCGGAATTCCGAGGGCCATTCCCCGGACCCGCCGTCCTTCTTCCTTTCCCGCCGCCCCTCCCCCACCGGAAAAGGCGTCCCGGGCACCCCGGTAGATTGCCCCCATGATCGAGAAGTCAGGGGCTGGGACGGATTCACGGTCACGGGGGGAGCGGGAACGGGGACGGCACTCCGCCCGGTCACGGGGCGGCGGCGGGGGCGGGCTGATGCGCTCGTCGATGCTGATGGCGCTCGGCACGATGGTGTCCCGGGCGACGGGGCTGATCCGGCAGGTGCTCCAGGCCGCGGCGCTCGGCACCGGTCTGCTGGCCAGTACGTACAACACCGCCAACACCGTGCCGATGAGCCTGTACACGCTGCTGATCGGCGGTGCCCTCAATTCGGTACTGGTGCCCCAGCTCGTGCGTGCCCGCGCCCAACAGCCCGACGGCGGCCAGGCTTATGAACAGCGCCTGGTCACCCTGGTGCTCTGTGTACTCGGTGTCGGCACCCTGCTCTCCGTATGGGCCGCGCCGGAGATCGTCAGTGTCTACCGGGACGACTCTCCGAACACCCACGCCGCCTTCGAGCTCACCGTGGTCTTCGCACGCTTCCTGCTGCCGCAGATCTTCTTCTACGGCATGTACTTCATGATGGGCCAAGTCCTCAACGCCCGTGGGAAGTTCGGGGCGATGATGTGGACCCCGGTGCTCAACAACGTCATCCTCATCGCCATGTTCGGGTGGTACGTCGGACTGCTGGCCGCGCCCGAGCGGGTGGAGGACATCACCGCAGCGCAGGTACGGCTGCTGGGGATCGGCACCACCATCGGTATCGCGCTCCAGGCCCTCGCGCTCGTTCCGTACGTCCGTGCCGCCGGCTTCCGCTTCCGGCCGCGGTTCGACTGGCGGGGCACCGGACTGCGCAAGAGCCTGTCGGCGGCCCGCTGGACCCTGCTGCTCGTGGTGGCCAATCTGGTGGCGCTGACGGTGGTCACCAACTTCGCCAACGCGGCCGACCAGCGACTTCCCACCTCCGGAGTGGGCTACTCCGCCTACTCCTACGCGCAGACCATCTGGCTGCTGCCCCAGTCGATCGTCACCGTCTCGCTGGTCACGGCGCTGCTGCCGCGGATGAGCCTGGCGGTGGCCGAACACCGGCTGGACGATCTGCGTCATGACCTCTCCCGCGCACTGCGGACCAGTGGCGTGGTGATCGTGCCCGCCGCCTTCTTCTTCCTGGCCTTCGGCCCGCAGATAGCCCAACTGCTCTTCGCGCACGGCTCCTCGGACCCCACCAGCGCACTGCCGCTGGGGCAGATGCTCCAGGCGTTCGGCCTCGGCCTGATCCCGTACTCGGCCCAGTACCTGTTGCTGCGCGGCTTCTACGCCTTCGAGGACACCCGTACCCCGTTCTGGATGGCGGTGTGGATCAGCGGGGTGAACATCGCCCTGGCGGTGGCCTGCCATCTGCTGCTCCCGGCGCGCTGGTCGGTGACCGGTATGGCCGCCGGTTACGCCGTGTCCTACGCGGTGGGGCTGCTGTTCACCGCGCTGCGGCTACGGCGCCGGCTGGAAGGGCGGCTGGACGGCAAACGGCTGTGCCGCACGTACGGCAAGCTGACCGCGGCCGCGGTGGCGGCCGCCGGGCTCGGCTGGCTGGTGGCCCGCGGCTGCTCCACCGCCGTGGACTCCCCGGCCTGGGCTCCCGTGCTGGGGCTGACCGGCGGATGCGTCACCATGGCGCTGCTGTTCCTCGTCCTCGCCAGGGTGCTGCGAATCGGCGAACTGCGGAGCCTGCCGGGCCTCGGCTGACGCACCGCGCCACTGGGGCTGCCCACCGCGCCGGATCGGGCGCGGTGGGCAGCGGATCGGTCAGCGGCTGTCGTGGCGGATGAGGGAGCGCACCATGCGGCAGGTGGTGTCGGAGGGCGGATGCACCCCGATCCGGGCCGCGGTGGTGCGTATCCTGCGGTTGGGTGCCTGCTCGGCGCGGTACACACCGGAGTTGAGCAGCGCGACGGCCAGGCGCATGGCCTTCAGCCGACGGTTGTGCGACTCGTACCACTCACGCGGACGGCCCGCGGGCATCCGCTTCCTCGGCAGGGTCGGAAAGCTCGGCAGGTCCGGAAGAGGTGTTGCGGCAGCGGCCATCGGCATCCTCCTGAGACGGTGGGGAACCTTCCCTTTCACTGCCTCCATTCTACGGCCGGGCACTGACAAAGGCCCCTGGTCAGACCGGGTCTGAACCGGTTCCGCGATACGGTGTGCGGCATGGAGATCTGGATCAACCCGGCCTGCTCGAAGTGCCGCAGCGCGCTCACCCTGCTCGACGCGGAGGGCGCGGGGTACACCGTCCGCCGCTATCTCGACGACGTACCGAGCCAGGACGAGATCCGGGCGGTGCTGGAGCGGCTCGGGCTCGAACCGTGGGACATCACCCGCACCCAGGAGGCGGCCGCGAAGGAACTCGGGCTGAAGGACTGGCCCCGCGAGGCGGGTGCGCGGGACCGCTGGATCGCGGCACTGGCGGAGCACCCCAAGCTGATCCAGCGGCCGATCATCACCGCGGACGACGGCTCGGCAGTGGTGGGACGCACGGAGGAGGCGGTGCGGGAGGCGCTGTCGCGCTCCCGGTCCTGACCCCGGCGGGATCAGGACCGGACTGACGCCGTGGCTCAGCGGCCCCGGCCGGAGCTCGCCTGCGGACGCAGCAGGAAGCGCTGTGTCTTCCCGCTGGAGGTCTTGGGGAGTTCCGCGACGAAGTGGACGGCCCGCGGGTACGCGTGCTTGGCGAACCGCTCCCTGACCAGCCGCTGGAGCTCGGCGGCGAGCGCATCCCCGGGCTCCGTTCCCGGGCGCAGCACCACGAACGCCTCGACGACCTCGCCGTACTCCTCGTGGGGCACACCGACCGCGGCGGCCTCCGCCACGGCCGGGTGTTCCAGCAGCACGCTCTCGACCTCGAACGGGCCGATGCGGTAGCCCGCCATGAGGATGACATCATCGCCGCGTCCGGAGAAGAACAGATCGCCGTCCTCGTCCCGCGCGGCGGTGTCACCGGTGTAGAACCAGCGGCCGTCCGGGCTGAACTTCTCGGCGGTCTGCTCCGGCGCCTCACGGTAGCCCTGGAACCACATCAGCGGGCTGGCGGCGATGTCGATCACGACACGGCCGGGGACGTCCGTCCTGGCCTCGGCGGAGTTGGTGTCCTCGCGGAGCACCTTGACCTCCCAGCCGGGCATCGGCCGGCCCATGGAGCCGGGCTTGATGTCGGTGCGCAGGTCCGGGTGCCACGCATGGGTGATCGCCATGCCCAGTTCGGTGGAGCCGTAGTGGTCGCGCACCGGGACACCGAGGGTCTCCCGCGCCCATTCCACGACATCCGGGGGCAGCGGTTCACCGGCCGCGGAGCAGCAGCGCAGCCGCAGGCCGGCGGGGACGGGCAGATCCGAGCCGCGCAGCTTGCGGTAGACGGTGGGGCCGGCGGCGAAGTTGGTGACGCCGTACCGGGAGAGCACGGCCCAGGTGGACTCGGCGGAGAACAGGCTGTTGAAGAGCAGGCTGCGCTGTCCGAGGGCGAGCGGCCCGATGATGGCGTAGTAGAGGCCGTAGGCCCAGCCCGGGTCGGCAGCGTTCCAGAACACGTCCTCGGGGCGCTGCTCCAGGCCGAACTCCTGGTACATGGTGAAGCCCGCGACCGCCCGGAGCGGGATCGGGACGGCCTTGGGGGTGCCCGCGGTGCCGGAGGTGAACAGCTCCACGATCGTGGCGTCGCCACCCAGGGCCACCGGCTCGGCCTGCGGTGCGCCGCCTGCCTCCAGCTCGGCGAAGCCGAGGTCGTCCCCCTCGACCGGGCCGGTGGTGACGATCCGCCACGACCGGTCGGCGGCGGAGCCGGACTCCGGGTCCAGCTTCGGGCGCTGATCGGCGTCGGTGATCATGACCTTGGTGCCGTTGCCCGTGATCCGCAGCGCGATGGCGGGCGGTGCGAACGCGGTGAACAGCGGGACCTGGACAGCCCCGAGGCGCCAGATCGCGAGCGTCACGACCAGCAGTTCGGCGGACTTGCCCATGAGGGTGGCGACACGGTCGCCGACCCCGACGCCCAGGTCCGCCAGCGCCCCGGCCATACGCGCCGAGCGGTCACGCAGCTCACCGAACGTCATGTCATGGCCGGTCAGATCCTTGCCCACCAACGTGAACGCCACGGCGTCGGCCGGGTGCCTGTCGCACAACAGATACGCGGTGCTCGCCGTCGGCTCACCGAAGGTCTTGAGCAGGTCAGCCATGCGCTGTTCCGGGCTGGTCAAGAGGGCTCCTAGTGCTGGTTTCCACGAGTCGCGCCAGACGGAAAGCCGGTCGGTGGGGCCGCCCGGTCCGGAGGAGCGCGGGTGCACGCGCTTTCCGGATGTACTGGTCCCGGGTGTGCCGGACCGCGTTCCCGGGCCGTTCAGCAGCCTCCCGTTGGCCTGTACACGCTATCGCGCTTTGCCACCTGCTCGGCAGCCGTCCGAGGGTACGGAACACATGCGTTGCCGACCGGCGTCCGCTTCGCCCCCAACGCCCCCCCAAAGCCCGCATCAGCCGCTCCCGCTCACCGCGCGTCCCGGCGCGCCGCGCCCGCCGCCACGTGGGTAGCGTGTTCCCCATGTGCATCTCGATGGCCCCGGCCGGCTTCTCCGGCACCACGGTGTACACGGGGCGCCGCCACCACCCGGAACACGGTCTGATCCATGTGCTGGGCTATCAGAACACTTCGGTCAATCTGGCCACCGGGCCCAATGCGATGCTGCTGCATCTGCCCGCCCTCCCCATGGCCCGGGAGAACTTCCTCTCCGTGGGGACGTCGGACGACATCCTGGAGCGCATGGTGGACGCGGTGCGTCCGATGCCGGTGGCGGCGCCCGCCACCATGGACTGGATGAGCTCGGACCGCGGGCCGCGGGTGACGGTGTTCGACCACGACGTCTACACCGTGCTGCTGGCCCGCGACGCCACCGCCATCCCCGAGGCGCTGCACCAGGTGGAGCCCCGTAAACGGCCCCGGCTGGATCCCCGGCTGCTGGAGTTCTACGCGGATCGGTATCCGTGTCACACCATCGCGGTGTGCTGTTTCGACAACGGCGACGCTCAGCGCGCCAAGCCCCTGCTGATGTGGTACGAGCCCCTGGATCCGGACCAGTTGACGCTCCCCGCGCTGGACTGCCACACCGGCGGACCGCCCGATCCGGACGCCGAGGTGCCGGTGGACCACTGGGTGCTGTTCGGCACCGACGAGGCCCCGGAGGGCTGGGGCGAGCCCGTCGACTATCCCGCGGGTATGCGCCACACGTTGCGCGGATTCCTCCCCGATACGGTGATGGGCGCCTATTACGGGCAGGAAGCCCTGCCCAACGGGGACTTCACCCTGGCCCACGAGGATCTGCTCGCCGGGGACCTGGACCGCGTCCGCCGGCTGCGACCGGTGTGATCCCGGGACGGACCGCTCCGTCCGGCCGCGGCTGAGCCGCGGCCGGATCCGGTGCCGCGCCCCGCGCGGCCGTCACAGCGGCACTCTGGCGCCTCCCTCTCCCCCGGCTTACCTTGTTCAGCGGTAGGCATACCGTTCGCATGGCTTGTCATGTCTGAGCCCCAAGACGCCCGACAAGAGGTGAGCCTTGTTCCTGCGCCGAAGACGAGCCCGCCGCTCAGTGCTCGTCGCCACCGTTCTCGCCACCGTGGCGGCCGTCGCCGCCGGCCCCGCCCGCGCCACCGCCGACGGCGCACCGTCGGCCCGGCCCACCGGTC
Organism: Streptomyces cucumeris; assembly: GCF_024295805.1. GTDB lineage: Bacteria > Actinomycetota > Actinomycetes > Streptomycetales > Streptomycetaceae > Streptomyces > Streptomyces cucumeris. The sequence goes on from NZ_JANCLX010000024.1 coordinate 131,952, forward strand.
CTCCGCTCATGCGGCCGATCGACCCCCAGAACTGGCGCAACCCGGACGACATGACCTGGGCCGACTACCGCGCGGTCCCCGGTACCGACTGGGCCGACCCGTCGGTCGAACCCACCCAGCGCACCTTCAAGGGCGCGCTGGTGCTCCTGGACTACCCCGATGAGGAGTTCACGGTCAGCCGCCCGGCCGGATCGAACCGGTTCGGCAATCCGCAGACCAGCGCCGCCGGTATCCCCCGTGACCGCCTCCCCGGCTTCTACCGGGACTTCCTCAACACACCGGGTCCGCTCAACCACGGTCACACCATCAATGAGTACTGGATGGAGGACTCCGGTGGCCGCATCGGTGTGGATCTGACCGCCTTCGGCGTCTACCGCATGCCGTCCACGTCGTACCAATACGGGGTCGAGGACTCCATGAACCCGGGCGCCTTCCCGTCCGGGGACACCTGCGGCAAGGACATCCGCGCCGACGCCAAGGCGGCGTGGACCGGGGACATCGGCTCCGGCGAGGCGGCGAAGTTCGACTTCGTGTTCTACCTCACCGCCGGGGAGGACGAGTCCTCCACCTGGCAGGAGTTCGGCCCGATGAAGTTCGCGAGCGCGGGCGACGTCCCCGCGGCGTGGGGCCCGCCGGTGTCCACCGGGAACAACGCGGCCAGGACCCGCTACGTCCCGTGGACCTCCTGGCAGGCCGCCGCCCGTATCTGGCCGAATGCCTCGGACGGTTCGTCCCTCCAGGCCGAGAGCTCCGGTATGGCGGTGTACGCCCATGAGCTGAGCCATATCCTGGGCATCGGGGACAACTACAACAACCCGTACGGGACCCCGCTCAGCCGTGCCTACACCGGTATCTGGGGCATGCTCTCCCGCGGTTCGTTCAACGGTCCGGGAGGCCCGCACACCCGCTGGCGGATCCCCGCCACCGCCGGGGGTTCGATGGGTGCCCAGCATGTGCTGCGCGACAAGCTGAAGCTGGGCATCGTGGACGAGCGCAACGTCCTGCGCCTGGACCGCGCCGCCCTCGACGACTCCGGCCTCGTCACCGCCCGGGTCACCGCGCGCTCGGCGCCACCGGGGAGGAAGGGGCTCTCCGGGGTGACCGTGGCGATGGACAAGGACCTCTCCCCGCCCTGCGACCGCGGCACCGATCCGCTGTGCGACGGCGGCGGCTACGACCACTACACGCTCGAGGTCGTGGACCGGATGGGCATGGACTCCTTCACCCCCGACAACGGCGTGCTGATCAGCAAGACCAAGGAGCAGGACCGGGCACCGTTCGCGTGGGTCGTCGACGCGCATCCCGAGGACATCGACCTCGTGGACTTCAAGCGTCCCGACGGCACCCCGCAGAAGATCACCATGGGCGACTACCGCCAGCTCAGCGATGCGCTCTTCCACGCCGGTGCCGACTCCGGCAGCCAGTACGAGTACGTGGACAAGGCCAACCGGCTGCACTTCTACGTCCTCGATCTGCACCGCACCCGGTCCGGAGTGCTGTCGTACACCGTGGCCGTCCGCTCCCTCGACGGCGACGGGGCACAGCGGCGGGGGCTGACCGTCCACCGGGGCCAGCCGGCCGGTGAACCGTCCGGTGGCCCGGCCCGGTGCACCTTCGCCCTCGCCAACACCGGTGACACCGCTGACACCGCACCCCCGCGGGACCACCGGTCCGGGACCGCCGCCTCCACCACCTCCGATGTGTACCGGCTGTCGGCCACGACCGCCGGGCGGGGCTGGTCCGCCTGGCTGCCCAACCGGCTGGCCACCGCCGAGGCCGGATCCTCGGTGGACGTGAACGTGGCCGTGTCCGCGAAGAAGGGCGCCGACCGGCTCGGCACGGTGCTCCTCACCGCGCGTTCCGAGAGCGACCCCCGCAAGACCGCCACGGCGCGCTGCGCCCTGACGGCCTCCGGCGGCCGCTAGACACACCTACGGCCGGATATGAGTACGACGACGGCCCGCCGGATTCCGGCGGGCCGTCGTCGTACTCGCGTACCTAGGAGGTCGTGTCCTGGGCGTTCTCGATCGGCACCCGGAGGGTGTCCGGTTCACATCCGGCCGTCCCCGCGATGATGCGCGCCGCCCCCATGGTGAGCGGCACCAGGCTCCGTTCGTCCACCATCTCCGGGGTGTCCCGGGGATCGAAGATGTACATCGGAGTGGTGATCAACTGCACCAGGGGCACCCCGGTGTAGTAGAAGTACGCCCCGTCGGTCGCGGGGTTGGGCGCGAACGCCGTCGGCGACAGGATCCATGAACGCCGCAGGTCCTCCGCCGCGATGGAGTCGGCCACCAGCTTCTCCAGCCGCGGCGCCTGGGTGGTGAACCACCAGCGCACCTCGGGGTCGTCGGTGGGCACGACCTCGCCGTCGACCACCACCGCCTCCCGTGCGGCGTGTTCCAGGTGCATCTCCAGGACCACCTCGGGGAACAGCTCCGGATGCGCCGCGATGAAGGCCTGGGTGCCCGCCGCACCGGCCATATGGCCGGAGGTGAGGACGAACAGCATGTTGTGCGGCCGCAGTTCCCGTGGCACCGACGCCCAGAACCTGGCCTGGGCCAGTACGAGGGCGACACCGGAAGCGTCCTCCACGGCCGAGGCCCACGGACCGTCGTGGTGGGAGCCGACGATCACCCAGTGGTCGGAGGCGCCGGGAAGCGTCCCCACCACATTGTGGGTGGTCTCCTCGGTGAGCGTGGCGTCGGAGACGATCCGCCCCTCGCACGACCCGGACGCCATCAGCTCCCGGACCCGCGCCCCGTCCTGCCCGCTCAGCCAGATACCGGGGATCGACCGCGGCTCCGCGTCGTAGGGCCAGTAGAAGTCACTGGTCTCCCAGGGCAGTCCGGTGAGCAGACCGACATAGGCGGTCGCGCCGTCCTTGATGGCGATGTCGAAGTCCAGGACATGCGGCAGGTCGAAGGGGACCGTCTGCACGAGATCGGGGAACACACCCTCGGGGTCGTAACAGTCGGTGGCCCGTGCCTGCACCTCCGTCTGCGGAAGCCGGGTGAAGCCGATCTCCTGGACGGCGATGCCCCCGCGCACCTCCCCCTCCTCCATCCGGATGAGGTGCCCCTCGGTCCCCTCGGTGGGGGTGGTGTACGGCAGGGCGAGCCCGGAGAAGCGGGTGACCTCCCCGGGACGGTCGGTCGGCCAGATCTCGAAGGTGGCCGACCGCGGCCGCCAGACCGGGGTGTCCAGCGGCTCCAGCCGGACATCCTCGAGACCCGTCTCCCGGAACTGGTCGGCGGCCCACTCCTCGGTCCAGCTGTCGGCCGGATAACCCGCCCGGCGAATGCCCTGGCTGACGATCAATTCGATCCAGGTCATCATCTCCTTCGAGGTGGGTGCCCGGTCGATGTACTTTTCCAGGGCCGGCCAGCCCGGTGTGGCCGAGGACTCGTCCAGTCCGCCAGAATCGCCCATCGCCATCCTCCTCATCGCGAACGTCCGGTTCATGGTCGGCGATATCACTAAAGCTGGGCTAAGGCCATGGACCTAGGCGCGCGTTAGATCACCTTTAGTGAGGACGCAAATGATGGTCGCGGTATCGGCGCCAGGAGGGATCGCAGGCGCCGGACCGGAGGTCAGGCCCCGATTACCGGTGGAGTTGAGTGTGCTTACCCACAGAACAGACGGACAGGATCCGCGTCCCCCGGCCCGTGGGGCGCGGTGGATCCGGCGGCACGTCCCCGTCGGCGTGGTCGGCCTCGCGGCCGTGAGCGTGGTCGCGCTCACCGTGAGCCCGGTGAACGCCGAGCCCGACACCGAGGGCAAGAAGCCGCCGCGGTCCACCAACCCGCTGCCCGCGCCGCCCCAGATGCGCGATCTGGACTTCCTGCTCGGCACCTACACCTGTGACTACACCCCGCCGCCGGGCGGAAAGCCCGCGGTGCTCCGCATGACCACCAAGAAGGCCATGGGCGGCCATTACTACTACACCGACGCCACTCTGGAACCGGGAAAGGTTGTCGGCCGCTCCTCGTTCGGCTGGAATCCCGTCGACAAGACCTTCATCAACCAGTACCACGACAACTGGGGATCCTCGGGTACGTACACCTCCTCGGGCTGGAAGAACGGTCATCTCATTTTCAAGGGGCCGCTCAACCAGGTGGTCAAGCCGGACGCCAGCGGAAACACCGAGGGAATCAAACTGGGGCTGGTCGACGACTACCAGATCCTCGGGCCGGGACATTTCAAGGACAACACCAGCTTCACCTTCCCCGACGGGAACGTGCTGCGGGGCAGTTACGACTGCCGACGCGGCTAGCGCGGCGCGCGGACCGGGCGCCCGGCCCTGACCGGGCGCGTTCCGGCTCCGTTCCGTCCCCGTCCCGGACCTGGTTCCAGTCCCGCCCATTCCGTTCCCGCAGCACCGCGTTCAGCGCGTTGAGCGCCTTGAGCGCCTTGAGCGCCTTGAGCGCGTTCACCGCTCGGTCCCGACCACTCGTTCCGCCGGTTCTCGTCGAGGGAAGTGGGTACGCCGCCAATGGCGAACAACGAAGAGAGGCTTCTCGACTACCTGAAGCGCGTCACGGCGGACCTGCGTCAGACTCAGCGCCGTCTGAAGGACGCGGAGTCGGCCGGGCACGAGCCGGTCGCCATTGTCGGGATGGCATGTCGATTCCCCGGGGGCGTACGGTCGCCCGAGGAACTTTGGGAGCTCGTCGCCGCGGAGCGGGACGCCATCACCGAGCTTCCGACGGACCGCAATTGGGACGTGGACAACCTCTTCGACCCCGACCCGGAACACCCCGGCACCAGCTATTGCCGCGAGGGCGGGTTCCTCGACGACCCCGCCGGATTCGACGCCGCGTTCTTCGGCATCAGCCCGCGCGAGGCGCTGGGGATGGCACCACAGCAGCGGCTGGCCCTGGAGGCGTCCTGGGAGGCCGTCGAGCACGCCGGTATCGACCCGGAATCGCTGCGGGGCAGCGCCACCGGTACCTTCATCGGCTGTGACCACCTCGACTACTGCTCCGACGCCACACAGGTGCCCGAGGGCTCCGCCGGCTACTTCACCATCGGCAACTCGGCCAGTGTGGTGTCCGGCCGGGTGGCGTACGCCCTCGGTCTCGAGGGAGCCGCGGTCACGGTGGACACCGCGTGCTCCTCGTCCCTGGTGGCCATGCACCTGGCGTGCCAGGCGATCCGGCAGGGCGAATGCGAACTGGCCCTGGCGGGCGGTGTGGCCGTGATGTCCTCGACGGCGCCGTTCATCGGCTTCAGCGAACTGCGCGGCCTCGCCCCGGACGGCCGCTCCAAGGCGTTCTCCGCGGACAGCGACGGTATGACGCTGTCCGAGGGCGTCGGTGTGCTGCTTCTGGAGCGGCTGTCCGACGCCCGGCGCAACGGCCACCGCGTGCTCGCGGTCATCCGGGGCACGGCCGTCAACCAGGACGGCGCCAGCAACGGGCTCACGGCGCCCAACGGCCCGTCCCAGCAACGGGTGATCCGGCAGGCACTCGCCAACGCCCGGCTGACCGCCGCCGAGGTGGACGCGGTCGAGGCGCACGGCACCGGCACCACCCTGGGCGACCCGATCGAGGCCCAGGCACTCCTGGCCACCTACGGTCAGGAGCGCCCGGACGGACAACCGCTGCTGCTGGGGTCCATCAAGTCGAACATCGGCCATGCGCAGATGGCCGCGGGCGCGGCAGGCGTGATCAAGATGGTGATGGCGATGCGGCATGAACTGCTGCCCGCCTCGCTGCACATCTCGGAACCCACCCCGCATGTGGACTGGAGCGCCGGAGACGTCCGGCTGCTCACGGAGGCCACACCGTGGTCGCGGGCCGACCATCCGCGCCGGGCAGGGGTGTCCTCGTTCGGTATCTCCGGCACCAACGCCCATCTGATCCTGGAGCAGGCGCCGGAGGAGTCGGAAGCGGTCGCGCCGGCGCCGGTGGACGACGGTTCGGTAGCCGGGCCGGTGCCGTGGGTGGTGTCGGCACGGAGTGCGGAGGCATTGCGCGGCCAGGCAGCGGCCCTGGCCGGCCATGTCGATAGGGACACTGGTGTGTCTCCGGTCGAAGTGGGCTGGTCACTGCTCACCT
>NZ_JANCLX010000025.1 GCF_024295805.1 Streptomyces cucumeris
GGGCGTTACGGTGGATCACGAGGGCCTCCTGCCATCGGCGTAGATGTCGCAATCCACACCGAGCCAGAAGGCCCTCACCTCGTTCAAGCACCCAGCACGCGTGTCACCAACGTGCCGGGACAGCACACCTAGATCCGTTCAAGGCATATCTCTACGCCCGCTTCACCGAAGCCCAGGGCCAGGTCAGCGGCACCCGGCTGTTCCTGGAGATCCAAGCCCGCGGCTACCGCGGCAGCCGCCAGGTCGTCCGCAAACACCTCGCCGCCCTCCGCGCGCACCGCCGAACCGGTCAGGGCCGACATCCCCAGCCCCCGCAAGATCACCTCTTGCATCTTGAGGTCTCGGGAGACGCTCACCGAATGCCAGGACGAGCGGCTCCTTCAAGTCCGGATCGGCTGCCCGGACATCACCCGGGCCTGCGACCTCGCCCGGGCGTTCACCGACATGGTCCGTCACCGGCGCGGATATCTACTGCAGGAGTGGATCCGGCAGGCCGAGCAGGACGCACCGAAGCCCATGAAGGGCTTCGCTGGCTTCCTCCGCCAGGACCTCGACGCGGTGACCGCCGGCCTGACTCTGCCCTGGCCGTCCGGCGGCAACAACGAACCGCACCGAGCGCGCTGCTCTTGATACCGGACCGGGGCGTTGTCCTCAGTGCCCCCGGGCGATCCACTCGCTGAGGTACGGAGCCTCGGCTTGGATCGTGGTGGACTCACCGTGGCCGGTCCGGACCGTCGTATCGGGCGGCAGAGCCAGGAGGCGATCACGGATGGAGCGGATGATGGTGGGGAAGTGGGAGTACGACCGTCCGGTGGCGCCGGGCCCGCCCTTGAAAAGGGTGTCACCGGTGAACACCGTCTCCAGGGTCGGCGCGTGAAGGGAGATTGCTCCAGGCGTGTGGCCGGGGGTGTGGAGCGCCGTCAGTTCGGTCCCCGCGATGGAGATTCGGCGCATGTCTGAGAGGTAGCCGTCGGGGTTGCGGTCGGGGAAGACGTGGTTCCACAAGAGGCGATCATCGAGGTGAAGCAGGATCGGTGCACCGGTTGTGTCAGCGAGGGCCGGAGCTGCGGAGATGTGGTCGTCATGGCCGTGCGTACACACGATGGCCCGCAGGTGCCGGTCGCCGACGGCGTTTGAGATGACGTCAGCGTCATGAGCGGCGTCGATGACGATCACCTCGTGGTCGTCGCCGATGATCCAGACGTTGTTGTCGACGTCCCAGGTGCCGCCGTCCAGCGAGAACGTACCCGAAGTGACGAGGTGTTCGATGCGGGCGGCCATCAGAGCACCACCACCGAGCGCAGTACGTCGCCGCCGTGCATCCGCTCGAAGGCCTTCTCGACCTCGTCCAGGGCGATGGTCTCGGTGACGAAGGCGTCCAGGTTCAGACGGCCCTGCAGATAGAGGTCGATGAGCATCGGGAAGTCGCGGGAGGGCAGGCAGTCGCCGTACCAGGACGACTTCAGCGATCCGCCGCGCCCGAACACGTCCAGGAGCGGCAGCTCCAGCTTCATCTCCGGGGTCGGCACACCGACCAGGACGACCGTGCCGGCGAGGTCGCGGGCGTAGAAGGCCTGCTTGTACGTCTCCGGGCGGCCGACCGCCTCGATGACGACGTCGGCGCCGTGGCCGCCGGTCAGTTCGCGGATCCCCTCGACGGGGTCGGACTCCTTGGAGTTGACGGTGTGGGTCGCGCCCAGCTTGCGGGCGGTCTCCAGCTTCCGGTCGTCCAGGTCCACCGCGATGATCTTCGAGGCGCCGGCCAGGTTCGACCCGACGATCGCGGCGTCGCCGACGCCACCGCAGCCGATGACCGCCACGCTGTCACCGCGGCCGACATTGCCGGTGTTGATCGCGGCACCGATGCCCGCCATCACGCCACAGCCCAGCAGGCCGGCGGCGGCGGCTGACGCGGACCGGTCGACCTTGGTGCACTGCCCCGCCGCGACCAGCGTCTTCTCCGCGAACGCGCCGATGCCCAGCGCCGGGGACAGCTCCGTGCCGTCCTCCAGGGTCATCTTCTGCTTGGCGTTGTGGGTGTTGAAGCAGTACCAGGGGCGTCCGCGCAGACAGGCCCGGCACTGGCCGCATACAGCACGCCAGTTCAGAATGACGAAGTCACCGGGGACCACGTCGGTCACGCCCTCGCCCACCGACTCGACCACGCCGGCCGCCTCGTGCCCGAGCAGGAACGGGAAGTCGTCGTTGATGCCGCCCTGGCGGTAATGGAGGTCGGTGTGGCAGACCCCGCAGGCTTGGATCTTGACCACTGCCTCGCCCGGTCCCGGGTCGGGGATCACGATCGTCTCGATGGCGACGGGCGCGCCCTTCGAGTGTGCGACGACACCTTGTACGTGCTGGGACATTCCGATCACCTTGTTCTATTCGCTGAATGGGATGGGTGGGCGGGTGCAGCAGGCACCGCCTGCCGGCCCACGCACGGGGGGTTTCGAGGGCGCGCGTCGTCGGGTTCAGCCGGTGACGCGGCGAGCGGGTTCGTTCAGGCGGACTGGACCTGGCCGGCCCGGTCGTCGGACTGCTGCTTGTGTGTGGCCCTCAGGGGGACAGACCGCCAGTGATCCGCCGGCTGTATCGGTACTGATCCGAGTCTGTGCGCGACAAGTGGCCAGCCCCCATTGCTGGTCGACGACCAAGTCCAGTCCTTGTTCGAGGAAAACGGGCTTGAGTCGGCTGATGCGTGCCCTGAGTGCGCGCAGGGTCATGGGCAGGGCGGGGGTCCCCAGGAGCAGCCTCAGGTCGTGGCAGCAGACGACGGCACGTGCCCTGGCGAGGACGTCGAACAGCAGTCTCTGGCTTGTTGTCCCGCTCGGGCATGCGGGGGCCGAGGAGGGCAGCGTGCAGCGTCTGAGGTCCGCGTGGATGCGCCAGACCAGCTCGACCAGCGGCGCCTGCGGATCCAGGACGTCGCAGGCGCCCGCGTTCAACGCCGCCACGGTATTGGTCCTGTCCCGGCTCAGGAGGGCCACCGGGGCGGTGAGGGATGTCGCGCGTACCAGCCGGGTTAGGACGTCGACCTCGGTGGCGGGCGCATTGAGCAGGATCATTGGCGGCCTTTGCTGCAGGATTGCAGCGAAGGCGTGTTCGGTTCCCCAGCGCAGGGCGCCGCTGGGGGTCAGGCCGCTCAGGTCCGGACGGACTGCCCATGTCGACGGCCCGTCGATCGACAACATCAGCGGTGGCCTGGGGAGGGCCCGCGAGACGGCCGGGGTGCGCACGGTCGTGGGAGGTTCCATGCCTGGTGCCTCACGTACTGGGATTTCGTCGTGGCTGAGTTCCTGGGTCGGCGGGCGCCTGGCTCACAGGAGCTGGTTGAGGGCGATCTCGAAGGCGGTGCCGGCGACTCGGACGCGTGCCTGTGAGCGTGCGTGGCACTGACGCAGTGCGGTGGCGATCGTGGATGACACGTCGTTGAAAATCGCCTCGTCGGTGATCTCGAGGTCGTTCTGCATCAGAAGGGCGAAGGTGCGGGCCATGCCGCAGTTCGCGATGAAGTCCGGAATGACGGCGACGCTGTGGTCCGCGTGTTCGTAGACCGGTCCGTAGAAGATCTCCGCGTCGGCGAAGGGCACGTTGGCGCCGCTGGCGATGACTTCCAGGCCGTGAGCGGTCAGACGATCGACCTGCTCCTGGTCGACCAGGCGTGAGGCGGCGCACGGCAGGAAGATCTCCGCGCCCGTGTCCCAGATAGTTGTGTTGATTTCACCGAAGGGCACGAGGCCGTCGGCTCGCAGCGTGTTGCCGTCTCTGGCCAGGAACAGTTCGCGGATCTCGGAGAAGCTATATCCGTCGGGGTTGACCAGCCCGCCGTTGCGGTCGATCACGCCGACCACGCGCGCGCCCTGTTGCGTCGCGTAGTAGGCGGCGGCGGCCCCGACATTGCCCCAGCCCTGGACGATGACGCGCTTGTCTGTGATGTCACCGCCGTAGGTGGCGTAGTAGTGCCGCACGGACTCTGCCACGCCCCAGCCTGTGACGAGGTCGGCCACGGTGTACCTGCGCTGCGCGTCGGGGGTGAAACGCGGGTCCTCGACGGCTTTGGACACGCCCTCGCGGAGCTGGCCGACGCGCTGGATGAGTTCTCGTGTGCCTCCTCCGAAATGGCCGTTGACCACTCCTTCCTGCGGATGCCACAGTCCGTGGCTTTCTGTGATCGGTACGACATCCTGCATCTCGTCGACGTTCAGGTCACCGCCGGTGCCGTAGTACTCCTTCAGCAGCGGGGTGACCGCCTTGTACCAGCGGCGCAGCACGTCATGCTTGCGGGGGTCCGAAGGATCGAAGTCGATACCGGACTTCGCTCCGCCGATCGGCGGTCCCGCCACGGTGAACTTGATCTCCATCGTCTTCGCCAGGGATTCGACCTCGCGACGGTCCAGTCCCTGGCGCATACGCGTTCCGCCTCCGGCGGCGCCACCGCGCAGAGAGTTGATCACGACCCACCCCTTGGCGGGCGTCTCGGAGTCGTTCCACTCGAAGACTATCTCTGGTGCTTCGTTTTCGAATTGGGCAAGCAGGCTTTTCATGATTCCTCTTCAAAGGGCAAGCAAAGAAGGCAAAGGGGAAAGGGGCCTGGGGGCGTGCTCCCGGGCAGAGTCAGCCGAGGCAGACGGCGAAGTCCGGTTCCGTCAGGGTCCGGACCTCGTCGACCGTGACACCGGGGGCGAGTTCGCGCAGGACGAGCCCGGAGGCGGTGACGTCGAGGACGCAGAGATCGGTGATGATCCGTTGGACGACGCGGCGGCCGGTCAGCGGCAGGGAGCACTCCCGGACGACCTTGTGGGCGCCGCCCTTGGAGGTGTGCTCCATGAGCACGATGACCTTTTTGGCTCCGTGGACGAGGTCCATGGCCCCGCCCATGCCCTTGACCATCTTGCCGGGGATCACCCAGTTGGCGATGTCGCCGTCGGCGGAGACCTGCATGGCGCCGAGGATCGCCGTGTCGACCTTGCCGCCGCGGATCATCCCGAAGGACGTCGCCGAATCGAAGAAGGAGGCGCCCCGGCGCACACTGACGGTCTCCTTGCCGGCGTTGATCAGGTCGGGGTCCTCGTCTCCCTCGTACGGGTAGGCGCCGACGCCCAGGATGCCGTTCTCCGAGTGCAGCACGATCTCGATGTCTTCGGCGATGTGATTCGGTACGAGTGTGGGCAGGCCGATGCCCAGGTTGACGTAGGCGCCGTCACTGAGTTCCCGGGCGGCACGGGCGGCCATCTGCTCTCGGGTCAAGGTCACGGTCACGGTCTCCTGTCCTGTGGGGCGTTGCCCGCCGCGGACAGCCCGTCCGCGGCCGGGCGCTGCCTGTTGGTGCGGCGCTCGATGCGTTTGTCTCCGGCCTGTTCGGGTGTGAGGGGCAGGACGCGATGGACGTAGATGCCGGGGAGGTGGATCGCGTCCGGGGCCAGTTCACCGGGCTCCACCAGATGCTCGACCTCGGCGATGGTGACGCGTCCGGCCATGGCACACAGGGGGTTGAAGTTCCGGGAGCTGCGGCGGAACACGAGGTTGCCGTGGCGGTCGCCCTTCCAGGCCCGGACGAGGCCGAAGTCGGCGACGATGGCTTCCTCCAGCACGTAGCTGCGGGTGTTCCCCCCGATGTGGAAGTCCCTGGTCTCCTTGGGCGGGGAGGCCACGGCGACGCTGCCGTCGGGGTGGTAGCGCCACGGCAGGCCGCCGTCGGCGACCTGCGTTCCGGTGCCGGTGAGGGTGTAGAAGCCGGGGATGCCCGCGCCGCCAGCCCGCAGCCGTTCCGCGAGGGTGCCCTGCGGGGTGAGCTCGACCTCCAGCTCGCCAGCCAGGTACTGCCGTGCGAACTCCTTGTTCTCTCCCACGTACGAAGCGACGACCCTGCGGATGCGGCGGTCACGGAGCAGAATCCCCAGGCCCCAGTCGTCCACACCGCAGTTGTTGGAGGCGATCTCCAGATCGCCCACACCCGCCTCGTGCAGGGCGTGGATCAGTGCGCTGGGGATTCCGCAGAGTCCGAATCCGCCCACCGCCAAGGACGCCCGGTGGCCGATCCCTGCGATGGCTTCACCGGCGGAGGAAACAACCTTGTCCACTATCGGGTCCCTTCATGGGCGGATGGTGCCCCTGACGGGGCGGGCGGTTCCGGCGTGGGCAGCACGGTGCCTCTGACCTCGCCCAGGCCGACGCGGGTGCCGGCCGGGCCGGGAGCGGTGGCGGTGATGACCACCTCGTCGCCGTCCTCCAGAAAGGTGCGGCGGCCTCCGGGCACGGTCAGGGGTTCGAGACCGTTCCACGTCAGCTCGATGAGGGAACCGCGGCTGTCCTTGGTGGGGCCGCTGATGGTGCCCGAAGCGAAGAGGTCCCCGGTGCGCAGTCGGGCGCCGTTGACCGTCATGTGGGCGAGCTGCTGCGCTGCGGTCCAGTACATCTGGGCGAAACCCGGCTCACTGATAGTGGTCCCGTTGAGAGCGACCTCCAGCCGTACGTCCAGGCCCCAGGCGGCCTCCTGGCTGTCGTCGAGGTAGGGGACCGGTTTCGGATCCCGGGGCGGGGGAGCGACGCGTGCCGACCGGAGAGCGGACAGCGGGACGACCCAGGGCGAGACGGACGTGGCGAAGGACTTGCCGAGGAACGGCCCGAGCGGGACGTACTCCCAGGCCTGAAGGTCGCGTGCCGACCAGTCGTTGACCAGGCACACTCCGAAGACGTGGCTGTCGAAGTCGTCGAGGGCGACGGTCTCCCCCATGGCGGTCGGCACGCCGACGACGAAGCCGAGTTCCGCTTCGATGTCCAGCCGTAGGCTGGGCCCGACGGTGACGTCCCCCGCCGCGGAGCGCCGCTGCCCTCGGGGGCGGATCACCGGGGTGCCGGACACCACGACGGTCCCGGCCCGGCCGTGATAGCCGATCGGCATGTGCTTCCAGTTCGGCGTCAGGGGTTCCGAACCGGGCCGGAACATCCTGCCCAGATTCGCGGCATGGTGCTCGGAGGCGTAGAAGTCGGCGTAGTCCGCGACCGTGAACGGCAGCAGCATCGACACGTCGTGGGCGGACAGCAGGAACGGGGATACGGATTCCTGGTACGAGGCGTCGCAGAGCCACTCGGTGAGTGCGGTTCGGACGTGGCTCCAGGTCGCCGGGCCGGCCGCGAGGAACCGGTCGAGTGAGCCCGCGGCGAAGAGGTCCTCGTCCGTGACAGCCAGCATCCTCCAGGCCGCCGTCACATCCAGAATGTGGTCCCCGATCGCTACACCGACGTGCGGCAGGCTGTCAGGTCCGGTGAACGAGCCGTAGGGCAGGGTCTGCGGTCCGAAGGGGTGGTCCGGGCGCATGGGCACCCATGAGCGGCTTGGTGTGGGCGGGCGGGTCGGCATGTCAGTCCTTTCCGATCAGTGTCAGAGCCCCGAGGCCGGTCATGGGTTCGTCGATGCTGCAGGTGCCGAAGGAGGTGAACCAGGTGCGTGCGGCGGCGAGGCGGGCCGGTGTGCAGGCGGCTCGAACCCTGTCGGCTGTTCTGTCGGCCAGTACGCGGGCGACGGTGTGTTCGTCCGCGCCGTCACCGGCCGCGGCGGTGGCCGCGAGCGCGTTGAGGAAGCCGTGATGCTCGAACCCGGTGGCGGCGCCGGTGTGGCGGATGGCCTGGTGCAGGCCCGCGGTGAGCTTGAAGGGAACTCCCGCCCGAACGGCCTGCACCAGACCCTTGGCCAGGGCCGTCTCGTTGGGGAAGGCCCCTGGCTCGGTACCTCCCGTACGGAACTTGACGCGCCACCCGGCCTCGGCTGCCATCCGCACGTCCGCGGGCACTTCCTCACCAAGGGTCACCTCGGCGTAGACGGTCGCTGTGCGGGGCAGCGCGGCGGCGAAGTACGCCGGACCGTAGCCCGAGTGCGCGGGTTCCAGCAGGAACTCCACCGCCTCCAGCTGGACTCGCGGATGGGCCCGTACGGCGGCCAGCGTCTCGGGCAGCGCCTCCCACTCCCGCACCACCAGCGACAACGCCAACATGGGACCCGGCACAGCGAGTCTGTCAGCCAGTTCGCGCCACCGGCGGTCGGTGCAGACGAAGGGCCCCACCATGGGGCCGTACCAGGCTGTCCGGTGCTCGAAGTGACGCGCGACGGCCGTGGTCATGGGGGCGTTTCCGGGTGGGAACAGCGCCGCGTCGTCGAAGAGTCCGCGGAAATGTCCCGGCACAGGCTCCTGCGCGGGAGCCAGGTGTGCGGGGGTGGACGAGGGCGTCATGGCGACACCCGCCCCTGAGACCAGGACCAGGCGTACACCCCGTCGTCGGCGGCCTGACCGACCTCACCCAGTTCCAGCGGTCGAAACGTGTCGACCATGACCGCCAGCTCGTCGAAGAACTCGGCCCCCAGGCTGCGCTCGACGGCGCCGGGCTGAGGTCCGTGCGCGTGGCCTCCCGGGTGCAGGGACACCGAGCCGGGACCGATTCCGGATCCCTTGCGGGCCTCGTAGTCACCGCCGACGTAGAACATCACCTCGTCGGAGTCGACGTTGGAGTGGTAGTAGGGCACGGGGACGGCCAGCGGGTGGTAGTCCACCTTGCGGGGCACGAAGTTGCAGATGACGAAGCCCGCCCCTTCGAAGACCTGGTGGGCTGGCGGCGGCTGGTGGATGCGCCCGGTGATCGGCTCGTAGTCCGAGATGTTGAACGCGTACGGGTAGAGACACCCGTCCCACCCGACCACGTCGAAGGGGTGGTCCGGCACGACGTGCACGGTTCCTGCCAGCCCGCCGGGACCGGATCCGCGGTGCTTGACGTAGACCTCGACGTCCTGCTCCTCCACCACGCGCGGGTCGGCGGGCACCCGCAGGTCGCGCTCGCAGTACGGCGTGTGCTCCAGAAACTGCCCGTAATGCGACAGGAACCGCCTTGCCGGGGTGATGTGGCTGTTCGCCTCGATCACGTACAGCCGGAGGGGGTACGGGCCGTCGGGCACCCACCGGTGTGTGGTGGCCCGGGGCAGGATCACGTAGTCGCCGGCTCCCACCCGCAGGTCGCCGAAGACTGTTTCCACCGTCCCTGAGCCCGACTCCACGAAGACGCACTCGTCGCCGGTCGCGTTCCGGTACAGCGGAGAGGGCCGGTCGGCGGCAACGTAGGCGATCCGCACGTCACCGTTGCCCAGGACCAGGCGCCGACCGGTCACCGCGTCGGCGGACTTCCCTGCCTGCCCGGGAAAGAGGTCGTGGAGCCGCAGATGCCGTGGCAGGAGGGGCTGGTTGGCGATGGTCGAGTGGTCGGGCAGTTCCCACGGTCGGGCGTCGGTGAGAGCCGACGGGATACCGACGTGGTACAGCAGGGAGGAGTCCGAGGAGAAGCCCTCCTCGCCCATCAGCTCCTCGTAGTACAGCGTGCCCGCCGGGCCGCGGTGCTGGGTGTGGCGCTTGCGCGGGAGGTTCCCGACGCTGAGGTAATGAGCCATCAGCTGCTCCTTGCAGGGGGTGTCGTATCGTGACCTGGGCGGCTAGAAGTTTCCGCGCCGCTCCTGCTCGCGCTCCAGGGCCTCGAAGAGCGCCCGGAAGTTGCCCTTGCCGAAGCCGAGCGAGCCGTGACGCTCGATGAACTCGAAGAAGACCGTGGGCCGGTCGCCGATCGGCTTGGTGAAGATCTGCAGGAGGTAGCCGTCCTCGTCGCGGTCGACGAGGATGCCGCGCTTCTGCAACTCCTCGATGGGCACTCGCACTTCACCGATACGGGACCGCAACTGCGGTTCCTCGTAGTAGGAGTCCGGCGTGGCGAGGAACTCGACGCCCTCCGCGCGCAGGCAGTCGACGGTACGCAGGATGTCGTTCGTCGCCAGGGCCAGGTGCTGGGCGCCGGGGCCCTGGTAGAACTCCAAGTATTCGTCGATCTGGCTCTTCTTCTTGCCGACGGCCGGCTCGTTCAGCGGGAACTTGACCCGATGGTTGCCGTTGGCCACCACCTTCGACATCAGCGCCGAGTACTCCGTCGCGATGTCGTCCCCGATGAACTCCGCCATGTTGGTGAAGCCCATGACGCGGTGGTAGAAGTCGACCCACTCGTCCATACGGCCCATCTCCACGTTGCCCACCACGTGATCCAGGGCCTGGAAGAGGCGCTTCGGCGCGTCCGGACGCTTGGTGTAGGAGGAGGCCCGCGCCACGTAGCCGGGCCGGTAGGAGCCCTGGTAGCGGGAACGGTCCACCAGACTGTGCCTGGTGTCGCCGTAGGTGGCGATGGCCGCGACCCGGAGCGTCCCGTGCTCGTCGGTGACATCGTGGGGTTCCTCCACCACGGTGGCGCCCTGGGCCCGGGCGTGCTCGACGCAGCGGTCGACGTCCGGCACCTCCAGAGCGATGTCGACGACTCCGTCCCCACGGCGGCGGTGGTGGTCGAGCAGCGGGCTGTCAGGGGCGACAGCGCCCTTGAGGACGAACCTCACGGCACCGCTCTTGAGTACGTAGGCGTTGTGGTCCCGGTTGCCCGTCTCCGGACCCGAGTAGGCCACCAGCTCCATGCCCAGCGCCGACTGGAAGAAGTGCGCCGACTGTGTGGCGTTGCCGACCACCCACTCCACGGCGTCCCACCCGGTCACCGGAAAGGGGTCGGTCGAGTCGTCGTACGAGACGAGGCCGACCAGCTGCTTCAGCTCGTCGAGACAGAGGTTGGCCAGACGTTCCTGATCGGTGAGGTTCTGCTCAAGGCTCATGGTTCCTCCGTTGGCTGGATACCGAAGATGCGGTGAGGATGGGCGGGAGTATGAGTCCATGAGCAGATCGATGTGCAACATGTTAAGTTGCTGCTGGGCAAGCTGCTCATTTCTGCTACCGAAACTCACTTGGTGCTATACAGAGCGCATAGCTAATGCACTTCGATTGGGAACGAGGGTGACTTGCCGTGTTCGACGAACTCGATGTGGCCCTGCTGAAGACGCTCAGGGATCACCCCCGGGCGGGACAGCTGGAAGTGTCCCGGCTGACCGGTGTGGCACGAGCGACCGTTCAGGCGCGCATCCACAAACTGGAGAGCGCGGGCATCGTCACCGGTTATGGGCCGGACGTCGATCTGCGCGCCGCCGGCTACACCGTGCAGGCCTTCGTGACGCTGGAGATCGCGCAAGGCGCCCTGGACGCCGTCCAGGGCGAGCTGGAGGGCCATCCCTCCGTCGTGGAAGCCTTCGCCACCACGGGAACGGGTGACGTCCTGTGCCGGATGGCCGCCCGCAGCCAGGAAGAGCTCCAGCAGGCGCTGCTGGACATCAACCGCTCACCGAACATCGCGCGCTCCATGAGCGTGGTGATTCTTTCGACTGTGGTCGAGACTCGTTCCCTGCCGCTGCTCGAAGCGCACGCACGCGCCGGGGGACGAGCCCCGGCCTACCGCCGTGCCCACCGCGCACCGGGTGGGAGGCGTGCGGCGGACGACCGGGAGGCCTGAGGGCATCCGGCGCCCGCGGACGGCCGGATGTGCTCCATCCCCAGGGGTTGCTTGCCGCTTGTGCAGAAGAACGCGGCCCGCACGGAACGATCGTTCAGCCCTTCGCGGAGTATTCAGCCGATCGATCATCACTGAGAGGCCCCGCGGCTCGATCGGTCCATCAGCGGTCACTCTTGCGCCATGAGGACACCGACTTCCACGACCGGGTCGGCCAAGCGGGCTTCGCTCGGTGCGGCCATCACGATCGAAGCCCTTGACGACGACCCGTTTACCATCTATCAGCGCCTCCGCGACGAGGAGCCTGTCGCGTGGGTTCCCGCGGCCCATGCCTATCTGATCACGAGGTGGGACGACGTCCACCGCGTCTGCCGCGACGCCGAGACGTTCAGCGCCGCGGTCCATGACTCCCCTCTGTCACAGTCGATCGGACCGAACCTCCTGCACAGCGACGGCGCGTATCACGATCGTCTGCGCGCACCGTTGACGGAAGGCCTGCGCCCCTCGGTGATCAAACGGACCATGGAAGGCGCCATCCAGGACACTGTCCGCGGTCTGCTCGCGGAATTCCGTCCTGGCGAGGTGGTGGACCTCGTCACCGGATTCGCCCAGACCCTCGCTGTTCGAGTCCTGCAGAGGGTGACCGGGCTGCCCGAGATACCCGTCGCGGTGTTTACGGAATGGGTGGACGGGATCGCCGCTGGCGCCGCCAACTACGAGCGTGACCCGGACAAGCAGCGGCGAGCGGACGAGGCAAGCGCCGCCGTGGACGACATGCTGCGCGACCAGCTGCGACTCGGCCCGAAGCCGGGCACTTTGCTGGCGGGCCTCACGGCGAGCGGTGCCACGTTCGAAGAGATCGCCGCAACGACCAAGCTGCTGATCATCGGCGGCATGCAGGAGCCGCGAGACCTGTTCGGGCACGCCCTCATCGCCTACCTGACCGACCCTGCCGTCCGTCAGGAGATCGACCGGGACAAGACCATGATCGCCCGCCTGATCGAGGAGGCTCTCCGGATCGGCGCTCCGGTGGGAACCGTCACCAGGCGGGTGACCAAGCCGACCCGCGTTGCGGGGCAGCTCCTGGACGAGGGGTCGCTCGTCCTCGCCGTCCTCGCATCCGCGAACCGGGACCCCAGGCACTGGGACGAGCCGGACGAGTTCCGTCTGCTGCGTGAGCACAACCAGCATCTGTCGTTCAGCGCGGGGGTGCACGCATGTGTGGGCTCCATGCTGGCACGTGCTCAGGCACACACGGCGCTGGAAGAGTTCCTCACGGCCTACCCGGCCATCCAGCTCGCCGAAGAACCGGTGATCCGAGGGTGGGAGTTCCGAGGCCCGACCCAGTTGAAGGTCAGGCTCGGAAACGCGTCCGGACCGTCGGTCGGCGCTCTGGCCGTTGCCGCTCACTCCGCGCCTGCCGTCCCGCTGCGCGTTCTCGACATCGACAGATCCAGCGGTGACGCGGCGATCATCACCGTCGGGCGTGAAAAGGGCGGCGAGCTGCCTCCATGGACCCCCGGAGCGCATGTCGATCTCACGTTCGATCACGCCGGGCAAACGTTTCGCAGATCCTACTCACTGTGCGGTGACCCCGCCGACCGATCCACATGGCGTTTCGGCGTACGCAGGGCCGCTCAGTCGCGCGGCGGCTCGGCATTCCTCGTCGAAGAGCTCATGACAGGCGCCCGCCTGGAAGCGGCGCCGCCCCGCAACGCCTTCGCACTGACCCCCGCCCCCGCCTGCCTCCTGGTAGCAGGGGGGATCGGCATCACTCCGCTGCTTCCTATGGCCCGGTCCTTGGCGGCGTCCGGCGCGTCGTGGCAGCTCCTGTACATCGGCCGAGACCGGGACTCGATGCCCTTTCTCGACGAAGTGGAAGCACTGGGCCCCGCAGCCGAGATATGGACGACCAAGGACCGAGGCCGACCGGTCTTGACGGAATGGCTGGGCTCCCTGCCACAGGGCGGTGAGGTGTACGCCTGCGGCCCCTCAGGGCTGCTGGACGAACTCGCGGCCTCGGTCACCGGGTACTCCGGTATCAGCCTGCGTGTGGAGCGGTTCGGCTCATCGGCCGGCGCCGCCGCAGCGTCCGGCGGCCGGGCGTTCAGCGTCCGACTGGCTCGCGCCCAGAAGGAGCTCATGGTTCCGGCTGACAGGACACTCCTTGAGACGCTGGAAGAGGCCGGGGTCATGATACCGTCCACCTGCCGCGAAGGTATCTGCGGATCGTGCGAGACTGCGGTCCTGGAAGGTGCGGTGGATCACCGCGACCAGGTGCTCTCCGACGAAGAGAAGGAGCGAGGCGACCTCATGCTCGTCTGTGTGTCCCGATGCAGAGGCGAACACCTGACCCTCGACCTCTGAGGCGTGCCGAGGAATCCGCGTGGAGCTGGACGACATTGATCTGGCCCTGCTGCGTGCACTGAACGCGGACGGGCGCCTGTCCGCATCCGAGCTGGCCGCAAAAGCGAACGTGTCACGTGGCACGGTGTACTCACGTCTGGAGAGGCTTCAGCGGGCAGGAGTGATCCGCGGCTTCACGGTTGATGTGGACGAACACAGGCTGGGCCTGGAAGTCACGGCTCTCGTGCTGGTCTCCGCCGGCCAGTTCAGATGGCGGGAGATGAGCAGTGAACTGGCGGCCCTGCCTGAGGTCCAGTTCGCGGGGTACCTCACGGGCGGCTTCGACATCGTGCTCCTCGTGAGGGTTCGCGACACGGACGCCCTGCGCGCTCTTGTATTCGAAAAGCTGCAGAGCATCCAGGGGGTGAGATCGACACAGACCCTGACGGTCGTCGAAGAGGTGGTGGACCGGCCCAACATCATTCCCACCGAATGATGCCGGGCGCCCCAGTTCGGTCACATTCCGGGTTTCCCTGAGCCGTCACCGCGCGGCTCACCGACGACGACCGCATCGCCGCCTGCACCCCGACCGGAGGCAAACCAGGCGGGCGCGGCTGTCGGGCGGTCGGCGAAGACCTGCGTTCCGCGCAGTCACAATTGCGGCTACGACAGCCCAAGAGTTGCTGGCCATTCCGGGTGGTAGGTGCAAATCGTCGCCGCGGCAGGTTCCGGCGGCAGCTCCGTCTCAATGCTGGTCTTTTCGAAGAACTCGCGGCCGCCAGTAGGCCTTCTCCGGGTTGATGACGCGCAGGTGCACGAACTGCGTCAGCACCGCAGGGTCGCGCTCTTCGCTGAACCGCAGCACCCCCAAAGCCCTTTCCGATACGGGAACTTGGTCCTCACCGTCGTCGTCCTGGCCGTCCTCTTCGCCAACGCCGCACTACCAGCGCCGAGGCGATGATCTACTGGTCGATGACCCTGCTCATGACCCGCCGCCTGGCCCTCTCACCCCGCGGGCGAGCGTGAACCGGCCCGGCGCCGGCTCGGCCAGCCAGCCCCGCGCGACCAGGCGTTTCGCCTTCGACCTCAGCGCCTCCACCCGCGCCGGAACCACGTCCATGCCGAACAAGGTGGCCATCTCCTGGCAGGTCAGCGGCCCCTGCCCCAGCCGGGTCCGCTCCGCGAGCGCGGTGAGGATGCGCTGGGCCCTGGCGGTGGCTTCTCGGATGGGTGAGCGTCGGGCGGGGTGGAGTCCTGGCTACTGTCCGACCGTGCCGGTGAAGTTCCCGGAGGGGCAGGTGACGGCCCAGGCTGCCTCGATCATCCGGAAGATCTCGTCCAACGCGGCGTCCGGATCGGGCGCCTCACGGGCCAGTGAGTAGGCGTCGATCACGAACCTCGCGATCGTCCGGCTCGCCGTTGTGGTCTGTGACAGGTCGGGGTCGGCGGCGATGGCCTTTGCCAGCGACTCCGCGTGGCGCAGCCTCATCGACTCCTCGTACTCCCGTAGGGCGGGAGACTCGTCGATCATGCGCCAGATCGGGGTGGCGCCGTCCGCCGTGCAATGTCGGACCAGGGACTGGATCTCGCGGCGCAGCGCGGGGATGAGCGGCTCATCCGGGGCCCGGTCGGTGACCGCCTGGGTGAGGCGTTGTTCGAAGTCGTCGTCCTGCTCGAACACCAGGGCCTCTTTTGAGGCGAAGTGGGAGAAGAGCGTGGTGACGGCCACGTCGGCCTCAGCGGCCACGTCACGGATTCCCACTGCGTCGTACCCGCGCTCCAGGAACAGCCGCAGGGCCGTGTCGGCGATCTTCTGGCGGGTCGCGGCCTTCTTGCGCTCACGGCGTCCGGGCGGCACGGTCATGCCCTGACGCTATCAGATACAGACCTGTATCAACTCCAAAAAGCTAACGGTTAGTGTTACGGTCGCCGCATGAAGAAAGTGAGCTTCGCCGAGTTCGGCGGACCGGACGTTCTGCACCTCGTGGACGCCGAGGAGCCCCACGCGGGCCCAGGCCACATCCGCATCGCTGTACGGGCGGCGGGCGTGAACCCCGTCGACTGGAGGATTCGTGAAGGCCAGAAGCTGGGAGCCCATCCGATCGAGTTGCCCTCCGGAGTCGGGCTGGACGCCGCCGGGGTGGTGGACGAAGTCGGCGAGGGCGTCGAGGAAGTCGAGGTCGGCGACCATGTGTTCGGCGAAGGTTCCAGCACCTATGCCGAGTTCGCCGTGCTGTCGGCCTGGGCCCGGATGCCCGAGGGTGTGACGTTCGAGAACGCGGCCGGATACCCCTCGGTGGTGGAGACAGCACTGCGCATCATCCGCGAGGTCGGTGTGCAACCCGGGCAGACACTGCTGGTCAGCGGCGCGTCCGGAGGAGTCGGCTCAGCGGTACTGCAGATCGCCCGCGACCGCGGCATCACCGTGATCGGCACGGCCGGCGCCGCGAACCAGGACTATCTGCGCAGCCTGGGCGCCCTCGCCACGACGTATGGCGAGGGCTGGGTCGAGCGGGTGCGGCAGCTCGGCCATGTCGACGCCGCCCTCGATCTGGCCGGCTCCGGCGTGATCCGCGGACTCGTCGACCTGACCGGGAACCCGCAGAAGGTCATCTCCATCGCCGATCTCGGCGCGCCGGAACTCGGTGTCCGATTCTCCGGCGTAGCCGGGAACGTGCCGGAAGCGCTCACCGTGGCCGCCGACCTCATCGCGCGGGGAAGACTCCATATCCCCATCGAGAAGTCGTACACGCTCGCCGATGCCGCCACAGCGCACATCAACAGCCAAACAGGCCACACACGCGGACGCCGGGTCATCGTCACCTGAAAGTGAGATGGCCGATCGGGCTCACGTTTCGCCCATCACCACACCAACGACCGACCTGGTCAGCAGAGGTTGGGCTGTAGGCGTGAGGTGCTGGTCGACGGCAGGGTGGTGGCCGCCACCCGGACGCGCCGCAACGCGCCGACGGAACTGGGGGGCGAGCTCGCCGAGGACGGCGCCCCCTCGCCCCTTCACCGTTCGCGTCGGGCTCACGGTTGTCCCCGGCGGTGAGCCCTTGTGCACCCTGGAGACCGGCGGGCAGTCGTATCTCATGCCGGTCCTCCCGCTCACCCGGGCCTGAACGGTGGCCCGCCGAGCCCATGCCCCCGGCCGAGCCGTGGGCCCGCCGGCGCGAGACCGCGGCCGGCCACCGGTCCGGCCCGAGACGCGCCCTCAGGCAGGGACGAAGACGTCCTCGTGGGCCCCGTCGAGGATGAATCCGTTGTCGAAGCGGACCCGCACGCTCACGCGAGGCCCCCGTTCCTGGAAGGCGGTCCACGCAGGTTCCAGAGAGCCGACCTTCTCTTCGAGCTGCCTCCTGCTCTCCGTGGGCATCCCGCCCCCATAGGCGTCGAGCAGCGACTTGAGCCGCTCGTACTCGCGCACGTCATCGCTCTCGTCCTGGTGGGCGACCACCTGCTCGACAGTCCCGCCGGTGCCCGCCGCCAGGGACAGGAACCCGACGACGACCCCCGACACCTCGGCCGAATCGGTCAGCCTGGTGTCCGCCGCCAGCACCACCCGCTGGCCTGCCTTCAGAGTCATCTGCGCCCCATCTCCCCTGCATCGGCTACGTCCACTACGCCCGCGCGGCGCAGGAACGCCTCGACGAGGCGATCGGTGAACGCCTGGTCTACGGGTTCCGCCGTCACCAGGACGCGGTGGTAGACCGGTCCCACGAGTTGGTCGATCTCCGCCGCCATGTCGAGGCCGGCGGCGAGCTGGCCGCGTTCCACCGCGCGTTCCAGCGGGAGTCGGTCGCGTCGGCGCTGTTCGTCGAGGTACCCGGACCGCAGGGCGGCGGCGAACTCGGGATCGTGCTGGGCGTGCCCGATGAGGGCCTTGAAGACGGCGCCCGCGTCGGACCGGGTGAGGAACAGGGCCAGTTGGCGCAGGTGGGCGCGCAGGTCCGGGGCCAGGTCGCCGTGGTCCGGCGGGGTCAGGGCTTCGGCCGCGTCCTGGAGGAAGGCGTCCAGGAGGATGTCGGTCTTGGTCTTCCACCAGCGGTAGACGGTCTGCTTGGCGACGCCGGCCCGGGCGGCGATGCCCTCGATGGTGACGCCGGTGAAGCCCTTCTCGACCAAGAGGTCGTCGACCGCCTCCAGCACTGCCTGCCGGGCCTGTTCGCTGCGGCCGTGCCTGTTGCCGTGGTGGCGTGCCGCCGGTTCCGGCCCGGCCGCCGCGGCGGCCGTACTTCCTCGTTCCATGTCTGCCTCCTGGGGCCAGAGTAGGCTAGACCATCTAGACGCAACGCAACGGTGCGTCTAGTCTAGGTTCATGACACCCACCAGCACCCTCGAAGACCCCCGCGTCGCCTCCGCCCTCACCCGGATGTTCCGGCATTCCGAGCAGGACGAGGCGACCAGCAGGCGGGTCCGGGCGTCGTGGCCCCAGGGCTTCGCGCCCCTCGGCCCGCAGGAGCAGGCCGACGCCAACGCCGAGGTGTACATGCCGATTTCCGCCCAGGGTGGCCGCCTCCTCTACAACCTGATCCGGGCTGCCCGCCCCGCCACCGTCGTCGAGTTCGGCACGTCCTTCGGTATCTCCACGCTCCATCTCGCCGCCGCGGTGCGCGACAACGGAACGGGGCGGGTGATCAGTACGGAACTGAGCGCCGCCAAGGCCGCGGCCGCACGCCGGACGTTCGCCGAGACGGGGCTGGAGGACCTGATCACCGTCCTCGAAGGAGATGCCCGCGACACCCTCGCCACAGTCGCCGGCTCCGCGGACTTCGTCCTCCTCGACGGCTGGAAGGACCTGTGCCTGCCCGTCCTGCGACTCCTCGAACCACGCCTCGCACCCGGCACCCTCGTCGTCGCCGACGACGTCGACCTGGAGGACCTCGCGCCCTACCTCGACTACGTCCGTGACCCCCGGAACGGCTACCAGAGCGTCACGTTCCCCGTGGAGGACGGCATGGAAATCAGCTGCCGCCTCTAGACCTGCATGACGTCGTGATAGTTGCGGGTACCGCCTTCTGCGCGGCAGTGGAACCCGGTACGACATTGGTCGTGACGCGTAGGCAACTCACGGATGCCCAGTGGATGTTCATCCCGCCGCGGACCGCAGGTGCCGTCCGCTAGCACTGGTCCCGACCGCAGGGCAGGCCGGGAACAGCCCGCCTATCGTCCCCGTGCTCGACAGAGTGCGAGTCCGCCTGCCCGTCGGCCGTCCTCGCAGCAGCCGGCTCGGCCGCCGCGGATGCCCGGACAGCTACCTCGTCGGCCGCCGCCTCCGCGCCGCAATGACCCGGATCGACGACCTGCTCAAGACCGCCGAACGATCACGACATCACACCGGCCCTGCTTCCCGGCCGGAGCCGGTCTGCCGGGGAGCGGCGGCGCGGCGGGGCCGCGCAGAGGGCGGGCGGCGACACAGAGCGCGGGGGCTCCGCCGCCCGCACGCAGGACGCCCAGCCGCGGACGTGTCTGGGCACTTGGCATATATGCCTCTGCGAACTCATCTATTCGACATACCGCACACAGCGCGTCAGCAAAGAAGTAACCATGCAACGCTGGCAAATCGCGCTTGTCCGGGGCATGATCCTCTTCTGATGACCCGACAGGCTCGCCGCTCGGAGAGCCTGTGAGTGAAGAGAGTGAGGGGCGCATGTCCCGTATCAAGCGCGTTCTGACCGTGGCGGTCGGCGCCGCCGCCTGCTTCGCCCTGGCGCAGGCCCCGGCGAACGCCGTCGGGTCCTGGCACATCGCGGACGCGTCGAACGGTCGCGGAACCGGGGCGTTCAACAGTATCGACAACAACAAGTTCCGGATCGCGGACACCAAGAAGGACGGCTACGGCATGGTGCTCCGCATCAAGCTCCCCGGCCGCGACGAGATCACGTCGTGCGACGACCGGAACGGTGCCGACAACGGGTTCGAGTACTGCAGGATCAGAAGCATCCCGCGCAACACCGAGGTCCAGTTCAAGGCCTGTGCGAAGGACTTCAGCGGCGACCTCCCGGGGTGGATCGACTGCTCTTACTGGATCAAGGACTACACCAGGTAAGAGGTGGGCGGGCGGGTGGCGCTGCCGAACGCGAAGGTTGCGCCACCCGCCGGCGGAATGCCCAGGCGCGTCCGCGCCTGATCTCCCTTATGCCCGGCAGGAATCGACGGTCGGTGCCGGTTGTCCGGCGCACTCATTCCCTCGGACCGCGGACCTGTCGGTGTCGGCGTGCCCGGCTTCTCGTCCGATGCGCCGGCCGTGTCAGCCATGCCGGCCTTCTTCATCCGATCCGTCTGCGCAGCCACCGAGCACCACCGCCACGGCGGTGACCGGACACCGGCACCGCGGTTCAAGGCGGCTTGCCATTGTTCAGATACCCGCTGCCCGTGCCGTGAACAACTCTGCTGAGGGCCGGTCAGCCGGCAAGATTTGGTTCCGGTCCAGATGACGGCAGGCCCGGTCCGCTCCGTTCCCCTCTCAGCGATGGCTCAGGGCGCGACAGGTGGGTGTCGTGAGGCCCGTGTAGTCGGCGACGTGGCCTTCGAAGAGGATGGTTCCACCGTGCCTCCCGGGCCCGGGGCCGAGGTCGATCAGCCAGTCGGCCTGCTCGAGGGCCAATCTCAAAGAGGTCGATCATCAAGAAGAGCGGGTAGCCGGGAGACTGAGGGTGGTCGCTTGCTTGTGTAGCGCGGCTGAACGGTCCCTCCGGCCGACTCCGTACGAGCCCGCCGCGCATGGGCATGCAGCCGAGGCACAGGCAGCCCGGGCATCGAGGTCGCCGTCACGGCCCAATCCTGTAGTGGAGGTCGTAGTGCGAACCGTCGCCCGACAGCGTTATCACATGCTCGCCCCGGTTTTCGGAGGTGACCAAGAACATTCCGATCTCGTCATCACCGCTCCCTGAATCCGCTTCCTTCACCCATACCTTTTCAGAGGCTAGGAATTGTCTGGATTCAACTAGCTCCCACTCGTCCCCCTCCCCCATATCGTTATCGAAGAACATCAAATCATCAAAACCGAAGATGATTCGCACCTGGTCGGCCCCGAATCCGTCCGTGGTTTCCCAGCACTTTAGTCCTAGCAATTGGAACGTAGCCATGCCCTAGCCTTCCCTTCCGACTGGTATTTAGATCGAATATCTCCAGCAGGTTCGCGGGTTCTCGGTGCGCCAGTGTTATCCGACATCCGGACGGATGCTCGCATGGGAGCCCCACTTTCATGATTCTGTCGTGATGTCAGTCATGCAACTCGGATGCATTGAGCTTCTTCGGGCTGGCCACCGATCAGCAACGGTCCGTGACGCGCAACGAGCGCGGCCCCCGAGCTGCTGATCGAGATGTCTGACGTCTCAATCACGTTGCTCGGGGGCCTCGCTCGCCATCCTGCTGCACTCGACCTGTGGCTTCGTCACTGACGTGCGACAGCGTTCATCACCGAGTCCGGGCAGCACTTGATGATCACAGGGCCGGAAAATGTCGATGAGAACTGACACCAGTCAGGTGCTTACGTCCTCGGTGGGGAACCGGGAGGAGGCGCTCTACCGGCGGACCGCCGCGATCAGTCCGCCGGGCCGCTCCTCGCGCTGCGGCGGGGTGCTGCACAGGGGGAAAGATGCCAGCCCGAGACGCCGCCCACGCAACGGCCTACCGGACCATGCTCGGGTGGCCGGTCGCCCGGGGCCACCGTTTCCGGCCGAGGGGCGGCTGCACCTGCCGCGACGAGGCCAGCCCCAGTACCGCGTGGCTGGCCCCCGGCGCCCGGCCGTTTCCGCGATGGAGCCTCATCCCGACTGAACGGATCTACGACGAGTTCGAGGCGCCGGGCGTATCAGTCATCACCCCCACGCAGCCCTTCGACGCCGTGGCCTACCCCCGCCAGCTTGGCATGGCCATCATGGTCCACCTCGACCGCCGCGGCCCCGTGCCGTACCTGACGGCCCGTTACCACGCAACGCTGCTGGTACTACCGGGCACCGGCTGCTTGTTGAGGGCACCCGGATGCGCTGTGGAGGTGCGAGCCGGTGCAGGCAACTGGATCGCCCTCCCCCGCACATGGGGTGCGCTGGGATACGCCGCCGCTGGACGAAGCGACCGGGGCCCCGGTCCCGTTGATGCACGGGCATGCGCTCAAGCCGTACGTGACTAGCGCGCTCAAGGCGGCGGCGCGGCGACCGGTCGAATCTGCTTCCGCTACCAGCGCCCCACCGACCGGCCGATCAACCTCACCCCGAGTTGCGCCACTTGCCCGTATCACTGCTACATGGCCCATTCAAGGGAACCTGGGCAGCAAAAACGCAGGTCAGAGCGCCAGATTCTCTTGAATGGGGTTCTCTCGATCGTCATAGTCACCGGCACACCAGCGAGGTTGCGCCGCTAACGGCTGCTTGTCCCACAGTGCTGCCTGCAGCTCGCGCTGTGCCGGGACGACCCCAACCGCATGCCCGACTGGTCCCCGGGGTCTCACTCCAGTTCTGCTCACCGCATGCGATACCCGCATGTCCGAATCCGAAGGACAATCCGATGACCACCGACCCCAACGCCCCGCGTCGCGATGACCAGCACCACGACATGCGGGTGTACGTGCTCCTGCTGGCCGTAGGGATGATCCTGCTCACCGTGGCGGGCCTGGTCTACGTCACCTACCAGCATCCTGAGCTGACCGGCCCCCTGGGCGTCGGCTGGACGGCCGCCGCAGTGCTGGTGGCTGGCCTCGGATTCGCTGTCACGAGGCGGTGAACGCCAACGCGCGGCGAGTCCGGCCGGCCGCCGCGCGGACATCTCCGACCGGGCGGGGTTGCGGCCCCCACGGCCGGACAACCCCCCGGGCCCCCTCCTGGCGCCGTGGTCTGCTACCCCCCCCCCCCCCCCCCCCCCCCCCCCCCGGTCCCCCCGTCGTGACGGATTCGCCAGACGGACCACCACGGTGGCGGCGCGCTGAGCGGAGCGACCACGGGCTCGGCTACATCGCGGCAGCAGCAGCTCCCCCGCAATCCGGGGCCTGTCAGGAACGATCGCTGGCACCTCTGCATGCGCCCAACCATCTGCGGTATTCGCCAGGTGGCATCCCGAAGGCTGCTTTGAAGGTCCGGCTGAACACCGCAGCATCCGTGAACCCCCACCGCGCTCCGATTGCTCCGACGGGGTGGCTGGCACAGCCAGGCTGTGCCAGGTCGGTCCGGCACCGGTCCAGCCGGAGTTCCCGGATGAGGGCGCTCACGGTCTGCTTTTCTGGGCGGAAGAGCTGGTGCAGGTAGCGCACCGAGATGTTGTGGGCGTCCGCGATTGTCTGCGGCGATAATCGGGGTTCCGTCAGATGCCCCTCGATGAAGGCCTTCACGCGGCGCAGGAGCGCGGCCTGCTGGGTCTCCGGCGGCAGCAGACCCTCCCGGTCCGCGAGGCCGCCGAGGAAGGCGGAGGCGAGCTGGACTGCGGCCGCTCCGAGACGTTCGGCCTCCAACTCGCTCCATTGGCCACCAGTCAGTCCTTGGAGAAACCCCGCGAGTAGGGGTCCGGCCCCCTGCGCGGGAAGCTGGCGTGACAGAAGGTCCCGCATCGACCGGTCCGGAAGTGGCACCGCAGGTTTCGGCAGGTGGAGGATGGTCAGCCAGCCGCCCTCGGGCATCTGCATCTGCACCGGCTGTGACGTGTCGTACAGCAGCAGGTCGCCTGCTCCGACCTGAGCGTGGTTGCGTGCCTGGTCCACCACCATGATCCCGCTGGCCATGTAGCCCAGCTCCCACAACTCGGGATCGGACCGCTGGATCAACCGCGCGGTTCGTACCGAGGTCAAGGGTGGGAACGACAGGACGGACACCTTGACGGGCCCGAGCTCCAATGCAGCGGTCGATCCCTGGAAGTCGTCGCGGTGCTCACTGGCGATGTGTGTGGGAGCAAGATCCTGCATCAGCAGGTCGAGCCACCAGCCGAACCTCTCAGCCTTCGGCACGCTGGCCGTATGCAGTTCGGCCCAGCCCATTGTCCCGCCCCTGTCTTGTTGTTCACACCGTGACAACGACTATGCGCTCTGTGTCAATTACCCAAGCCCGGACCAACGGCACACTTCTGGTCTGAGCCAGATTCACGAATCGGACCACGGAGGAATCACGACCATGAACGTGCACAAACGCGTCACTATCGCCCTGTCGACCGCAGCGCTCGGCGCGGGCCTTGCCCTCGGAGCGCCCGCCACAGCGGCTCCCGCACCGGCCAACGCCGTCACTAGTGCGGCCGTGACCGTGCCGGCCACCGGAGTGCCCTCGTCCGCCGACGCCGCGGCGTCGGTTCGCAGGGACCTTTGCTTCACCGGGGCCTGTGGCAGCGCGACAGTCAAATTCACCAGCAGCACTACGGCCTACGTCAAGATGTCCTTGAAGGACACCAAGTGTGACGCCAAGGGCCCCACGCTGCAGATGCAGGGATCGCAGTACAGCTACAACCAGCAGCGGCAGTACATCTCCCACGGCACAAAGCATAAGAACACCAAGGGCTGCCGCGGCGACTACCAACCCTGGGAGGGTTACTACGGGCACAGCGACGGCGACAGGCTGGACGGCCTTCGCGTGCGCATCTGCCAAGGCAGCCGCTGCGAGACCTCCACGTGGATGGTCAACCCTCGCTGAGGTTGCCGCTGTGCATGTGGTGCAGGGCGACGCGAGCCTCAGCACCACTCCGTGAGGCCGTTGCGCGCACCTGCGCAGGACGGAATCACCGTTCCACGACGGTACCTTCCCACAGGTCACCGCGCCGCCATAAGGTCTCGCGAAAGACATCCCGGCCCCGCTCGCTACGGCGGCGGGGCCTGGATGGAGACGTTGGGCCCAAGCGCATGTTCCGTCCCCGGCCAGTTGCCGCTGAAGCACGTCGTACGGATCGATCCCGCTCACCCGGAGCCCTCCCACTGTCCGGCCCGCACCGGACCGCGGGCCCCGTGGAATACAACGCCCCCGGGCTCCGGTACCGGGCGGCCCGCCACCTGTCGGCAAACGATCGAATGGTGACAGGCGTCGTCCGGGTCCAATGAACCCGGACTTTCCGGGGCCTGGTGCCGGCGCAGATCCAATCAGATCCGATGGAAGCTGATGACAGGGTTTGCTGACAGCTAGGGTCGAATGCGACCGCGAGTACGCGAACCGCGTCAACATCCTCGGGGCTACCGGCTGACCAAGATCAAGTATTGGCGGCTTCTGAGCTCACCTCGGCGATACCCCGGGTTGAGTCCTCACGAGTGTCACGCCACGACGCGAGGAGCCCGGCGTCCCCGAGGAGTTCACGAGCCCCGAGGGCATCGATGTCGAATTCCAGCAGACCCGGAGAGCGGGCGAACGTACAGATTCTTATGGGTACGAGTTTTTCGTCACCTGGCGCAGGACCCTCGGAAGGCTGCTGAGGTTCGAGAGCGCTGAGCTCGTTCTTTGTCTTCGGGGTGGTCGGCGACAGGCCATCCCACTGCTATGCGCGGCGTGTGCGACCTCCGTTGATGTGGTCGATCTGTTCGAGGAGAACAGCATTCAGCTGTGCACGCGCGGCCCTGACCCGCTCCAGGGCCTCCAGAATCTCGCGACGTACCGGGACCTCTTGCCGGGCAGGGCTCAGCAGGACTTCGGCACGGACTTCGTGGGTCGCCTCTCGCAACTGGCCCAGGAGCTGGGACAGAGCTGCGGAGGCAGACCCGTTTGCATCGTCCGCTTCCGAACGGCCAGGGGGAGCCTGGACCACAGGGATGCCGTGTGGTGGCGTGTCCTGCGATTCGAGCCAAAGACCACTGTGAGCGAGGGCGTGCCCAGCCTCGGTAGCTTCTGCGGTGACTCGGTCGATCTTCTCATCGAATCGGTCGACGTCCACAGGACGATGGGCCTCCAGATCTTGGACGGTGCGCTCCAGCGCATCGACCCATGCTCGCCCCGTGGTGCGCATCTTCAGCAGGCGAGTGATCTCTGTTTCCCTTCGACGAGTCTGCTCCTCACTCGTCCTCTGCTCTGCCTGGCGCCGATGCAGAAGTGCCGGGCCGCAGACCGTCGCCAGGCCGGCGATCCCAGCTCCCCCCAGCGCCCCGAGCAGCCCATACAACGCGCCGTTGTCGTTCATGCCCCGACTCCCCCGGAATCTCCGCCTGTACGCATGCCATCTCGATCACCGTTGCCCCTCGGCCAGAGGGCAACCTGAACCCTTGCATCAGCATGTACCCAGCTCTGCAGATGAACCCGTGCATCCCGCCTCCGAGGCGAGTTCATCAAGCGGCTACGAACCCTGCTGGCCGGGCCGCCACTGCCCCGATTCGAGGGGCGGCGCCTGGTGCTCGCGGTCGGCGTGTCGCCGTGGTTGCGGTCGGACGCACCGCGCTCGGCGGACAGGCTGTTCTGCCATGCCTACGGGCGGGCGAAGTCCGCGTCGCAGTTCATCCCGGGCTGGCCGCACTCCTTCGTCGCCCTCCTGGAGCCCGAGGCCACGTCATGGACGGGGATCCTGGACGTGCTCCGGCTCGGGCCCGAGGACGACGCGACCGCGATCACTGCGGCCCAGCTGAGGGCCGTGGCCGAGGGGCTCGTTGCGGCTGGCCACTGGCAGTCCCGGGACCCGGACATCACCATCGTCATGGACGCCGGCTATGACGCCACCCGTCCGGCCTCGGTGCTGCGGGATCTTCCCGTTGAACCGGTCGGCCGGATCCGTAGCGACCGGGTGATGCACCTGCCGAAGCCACCCCGCATCTACGACCGCAAGGGCGTACGCCCTCCCCGGAACGGACCCGAGACCTCCGTCCAACACCAGCATGACCACGCCGAACTACCCTACGCCACCACCCTGACCAGCTACTTCAAGAGGGCCCAGCTTCACTCGAGCTCGCAGCCACGGGGCGTCAGGGAGTCCACGTAAATTTTCGAAGCTCGGTTGCCGGCTGCCGAGAAGTCATGTTCGGTGCGGTACGGCTCCGTCCTGCCAGCGGTAGAGGTCGCGCAGCAGGGAAATCTCAGCGCCGTGATGGATCAGCTCCCTGTTGACGTGCAGGACCCTGTTCTCCATGGGAAACCGCTCGGGGCCCACCGTGGGCGGATTCTCCAGGTCAGCGTCCGAGAGGGCACGGACGCCCTCGTTCCATCTTCCGTACATCTCATCGAGCTGTTTCAGCGCCTCGTCGGCCGTGCCCGCGTAGGCGAATGTCTCGGAGTCGACGTCCTGGCCGCCGAAGTACCATCCGACCCGATAGCCCAGGCAGGAGACGATGATGTGCGCCAGCCGCCAGGCAATCGTGGTCACCGGCGCCGGCACCGGGTCAGTGGACGCGTAGTCCATCGTCCACTCCCCCGAACCCACCGACATCGGTGCGGCCGACGTGCCACGTGGCCGGATGCTCCAGCAGCCGCGCACCGGCTCCCAGAGGTACTCCTCATCGGAAAGACCGTCCAGCCGCGGCCGCAGGTTCTTGTGCCAGTGCCAGTCCAACTGCTCCGCGAGCCGCTCGCCTCTCGTCATTTCCGCACACTACATACAGCGGAGACCTGGCTGCGACCCTCGCAAGACCGCAGACTCCCGCCCGAGATCAGCATGAGTATACCGAGCGAGCGCCAGGCCAGAGACGACATACGTCAGGGCAACCGCAGCAACCCCCTCTCCAGGGCCACCAGCACCGCACGCGTCCGGTCGTTCACATCGAGCTTGGCGAACAGGCGCAGGAGATGGGTCTTGACCGTGGCCTCCCCGATGACGAGGCGTTTGCCGATCTCAGCGTTGGTCAGGCCGTCGGCCACGGCGTTGAGAACCTCGATCTCGCGTGCGGTCAGCGGGTCCTGGACCGGGCGGCGCATACGCGCGATCAGCTTCTCGGCGACCCGGGGCGCGAGCACCGTCTCACCCCGTGCCGCCGAGCGGATCGCGTCGGCGAGCTGTTCGCGGGTGGTGTCCTTGAGCAGATAGCCGATGGCACCGGCCTCCACTCCACGCTCGATGTCCTGGTCGGTGTCGTACGTCGTCAGGATCAGGACCTGGGTATGCGGGTATCGGGCGACGATTTCGGCGGTCGTGCCCACACCGTCGAGCACCGGCATCCGCAGGTCGATCAGCGCGACGTCGGGGGCGCACTGCTCGACGAGTTCGAGGGCGGCCCTGCCGTCTCCCGCCTCCCCGGCGATCTCGATGTCATCCTGGCCCTCGAGCAGGGCGACCACGCCCGCCCGCATCACGGCGTGGTCGTCCACCACGACCACCCGGATTCGTCCCCGAGTCATCCCGTCCCCTCGCTCTCAATGTCGCGCTCTTCGCCACGGCCCGCGGGCGTCTCCAGCGGAATGACCGCGAGAACCCGCGTGCCGTCGCCGACCGAGCTGGTGACCGTCAGTCGGCCGCCCAGTTCCGCCAGGCGTTTACGCATCCCGTAGAGCCCGAAGCCCGTCGACTCCTCGGGGACGAAACCGGTGCCGTCGTCGGTGACCTCCAGCTCCACCCCGTACGGCCGGTGGGCCAGGATCACCCCGACCGTGGACGCCCGCGCGTGTTTGCGGACGTTGGCCAGGGACTCCTGGGTGCAGCGCAGCAGCGCGATCCGGGTCTGCTGGTCGCATACGACATCCGTCAGCTCGGCGGCCACCGTGAGCCCCGAGTCCTCCGCGAATCGGTCGAGGATACGGCGCAGTGTCTGTGCGACGGAGCCGGCGGCCGCAACGTCCTGCCGGTGTGCCGAGCTCACCAGCTCCCGTGCCTCGGCGAGGTTTTCGCGGGCCGTCGACTCGATCGAGCACAGTTGC
Source organism: Streptomyces cucumeris (assembly GCF_024295805.1). Taxonomy (GTDB): domain Bacteria; phylum Actinomycetota; class Actinomycetes; order Streptomycetales; family Streptomycetaceae; genus Streptomyces; species Streptomyces cucumeris. Next base: position 28,479 of record NZ_JANCLX010000025.1, read on the forward strand.
CGGGTGCTGCGTGCCGGGTCGGAGGCGAGCCCGGCCCGGGCCGCCTCCGCGAGCACGACGATCGACGCGAACCCTTGCGCGAGGGTGTCGTGGATGTCCCTGGCCATCCGCTCCCGTTCGTCCGCCGCCCCCTGCCGCTGATGCGCCTCGGACAGCTCCTCCTGGGTCCGCTCCAACTCGACGATCAACCGTGCCCGTTCGGCGCTCTGGTCGACCACCGAGTGGGCCCACAGCCCGATCAGGACGCCCACGGCGACGACGACCAACGTGGACACCAGCGTCTCGCTGACGAACTCCAGTGACCAGCCCTGCCGGAGCCAGCTCCCCGCCACGGTCGCGGCGGTGGCCAGCCCCAGGAACCCCATGGAAACCCTGGGGGTCCGCCCGAACATCCAGTAGTGCGGCAGTGTCACCATGAACAGCGCCGCGTAACTGCTCCGCAGATAGGCGAGCCCACCGAGCGCGAGCACCAGCACATACAGATAGACATGCGGCCGTACGACGGGATTGCCGGGAAAGCGGTCGAGGAGCGCATAGCACAGCATCACGCAGCCGAGCAGTGCGATCGCCAGGTACCTGCTCCCGCCGGGCTGGTCCTTCACCACCAGCCCGAGGGCCATCACGGCGAACAGTATCCAGCACACCGCGTTCCAGCGGCGCAGCGAAGCGGCCCAGAAGGAGTCGGCGGAGGGCCCGGCGAGAGCAGTCATACCGGTTAACGTATGCCGATCACCGGTCGCTCGGGCGCCGTATCCCCCGGTGCGGCCGCCGCCGTACCCCGACCCGGCCGTGACGGCCACCAGGTCGCCTCGCCGAGCATGAGCAGGGCCGCCGGCAGGATCATGATGCGGATGACGAAGGCGTCGAGCAGCACGGCTGCCGCGAGGACAAAGCCGATCTGCTTCATCTCGATGAGGTGCAGGAAGACGAAGCTCACGAAGACCGTTGTCATCACGACCGCGGCGCTGGTGACCACGCTCGCCGAGGTGCGGATCCCGTCGAGCACGGCCTGGCGCGTGGGGACGCCGGCGAGCGCGGCCTCCCTGATCCGGCTGACCACGAACACCTGGTAGTCCATGGAGAGTCCGAAGAGGATCACGAAGAGGAAGAGCGGGACGCGCGACCCGATCGAGCCGGTGGAGTGGAAGTCCAGCAACCCCTCGGCCCAGGTTCCCTGGAAGACGAGGACGAGCAGTCCCAGCGCGGCCGCGGCCGACAGCAGATTCAGCACCACACCGATCAGGCCGAGCACCACGGAACGGAAGGCGTACACGGTCATCACGAACGTCACCAGCAGCAACGCCTCGATGATCAGGGGGAGTTTACTGTTCTGGTGGGCCGGATAATCGGCGTAGCGGGCGACATCGCCACTGACACCGTACTCCGCGCCCTCGACCCGGCCCACGGTGGCAGGCAGGTGGTCGTGGCGCAGATGATCGAGGGAGTCACGGGCCTGGCGGGAGTTTCCGAGGTACGGCGTCTTCAGCTGCAGGACGCTGATCCGGTGGTCGGCCGACGTCCTGATCCATGAGCTGTCGGCGAACAGCGGGTCGCGGTCGGTCCGTTCGGCGAGCCTGCGCAGCGCCGCGGTGATCTCTTGGGCACGTGAGGCGTCGGCGCGTACGACGATGTCATGCGTGACCCTCTGCTCGGGAAACGCCTCGTTGAGGCGGTCGTACACCCGCATCGCGGGAATCTCGCGGGAATGAGTGTCCCGGCTCATCTCCGTGATCTTCAGCTCGGTCAGCGGAAGGACGAGGGCGAGCAGGGCGAGGACCGAGGCGCAGAGCGTGGCGAGGGGGTGCCGAGCGGCGGGCCGCAGCAGAGCCGTCCAGATCCGCCCGCCGCCCTCGCCGCGCGTCCGCCGGGCCGGCTTGCCGCGCTCCGCCCGGCGCTGTGCTGTGCGTTCCGCCCGCTTCCCCAGCATGGTCAGCAGCGCGGGCAGCGCGGTCAGAGAACTGGCCACGGCGACCAGGACGACCACGATGGTGCCGGTGGCGAGCGAGGAGAAGATCACGTCGGAGGCCAGATACAGCGTCGCGGTGGAGGCGATGACCGCCAGCCCCGACACCACGACCGCACGGCCCGACGTGGCCGCCGCCAGCTCCACCAGTGCCTCGGAGGTGAGCCGCCCGCCGCCGCGGGCCCGTTCCTCGCGCTCCCGTTTGAGGTAGAAGAGCGTGTAGTCGACGCCGACCGCCAGGCCGATCATCAGGATGACGTTGGCACTGACCCCGGCGTCGGGAGACAGATGCGAGGCCACCATCGACAGCCCGAACGCCGCGGCGATCGACGTCAGAGCGAGCAGCAGCGGCACCGTGGCCATGATGACCGAACCGAAGACGAACAGCAGTGTCACCAGCGTGACCGGAAGCGTGATCATCTCGGAGAGCGCCAGGTCATCGTTGCGCTGCTGGTCGACTCCCTTGCTGGTGGAAGGGGATCCGGTCTCCTCGATCAGCAGCCGTGGGTGGGACTTCTGAACCGACTCGGTCTGGGCGACCAGCGCGTCGACCTTGTCGTCCGCGTCCCGCTCCTCACCCTTCAGCGCCACCTCGACCATGAGGATCCGGCCGTCGCCGGACCACAGCGGCTTGGCCACGCCCGCGACCTCGGGCAGTGGCTTCATCCGGGCCGTGAGGTCCCGCGCGGCCGCTTCGGCGGCCGGCTTGTCGAGGGTGCCGGAACGGGCGGAGATGAGCACCTGTTCGGTGGAACGCCGCTCCAGGTGCCCCTCGGCCGCCATCGCCTCGGCCCGGCCCGCCTCGCCGATGCGGTAGTCCGCCGTCGTGGCGCTGTTGGTGCCGACGGCCCCGCCGACGGCCAGGCACAGCGCCACGAACACCAGCCATCCGACGACCGCCCGCCAGGGGTGCCGCGCGCTCCAGCGTGCCATGCGCACAGTAAGTGACTTCATAGGTCAAAGCCTTGCTGACCAGGGAAGTTGGTGGACAGAGGCATCAGGTTGAACCTGCCGTCCACCGATCAGTGGACCGGCGAAGTGGGGCAAGCCCCCGTACGTCATGCGGTCTTCATGCGCCTGCTGCTTCCCGATGGAGGAAGTCGAGCGCCCCTTGGGGTGTACCCGAAGCGTCCTCCCCCGTCAGCGCCGTAGGGCCAGGGCAGGTAGGGAAATGCGTGCGGTGGTGGACGTGTCGTAGTACTCCTGGGGAGACGGAGACACTTTCTTTCTCGTTTGGAGTCGTCGATGGCCATTCGCCGTGTCGTGCCCAACATTCAGTCGGAGGCCGCGCAGGAGAGCCGGGAGTTCTATGGCCTGCTGGGCTTCGAGGAGGTCATGAACCTCGGTTGGATCATGACACTCGCGTCCCCGTCCAGCCCGGCAGCGCAGATCAACGTCATGACCAGCGACAAGACCGCGCCTGTCGCTCCGGACATGAGCGTCGAGGTGGACGACGTGGATGCGGCGTATGCGGTCATGCGGGCGAGCGGCGCGGAGATCATTCACCCCTTGCAGGATGAGGAGTGGGGCGTGCGGCGGTTCTTCGTCCGTGATCCCAGCGGACGAGTGGTCAACGTGCTGGGTCACTGCTGACGGCCCTCTCCCATGCCTGGTGGAAGTGCCGATGTCGACGTTCACGTCTCCAGGTGAGCAGGCCCTTCGCGTCGGCCTCGGCCAGGAGCTGTGTGACGATCCGGGCCCATGTCACGTCTCGCGGCGAGGCGCCGGAACAGGTCATGGGATCGGGGTCCACTGGTCGTTCGTCAGGTCTTCAGGTTCCACACGGAAGGTTTTTCTGGACTCAGGTCGTCGGGGCCCAGAGCCCCTCGGCCTCGCCGCGAGCGAGGTGTTCCGCGTAGACGCCGACCTTCCAGGTGATGACGGAGCGGCACTCCTCCAGCGCCTGAATCTGGGCGTCGACGCGCTGCCGGTGGGCGTCGAGGAGTTGCAGACGTTCCGCCTCGTTGCCCGGACCGTGACGCACGAGCTCGGCGAACCGCTTGAGGTCGGCCAACGGCATCTGGGATTCCCGTAGCTTGACACAGATCAGGAGCCAGTCCACATCGAAGGCGGTGTACCGCCGCCGACCGCCGGAGGTGCGCTGGACTGGTCCGACCAGCAGACCCTCGCGCTCGTAGAAGCGCAGAGCGTGGACGCTGAGCCCGGTCTGCTCGGCTACCTCGCCGATGCTCAGTGGATCCGCAGGAGTCTCGCTGGTTGCCATGCGCCGCAGTCTAGGACTTGATCTAGACCTCACTCTAGATCGTAGCGTCGTCGGCATGACCAGCACTGATCAGCAGCCGCTCGGCTCGCCCTTCTCCGCCACCAGCACCGCGCAGGACGTCACCGCCGGCCATGACCTCTCCGGCACGAGCGCCGTCGTGACCGGGGGCTACTCCGGCCTCGGCTTGGAAACCACCCGCGCCCTGGCAGCCGCCGGAGCCGAGGTCCTCGTCCCCGCACGCCGACCCGACATCGCCCGCGGGGTCCTCGCGGACGTGGAGGGCTGCGAGGTCATTCCCATGGACCTGGCAGACCTCGGCAGCGTGCGCGCCGCCGCCGCACGGATCGGCGAATCCCTGAACAAGATCGACCTGCTCATGGCCGTCGCCGGAGTCATGGCCACCCCTGAACGACACGTGGGGCCCGGCTGGGAGAGCCAGCTCGCCGCCAACCACTTCGGCCACTTCACCCTCACCTGTGAGCTCTACCCGCTCATGGCCGCCGCCAGCAGTGCCCGCGTCGTGGTCAACAGCTCCGCCGGCCACACCCTGACCGACATTCGCTGGCATGACCCGCACTTCCGTACCGGCTACGACAAGTGGCTGGCCTACGGCCAGGCCAAGACCGCCAACGCCCTCTTCGCCGTGCACCTCGACGCCCTCGGCCGCGGCGACGGCGTCCGCGCGTTCGCGCTCCACCCAGGCAAGATCATCACCGGACTGCAACGGGAGATGGCGCTCCAGGAGCAGATCGACCGCGGGTGGGTGGACGAGCACGGCAATGTGATCGGCGCCGGCTTCAAGACTCCGGCTCAGGGCGCCGCCACCGGCCTGTGGGCCGCCACATCCCCTCTCCTCGACGGGCTCGGCGGCCTCTATCTGGAGGACTGCGACATCGCCGGCGTCTCCGCCCCCGAGACCCCCATGGACGATGGCGGCGTCCGGGCATACGCCATCGACCTGGATTCGGCCGCACGACTGTGGGAGCTGTCCGTCGCCGTGACCGGTTCCGCTGTGATCGTCTGATGGCCCCGTCGCACCGCAATGCGCGTCTCACAGTCGAGGGTCGGCGTCGCCTCACCGAACGCTGCCGCACCCGTCCGAGCGGCCAACCGATCGCCGCCGTTGCCCGCTCCGAGCCGCGACCGCGCCGGGCACCGTCGTTGGGGTCGGGCAGCGCGGCCGTGTGCGCTCGTCACCCGCCGCCAGACCCGGCATCACGGAGACGTCGGGGGCGAAGAAGAGGCCGCCGTTCACAGGACAGGCGCCACTCAGACGCCTGTCCTGTGATGTACGCAGCCCGCGCCGGGACAGGACAGCTAGCGTGGCGTGGTGTCGTCGGCTCTGAACGGGCCGCCGTGGCCGGGCACGATGAGGTCGGCGACGGCCAGGACCCGGAGCCGGGAGGCGCGCAACAGCGCACGGTCGGGGGCTACTGGATCGTCTTCCGGGCCGTCGGCGTGCCACCACAGGTCACCGGCGAAGGCGACGACGCCCGCGTCCGTGCCCGCGAGCAGTGTGATGTCCTCGGCGCTGTGGCCCGGGGTGCGGATGAGCCGTAGCGACGGGGTGAGCTCGTACCCCTCCGCATCCCGGTTCCGCCACTGATCGCCGAGGTACTCTACCTTGTGATCGTGTACCCGGGCCCGTCCGAACAGGCCGGCGTTCATGGTGTTGTCCGGGTGGTGATGGCTGAGCACCACGTCGGTGATGTCGTCGGGGCCGAGCCCCAACTCGGCGAGTGGGCTGAGGATGTGGTCGCGGCTCGCGACCATGCCCGGGTCGAATATCACATGCCGGTCCGCGTCGGATATGTAGGAGACGGTGGCGGCGACGCCGGGGCCGGTGGAACCGACGTATCCGGTGGTCAGGATCGTGTATGCGGCGCTGCGGCGGAGCGGTGCGTCTGTCATGAACGTAATCTTCGCGGGCGGGACAGCCGTTCACGAGTGGCACAAGTGCCACTGATCGCAGGATCAGTGCCACACTGAACCGTGCCTCCCTTCGTGAACATCGCCGCATACACCCCGCCCGCAGTCGGCATGCTCGCGGTCGGCATCGTCGCCGAGGTTTTCGGCCCGCGTGGCGCGACATTTCCCTCCTTCGACTTCGCCCTGTGCACCGACCGGCCAGGGCCGGTCCCGACCGACCTCGGGGTGCCGCTGACCATCACGCACGGTCTGGACCGGCTCGCCTCGGCCGATCTGGTGATCGCGCTGCCGTGGGCAGGTTTCCGCACACCGCTCGCTCCCGCCGTAATCGACGCGCTGTCGGCCGCACACGGGCGTGGCTCACTGGTCGCGGCCCACTGCGTGGGCGCTTTCGCGCTCGCCGACGCAGGACTGCTCGACGGTCTGCGGGCCACGACCCACTGGCGATTCGCCGAACTGCTCGCTCGTCGTCACCCTGACGTCACGGTCGAGCCCGACGCCCTCTACATCGACGAAGGACGCGTCATCACGGGCGCGGGAGCCGCCGCAGGCTTCGATCTCTGCCTGCATCTGCTGAGGCGTGAGTACGGAGCCGCGGTGGCCAACGCCATCGCCCGGGATGTGGTGTTGCCCTCCCACCGCGACGGCGGGCAGGCACAGTACCTGGCCGCTCCGGTCCCCGAAGACTGCCGCGACGAGCGTCTCGCCGAGGTACTCGCCTGGGCCCGCGAGAACCTTCACCGGTCGCTTCCCGTCGCGGAATTGGCCCGGCGCGCCTTGATGAGCAAACGCTCCTTCGCCCGCCGGTTCACCGCCGCGACCGGTACCACTCCCCACGCCTGGCTGCGGAGCCTGCGTCTGAGCAGAGCCGAGGAACTCCTGGAGACCACGGAACTGCCCCTCGATGAAATCGCCCACAGTGTCGGGTACGGAAGCGCGGCCGTCCTGCGCGAGCAGTTCGTGCGCCGCCGGGGCGTACCGCCCCGCGCCTACCGCCGCTCCTTCACGAACACGCCGTGAGGAACACGGCCCGCAGAACTCCGTCGACCACCGCGAGCGTCACGCGGTCGAATGCGGCATCAACCGCTGGAGGGAGCACCGGGCCGTGGCCACGAGATACGACAGCTTGCGGTCCGCTTCGAAGCCACGGTCCACATCGCGGCCATCAGCGAGTGGCTGTGACCAGCATCTTCGTGATCAGCCCAGTGTCCATCACCGATTCTCCGCCTCGAATGCCTGGGTGACGGCGAGGCTGTCCTCGTAGACATGGTGCCGGGTGACAAGGCCATCTTCGACGGTGAGATGCAGAGCGAACCGGGCTCGATACGCACGTCCGGTTGGCCGGGCGGTCTGACGGATCTCGCCGAGCACGACCGCATCGTTCCCGTCGATGAGGATCCGCTCGACCTCAGTCGCCGCGCCCTCCGGCACATGGTGTTCGGCAAGCTCGCGATAGTGGGCGGCCGCGTCGGCCCGGGAGGACCGGTGACGGATCCACGGCGTGGCGGTGCGGCCGTGCTCGGCCTCCGGCCAGTCGAGCTTCCAATCGCCCTGCTCGGCATACAGCTCAGCGATGCGCTCAGGGTCGCCCTCGCCAATTCTGCGCAGCAACTCCTCCACCACTGTGCGCGTGTTCGTAGGTGCGGATACAGACATGGCAGGCCTCTCCATCCCGGTCCGCGTCCTCCGACGCGGAGAGATCATCCACCCTGCCTGCCCGGGGACGCCGAAACCATTACCTCTGAAGTATGGAAGCTCGTCACCAAGATCCGCTTTCGATACACGCCCTGGTGCACGGTCTGCCGTAGCCGGCGGCGTCGCTGGGGATCGGCTCGCGAGGATGAGGTCCTCCCGCTTCAACCGCAAGCTCCAGGCCCAGGCTGGCAAGCCGCTCGTCGTATACGTCCTGCAATGGGGATGGCGGCCAGGGCTCATAGAGAGTGGCGAGGTCTGTCGGGGGTCTCACCTGTCCGTTCTGGATGCTCCTTCCGGGTTCTCGCCCGTGCCGCCGGTGAGCCGGGCGGGCGCGGGACCGCCTCCAGCCACGCAGCGTAAGCACTGGCATGGTGGCCATGCCGAGGTGAGCAGCGGAGCCAGCGGCTCATTGCTGCGGATCACCCTTTCGGCACCCCACGTCCGGCCACTGTCACGGGAGACGCGGAGGCTCATCAGCCGCTGTGCTCTTTCCGCTTTCTCCATCACGATCCGCCTCTTCTGTCGCGTTCGGCCGTGATGGTGCCGCGAACGTCCAGGACAGCGCGACGACGTAAGAGGCGTTGTTCAGGCGTCCTCCAAAGGGCGTCATTTCGGTGTCATTATCGAGGGATCGTGGCTAGCGTTGACACCATGACAACCGAGGTTCACGTACCGAACGACGCGCTCAGGGCCGTGCGCATCGGCCTGCGGATGAGCCAGGACGACTTGGCGAAGGCACTCCGCCGGGCGGGTGCCGAATCAGGCGAACGGAACGAGGCCAGTAAGCGGCTCGTCCAGCGTTGGGAAGCAGGTATCAGCAGGTCGCCGAGGCCGGTGTACATCCGAGCACTGGAGAGGGTCACAGGCATGCCGATCGAGTCGTTGGGGTTCGCCCCGCAGGTGCCCATGGGACGAGTCCACGACGACGGGGCGGGAGGCCACGACATGGCCCCCAGTGCCGAAGGTGTAGCACCCGCCTCCGCAGAGACCCGGGCGGCCGTGCAGACGGCCGGGGACAACTACAGCGGCGTATGGCTCTCCCGCTACGAGTTCTACTCATCGGGTCGTGAGGACGTCTTCGAGGGCAGGCACTACGTCGTGCTCGTCCAGCACGGCAACCGCTTGACCGGGCGATCGTTGAAGGGGGCATCGCTGAACCCGGACTCCCCGCTCTCCCTCGATCTCACGGTTGACCGGAGCGTGATCACGGGTACCTGGACCGAGCAGACGGCCACGGACGGTTACTACCAGGGAGCGAGCTACCACGGCGCGATTCAGATGCTTGTGGAACCCACGAGCCGCCGCATGGCTGGCAAGTGGGTCGGATTCGGCAAGGACTTCGACGTCAACACCGGACCCTGGGAGCTCAGGCTCATGGATACGTCGACGTCCAAAGCGACCCTGGAGCGCTACAGCGTCCCACCCGAGTGACCGGACCGGGTTCTCACAACGCGTCGCCAGCGGTGGGTCCTTCTCTGCCGTTCTGTGGCCTTCCTGGCCCGAGTCCCGTGACAGCAGGTCTCGCTCGGAGGTGCTTGAGGGTACGGCCGTGAGGGGCGGGAATGAGCGGGCCGGTTGCCTCTAAAAGCTCTTTAGTTGTGGACCGCTGGGAGCAGCGGGAGGACGCGTGGGTGACCCGGGCCCGGCTGTGCTTCTCCTGCGGCGACCAGGGACCGTACTGGGGTGACTGGCGGACTCCGACGACGTCGGGGGACGTCACCAGTGCCCGCCGTGCCTGGCGGTCAGGATGGCTGGACTTGGTCGAAGACGGCGAGGGCTTCGGCGGGGTCCGGGCTCACCAGGCGTTCCAGGCCTGCCGTGGTGATCTTCGCCCACCTGGCGGCCCGTGACCACATCTGTTCCTCGAAGGCACGGACGGCGTCGTCCAGATCTCCGGGGCCGGCGGTGGCGATGGACTCGGCGAGCTCGGCGCCTTCCAGCATCGCGAGGTTCGCGCCCGCCCCCAAGGGGGGCATCAGATGGGCGGCGTCGCCCAGTAGCGTCACCCCGCCGACGTGGGTCCAGGTGTGGTCCACGGGCAGGACGTAGAGGGGGCGGTGGACGAAGGCGGTGCCGTGGCGGAGGAGGTCGAGGACGGGAGCGGCCCAGCCGTCGAACAGGGCCAGCAGGCTCGTTCGGACGGCCTCGACGTCGGCCAGGTCCAGGTTCGTGTGCCAGTCCAGCGGCGCGCGGAACCGGGCGTATACCTTGACGTGGCCGCCGCTGTTGCGCTGGGCGACGAGGCTTCGGTTCACGCCGTACACCGCCATGGAACCGTCGCCGATCAGCCGGGCGAGGTCCGGGTGGCCGGTGTCGACGTCGTCGAGGGAGGTCTCGATCGAGGTGACGCCGGTGTAGTGCGGCGCCACCGACGTGAGTGCCGGACGGACCCGGGACCAGGCGCCGTCCGCGCCGACCACGAGGTCGAACGCCTCCTGTCGCCCGTCCGCGAAGTGGACCAGCACGCCGTCCCGGGTTCCCGGCACCACCCGCGTCACGCTCCGCCCCCACTGGACGTCGAGGGAGCCGAGCAGCAGGTCACGTAGCTGTCCGCGGTCGATCTCGGGGTTGGCCTGTTCATCCGGATTGGGTTGCCAGTCGCGCAGGACGGTCCCGTCCGTGTCCAGGATGCGCATGGCCTGCCCCTCGGGACGGGACAGCGTCTGGAACTCCGTCAGCAGCCCGGCCTTGTCCAGCGCGAGCTGACCCAGTCCTCGGTGCAGGTCGAGCGTGCCGCCCGGGGGGCGGGCGTCGGGGGCGGGATCGCGTTCGAGGATGGCGACCGGATGACCGTAACGGTGCAGAACACGGGCGAAGGTAAGACCGGCAGGACCGCTGCCGACCACTGCGATACGACGTCTCATGTCGATACACTGTATTGGATCAATGCGATGCATCGCAACGGTACGATGCGCCTATGACCGTGTGGGACCGACCGGAGCCGCCGAATCAACCCGTGCCGCTCGACCGGGAGCGGATCGTCACCGCCGCCGTCGCGCTGGCCGACGAGGGCGGGCTGGAGGCGGTGTCCTTGCGTAAGATCGCCGCCCGCCTGGACGCCGGTCCCATGCGGCTGTACCGATACATCTCCACCAAGGAGGAGTTGTTCGACCTCATGGTGGACGAGGTGTACGCCGAGATCCGCCCCGAGGAGCAGCCCGGTGACTGGCGGGAGGCGCTGGGTATCCTCGCCCGGCGCACCAGACAGGCCGCGCTGCGCCACGAATGGCTGGCCGATCTGCTCGGCGGTCGCCCGGCCCTGGGCCCGAACGGCCTCGCCATGACCGAGGCCACTCTGTCCGCCTTCGACGGCGTCGCCGACATCGACACCGTGCTGCGCGCCGTGGAGACCGTCAGCTCCTACTTCATCGGCGCGATCAGACGCGAGATCGCGAACCTGCGGGCCGAACGCTCCACGGGTCTGTCCAAGCACGACTGGCAGCGCGCCCGCGGCCCGCATGTGACGAGCATGTTGGCCACGGGCCGCTTCCCGGCGCTGACCAAGGCCGTGCACGACGGCGCCGACGTGGACGCCGAGACATCCTTCGCGACCGGCCTGGAGTGGGTCCTCGACGCCGTGGCCGCCAAACTCGCCACGCCGCCGGCGTGACACTCGGCTCCTGCCGAATCCGGGGCAAGCCCCTCTACGCAAGCCCCCGAACGCCACGCGGTCTTCATGCCTCGGCTGCCTCCCGACGGAGGAAGTCGAGGACGAGTGGACTCGCTCGGGCACGGAACTCTTCGAAGTAGGCGTGCCGGGCCCCGGGGATGAGCGTCATCCGGGCACCAGGAATCCGGTCGGCGAGCAGGGGTGCGTTCGCGGCGGGGTTGAGGAGGTCATCGCCGCCGTGCAGGACCAGCGTGGGTGCGCTGATGGCGGGCAGTTCATCCCACGCGTCATGGTCGCGACTCGCGGTCAGGTGTGCGCGACGCGCACGGGCGGACTTGGTGGGGTCACCCAGGGTCTGATACGGGGCGGAGTGGGCGGCCAGCCAGGCCGGGGTGTACATCAGTTCAGCCAGGGCCCGCTGCGCCGCGGCCACGTCGGGCACCGCCAGGGACCGGCGGACCTCGTTGCTGCGTTCCAGGCTGAGCGGCCCACCAGGGGAGGTGCAGCCCAGTATCAGTCCACGGACCCGTTCCGGGTGCCGGATGGCCAGCCACTGGGCCACCCGCCCGCCCATGGAGGTGCCGTAGACGTCCGCACGTTCGATGCCCAGGTCGTCGAGCACCGCGATCATGTCGCGCGCGAACTGCTCTGTGCTGTAAGGCGTTCGGGGCTCGTCGCTCTCGCCGGTGCCGCGATAGTCGAGCGTCACGGTGCTGTGCGCGGCGTGGAAGTCCTCGCGGATGCCGTCCCACCAGTGGTGGCTGTTGGCCTGGCCGGCGAGCAGAACGAGTGGCGGGCCCTCGCCACGGAGTTGGTAGGCGATGCGGGCACCGTCCGGGGTCGTCGTGTGCGGCAAGGGAGGATCCTCTCGAACCGGTGAGGGGCCCGGCTGCTGCGGTGTGACGGCCGTCGGCCGCCGGGACGGCGGCGCCGCCCCCTCGCGACCGTACGGGAGCGACACCCGCGAACCGCTACCCGCTACCCGCTACCGGACGAGTGCCATCTCGCGCCCTGGGACCGGTGAACCGGGAGCCGGACGCCGAGCTGAAGGCCGTTCCGGGCGGGTGTCGGCAATCTGTCGGAGGCCGGCGGACCGACGTCGGGGGCTTGTCGGCGGGGCCAGGCACCTTTCCTGAGACGACCGCCGGAGATCACCGGGCGGTCCCGATCCCGGAGGAGCCACCATGCACACGCCCGTCACGATCATCGGCGCCGGACTCGGCGGGCTCACGCTGGCCCGTGTCCTGCACGTCCACGGAATCCCGGTCACGGTCTACGAGGCCGAGTCCTCCCCGTCGGCGCGCACACAGGGCGGGATGCTCGACATCCACGACTACAACGGGCAACTCGCCCTCAAGGCGGCCGGCCTGATGGACGAGTTCCACACCATCATCATCGAGGGCCGCCAGACGATGCGGCTCATCGAGCAGGACGGGACCGTTCTGCACGAGATGGCCGACGACGGCACGGGTGGACGCCCCGAGGTGCAGCGCGGGGAGCTGCGACGGATCCTGCTCGACTCGCTGCCGGCCGACACCGTCCGGTGGGGGCACAAGGTCAGCGGCACCCGCGCCCTCGGCGCGGGCCGTCATGAGGTGACGTTCGCCGACGGCGGCACCGTCATCACCAGCCTGTTGGTCGGCGCGGACGGCGCATGGTCGCGGGTCCGGCCGCTGCTCTCCGACGCCACGCCCGAGTACGTCGGCACGTCGTTCGTCGAGACCTATCTGTTCGACGCTGACACCCAGCACACCGGCACCGCGAAGGTGGTTGGCGGCGGGTCGATGATCGCGCCCTCGCCGGGCAAGGAGATCTTCGCTCACCGGGAAAGCGGTGACACCCTGCACGCCTACGTGGCACTGTCCAGGCCGCATGACTGGTTTGCCGCCATCGATTTCACGGATGCCTCCGCCGCGGCCGCGCGGATTGCGCGGGAGTTCGACGGCTGGGCACCGGAGCTCACCGCGCTGATCACGGACGCCGATATCGTACCTGTTCTGCGCCCTCACTACGCCTTGCCGACCGAGCACCGGTGGGACCGAGTGCCGGGGGTGACTCTGCTCGGTGACGCCGCCCACCTCGCAGCCCCGAACGGCGAAGGCGCCAACCTGGCCATGCTCGACGGTGCCGAACTCGGCAAGACCCTCGCCGCGCATCCCGACGACACCGAGGCCGCGCTCACCGAGTACGAACAAGCCATGTTCGCCCGCGGCAGCGAGGCCGTCACTTTTGAAGGCACCGAAGTCCACGGGATCGACTCCGAGAACAACACAGCCCAGGCCATGCTCAAGATGATCAACGAACAGGGTCGATAAGCCACTCCCCCGGGCCGAAATCGCCGAGCAGCCCGACATGATCGCCCGGACAAGTCCCAGGCAGCGTCTTGTCGATCATGCATCGAGCCACATGAGAGTGCTCGCCAGGGTGATGGCCGCGAGGTAGCGGCGGGCCGGAGCGCGAGCAACGGGCCGAGATGGTTGATGATGCGGTCGGCCGCGGACTTCGAGATGCCGAACAGCGGGGCGAGCTGGCGCAGCGTCAAGTTGGTGCACCAGTAAGCCGCGAGCAGCAGCACCCGGTCTTCCAGCGGCAGCTCCACGGTCGGCCGCGGCGGACCGCGTCCGGGCTTTCACGCCGCAGCGTCGTCACCAACTTGCCGAAGCAGCGGGGGCTCAGCCCGGTGAACGGGGCAATCCAGGAGGGCTGCGACGCCGTGATCACACCAGCCACGGCCACGATCGTCCCATGGCACGCTCACCTGCCCGATCTGGAGGTGTGGTCACGACTCTGCCACCGCGGGATCACCCGAGCTGCCGACCGGGGTACGGTCTGCACGTGATCTACCTGATAGGAGGCCCGCCACGGGTGGGCAAGAGCACCCTCGCGTGGATGCTGCTGGAACGGGACGGCATCCCGGGATGCCCGACCGACGCTCTGGTTTCGATGCTGCAGCGCGCCGCGCCCCAGCACGGCGTGCGCCACGGCACGCACCCGGACAAGGCCGTACCAGCGCAGCCCTTCCTCGTCGAGTTCATCCGTGCCACCGCGGAGAGCCTCGACGATTCCGATCCCCTGGACGGCTATGTGGTCGAGGGCGACATCGTCACGCCGGCGGCCGCCACAGCCGCCGCTGGTCTCGGGATGCCACTGAGCTGTGTCTTCCTTGGGAATGCGGAGCTGACCACCGAACACTTGAGGGCCGCCCCGGACTGGCTCGACGGAGCCGATGACACCACCTATCGGGAGATCGCAGCGTGGGTGAGGGAACAAAGCACTGCCCTGCGTGAAGCCTGTGCGGCCAGCGGGCACGTCTACGTCGAGTTGGGGGCCGACCACACCCAGGGCCTTGAGAGGGCCTACTCGAAACTGATGGAGAGGCCCTGACCGACCACCGTCAGCACCCGCGGCCTTCTCCGCAAGGCGTTGCCCCACGGTCGGCGTCAGCGGGCTGACCCTGGGTGGCGGATTCGGCTTCAGTTCGCGGAAGCTGGACCTGACCGCCGACGCCCTGGCGTGCACCAGGGTGGTGACGGCCGCAGGCAACTCCCTGGTGTGCGACGAGAGGCGGCACCCGGACCTGTTCTGGGCCTGCCGGGGCGGTGGCGGAGGCAACTTCGGCATCAACACCGAGTTCACCTTCCGCACCACGCCCGTGAACACGGTGGCGGTCTATCAACTCGACTGGGACTGGCGGGACACGGCCGGGCGGAAGGTGTCGGCCCTCGGACAGTACTTCGGAACCGCGTACGAGCTGCGGGACCGCGCCCTGGGAGACTGCGTTCATCCACCGCACCGTCGGCTTCCTGCTGGCCTCGCAGACGATCCGGGCCGAAGAAGCGGCCGCTGATGAGCACCTGGAGAGCCGTGCGCTGCTCGCAGTCCACGCACTGGGTTCGCTTGCCGCCTCATGGGCGAACGCCCCATCTGATCTCCACGTCGTCGCTCCGAGGAGGGTCGCCGGGCTCCTTGACGTGCCCGAACGGCCATCCACGGTCCGGCGCCGCGTCCTTGCCCGCGTTGCCCACGTACACACCGTCGTCCATGTGCCCGGACGCTCATACGTGCCGGGCCCGCGGTTAGGGTGGCCTGATGTTCGGCACACGGAGGGCTCGCAGGCAGGAAGAGCGTCAACGGCAGCTGGCGACGGAGCTCAGGTCGGCAGAGGGCGCGGTGCGCGAGGCGGCGTCCCGGAGCATCGCGCAGTGTCCTGATAGCGCCTGGGCGCTGCGTGAGTTGCTGTGGTCCCTCGACAACGAGCCGTCGGTGGATGTGTTCGAGGCGGTGACGGAGAGCTTCACCTTCGCGCTCGGCCAGGACCCGTCCCTGTACGCGGAGGCCGAGCGGATCCTCGCGGAGGCGCTGTCCGATCCGGCGGCGCTGGTGGGTGCCTGGACCGCGTTCACCGGGCGGCTCGGCTCGGTCTGTGCGCACACCCTCGACGACGAGCTGTGCTGGGACATCCAAGCCCGACAGGGCACCATGAGGGAGATCGGCTGGACCGAGGCGGGAGCACCTGGCGAGGGCCTGGCCCACGGGGTGCAGATGCGGGCAGCGCTGAGAGACATACACGCCGCCCTGCGCCGCAGCGCCGCTCCGCTCCCGCCGGGAACCGCTGAGGGGATCCAGGAAGAGGCACGTCTCCTGCTCGGCCGGGCACTGGCTCATCCGCCGGGCAGTGCGTAACGCTCCGAGCAGCTCATCGCTCTCGCCCAGTCCCCGGATACGCGAACGTGGCGGGACCGCGCCTGCGCCAGTGCCCGCATCGACGAGATCCTCGTGCTGTGCGGGAGCGCGGATCCGGCACGGGTCCGCGTCGGGGTCGAGGCGCTGGACTTCCTCATGATGCTCCACATCCATGGGCGCACCGGACCGGTCCTCGCCACCCTCGGTCCTCTCGCCGTTCCCGGCCAGGACGCCTCCGTCCTGGCCAAGGTGCTCGACTGTTACCGGACGCTGGGGGTCCACCACCAACTGGCCGAGATGCCGGTGGCGTTGTTCCTGTCGTGCGCGCGGCACACCGAGCCGCAGGTGAGGTCGTCGGCCGCCGCGGGGCTGCCCACCATCACGAGGAACGGTCCGGAGGAAGCGTCGGCCGTGGCGGTGCTCATCGAGCTCCTCGACCACGACCCCGATCGCGGCGTCCGGTTGGACGCGGGCACCTCCCTCGCCGATTTCGAATGCTCCGACGAGGCCAGTACCCGGACATCCGGGGCCGCGCTGGCCCGCTACGCCGACTCACCCGACGCCGCCCTTCGTGCCCGGTCGGTCTCCGGGGCCTGGCAGCGCAAGGAGCCAGGGGCGATCCGCTGGCTGCTCGACGAGCTGCAATCACCCGCCCCCTCCTGGCACTTCGTCCTGCTGGCCGAATCCTGCACGATGGACCTGGCGCTGGAGGACGACGTCCCGTCCTCGGTGCTGGCCGAATTCGAGCAGGCGTTGCTGCGGCTGCAGCGGACGGGATGGGCCGAACGGGATGATCCGGATAGTTCCCCGGATCCTGAGGGGCGCGCGGCCATGGTGGCCTTCGCACTGGAGAACCTGCGTCTGTTCGCCCCCTGACGCCGCCCCTGCCGCACACCTCACCTGTACGGGTCCCGTACAGACCATGATGCGAGGGCTTGCCCGTCCATAGCGGGCGGTCGGGGCAAGAGGGTGTACCCACCTCTTGCCACTCTCAACGTATAGCGCACCGGGGGGCTTGCGGCAAGACCCGGGTCGTACCGCAGAATCGCAGGCCAAGGCCAGAACCTGCGGTAATGGGGGATTCACGAAGTGCGTACGTTCTTGTCGGTTCATGGATCGACTCCGAATCGGAGCCGGTGATATGAACCCCCTGACCACCAGCGCGTTCGCGCTTCCCGACCGTCTCGCCCCCAAGGCCGACCCGATGCTGATCGCCGACGACGAGCAGCACTTCGCGGCCATCGCCGAGTGCCTCGACCGGACGATCGCCGAACTGTCCGACCGCCTCGATGCCGAACGCAAGGCACCCGGCGGCATCGGCCGCGGGGCGATGGACCGGGACATGGAGATCCACCGGCTGACCGGCCGTCTCCGCGCCTTGCGCCGCTTCGGCCTGGACCTGTGCCTCGGGCACATCGTCAGCGCGGACGACCCCAAGCCCGTGTACGTCGGCCGGCTCGGCCTCACCGACAGCACGGGGCACCGGCTGCTGCTCGACTGGCGCTCCCCGGCGGCCGAGCCGTTCTTCGCCGCGACCCACGCCAGCCCGATGGGACTGACGAGCCGCCGCAGATACCGCTGGACCCAGGGCCGGATCAGCGACTACTGGGACGAGGTGTTCACCGCCGACGGGCTGGAACACCACGCCGCGCTGGACGACCAGTCCGCCTTCATCGCCAGCCTGGGTGGCCACCGGTCATCCCGGATGCGGGATGTGCTCACCACCATCCAGGCCGACCAGGACGCGATCATCCGGGCGGGATCCCGTGGCGCTCTCGTCGTCGACGGCGGCCCGGGAACGGGCAAGACAGTCGTGGCGCTGCACCGCTCCGCCTACCTCCTCTACTCCGACCCCCGCCTCGGTCAGCGCCGGGGAGGTGTGCTGTTCGTCGGTCCGCACCAGCCCTACCTGGCCTACGTCGCCGATGTCCTCCCCAGCCTCGGAGAGGAGGGGGTGCGCACCTGCACCCTGCGGGACCTGGTCGCCGAGGGAGCCGGAGCGGCGATCGAGGCCGACCCGGACGTGGCACGCCTGAAGTCGTCCGCGGACATGGTGCGGGCGATCGAGAAGGCCGTCAGGTTCTACGAAGAGCCTCCCGCCGAGGGGATGACGGTCTCGACCGACTGGGCCGACATCTGGCTGAGCGCCGACGACTGGGCCGAGGCGTTCGAGGCACCGGAACCCGGCACCCCGCACAACGAGGCCCGTGAGCAGATCTGGGAGGAACTGCTCACGATCCTGATGGACAAGCACGACGGTGACATCTCACCTGACCAGTTCCGCAGGTCGCTAATGCACGACGAAGAGCTGGTCACCACCCTCAACCGGGCCTGGCCGCTGCTCGAAGCGGCCGACCTGGTCGGAGACCTGTGGTCGGTCCCCGCCTACCTGCGGATGTGCGCCCCCTGGCTCAGCCCCGACGAGGTCCGCACGCTTCAGCGCAAGCACGCGCCCCACGCCTGGACGGGGTCCGACCTGCCGCTCCTGGACGCGGCGCGGCAGCGGCTCGGCGACCCGGAGACGGCACGGCGACAGCGCCGGCACAAGGCCGCCGTCGCCGCCGAACGGGAGCGTATGGCCGATGTCATCGACACCGTGCTCGCGGCCGATGACGACGGTGAGGGCGCGGTGACGATGCTGCGGGGACAGGACCTCCAGGACAGCCTGATCGACGAGACCGCCCTGCCCACCGCCGACCCGGACCGGCTCGCCGGCCCGTTCGCGCACATCGTCGTGGACGAGGCGCAGGAACTGACCGACGCGGAGTGGCAGATGCTGCTGCTCCGCTGCCCGTCCCGGAGCTTCACCATCGTCGGGGACCGCGCCCAGGCCCGGCACGGGTTCACGGAGTCGTGGCAGGAACGGCTCGAGCGGATCGGGCTCGACCGGATCACCGTGGCCTCCCTGAGTGTCAACTACCGGACGCCGGAGGAGGTCATGACGGAAGCCGAGCCGGTCATCCGAGCCGTGCTCCCGGACGCCAACGTGCCGACCTCCATCCGCAGCGGCGGCATCCCCGTCGTCCACGGATCCGTCGCGGAGCTGAGCTCGGTCCTCGATACCTGGCTCGCCGGGAACACCGACGGGATCGCCTGCGTCATCGGCGATCCCACGTTCCGGGCGACGCCCCGCGTCCGGTCACTGACCCCGGAGTTGTCCAAGGGGCTCGAGTTCGACCTGGTCGTCCTCGTCGACCCGGAGGCGTTCGGCGAGGGTGTCGAGGGAGCGGTCGACCGCTACGTCGCGATGACCCGGGCGACCCGGCAACTCGTCATCCTCACGAGCCCCTGACGGCTGGCCATGAGGCGGGCCGGCACAGCAGGGGCGGGAGGGCCAGTGGAACGTTATACGGCCTCGGGGCTGGTGTGCTCGCATGTTGAGGTGTCGCCTATTCCTCGTCGAGGTCGGTTCTGACATCACCGTGTGTGGTCGCCGGGGGCGTATCGGTGGCGGTGACGCGCAGGGGGTAGCCCTGGCCGCGCCGTACGGCCACCTTTTGGTCGAGCACGGCCCGCTCGGTGGGCTCCGGTTTCGGGGCCGGCCACTACCGCACTAGTCCGTGCTGCGCGGCGACAGCCGCTGTGTGATCCGGTGGAACAAGTCCGTCAGCGGCTCGGTGATGTCCTGGCCGAACTCGGACAGCCCGTAGGTGACCTGGGGCGGCGTCGTCGGCTCCACCTCCCGCCAGATCAAGCCGTCCTGGACCAGCGCACGCAGGGTCTGAGCGAGCATCTTCTCGCTGATGCCCTGGATGCTGTCGCGCAGCTCGTAGAACCGAAGGTCGTTGCTCCGCAAGGAGATCAGCACCCAGATACCCCACCTGCTGGTCACATGGTCGACCATGTCACGCGCGGGGCAGTCGGTGTGAAACACCTCATACTGACTGCCCACCTCGGCCTGTATACGCTGCGCGCCTTCTCTCACGTGCGGAGCTTACCTCTAGGTATGTTCTTACGAAAAGTAAGCCCGGCTCCTAGTGTCAATTGCCGCAGTACACGACCGACCAGGAGCTGAATATGATTGTGGTGACCGGGGCTACCGGGAATGTGGGCCGACCCTTGACGCACGCCTTGGCCGAGGCGGGCGAGCAGGTGACGGCGGTGTCGCGGCATGCGGTGGCGATGCTGGACGGAGTCCGGCATGTGGCGGCCGACCTGGCCGAGCTGACAAGCCTCACACCCGCGTTGGACGGAGCGAAGGCACTGTTCCTCCTGCTGTCCGGCGACCTGCACACCCCCGAGGCAAGACCGGCCGACATCATCGGCCTGGCCGCGGCCAGTGGGGTCCGCCGAGTCGTCCTGCTGTCTTCGCAGGGCGTGGCGACCAGGCCGCTCGGCCCGTCGCGGGTCGCGATGCGCGCGGTGGAGGACGCGTTGCGGGAGTCCGGCCTGGCCTGGGCCGTCCTGCGACCGGGCGGCTTCGCCTCCAACGCCTTGGCCTGGGCGGAGTCAGTCCGCACGCAAGGGACGGTCGCCGCGCCCTTCGGCGACGTAGGAGTGCCGGTCATCGACCCGGCGGACATCGCCGAGGTCGCGGCGGCCTGCCTGCTGGACGACCGGCACACCGGCGGGGTGTACGAGCTGACCGGGCCAGAGGTGGTCACGCCACGTCAGCAGGCGGAGGCCATCGCCGCCACGCTCGGCTCACCTGTACGGTTCCACGAACTCACCCGCGACGAGGCCAAGGCCATGATGACCCAGTTCGTGCCGGCGGAACTCGCCGACGACACCCTCGACATCATCTCCGCCCCGACCCCGGCAG
The DNA here is from genome assembly GCF_024295805.1 of Streptomyces cucumeris. Taxonomy (GTDB): domain Bacteria; phylum Actinomycetota; class Actinomycetes; order Streptomycetales; family Streptomycetaceae; genus Streptomyces; species Streptomyces cucumeris. The sequence goes on from NZ_JANCLX010000025.1 coordinate 49,345, forward strand.
AACTGCGGATCAGCCCGGACGTGGAACGAGTCCTCGGCCGCGCCCCGCGCCCCTTCAACGGCTGGGTCGCCCGCAACATCGCCGCCTTCCGTTGAGGCACAACTCAACTGAAGAACACCTGGGCACCTTGTGCGGCTGCGGCCGCACAAGGCGCCCGCCTCCGTAGTCGGTCTTGGTGGACTGGTGACCTCGCATGTTCAGGTGTCGGCTCTGCGCGGCCGAGTCCAAGTGGCGCTCGCGCTGAGTGATCAGCGCGAGCACGTGCGAAGGCGTCCGACCATGCCAGGAGGCGGGCCATGAGGGCGCCCAGGCAGACGCCCCCGGGTTGGGGCTGAGATCAATCTCCGCGTCAACCACGGTTCGATTGATCCCCGAGGCCACATACGTACCGTTCGGCTCCGAGAACCACGGCCGACATCGCCGAGTCCCATCGCCCCCGCTTCATCTTCTGGTCACGGGATGAGCCGGGTCCTGGATGTCACACCATCGAGTCGTCACGCGCCGTCGTCCACACCGTCAGTATGAGTGACCGCTACGGTCACTCCTCCGTCGACTGCCCCTTATGTACACCGAGGAGATGTATGCGCACGTCAGATGTTCGGCGCCTGGCAGCCGCTGTCGCCGCTCTCACTGTCACCGTCCTTCCCGGACTCGTGGCACCGGCCCATGCCGCGAGTCAGGAGGACTGCGGCGCGGACAAGTTCTGCGTCTGGTCCGAACCCGGCCACGAGGGCCAGTTCAGGCGTGCTAGCGGCAGGGCGTCAGGGTGCGTGCTGTCCGAGACCGGGTGGCCCGACGGGACCAAGTCCACGGTCCGGTCGCTCTACAACAGGACCCGGTTCCAGGTCGAATGGTATGCGAATGATTCCTGCTCGGGCGCCCCCACCGGGACCATCACGCCCGGCTCCAAGGTGCAGGAGGTCGAGTCCGAGTTCAAGTCGTTCCGCCTCACGCCGATCTGCGAGCAGGGGGCGGTGTGCTTCTACTCGGGCGCGGACTACACCGGCCAGGTCGTGAAGGACTCCTCCTGGAATCTCGGGTTCTGCACCAGCAGCGGGATCCCCGCGAAGAGCGTCTACAACGCGACCGAGCACCCCGTCGCCTTGTTCGACACGAACGGCTCGTGCCAGAACGCCCGGGCCGTGGACCTGCCCGCCCGCAGCTACGGGAGCTACGACCAGACCTTCTACGGGTTCCGGGTGAAGCCCCGCTGAACGCCCCTCGGGCTCGGCCTCCAGTGGAGGGCGAGCCCGAGCCCCGAGAACGGTTGATGCCGTCTCGACGTGCGCGCGTGCCAGGCACGGCGGCTGGCTGTCAGACCTTGAGGATCAGCATCAGCGCACCCAGTCCGACGAACCCGAGCGTCAGCGGGGCGATGAGCGTCAGCAGTCCGGCACCCATCGCGGCGACGACGAGCTTGGTGCGGTCATCGGTGTTCACAAGTCCTCCAGGCATCTTCGGGAAGGCCCCGGGATCTGGTCGGTCCGAGGTGGTGTTCGAACGGTGAGGGAGCCATGGGTTAGGCCCGCAAGTCCCCGTCCCAGGCGCAGGGAGAGCGGCTCAGACGATGGGGGAATGCTGGCTCTCTCACGGGCTTCGAAGCCCTCAAAAGAGTCGACTGCGCGGCACAGGCGGACCGAGCCGCCTGCTGTCGTGGTTATGGGGCGGCCGAGCGCGGAAATCTGGTTCGCTTCTGTCACTCACTCAGTGCCCTGCGGGTTGTCGACGGCCTTGGGGCACATCGGTACAGCGGCTAACGCTAAGACGTCGTCTCATTTGGCGAGTCGGCGGTAGCAAATGAGGGTGCAGGCGATAGCGGTGAAGGCCAGGAAGTGTTCAGCCTTGCGCTCGTAGCGGCGGTGGAGCCGACGGCAGTCGGCGAGCCAGGCCATGCTGCGCTCGATCGTCCAGCGGTGGCGGCCCAGTCGCGTGGAAGATTCGATGCCCTTGCGCGCGATGCGGTGGGTGATGCCGCGCTTGCGTAGCCATCGACGCAGGTAGTCGTAGTCGTAGCCCTTGTCGGCGTGCAGCTTGGCGGGCTTGCGCCGGCGTGGGCCGCGGCGGGAGCGGATCCGCGGGATCCCGCGGACCAGGGGCTGCAGGGCCTGGATGTCGTGGAGGTTGGCGCCCGATATACCGACGGATATGGGCAGACCGGTCCGCTCGGTGATCAGGTGGATCTTCGACCCTTTCTTGCCCCGGTCGACAGGATTCGGACCTGTCAGGTCCCCCCTTTCAAGGCCCGCATGTTCACCGAGTCGATCGCGCACCTCGACCAGTCCAGGTCTCCGCGAGCGCCGAGTTCGTCCAGCACCAGGCGGTGCAGTTTGGCTCAGACCCGGGCTCTGCTCCATTCGCTGAACCGGCGGTGCGCGGTCGGCCCCGACGGGCCGAAGGTCAAGCTTCACTTTCCCGGCCCTGCTCTTGTGTTGACCATGCGTCCACCATGTGGTGGCATGGGCGGCCCGGACGTGAGGTCGATGGCTTTGCCGGGCCATCGCCCCTTGGTGTGTTCCGTCCGTGGCCCCCTCATCTCACGCGGGCGCTCACGCCTGCTCCGGCAAAGGACTCCACGTGTCCCCATCTCGAATATCGATCGCAGCCGGCATCGCGGGCATTGCCATCGCCTCGGCCGTCGGCCTCTCGGCCGCCAACGCCTCTCCCGATCAGAGCCCCTCTCCCACCCCCACGTCCGCCGCGCAGTACGACGCCGGCATGGTGAAGGCTCTGGCGAAGTCGCTCGGCGTCAGCGAGAGCAAGGCCGTTGAGCGTCTGGACAGCGAGAGCAAGCAGCAGAAGAGCCTGGACCGGCTGGACGGTGACCTCCGCACGCTCGGCGCCTACTTCGACAACGACGGCAAGCTCACCGTCAACGTGGCCGACAAGGCCGCGGCCGCCAAGGTCAGGGACGCCGGGCTCACCGCCCGGGTGCCCGAGCGCGGCCAGGAGCGCCTGGACAAGGTGATGGCCGCCCTCGACAGCGCCGCCGCCCAGCGCGTCCCCACGGGAGTCAACTCCTGGGGGGTCGACCTGGCCACGGACACCGTCACCGTCGCCGTCAGCGACGACAGCACGCCCGCCGCCCGCGCCTTCCTCAAGAAGGCGAAGACGTACGGAAGCGCCGTCAAGGTCGTGAACGAGAAGTCAACCTTGGTCCCAACACAGAACGTCACCCCGGGCCAGAGCATGAGCGCCGCAGGCGGCGGCACCTGCTCCGTGGGCTATGGCGCCCGCGACCGCTCCGGCAAGCAGTTCCTGGTCTCGGCCGGTCACTGTCTGGAAGGACTTCCGGACCTGTCCTACGACGGCGAGCGCTTCGCCAAGGCGACCGACACCCGGTTCAACACTGGTCAGAACAGTGTCGACATGGGGATCGCCGAGTTGGACAAGGGCGTGAAGGTCGAGACCATGGTGAACGGCAAACAGGTCCGTGGCAGCAGGCGGGCGGCGTCCGGTGCCGCGCTGTGCAAGGCAGGCCAGACCACCGGCTGGACCTGCGGGAAGGTCAAGTCGTACAACGTCACCGTCGTCTACACCACCAAGCCGGAGACCACCGTCAAGGGACTGGCCACTTCCACGGTGTGCACCGAGGGCGGTGACAGCGGAGGCGCCTACATTTCCGGCAACCAGGCCCAGGGCGTGACCTCCGGCAACCCGAAGGGCCAAAAGTGCGGCGGCTCCGTTAAGGCTAAGGGCTCGTCCTACTTCCAGCCCCTGGATGACGCCCTGAGGCACTACCGACTCACGCTCAACACCCGCTGATCCGATCCGGACCGGCGCAGCGGTTGTCCCCGGGCCCCACGGCCGAACTTGCGTTCTAGGTGACTGGTGTTAAGCGGTTGTCCTGGGCGTGCGGTGTCGCCGTTGAGGGCGTCAGGATCGTAGTTGCTGGTTAGAGCCTGTCCGATGGCTCGCCTAAGCCGGTGACCGTTCGAGGCCTGAAGGGTGTCAATATCCCGATCAGGCCGCTGAGCTGGGTGTTTCTTGTGGATGGAGAAGTCGTTGGGGTGGCGTGGTGTGGTACTCGTTGAGCAGGCCGCCGAGTAGCTGTCGCCGTCGGACTACGGCAGCAGGCAGGGAGATGACGCTCGGGTGGTCGTCCGGGGCTCGTAGGTCGAGGCTGCGGTGGGCTCGTCCGGTGTTGTAGTGCTCGGCGTACGTGGTGAGGACTGTACGCAGGTGTCGTTCACCGGTGATGAGGATTCGGTCGGTGCATTCGGTACGGGCTGTGCGTATCCATCGTTCGGCGAATGCGTTGGACCGGGGGCTTTGCGGCGGAGTCGGGATGACGGCTGTGCCGTTGCCAGCGAAGACGGCGTCGAACGCGGCGGTGAACTTGCTGTCCCGGTCGCGGATGAGGAACCGGAAGAACCCCGCCCTGTCGCCGAGGTCCATGAGCAGGTTGCGGGCGAGCTGGGTGACCCATGCGCCGGTAGGGCGCGCGGTGACACCCAGGATGTGAACGCGCCGGGTCTTGATCTCCATGACGAAGAAGACGTAGAGGCGTCTGAGGAAGACGGTCTCCACGTGCATGAAGTCGCAGGCGAGTAGCGTGTGGGCCTGGGCTCGGAGGAAGGTACGCCAGGTCTGCTGAGATGCTCGCTGTGGTGCGGGCGGCAGGCCGGTATGGCGCAGGACGCGCCGGATGGTGGCGGCGGCGACCCGACGACCGAGTCGGCGGAGCTCGCCTTGGATCCTGACGTATCCCCAGGTCGGGTTCTCTCTTGCCGGGCGCTGGATGAGTGCGACTGTCTCTTCCGGTAACGGTGGTCGGCCGGGCCTGGCTGGTGTCTGTCGCCATTTCCAGCGCACCAGACGGCGGTGCCAGTTCAGCAGCGTGCCCGGGGTGACCAGCCGATGGCAGCGTAAGACGGGTGGCAGGTGCCGTGCGAGAGCGGAGAGCACGGCACGATCGGCCCATGAGAGCCGCGGCCGCTCGACCTGTCGGCGAAGCACAGCGACCTCGTGGCGAAGGACAAGAATCTCGGCATTGTTCGCGGCGGTCGATCGGCCCAGCAAAAGGAAGCAGCTCAGCAGTCGGCAGAAGATCAGGTAGAGCAGTCGGAGACCCACGATCAGTGATCGTGCCCATACTTGGGCAATCGCAAAGCCCCAGGTCAACCACCGTACGGCAATAAAGACACCCTTCAGGTGTCGAGGACGACCCGGGTGACGTCGATGAGGCCGGCGTCGTCGAGTTGGTGCAGCACGGCCTCATGCAGCCGGCCCCAGACACCGGCTCTCGACCAGACCAAGAACCGACGGTGAGCAGTGGACTTCGATATGCCGAAGCACGGTGGCAGGGCTCGCCAGGCGCAGCCGCTGACCAGTACGTAGATGATGGCGGCGAACAGCGTCTCATCAGGCGTGTCCTGCGTTCCCCCACCCTGCGGCCGCACCTTCGACGGAGGGATCAACGGCTCCGCGATCTCCCACAACCCGTCCGGAACAATCCAACTCCACATACCCCGCCCCATGACCATACCAACGAGCAATCACCACGTAGGACACGGTCTAAGCTTGCTAAGCATGCGATCCGTCGTGTCAACAACGGCCGCGCGTTCGGCGGCGTATACAAGCGCCATCCGGTGGTAATCGGCACTGAAGTCAGCAACCGCGTCCGCAATCAGGAATGTTTCGATGTCGTTGGCGAAAGCATCGCAGGCTGTCATGAGGCACCCGATGTGGGCGTAGACACCGCAGATAATGAGCTGATCGCGGCCCTGTTCACGCATAGCCTCCAGAAGAGGCGTTCGGAAGAACGTGCTGTAGCGCCATTTTGTCAGTACCCTCTCACCGGGCCTGGGTGAGAGCGGGGCGATGATCCTCCGGTGGCTCTCCGAGGTGCTCATCCCGGGCCCCCAGAAGTCCGCGAGCAATCCCCTGTCGTGCTTCTCCATACCTCCGGGCTGTGCTGAGAAGAACACGGGAATGCCTGCCTCGGCGCAGACTTCGCGCAGGCGGGCGATGCGGGGAATAACCTCCGACATCGGCGACTCGTCGGCAGGGAAGGAGCCGACGAAGTACTCCTGCATGTCGTGGATGAGGAGAGCGGCGCGCGCCGGGTCGACCGCCCATGTCACCACTCGGTCCGGCAGCTGGTCGGCAGCCGGCAAAGCGTAGGGCTGGATCCTGGGAATGGTCATCGTCGAGGGCCTTCCAATATCTGAACCGTGCTCAGACCCGCAGGACGCATGTCCGTCCAGTGGTCGCGAATGTACTCCATACAGCCCTGATAAGGTGAGGGGCCGGAGCAGATCTGCCAGCCGCCCGGGACCGCTCTATTCATGGGCCACAGCGAGTGCTGGAACTCTTCGTTGCGCAGCCCAGGGCAGGAATCGCCGACTCCTGCGAACGCATCAGCCGTCATCGCACCATCTCCCGTAGAACTGTGGTGAGGGCGGCCTGCAGAGACGTCACCGTGTTGAACGTCTCCGGCACGAGGAGCTCGTCGGGGAAGACAATGTCGAACTCCTTCTCCAATGCCACGAGCAGGCGCATACGGCCCAGCGAATCAAGTCCGAGATCGACGAGCACCGCGTCAGCGAGGACGGGCTCGGACGCGGCGAGCCCTGGGATACACCTCCGTAGGACATTCACGTAGCGCAACTCATCGTCGTGCTCCATCGGTCATGACCTCCCAGACAGCATGCGCTGCAGTTTCTTGTGATCGACCTTGCCGTTTCCGTTCAGCGGCAAGGAGAGGAACGAAACCCATCGGAGGGGGACCATGGCCTCCGGAAGGATGAGTCTCACATGGTCCTGCAGCTCGGTGGCCAGGACCGCGCCCTCGGTTGATGCGCCCGAAGACACGTAGCAGGCGACAAGCTCCCTCTCAGTGCCCTCGTCGACCACCACCACAGCGCATTGCGCCACGGAATGATGGCAGGCGAGCACCGCTTCGATCTCGCCGAGTTCCATCCGCACACCCTTGACCTTGACCTGTCGGTCCAACCGGCCGAGGTAGTACAGCAGACCGTCCCTGATCACCCCGGCGTCGCCACTGCGGTGCAGCCGGCCGGTCGGCGAGGAGGGATCGATGACATCACGATGAAAGGCACCCTTGGTTGCGGCAGGGTCCTGGAGGTAGCCACGGCACACGGCCACCCCACCGACAAAGATCTCTCCGATCTCGCCCGGAGCCGCCGCCCGCCAGGCACCGTCCTCGGCCTCGACCAGGACATACAGGCAGGCGTTCACCACGGGGGAACCGACCGGCAGGCGACGTCCGCTCAGGTCTGCTCCCCTCACCACATGGTGAGTGAGGTCGTCGGAGGTCTCGGTGAATCCCCAGGCGTTACTGACCTCCACGCCCGGGAGTGCGTCGATAAGGTCGGCGGCGGTGCTGGGCAGGAGTTCCTCACCCGTGGAGATCACCCAGCGCAGGGCAGACAGGTCGACCCTCCCGCGTGCTACCTCTTCCGTGAGCATACGCAGCAAGGTGGGCACCGCCTCGAGCACGGTGACCTGCCGTACGGCGAGCTCCGTGACCAGTCTGCGGGGGAAGTGCACGTCGGCGTCGTCGACGACCACCATCACCGAGCCTGCAAGGGCGGGTACGAGCATCTGCCATATGGAGATGTCGAACACGAGCGGAGCGCTGAAGGCTATGACATCCGACGGGGTGAGCCCGTGGTCGAGGACCTTGGCCCAGAGGTGGTTGACCATCCCCTGGTGTTCGTTGAGCGCCCCTTTCGGCACCCCTGTGGTGCCGGACGTGTAGAACACGTACCTCGCCTCGGACGCGTCAGCGCACTTCTCCGGCCAGGTGAAGGCGCGGGCCTCGTGGTGTAAGCGCCCTTCCGCCGATGGTGCGGACAGCTCCACCGATAGGATGGGCACGTCCGCAAGGAGCGCCGCGGCACGCAGTGACTCGGCACTTGCGTTCGAAGGCAGATAGGCGGCGAGCAGTGCTGCCCCGCTGCGTTGCAGGACGGTGGCCGTCCGGCTCTGGGGCCAGGTGGGGTCGACGGGCAGATACACCGCGCCAAGGCTTTCCAGCGCCAGGAAGAGGGCGAGAGTCGTCGCCGACCGCAATCCGCTACAGGCGATCACATCACCGGGCTTGCATCCGCGCTCCGTCAGTTCCTTCCGCAACGCGTACACATGGGTGAGCAGGTCGGCACAGGTGAGGCGGCTCTCCTTGTGGACGACGGCCAAGGCGTCCGGGGTGTGCGCGGCGCGCCGCGCGAGATGCCCGACGACAGTCTCGGCCAGGTTCAGTGGGTGGGGTCGGGTCAGGGCCAGGCGGGCGGCTTCGGCCGCCTGGCGCGGCGGGATCGCCAAGGGCGGCAAGGTACTAGAGAAGGCGGCGCCCTGGTCGGTTACGGTCACGAAGACTCCATTGATGGTTCGCGGGCTGATTCGGTGGCAGGGCAGGGCTGGTTTCTCCGCCAGTTCAGAAGCGCAGGGATCGCCTCGGCCAGGACAGCCCCTCCGTCCGTGCTGATCACCGATTCCGGATGGAACTGGAACGAGCGGAAGCCTGGGCCGGACAGGGCTTCGACCTCCCCCGTCATCGGGTCACGGCAGATGCGCACGGCACCGCCCCGCTCGCCGGAGAGGACGAAGTCTGTGTCGGACCAGGCGGCGAAGGTGTTGTAGTAGCCCACCTCGACCTGGCTTCCGAAGAGATCGATCCGGCGTCTGCGGCCCTGGTTGGGCCGCGCCTTGCGGCGCAGAGGGAGGCCGAGTGCCTGGCAGAGCACCTGATGTCCGAGGCACAACGACATGAACGGCATATCCGAGTGCAGCAGTTCCCGTGTGATCTTCCCGACGGCAGAGATCTTCACGTCCTCCGTCGCGCGGGGGTCACCGGGCCCCGGCCCGACCACGACGATGTCGAATCCGGAGGCGTCGAGGCCCCGATCGAAGGGGTGGATCACCACCGACAGGCCCGACACCCTAAGGTAGTGGGCCAGCATGTCCGTGAACGTGTCGCTGTTGTCGATGAGCAGTGCACGGTGCCCGCAGGCATCCGAGGGAACGCCGGTGGGTCCGTGATTGCCAGCAACCGTTGGCTCCCCCCGAGCCCAGAACGGGGCCAGGACGTCGCGTCGGGCCCGTAGCACCGACCTGATACGAGCGTCGTCCGAGAGGCTGACGGCAGCCAGCCGCGATGCGGAGTTGCTCGGGTCGGGGGTCGAACCCGCTCCTGTGATCGCGTCGAGCAGTGCCGCACACTTGGCGAGTGTCTCGTCCACTTCCGCCTCTGGGGCGGAATGACGCACCAGTGTGGCCCCTACCCCGATGTTCAGGACACCGGACGCGCCGACATCGGCGGTGCGGATCAGGATCGCTGAGTCCAGCGTCGGCATACCTGCCGGATCCGTACCGATCAACGCTGCCACCCCGCTGTAGTAACCTCTGCCCGTGGTCTCGTACTTACGGATCACAGAGCAGGCATTCTCCAGGGGGCTGCCCGTGACTGTAGGAGCGAAGAGGGTCTGCCGCAGGATGTCGAACGGGGTCAGCCGGCTGTACCCGCTGAGAAGAAATTCCGTATGGGCCAGCCGGTTCATCTCCTTCAGAAACGGCCCTGCGGCCCGGATGCCGGAAGTGCAGATCCGCGCCATCATCTTGAGCTCTTCGTCGACCACCATGAAGAGCTCGTCGGCTTCCTTCTGGTCGGCCAGGAACTCCAGCGCTCCCTCGGTACAAGGCCCTTCCTGCGGATATCGATAGGTCCCGCTGATGGGGTTCATCGTGACGGTCCCGCCGTCGAGGGTGACGTGTCGCTCCGGACTCGCCCCGACCAGGGTGCGCTCACCCGTGTGCACGGCGAAGGTCCAGTAGGCGCCCGATTCGGCGGTTAGCAGTCTGCGCAGCGCTGACAGTGCGCCCCTCAACGGATCTCCGTCCATCTGGGCGGTGAACGACCGTCTGATGACGAAGTTGGCACCCTCACCGCGTCCGATCTCCTCAGAGATCACTTTTCCGACGGTTGCCGCGTAGGCCTCGTCCGTCGTGTCGAAGCAGGCATCGCGCAAGGCTGTGCGGTCATCGGGTAACCGGGACCTGAGCCACTCGGCGTCGACGGTGAAGTGTTCCGTGGCCTGCAGCGCAAGAGCGTGCGCCTCGTCGTCGTGACAGGAATAGCCGCGTTCGGTCCCGACCTGACGGTAGGGCAGCAAGACGAGTACGGGCAGATCAGCTGCCCGCTCCCCCTGCTCGAGATCGGCGAGACAGTCGAACTCGGTGATGCGCCCGAACAGCACCTCGATCTCCCCCGGCGGGCTCGCTTCCCGCTTCAGGAGAGCGAACGGCTCCGGCTGCGGCACAAGGACGCGTGCGAGCACCGCTGACCTCTCGTCAGTGCTTCCGGGCAAGACAGAATATGTGGTCATGGCGCCTCCGCGGGGCGCACCGGCACGTCGGCGGCGACGGCCCGTCCGCCGGTGGCAAGGCCTGCGGGGAGAGAACCGAACCGCGCTGTCACCCAGTCGTCGTCGTAGACGGTGCCGACATAGCGTTCACCCAGATCGGGAGAGATGCCCACCACGACCGATCCCGCAGGAATGGCATGGGAGGCGTTGCGAACTGCGGCGACGACGGACCCGGTGGATCCTCCGACCAGTACCCCGTAGCTGCGCGCGAGCTCTCGGCAGGCGGCGATCGCCTCCTCCTCGGAGATCAGGACGATGTCGTCGACAGCTTCCGGCCGACAGATTTCAGGTCGTCGGCTGGCCCCCAGGCCCGGTACATGGCGCGGGCCCGGAGGGTGCCCGAACGTCACGGACCCCAGGGTGTCGACAGCGACGACTTTCGTCAGCGGTGAGTAGGCCCCGAAATACGAGGTGCAGCCCATGACAGTGCCCGTCGTTCCGGCACCGACGAAGAGGTAGTCCACGATGGGCAGTTCTTCGAGGATGGCGGCAGCCGTGTGTTCCTCGTGTACGCGGGAGTTCTCAGGATTGGCGTACTGGTTGAGCCACACAGCATCGTCGTCGCCCGACAGCAGCGCGTGGATATATGCGATCCTCGTTCCGAGATAGCCACCGTTGACGTCCCGTTCTGCGACCTCCACGACCTCTGCTCCGAGTGCCCGCATCGTCTGAACGCTTTGCCGGGACGCATGAGGATCGGTGACACAGGTGAACGCGTGGCCTTTGGCGGCACACACCATCGCCAGCGCCACGCCGAGGCTTCCGGAGGAGGATTCGATCACTCGCGTACCGGGGCGGAGAGCACCGGAGGTCTCGGCCTGTTCGACCATGCCGCGGGCGGTCTTGAGCTTGATCGATCCGGCAGGGTTGAGACCCTCGAGTTTGAGGATGAAGTCGCTGCTAGGGACGATGTCCGACAGGCGCAAGTAGATGTCGTTCGTGACGACGTCATAGGCGTTCTCGTGTATCACTGGGCTGCCTGTGCGCGTGCGGGGTGCTCCGATAAGACCTGCCCGGTGGATTGGAGCCATTGCTCCCACGGCTCGTGCAGTGCGTCCGGGAGGCGGGTCAGCAATGAGCTGAATGCATCGACGAACTCCTGGACGGCCGCCGCGTCGAGGGTCTCGGTCGAGTACTCGACGTTCAACTCGATCGAGTCCGCGGACTGGTAGGCGACGATGCCAAGGTCCGAGCGGGTACCGGACACCGGGATCTCACTCACCATGACTTCTGCTCCCGGAAGCTCCAGTCCATCCGCCACCGCCGTGTTCAGGGTGAGCCACACGCGCGGGAAGCCGTCCAGGTCTGCCCGGTCGTCTCCGAGGTCAAGGGATTCGAGGACCTGCGAAATCGGCAGCGCCTGGTGCGACATCGCGGCCGCGACGGTCGCCGCTGTCTCCGTCAGGACGTCCCCGACCGGAAGGTTCTCCTGCGAACGCAGGCGCAGGGCAACCGAGTTGGCCACGAGACCAATCATGGATGCGATCTCCTCATCCTCCCGGTTGCCGAAGGAACCGGTCACCACAAGGTCGTTGCGTCCAGTGCCTCGCGACAGGATGCGGCTCAAGGCGAGCAGGAGCACGGTGTACAGGGTTATGTGCCGGGTCCGGCACAGGCCGCGTAGCGGTGCGATGATCTCCGGACCCAGCACAGTCCGCAGCACCGCGCCCGCTCCGGTGCGTACCTCGGGGCACCGTTTGAAGCCGCGCAGGGGCATGTCGAAACGGGCACCGGCCAGAGTCTCCCGCCAGAAGGCAGTGAGCCGTGCGGCACAGTCCGCGTCGAGGTACCGGCGCTGCCAGCGGGCATAGTCAGTGAACTGACATGGCGTGCTCGCGAGCGGCGACCCAGCCCCTTGGACGGCCGCCGCGTAGAGCGCGCCAAATTCGCGGATGAGGACACTTCCGGATGTCGCGTCAGTGATGACGTGGTGCTGCACGATCACCAGCACCCATCGCGCGTCATCTACGCGGCCTAGGTGGGCGCGCAGCGCCGGCCCATTCGCCAGATCGAACGGGGTCCGGGCGAGCTGTGAGCACCAGGCGTCCACAGTGGCCTCCGGCGCAGGCTCCACGCTGGGCCCCCGCAGGTCCTGGCTGACCAACCGGAAGCAGTCAGCGGGCAGGACTTCCTGGACGATCCCACTGCTGATGGACACCAACCTTGTGCGCAGTGCATGGTGACGCTGCACCAGTTCGGACAATGCCCAGGACATCGCGGACACGTCAACCTCGCCGATGAGGTCGATCCGTAACGGGATGTTCCAGATCTGGGGAGTGGAAGACCTCCGGCACTGGGCGAGCATCCGCTGCTGGGAGAGTGTGGCCGGGCCACTCGCTTCTACGACGGGGCCAGTCGCCGCTACCTCCATCAGCCGCTGCTTGTGGAGGCGCATCATGGCGAGGAGATCTTCTGTCAACGCCTGCTGTGGGCCGTCGTAGGCCAGCCGGCCGTCCACGACGGAGACCTGGACGTCCTCCTCCCGGATACGCCGCACGAGGTCCTCGAATTCCATAGTGCTCCAGTTACAGGCTGGTGAAGTGAACGGCTGGGCGCCGGCTTCCCGGCTCCCAGCCCAAACCGTCACCGGTCATATGACCGGCGGGAGTCCAGCGATCAGACCGCGGCAGTGGCGGAGCCCGTCGTGGTGACGGCCTTGACAGCGGTCGAGGAGCCCGTCGTGGTGACGGCCTTGACAGCGGTCGAGGAGCCCGTCGTGGTGACGGCCTTGACAGCGGTCGAGGAGCCGGCGGAAACCACGTCGCTCTTGATCGAGTTCATTTTGGACCCTTTCAAATCGGGATTCTCTTGTCTCGGGGGTCGCCGTTTATAGCTTCCTACAAGGTGCACCTTGCGTGCCCTCTCGCCCCCTAACGAGCAGAGTGGCAGGGATGATCGACAGACCTCAAGATCATGTGGCGCACGTCACCTCAACTGGCAATTATGCCCTATTCTTCACATACTTCCGTTTTGACCTTGTAGATACATACAATCTGAGCGAGCGTCATGGACTGGTGTATGATTCGAAAACGATCACGACCAAGATCGCGTCGGGGGAAAGATATGCACAGAGTGGTCAGAAATCCTGAAAGGCATTCCAGAAACGATGCAGACCGCTCGCCGATTAAGCGCAGAGAACGTTCTCAAGGCCTACACAGGGCTCTCGGCCCGCGCAGGCATCACGCGGATCGCCAACATCACAGGGCTTGACAGCGTCGGGCTTCCCGTATTCCTGGCGATCCGACCGACCGCAAAATCTCTCACGGTCAGCATCGGGAAGTCGCCTGACCCCGTTGTGGCCCGCGCATCCGCCCTCATGGAATCATTGGAGACCTGGCACGCGGAGAACCTGTCGCTGCCGACCCGCACCCTTCCGTGGCTGCCGGGCGACAGAATAAGAGCCATCGATCCGCGATTACTGCCGGCCCCGCTCTATGACGTTCCCTCGTGTGACGACGCACCTCCGGCAGCATGGGTGGAGGGAGAAGAGCTGTTCACTGGGGATCGGACCTGGGTCCCCGAACCGGTTGTTTCCATGGACTTCACGAAGAATTGCGAGACCGTGCCCGTTGCGAGGAACTCCAACGGGCTCGCCTCAGGCGCGACGGAGGATCAGGCAGTCACGCACGCCCTCTGCGAGGTCATCGAGCGGGATGCCGAATGGCGGTGGCGCACCAGCGATCACAGCGGCCGAGTGGACCTGAGAAGCATCGCGCACCCCGCGTGGCCTGCGCTCTTCGCCATGCTGGACCGTGCGGGCCTGGAAGTGGCTGTCTGGGATGTCACTTCACCGGTCGGCATACCCTGCTTCGGTGCCGTCGTGCTTCCCTCGGACGACAGTGCGCTGTGGCGACCCACCGGCGTGCACGACGGGTTCGCCTGCCATCCCGACCCCTGGCGAGCGCTCGAATCCGCAGTCTGCGAGGCCGTACAGAAGAGGCTCACCTATATCGCCGGCAGCCGTGATGATCTTAGCCGCGAGGATTTCATCAGGGCCGCGGATCCGGAACTGGTGGAAACAGTACGACGGGAACTCGCCGCCGAACCGTCAGAGGTTGATTTCGACGTGATCCCCTCGCTCACCGCCGGGTCTTTCGCCGGTGAGCGCGAGATGGTGTCAGAGCACCTCCGGGCTGCGGGATACGAACAGGCCGTCAAAGTGGATCTGACCGTAGAGGAATATGGTGCGCCAGTGGTCAAAGTCATAGTTCCGGGAATGTATGGACCGTTTGGCAGCTGTGCCAGGCCCGCGGCGTTCCATGCATTCGAATCAGTCGGTATATAATCAGAATGAACCAGTCAACCGAAGTATTCGACCCGCGCCGTACGATCACCTTCCTGGGCCCCACCCTGCCCGTCAGGGAAGCAGCACAAGAGTTTCCGTGTACGTATGCCCCGCCCGCTGCCATCGGCGACGTCTATCGCGCCGTTCAACAGGCGCCGCAGACGCTGGTCATAGTCGACGGATATTTCGAAAGCGTTCCAGCCGTCTGGCACAAGGAGATTCTCCACGCTCTCGCCTCCGGAGTACGCGTCTACGGCTGTTCCAGCATGGGTGCTCTCCGCGCCGCCGAACTCTCGGTCCACGGCATGGTTGGTATCGGCGACATCTTCAGTATGTACGCGGAAGGCGTCCTGGAGGACGACGACGAGGTGGCGGTCACGCACACCTCCGCGGACACCGGGTACCGCTGTGTCTCCCACCCGATGGTCAACATCCGGCACGGGCTCCGTCTTGCCCGCGAAGCAGGGGTGTTGTCCGAGGAACAAGCCGCTACCCTGGCTGGCTTCACCAAGCAGTTGTTCTATGCCGACCGCCACTGGTCGCGGGTGTTCCAGCATGCCGCCGAGACGGGCGTACCACCCGCCGCGCTCAGGGATCTCACCGTGATCGCCCGTTCCGCAGCAGCCGACCTCAAGCGGCAGGATGCCCTCACCGCTCTGCGCAGCCTTGCAGACAACTCTCTCCCCGTAACCGACGTCGTCGTTCCAGCGTTTGCCGAGACCAACGCCTGGACGCACTTCGTGAGCACGGAGAACGCACCTCCTCCTCCTCCGCCTCCGGAGGACAGTCCGTGACCGCATCCCCGACCACCGTTCCTCAGGCCGCACAGGGCTTCGACTCCGTCGGCGCCGCGGCAGTGGCGGAGATCGCGCACTGGCTGGTCTCGTTTCTCACGCACGGCCACCCCGACCTCGGTCGCAAGGGTGCGGTCTGCCCTTTCATGGAACAGTCGCTCAAACTCGGGCGCACGGCGATCAGCGCGGTCGATGTCAGAGGTCCGCGTGGCGTCAGGCGGCTGGAGAACACGGCACGTTCGGCACTAGCCAGGCTGGGCGAGGAGCCCTCCGGAGACGACATCCACAACTCCTTCGTGCTGGTGCCGGTGGGCGAGGACCCCGATGTCTGCCAGGAGCTCGTCCTCGAGGTGCAGCAGCGCCTGAAGCGGGAAGCCGTCGTCGCGGGGAAGATGATCGGTGAGTTCTTCCCCGGGCATCCCATGCAAGGCGTGCACAGCCGCTCCTTCCGTCCGTTGGCCAGCCCGAGGCCCGTACTCGCCGTGCGAACGATGGTCGTCACGGACATCCTCTTCCTCACCTTCGCGGGGATACCCGCCGCCGACCGGCTGGCCTATCTGGCCGTCTGGGAGGAGCGGTTCGCCGATATGGCGGGCCACACCTGGATCCGCATGTATGAAGCAGCACGCACAGAGGCGGAGAGAGACGCGTGAAGAGCCTCGAGCAGGAACGCCGACGGATTGCCGAGTTGTTCGACATCGCCCCGAGCAGGGTGCTGCACGCCCTGGCCGTCCTCGGCGTAGCCGACCTCGTGGGACCGGACGGCACGGGGGCTCAGGCTCTCGAGGAAGAGCTGGGTCTCGGCCGCGAGAACCTGTGGCGCCTGCTGCGTGCCGCCGAGGCGCTGGGTGTACTGACCGTCGACGCTGAAGGCGGCGTCCGGCTGCTGACGGCTGGCACCTTGCTCAAGACTGACCACCCTGGCAGCTTGCGCGCCGAGTTCTCCGACAACGCCCTGTTCACGGCCTGGGGACCCTTCGTGGACTGCCTACGGAACGGCACGCCCAGCTACGAACTCTCCCACGGCGCACCTATCTTCGCACGGATGGACGATTCGCCGGAGGAGCTGCGGCAGTTCCACGAGCACATGCGTGTGCGCGCGACACAGCTCTACCGGCCGCTGCTGCCCCACTTGTTGGAACGGTGCGCTGACGACCCCGTCGACCTCGGCGGTGGCACCGGGGGGTTGTCCGTTCTGCTCCTGGATGCCTCGCCGACGCTGCAAGTGACGCTGACCGACCTGCCCGCGGTCATCGAAC
The DNA here is from genome assembly GCF_024295805.1 of Streptomyces cucumeris. GTDB lineage: Bacteria > Actinomycetota > Actinomycetes > Streptomycetales > Streptomycetaceae > Streptomyces > Streptomyces cucumeris. Next base: position 66,068 of record NZ_JANCLX010000025.1, read on the forward strand.
TGATCCCGGAGACGGTCCGCAACGCCTACCCCGGGCGCTTGGTGCTGAGCACGGGCGACATGTTCACCACCGTCCCCGCCGCGCACGGCACCTACCTCCTGGGCAGCGTCCTGCACGACTGGTCCGACGTCCGGGCCAGCGAACTGCTAACTCGTTGTGCTCGGGCCCTCCCCGAGCACGGCGAGATCATCCTGCTGGAACGGGTCCTGGACGAGACCGGCCCTGATACCCGGCGCATGAGTGACATGTGGATGATGGCCATGACGGGCGGACGGGAACGCTCCGAGAGCGAGTGGGCCGCCCTGGCCCGCCGTTCGGGGCTGGAACTGCGCGAGGTCCACCACGGCTCCGGTGAACTCGCCGCGATCACCCTGAGCCTGCCCGGTGCCGATACCACCGTGCACCTGAAGGAGTCGGCACGATGACATCCCAGTCCGACGCTCCCCTGTCGTTCCACCAGGAGCGCATGTGGGTCCTCCAATCCCTGCGCCCGGCCAGCCCCGCATACAACGTCGGCCTCGCCCTGCGCCACGCCCGCCGGGTCGACCGCGCCACGTTGTCAGCCGCCCTCTCGGCGCTCGTGCGGCGCCATGACATGCTCCGCACCCGCTATCACATGGCAACGGACGGAAGCCTCCTGCAAAGGGTGGACACAGCCTTCGACGTGCCGGTCGTCCGGCGTACCGAGACTGCCGACCGATCCTGGCACCAGCTTGCGGACGATCTGCTGCTGCAGCCCTTCGACCTTGCCGGTCCGCCACCTGTACGGTGCACCGTCGTCAGCCGCGGCGACGGAACCGACATCGTCTTCTTCTCCCTCCATCACATCCTGGTGGATGGCCTGTCCTGCGACACCCTCGGGCGGGACCTGACGGCTCTCTACGAGGCCTGCGCAGCCGGTACGGAACCCGAGCTCGAGGATCCCGGGGCGTCCTACGCCCTCATCGCCCGCAAGCAGCGCGAAGATGCTTCCCGGCTCTCCAGACATGTCGCTTACTGGCGCATCGCACTCGACGGCTTCGATCGGCTGGACCTGCCGCTGGACCGACCCCGCCGGCCGTCTGCCGACGCGGCGGGCGGAAAGATCAGGCTGGAACTCGGGGCTGAACTCATCGCGCGCCTCGAGAGGTTCGCGTTCCGCCAGCGCTGCGCACTGTCCAGCGTTCTGGCGGCGACGTTTGTTCTGCTTATGCGCGCACACTGCGGCCAGGACGACATCACCTTCGGATCGATGCTGTCGGGCCGCAGCCCAGCGGACCGGAACGCGGTCGGCTTCTTCGCCAACACCGTGCCTGTGCGGGTACGGCTCGAGGGCGTAAGGACCTTCAGGGATCTTGTGCGGCATGTCAACGCCATCCTTCTCAAGGCACAGGAACACCAGGACGCGCCCTTCGAACAGGTGGTCGCCGCGGTCGAACCGGCTCGGGAGGCCGGGCGACACCCTGTCTTCGACGTCGGCTACGTCCATCATGGATCCCTTCCCTCGGACTACAGACCCGGCTGGGACAGGGCACCGTGGCAGGAACCGATCGTCCGTTTCGACCTCGAGCTCGAAACGGAGGTTGTCGACGGTTCACTCGTCGCCGTCCTGGGATACCGCAAAGAGCTGTTCGATGCATCGACCGCCGACCGCATCGCCGCGCGCCTCGCCGAGCTCTTCAGCCGCGCTGACTCTCTCGGCGACGACGACGTGCGTGCCATACGCGTACTCACAGCCGCCGAAGAGGCTTCGGTCCTCACCGAGTGGAACTCGAACGAGGCCGAAGTGGCCGAGTGTTCCTTCGCCGACGTCTTCGAGGAGCAGGCCGCCAGAACACCCGAAGGCGCCGCTCTGTGTTTCGGCGAACGCGTGCTCACCTACCGGCAAGTGAACGAGGACGCGAACCAGTTGGCACACCTGCTCGTCGCAGCGGGGGTCGGTGCCGAAACCGTCGTCGCCGTATCGGTGCCCAGATCCCCGGGCATGATCCTGGGAGTCCTGGCGATTCTGAAGAGCGGCGGGGCCTTCCTGCCCGTCGACCCGGAATACCCATCAGCCCGCATCGACTACATGATCCAGGACGCCCGTCCGGCGCTGGTGATCACCACGCCCGCGTTGGCCGATCGGTTCGGGAATGTGCCCTGCCTGCTGATCGAGGAGTCCGGTGCTCCGCACCAATCCGCCGGTGACTCGACGGACGGGGCGAGCGACGTCTCCAATCCTGACCGGGACGCCCTGGCAGCCCATCCGCTCGCCGCGATGTGCCTGTACTACACATCCGGATCCACCGGGGCGCCGAAGGCGGTCGTCGTGCCGCACGCTGGGCTTGCCAGCGTGCTCCACTTTCAGCGACACCACCTCAAGGCGGGACCGAACAGCAGCGTCCTGCAGTTCTTCTCACTGAGCTTCGACGTCGCCCTGTGGGAAATGTCGCTGGCCCTGTTGTGGGGGGGAGCCTTTGTCCTCGTCCCAGCGACGGACGTGCTCGACGCCGATCGTCTGTGGGATCACGCGCACCGCCGACACGTCACCCATATGTCCTGCACACCGTCCATGCTGGAGACGCTGCCGCCCGACACCCTGCCTGCAGGCTGCACGGTGATGCTGGGCGGCGAGCCCTCTCCGCGGGACCTAGTGGCACGCTGGGCGGCCCGCCACCAGGTTTTCAACCTCTACGGCCCCACCGAGACCACGCTCTGCGCGACGGGCAGCGACCCCGCCACCGGCGACGAGGCACCGCCGATCGGCCGACCGGTCACCAACCAGCAGATCTACGTCCTCGACAGCAATCTGCGCCCCGTGCCGCCTGGTGTCCCCGGCGAGCTGTACCTCGCGGGCGCGGGGCTCGCCCGCGGATATCTCGGCCGGCCCGACCTGACCGCCACACGTTTCATCGCCTGCCCCTTCGGCAACGCCGGGGAACGCATGTACCGCACCGGCGACATGGTCCGCTGGCGACCCGACGGATCTCTCAAGTTCCTGGGCCGGACCGACGAGCAGGTCAAGATCAGAGGCTTCCGCGTCGAGCTCGGTGAGATCGAGTCCGCCCTGAATGCGCTCGAGGCCGTGCGCCAGGCCGTGGTGTTGTTGCTGGAGGACTCCCCTGGCATCCGACGGATCGTTGCCTATTACGTCCTGAACGCAGGGCCGCCGGCCAGGGACGAAGCCATACGCACGGCTCTGCGGGACCGGCTGCCTGACCACATGGTCCCGTCGGCGTTCGTCGCGCTGGAAGCCCTCCCCGTCACCTCCAACGGCAAGCTCGACCGCAAGGCGTTGCCGACACCGCCGACCGACCTGAGCCGTACCGGTCGTGCCCCCCGCGACGCCGAGGAGGAGGCGCTCCACGCCGTCTTCCGCGAACTGCTCGACTCCCCCGGACTCGACATCGACACCAGTTTCTTCGCAGCGGGCGGCGACTCGCTCCTAGCCACGCGTCTGATGAGCAGGATCCGCCGGGATCTCGGCCTGGACATCACCATCCAGCAGCTCTTCGAAGCGCCGACCGTGGCCGGGCTGCGAGCGTGTGTCACATCGGCCGTCGCGACCGCCAATGGCATGCCGGTCGGTACCGCAGCGACCCTCGGTACACCGCCTCCGCGCCGTACCGGCTTCATCGACTGAAACCTGAGGAGATCGCCCTGTGCCGGTGATGCACGTCGGAAACCTGATAGCTGCCGAGGCATTCGGCGGCACCCTGACCTATCCCCCCGCCGCATACCACGCGGCGGGTGTGTGCGGCCAGCGCATCCTGTGGGCGGCGGAGGACGGAGACGTCTTCGTCCTCCCCATCGCCCCGGAGGTGGCATATCTGCGGTATGTCACTGATCTGCTCGGCGTCGATCCCGACTCGCTGACCATCCTGGTCCCACCCGCTGGCCCGCCGGGGTACGGCACGGTGTCGGCGGCCTGTCTCGACGACACCGCGTTCCTGAAAGCGGTGTCAGAGGCCGCAGACAGGGCCCAGGTCCGCATACTCGCCCCGTACTATTTCGACGACGTGGCTGTCGGTCTGGCACGGGCGGCCGGAGTGCACACGGGGACACCCGGGTTCGCATACTTCGCCGAAGGCGGCAGCCGCCTCCTCAACAGCAAGGCGACGTTCCGGGCGCTCGCGCGCGGCAACGGTGTTCCCGTTCCGGACGGTGTCGTGGCATACACGCCCGAGAAGGCGGCGGGGTACGCCGCTGAGGTCCTCGCGTCGGGGCACAGCATCATCGTCAAGCAGGACTTCCAGATCGGCGGGCACGGCAATTTGGTACTGACCCTCGGCCCGGCCACAGAACACATCGGCGCGCTGGGGACCATACAGCTGAAGCACCCCCGTGACGTCATGGAGCACTTCACGCGGGAATGGGGGGCGTACGCACACAACGGCAGGCACCCCGTCATCGTCGAGACGTACCTCCCGGACTGCCTGCCCATCTATCTGGAGCTGAACGTCCAGGAGGAGGGGGTCGCGCTCTTCGGACACGGCGAGATGCTGATGAATCCGATCAACAACGGTGTGCTTGTGACGAACCACATGACGGACGCGCCCGCGTACGCGGACTTCGTCGAACAGGGCATGCGGCTGGGCAATCTTGCGCGTCGGCTTGGTTACCGGGGTCTGATGAGCGTGGACGCCATCGTGACTCCGTCCGGCGAGATCCTCGCAAACGAGATCAACGCCCGGCACGGCGGATCGAGTCATGTGCACCGCTTGACCGACCGCGTCCTCGGCCCGGGCCAGAGAGCCCACAGCCTGATAGCCAAGGCCAGAGGGACCGATCTGTCATTCAATGCGCTGGTGGACCAACTCCGCACAAGCGGCCTCGCCTTCGACCCGAGCAACAAACGCGGCGTGATCGTCACCATGGGCATCACGCCGGGTGGCAGCTTCGAGTACTGCGCGGTGGGCAAGTCCCTGGACGAGGCCAGGGACCTGGCCGCGGCGATGGACGCCCGTTTCACGGAGGCGTCGTGACGAAGACCCACGAGGCACTCTCCGCATCCGAAACCCGGCCGTCCGCGCTCGTGGTCCTGCGGAACCGTGCTGTGCTCCGTTTCTTCCTGGCCAGGACCATCGCGCTACTCGGCAGTTCCATGGCACCTGTCGCGCTCGCCTTCGCCGCGTTGACGATGCCTGGCGGGAGCGCGACCGACCTCGGTGTCGTGCTCATGGCCCGAGCTTTCGTTCAGATCCTCTTCCTGCTGGTCGGTGGTGTCGTCGCCGATCACTGGGAACGGCGTCGAGTCATGGTCCTCTCCGACGTGACTGCCGGGTGCACCCAGACGGCGATCGCTGCCCTGGTCATGGCGGGCAGCGCCACCACCCTCAGCCTGGCCCTGCTGTCCATGGTCAGCGGCGCGGCGGCGGCAATGTTCGACCCGGCCGCGCGTTCCCTCATGCCGAGTCTCGTCGGAACGGACAGCCTCCAGACGGCCAACGCACTGCTGCGCTCGTCCATCCGGACCGCGACCATCGCCGGCACCGCGCTCGCAGGCGTCCTCGTGGCCGGGATCGGTCCCGGGCAGACCCTCGCGGTGAACGCGGCAACCTTCCTGGTATCGGCCTTCCTAGTGGCTTCCATCCCGCTGCGCGGCCGGAGTGGGTACAGGCCCTCGGCCGCCGGCCCCTCCTTCCTTCATCTACTGCGGACTGGATGGCGGGAGTTCATCTCACGCCGCTGGGTCTGGCCGTCCGTGGTCCAGCTCGGGCTGGTGAACGTACTGCTCGCAGGCCCGTTCTTCGTCCTCGGGCCAGTCGTCGCCCAACGGGAAATGGGCGGGGCATCCGCCTGGGCAACGGTCTCCACGGCTCAGGCGCTCGGGTTCGTCGTCGGCAGCGTCCTCGCCATCCGGCTGCGGCCACGGTTTCCGCTTCGGGTGACCGCCCTGCTGACCATGGGTTTCCCGCTGCCGCTGTTCTTGCTGGGCGCAACGCGATCCCTGGCCGCCGTGGCGATCGCGAGCTTCCTGGCGGGAGTCTGCATCGACGTGTACGACGTCCTGCTGGAAACGACACTGCAGCGGCATGTCCCCGAGGAGGCTCTCGCCCGTGTCATGTCCTACGAGACTCTCGGCTCCTTCGCGATGGTGCCTGTGGGGCTGGCAGTCGTGGGGCCTGTGTCCGCACTCGCCGGTACGGGGACCACCCTGCTGGCAGCCGCCTGCGTCATCGTGATGACCGGCCCGCTGCTCCTCCTCGTGCCCGCCGTGCGCCGATTCCGGCACGAACCGACACCTTGACCTCGCCGAGCACCTTCCACACCCCCACCAGCAGCGGCCATCGGAGTATGTACATGCCCGACTCACCTCAGTTCAGCGTCATCAGCGGTGATGTCATCGGGCGGATCCTCGAAGAGGACCCGGCCCGCACGGTGGAGGCCGTCCGTCAGGCCTACCTCGCCCACGGTGACCGGCAGAGCATCAATCCGCCCAGTTCCTTCCTACGCTTCCCCGAGCGCCCGGAATCGCGGATCATCGCTCTGCCGGCCTCGCTCGGCGGCAGCTTCGGCGTGGACGGCATCAAGTGGATATCCAGCTTCCCCCAAAACATCGCTTCCGGAATACCGAGGGCGTCCGCAGTCCTCATCCTGAACGACCAGCAGACGGGTTACCCATTCGCCTGTCTGGAGAGCTCGATCATCAGCGCAACCCGCACCGCCGCCTCGGCCGCGCTGGCAGCCGCCGAACTTCACTCCAACCGGACGCGCCCCAGGTCGGTGACCTTCTTCGGCACCGGACTGATCGCGCGGTACATCCACACCTATCTGCGCGACACGGGATGGGAATTTGCCACGGTCCATGTCCACGACCACAACGACGAGTACGCGCAAGCCTTCCGCAACTACCTCACAGGCTCGGGTGAACAGGCGGAGATCGTCATCACGGGGGCCGAAGCCGCAGTCCGGTCCTCGAACCTGGTCGTCTTCGCCACAACGGCAGGCGAGCCACACGTCACGGAGCTCGACTGGTTGAGCCACAACCCTGTTGTCTTGCACATCTCCCTGCGGGACCTGTCCCCGGAGATCATCCTCTCCTCCGCCAACGTCGTCGACGACGCGGAGCACTGTCTCAAGGCCAACACCTCGCCGCACCTCGCGCACAAACTCGCGGGCCACGCGGAGTTCATCAACGGAACGCTGAGCGAGATCATGAGTAGCAAGGCCGAGGTCCCTACGGACCGACCGCTGATCTTTTCCCCGTTCGGACTCGGTGTCCTCGATCTTGCGGTGGGCATCTCCGTCTACCGAGAGGCACGAGCACAGGGCCTCACCACTCCGATACCGGGCTTTTTCCACGACCTGAATCGCTACGCATAATCCATCATCCCAGGCTCCCAGCCCGCTGCACCCGGCGTGCCACGGAGCGACGCAGGACGTCTGAACGGACTGTTCACACACAGAAGGAAAGCGAGTTGCCTGTGGCACGCGTCGTGATCGATGTCATGCTCAAGCCGGAGATCCTCGACCCCCAGGGCCAGGCGGTGCAGCGTGCACTACCGCGCCTAGGCTTCGAGGGGATCGCGGATGTCCGTCAGGGAAAGCGTTTCGAGCTCGAGGTGGAGGGGCCGGTCGACGACGCCGCCCTCGCCCGGATCCATGAGATCGCCGAAATGCTTCTCGCCAACACCGTCATAGAGGACTTCGTCGTAAAGGTGGAGTCGTGACCTCTCGCATCGGAGTCATCACGTTCCCCGGAACGCTCGACGACCGAGACACACTGCGCGCCGTCCGCATCGCAGGCGCCGAGCCGATCCCGCTGTGGCACCACGACAAGGGCCTCAAGCAGGTCGACGCGGTCGTCCTTCCCGGCGGCTTCTCCTACGGCGACTATCTGCGGGCCGGAGCGATCTCCCGCTTCTCTCCAGTGATGGAGTCGGTCATCGAGCAGGCGAAGGCCGGAATGCCGGTCCTCGGCATCTGCAATGGCTTCCAGGTGCTCACCGAGACACACCTGCTGCCCGGTGCGATGCTGCGGAACAACCATCTGCACTTCATCTGCCGCGACCAGAAGCTGCGCGTCGAGAACGCGGACACCGCCTGGACCACGGACTACGAGCCGGGCCAGGAGATCTCCGTCCCGCTGAAAAGCATCGACGGCCGGTACGTCGCCAACGAGCGGGTCCTCGACGAACTCGAAGCTGAGGGCCGGATCGCCTTCCGCTACCTGGACGGCAACCCCAACGGCTCGCTCCGCGACATCGCCGGCATCACCAACACCGCCGGAAACGTCGTCGGCCTGATGCCGCACCCCGAGCACGCCGTCGAGCCGCTAATCGGCACCGGTCGCACCGACGGCCTCGCATTCTTCACCTCGATCCTGAAGAAGCTGGCCAACGCCTGATGAGCCCCGACACCGAAACAGCCAAGGAAGCAACTGAGCGCCCCAGCTCGCGATACCTGAACCAACGCGCGAAGGAGCGACCGAGCGTGAGCCTCGACACCGTCAAGTACGCCACCGACACCCCTGACGTCGAGCAGCCCTGGGCCGAGCTCGGCCTCAAGCAGGACGAGTACGAGCGCATCCGCGCCATCCTCGGCCGCCGTCCCACCGGCGCCGAGCTCGCCATGTACTCCGTCATGTGGTCCGAGCACTGCTCGTACAAGAGCAGCAAGGTCCATCTGAAGCAGTTCGGCGAGAAGGCCCCGGAGAACGACGCGCTGCTCGTCGGCATCGGCGAGAACGCGGGTGTGGTCGACGTCGGCCAAGGCTACGCGGTCACCTTCAAGGTCGAGTCGCACAACCACCCCTCGTACATCGAGCCCTACCAGGGCGCGGCCACCGGCGTCGGCGGCATCGTCCGCGACATCCTCGCCATGGGCGCCCGCCCGGTCGCCGTCATGGATCCGCTGCGCTTCGGCGCCGCCGACCACCCCGACACCAAGCGGGTGCTGCCCGGTGTGGTCGCGGGCATCGGCGGCTACGGCAACTGCCTGGGTCTGCCCAATATCGGCGGCGAGGTCGTCTTCGACCCCTGCTACCAGGGCAACCCGCTGGTCAACGCGTTGTGCGTGGGTGTGATGAAGCACGAGGACATCCACTTGGCCAAGGCGTCCGGCACGGGCAACAAGGTCATCCTCTACGGCGCCCGCACCGGCGGCGACGGCATCGGCGGCGCGTCGATCCTCGCGTCCGAGACCTTCGACGACACCAAGCCCGCCAAGCGCCCCGCGGTCCAGGTCGGCGACCCCTTCCAGGAAAAGCTCCTCATCGAGTGCACCCTGGAGATCTTCAAGGAGAAGCTGCTCGACGGCATCCAGGACCTCGGCGCGGCGGGACTCTCCTGCGCCACGTCCGAGCTGGCCTCGGCCGGCTCCGGCGGGATGCGGGTCGAGTTGGACACCGTGCCGCTGCGCGACGCGACGCTCTCCCCCGAGGAGATCCTCATGAGCGAGTCGCAGGAGCGCATGTGCGCGATCGTCGAGCCCGGCAAGGTCGACCGCTTCCTGGAGATCTGCGAGAAGTGGGACGTCATCGCCACCGTGATCGGTGAGGTCACCGACGGCGAGCGGCTGGAGATCTACTGGCACGGCGAGCAGATCGTCGACGTCCCGCCGCGCACCGTCGCCCACGAGGGTCCGGTCTACGAGCGCCCCTACGCCCGCCCCGAGTGGCAGGACACACTCCAAGCGGACGACGCCGACAAGCTCCCCCGGCCGCAGACCGGCGCCGAGCTCAAAGAACAGGTCCTCAAGCTGGTCGGCTCCCCGAACCAGGCCTCCAAGGCGTGGATCACGGACCAGTACGACCGCTTCGTGCAGGGCAACACAGTGCTCGCCCAGCCGGAGGACTCCGGCATGGTCCGGATCGACCCGAACACCAACCTCGGGGTCGCGGTCGCGACAGACGGCAACGGCCGGTACACGAAGCTCGACCCGTACACGGGCGCCCAGCTGGCGCTGGCCGAGGCATACCGCAATGTCGCCGCCTCGGGCGCGAGGCCGCTGGCGATCTCGGACTGCCTGAACTTCGGCTCTCCCGAGGATCCTGCGGTCATGTGGCAGTTCGCCGAGGCCACCCGCGGTCTCGCCGACGCCTGCCAGAGGCTCGGCACACCGGTGACCGGCGGCAATGTGTCGCTCTACAACCAGACCGGCGAGACGGGGATCCACCCGACACCGGTCGTGGCCGTGCTCGGCGTGATCGACGACTTCAACCGCCGCACCCCGATCGCCTTCGCGGAAGAGGGCCGGCTCCTCTACCTCCTGGGTGACACCAAGGAGGAGTTCGGCGGGTCCGCCTGGTCGCAGGTGATCCACGACCACCTCGGTGGCATGCCGCCCCAGGTCGACCTGGGCCGGGAGCGGCTGCTCGGCGAGATCCTCACCTCCGCCTCCCGTGACGGCATGATCGAAGCGGCACACGACCTATCCGACGGCGGACTGGTCCAGGCCGTTACCGAGTCCAGCCTGCGCGGCGGGAACGGCGCCCGCCTGGTCGTCCCCGACGGCCTCGACGCCTTCACGTTCCTGTTCAGCGAGTCGGCAGGACGTGCGGTCGTCGCCGTCCCGCCCAGCGAGGAGCTCCGCTTCACCGACATGTGCGGCGCCCGGGACCTCCCGGCCACCCGCATCGGTGTGGTCGACGGGGACGTGGTGGAGGTGCAGGGCGAGTTCAGCGTCTCTCTGGGGGAACTGCGCGCCGCCCACGAGGCCACGATCCCCGGCCTGTTCGTTTAGACCGACCGGCAGTAGGCGTTACTTGAGGCGTCGGGTGGTGGAGCGTTTCTCCCGGCTGTACTGCGGGATTGAACAGCGGGTGGGCGTGCGGAGCATGGCAATGGCTGCGGCGAGGTAGCGGCAGAAGTCAACGGCGTTGCCGTCCTTCTCAGTGCACCGCCGCAGCTTGTCGAAGCCCTTCATCTATCTGTGCATGAGCTCCACCACCCAGCGCTTGCCGGAGTGGATTGGGGCGGAACGCCCCTGCGAGTGAATTTGCCGGTGAAGCTGAGCTCGTCGAGCACGGTCCGGGTCTTGGCGTTGTCGTAACTGCGATCGGGGTCGATGTTGACGTCATCCGGAAGTGGTCCGACCTGGGCTTCGCGACCTGGAGGGCCCGGATGATCGAGCTGAGCTGGGCCGGGCAGCGGGTGCCAGCGATCGCGGACGAGCTGAGCTGCAGCCAGAAGACGGTGCGCCGCTGGTTGCACCGCTTCAACCGGGCCGGCCTGGACGGATTGGAGGATCTGGGTGGCCAGGGCCGCAAGCGGCGGATCACCGAAGCCCAGCGGTCCCGGATCATCGCGCTGGTCAAGATGACCCCGCCCGGGAGGCTGGAGATGCAGCCTTACGGCGATCTGTGGGCGGCCGACGAGTCGGGGCCGGCGGAGTGGACACTGGACGCGCTGGCCGCGACCGCCCAGGCCGAGGGCATTGAGGTCGGCCGGTCCCAGGTGCGCAGAATCCTGCTGGCCGAAGGCGTCCGCTGGCGCCGCACCCGCTCCTGGGCCCGCTCCAGAGATCCGGAGTTCGCCCCAAAAGAACACGGATCATCGGCCTCTACACCCACCCGCCGGACGGTGCGACGGTCATCTGCGCCGACGAGCTCGGGCCGGTGATCCCCCGTGCCTTCGCACCCTCACCGGGCTGGTCGCCAGACGGGCACCGGATCAAGTCCGAGATCGACTACAGCCGCGGACCGGAGAAGACCTGGGTCTACGGTGGCTTGCGCGTACGCGACGGCCAGGAGATCACGATGACCGCGTCCTCCCGCAACAGCGTCTTCTACCAGCAGTTCCTGCAACAGGTCGAGGACGCCAACCCCACCGGCGAGATCTGGATCGTCACCGACAACCTCTCCTCCCACAACAGCAAAGCCACCCGGGAATGGCTGGAGGATCATCCCCGGATCCGGCACGCGTTCATCCCCGTCGGCGCGTGCTGGCTGAACCTGCAGGAGGGTTGGTGGCGGATCTTCCGCAAGACCGCCCTGACCGGGCGGTCCTTCGCCAACCCCGACGACATCACCCAGGCCACGGCCCTGGCCACCCGGCAGCTCAACACCCGTGCCAGACCATGGATCTGGGGTCGACCAGCCCCGCCCACCCGCCACCTACGACGCCGATATGTGTACCGCTTTTGAGGAACCCAGCACTACCGGTAGTTCGTTAAATCCGGCGGTGGTGTGGGTTGACGTCAGGTCGGGTTGGTCGTAGGCCGGTGCAAGGGGCCAACTACCCTTCTGGGGGCTGAAGATGACCGCTCGCCGTCCGTGTCCGCCTGCGCCGGGGCCGTTGGAGGAGTACGCGGCCCGGTTCGACGACCACTTCTTCAGTCTGGCGCAGCGGCGGGGGTTTCGTGAGTATCTGACGGGGTTGCTGGCGCCGCGGGAGCGGAACAAGACGATCACCTGTCTGGCAGGGGCGGAGCCGGTGGCGGGTGCGGGGATGCCGGGGGTGCAGCGGCTGCAGTTCTTCTTGTCCGAGTCTCCCTGGGAGGCTGAGCAGGTCAACGACCGGCGGCTTGAGCTGCTGCGTGAGCAGTCGGCGACGGCTCCGCATGACGGCGGGGTCTTCGTGATCGACGATTCCGGGGACCGCAAGGACGGCACGGCCACCGCGCATGTGGGCCGGCAGTGGCTGGGCCGGTACGACAAAACGGACAACGGCATCGTCACGATGACCACGGTGTGGACCGACGGCCGCGTGTACTACCCGCTGCACGCGACTCCCTACACCCCCGCCCACCACTTCACCCGCGGCCGTTCCGATCCGGCCTTCCGCACGAAACCGCAGCTGGCAGCCGCCCTCGCGGCCAGAGGGAAGGAGGCGGGCTTCGGCTGCCGGGCGGTGGTTGCCGACTGCGCCTACTCCGTCAGCGACGACTGGTACCTCGCACTGCGCGAGCCTGGCCTGGCCTACGTGGTGCCCCTCAAGCCGCACCGCGGCACCTGGGCTCCGGCAGACCAGCCGCACACCCCCATCGAAGCCGCCCAGGCCCTGACCTGGCGCGATGCCAAGCGTCCAGGCGACTGGACGCCCGTGGAGCGTCACTTCCGCGACGGGCACACCGAGACCTGGTGGACCGCCGACGCCCGCCTGGCCGGCTACGGCCCCGACTCACCCTGCCGACTGGTCGTGGCCACCACCGACCCAGCCAGCCTGCCGGAGAAGGCCACCTGGTACCTGGCCACCAACCTGCCCCACCCCGAAGCACCCCACGCCGCCACCAGCCCGCACTCATCGGCCGACCTCGCCGAAATCGTCCGCCTCTACGGCCTGCGGCCATGGATCGAGCAGAGCTACAAGCAGATCAAGGACGAACTCGGCTGGGCCGACTTCCAAGTCCGCTCCGACCGCGCCATCCGCCGCCACCAGACCCTGGTCAACTGCGCCTTCTCCTTCTGCTGGGACCAGTGGTTCACCCCACCCGGCCCCCTGGACGCCACCGCGCCGGGCCCGTGCCCCGACGAGGGGCCAGAGAGGGGGACCGGCTCCGTCCCACCAGCCCCAACCGCCCTGCTGGCCCAGAGCCTTACGGGCCATCCGTTCCTGGCTCACCCCCGCCATCACCCTCAACCGATGGTGGCGAGCCTGGACGGACACAGACCCACCCTCCGAGCTCCAGGCCCTGATCGACGCGGTCACCACCGGACACGGCATTGACCTCTACCGCCGGACTTAACGAACTACCGTTACTGACTTCGGCTCGTCAAGGTGACGCTGGACCGTCGAGGGTCAGGCCGGTGCCCGCTATGAAGCCGTCGAGGGTGTCGGGCCGGTACTGAAGTCGTTTGAGCCGGTTGCGTACGAGGGCTTCGAGCCGGTCGAGGGCGACCACGGCGAGATTGGCCAGGCTGCGCTTGACGTGCGCCCATACTCCCTCGACGGGGTTGAGGTCGGGCGAGTAGGCGGGCAGCAGGAACACGGTCAGCCATGCACGCTCGGCGATCAGCTCACGCATGGCGTGGGAGACGTGCGTGTTGAGGCGGTCCCACACCAGCACGATCGGTGCCTTGACGAGCTGGTGGACGCCGTCGATCAGCGCGATGAAGTCACGCTCTCCCATGCTGCGACGCTTGCCTTTGCCCGAGGGGTGGGTGCGCAGACGATGGCACAGCCGGGTCCGGGAGCCCGGACGCATCGCGATCAGCCCGGCCACGGACAGCCGTCCCGAACGTCGTCCGCTCACTGTCACTTGCGGAGTCACTCCGCGTCGGCCCCAGGTACGTCCTTTGGGCGGTCTGCGAGTGAAGCCTGCCTCGTCCTCGAAGCAGATGTAGCCGCCGCAGGCCGCCCGGGCTCTTTTACCTCCGCCCAGGTCGCCTCCTTCCACGCGGTGACGGCCTGCTCGTCGCGCTCGGCGACCCGCCGCGCGGGCACCTGCGGGCTGAAGCCGATCCGGTGCATCAGTCTCGTCGCCCCGGAGACGCTGTAGGAGACGTGGAACTTCCGGCCGATCAGCGTGGCCACCCTCGCCGCGGTCCACACCTGGTCCTCCACCCAGCCGTGCGCGGCCGGGCCCTGCTCGAGGTACGCGGCCAGTTTCTCCAGACAGCGCGGGGACAGTCGGCATCGGGATCCGCTCTGGCCACGGGAGGCCAGAGCCTGAACACCGCCGTCCCTCTACAGCTGGTGCCACTGGTAGGCCGACTTCGGGCTCACCCGCAGGCGCCGTGCCACGTCCGACGGCTTGATCTTCTGCTCGAACAACTCGGCTGCCTGCATCCGTACCGTCTCACGGCGCCGCCGTCCCGCAGCGGTCAGCCCGCCCCCATCCGCATACCTCACACACCACGGGATGCAGCCACCACCCCGAGCCCATCAGGGACTTCATATAAGTTCACCCCGACGAGCCGAAGTCAGTAAAGGGGGCTCCAAGACCGGACGAAGCCCCGTCGACCGGGGCAGGATGGGCAGCAAACACAACCTGATCACCGACGCCACCGGAATCCCACTCGCCGTCACCCTGACCGGCGGTAACCGCAACGACGTCACTCAACTCATCCCGCTTCTGCAAGCTGTGCCGCCGGTGCGAGGCAAGCGCGGCCGACCCCGACGCCGCCCGGACGTGCTGCTGGCCGACCGCGGCTACGACCACGACAAGTACCGCCGTCTCATCTGGGATCTCGGCGTCAAACCGCTGATCGCCCGCCACGGCACCCCGCACGGCTCCGGGCTGGGTACCCAACGCTGGGTCGTGGAGCGCGCATTCGCCCCTCTGCCTGCACTGGTTCCGCCGCCTGCGGATCCGCTGGGAGATCCGCGACGACATCCACGAAGCCCTCCTCGCCCTGGGATGCAGCATCATCTGCTGGCGTCGGCTCAAGAACCATCACGCGTGAGACCAGGCGGACAGCGGCTGTCTACAGCGAGACCTTCCGCTCCTCTGCCTTGAGGCCGCGGAGTGTCCAAAGTCCGTACAGAGCCAACAGCGGTTTGACGACCATCCACTCGCCAGGGCGGTAGTCATCCGCGCGCACCAGCCTCTTTGCAAGATCGGGGCGCTGCCGCCGCAAGTACGCACGGGCCTTGAGCGCATGAGCTGGCTGTGAGGCGATCTTGATGCGATCCAGTCTTCAAGCAGTGGGATCACGTTCGTGATGTTCTCCCACGTCGTCGCGCTTTGCTCTTCGAGGAACACCGTGCCATCGAACTCAAGTACCGACCTCGCGTAGTCAGCCATCAGCTGGGCCTCCGTGGCACCACTGCTGGTCGCACCACCGCTGAAGATCACGTAGGTCCCATTCGCATCGTCAGCGGCGATGGAGCGGATTCCAGCACGGACTCGCCATCGGTTGATCAAGTTCGCCGCCGCTTGGGGATTCCGGTACCCGCACACGACCACGGCCGTGGAGGTACCCCCGCTCTTCCCCACGAGGGCTCGAGACCAGCGCCAGTTCAACCACTCGCCCCAGGCCAGGGCTGCAACTCCGACTATCGCCAGTGCCGTCTTCCGCCGCATGCGGCGACTCTAGGACACCTCGGTATCAGCCCGCGAAGGAACCAGCCAGGCTACAGACGACGCATTCCGTGAGGAGTTCTCAGTACGGCGCTGGCACCTTCCGCGTGAGAGGGGCGGGCCTTGGTGATGTCGGAGTTCGCCGTGTCTATGGGCGTGGCATGTCCAGCAACCAGGCACGATCCCACCACTGACGGGTCATCGTGAGCGGCCGTGAATCGGATGCCGCTGATGGGTAGTCTGCCAACACAGGGTGGGGGAGGAACGGTTGTGGTGAGGCTACGGGGGGCAGCGCTCGCCCTTACCGTCACGGTGGTCGTATCAACTGCGTTGTTGGCATTGGCCAGTAACGCGGCGACGGGGGACGACCGTTGGCCGGGCGTCCTTGACCAGTTGCGGGAGCACGCCTGGCCCGCGGTCGCTGTGCTACTCGTCGTAGGTGTCGGCGCCACGGTATTGCTCACTGCTGTCGCGAACCAGATATCCGCCGCCGGGGAAGGTCCTCCAGCTCCCGGCCCGGCGGGCGTACCGGACTGGGTGATTGATCGCGTTCAGACGCAGCAGGCCATCGCTGCCCTATGTGGTCGACCTCATGGGGCCATGCCCACCGTCACTGCCCTTGAAGGCGCGGGCGGGTTCGGCAAGACCACACTTGCAGATGTCGTGTGCGCCAACCGGAAGGTGCGGCGACGGTTCCGCGACCGGATCTACCGGGTCACCATAGGACGGGATGTTCGTGGGCGCGCGGCGATCGCGGGCAAGGTAGGTGAGGTCACACGCTTCATCACAGGTAATGCCGAGGCGTTTGAGGACCCCGAGCTTGCCGGCGCACACCTGGGACGCCTTCTGCAGAAACGCCCAAGAATATTGCTCGTGCTCGACGATGTCTGGGACGCGGAGCAGCTCAGGCCGTTCCTGATCGGCGGCAGGAATTGCATCCGGCTTGTCACCACACGTCGGCGGGATGTTCTTCCTGGCATCGCCCGGCGCATCTTGGTTGACGAAATGTCCGCGTCGGAGGCTCGCAGCGTACTGACCAGGGACCTCGCGCCGTTGCCGCACGAGACCGTCGAGAGCCTCCTAGAGGCCACGGGTCATTGGCCGTTACTACTGCGTCTCATCAACCGAGTGATATTCGCCGAGGCAACCCTGGCCAGCGGAGAATCGGCTCGCGTGGCGGCAACCACGGCGGCAGGAGCGCGCGTATCGCAGCAGCTGAGCGAAGCCGGTCCGACTGCCGTCGACGATCCGTGGGACACTGCGGATCTGAACGACCCGTTACAGCGGACCAAGGCTGTTCGGGCCACTATCGAGGCTGCCGTACGGCTGTTGCCGGAACGCGGCGCGGAACGATTGACCGAACTATGCGTTTTCTCCGCCGACGATGCTGTCCCGGTGTCATTGGTCGAAACGCTGTGGCGGAAACAGGCCGGGCTGAGCACCACCGAATCGCAGGCCCTGCTGCGAAGGATCACGAGTCTGTCCCTCGTGAACCCGGTTCGCGGAGAGACAGGAGCACTGGCGCTGCACGACGTCGTTCGCGACTACCTCCGGGCAGAATTGGGGCCTGCGCACCTCACACTGCTGCACGAGTCGCTCGTCGATGCCGTGGCCGGCCACATGCCGTCCGCAAGCCAGCTCCTCCCGGATCGAACCGCTCCCAGCAGATCGTGGTGGGCGGCGGAGCACGGATACCTGCTCGATCACCTCATCGATCACCTTCTGGCGGCCGGGCGGAACGCCGAAGCCGAAGCCACCATCAGCGATATCCGCTGGATTGAAGCACGCCTCCTGCACCAGGGACCTGCTGCGACGCAGAACGACTGCCTCCGGGTCGCCACCGAGTCATCGATTCAGCGAGGCCGTGCTATCGGCCGAATCGCGCACCTCTTGGCGCCGACCGACCCCCCAGAGGCTGTCGTCGGCATCCTTCACGAGCGCCTATTCCCCATCGCCGCCTGGCAAGACGAGATCATCGCGCGGCGTGCAGAACGCCCTGCTTCGGCCCTGATCGATGATGGCGACTTGCCTGATCTGCCTGATCCCTCCATGGAACGCACCCTACTGGGCCACACCGATCAGGTGCTCTGTCTGGCATTTTCACCCAATGGCACACGGCTCGCCAGCGCGGGCGACGACGGCTTCATCCGTCTCTGGGACCTCGAATCAGGCAGCACCGCTCACGCCATCAAACTCAGATTCGGTTCCCTCAACCGGATCCGAGCCCTGGCCTACTCGCCCGACGGAACCCAGCTGGCCGCTGCAGGGTCCTTCGGAGTCAGGCTCTGGGACCTGACCACTTACACCGCCGTCCGCTCCCTGCCCCGCCGCCACGCCGGCAAGACCCGTGACCTCGCGTATGCGCCGGACGGGACCCAACTCGCCACCGTCGGCCACGATGACAAGGTTCGGATCTGGAACCCGGCCACCGGCAAAATCACCGCTGTCCTCGGCGGGCACACCGGCAGAGTTCGCGTACTGGCCTACACTCCCGACGGCCGGAAGCTCGCCACAGCGGCCGACGACGGAACGATGAGGGCCTGGGACCCCGTCACCGGAGCAACTCTCGTTGCAGCTCGCGGAAACGCCTGCAAAACCCGTCTCCTGGCCATCTCCGACTCGCATTACGTCGTCGCCGGAAACATGACCTATGAACATCCGTTCGCAGAAATCCATCACAGAGCCACGGGCGAACTGGTGCACGAGATCAGCCTCGACTCCAGCAGGCTGGAGGCAGCGGCGTGCTCGCCCGACGGTGCGCAACTGGCCACGGCGGGAGCTGACGGGACAGTGCAACTCTGGGAGACTGCTACGGGTGTCGCTGTCCATGGGTTGCGCCGCCACCTTGGCCGTGTAAGGGCCCTGGCCTATTCCCTCGACGGAATGCGCCTCGCCAGCGCGGGAGCAGACAATGCGGTGCGCGTCTCGAATCCCTACGCCGACGCCAGCGAATTGCGCTTCGCAGCCGCGCGGAGCCTCGACCTCTCGCGGGACGGAACCCGGGCCGCCATCGCCCTTTCTGACAGAAGAGTAGTCATCGTCGAGACAGGTTCCGATGGTTGGCACGACTATACGATGCGTAGCGTTACCATTCCCGAGCACGCCGTCTGGAGGTTTCCGGTCGCTATGTCCTCGGACGGAGCCCATATCGCCACCGGTGGTGCCGAAAACCATGCCATCCGGATTCGGAATCAGCAGACCGGCGACGTGACCGACACTCTCTCCGGACACAGGCGGAAAATTCGAGCGTTGGCGTACTCGCCGGACGGGACTCAACTCGCTTCGGGTGCCAGCGACGGCGTGCGGCTCTGGGAACTGGCCTCTGGGGCGTCCATGCTTCGCCGCGTAGGCGGTAACGTGTTGGCGTACGCCCCCGGAGGGGGCGAACTGGCCACTGTCGGCGGTTTCGGTTTCCTCGGCTATCTGTTAGATCCGGTCACCGGCCGGCGTAAAGGGCTCTATAAGCATCCCGAGCGTGTGCTCGCGCTTGCGTACTCGCCCGACGGAGCCGAACTCGCTGCAGGTCTCGAGAACGGCCGGGTGATCGTATGGGACCGGACAACCGCCGACACCCAACTCCATTCCTTCGGCGCCCATACCGCCGCAGTGAACGCCGTCTCGTACCCGCCCGACGGCCTCTACATGGCAACGGCCGGCGCAGACCTGTCCTTGCGGATTTGGGACCGCCAAGGCACCCCGGTCACCATGACGCGAACCGAGCGGGTCCTCGAATCTCTGGCGTGGGTCGCGGATGCCACCGGTTGCGGCATCATCGGCGGTGGTGAGGGCGGATGGTACGTCTGGAAGTTCAAAGCAGCCAGTATCCGCTAGGTCGCGCAAAGCGCGAGATCTCACTGCGCAAGGTGACATTCCGGTAAGGCATCGGGGGCGATGACCCTTTCACCAGGGTGGTCGACCGGCCTCCCCGGCATACGATGCGCGGCCGGCGACCTCCCAGTGCAGAACTCCTCGGCCTCCCTCCACAGGTGCTCGTCGTCCGTCACCAACTCATTGGCCATACCCGTCAACCGGAACCGCCCTTGCTCGCACGGGAGAAGCGGTCCGATCCGCTCCCACAGCTCATCCGACACGACCGATGGTGCAGCCCCATGTGGCCTGAGTGCTCAACCCGCCCGTCCGACACCAACGCTGGAACCAAGGGCTTCATCGCGTTGGCTGGCGGCGGATATGCGACATCACCCATGAAGAGCAAGGACGCAGTCGCATACCTGCCAGCCACCTCGCGACCGAACCTGTGAACTGCTCGCGAAACACCATGCCTTTCACAGGACGGAACACCATGCCGATGACCACCACCGCTCCAGTCGACGGCCAGCTCCCATCCCCCCGATCCCCGCTGATGGGGTGGTCCGCTGTGGTCTCGGTGATGCTGGGAATCTTCGCCATCGTCACCACCGAGATCCTGCCGATCGGTCTGCTGACCTCGATCGGATCCAGTTTCACCATCTCGGACGGGCGGGCTGGACTGATGATGACCATGCCCGGCCTCCTCGCGGCCATCGCCGCCCCACTGGTCACCACCGCCACGGCACGCTTCGACCGCCGACTGATGCTGTGCGTCTTCATGCTCTTGCTGGCACTGGCGAACTTCCTTGCCGCCGCGGCACCCGACTACTGGCTCATGCTGACTTCACGGATCATGGTCGGCATCACGATCGGCGGCTTCTGGTCGATCGGTGCCGGGTTGGCGGAGCGACTGGTGCCACCGGCCTCGGTCGGCAGAGCTACAGCTGTGATCTTCTCCGCCGTCCCCCTGGGATCCGTCCTCGGTGTGCCGACCGGCACCCTCATCGGAGATCTCGCCGGATGGCGAACGGCCTTCATCCTCATGGGAGCGCTGACGGTCGGCATACTGGTCATGCTGCTCGTGCTCGTGCCGCCGCTTCCTCCGGTCCAGGCCACACGGCTGGGTGTCCTGGGCGGCATGCTCCGCAGCGTCAACATCCGGTTCGCACTCCTGCTGACGTTCCTCGTCGTGCTGGCCCACTTCGGCACCTACACCTACGTGACACCGTTCCTGGAACAGGTCACCCACGCCAGTGCTGGTCTGATCACCACATTCCTGCTGCTCTACGGTGCCGCCGGGATCCTCGGCAACTTCCTGGGCGGCGCCTGGGTGGCCCGGTACCCCCGGGCCGTCTTCGGAGTCGCCGCCGGACTGATCGCCACGGTGACCCTCCTGCTTCCAGCCTTGGGCCGCTGGGAGACCGGCGCAGTGACACTGCTGATCATATGGGGCATCGCGTATGGCGCCGTGCCAGTCGCGTCGCAGACCTGGTTCTCCAAGGCGGCACCGCATGCCCCGGAAGCGGCATCGGTCCTGTTCACCGCCTCCTTCCAGGCAACCTTCTCCATCGCCGCACTCGCGGGGGGAATCATCCTGGACCGCACCTCTCCGTCCACGGTCATGCTCCTGGGCGGCTGCACCGCGGTTCTCATGGTCCTGGCAATAGGGGCTCGCTTCGCCCAACGCCTCGCCGGTCCGGGCTGCAAGGAGCGATCCTGAACGGGCTGAAACACGCCCACAGGCACTTCTGTCCAACGCTTGCCACGTCGTCCCTCGCCCAGGCACCCCCGGTGGGGTGACTTCCCGAGCGGCGGCCAACCGGTACGAGAAGCGGGCGTACCTTTTCACGGGACACTCACCGTCGCCGCGATCCGGCTCTGGCCTCATCCGTGACCGCCAAGCCCCTGTGCGACGAGTGCCCACCGGGGTTGTTCATGTACCGGTGTCCTCGGCCAGGGTATGGGCGACCAGAGCGTTGGCGTGGCCGTGCCCCAGGCCGTGTGCGGTCTTCAGCCAGGTGACGAGTTCCATGTGCTTGGTCAGCGGTGAGGAGCGGATGAGATCCTTCCATTCCGAGATCGGGCGGCCGTACTTCTTCTCGATCGAGGGGAAGTAGCTGGCAGGGCCTTTCGGCGTGGCGGTCATATCAGGTTCTGCCCTTCTGGCGATGCGGGTATTTCGGGTGCGGGAGCCTGGTCAGCGGACAACGTCGAAGACGTTCTTCTGCAGACCGTTGGCGTACGCCTCGTGCTCGACGAGCTTCAGCTTCTGTGTGTCCTTGTCGGTGGCGCTGAACAGGCGCTTGCCCGCTCCCAGGAGGAGAGGGAAGACGAGGAGGTGGTAGCGGTCGATCAGACCGGCGTCCGAGAGGGCCTGGTTCAGAGAGGCGCTGCCGTGGAGGATGATCGGACCGCCCTCGGTCTCCTTCAGCGCGGCGACGTCGTCGAGCGAGCGCAGGATCGTGGTCTCGCCCCAGTTCGCCACCAGGTCGTCGTCGGTGAGGGTGGTGGAGACGACGTACTTCGGCATCACCTTGTAGTCGGCGAAGTCCGCCATGTCCGGCCACACCGGGCTGAACGCCTCGTAGCTGGTCCGGCCCATGAGCATGGCGGTGGCTTCCTGCTGCTCGCGGCCCTTGATCTCGAACGCCTCGGGCAGGAACTCGATGTCCTTGAAGGTCCAGCCGGAGTTGCGGTAGCCGGGCTCCCCGCCCGGGGACTCCACGACGCCGTCGAGGGAGACGAAGGCAGTGCTGATCAGGGTACGCATCTCTGGGATTCCTCTGTATCTCGCGTCTGGGTACAAGAAGTTCTTCAGCTGGTGCACGCTTCGAGCACAACGCGCCGCCGCGGCACACCTACCGTGATCTCTGACTGCCGACCCTGGGGAAACTCATCGGTCGCCGCATCCGGCCTTCACCACGATCCACGCCGTACGGGGGGACTGAAAGAAAAGGAGGCCCGAGCTGGAGCGGTTCTTCCCTCTCGACGACGTCGACCATGCCCTGATCGGCAAACGACACGGACATCAGAACCGCCTTGGGTTCGCGCTCCGGATGTGCACGGTGCGCTACGTCGGGCTGTTCCTGGAGGACCCGCTCGCGGTGCCATGGTCGGTCATCAAGCACCGCTTGTTCGGTACGTTCCTGCGGGATCACCGAGCAGCGGCTGTACGCGGCAAGCGCGGACAGAACATGCAGGCGCACCGGGACGGTTCAGGAGGACCAGGTTGGTTCGTTCAGCCTGGTCCTCAATGCCGCCGTGCCCTGGATGACCGCTACCTCGACGCGTCAGACGGAGTCGGGCGGCAAAGCGCCGAGAACGGCCGCGAGGCTATGCGGGTCGCGGCGGGCGATGTTGTGGCCAACAGGAATCTCGTGAACCCGCCAGCCTGAGTCCTTGCGCAACCGTTCGGTCAGCGTCACGAACGGGCTACCTGCCCACGCGCCACCGCTGATGAACGTTCGGCCGGGCGCGCGGCTGGGGTTGCCTCTCAGCCTGATCGACTGGACAAAGCTTGCCATCGGGTGCGGTCGCGCGCGAGGGTCGAGCCCATCAGGCACCGCGACCCATCGACCGTCGGCGCGGGCGCCGGCTATGAACAACTCCCGGAAGCTGTCGCTGGTCAACGACCAGCACGAATCCCCGTCGTCCGGGACGTAGGCGTCGATGAAGACGAGGTGATCGAGGCGGTGGCCGAGCCGATCCGCGACACCAGCGATCACCATTCCGCCGTAGCTGTGCCCGCACAGTGCGAGGGGCATCTCGTCGCTACGGTCAATGACCTCGGCTACCTGATCAATATGGGTGTCGAGGTTCGGCGGACGGGCGGTATCAACTGGGCCGTCCAACTCCAATCCTGACAGGGTCACCGCCTCAACGTGGTGACCCTCTCGGTGCAGCTCGGCAGCCACCGAGTCGAACACCCATCCGCCTTGCCAGCCACCCGGCACCATCACGAACTTCACCGCGCCATCGTAGGTCAAGCAGATCCCCACGAGGGACCGGAGCGGAGGGCCGACTGCTCGCGGCGGCACACCGGTCGGCCGCCCTCGCCGACCGGGGCGAGGGCGGTCGTGCCGGGACCACCGCCAACTGCCGCTACCACGTCCGTGGCCATACGTGTCGTCAGACGGAGGTGCGCTTCCAGTGCTGGTTGTGGCCACCGTTGCAGGCCCACTGCTCCAGGGCGGCACCGTCACTGGTCGCCTGGTTCACCACGTCCAGGCACTTGCCACTGTGCCGGGCGATGAACTGGACATATTCCGTGCTGTCCGTCGGCTTCACCGTCCACTGCTGGGATCTCCGGCCGTCACAGGTGTTCTGGACGGCCAGGGCACCGTCCGCACTCGACGCACCGTTGATATCGAGACACTTGCCACTGTGCCGCGCCATGACCTGGACGTATCCCGAACTGAGCTTCTTCACCCAGAAGTTCTGGTTGAGGTTGTCGCCGCAACCCCACTGGATGAGGTCTGCCGTTTCGTCCGTCCTGAAGTTCGCGACGTCTGCACACTTACCGCTCTTGCGGGACTCGATGGCCTCCCAGGTCACGTCCATGCCCTGCACCGTCCCGGCCGCGGTGTCGACGGTGAGCTTCGGTGAGTACTCCATGGTCATGGAGGTCCTGGTGGGGAAGGTCAGGGGTGCCCAGATGTAGCGGGAGTCGTTGACCTTGTTCCCCTCGCCCGCCCAGCGGTCACCCATGTAGAGGTACCCGGTGTCCTTGGTGCCGGCGACCGGGAGCACATAGGCGGTCTGACTGCGATAGGTGGTGGAGTCGCCGATGTTCTTCAGGCCGCTCCAGTCACCCGTGATGCTGGTGGCGGTGGCGTACTTCTGCTGGTTGGGTGCCCAGCCAGTGGCGCCTGAGGTGAGCAGGAAGTACACACCGTCGCGCTGGAACAGCGCGGGCGCCTCCCGCGACTCGCCCGCCCAGAGCTTCTTGACGTGGCTCTGCACCGCGGTGTACTCCGGGTTCAGCCGGTAGATGTGCAGATCGCGGTTCTCGTTCGCGGCAGAGATCATGTAGCCGGTGCCATCGGTATCGACGAACGCCGTGATGTCCCGCGACATATGGCCGAAGGGCCGGAAACTGCCCCGCCAGGAGTAGTTGCCGTCCACCGTGTCGGAGACGGCGACGGCCGCCCTGGCCTCTCCGTAGTCGGCGGCGCCTTCCTTGTGCATCCACATCACGAACTTGCCGGTCGACTTGTTGAAGATGACCTTGGGACGTTCGATGTTGGCCGACCGCAGTTCGGGGTCGGTGGCCTGGGTCAGTACGTGTTTGCGGAAGGTCCAGTTTCTGAGGTCGGTGGAACGGTAGGCGGACACGTAGCGGAAGGTGTTGTCCGTGTTGCGGTTCTCGCCGAACCAGTAGTAGTACCGGCCGACTTTGAGGACACCACCGCCGTGGGCGTGGACTGCGGCACCGGAGGTGTCGGTGAACTGTGTGGCGTTGGTGATGGTGGTCGGCACCGCCTCGGCGCTACCGACGGTGCCGAACAGGGAGAGGAGCAGTGCGGACAAAGCGGCGAACAACGCTGTCGCACTCGTCCATTTACGAGCCATGTGGGGATACCTCTTCTTGCCTTGTGCGCGCATGCGGGAAACCCGCATCGCGGTCATGGGTGAACGGGCCCATGCAGACGAGACCGTTCGACAGGGGGTCAGGCTGTGACCGGCCGGTCCGGTCGGCCGCGAACGCGACGGACCGGGGGGCGGGGCTACCGTGCGGATCGGAAATGGGTGGGCCGGTGCGGGACCGGCCACTGGCACCGCCACTCAACACCTGGTCATGCGTGCTCTCCTCCGGCGGCGCGGGCGAGGAGGAGTGGCCTGCCGTGTCGGGCGACTGTGCTCCTCCCTTCCATGTTTACGTGAACACCGCAGGTTGGATGAGAGTGTGGGATTTCCGTGACGGGGCGTCAAGGGCTACGGCAAGCACACTTCGAGACATTCGACTGATTGTCCACATGACCTGCCACACCACACATGTTTGCGATAACATCGCCACCGACGTGCGGCTGGCGTCGCGGTGGCGACACCAGGTGGACCGGGCACACGAGCCGCGCCGGGTGGCCCGCTCGGCGAGAACCGCAACCGGCGCGAGGGCGCGCGCGCCCCTTCACCTCTCATGAGCCGACGTCATCCGAGGTACCGGGCGTGACATCGGGGCGAGCCGCCCCGGCAGACGGGGCTCAGGCGGTGGGCGGCGGGGCGGTGCTCTCCCGGACCACGATCCGGGTCGGCACCAACGTGGTGCCACGCTCCCCCTGCGCGTCACCGATCTGACGCAGCGCGCTCTCCACACAGCGGCGGCCCACCTCGGCGAAGTCCTGGTGGACCGTGGTCAGGGGCGGGATGAAGGAACCCGCGTCCGGGATGTCGTCGAAGCCGACCACGCTGACCTCGTCCGGTACGGCACGGCCGTGGTCGTGCAACGCACGGAGCACGCCCAGCGCCATCTGGTCGTTCGCGACGAACACTGCTGTGCAGCCCGGCTCCTGGGCCAACCGCAACCCGGCCCGGTAGCCGGATTCGGCCGACCAGTCGCCACGCAGCATGGGCGGCACGTCCCGTCCCGCACGCTGGAGCTCGGAGCGCCACGCGTCGGCCCTGCGCTGCGCGGCGTACGACTCCTCGGGCCCGGCCACATGCCAGACGGTGCCGTGCCCCAGGCCGAGAAGGTGCCGCACCGCGTCGGAGGCTCCGCCCTTCTGGTCGGTGTCGACCACGCTGTAGCGGTCACCGGCATCGGAGTCCGCGACGACCACTCCGACACCGGGCGGAAGCGACACCGCGGCGGCGTCCAGCAGATGCACTTCCATGATCACAATGATCGCGTCCACCGCCAGCTCGCCGAGCCGGGTGAAGGCTCCGCGGACCTCACCTTCGGTGGGTACGGCGACCGGGAGCAGGGTGGTCGCGTACCCCTCGGCCGCCGCCGACGTGGCGATCGCTTCGAGCGTCCGGACGTTCCCGGTGGTGGAGAGAGTGAACAGGATGATGCCCAGCGTGCGGAACTGGCCGCTCTTGAGGGCACGGGCCGCACTGTTGGGCCGGTAGCCCAGCTCCTTCATCGCGGCGAGGACCTGACTCCGGGTCGACTCGACCACGCTGGGATGGCCGTTGGACACTCGCGACACGGTCTGCGACGAGACTCCGGCCCGCCGGGCCACGTCCGCCATGGAGACGCGGCGCCGCCCCCGGCTCCCGGCCGCGACCCGTCGCTGCGCCGAGCCCTGCGCGTCCGTCTCGCCCGTGACGCCGTCCCTCTGCACCCTGCGTACTCCCGCCGTTCGCCGTCGGCCGCCTGCCGTCCGCGGCTCCCCGGATTCCGCGACCACTGGGATTCTCCACCCTTGACGGCCCTCCGGGCGTGGTGCAAGCATCTCACTCGCACGATGTTTACGTAAACATCGCGTGACGCAGTCGACTCGTCACTCTGCGTCGTGCTCACCTTCGCCCCCCACGCACCAGCGCGCGCCTGCCGCACTCAAGGGCGCGCCCACCACCCGGTGGGCCGCCGTACGGCTGATACGAGAATCACGACAAGCGGGGAAGCAGTCATGACGACATGGCCAACGCACACGCCCGCGGCGCGATCCGCTCCGCGGACGTGGCCCGGACGACGAAGGGCGTGGATCGGCTGGGGCTTCCTCGGCCCCTTCATGGCGGCCTTCGCCCTGGTGTTCCTCGCCCCCATCGGATACTCCCTCTATCTGAGCCTCTTTCAGGAGAAGCTGATCGGGGGCACCTCCTTCGTCGGCCTGGACAACTACCAACAGGCCCTGGACGATCCTCAGTTCTGGACCGCACTCCGCCGGGTCGGGTTGTTCCTCGTGGTCCAGGTGCCCATCATGCTGGGCATCGCCCTGCTGGTGGCGTTGGCGATCGACAGCGGGCGCCTCTACGGCCGGAACTTCTTCCGGGTCGCCGTCTTCCTGCCGTACGCGGTGCCCGCCGTGGTGGCCACACTCATGTGGGGCTTCATGTACGGGACGCGCTTCGGCCTGGTGGGCGACATCAATGACGCCTTCGGCGTCTCACTGCCCGACCCGCTCTCCGCCGACCTTGTGCTCGCCTCCATCGCCAACATCGTGACCTGGGAATTCGTCGGCTACAACATGCTCATCTTCTACTCGGCGCTCCGTGTCGTGCCCCATGCGCTGTACGAGGCCGCGGAGATCGACGGGGCCGGGCAGTGGCGGGTCATCACCGCGATCAAGATCCCCGCCATCCGCGGGGCACTCGTCATCGCCACCATCTTCTCCATCATCGGCAGCTTCCAGCTGTTCAACGAGCCGAGCATCCTCAAGAAGCTCGCCCCGAACGCGATCACCACCCACTTCACGCCCAACATCTACACCCACTCACTGGCCTTCTCCGGTCAGCAGCACAACTACGCCGCCACCGTGGCGATCGTGATGGGCCTGCTCACCATGGTCATCGCCTATCTGGTGCAGCTCCGCGGCATGCGGAAGGAGGCGTGACCATGGCGACCGCCCCGGCCACCTCCGCCCCGCGCCCCATGGAACGGCCGCCGCGCCATATGCCCGTCCCCCGGACATCACGGCGCCGCGCGCACCGGGCCGGCCGCCCCCGCCGCAGCACCGCCCTGACCCTGCTGACGGGTCTGGTGGTGGTCTACGCCCTGCTGCCGCTGGTCTGGCTGGTCATCAGCGCCACCAAGACACCCACCGGTCTGACCAGCTCGTCCGGCCTGTGGTTCGACGGGGACTTCGCACTCTGGAGCAACATCGCCGACACCATCACCTACGACGACGGTGTCTACCTCCGATGGCTGCTGAACACCCTGCTCTACGTGGTGGCGGGGGCCGGTGGCGCCACCTTCCTCGCCGTGCTCGGCGGCTACGCGCTGGCCCGGTTCGACTTCCCCGGCAAACGCGGCGTATTCGCCGTCGTCATCGGTGCCGTCGCCGTGCCCGGGACGGCGCTGGCCATCCCCACCTTCCTGATGTTCAGCAAACTGGGACTGACCGACACCCCCTGGGCAGTGATCATTCCCTCGCTGATCTCGCCCTTCGGCCTCTACCTGATGACGGTCTTCGCCGCCGAGGCCATTCCCGCCGAACTGCTGGAGGCCGCGCGCATCGACGGCGCCGGGGAGGTGCGCACCTTCTTCCGGGTGAGCCTGCCACTGCTCGCCCCCGGCATCGTCACCGTGCTGCTGTTCACCATGGTGTCCACCTGGAACAACTACTTCCTGCCCCTGATCATGCTCAAGGACCCCGACTGGTACCCCCTCACCCTCGGGCTCGACTCCTGGAACGCGCAAGCGGGCACCGCGGGTGGCCACGCCATTCCCCATCTGGTCCTCACCGGTTCGCTGCTCACCATCCTGCCGCTCATCGCCGCCTTCCTGCTGCTCCAGCGGTACTGGCAGTCGGGACTCGCGGCCGGAAGCGTCAAGGAGTGACCGCGGCCCACACCCCACCCCGGACGCACCACGCCGACGTACCGACAGCAAAGTGAGATGACACCATGACCAACCGACCGCGACGAGCGCCGCGCCGTACCGGGCTGGCCTGCGTACTCGCCCTCTGCCTCGCGACGGCCCTCACCGCCTGTGGCTCCTCTGACGACGGAGGCGATGACGGCGGTGGTCCGGCCGATGTGACAGCGGCCCTGGAGAAGGGCGGCACCATCAAGGTCTGGGCCTGGGAACCCACCTTGAAGCAGGTGGCGAAGGACTTCGAGGACGAGCACCCCAAGGTGAAGGTGAAACTCGTCAACGCCGGGACCAACAAGGACGAGTACACCGCACTCCAGAACGCCATCTCGGCCGGATCCGGCGTCCCGGACGTGGCACAGATCGAGTACTACGCGCTCGGCCAGTTCACTCTCACCGAATCCCTCACCGACCTCGCCGGGTTCGGCGCGGACAAGCTGGGTGACACCTACTCACCGGGACCGTGGAACGCGGTGTCCTCCAGCGACGGCATCCACGCCCTGCCGATGGACTCCGGGCCGATGGCGCTCTTCTACAACAAGGACGTGTTCGACAAGCACCACATCGCCGTGCCCAGGACCTGGGACGAGTACGTGGCGGCGGCCAGGAAGCTCCACAAGGCCGACCCCGAGGTGTACATCACCAGCGACACCGGCGACCCCGGGCTCACCACCAGCCTGATCTGGCAGGCGGGCGGCCGACCCTACACCGTGGACGGCACCGAGGTGTCCATCGACTTCTCCGACCAGGGCAGCGCCACCTACACCCGCACCTGGCAGAAGCTCATCGACGACAAGCTGCTGGCCCCCACCGTCGGCTGGAGCGACGAGTGGTACAAGGGCCTTTCCGACGGAAAGATAGCGACGCTCCCCATCGGCGCCTGGATGCCCGCCAACCTGATGTCCGGAGCGCCCAAGGGCAAGGGCTCCTGGCGCGTGGCACCGCTGCCGCAGTGGAAGCCCGGGAAGCCGGTGAGCGCCGAGAACGGCGGCAGCGCCCTGGCCGTTCCCACGAAGAGCGGCAACAAGGCACTGGCCTACGCCTTCGTGCAGTACGCCAACGCCGGCAAAGGAGTGAAGACCCGCGTGCACGACGGCGCCTTCCCGGCCACCAAAGCCACCTTGGAGTCCAAGGAGTTCCTCAACCGCCGGTACCCGTACTTCGGCGGGCAGAAGGCGAACGTCATCTTCTCCAAGGCCGCCGCCGATGTGCCCGACGACTGGAGCTACCTGCCCTTCCAGGTGTATGCCAACTCCGTCTTCAACGACGCCGTCGGTACCGCGTACACCTCGGGTACCCCGCTGGACAAGGGCCTGGCCGACTGGCGGAAGGCGTCGGTGAAGTACGGCAAGGAGCAGGGCTTCACCATCGAGTAGCCGCCACTCCCCTGTCCCCGCCGTGCACCGGGCGCCACCGGGTCACCAAGGCCACCCGGCCGGTGCACGGGCTCCGGACCGGGTCACCGGCACTGCCCCTCGCGTGCTGCCACACGCGTCCGGCGCCTCCCGGTGTGCCCACCGCCCTGCCGGTCCGCACCGCCCCCGACCACGGTGGGGACCGGCAGGGCACCCCCGACACTCCGCGCACCCGCGCGGCGCCGCCGTCGCTGTGCACACCGCCTCTTCCCCAACCACTCAGCACCTCAGCCCCGTCACCGAGGAGCCAGACATGCCCGTTCTGCGGACCGACGACCAACGATTCCTCCTGGACGGGACGCCGTTCCGGATCCTCTCCGGAGGACTCCACTACTTCCGGGTCCACCCCGCGCAGTGGGCCGACCGCCTGGGCAAGGCTCGGGCCATGGGCCTGAACACCGTCGAGACCTATGTCCCGTGGAACCTCCACCAGCCCCGTCCCGGCGACGGGCTGCTGATGGAGGGACAACTGGACCTGCCCCGTTTCCTGGAGCTCGCGGCGGAGGAGAGCCTGCATGTGCTGCTGCGCCCCGGACCCTTCATCTGCGCGGAGCTCGACGGAGGCGGGCTCCCCTCCTGGCTGCTCGCCCACGAGGACATCCGGCTGCGTTCAACGGACCCCCTCTTCCTCGGCGCGGTCGACGAGTACTTCGATCTGCTGCTGCCAGTAGTGGCGCCGTACCTGGGCACCCGCGGCGGTCCGATCATCGCCGTCCAGCTCGAGAACGAGTACGGCGCCTACGGCGACGACACCGACTACCTGCGCCATCTGGCCGACACGATGACGGGCCACCTCGACGGAGTCCCGCTGTTCACCTGCGACCAGCCACAGGACCTCGCTCGCGGAGGTCTGCCGGGTGTGCTGAGGACCGTCAACTTCGGCAGCAGGGTGGGGGCGGGACTCGCCGCACTGCGCGATGTCCAGCCGACCGGTCCACTGATGTGCACGGAATTCTGGAACGGATGGTTCGACCGCTGGGGTGGGGTCCACGTCGTCCGGGACGCCGAACCCGCGGCGGAGGCACTGGACGAACTCCTGGCGGCCGACGCGTCGGTGAACTTCTACATGCTGCACGGCGGCACCAACTTCGGCTTCACCAACGGCGCCAACGACAAGCACACCTACCACCCCACCGTCACCTCTTACGACTATGACGCTCCGCTCGACGAGGCAGGCGATCCAACCGGGAAGTTCCACGCCTTCCGGGACATCATCTCCCGCTACGCCCCCGTTCCGGCCACACCGGTGCCCCCACCGTCGAAGAAGATCTGCCACCTGGGCATCGAACTCGTCGAAGCAGCACCGCTGTTCGGCCATCTGGACACCCTGGGCACGGCAGTCGGCGCGGAGCGTCCGCACACCATGGAAGAACTTGGTCAGGACTTCGGCTTCGTCCTCTACGAGACCGCTCTCGCCACGTCCGGCTCCGCGCTCCTGGAGGTCGAAGCCGTCCGCGACCGCGCTCAGGTCTTCCTGGACGGCCAGCCGGTGGGCGTCCTGGAACGCGAACGGCACGAACACGCCCTCGCGTTCCATGTCCCCCGGCCGGGAGCGGTCCTCCGGATCCTGGTGGAGAACCAGGGCAGGGTCAACTACGGTCCCGCCATCCACGACCGCAAGGGGCTGATCGGGCCGGTGACGCTCAACGGCACCCGCCTGACCGGCTGGACGAGCCGACCACTGCCCCTCACCTCACTGGATGCCCTCCCCTTCACCGTGCTCACCGCTCCGTCCACCGGCCCGACCTTCCGGCGCGGCACCGTGGACATCGAGGAACCCGCCGACACCTTCCTCGACACCACACGGTGGACGAAGGGCAATGCCTGGATCAACGGCTTCGCCCTGGGCCGGTACTGGTCCCGGGGACCCCAGCGCTCTCTGTACGTCCCCAGCCCCGTCCTGCGGGCCGGCCGAAATGAGATCGTCCTTCTCGAATTGCACGCCGTGCCCCGACTTGCGACGATCGATCTGCGCGATGTGGCATCGCTGGGGCCCGAGGAAGAATAGTGCCGTGCGCGTGCCCGGGGTCTCCCCGGGCCGGGCTATGGTCGGGGCCTCGGCGAGGCGGCGGGGCCGAGTGCGGACGTCTCGACCCGTGGCGGAACTGTGGCGCATACCCGCGGCCTCCTTGCCGAGCTGACCGAAGCGGTGAATGCCAGCGTCGGCCGGCTGCGATACCGCTCAGGTGTCGAGCAGTGCCGGGACGATGATGTCCTCGCTGGTCAACAGGCGCTTCGATAGGCCCTGTTCATGGTGGTAGCGCGAGGAACGTGTCGAGGACTCTGCGGCTCGCACCGAAGCCGTAGGGCCACCAGTCCTCGCCCAGCAGCGCCCGGTTCTCCTCGAAGTGCTTTCGCGTCCGCGCTCACGGACATGCTGACGCCGGGGGCGCCGGTGCTGCGACCGGTGCCCGGTCACGGCGACGACGTGGACAATGTGACGACACTGCTGGCCGAGAGCGAACTGGCCCGGCACCGGCTGGCTGTCGAGATCGTGGATGCCTGGTCCACCCGCGACGTCGGGCCGTTCCGCGCCACCGCGGTCCCGGCCGTCGACGGGCTGGGCGATCCGCAGCTGAACTGGGTGGTGGAAGCCGACGGGCAGCGGGTCTTCCACGGCGGCGACACGATGTTCCACGGCTACTGGCGGCTCATCGCGCGCCGTTCAGCCCGTTCGACGCGGTGTTCCTGCCCTCCAACGGCGCGGTGGTCGATGCGCCGCATCTGCAGCCGCCGAGCCCGCTGCCCGCCGCGATGGACCCCAGGCAGGCCTCCGTGGCCGCGGAGGTCCTCGACGCCCGGTACGCAGTGCCGATCCACTACGAGACGGAGCAGCCGGACAAGATCGCGGGCTACGTCGAAGTCTCCGACCCGGAGCATGACTTCCGCAGCCACGCCGGACGGCGGGCACACGTACTGGCCGTCGGGGAATGGCTGGACCTGGCCACATGACCGGGAGCTCCGCCGCGCCACCAATCCGGCGCCCGACCATGGCCAGTATCCGCCGCTGCCCGTCCAGCTCCTTATCCGTGAACACCGGAGCAATGACCCGGCAACCTCAACAGAAGTGCATCGCTCCATGCCGCCCGACAACGCCCCACAGCGGCCGTCGACCCCAGCACATCACTCCGCCAGAAATGCTTACCCGGGCGGGTCAGAGCCAGCCATTGCGGCGGAACCCCCGGTGGATGAGGAAGCAGGCGATGGCCATAATCCCCAGCACCATGGGATAGCCGTACGTCCAGCGCAGCTCGGGCATATGGTCGAAGTTCATGCCGTAGATGCCGCAGACCATGGTGGGAACCGCGATGATCGCCGCCCACGCGGTGATCTTGCGCATGTCCTCGTTCTGGGCGACGGTCACCTGGGCGAGGTGGGCCTGGAGGATGGAGTCGAGCAGCGCGTCGAAGGAGGTGATCTGTTCGGTGATCCGCTCCAAGTGGTCGGCGACGTCACGGAAGTACGCGCTGATGTCGGAGCCGATGAGCGGTATGGGGTGGGTGGCGAGTCGCTTGAGCGGCCGGTCCAGCGGCGCGGCGGCCCGCTTGAGCTCCAGGAGCTCGCGTTTGAGCTGGTAGATGCGGCCGGCGTCACGGTAGCTGGTGTCCTCGGTGAAGACGGCGGACTCCACGGTGTCGATGTCGTGCTGCACGTTGTCGGCGACGGTGAGGTAGTCGTCGACCACATGATCGGCTATGGCGTGCAGCACTGCGGCGGGCCCCTTGGCCAGGTGCTCAGGAGTGGCCTCCAGAGCCTCGCGGCACGGCCCCAGCGAGCCGTGCCGTCCGTGCCTGATGGTGATCACGAAGTGAGGTCCGGTGAAGATCATGATTTCGCCGGTGTCCACCACTTCGCTGGTGGCGGTGAGCTCCGTGTGCTCGACATACCGAACGGTCTTGAAGACAGCGAACAGCGTGTCGTCGTACTGCTCCACTTTGGGCCGCTGGTGTGCCTGGACGGTGTCCTCGACCGCCAGGGGATGCAGGCCGAAGAGTTCGGCGAGTCCGGCGAACTCCTCCTGGGTCGGCTCGTGCAGTCCGATCCAGACGAAGCCGCCATCCGACTTGCGGGCTTGCCGCAGTGCCTCTTCGGCGGGACAGTCGCCGTGCTGCCGCACACCATCGCGATAGACCACACAGTTCACCACCGAACTGCCCAGCGGCGACCGGGCAGGATGGCTGAGGTCGACGGTGCGCCGGTGCACCCGGCGGACCGCTTGACGAAGATTGCTGATCATCGACACGGCGGACTCCTTCGGCAGATCGACGGTCAGTGTGCCATCCCCCGCCACACAGGTCAGCCGACCCCGGGAGCGATCCGGCAGCGAGCCACCCGACCGGGGTCGGCGTTGCCGCCCCTCGATCGAGCCGCGGTCCCTGGCGTATCGAGGCGCTACGGAGCAGACGTCGTACGGCACGCTCCCGGCTCGCTTTCGTGCGCATGACGTTGGCGTGAGCCAACTCACCGACCAGCACCACTTCCGGACTCCGGGCCGGCACCACGTCGGGCCCCATCTCGGGGAAAGCGACGCCGCGGTTCTCACTGCCCCGCCGGGACGGCGGCCATCATGACGTCCCGCGCGGGCGCGGAGCGGCAACGCGGCGGCCGTCACGCACAACAGGTGCAGCCCGGCTTGCAATCGCACGTGTCCGTCGCGGCGACTGCCGCCCCGACGGGGACCGCGTCGTGTGCGGTGGGTGCGCAGCAGCCCTTGCCCTGCCAGGCGTCGTGGCCTTCCCTGACCGCGATGGCGGCGATGACCAGGGCGGCGAGGGGGTCGGCCCAGGACCAGCCGAGGGTGGCGTCGAGTACCAGGCCCACCAGGAGGACGGCCGAGAGGTAGGTGCACAGGAGGGTCTGCTTGGAGTCGGCGACTGCGGAGGCGGAGCCGAGTTCGCGTCCGGCACGGCGCTGGGCGGCCGACAGGAACGGCATGATCGCCAGAGACAGAGCGGCAATGACGATGCCGGGGATCGAGCGATGGGTCTCACCGCTGCCGACGAGAGCCCGGATGGCGTCGATGGTCACGTATGCGGCGAGGGCGAAGAAGGAGACGGCGATGATCCGCAGGGTGGTCTTCTCCCGGGCCTCACGGACGGTGTGGTCGCGGGCGGAGAACTGCCAGGCGACCGCAGCGGCGGAGGACACCTCGATCACGGAGTCGAGACCGAAGCCGATCAGCGCGGTGGAGGAGGCGAGCGTACCGGCGGTGATCGCGACGACGGCCTCGATGACGTTATAGGTGATCGTGGCGGCGACCAGCAGCCGTATGCGCTTGATGAGCCGGTCGCGGCGGGCCGGGGACAGCCCGCAGGACTTCGCGGTCATCCGCAGCATCCCTCCGTGGCCGAGTCCGGGCAGGTCTTGTCGGACTCGACCGCGAGCACCGCGTCGAGCAGATGCTCCAGGGCCTGGCCGAGGCGTGCATCGGCGAGCTCATAGCGGGTCCGCCGCCCGGTCGGCACCGTGATGACCAGTCCACAGTCCCGCAGGCAGGCCAAGTGATTCGACAGCCGGGACCGGGAGACTCCCAGTGCGTCGGCGAGGTCGGCCGGGTGGGCCGGCTCCTCGCGCAAGGCAAGCAGGATCCGGCAGCGGGTCGGATCGGCGAGCGCGCGGCCGAACCGGGCCAGCACGTCGATGTCGGAGGCAACGGTCAGCACACCGCGACAGTACAGCTGATCCTGAATTCAGAGAACCCTGAACTATTTCGTCACGGATCGCCACCGCAAGCACCGCCCGCCACGCCTGGCTCAAGGAACTCGGCGCCGACGAGACCATCGACTACACGACCACCCGTTTCGAGGACGCCGCCGTCGACGTCGACATCGTCATCGACCTGGTGGGCGATGCCCACGACCGGACCAGCACCCGCTCGCTCGAGGTCCTGCGCCCCGGCGGCCTGCTGGTCGCCATCCCGGCCGGCGTCTCCCCGGAGCTGGCCCAGGCCGCCGAGGCGACTGGTGTCCGGGTCACCCCGTTCCTGGTCGAGCCGGACGGAGCCGCGCTGACGACGATCGCGGACCTGATCGACGCCGGCCATGTCGCCGTCGAGGTGGAGGACACCTTCCCGCTGGAGGAGGCCGACGCGGTCCACGCCCGCGGCGAGGCCGGCCGCACCCGCGGCAAGCTCGTCCTCACCGTCGCCAACTGACCACCCCCGGAACGAACTTTGGAGTCGCACATGTACTACGAGATCCGCCGCTACCAGGCGCAGCCCGGTCGCCGCGAGGAGTGGGTGCGCTACATGGAAGAGGTGGTCATCCCGTTCCAGGCCTCCCTGGGCATGGACGTGACAGCCTCCTTCGTCGACGACCAGGACGAGGACGGCTACGTGTGGATCCGCCGGTTCGAGGACGAGGCCCAGAGCGAGGCCCTGTACGAAGCCGTCTACCACCACGACCGCTGGAAGAACGAGATCGGCCCGGTCGTCTACGACCTGCTGATCCCCGATAAGACCGTCGTCACCCGCGTGGTCCCCACCCCCGCCTCACCACTGCGGTGACCCGTCCGCACCACTTGCGCCACATGGAACGGCGCCACCCGCAGAGCACAGCCACAAAGGGACCACTCATGAGCTCGCGCCCACTCGCAATGTCGTTCCCCACCTCCTCGATCACCCAGGTCGCAGCCGGCGCACTGATCGCAGCGGTACACACGGCCGCCGCCCGGATCGGTTTCACGGCGACTGTCGCCGTCACCGACCCGGGCGGGCACCTCAAGGCGTTCGACCGCGCCGACGACGCGCCCTTCCTCACCACCGAGGTCGCCGTCGACAAGGCCTGGACCGCAGCCTCCTTCCACACCCCACCCACGCGTGGAACGACTACCTCACCAATCCGAGCATCGCGCCGCTGGGCGGCCACCCGCGCCTGATGGCGGTCGGCGACGGCTACCCGATCATCGACAACGGCCAGTGCGTCGAAGGCATCAGAATCTCCGGCGGCAGCTACGAGCAGGACCAGCAGGCCGCAGAAGAGGCCCTGGCCGCCCTCGGGTTCGAGGTGCCCGCCCACTGACCGCCCGACCGGCCTGTACGGTCAGCCATCGCAGCCATCGAGGGCAGACCGTACGGTCTTCCCGCTCCGAGACACTTGAAGACGTGTCCTGCGGCGGCCACCGGGGATGCCGAAGGGAAGCTCAGAGGCAATCCAGTCGGTTACCGCCCGACCGGATTGAGGTAGGTGGCCGGGTGGGTGGCGCCGTCCTGCTTGAGAATCTGGCCACCGAACGGCCACTTCAGGGTGAAGTGCTCCGTCTCGTTCGGCGGTGTGACCAGGAACTTGGCCGGAACGAACTTCTCCTTCTGCGGCGTGGACCGGGCCACGGGGAGCAGGGTGATGCTGAAGTCCACCGTGTCCCCCTGCTCCAGGGTCATCTTTTCGGGCCTTGTGGAGGAGCGCGCCAGCGACCAGGTGCCGTCGGTCTCCTGAGCGCCGATCATGTCGACACCGGCGAAGCCGGACAGGGTGCAGGTGCGATTGCTCCGGTTGGTGAACCAGATGTACGCCTGGGTCTGCTTCTCCGTCTGCTCCATCTCCGGCCTCGCGTCATCCCCCGTGGCGAAACCGGCCTTCAGGTCGGCGGTATGGCAGCGGGTCGGCTCGGCCTTGGCCGGGGCGGCCGAAGCCGGGACGGCGGTAGCGGCAGTTCCGGCGACGACGACAGCCGCAAGGGCCACGGCGGTCAGCTTGCTCTTCATGTCTGGTTCCCCTCGAAGGCGAATCGGCGCGCGAGGTCAGCACGCGCCTACGTATCTGAAGATGCGCAATGCCCGGGGGAAGTTCGGCGTGGCGGAGAACCTTTGCGAGGACGAAGACCGTTTTCGGTCACGGCCGAACGACCTGGTGCTCCTCGGCCGGCTGGCGCCGCTCCCCCTTGCTTGGCGTCGAAAGACGTCCAGCCGCTGGTAGGGCGCTTGCCATGAGTCCTCATATGGCTGTGGAGGAGGGAGTGGCGCAGTATCGCGATCACCCACCCGGCCCTCGCCCGGCTGACGGCCACCACGGACAGTAGCCGGCGCGTATTTGGCACACTGTTTAGAGGCTTTCAGGACATGGCGGAAGTCTGCACTGGTCGCCCTGCCTAGGGATCGCCGCAGGTCAAGGGGGCTATTTCTGGGACTGCTCGCGATCCACGCCAATACCTCGTCCACTCTGCTCGGCGCGCGCGACCGGGGCGTAGGTGGTCTGCTGATTCCGGGGGATTCATCCCCGTACGCCGGAGAGATCCAGATGAGTAGCTATCGAGTCGCGCAGGTCGCTGCCGCCGGTGGTGCGTTCGAGATCGTCGAGCGGGAGGTGCCGCGGCCCGGCCGCGGCCATGTGCGGATCGCCGTGGAGGCCTGCGGGATCTGCCACAGCGACAGCGTCTTCGTGAACGCCGAGGTGCCGGGCGTGCGGTTTCCCCTGGTGGCCGGACATGAGGTCGCGGGGCGCATCGAGGAGCTCGGTGAGGGCACAGACGACGTCTGGCGGGTGGGCGACCGGGTGGCGGTCGGCTGGTTCGGCGGCAGCTGCGGCCACTGCCCGCCCTGTCGGCACGGTGACTTCATCGTCTGCGAGAACCTGAAGATCCCCGGATGGGCATACGACGGTGGCTACGCCGAGGCGGTGATCGCGCCGGTGGACGCCCTGGCCCAGATCCCCGACGCGCTGGCCGCTGCCGACGCGGCTCCCCTGGCCTGCGCGGGGGTGACCACCTACAACGGGCTGCGGCGCAGCGCCGCCCGGCCCGGCGACCTGGTCGCCGTACTCGGCATCGGCGGCCTCGGCCACCTGGGGGTGCAGTACGCGGCCGCGATGGGCTTCGAGACCGTGGCCATCGCCCGGGGAGCCGCCAAGGCCGACCTCGCCAAGCAGCTCGGCGCGCACCACTACATCGACAGCACTGGGGACACCACCGTCGCGGACGCGCTGCGATCCCTCGGCGGCGCCAAGGCCGTTCTGGCCACCGCCGCCAACTCCGACGCGATCACGGCGACCGTGGATGGGCTGTCGCCCCGCGGCGAACTGGTGGTCATCGGCGTGGACCCCACTCCGCTGGGAATCAACCCGACCCAGCTGCTGATGGCCGGCCGGATCGTCCGTGGCCACCCGTCCGGCACCGCGCAGGATGTCCAGGACACCATGGCGTTCAGCGCACTGCGCGGGATCCGCCCGATGGTCGAGACCGTGCCGCTGGACCAAGCCGCTGAAGCGTACGGGAAGATGATGTCCGGGGCCGCCCGCTTCAGGATGGTGCTCACCCCCCGCTGACCCGCCGCCGGACGCACGGGCCTTCTTGCGGCACGTGCTCCACCGTCAGCACATTCGCGGTGGCAGCCGGGCGCACTCGGTTCCTCTCCTCACATCCACGCGGGGTAGCCACCGTCCACCCGGATGGTGTCGATGCCGCTGATGTGCCGGGCTCCGCAGCGGTCCTGGGGCAGTGCGAGCTGGGGGCCGGCGCGGTCGAGCGAGGTGTCGTCGATGGTGACCGCGAGCAGAACAGGAGCGCGCCCGAAGTCGGGGTCGATCTCGGCCCACGACAACATCGTCCGGTGGCCGTCCGCACCGTGTACGGCGACCAGGAAGCACAGGCGATCCTTGCGCTTGGTGGGGTCGAAGCCCGGGCCGGCGTCCACGAGGACGTCGTGCAGGAGCGGTCCGGTGAATCGGTGGTGCTGGACGCCGCTGGTGGCGCACTCGAAACTGACCTGTGCCCGGTGCTGGGGCCAGGCCAGCAGATCGGACACCGTCAGCCGGGCCGGACGGGTCAGATCGCCGGTGAGAACGAGTTCAGCCACCGGGCCGGTGGTCCTACTGGCAGTGGCGAGGGACTCGCTCACGGGCTACCACCTCCTGGCTGACCCGTACCCGAACACCTATCCCGTACAAACGCACATGCCATGCCATCAAACCGAGTATCCGGCTCATGCGAAGGAACAAGGGTCTTCCTCCTGGCATCTGCGGCAGT
This sequence comes from Streptomyces cucumeris, assembly GCF_024295805.1. Taxonomy (GTDB): domain Bacteria; phylum Actinomycetota; class Actinomycetes; order Streptomycetales; family Streptomycetaceae; genus Streptomyces; species Streptomyces cucumeris. Next base: position 106,589 of record NZ_JANCLX010000025.1, read on the forward strand.
ATGATCCACGCATGCACACCTACCGGATCGGGGACGCGGCTGCCTTGCTCGGTGTCAGCGCCGACACCGTGAGGCGTTTGATCGATGGCGGGAAACTGACCGCCGAACGGGACGAACTGGGCCACCGGATCATCCCCGGGCCGGCCCTCGCGGCCTACGCCCGGCAGGTACACCGTATGGAGCGGGAGTCCGCGGGCTCCTCGGCCCGTAACCGCTTCTCCGGCATCGTCACCGACGTAATCCTCGGTGATGTGTCGGCACAGGTGGAGATCCAGGCCGGACCATTCCGCGTAGTGGCGATGGTCAGCCGCGAATCGGCTGAGGAGCTGGAGCTGGAGCCCGGCGTTCCGGCGGCTGCCGTGATCAAGTCGACCAACGTGGTTGTCGAGAGACCGTAAATGTGTCCGTCAGGACCAAAGGGAGTGACCCCGTGATGACCCGTTCCGCGCGTCGGACCCGCCGGACCCTGCAGGTGGCTGCTGCAGGTGCCGCCGCTCTGCTGGCCCTGAGCGCCTGTTCTTCGTCCGGTGATTCCTCATCGGAGAAGAAGTCGGACTCCTCCGACGGAGCTTCCGCCTCGGACAAGGTATCGGGCTCGGTGACCGTCTTCGCGGCCGCATCGCTGAAGGAGAGCTTCACGAAGCTGGGCCACGCATTCGAGAAGGAGCACCCCGGCACGAAGGTGACCTTCAGTTTCGGTGGCAGCGACGCCCTCGCCGCGAGCATCACCGGTGGCGCCCCGGCTGATGTGTTCGCCGCCGCCAGCCCCAAGACGATGAAGATCGTCACGGATGAGGGAGACGCGTCCGGCAAGCCCGCCACGTTCGTGCGCAACCAGTTGGAGATCGCCACCCTGCCGGGCAACCCCGACAAGATCTCCTCCTTGAAGAGCCTCACCAAGTCCGGGCTGAAGGTCGTCCTGTGCGACAAGACGGTCCCGTGCGGCGCCGCCGCTCAGAAAGCCCTCGACACCAGCAAGCTCAAGCTCACCCCGGTCTCCTACGAGCAGGACGTCAAGAGCGCCTTGAACAAGGTGCAGTTGAAGGAGGCCGACGCGGCCGTCGTCTACAAGACCGACGTGAAGGCGGCGGGCGACAAGGTGCAGGGGGTGGAGTTCCCCGAGTCGACGAAGGCCATCAACGACTACCCGATCGTCTCGCTGAAGGACGCGCCCAACGCCGCCGCGGCCAAGGCGTTCATCCGGCTGGTGCAGTCCGCCGAGGGCCAGAAGGTCCTCGGCGACGCCGGGTTCCTCAAGCCGTGACGTCGGTGGACAAGGCAGGCGCCGCGGAGACCTTGGAGCGCGCTCCGCGGCGCGGCCGTGTCCGCAAGGGCGCCCCGCTGCCGCTGCTCCTGCCCGCGCTGATCGGCCTGGCGTTCCTGCTCGTCCCGCTCGTGGCCCTGCTGGTACGGGCCCCCTGGCGCAGTCTCCCCGACCTGCTGACCAGCACCGAGGTCTGGCAGGCACTCCAGCTCTCCCTGGTCTGCGCCACGGCCGCCACCGCGGTGAGCCTGGTCGTCGGTGTCCCGCTCGCCTGGCTGTTGGCCCGGGTCGAGTTCCCCGGGCGCGGCCTCGTACGGGCCCTGGTGACCCTGCCGCTCGTCCTGCCGCCGGTGGTGGGTGGTGTCGCCCTGCTGATGGCGCTCGGCCGCAACGGGGTCGTCGGGCAGTGGCTGGACTCCTGGTTCGGGATCACGCTGCCGTTCACCACGACGGGCGTCATCGTGGCCGAGGCGTTCGTGGCGATGCCGTTCCTCGTCATCAGTGTCGAGGGCACACTGCGCGCCGCCGACCCCCGCTACGAGGAGGCCGCCACCACCCTCGGGGCTTCCCGCTTCACCGCCTTCCGCCGGGTCACGCTGCCTCTCATCGCCCCCGGCATCGCGGCGGGTGCCGTGCTCGCGTGGGCCCGCGCGCTGGGCGAGTTCGGCGCGACGATCACCTTCGCGGGCAACTTCCCCGGCCGCACCCAGACCATGCCGCTCGCTGTCTACCTCGCCCTCCAGAACGACCCGGACGCGGCCATCGCCCTCAGCCTGGTCCTGCTGGCCGTGTCCATCGCGGTACTGGCCGGGCTGCGCGACCGCTGGATGACCGCCTCATGACCCACACCGAGAAGATGAGACACCGCGCCACAGCTACCCCGGGCAGTGAGGGGCTGGACGCCCGGCTCGTGGTCCAGCGCGGTTCCTTCCGGCTCGACGTGGCGCTGACCGCGGCGCCCGGTGACGTCGTCGCGCTCCTCGGCCCCAACGGTGCGGGCAAGACCACCGCCCTGCGGGCGCTTGCCGGGCTCACCCCGCTCACCGGCGGCCATCTCCGGCTCGACGGAACCGAGTTGGACCGCATGCCCCCGGAGTCCCGCCCGGTCGGCGTGGTCTTCCAGGACTACCTGCTCTTCCCTCATCTCTCGGCGCTCGACAACGTGGCCTTCGGGCTCCGCTGCCACGGCGCTCCCAAGGCGGAGGCCCGCGCCCAGGCCGCCGAGTGGCTGGACCACATGGGCCTCGCCGACCACGCCGGATCCAAACCCCGCCGCCTCTCCGGCGGTCAGGCCCAGCGCGTCGCCCTCGCCCGCGCCCTGGCCACCCGACCCCGGCTCCTACTCCTCGACGAACCCCTCGCGGCCCTCGACGCCCGTACCCGCCTCGAGGTCCGCGCCCGGCTCCGCCGCCACCTGGCCGAGTTCGAGGCGGTCGCCGTGCTGGTCACCCACGACCCGCTCGACGCCATGGTCCTGGCCGACCACCTCGTCGTCATCGAGGACGGCCGCGTCGTCCAAGAAGGCGCCCCACCCGATATCGCCCGCCACCCGCGCACGGACTACATCGCCCACCTGGTCGGCCTCAACCTCTACCGGGGCGAGGCCGAGGGCCACACGGTGCGCGTCGATCGCGGTCCCGAGGTCACGACCACGGAGGAACTGACCGGTCCGGTCTTCGTCGCGTTTCCGCCGAGCGCGGTGACGCTGTACCGCGACCGCCCCACCGGCTCCAGCGCCCGCAACCTCTGGCACTGCGAGGTCACCGGCCTGGAGACCAACGGCGACCAGGTTCGCGCCGACCTCACAGGTCCGCTCCGCCTTGCCGCGGACCTCACCACGGTCGCCGCGACCGAACTCGAACTCCACCCGGGCGCCACGGTGTGGGCCGCGGTCAAGGCGGCCCAGACGCACGCCTACCCCGCCTGATTCCCGGCCGACCCATCGCCAGGCGCCGAACTGACCGCCGCGATCGCCAAGGACGCGGTCACCGGCCTCGGCCTGGCCGACGGCTCCGTCGTCACCGCCCTACTCAAGTCGACCGAGGTCTCCCTCGCGACCGCATGAGCCGGTTGCGACGCCGGACTGGGCGAGCCTCACCCTGCACACAACCGGGCGGCGGACCAGCACCGACAGCCGGAAGTTGATCGCGCACTCCGGAGGGTCTTCTGTCACCGTCCATCGTGGACGCGTCGGTGCTGTCCCTGGACGTGAGCCACGAGACGATAGGCATCCACGTCTGCAGTACGGCGGCGGGGGGGCGGCAGCCTGGACCGTGGGAGCGAATCGGCCCGGGTGCATAGCTCTTACCTCCGGTTTCCTGCGGACGCGCCGAGTGGGGGGACGTCTGGTGGTCCTACAACTGCGAGTTCGGCGCTTTTCTTCCGGGCCCGAAGGGTGCAGCGCCGCGCGAGACCGGCGCTGGCGCAGGACTTGGCAGATATGGTCAACGCGCGGAACGACGGGATCTACGACGCCGAACCCCGTGCCAAGCCTGTGCCACCGCCATCGGCTTCCGCCAGTAGTGCCGGTTCGAACACGGAAAATCACTGGCTTGCCGTTCCAAACCCCGGTGAGACTTCCGGTGTGACGCTTCACGAGAATGAGATCCCGGTCGACGAGGGACTGGTCCGCTCACTGTTGAAGGCACAGCGCGCGGAGTGGGCTGACCTACCGTTGTCGCCCGCAGGCGCGGGCACGGACAACACTATGTATCGGCTAGGTGATGACCTGCTCGTGCGACTTCCACGAACCGCCGACACAGGACACTCCCTCCGGAAGGAGCAGCAATGGCTCCCCCGCCTGGCGCCCCTCCTTGCATGTCCGATTCCCGAGCCCGTCCACGCCGGGACTCCCGCCAATGCCTTCCCCCTGGCCTGGTCGGTCTACCGCTGGATCGACGGTGACGAAGCCAGCCCGGATACCGTCCGGGACTGGGCCGCCTTCGGAGCCGACCTGGCGACCGTCGTGAAAGAGCTCCACCACATCGACCTCATGGGAGCCACTCGCACAGATGGCCTCAGCTGGTACCGCGGCGGCAGCCTGGGACCATGCGACCCATGGGTCAGTAGAGCTCTCGACGATTGCCGAACCACCATGGGTTCTGAGCTCGACGTCGACGCTCTGGAACAGCTGTGGCAAGCCGCGGTTGCACTGCCCGAGCCCTCCGGCACTCATGTCTGGCTCCACGGCGACCTCAAGCCGACCAACCTCTTGGTCCGGCAAGGCAAGCTCCACGCCGTCATCGACTTCGGAGGACTCTCGGTCGGCTTTCCCGACGCCGAACACTCCACACTCTGGGACCTGCCGCCACGAGCACGACAGGCCTACTGGGACAACGTGAACCTCGACGATATGACCTGGGCCCGCGCCCGCGCCTGGGCGATCGCGGTGGGCGTCAGCGGAGTCTCCTATTACTGGCGCACCTTCCCCACCTTTGTCACCGAGTGCCGAGCACGACTGCAAGCGATCCTCACCGACGCTGCTGCGCGTTGAGCGACCTCTGCCCGGCACCGTTCATCACCCTGATGTGCGTCGGGTCCATGCGGCTGCGCCACGAGACGGAGGAGGTCGCCCTGCTCGACGGCGCGTGATCCCTGCTCTCGGTCTTCACCACCGTCGCCCTCGCTGCGGCCGGTCAGCCACACGAGGCTGATCCTGATCATCCGCCTCGAGATACGCACAGAGGGCTATCGATGAAGCACCGAGGGTTGCCGTGGGGGTGGCGCGCACCCCCGCCCTCACGGCACCGGCCTGGCCGCCGGTGGCTCACCCGGACGGCCGCTCTTGCACCGCACACGGTCCGCATGTCTTGATCTCATGCCGTGCGCACGCTGATTTTGGAGGATATTTGACAAACTGGATAGATAAGGCATGAAGCAGACGGAATGGTGATGACGAGCGACGAGGTGGTCATGGAGCCGGCGCCGGGTGACCTCGGGTGTCCTCGCGGTGCTGCCACGGCCGTCATCAGCCCCGAGGGCATCGTGACGGGCTGGAGCGAAGAGGCCGGACGGCTGCTGGGCCACCAGGCGCGGGAGGTGGTGGGACGGGCCGCGGTGGAGCTGGTGGCCGCCACCGGAGCGTCCGACGCGGCCGGGTTCACCCCGGCCGGCTCGAGCGAATGGAGTGGCACCGCCACGCTACGGCACCGCGACGGCCACCGCGTGGACGTCATGTTGCGGGCATATCCATCGCTGGCGGGTGACGGCACGCTTCAGGGATACGTACTGACCGCAGTGCCGTACGCCCCCGAGTCGCAGGATGAGCACCCGATGATGGACCAGGCGTTCACCCAGGCGTCCATCGCCATGTCCGTGTTCGACACCGCCTCGGGCAGGTGGCGGCTGAACACCGCCGCGGCGGGGGCCGCCCCCGCCGCGGGCGGTGAAGGCGCCGACGAGCCCTTCCTGCGCCATCTCCACCAGGTGGCCGAGCAGGGGAAACCGGCCCGGTTCGAGACCCACACCCCCGCGCGGTCCGTTTCCCGTGAGCAGGCCAGGATCGTCGAGCTGTGGCCCGTCCGGGATCCCGTCTCCGGCCAGGTGTGCGGTGTCGGCACCGCGACGTTCGACAGCAGCCAACACCACCGCGCCAGGCAGCGGCTGGCCCTGCTGAACGAGGCGGGCACCCGCATCGGCACCGCCTTGAAGGTGGTCCGCACCGCCCAGGAGCTGGCCGACGCGGCCGTGCCCCGGCTCGCCGACTTCGCCAGCGTGGACCTGCTGGACTCCGTGCTCCAGGGAGAGGAGCCGGTGCCCGGCCCGGTCGGCGCCGACGTGAAGCTGCGCCGGGTCGCACACCGGTCCTCCACCAGCGGCACACCCGAGGCGGCGGTGCCCCTCGGCGAGCTCGACACCTACCCCGCCTTCACACCGCCCGCCCGCTGCCTGGCCACCGGGCGGCCGGTGCTCACCGGCAAGGACGACCCCGACTTCCTGCGCTGGATGGCCCTCCACGAGGCACGCAGCGCCCGAGTGCGGGAGTACGGATTCCACTCGATCATGGCGGCCCCGCTGCGGGCCCGCGGAATCACGCTCGGGGTGGCCATCTTCGCCAAGACCCAGGACTCCGAACCGTTCGAGCAGGACGACCTGATCCTTGCCGGGGAGTTCGCCGACCGGGCCGCCGTCGGCGTGGACAACGCGCGCCGTTACATCCGGGAGCGCTCCGCCACACTGACCATGCAGCGCAGCCTGCTCCCCCGGCGGCTCCCGGCCCAGGCAGCCGTCCAGGCGGCCTTCCGCTACCTGCCGGCCGGATCACGCGCCGGCGCCGGCGGCGACTGGTTCGATGTGGTGCCGCTGTCCGGCACCCGGGTCGCCCTGGTCGTCGGCGACGTGGTCGGCCACGGCATCCGCGCCTCGGCCACCATGGGCCGGCTGCGTACGGCGGTGCGCACCCTCGCCGACGTCGACCTGCCCCCGGACGAACTGCTCACCCACCTCGACGACCTGGTCCGCCACCTGGACTCGGACGACGGCACCGGCGACCGGGGCGCCGTCTCCGGCACGGACGCCGAGGAACTCGGCGCCACCTGTCTGTACGCCATCTACGACCCGGTCACGCGTATCTGCACCATCGCGAGCGCCGGCCACCCGCCACCCGTCGCACTGCTGCCCGACGGCACGGTCGAGGTGGTCCAGCTCTCCCCCGGACCACTGCTGGGCATCGGGGGCCTGCCGTTCGAGGCCACCGAAGTGGAGCTGCCCGAAGGCAGCCTGCTGGCCTTCTACACCGACGGCCTGATCGAGGGCCGCGACCACGATGTCGGCGCTGGCCTGGACCGGCTGTGCCGAACGCTGGCCGACCAGTCCGCGCCTTCTCTGGAGGTCAGCTGCGATGCCATGCTCAGGGCCCTGCTTCCGCCGACCCCCGGCGATGACGTGGCCCTGTTGCTGGCCCGCACCCGTGCCCTGCACGCCGACCAGGTGGCCACCTGGTCGGTACCGGCCAGCCCGTCGATCGTCGCCGATGCCCGCGCCCAGGTCGGCCGCCAACTCGCCGCCTGGAAGCTGGAAGAAGCCACCCCCGTCACCGAGCTGGTGGTGAGCGAGCTGGTGACCAATGCCATCCGGTACGGAGCGGTACCCATCGGCCTGCGGCTGATCCGCGACCGCACCCTGATCTGCGAGGTCTCCGACGCCAGCAGCACGGCCCCGCACCTGCGCCGCGCCCGCGTGTACGACGAGGGCGGACGCGGACTGGACATGGTCGCCCAGCTCACCCAGAGCTGGGGCAGCCGGCAGACCCCGACCGGCAAGACGATCTGGGCCGAGCAGGCCCTCCCGGTTGGCTGACGATGCCAGGCACCGCGGGCGGGACACAGACCGGACCGGATCCGGCCCGGGCCCACACCGTGGGACTGGTCTACCCACCGGCGGAACCGGACGGCACCTACACCGAACAGCAGCACGACTTCATCGGCGGCGTGGCCGAGGCGGCGGCTCGCTACGACTACGACATGCTGCTGTCCCCCAGCGTCACCGCGAACGAGCCGTCGTTCCGGCGGATGGTCAGCCCCGGGCGAGTGGACGGCCTGATCGTCATGGAGATCCGGCTGCACGACGACCGCGTAGAGCACCTCGCCAAGGCGGGTATCCCCTACGTCATCATCGGCCGCAACAGCACGGCGGACGTGACCGGCTGGGTCGATCTGGACTTCGTGGGCATGACCGCCAACTGCGTGCAGCACCTGGCCGACCTGGGCCACCGCAGGATCGCTTTCGTCAACCGCTCGGAGCGGCTCTTCGCCAGCGGATACGGCCCGGCACGCCTGAGCCTCGAGGGCTACACCAAGGCGATGGCGGCACTCGGCCTGACCGAGCACGCGTACCTGTGCGGTGACGACGACGCCTCCGGAGAGGCGGTCCTGGAGAAGATCCTGCTGGACGACCCGGCGACCACCTCGCTGGTCACCATGAACGAAGCCGCACTGCGCGGGGTGTACCTCGGGCTCAAGCGGCACGGCCGGGTCGTACCGCGGGACTTCTCCGTGGTCGCCGTGACGGCCGGCCGCTGGGTGGAGCAGATCAGCCTTCGGCTGTCCGCCATCGAGACACCCGTCGCGGAGATGAGCCGGGTCGCCGTGGACCTGCTGCGGGAACGGCTCATCTCGCCCGGCGCCCCGCCCCGGCACGTACTGCTGAAACCCCTGGTCGCCCAGCGCGACAGCACCGGTCCGTGCCGTCAGCTGCCCGGAGACGAACCCGACCTGGAGGAGCTGGAGTTCTGATCCCACGCCCCTGCCGCCCCCGCCGAAACCTGGAGCGAGGCATGACGCACACCACCGACCGCCGCAGCATCCTGCGCACCACCGGCGCGGGCGCGGCGGCCCTGGGCCTGAGCGGGGCACTGGCCTCGTGCGACACGGGCGGCACAGGGAAGGCACGCAAGCCGCGCACCGTCACGCTGACGTTATGGGACTACTTCACCCCAGCGAACTTCCAGCCGGTACTGAACGACTTGATCGCCGGGATCGAAGCCCATGTGGCGGGGGTACGGATCCGGCGGCGTGCCATCCCCTTCGCCGATCTCGTCAACACCCTCAACCTGGCCGCGATCTCCGGCGACCTGCCCGACATCGCCATCGTCGACAACGTCTCCATGAGCTCCCTGGGAGGAAACGGGCTGCTGGCCGACCTCACCAGCCGGGTCAGGCGCTGGGGCCAGGCACACGCCTACTACCCCGGGCCCTGGGCGAGCTGCCAGATCGGCGGGAAGACCCTCGGCATCCCCAACAACAGCAACTGCCTCGCGCTCTACTACAACGTCTCGATGCTGCACGACGCCGGGGTGCCCCCTCCGACCGACTGGGACCAACTCGCTGCTACCGCCCACCGGCTGACGACCCGCAACCGGTTCGGCCTGGCGATGAGCGCGATCCGGACCGAGGAGGGCGTCTTCCAGTTCCTGCCGTTCCTGTGGCAGAGCGGCGGCGACCTGGACACCTTTGCCACCTCCGGCCGCACTCCGCTGGCCTTCCTGAAGAAGCTCATCGACCGGGGCTCGCTGTCGCGCGCGTGCCTGGGCTGGACGCAGGAGGACGTCAACGCACGCTTCCTGAGCAGGCGGGCCGCCATGCAGATCAACGGGCCGTGGCAGATCCCCGTCCTGCGCAAGGCCCCCTTCGACTGGAACGTCGTCGCCCTTCCCGCCGACAAGACCTCCGCCACGTGCCTGGGCGGCGAGAACTGGGTGGTCATGGCGACCAGCGATCACCTGGACAAGGCGTGGCAGGTGCTGGAATACACCCAACGCCCCTCGGTCCTGGTGCCGTACCTGGAGTCCCTCGGTGAACTGCCGGCCCGAAGAGACCTGGCCCGCGCCGGCGCCTGGACATCCGACCCCGTCCGGAAACTGTTCCTCAAGCAGCTCGCCATCGCCCGCCCGCGCCGGTACGGGCCGCACTACGCCGATATCTCCCAGGCCGTCGCCGAGGCCGAACAGGCAGTTCTCACCGGCTCGGTCGCCCCGTCCACGGCCGCGTCGACCGCCGCGGTGAAGATCGACAAGGCGCTGGGATGAGCCGTCGACGTACTACCCCGCTCGCCGTCCGCCGCCACCGGACCGGCTACCTGTTCTCCCTGCCCGGGCTGGTCTTCCTCGCACTCCTGCTGGCCTACCCCCTGCTGTACAACGTGTGGACATCCGTCCACGCCGTCAGCCTGAGCAGCCGACTCGGCGGCCCCGAGCCCTTCAACGGGCTCGCCAACTACCGTTCCGTGCTCACCGACCCCGCCTTCTGGCGCGCCGTCCGGGTGTCGGCGCTCTTCACCGTGGGCTCGCTGGTCTGCCAGTTCACCATCGGCTTCGCCCTGGCCCTGCTGTTCATCCGGCCGTTCCCGTTCAACGGCCTGCTCCGGTCACTGCTGCTGATGGCCTGGCTGCTGCCCCCGATCGTCAGCGGCACCCTCTTCCGCTGGATGCTCGACGGGGACTCCGGCGCCTACAACGCCCTGCTCCGCTCCACCGGCCTGGGTGTGCTGACCCACGACTGGCTCACCGACCCGTCCACCGCGCTGGCCTGCGTCATCGCCGCCAACATCTGGGTCGGCGTCCCCTTCAACATGCTCCTGCTCCTGGTCGGACTGCACGGCATCGACCCGGAGCTGTACGAGGCGGCCGCCCTCGACGGCGCGGGCGCCTGGCAGCGCTTCCGCCGCATCACACTGCCACTGATGCGGCCGGTGTCGGCGGCGGTGCTACTGCTCGGCCTGATCACCACCTTCAAGGTCTTCGACCTCATCTTCGTGATGACCGGCGGAGGGCCCGTGGACGCCACGACCGTTCTGTCCCTCTACGTCTACGAGGTCTTCTTCCGGTTCTTCCGGTTCAGCCAGGGAGCCGCGGGAGCGCTGCTGCTCCTCACCGTGCCGCTGATCGCCGCCGCGCTGTACGTACGCAGGCTGCGGCACGAGAGGGCGACGGCATGACCACCATCCGGAAACCGTGGCTGCACACCGCCACCGCCGCGGTGGTCACTGCCGTGTTCCTGGTGCCCGTGCTATGGATGGTCTCCACCAGCTTCAAGAAGCCGGACCGGATCCTGGCCGTGTCCCCGCAGTGGATCCCCTCACCGTTCACCACCGAGAACTACTCGGCGGCCCTGGCCAACCCGGCGCTCCCCCGGGCCCTGCTCAACAGCCTGGTGATCTCCGGCGGGGTCGTCGCTCTCACCCTGCTGCTGGCCGTCCCGCTCAGCTACGCCCTGGCCCGCATCCCGATGCGCGGCTCCGGCGCCATGGTGCTGGCACTGCTCATCGCCCAGCTGCTGCCCGCCATCGTTCTGGCGGCACCCCTGTTCATCCTGGAACGCAAGACCGGGCTGCAGAACACCTACACCGGGCTCATCGCCGCGGACACCACCCTCACGCTGCCGTTCGCGGTGGTCGTCCTGCGCCCGCTGGTGCAGAGCATCCCCGCCGAGCTGGAGGAGGCCGCTCTGGTCGACGGCTGCGGACTGCCCGGCGTGCTGGGGTACGTGGTGCTGCCGCTGATGGCCCCCGGTCTGATCGCGGTCGCCGGGATGTCCTTCCTGCTCGCCTGGGGCGAGTTCGTCTTCGGCCTTACGCTGGGCCAGACGCCCGAGGTACAGCCGGCAACCGTGGTCCTCAACAGCTTCGCGGGCCCGGTCCGCACCGCATGGGGGCCGCTCATGGCCACCGCCACCCTCATCAGTGTGCCCGTGGTCTGCGTCTTCGCGATCCTCCACCGCTTCATCGTCGGCGGGCTCACCGCGGGAAGCGTCAAGGGGTGACATGACTCCCTCCCTTCATCCTCGCGACCACTTCCCCTTCATTGCCCCGCCACCGCCCCTGACCCCGGCGTACCCGGGCGCGACCGACCCGCTCGTGACCGGCTCCGTCACGCGGATCCACGCGAACGGGGCGACACTGACCGTATGGACCGCCACCGGCCGCACCGGCGAGCTGCGGGTACGGATCGGGGACGGAAACCGGATCCGGGTCACCCTGCGGATGGCGGACACGCCGACCGCCCCGCGGACGGCCCTCGTACACGAACCGGACCGGACCCGCGTACGGTGCGATGTGACACGGTCCGAACACGGGCTGGTGCTGCGCACCGCCGCCCTCGGGGTGCGCATCCGGTACGCGCCCTTCGCCCTCGACCTGCTCGACGACCAGGGCGAAGTACTGCTGCGCCAGGCGCCGTACGCCACCGGATCCAGCAGCGCCCCCGCAGCGCTGCCCCTGGGCGTCACCCCACTGGCCGACGGCCGCCTCGCCCATCACGCGAGCTGGACCGCCGACCCCGACGAACACTTCTACGGCCTCGGCGAACGCTTCACCGGCCTGGACCTGCGCGGGCAGCGGATCGACTGTTGGATCCAGGACGCCATGGGCTGCACCGGCACCCGCACCTACGCGGCCGTCCCGTACCTGCTGTCCAGCCGGGGCTACGCCCTGCTCCTCGACACCACCACGGCCGCCGCCTTCGACCTCGCGCACACCAGCACCGCCACCTGGTCGGTGACCATCCCCGACGAGGTACTCGACTTCTACCTGATCACCGGCGACCCCGGCCGCTGCCTGACCGCCTACCGCGACCTGACCGGCCCCGCCCTGTGCCCGCCCAAGTGGGCCTTCGGACCGTGGATCTCGGGTGGATTCCAGCCGGACAGCGCCGACGCGGTACGCGAGCGGGCCCGGCACATCCGCGACCGCGGCTTCCCCTGCGACGTCCTGCACCTCGACACGTACTGGCAGCCGCACGGCTCCTGGTCCGATATGCGGTGGGACACCGGATCCTTCCCCGAACCGGGTCGGCTCCACCAGGATCTGGCTCAGCAGGGCTTCAGGGTCTCGCTGTGGATGAACCCCTACATCGGAACCGGCAGCCCGTACTACGCCGAGGTCGAGCGGGCCGGCTGGTTCCTGCGCACCGCCGCGGGCGACACCTGTGTCTCCGATGTATGGGGTGGCGAGTACCACCCCCCGTGCGCTCTCCTGGACCTCACCCATCCCGGGGCCGCCGCCTGGCTCACCAGCCGGGTGCGCGAGGCACTGGCGAGCGGCACCGCCGTCCTCAAGACCGACTTCGGCGAAGCCATCCCCGCCGACGCGGTCGCCCACAACGGCATGACCGGGGACCGCCTGCACAACCTCTACCCGCTGCTCTACAACGACCTGGTCACGGACGCCACCCGCGCGGCCACCGGCGGCTCCGGCCTGACCTGGGGTCGCTCATCGTGGACCGGCGGCCAACGGCACGGCGTCAAATGGACCGGCGACCCCGACTCCGACTGGCCGGACCTCGCCGCCACCCTGCGCGCCGGGCTGTCCTTGTCGTTTTCCGGCCACCCGTTCTGGAGCCACGACATCGGCGGCTTCCACGGCACCCCGACTCCCGAACTCTTCGTCCGCTGGGCGCAGTTCGGACTGCTCTCACCCCTCAGCCGGTTCCACGGGATCACCTCCCGGCTGCCCTGGGAGTTCGGCGAGAGCGCGTACGCGGCCGTCCTGCACGCGGCCCGACTGCGTATGAGCCTGCTCCCGTATGTCTACGCCGCCGCCGCGGACGCCGCCCGCACCGGCGCACCTCTCGCCCGCCCGATGCCCTTCGACCACCCGGACCGCCCCGACGCCCACACCGCCGACCTGCAGTACCTGCTCGGCCCCGACCTGCTGGTCGCCCCGCTGTACGCGCCGGGCGGGCGGCGCCAGGTCTGGTTCCCGCCCGGCGAGTGGCTGCCGTACGACGGCGGCACACCCCGTACCGGGCCCGCCTGGCACCGGGTCGAACTGCCCCTGTCCACCTGCCCGCTGTGGCTGCGGGCCGGCAGCCTGTTGCTCACCACCACCCCCGCCGACCGGGCCGGCGCCACCTCCTTCGAGGACATCACCGCCACCTGGGTACGCCCCGTGGACACCGCACACGCCACCTTCCACGACACCGACGCCACCCACGTTCCCCTCACCGCCCGCCTCACCGACGGCCACCTCACCCTCACCACCACCGTCCCCCGCCTCCGCATCGCCGTCCTCGGCCACCCCGGCCCGCCCCCGACCGCCGACCTGAACGGTGTCCCCACAGCCGTGACATCCACCGACCGCCTCGACCTGTGAAGCCTCCTCCGCGTACTTCTCCGGCACGCCATCATCGCGTCCCGCGGCACGGCAATGGCTACGGCGGTCCCCTTTCGCCATGCGGGGTGGGGTTCCCGTGGGTGTGTCGTCACGTTGACGGCTGAGGCACGAATCCCACGGCAAGACAGCCCAATCCGGCACCATCGACGGCCTGCTCGCCGCGTCATCAACCGGCCACCCGACAGCCTCTGAGCCAGGCGGCGGGCGCGCGACCAGCTCCGCACCACCCCACTCGTCGGGCTCGATGGCATTCCACCGCTCGTCGGTGAACCGGGTGCCGCAGCTGGTGCACACGGAACGGCGCGCCTCCCGCTCGGCCTTTCGCTGTTGGGCCCCGCGGCGTGCCATCGGTGTCTGTTGTCTTTCGTCGGCAGGGGAGCGGCGCGTACTTCGCCAGCTTGTCGACGATCTCCTCGACCGCTGTTCCATATCTTCACCGAGTCCTACCGCTGCCAGGTCACCACCGCGGCGGAGAGCAAACCCGAGCGGTGACCAGCAACTCAGACGTTCGTGATCCGGTCGGGATCTGCGTCGGTGGCCAGGCGGGCGTGAATCTCGACGTCGAAACGCACACCGTCGTACTCCAGTTTCTGCCGCTGCAAGCCCTCCACCGCAAAGCCGGCCGCCCTGGCCACACCGCAGGAGGCCGGGTTGTTGACCCGATGGCCGAGTTCCAGGCGGAAGAGCCCGGCATCGTCGAAGGCCCATCGGGCCAAGGACCGGCAAGCCCGGGAGGCGACACCGTCGCCCCTGGCAGCTCGGGTGATCCAGTAGGACACCCACCCGGTTCCGTGGCGTCGGTCGATCGCGCCCACGGCCACATTGCCCAACACGGTGTCCTGCCCGTCGACGACAGCGAACGCGAAGGCTGACCCCGCACACCACCGTTGGTTCTGGCCGGCGACCCAACGCACTGCGGCTTCTACCGACGTCACGGGCTCCGTGGCCTGTCCACGCATCAAAGGATCCGCGAAAGCCGTCAAGACCGCGTGCACATCCTCGGCCGACCATCGGCGCAGCCACAAACCCCTTGATGCCTCCACGTGTTCACGCACCGTCGGAGTCTCGCGCACTCAGCCCTCTCCCTCGACCGAATTAGACGAACGGGTTGGCCCAACGCACGCGAGCGGGCCCTACCACTCACGCCTGTCAGGGAGGCAAACCGAAGGACCCCGTCTCCTCACGCTATCCGCCTGAGGACTTCGTCCCCCAGAGCGTGCGCCGCGCTGCTCGTGCGCGGCCCGCGGACGGGGCCCGATCGCCACCAGCGTGCCGTCCCCGACGTCGACTGGCACCGTCCCCGCTCCACCGTCCCGCCCTGTGAACTTGCCGGAATGGCAACGCTGATCGCGCCGCGCGGCTACCACGCCGCATGATCGACGGATAGCCGCGTCCGCCCGCGAACCGAGGACAAGCCCATGCAGCCCGAGCCGTCCGCCGAACTCCGCCACCACACCATCAAGGCCCCGGCCGGGCGCCTGCATCTGGTCGAGCAAGGCACCGGCCCGCTGGTCCTGCTCGTGCACGGCTTCCCCGAGTCCTGGTACTCCTGGCGCCGCCAGCTCCCGGCCCTCGCCGCGGCCGGCTACCGGGCAGTGGCGATCGACGTGCGCGGCTACGGCCGCTCCTCCAGGCCGGAGGCGACCGACGCCTACCGCATGCTCGACCTGGTGGAGGACAACGTCGCCGTCGTACGCGCCCTCGGCGAACAGAGCGCGGTGGTCGTCGGTCACGACTGGGGCTCCAACATCGCGGCCGCTTCCGCCCTGCTCCACCCCGAGGTCTTCCACGCGGTCGGCCTGCTGAGCGTCCCCTACGCACCGCCCGGCGGCCCTCGCCCCACCGACGTCTTCGGCCGGATCGGCGGTCCCGAGCAGGAGTTCTACGTCTCCTACTTCCAAAAGCCCGGCCGCGCCGAGGCGGAGATCGAGCCCGACATCCGTGGCTGGCTCGTCGGCTTCTACGCAGCGCTTTCCGCGGACACCATGCCCGCCCAGGACGAGCCCGACCCGCACTTCGTCGCCCGCGGCGGCCGCCTGCGTGACCGCTTCCCCGCAGGTGTCCTCCCCGGCTGGCTGAGCGAGGACGACCTCGATGTCTACGCCGGGGAGTTCGAGCGCACCGGCCTGACCGGCGCCCTCAACCGCTACCGCAACATGGACCGCGACTGGGAAGACCTCGCCCCGCACCGCGGAGCCCCGATCAAGCAGCCCGCCCTTTTCATCGGCGGCGCCCTGGATGCCTCCACCACCTGGATGGCCGACGCCATCGATGCCTTCCCCGCCACCCTCCCCGCCCTGTCCGCCTCCCACCTCCTGGACGGCTGCGGCCACTGGATCCAGCAGGAACGCCCCGACGAGGTCAATCACCTGCTCACCGACTGGCTCGCCACCCTCCACTGGAATAGATGACCTGGTGATGGGTTCATTCGGCTCCCGCCGCAAGCCGACGCGCCGCTACGACCCAGCCCGCATGACCCTGCCGTCCACCCGAGCGGAGGCGAGCCAGTCCAGGCCGCCCGCCGGTTGACCGCGATCTCTCGCCTCCCCTTTCGCCCGGCGGTTGGGATGTCATCAGAACGCAGTGCGCCACCGATACCCTGCACGCGGAAAGTGCCTTCCACCAGGACCGGAAGAACCTCTCGACAAGGTCTGTCGTCCCAGCTCAGAAGGCACTTCCGCGTTCTCGGCCAGCACCTGGTGTCACACCAAGCGAAACGGCGAGGCCAGGTCCCTTGAAATCCCCTTTCAGGTCCCCTCAGATGAGGTCCCCTCAGAACCCCTCAGGGACGGATCCGTCCTGATCGATGACGTCATCCCCGGGACCGCCGTCGAGGTCGTCCTGGCCGGGGCCACCGAAGAGGTAGTCGTTGCCCGATCCGCCCTTGAGGGTGTCGTCACCCTCTTCGCCATAGATCGAGTCATCGTTCCCAGCGCCGTCGAGATCGTCGTCGCCGGGGCCGCCGTAGATCTCATTGGCCACGTCATCGCCGATGACGATGTCGTCGCCGTCCCCGGCCCACACCGCGAACGAGTCGGTGATGGTGTCGTTGCCGGCGTTGCCGTTCGCGTTCGTGGCGTGGCTGATGGTGTCGCCGCCTTCGCCGCCCACCGCGACGGAAGCGCCGATGATGGTGTCGTCCCCGGCCCCGCCGTAGACGTTCACATCGCCGCCGGAGGTCTTGACGCTGTCATTGCCGTCGCCGAGATCGACGTTGCCCTGGTCGCCCGGGTGGTCCGGATCGGGGACGGGGACGGTGCAGGTCACATAGGTCATGTCACGGGCGGTGGGATGGGCGCAGCCGGCGCCGACGGTGATCTCGACAACGTCGTCGACGCCGAAGGTCAGCGTGGTGTCGGTCTCGCTGACCCGCTTGATGGTGAGCTTGTTGGTCTGGCCGTCGGCCGCCGTGTAGGCCATCACTCCGTCAGTGACGGTCGCAGTGGCCGGCGACGCGGGTGAAGTGGCGGCCTGGGCGTTCCAGGCGAAGAGTCCGGTGCTGGCCACGACGGCCAGTAAGGCGGCGACGCCGACCGGACGGACGGAGCGGGAAACCGGGCCAAGGGTGGACACGAAAAACCTCCGCAGAGAGTGGATCTGATTTCCGATCACCCGCTTTGACGTGGAATATCCGCACGAGGTTGCGCCAGCCCATTCCCCCTTCGCTGAATTTTTCAAATTCCCATTTCGCGTTCAGCTGTACGGCACCAGGAATTCTCCGCGCGTTGCCGGAATGTGAGTTCCACCAGCGGTGGGAGTTCCGGTGAGTCCAGAGCCCGCCGGGTCATCGCAGGAGCCGCCAACTCCCCACATTTCAGAGCGCCTAGGGCCGGAGCTCAGCATCGGGCCCGCCCTTCTGCCTCTGTCGGCTTCCCGCAAGGACGGTAAACCGGCGGGTCTCTTCATGTAATCAGCGCTTAACCTCAGCACAACCTTCAATCCCCCCACATGGAGGAAGTGTGAGACGGCCAAGCATGATCGCCGCCCTTGTCGCGGTGGCGATAGGCATCGGCGTGGCACCCAGTATGGGCGCGACACAGCAGGACACGCATCGGCTAGCGTCCCAGGCCACCGGCGAATACATCGTGGTACTCAAGGACTCCGCGGACAGCCCCACAGCGGTCGCGAACAGCGTCGACGGAATCGAGCTCCACTCCGTCTACCGCTCCGCGCTCCACGGCTTCTCGGCAAAACTCACCACGACAACAGCGACCGCACTCCGTAAGAACCCCATGGTCGCCTATGTCGAGCGTGACGGCCGGGGCCGGGCTGATGGGCAGTACCTCGGCAAAGGCGTACAGCGCGTCATGGCCACGAAGAACACCCGGCTGAAAATCGGAGACGGAGTCGACCAGCGTGTCGACGCGGACGTCGCCGTCCTCGACACCGGCATCGACCAGCACCACCCCGATCTGAATGTGGTCCACCGGGTGAATTGCAGCGGAGTCCCCAAGTGCGTCGACGACGCCGGGACAGACGACAACGGGCACGGGAGCAACGTCGCCGGAATCGCCGGGGAGCTGGACAACAAGACCGGCTACGCCGGTGTCGCACCCGGCGCCCGCTTGTGGTCCGTCAAGACACTGGACAAGGAGGGCACCGGCAGCAACGCCGAGCTGGTTGCCGGACTCGACTGGGTGACAGCTCACGCCGATGAGATCGAAGTGGCCAACATCAGCGCCGGCTACGACGGTGACACCCGTGCCATCACCGACGCCGTCAACCGCGCCATCGCCAAGGGTGTCGTGGTAGTGGTCTCAGCGGGCAACGACAAGAGGGACGTCAAGAACCAGTCCCCGGCGAACATACCCGACGCCATCACCGTGTCCGCCCTCAGCGACGCCGACGGCAAACCGGGCAGCAAGGGCACCTACGGGTGGTGCAACAAGGAGAACAAGAACACCGACGACAGCCTCTGGATCAACTACAGCAAGCCGGGCGAGGGCAGCAACTTCGGACACGGAGTGGACATCGCAGCCCCCGGTGACTGCATCCAGTCCACGTCCAAGGACGGCGGCTACTCCAACTACAGCGGCACCTCCCAGGCCGCTCCCCATGTGGCGGGTGCCGCCGCGTGGCTGGCCGCCGCCCACAAGCCGAAGAACCGTGCCGACGTCCTCGCCATCCGCGAAAAGCTGCGCGAGGCCGGCAACAGCGACTGGACGGACACCTCCGAGGACGGGGTGAAGGAACCGTTGCTCGACCTCGGAGACACCGCGGTGTTCACTGGCCGCGGTCTCGGCCCAATGGCCACGGTCAGCTTCGACACCGCCTGTGAATACACCTCGACGACATGCTCCTACGACGCCACAGGCGCCGACCCGGACGGGGTCTCCTACACATGGGACTTCGGCGACGGCAAGCGTGCCAGCGGGCTGAAGGCCACCCACAGCTACCCGGACAAGGAAGCGAAGTACATCACCACTCTGACGGTGCGGGAGAAGAACGGGCGCGTCATCAAGGGCCACGCAGCGGTCGAGTGCACCAAGACCTACAGCGTCACGTGCTACGCCCCCTGACCCCCTGACTCCCAGACCCCTTGAACCAGCCTGCCCGGCGCATCCTCAATCGCCGGGCAGGCCACCCCCCTTTCCGTCGGATGGCCCGCCTGTTCACGACCGCACAGCCAGACCCTTCTCCGACCTTCTGGCAGTGCGACGGCGAAGCCGGGGAACACATCCAGCCGCAAGACACTGACCACGCGTGTCTGCCGACTCCCATCCACCTGCCGCTGCACGACCTGTCGGACCCCGAGCTCATCGAGACGCTGCGCAACAGTGCGCATCCCGATGCCGCCTCACCGAGCCGCGCATCCGGCACCGCCCCGCGGCGCGGGCCTTCGCCCGTACGCGCCGCCGGGACGCGCACACCGCCGACGACCCGACCTCGGAGGCCCTCGCCCGGACCATCGACACGGTGCGCCAGGGCAAGGGGCCGGGCGGCTGGGCCACGTACCAGCTTGGGCGGCGCTCACGGTCTCCCGCTCCAGGCGCGTCAGCCTTTCGGGGTTGCGCAGGCAGTAGATACCAGTGATGCCACCGCCGTCGCTCAGGACGACAACCTCCGGTGCGGGGATGTCGAGAAGGCTTTGCAGGGTCGTCTGTTTCGGCCGCCCGCTGGATGGCTTCGAGCGCGGCACGAGCCACGGACACCACGCCACGCGGGCGGCGGGCAGCGACATGGGGCCGGTAGGTGTCGCCTCGGCCTTCACACTCCGGCCCAGGCGGTCGGTGGGCGACCGTCTGGGCCGGAGCGCGTTGCGCAGCAGTGGCGCCTGCCATCAGCTGCCGTGGGGGGAGAGCCGACGGGCGCTTCGAGCGCCCGCCGGTGGTGCGGATGCGGCGCGGGCGCTAGCGGGTGCCGCCGGTGAAGACCTTGGAGTCGTGCAGGTCGAGCAGGGGTTCCTTGATCCCGTCGTTGGAGTTGTCGCTCCAGTCGCGGTTTCCGGCCTTGACGAGCTTGTCGCGGATGGCCATCACATCCGTGCGGTTCTTCGGGTTGTGGGCGATGGCCAGCCAGGCGGCGGCACCGGCCACGTGGGGCGAGGCCTGTGAGGTGCCGCTGTAGTTGGAGGTGCCGCCTCCGGTGCCGGTGGACTGGATGCAGTCACCGGGGGCTGCGATGTCCACACCGCGCCCGAAGTCGCTGCCCTTGTCGTTACCACCGCTGTAGTTGATCCAGAGGCTGTCGTCCTTGTTCCTGTTCTTCTGGTTGCACCAGCCGAACGAGCCCTTGCCACCGGGCTTTCCGTCACCGTCGCTGATCGCGGACACCGTGATGGCGTCGGGGACGTCCGCCGGGGTGCCGTAGTAGGCGTTCTTGACGTCCTTGCGCTCGTTGCCCGCGGAGACCACCACGACAATGCCCTTGGCGACGGCGCGCTCGACGGCGTCCTTGACCGCGCGGTCATTGTGGTAGCCGGCGCTGATGTTGGCGACCTCGATCTTGTCGGCGCGGGCGGTCACCCAGTCCAGAGCCGCGATGAGGTCGGAGGAGCTTCCGGAGCCGTCGTCCTTGAGGATCTTCAGGCCCCACAGCCGGGCGCCCGGTGCAACGCCCACAAAGCCGGTCTTGTTGTCCCGGCCGCCGATGATGCCCGCGACGTTGGTGCCGTGACCGTCCTTGTCCTCGGCGGGGCCCTCTACGCACTTGCCGCTCTTGCCACAGTCGACGGTCTTGACGACGTTGAGGTCGGGGTGGTTCCGGTCGATGCCGGTGTCCAGAACGGCGACGTCCACGTCGACCTTCTGCTCGACACCGTCGCCGATCTTCAGGTTCTTGTTCTCGGTGGCCCTGATGCGCTTGACGCCGGTGGGGAGTTGCTGCCCGGCTGCGCTTTTGACCTTGCCGCCCGGTACCGGCGTCTGACGGCTGACGCTGTCGCGCTCGATGTAGTCGACCAGCGGGCTGTCGCGGAGCGCGGCGAGGGCCTCGGGGGTCAGCTTCGCGGAGAAGCCCTTCAGCCCGGCGCGGAACACGGAGCCGACGTCGACGCCGCTGATGTCCTTGGCAACCGAGGTGGGGGATGCCTTCGCCGTGTCCTTGAGTACCACGATGTAGTCGGCTGCCGCGGCCTGACTGGTGGACTGATGGGATGTCATCGTCGAACCCATGCTCGGGACGACCGTGGCACCCACCGCCGCCACCGACAAGCCGATGAGTATACCTGCTCGCTTCATGTTTCCTCCGGGGGAGATTTGAAGACGCCGCCGAGATTATGTGATGGAAACGTGAAGAGACCCGGCGGTTTCCCGGCACACCGGGAAACCGACAGAACCGTCACCACCCCTGCCCGGGTGGCCCGGTCCCCCTGCGCAACCAGCGACCAGCGACCAGCACGCATGACAACGCCCGCGGCCATGCTCGGCATGCGCCGACGCCGCCGCGGGTCGCCAGAACAGCACGGGCGCCGGCTTGTGCCCCGGCGGGCGTTCGAGGGGGCACCACAGCACCTGGAGCAGATCAGCCTGTCCGGGCTGGTCTCAGCAGGGGCATGTCGCGCACGTCCGGCTGGGCCACGGGCAGCATGGCGTTCGGGCCCCGTGCCACTCGTCGGCCGAACCCCGTACCGCTCCTCGTGCATCTCGTCGCCGTGCGCGCCAGCGGGACCAGTTGAGGAAGGACCGCGGTGATCGGGCTTACCGATACATGTGCCGCCGAGCGAGGGCGACGGCTTGGATGTCGATCCACAGGAACCCACACAGCCCGGTATCCGAGCCAGAGGTCAGGCCTGGCTCAGACCACCGGCAGCTGCCCACCTGAGAGCGACACCGGAGGCACACAACCTGGGCGTGACGCTGCTCGTCTGTCAGGTGTCGAAGTGGCGCCGTGCGTCCTCGATGTGGCCGAGGTACTGGTGGGTCCAGCCGCAGATGGCATCGACCGTGGCGCGCAGGGCCCGGCCGGGCTCGGTGAGCGTGTACTCGACCCGCGGCGGCACGGTGGGGTGCACCTTCCGGTCGATCAGGCCGTTGCGCTCGAGCATACGCAGATTCTGGGTGAGCATCTTGTGGCTGATTCCCGCGACCTCCTTGCGGAGCTCACTGAAGCGCAGAGTGCCCTCGCCGAGCGCCTCGATGATCAGGAATGCCCACTTGTTGGCGACATCCGAGAAGATCTCCCGCGCCAGGGAGTCCGCGCGCCTCAGGTCAGCGTCCTCGGGCAGGCCCGTGAGCAGATGCTTGGTCACCATCAGGTACCTCAGTCACCGAAAAGTGCGTTCTTCCAGGTCAGCCATCACTCTCCTACAGTTCCCGAGTAACCACAAGAGAGCAGCTGGGAAGGGTGAGCACCATGGCAGCCATCGATGCCTTCCATTACAACGTGCCAGCCGAGAGCGACTTCGGCTACTCGCAGGCGATCAAGTCCGGAGAGCTGATCCACGTCTCCGGTCAGCTCTCGCTCGACGAGGCGGGCACGTTCGTCTACGCCCACGACTTCACCGCACAGCTCAAGCAGACCTACGCCAACATGGACAAGATCCTGGATCACTACACGGTCACCCGCAAACAGGTCATCTCGCAGACTCTGTACGTAGTTGATCTGCGGCACAACGCGGCGGCGACCGCGGACGGCAACCTGGCGTACTTCGGCGACCATCGCCCGGTCGGCCCACCTCCGTTGCCGACATGTCGGCAACGGTTCCGGCGACCTCGGGGTTCACACTGAGCAATTCACGGCAGGCGCCATGCGGAGGACAGGTCTCGGCGCTGCCGAGGTGTCCACCCCGCTCAGCAACGGTCGGATTGCGCCAGCCGCGGCACGGTCAAGCGTTCCGGAAGCAGAAGCGGGTGCGGCCGCGAAGGCGCTTGGCCAGGTGGCTGGGAAGCCGTCCGGGGCCCACTCGCGGAGCCCGCAAGGTAAGTGTCGTACACCACCGTCACTCATCTACAACTCTCGACCAATCCATCGTCCTTCCGGCTCCGAATAGCCCCCGATGGACGTCCCGTACCGGGGTGTCCCGTACGGGACACCATGCGGCCCCCGCCCGACACGGGGCCACGGAGAGGAACGAACGTGATGATCACGCGTACCGGACGCCGGCTGGCGCTCACCGCTGTGCCCGCGGTCCTGGCACTGGCCGTGGGCGTCTCGTCCCCGGCGTCCGCCGAGGAACCCGAGGGATTCCAGATCAATCTGGAGCAGCTGAACGACTCCGGTTCCAAGGGCACGGCCATGCTCAGCCTCCGGGGCAAGGAGCTGACCGTGTGGATCAAGTCCGAGGGGATGGTGCCGGGTCAGCCCTCGGCCCAGCATCTGCACGGCTCCACCGAGGGGCACGACTTCCACTGCCCGGACGCGAACGATGACACCAACCGGGACGGGATCCTCAACAACACCGAGGCCACGGTCGACTACGGGGACATCAACATCTCGCTGACCGTCTCGGGGGACACCGGCGCGGACAGCGGTCTGGCCGTCGACCGGATGCCCAAGGCCGATGCGGAGGGCAAGGTCAGCTACAAGCGCACGCTCACCGTCTCGCAGGACGTCGTCGACCACATCAAGGACCTGCACATCGTGCAGCACGGCATCGACCGCAACGACAACGACAAGTACGACGTGGAGGGCGCGGGCAAGAGCGAACTCGACCCGAAGCTACCCCAGGAGGCCACCGCTCCGACCAACTGCGGGATGGTGGAGGGCGCCGCGGTGGGATCCATCCCGGTCGGCGGCGTCGAGACCGGCGGCGGACCCGCCGAGGACGCGGGGACCCCGCGCGCCCTCATGGTCGGTGCCGGAGGGGGCGTACTCCTGGCAGCGGCCGGGTCCCTGGCCATCGCGCGGCGGCGGAACGCGCTCGTCGCCACGCGGACGCGGAACGGCGGAGGTGCCGCGTGAACCGCCATGGCGTGCACACCGCAGGTACCGTGCGCCGGCCGGGCCGTCGCGTGATCGCTTCCGTGATCGCCGCGGCGGCGGCCACCGCACTCCTGGCCGGATGTGCGGAGAAGGATTCCGCCTCGTCGGGGCGAGATACGGGCCAGGGAGAGGCCTCCGCCCACGAGGGCGCAGCCGACGGCGACGCCGGGGGCGGGTCCGCGGGGCTGCCGAAGTCACCTCCCGAACGCATCTCCATCCCCTCGCTCCAGGTGTCCTCCCCGCTGGAGACACTGGGTCAGCAGACGAACGGCACCATGGAGACCCCGCGCGATCCCGACAAGGCGGGCTGGTACCAGCCAGGCCCGGCACCGGGCTCCAAGGGGCCCGCCGTGATCGCCGGCCATGTCTCCTGGAACGGGAAGCCGTCGGTCTTCCAGCGGCTGTCGACCATGAAAGCCGGTGACGCCATCGAGGTCACCCGGCAGGACGGGAAGACGGCGAAGTTCACGGTGGACCGGGTCGCCACGTTCCCGAAGAACAAGTTCCCCACGCTCGAGGTGTACAAGAACCTCGATCACGCGGGCCTCCGGTTGATCACCTGCGGCGGGGACTACGACGCGCGCAAGCACTACTACCCCGACAACGTGGTGGTGTTCGCCCGCATGACCGCCGGCGCCTAGGTTCTGTCTCTTTGGTCAGCGGCGGGTCCAGATGAGGATGCCCGCGAGGTGGAGTGCGGCCTGGTAGGCGATCGCGA
Organism: Streptomyces cucumeris; assembly: GCF_024295805.1. Taxonomy (GTDB): domain Bacteria; phylum Actinomycetota; class Actinomycetes; order Streptomycetales; family Streptomycetaceae; genus Streptomyces; species Streptomyces cucumeris. Next base: position 131,539 of record NZ_JANCLX010000025.1, read on the forward strand.
GCTTGTCGGTTCGTGTGGCCAGGCCGCGCCACTGTTTGAGGCGGTT
>NZ_JANCLX010000026.1:0-73972 GCF_024295805.1 Streptomyces cucumeris
GCGTCCTCGCTGTGTGTGTTTCTTCAAAGGAACCTCGACCACATCGTGATGATGCGGACGGGGTATCAACATATCTGGCGTTGACTTTTGGCACGCTGTTGAGTTCTCAAGGAACGGACGCTTCCTTTGGAACCGTTTCACCGGCTCCTCCGGGCTTTTCCCTTCGGTCTTTCGTGTTTCCAACCTTACCAGATCCGTTTTCCGTTCCGTTTCCGGTCCGAATTCCGTTTCCAGTGGCCGTTGGAGGGCCTTTGCCTTTCGGCTGCCTTTCGGCGTGTTTTGACTTTAGCAGACTCGCTCGGGCCGACCTAATCGGCTCTTGCGTTACCCACGGGGTCAAAAGTGTCCGCCGGAATTCCATTCATGGATATCATGGACGGACGATTGAGATGCCAACGGCTGCTGACGAGCATACCCTGCTCTTCGCAACCGTTAAAATCTACCTCCCCATGCCACCTGTGTCAACAGGTTTCGGGGAGATGCACACCGTAGCAGTTCAGCGGGGGTGGATGCACATCCGCTGGCCCATGGGCCGGAGCCCCGTGCCACCCCGCTTCTCCCGGGTCAGGCAGCGTCGTCAGGCCGCGAAGCTGGACGGCGGGCTCTCCAGCTCCTCCAGCTCGATACCGGGGGCGGACAGCACCACGTCTCCCGCGAGGTGGATCGTGTGCTGTTCCCCGGTGTCCACCTCGGCGACCTGGTACTCGTCCACGGCCAGCAGGCCGGTGTCGGTGGTGTGCTCGGTCCGGCCGGTGAGCGCCCAGGACTGGTCGAGTGTGCGCGGGGCGAGCACCGGATCGGTCAGGGCGACCAGCCGCACGCGGGTCGCCGGAGCCCCGGGTACGAGCCGCAGCAGCCGGGCGACCGCGACAAGGAAGGCCGGGGAGGCGCCGGTGAAACCGTGGGCGGCGACATTGCCCTCGGTGGCGTGCTCTCCGGTCGGGTCCATCCGGACCCAGGTCACCCCGTCCAGTGCGGCGCCCCGCACCTGCCAGCTCGAGGCGTGCAGCTCCAGCCGGAGCGGGCGGCCCAGCTCGTCGAGGGTGAGGTCCACGGATCCGGCGTGATCACCCGAGGGCGCGGTGCGCTGGGCGACGTAGCGCCAGCCGCTGGGGCCCGGTGCGCACTGGAAGTGCTCCTCACCGAGGGGCGTGCCGTCGTGCGGATCGTGGAGGGAGTAGCGGCCGCGGGGCATGGTGTGGTCCTTGGCGGAACGCGGGCCGCCGCCCGGTCGCCACGGGGACGCCGGGCGGGCCCTGTGGCCCCCGCCGCGGAGGCGGGGGCCGGTGACCGGTCCGCACCGCTGTGCGGATGCGGACCGGCGCGGGCGGATCAGTAGCGGTAGTGGTCCGGCTTGTACGGGCCCTCGACCGGGACGCCGATGTACGACGCCTGCTCCGGGCGGAGCGTGGTGAGCTTGACGCCGAGGGCGTCCAGGTGCAGCCGGGCCACCTTCTCGTCCAGGTGCTTGGGCAGCACGTAGACGTCGGTCGGGTACGACTCCGGCTTCGTGAACAGCTCGATCTGGGCGATCGTCTGGTTCGCGAAGGAGTTGGACATCACGAACGACGGGTGGCCCGTGGCGTTGCCCAGGTTCAGCAGCCGGCCTTCGGACAGCACGATGATGGTCTTGCCCTCGGGGAAGGTCCAGGTGTGGACCTGCGGCTTGACCTCGTCCTTGACGACGCCCGGGAGCGCGGCGAGACCGGCCATGTCGATCTCGTTGTCGAAGTGGCCGATGTTCCCGACGATCGCTTGGTGCTTCATCCGGGCCATGTCGGAGGCCAGGATGATGTCCTTGTTGCCGGTCGTGGTGATGAAGATGTCGGCCGTCTCCACCACGTCCTCGAGGGTGGCGACCTGGTAGCCGTCCATCGCCGCCTGGAGCGCGCAGATCGGGTCGATCTCGGTGATGATCACCCGGGCGCCCTGGCCGCGCAGCGACTCGGCGCAGCCCTTGCCCACATCGCCGTAGCCGAAGACGACCGCGACCTTGCCGCCGATCAGGACGTCGGTGGCGCGGTTGATGCCGTCGATCAGGGAGTGGCGGCAGCCGTACTTGTTGTCGAACTTCGACTTGGTCACCGCGTCGTTGACGTTGATCGCCGGGAAGAGCAGCGAACCGTCACGCTGCATCTCGTAGAGGCGGTGGACACCGGTGGTGGTCTCCTCGGTGACACCGCGGATCTCGGAGGCGAGCTGGGTCCACTTCTGCGGGGCCTCGGCGATGGTGCGGTTGAGCAGCTCGAGGATGACCCGGTGCTCCTCGTTCTCCGCGGTGGAGACGTCCGGGGCGGCACCGGCCTTCTCGTACTCGACGCCCTTGTGCACCAGGAGGGTGGCGTCACCGCCGTCGTCCAGGATCATGTTCGGGCCGCCGGTGGGGGTGCCCGGCCAGGTCAGCGCCTGCTCGGTGCACCACCAGTACTCCTCCAGCGTCTCGCCCTTCCAGGCGAAGACCGGGATGCCCTGCGGGTTCTCCGGGGTGCCGTTCGGGCCGACGGCGATGGCGGCGGCCGCGTGGTCCTGGGTCGAGAAGATGTTGCAGGAGGCCCACCGGACCTCGGCGCCGAGCGAGACCAGGGTCTCGATCAGGACCGCCGTCTGCACGGTCATGTGCAGCGAGCCGGTGATCCGCGCGCCCGCCAGCGGCTGCGAGGCGGCGTACTCCTCGCGGATCGCCATCAGACCGGGCATCTCGTGCTCGGCGAGGGTGATCTCCTTGCGGCCGAAGGCGGCCAGGGACAGGTCGGCGACCTTGAAGTCCTGACCGGATACGGCTGTCGTCATGGTTGCTGCTCCTCATCGGAAGTCGATCGGTTGCGAGCGAGAGTTTTCGGCTGGGCATGCGAGTCGATGGACAGGGGGTGCCGGCATCACGAGGCCGGACATACCTGTCCCCTGGATTCGCATTGCGCAGTCCGTCGGAGGCCCTCTCTCCCTCGGCCGGTCCGCGGAACGGACCGCCCGACCGCCATCAGCAGCGACGTCTGGCTCGGTCACGAATCTACACCGATCAGCGCGGTGAGCCCCAGCCCGCACGGGCGTTCTTCGGCCGCGGATCCGGGGGGTGCGGTGTACCCGGCCGGGTGACCGGCCCCTTTGCTCCCGTCCACATCTATTGCAGGATGCCGCGAGCACGGGGACGCTTGCACATTCCCGCGCCCGCTCGAACGCCGTAAGGAGAACGACGTGACCAGTACAGCCGAACCCCCGAGCGGTGCCGGGGCCAGAGGCCCGGGGCTCAAGCTGCTCGCGGTGACCGCCTGTCCGACGGGCATCGCCCACACCTATATGGCCGCCGAGAAGCTGGCCCGGACCGCGGAGTCGCTCGGCCACAGCATGAAGGTGGAGACCCAGGGATCCATCGGGGCCGAGAACGTACTGTCTGACAACGATGTCAGAGGGGCGGACGGCATCATCATCGCCGCCGACAAGGACGTCGACCGCAGCCGGTTCGTGGGTAAGCGGGTGCTGGTCGTCGGGGTCGCCGAGGGCATCCACCATCCGGAGCGGCTGATCGAGCGGGTGCGCAGCGCGCCGGTCCACCGGGGCGAGGGCGACGGCAACGGTGACGGTGACGGTGACGGTGACGGCAACGGGACGTCCGGAGCGGCGGGCCGGGCGCCCGGTGACCCCGGCGGCAAGGGGCGCGGCGTCACCTATAAGGCGCTCATGAACGGCGTCTCGTACATGATCCCGTTCGTCGTGGTCGGCGGACTGCTGATCGCGGTCTCGCTCGCGCTGGGCGGTGACACGACGTCCAAGGGGATCGTCATCCCCGACGACTCCTTCTGGAAGTCGGTCAACGACATCGGCGTCATCGGCTTCCAGCTGATGATCCCGATCCTGTCCGGCTATATCGCCTACGCGATCGCCGACCGGCCCGCGCTGGTGCCGGGCATGGTGGGCGGCTGGATCGCCGCCCACGGCGAGCTGTACGACAGCGAGGCGGGCGCCGGGTTCATCGGGGCGATCGTCACCGGTTTCCTCGCCGGTTATCTGGTGCGGTGGATCAAGAAGGTCAAGGTCCCCAAGTTCGTTCAGCCGATCATGCCGATCATCGTGATCCCGATCGTGGCGACCACGGCGCTCGGGCTCTTCTTCATCTATGTGCTCGGCGAACCGATCGCCTGGGTCTTCGAGCACCTCACCGACTGGCTGGGCGGGCTGACCGGCACCAGCGCGGCGCTGCTCGGGATCATCCTCGGACTGATGATCGCGTTCGATATGGGCGGGCCGGTCAACAAGACGGCGTTCCTCTTCGGCGCCGGGCTGGTTTCCAAGAACCCCGAGGTCATGGGCATGTGTGCGGCGGCTATTCCGGTGCCGCCGCTGGGTCAGGGCCTGGCCACGCTGATCCGTCGGCGGATGTTCGACGACCAGGAGCGGGAGACCGGGCTCGCGGCGCTGTTCATGGGCTTCTTCGGGATCACCGAGGGGGCGATCCCGTTCGCGGCGGCGCGTCCGGCCCGGGTCATCCCGGCGAACATGCTCGGCGGCGCGGTCGCCGGTGCCATAGCGGGACTGGCGTCCGTCGAGGACAACGTGCCGCACGGCGGGCCGATCGTGGCGGTGCTGGGTGCGGTCGACGGTGTGGCGATGTTCTTCGTCGCCGTGATCGTCGGGACGGCGGTCACCGGGCTGGGGACGATCGCGCTGATGTCCCTGGGCCGGGATGGCGGTGGCAGCGGCGCGGTGTCGCCGGCCCCGGCGGGCGCCCGCGTTCCCGCGCCGACGCCCGAGCCGGTCCTGGCCGGGGCCGCCGGAGGCGCCGGAGGCGGTACGGGTGGTACGGGTGGTACGGCCGCATCCGCCGCGGCCGGTAAGAAGGCTGCCGTCGTGCCCACCCCAACGGCTTCGCCCGAGGCTGAGCCGGGGGTTCGGCCCGAGGCCGAACGCACAGCCGTGGCCGGGCTCGTAGGCCAGGCCGACGCAGGGGCCGACGACGAGGCGGAAGGCGGCCCACAGGCGCGCCCGGAGGCTGGCGTCCCGGCCCGGACCGGGGCCGGGACCGGGATCGAAGGCGGGCCCGGATCCAAGGCCGAGCCGGACGCCGACCGCGAGGGCCCGACAGCGGGCGGCGAGGCTGCCGAGACCGCGGCCGGGAGTGGTTCCGGCGCCGAGGGCGCTTCCGAGGCTGCAGTCGAGGCCGGTCAGGCGGGCCCCAGCAGCACCAGTGGCATCGGAGGGACACCGGACAGCGGCGTTGCCAAGGCCGCGGGCGCGGGTGGTACCGGGGCGGGCTCCCAGGCGGACGGCCGCACCGACTCCGGCGGCACGGGCCGGACACCGGTCAGCGGCACTGCCGAGGCCGCGACCGTGAGAGGCAGCACCGCCGCTGGAAGCGCTGCGGCGGCTACGGCCGCCGGCCACGTCGGCTCCGGCGGCGCGGGCCGGACAGCGGGCGGTGTCGATGCCGCGGGCGGTCCCGTGGCTGCGACCGAGGGGGGTTCCGGCGGCGGGTCGGTGTTGTCCGGCTACCTCACCGAGCGGACGGTCGCCGAGCGGCTGACCGCCGGCGGCAAGGACGCCGCCATCCGCGCGATGGCGGCCCTGCTCACCGGCACCGGCCAGGTCACCGACGCGGACGGGCTGGTCACGGCGGCGCTCGCCCGTGAGGAGCAGGGCACCACCGGACTCGGTGAGGAGATCGCGATCCCGCATGCCAAGACGGACGCGGTCACCGCTCCGCTCGTCGGGTTCGCCCGGTCCGAGGAGGGCGTGGAATGGGGTGCTCCGGACGGCACCAAGGCCCGGCTGATCTTCATGATCGCGGTGCCGGAGGCCGCCGCGGGCGATGAGCACCTGCGGATCCTGGCCCTGCTGTCGCGGAAGCTGATGTCCCCGGAGTTCCGCGAGCGGCTGCTCACCGCCCCGGACAAGCCGTCGATCCTGGAGGTCCTGGGCGAGATCCAGTAGAAGACGCGAACGGCCTTCCGGACCGGTGTGGTCCGGAAGGCCGTCGGGACGGTCAGGCGGAGGTGCGGAGGATGTCCGGCTCCAGGTAGATCACCCGGGCGATGGGCACCGCCTCGCGGATCCGTGCCTCGGCCGCGTCGATGGCCCGGGCCACCTCCGCCGCCGTGTCGTCGTGCTGCACCGCGATCTTGGCGGCGACGAGCAGCTCCTCGGGGCCGAGGTGGAGCGTCCGCATGTGGATCAGGCTGGTGACGGTCTCCCCGTCGACCAGCGCCTCGCGGATCTTCGCGACCTGGTCGGCGTCGGCCGCCTCGCCGAGCAGCAGTGACTTGGTCTCGGCCGCGAGCACCAGGGCGATGACGACGAGCAGGACACCGATGCACATGGTGCCGATGCCGTCCCAGACGCTGTCGCCGGTCGCCAGCGTGAGCCCGACGCCGCCGAGCGCGAGGAACAGACCGACCAGCGCACCGAGGTCCTCCAGGAGGACGACGGGCAGCTCGGGCGCCTTGGCCCGGCGGACGAACTGCGACCAGGTGAGCTTGCCGCGGACCTCGTTGGACTCCTTGATGGCCGTGCGGAACGAGAAGCTCTCCGCGATGATCGCGAACACCAGCACCCCGACCGGCCAGTACCAGTTCTCCAGGTCATGCGGGTGCTTGATCTTCTCGTAGCCCTCGTACAGCGCGAAGACACCACCGATGGTGAACAGCACGATGGAGACGAGGAAGCCGTAGATGTAGCGCTCTCGGCCGAAGCCGAAGGGGTGCTCGGGGGTGGCCTCGCGCTTGGCCTTCTTGCCGCCGAGCAGCAGCAGTCCCTGGTTGCCCGAGTCGGCCAGCGAGTGCACGCCTTCGGCGAGCATCGACGACGAGCCGCTGAAGGCGAACGCCACGAACTTTGCTGCGGCGATGGCCAGGTTTGCGCCCAGCGCGGCAACGATCGCCTTGGTTCCGCCAGATGCACTCATATGTGCTGGATGTCCCTTCCGCCTGAAGGCAGTTTTGCCCGTGCTTTACTGCGTCGGCGGGCCATTGTTCCAGCCGTTCACGCGAGCGGTACCTCAGGCGACCAGTGTGGCCCGGAACACAGTCCCCTCACCGGTCAGTGCGATCCGTTCGCCCGCGCGGACGAACGCCGACTCCCCGCGCGCCAGGCGCAGTTCGCCGTCCGTGTCGCCCTCCGCCCCGCCGCGCAGGGTGACCGCTCCCGAGACGCACAGCAGGACCTGCGGAGTGGCGGCGGACAGCGCGAGCGGCTCGGCGCCCTGTGCGAGCACATAGCGCGACAGCCGGAACTCGTCGATCGGCGTCGCGTACAGCTCCTCACCGGACGCGTCGGCCTCCGGGCGCAGTACGGCGGGGGCCGCGCTCTCGAAGCGGACCACCCGCAGCAGCTCCGGGACGTCGACGTGCTTGGGGGTCAGACCGCAGCGCAGCACATTGTCGGAGTTGGCCATGATCTCGACGCCCATCCCGTCGAGATAGGCGTGCGGCACCCCCGCGCCGAGGTAGAGCGCCTCGCCCGGCTGGAGCCGGACGAAGTTGAGCAGCATCGACGCGATCACACCGGGGTCGCCCGGGAAGTGGCGGGCCAGCGAGGCGTACGCCGCGTACGCCGGGGCGTGCGGGCCGTCGAGCGCGCTGAGCCGTTCCGCCGCGAGGGCGGCCTGGTGCACGGTCTCCGTCATCGCCTCCGGGTCGGCGGTCAGCACGGCGGTGAGCACCTCGCGCAGCGCGTGCGACTCCGGGTGGGCGTGCAGGATGTCGACATACGGCTTGAGGGAGTCGACCTCCAGCGCGGCCAGCAGTCCGGCGGTCTCGTCCGGGTCCCGGAAGCCGCACATCCCGTCGAACGGCGTCAGTGCGCATATCAATTCGGGCTTGTGGTTGGTGTCCTTGTAGTTGCGGTGCGGGGCGTCGACCGGAACGCCGCGTTCCTCCTCGGCCGCGAACCCCTCCCCCGCCTGTGTCGGATCCGGGTGCACCTGGAGGGAGAGCGGGGAGGCGGAGGCGAGCACCTTCAGCAGGAACGGCAGCCGCGGTCCGAAGCGGCCCACGGCGGCGGCGCCCAGCTCGCCCTCCGGATCGGCCGCGATCACCTCCGAGAGCGCGACCGCGCCCGTGCCCCGGTCGACCCGGGACGGCGCCCCCGGGTGCGCCCCCATCCACAGCTCGGCCTGCGGCTCACCGGTCGGCGCGACCCCCAGCAGCTCGGGGATGGCGGTGGTGGAGCCCCACGCGTAGGGGCGCACGGTGTTGACGAGGCGGTCCATGTGGTGTCGTTCCTGACTGCTGCGAAGGGATCCGGTGGCGGACGGGACGGTGCCGGACGGCGGGCGACGACCCGTTCGCGCGTTACGGCCTCATGATCTGTCGGCGGAAGCGAGCGCGAGGTAAACGGCGGCGAAATCCGTGATGGCGAGAAGCTCAGCAGCGCTCTCCAGCAGGCTGCTGCCCTCGGCCGGTTCGAGCTCGCTGAACGCCGTGTCATGGGCGAGCGCCAGCTCCCGGGCGTTCGGCACGGCCGAGACCTGGTTCACCGGCTCCTCGTGGAGCAGCACGATCCGGGCCCGCAGCGCCTCGGGCTCCTCGACCCGGTCGCGGAAGAAGTCATCGGGGTCGGCGCCGCCCGCGAACGACCCGGCCAGCAGCGTGCCGTGGGCGGCCAGCGCCCCCGGCAGCTCGGAGACCAGCGCGGGCCGCCCGGCGAGCGCCGCGATCAGCCCGGCGAAGCGCCGTCCGGTCGCGGCCGCGAGCGGGCCCTCGGCCCACAGCAGCGGCAGCGCACCGGCCAGCTCGGCCGCGAGCGTCTTGGCCGGGTTGGTGTAGGTGGCGATCGCCGGGCCGCAGCGCTCGGCGACCTTGTCGAGCCGGTCGGCGACCTGCTGGAGCGCCGCGGGCGGCGCGGACACCAGGCCGATCCGGTCCACGAGCACCAGCAGCGGGGTGAGCAGCGCCCAGAGCGTGCCGGGCAGGGCCGGGCCGGTCACCTCGTCGGGTGCGGTGCCCGGCGGTTCGGTGTGCTGGTGCTGCGGGACGGCGGTGGTGTCGTGCGGCGGGGGCTCACCGATGGCGCCCTCGGGCGGCGCGCCCTCCGGCCGCGGGGGCTGCGGGGCGTCCCCGCCCTCGTCGCCGGCGTACGGACTTGTGGTGGACGGGCCGGTGGCGTACGGGTTGGTGGTGTACGGGGCCGAGGAGTTGGAACTTGCGGCCAGCGGCACCATAAGACCGCGCGCCTGCGCGACCGCGTCCGCCAGCGGTGAGTGGCCCGGTGCGACGGAGACGAGCGCGCAGCCCCGCCGGTACGCCTGCTCCACCAGCCGCGGCAGCCCCGGTTCCGTACCGTCGGGGGTCGCGATCACCAGCAGGTCCAGCGGGCCCGCCCAGCCGGGCAGGGTCCAGCGCAGCGCACCCGGCGCGGGCGCGACCCCGGTGGGGGCGATCAGACTCACCGGGCAGTTGCCGCCGCTGAGCGCGCCGAGCAGGTCGGCGGTGCAACTCCCGGCCGCCCCGGGCCCCGCGACCAGGACCGTGCGCGGTCTGCCGTCCGGTTTGAGATCCCCCACCCCTGCCTCGGCGGCGTGCCGGGCGGCGGTACGGACCCGCGCCCCGGATTCGGCGGCTGCGCGGAGCAGTCCCCGGGTGTCGGCCCGTGCGAGGGCCTCCGGGGCGTCGAGGAGGGATTCGTCGAGCATGGTGCTTCGGCCTCCGATCGCCGGTGGCGGGGCGGTACCGAGGGGACCGCGGGCGTGACGGGACTGGGCTGACTGCGGCGCGGTCGGGGCGCCGCCGGGGCCTGCCGTCAGGCGGGGCGGCGTGCCTCGTCGACGAGCAGCACGGGGATGCCGTCCCGGACCGGGTACGCGAGCGCGCAGCCCTCGCCCGTGCACACCAGCTCGGGGTTCTCCGGGATCTGTTCCTCACGCAGCGGGGCGTGGCACGCCGGGCAGGCGAGGATCTCCAGGAGACCGGCTTCGAGCGGCATGGGATGTCCCTTCGGGTGTGGGTCCGGCCGGATACGACTCCGGCGTGGTCAGGGTACCGCCGGGCGGCCCCCCGGCGGGGACGGCCGCCCCGCCGGAACCGGACGGACACCACGGCCGACCGTCCGCGCGGTACGGGGCCGGCGCCCCGTCGGCCGGGCCGCACCGGGTGCGGACTCCGGCCGATGGCGGCGGGGCCGGCGGGACGCCGCCGAGCCCCCGGACCGGGCGCCAGGGGCGGGCCCCGGGGAGGGTCAGGCGCGGACCAGGGCGAGGACCTCGTCGCGGACGCGGTCGGCGGTCTCGGTGTCGCGGGCCTCGACGTTGAGCCGCAGCAGGGGCTCGGTGTTGGAGGGGCGGAGGTTGAACCACCAGTCGGCGGCGGTGACCGTCAGCCCGTCCAGCTCGTCGAGGGTGACGCCCTCGCGGCCCTCGTACGCGGCCCTGACCGCCTCGGCGCGCGCGGTCTGGTCGGCGACGGTGCTGTTGATCTCGCCGGAGGCGGCGTAGCGGTCGTAACTCTCGACCAGTTCGGACAGCGGTCCGTCCTGGCCGCCGAGCGCGGCCAGCACATGCAGCGCGGCGAGCATGCCGGTATCGGCGTTCCAGAAGTCGCGGAAGTAGTAGTGCGCGGAGTGCTCACCGCCGAAGATCGCACCGCTGCGGGCCATTTCGGCCTTGATGAAGGAGTGGCCCACCCGGGTGCGGACGGGGGTGCCGCCGTTCTCCTTGACGACCTCGGGGACCGACCACGAGGTGATGCAGTTGTGGATGATCGTTCCGCCCGGGTGCTTGGCCAGCTCGCGGGCGGCGACCAGGGCGGTGATGGCCGAGGGCGACACCGGCTCGCCGCGCTCGTCGACCACGAAGCAGCGGTCGGCGTCGCCATCGAAGGCGAGGCCGATGTCGGCGCCGGTCTCCCGGACCCGGGCCTGGAGGTCGACGATGTTCTTGGGGTCGAGGGGGTTGGCCTCGTGGTGCGGGAAGGTGCCGTCCAGCTCGAAGTAGAGGGCGTCCAGGTCGAGCGGGAGACCGTCGAAGACGGTGGGGACGGTGTGGCCGCCCATGCCGTTGCCCGCGTCCACGACGACCTTCAGCGGCCGGATGGCGGTGAGGTCGACCAGCGAACGCAGATGGGCGGCGTAGTCGGCCAGCACGTCCTGCTGGGTGATGGTGCCGGGCCGGGCGGCGGGCTCGGGCGCGCCGTTCGCGGCCCATCCCTCGACCAGCGAGCGGATCTCGGCGAGGCCGGTGTCCTGGCCGACCGGAGCGGCGCCCGCGCGGCACATCTTGATGCCGTTGTACTGCGCGGGATTGTGACTGGCGGTGAACATCGCGCCGGGCAGGCCGAGATGGCCGCTGGCGAAGTACAGCTCGTCGGTCGAGCAGAGCCCGATCTCGGTGACGTCCACGCCGAGGGAGGCGGCGCCGCGGGCGAAGGCCCGCGACAGACCGGGCGAGGAGGGGCGCATGTCATGGCCGGTGACGATCGCGTTCGCCTCGGTCACCCGGGCGAACGCCGCGCCGAAGAGTTCGGCGAGCGGTTCGTCCCACTGGTCCGGGACCACACCGCGCACGTCATACGCCTTCACGATCTGCGACAAGTCGGGCACAGCCAACCCCTTCTCGAGGTCTGTTTGGAGGTCTCCACGGACCTCAGAACCTACCCGGAGGACTCCCGCGGCCACCATGAGGCCGATCGTGCGGCGCGGCACACGGCGGAGGGCGGGAACGGACTGACGCCTCGTCGGGCTTCGCATCCGGGAACGCCGGGGCGGGCCGGCGCGGAGCGGACGGGTCAGGAGTCGGGTGAGCGCAGCACCCGCAGATGGCCCCGGCGCGGCACCTCGCGCGGATCGCCGTCGCGGCCGCTCTGTCCGCCGCCGCCCCCGGACGGTCCGGAGCCGCCGCCCGCGCCCGCGGCGCGCTCATGCGGCCGGGCGGCCTCACGCACCGCGTTGGCCAGGGCTTCGAGGTCATCGCTGCTGGGCCGGGCCGGGCCGGTGTCGACGGCGAGCCGGACGACCTCCCAGCCGCGGGGCGCGGTGAGCCGCTCCGAGTGCTCGGAACAGAGGTCGTAGCAGTGGGGTTCGGCGTAGGTGGCCAGCGGCCCCAGGACCGCGGTCGAGTCCGCGTAGACGTACGTCAGCGTCGCGACGGCGGGGCGGCCGCAGGCGGTGCGCGAACAGCGACGTACAGGGCTCACGACGTTGGACGGTACCGCACTCTTGAGCGGGCCGCGACGACTCTCCACCAGCTCACTCCGCCGTGTCGTCCTAGTTCGCCCCGTGCACCCCATACGTGAACTTACTGGCTGACCAGCGGCTCCTTCCGGCGGAGCGGGAGCCGCCGCCGCTGATTCCGGTCAGCACACGCAGGGAGAGGGGTCAGTCTGAGCCAAGGAAGCGAATCAAGAGACGTCCGTTTCTGGACGCAACCATGGCCGGAATGCTCATTTGGCGACATGCGCCAAGGCTGTCCGGGAAGCGCATGCCGCCCGCCCCGCGGCGGCTACCCTCAGGAGTGATGACCAGGTCCGTACCACCCCACCAGTCCGAGCCGCGCCCACGCCGCCGCGATCGGCACGGTCGGGGTATGCGCGGTCCGATCGCGCCGCCCCAGGTGCCGCTTTCGGTCAGCCGCGCCGAATCCTTCGTCGATCTGGTGCAGGACTCGGCCGAGCGGCTGGAGAGACGCTGGCCGCAGCTTTCGGGCGTGGACTTCACCGTGCTGGACGTACCCACCTCGGGCAACGGCGGCGGAACCGGCTCCGGCGGCCCGGACGGATGGGACGAGGAGTCCGTTCCGCTCGGACGCTTCATCGCCGCCCGCGGGGACGCGCCGGACCGGATCGTGATCTACCGCCGTCCGGTCGAGATCCGGGCCAAGAACCGGGACGAGCGGGCGCTGCTGGTCCACGAGGTCGTCGTGGAGCAGGTCGCGGAGCTGCTGGGGCTGGCCCCGGAGTCGGTGGATCCGCGGTACGGGCAGGAGTAGCCCCGCCCGCCGGTCACTTCCTGCCGTCGTTCAGCACCGACAGGTCCTGCCGGGCGTCGGGGACCACCACGGTCCCGCCGTCGTCCGGCATCCCCTGGATCGTGAACATCGGCACGCCGTCCTGCGGCAGCGCCAGCATCCGGGAGGCGTGCACCGCACCGCCCGAGAGCCGCTCGACCGTCACCGCGTAGCCGCCCTTGCCCGAGGCCGGGCGGGGCGGGGTGACGGTGGTGCTGGTGCCGCCCTTGACCGTGTACGTCTTGCTCACCGGGGTGCCGCCGCCGCTCGCCGCCGACGCGGTCACCCGCACCCGCGCGGTGGCGCCGGGCGCCACCAGGGAGAGCGTCGAACCCTTGGCGCGGTTGTCCGCCGCGGTGGCGGTCCGGTCGATCCGGGCCGTGGCCGGGATGAACGCCGACTCCTGGGCGCTCCCCTTGCCGCGGGTGACCCGCAGTCCGGCGACCACCGGGGTGGCCCGGCCCTCGCCGCCCTCGGGGGTGAGCAGCAGGGAGCCCGGTTCGCCCTTGGTCACGTCGCCGAGGTCGATCGCCGCCGTCATCCCGCTCTTGACGTGCAGGGACTCATGTCCGGCAGGGGTGATCGAACCGGTGCGCCCGGCCAGCCGCACCTTCAGATCCGCGTCATCGGAACCGGGCGCGAAGACGACCAGGCGGACCGAGGTCGCGTCGGCCGGGACACCGGGGAGCGCCACGTCGGCGGCGGGCTCCGCGGAGGCCGGGATCCAGTCGCCGCCGGTCTTCTCGTCGGCCGACTGCACGGCGGCGCCGACCCGTCCGGTGCGGGAGGTCACGCGCAGCGAGACATCGGCGGCCCGCTGGTCGGTGAGGGTGGAGAGGAGCACCGGCACGGTGGCGCGGGGCGGCACGGTGATCGACTCGTCGGTCGACGGCTTGAGCCGACCGCGTACGCCGTAGAGCTTGAGGTCCACCTCGGCCGCGGTCTCGTCCGGGTTGGTCAGGTGGACGAAGTCCTGGCGGCCGCGGGCGGTGCTGGCACCGGGGAACCAGAAGTCGGTGTCGGGCGCCGTACACGCGGTGCCCATGATCCCGCGTCCGCTGCCCGCCGCGATCGTGGTGGTCTGCTGGACGGTCCAGCCGGGGGCGAAGCGGCCGTCGGCGGTGCCGATGAGGGCTGGGGCATCGGAGCGGTCGGTGTCGGTGGTGACCGGTTTGCCGGGCTGCTTCAGCGGCAGCACCGGGGTGTCGTCACCCCGCGCCGCACTCCGCCGCTCGCCCTTGCCGTCCTTGCCGCCCTCGCGGTCCTTGCCGCCGTCGTCCCCGGCGCCCGGGCCGGTCACGTCGTCGGACGGGCCCTGGGCGGGCAGCAGTGCGGCCGCCCCTTCCCCGCCGCCCGCCGCGGCCGTACCGCTCCGCCGCGGGGTGAACGCGGTGTAGGTGGTGCCGGCCACCTCCGAGGAGGTGGGCGTCGGGCACAGCAGGGTGGAGCGCTCGACGGGCATCCGGCCGGCCGCCTTGGCCGAGCCGTCGGCGCCGTCCGGGGAGCCGCCGGTGAGCGTGGCGACGCCGGTGACGGCGGCCAGCGCGGTGGCGGCGCCGATCAGGGACAGGGTGGTGCGGTTCATCGCTGCTGATCGCTCCCGTCGCGGCGGTCCTCGGGCCCGGCGCCGTCGTACGTCGTGTCGCCCTGCTGGGGGTACGTCCCGTCGCCGTAGGGCTGCTGCTGGTCGTAGCCGTACGGATCGGCGTACGGGCCGCCCGCGTACGGATCGGCCGGGTACTGGCCCTCGGGGTAGGCGGCGCCCTCGGGGTACGGAGCGCCCTCCTGGTACCCGGCCGGATAGCCGGTCCCCTGGTAGCCGCCCTGGTACGGATCGCCCGGGTAGCCGCCGCCCTGCTGGTACTCACCGCCCTGCTGGTACGGGTCGCCCTGGTACGGCGTGCCCTCCGGGTACGTGCCGTACCCCGGCTCCGCGTACGGCCCGCCGTCCCACTGCTGTCCGTAGCCCTGCTGCTGCGGCACCGCGTAGGGGTCGGCCGCCGGGGGCTGCGCACCGTCGTACGGACCGGTGGCGGGCGGCGGGGCGGCCGGAGGCGCGGGCGGCTGCGCCGGGATGGTCACGCCCTCCCCCGGCACGGGCCCGTCCACGGCCCCGTCCTCGGGTCCGGACCGCCCGTCCGCGTCCGCCGGTGCCTGCTGCGCGGCCTGCGCCTCGGCGGCGGCCCGCAGCCGCCGCGCCCGGCGCCCGTCGCCCGCCAGGTCCTCGGCGGTGACGGCCGGGGCGGCCGCGGTGCCGTCCGCCTCCGGGAGGTCGTCGTCGACCCGGCGGCGGCGCCCCGGCAGTGCGAGCACCACCAGCACCACGGCCAGCAGGCCCTGTGCCCAGACCCATGCGCTGTGGGTCATCGGCGCGTCATAGGTGAGGTCCAGCCGGCCGCCGTTCGCGGGGAGTTCGAAGCCCTGCGCCCAGCCGTCGACGGTCTTCGCCTTCAGCGGGCGGCCGTCCAGTGTGGCCCGCCAGTCCGGCGCGGCCTTGTCGGCGATCCGCAGCACCCGTCCGGCCGTGCCGTCGGGCACCGTGGTGTGCGCCTCGACGGGCCCCGACGCGACGTGCACCGGCGCGCCCGCCGAACCGGGCGCCGCCGACGCGCCCTTGGGCGACCCCGCCGGGACGATGGCGACCCGCGAGACCCGCTGGTCGACCCGCCACAGCACACCGCCGTCCGCCTTGCTGAGCTGGGTGAGGCCCGGGGTCGCGTTCAGCACCCGCGTCATCCCGTCCGGGGCGCCCTTCTGGACGTAGACGTAACGCACCGCGTAGCCGCCGAGCTGACGGGTCTGGTCGGCGCCGGAGCCCGCGATCAGATGGGCCACCACACTGTCGAGCCGGGTGTCGCGGCCGCCCTCCGCGGCGAGTTCCGCGTCGCCGAGCCGGGCGCCGGAGCCGCGCACCAGGACGTAGTCGGCGCGGGCCGCACCGCCGCGGCCGCTGAGCACCAGCGTGCGGGCCTGGTCCTTGGTGGCACTCTCGGCCGCCACGAACGCCGGGACCTGTGAGGGGTTGTGCCGTCCGACCGGACCGTCCGCGCCGCCCGTCATCCAGACGACGGCGGCATACAGCGGGGCGGCGGCCGAGGCGACGGCGATGAGCAGGGCCACCGGCTGGCGCCAGCCGAAGTTCTGCGCCGCGACGCGCTCCCGCGCGCCCTCGGCGCCGACCACGGCCGCGGTCAGCAGCGCCAGACCGTAGACGAGGGTCGCGGGACCGGCCCAGGCCGAGCCGTTGGCCAGGGCCGCGAAGAGGAAGCCGGTGAGCGCCACGGCCCAGGCCGCCCCCACCACGAGCTGCCGCTCACCGCGCATCACGGCGGCCAGCGCGGCCAGCACGAAGCCGATCAGCAGCAGACTGCCGCCGCCCGGGCCGCCGGGGCTGAGCGAGAGCAGGTCCAGGGCGGAGGCGGAGCCGCCATCCGCGTCGAGCCCGGCCTCCTGGAAGAAGCGGCCGGGGTCGGTGAGGAGCCCGAGCGACCAGGGCGCGAGCACCAGCAGCGGGGTGCCCAGCACGGCCAGGAACCGCAGTCCGTACGCCGGCAGCAGCTCACGGCTGGTCAGGGCGCGCAGCACGAGTACACCGATGCCCAGGACCAGCGCGATCGGCCAGACGACCGGGGTGAACGCCATGGTGAAGGTGAGCAGCAGCGCGTAGGCCCACGCCGCACGCCAGCCCGGCGGCCGCCCGCCGGTGCCGCCCGCCCGGAGTCCGGCGGCCGCCGCGGCGGCCCGCGCCATCAGCGGCAGCAGGACGGCCAGGACGGCGGTGCCCAGCCGGCCCCCGGCCAGCGCGCCCGTGGCGGCCGGGAGGAAGGCGTACGCGACGCTGCCCCAGGCGCGCAGCAGCCGGGACTCGACCAGCGGCCGGGAGGCGAAGTACGCGATGAACCCGGCCAGCGGCACCGAGCACACCAGCAGCAGGGTCAGGGTGAAACCGGTGGAGCCCAGGAAGAGCGTCGCCAGCGCGGCCAGCGCCGCGAGATAGGGCGGGGCGGTCTGGGTGCCGCCGGTGCCGACCGGATGCCAGCCGTCCGCGTAGGCGCCCCAGAGGTCGGAGACCCGGTCGGGCGCCGGGAGCAGTCCGCCGCCCGACAGGGCACCGCCGCCGAACAGGTCCCGGCAGGCGACCAGCGAGACCACCAGCAGCACCACGAAGAGCATCGGCCCCGGTTTGCGGGCGATCCGCTTGAGCCGGGCGAACTGCTCGACCTCCAGGAAGTCCGCGTCGTCGTCGCCCGGTCCGGACTCGACGGCGCCGTGCCGTCCGCCGGAGGACAGTTCGGGCTCCGCACGTCCGCCGACATTGCTGGCGACCTGTTCCACGGTGGCCCGTACGGTGGCGCCGGGCGGCGGGAACAGCGGCCGCAGTTCGCCCTTGTCCAGCGTGGCGCGGCCCCTGCGCTTGCGCGCGGCGAGGATCCGCTCCGGCCGCAGCAGGGTGCCGAAGAGACCGGCGACCTCGTCCAGCGCCTGCCCCGGCACCTTGCCCACCAGATAGGCCAGGGTGCGCAGCAGGGTGCCGAGCAGCAGCCGCAGCATCACATACGGCAGCAGCGCGCCGCGGGTGTTGACCAGCAGGGTGTAGACGGCCCCGGCCTTGTCGACGCGGTGCGGGTTGGCCACCGACCGGCCCACGCAGTCGATGGGCCGCCGCTCGCGCGAGGACGCCTCGGCGTGGCGCAGCACCGCGTCCGGCGCCACCAGCACCTGGTGCCCGGCCTCGTGGGCGCGCCAGCACAGGTCGACGTCGTCCCGCATCAGGGGCAGCTTGGGGTCGAAGCCGCCGAGCCGCTCCCACACGTCGCGGCGCACCAGCATGCCCGCGCTCGACACCGACAGCACCGGGCGCACCTGGTCGTGCTGGCCCTGGTCCTGTTCGCGGCGCTCAAGACCGGTCCAGCGGCGGCCGCTGCGGGCGATGCTGACGCCGACTTCGAGCAACTGCCTGCGGTCGTACCAGCCGCGCAGCTTGGGGCCGATGATCGCGGGCTGCCGATTGGCGGTCAGCTCGGCGTCGGCGACCCTCAGCAGCTCGGCCAGCGCGTCGGGGGCCGGGGCGCAGTCGTCGTGCAGCAGCCAGAGCCACTGCACGGGCTCGCCGTGCGGCAGCTCCGGCATGTCGTAGGCGTCGTCCCGCCAGGCGCGGTTGACCGGATCCCAGCCGCTGGGGCGCTTGAGGTACGCCAATTCCCCGGGGCCGAGCGCCGGGGCGGTGCGGACCGCCTCGGCGACGGCCGTGCCAAAACCGCTGCGGCGTGCGAGGTGCAGCACCCGCTCCTCGCCGAGGGCCTCGGTGAGCAGCCGGGCGGAGTCGTCGGCGCTGCCGGTGTCGGCGGCGACGACGTTCTGCACCGGGCGCTCCTGCCCGAGCAGACCGGACAGCGCGTCGGGCAGCCAGCGGGCGCCGTCGTGGGCGACCAGTACGGCGGTGACGACATGACGCGGGTACGCCGGTGCCTCGGCGGAAGCGGGCGCGGCGGTGGCGGCCGGGTATTGGGCCGCCGGATGGCTGTGCACGGACATCGAGGTACGGGCCCCGGTTCGCTGGACTGCGGTGGACGCGCGCGTCCCGTGGGGAGGTTGGCGCGTCTCGGACGGGCCCCCACACTAACGGCTGCGTACGCAGGCGGTCCGCCGCCCGTCGCGGAGCGCGGGAGGCGGACCGTTCGCCCGGTGGCCGCTTCGTCCAAGCGGTGCGGATATGTCAGACAGCGGCCTTCTTCAGTCGGCGGCGCTCCCGCTCGGACAGACCGCCCCAGATGCCGAAGCGCTCGTCATTGGCGAGGGCGTACTCGAGGCACTCGGACCGGACCTCGCAGGCGAGGCAGACCTTCTTCGCCTCACGCGTGGATCCGCCCTTTTCCGGGAAGAACGATTCGGGATCGGTCTGGGCGCACAGCGCGCGCTCCTGCCAACCGAGCTCCTCGTCCGCCTCTTCGACCAGCAGTTGCTGGAACAACTCGGTCATGTGCGCCCCTCGTCTGTTTTTGCGTCCCCATGTCCGTTGCCGTCGTGAAGCGGCAGAACGACACGAGTGAAATTACAAGTGTGCCGATCCAGGCCAGTCAAGCCGAGATCTGCTATTGGGCCTCTTATTCACTCTGCGGAACCAAGGCTGCGCGGAAAGTGTTCAAATCGGCCTAAACGAGACGCTTCCCCGTTTGCTGCCCCGGGTTCCTCTCCGTGACTCATCAGAGAGGACGCCCCCGGCGCCGATCCCGTTGCGTGTCGCGTGCGGATGCTGCGCCACCTCTCCGCCTAACGCATGCACAAACCTTTCTGCCACGGCGGCTACCGGAAGAGGTGAAAGATTGCGCCAAACAGGAGATCAAGTTGACAGGACGGCGCGTGACCCGCTCTCCTTGTCCCCATGTCAGTGACCCACGCGCCCCTCGCGACCCGTGCCCACGGGTTCCGCTGCGCTGTGCAGGCTCGCTGTCGCTGTTCCAGCTGTTGATGCCCCCGAGCTCCAGCTATCTCTGCGCCCTTCCCGCACCTTTTCCTGCCGAGGAATCCCGCATATGAACAGCGACGTCCAGATCGCCGGTGACCCGCTCGCCATCCCGCATCTGCTGCCGCCCGTACCCGCACACCCCTCCACCGTCTCCGCCTTCGCCGGGCTCGCCCGCGCCATCGCCGCCGACCGCGACGGCTGGGCGCCGCTCGTCCAGTACGACGCCACCAGTCGCTGGTACCACCGGCTGCGCACCGGCCCCGGCTACGAGGTCTGGCTGCTGAGCTGGGTGCCCGGCCAGGGCAGCGGTGCCCATGACCACGGCCGCTCCTCCGGTGTGCTCACCGTCCTCCAAGGCGAGCTGACCGAACGCGTCGGCCACCAGGGCGCGCGCCACACCCTCACCGCGGGCGCCCAGCGCGTCTTCGCCCCCGGCTATGTCCACGACGTCGTCAACGACTCCCTGGAACCCGCCGTCAGCCTCCACATCTACTTCCCCGGACTGACCGAGATGCCGCTGCACCCCACCCAGAACGCCGGCGCCGGCGCGGCCCCCGCGCTCGACGGCGTCAACGCGCTGGACGCGCTCGGCGGCTGACCCGCTCCGCTCCCACCTCCGCCGACCGCCCCGAACCTCCTCGGCGCTCCGGGCGACTGCAAGACTGTCCCCCATGCGCATTGTGGTTCTGGCAGGTGGCATCGGCGGTGCCCGTTTCCTCCGCGGACTGAAGTCGGCCGCCCCCGACGCGGACATCACCGTCATCGGCAACACCGGTGACGACATCCACCTCTTCGGGCTCAAGGTCTGCCCCGACCTCGACACCGTGATGTACACGCTCGGCGGCGGCATCCACGAGGAGCAGGGCTGGGGCCGGACCGACGAGTCCTTCGCGGTCAAGGAGGAACTGGCCGCCTACGGGGTGGGACCCGACTGGTTCGGCCTCGGCGACCGTGACTTCGCGACGCACATCGTCCGCACCCAGATGATGGGCGCGGGCTATCCGCTGAGCGCCGTCACCGAGGCGCTGTGCGCCCGCTGGCAGCCGGGGGTGCGTCTGCTGCCGATGACCGACGACCGGGTCGAGACCCACGTCCTCATCGACGACCCTGAGGGCGACGGGCGCAAGGCCGTGCACTTCCAGGAGTACTGGGTGCGGCTGCGCGCCTCCGTACCCGCCCACGCCGTGGTCCCCGTCGGCGCCGACCAGGCCAAACCCGCGCCCGGTGTCCTCGAGGCCATCGCCGGGGCCGATGTCGTCCTCTTCCCGCCGTCCAACCCCGTCGTCAGCATCGGCACCATCCTCGCCGTGCCGGGGGTGCGCGAGGCCATCGCCGACGCCGGGATACCGGTCGTCGGCCTCTCCCCCATCGTCGGCGACGCGCCCGTGCGCGGTATGGCCGACAAGGTGCTCGCCGCCGTCGGCGTCGAGTCCACCGCCGCCGCGGTCGCCCAGCACTACGGTTCCGGGCTGCTCGACGGCTGGCTCGTCGACACCGTCGACGCGGGCCGGGTCGACGCGGTCGAGGCCGCCGGGATCCGCTGCAAGGCCGTCCCGCTGATGATGACCGACACCGAGGCCACCGCCCGGATGGCGGCGGAGGCGCTGGCGCTGGCCGAGGAGGTGCGCGCATGAGCCCCTCCGCACGGCACGGCGGGGCCCCCTCGTACCGGGTGTGGGCCCTCCCCGGCCTCCCCGAGGTCCGGCAGGGCGACGATCTCGCCAAGCTCATCGCCGACGCCGCGACCGCCGACGGGCTGCCCGGACTCGCCGACGGCGACGTCCTCGTCGTCACCTCGAAGATCGTCAGCAAGGCCGAGGGACGGGTGGTCGAAGCCGCCGACCGCGAGGCCGCGATAGACGCCGAGGCGGTGCGGGTGGTCGCCCGGCGCGGCGCCACCCGGATCGTGGAGACCCGGCACGGGCTGGTCATGGCCGCCGCCGGGGTCGACGCCTCCAACACCCCCGCCGGGACCGTGCTGTTGCTCCCCGAGGACCCCGACGCCTCCGCCCGCGCCCTCCGCGACGGGCTGCGGGACGCGCTCGGCGTCGAGGTCGGCGTCCTCGTCACCGACACCTTCGGACGGCCCTGGCGCAACGGCGTCACCGATGTCGCCATCGGCGCCGCCGGGGTACGCGTCCTGGACGACCTCCGCGGTGGCTCCGACGCCCACGGCAACCCGCTGAGCGCCACGATCGTCGCCACCGCCGATGAGCTGGCCGCCGCGGGCGAACTGGTCAAGGGCAAGGCGGACGGACTGCCGGTGGCGGTGGTGCGGGGGCTGCCGCAGGTGGTGGCCCCGGAACCGGACGATGCCGGTGCGGGTGCCGACGCGGGTGCGGGTGCGGGTGCCGGTCCGCGGGGCGCGCGGGCGCTGGTGCGCGGTGCCGCCGACGACATGTTCCGGCTGGGCACCTCCGAGGCCGTACGGGAGGCCGTCACCCTGCGGCGTACGGTGCGCGAGTTCACCGACGAGCCGGTGGACGGCGCGGCGGTACGGCGTGCCGTGGCCGCCGCCGTGACCGCTCCCGCGCCCCACCACACGACGCCCTGGCGGTTCGTGCTGCTGGAGTCCGCCGAGTCCCGGACCGGACTGCTCGACGCCATGCGGGACGCGTGGATCGCGGATCTGCGCGGCGACGGCTTCTCCGAGGAGTCCGTCGCCAAGCGGGTACGGCGCGGGGACGTGCTGCGCAAGGCGCCGTACCTGGTGGTGCCGTGCCTGGTCGCGGACGGCGCGCATACGTACCCGGACGCGCGGCGCAATGCGGCCGAGCGCGAGATGTTCGTGGTGGCAGCGGGGGCCGGGGTGCAGAATCTGCTGGTCGCGCTGGCGGGTGAGCGGCTGGGGTCGGCCTGGGTGTCGTCGACGATGTTCTGCCGCCCGGTGGTGCGGGAGGTGCTGGGCCTGCCGGAGGACTGGGACCCGATGGGCGCGGTCGCCGTCGGCCACGCGGCGGCTCCGCCGAGGGAACGGCCGGAGCGGGACGCGGGGGCGTTCGTGGTGGTGCGGTAGGGGTTCGCTCTCGGTGGCGTGTGCGGGGTGCTGAGTGCGCCGCTGCGGCGCTCGGGGCGCGCGGGTGCGAGGTGCGCGCCGTGGGTGGGGGCGCGCGTTGTGCGGGGTGGGGTGTGGGGGTGCGGTGGGTGTGCGGCGCGGGGTGGCCGGGTGCGGGGGGGGGGGGGGGGGGGGGGGGGGGGGGGGGGGGGGGAAAGGGGGGGGGGGGGGGGGGGGGGGGGGGGGGGGGGCGGCGGGGGGGGGCGGGGTGCGGGTGCGGGGCCTCCGGGGTGGGGTCCTGGACCGTATATTTACGGCGCCGGTACCCGGAGACGTGAGCCTGGGCCGGAGATTGGCGCCACAAATACGCCCCTGGCCTTCGGCATGGGGAACCCCGCAGCGTCCAGGACCCCACCCCTGCGACCCCGCACCCTCCCGCCTCGTCGTCGACCACCCGCCGGACCGGGGACCGGGCGGGCTGTCCTAGGGGGGTCGTAGGGTGGCGGCGTGTCTGTCAGCCGTACCTGGACGCCCTCGGGGCCCTATGACCTCGCGCGCAATCTCTGCGTACTTCAGCGGGGGCCGGGGGATCCGGCGTTCCGGGTCGGTGGGGACGGCACGTTCTGGCGGGCGACCCGGACCCCGGAAGGGCCCGGCACCCTCCGCGTCGCACGCCGCGGCGGCGAGATCGAAGCGCACGCCTGGGGACCGGGTGCCGCATGGCTGCTCGACGGGCTTCCCTCGATGCTCGGGGCACACGACGACCCGTCCGGTTTCACCCCGCGCCACCGCCTCGTCCACGAGGCCCACCGCCGTAACCCCGGGCTGCGCCTGATCCGCACCGGGCTGGTCCTCGAATCGCTGATCCCCTCGATCCTGGAGCAGAAGGTCACCAGCGACGAGGCGTACCGCGCCTGGCGGTTGCTGCTCCAGCGACACGGCGAGCCCGCGCCCGGACCGGCCGAGCGGATGCGGGTGATGCCCGATCCGCGCGCGTGGTCGCTGATCCCGTCCTGGGAGTGGCACAAGGCGGGCGTCGACTCCAAGCGCTCGGCGACGATCCTCCGGGCCGTCCGGGCCGCGCGGCGGCTGGAGGAGGCGGCGGCCATGGATCTCGCCGCCGCGTCCGCCCGTCTCCAGCTCATACCGGGCATCGGGCCCTGGACCGCGGCCGAGACCCTTCAGCGCAGCAACGGCACTCCGGACGCGATCACGGTCGGGGACCTCCATCTGCCGCGCATCGTGGGCTACGCGCTGACCGGTCAGCGGGGTACCGATGACGCGGCGATGCTCGAACTACTGGCTCCCTACGCGGGTCAGCGCCACCGGGCGGCCCGGCTGATCCTGTTGTCCGGCCGCACTCCACCCCGCCGCGCCCCGCGCTTCGCCGTACGGGACTTCCGCGCCATGTAGCCGGGTCCAGCGGGTGGTCGGCGACGAGACGGAGGGTGCGCACATCCCGTCGTGTCCCGGTCCGGCCGGTAGCCGGCGACGAGACGGGAGGGTGCGGGGTCGCAGGGGTGGGGTCCTGGACGCTGCGGGGTTCCCCATGCCGAAGCCCAGGGGCGTATTTGTGGCGCCAATCTCCGGCCCAGGCTCACGTCCCCGGGCAACGGCGCCGTAAATATACGGTCCAGGACCCCGCCCCGGAGGCCCCGCACCCGCACCCGCACCACCGAACGCACCCGCCCCACGGACCCCCTACTGGTCGGAAGAGAACCGCACCGCACCCGCCGGGATGTCCGCCCCGCACCACACCCGTACGCCGTCGTGGAGTTCGTTGTCCGCGCCCACCCGGGCGCCGTCGCCGATGACGGCGCCCTGCAGGACCGTGCGCGCTCCGATGCGGGCGCCCGCGCCGACGAGGGAGTCGCGCACCTGCGCGCCCTCCTCGACGATCGCGCCCTCCAGCACCGCGCTGCCCTCGATCCGGGCGCCCGCGCCCACCCGGGCTCGGGGGCCGATCACCGTGCCGCCGGAGAGCTTGGCGTCGTCCGCCACGGATGCGCTCTCCAGGACCAGCCGCTCACCGCAGCGCCCCGGCACCGCCGGGGAGGGGGCGCGGCCCAGGACCAGGTCGGCCGAGCCGCGGACGAACGCCTGCGGGGTGCCGAGGTCCAGCCAGTACGTGGAGTCGACCATGCCCTGGAGGTGGGCGCCCGCCTCGAGCAGTCCGGGGAAGGTCTCGCGCTCCACGGAGACGGGGCGGTCGGCGGGGATGGCGTCGATGACCGAGCGGTTGAAGACGTACGCGCCCGCGTTGATCTGGTCGGTGACGATCTCCTCGGGGGTCTGCGGCTTCTCGAGGAAGGCGGTGACCCGGCCCTCGGCGTCGGTCGGCACCAGCCCGAACGCACGCGGGTCGCTGACCCGGGTGAGGTGGAGGGAGACATCGGCACCGGTGGTGCGGTGGGTGTCCACGAGGGCGCGGATGTCGAGGCCGGTGAGGATGTCGCCGTTGAAGATGAGCACCGGGTCGTCGGGGCCGGAGCGCAGCCGGGAGGCGACGTTGCGGATGGCTCCGCCGGTGCCGAGCGGCTCCTCCTCGGTGACGTACTCCAGATGCAATCCGAGTGACGACCCGTCACCGAAGTAGGGCTCGAAGACCTCGGCGAGGTAGGACGTGGCGAGCACGATGTGCTCGACCCCGGCGGCACGGGCACGGGCGAGTTGATGGGTGAGGAACGGCACGCCCGCCGCCGGGACCATCGGCTTGGGGGTGTGCACCGTCATGGGTCGCAACCGGGTCCCCTTGCCGCCGACCAGGAGGATCGCTTCTGGCGTTGATGGCGCTGTGGTCACGTATCGTCTCTGCTTCCTGCTGGGGCTCGCCGGGCCGGGCCAGTGTAGGCAGATCCGTGGACCGCGCCTGGTCAGCGCCCCTGGAGCCGGGCCGCCGCACGGCGCACCGGGCCGAGCTTGTCGTAGAGACGCCGCCCGGGGCAGTCGGTGGCGAAGCCGTCACGGTGTCCGGAGACCACGTTGAACCTCACACTGGTGCCCTTTGTGTACTTGTTCCCGCCACCGGACACCAGATGGACCACGGCCTTCGGGTTCCTGTCGAAGAGACCCAGTTTCCACGCGGTGAGTCCGGCGATCGCGTTCACCGCCTTCTTGGACGGCCGCTCGGTGTCGAAGGTTCCGAGGACAGCGACTCCCATGCTCTTCGCGTTGAACCCGCGGGTGTGCGCGCCGATGACGGCTTTGGCCACACCGCCGGCGCGGCCTTCGTAGATGTTTCCGCATCGGTCGACGGTGAAGTTGTAGCCGTAGTCCCGCCAGCCCATGCTCTTGACGTGGTAGCGGTAGATACCGCGCAAGAGGGAGGGGACTTCGGAGCAGCGGTAGGTGTTGCCCGTCACGGTGTGGTGGAGGAAGGCGACTTTGACCGTCCTGCTGTAGGCGTGCCCTTTCTCACGGAGGGTCTCGTCGGCGCCCCATGCGGCGCGGGTGATGATGCGGGGCCTGGGGGCGGTGTGCGGCGCGGCGGTGGCCGCGGGGGACGCGGAGGGGCGGTGCGCCGGGGGCTTCAGCGGCTTTGCGGGCACGGCGGGCTTGAGGGGTTTGGCGGGTTTCACCGGCCGGATGGGCCGCACCGGTTTCGCGGGCCGCGCGGACCGCACCGGTTTCGGGGTGGCCGCCGGGCCGCGCGTCACGGGCGCGGGGAGCGGGCGGTGCGCGGCCGGTGCCGCTTCCCCGGGGTTCACCAGGTCCAGCCGCATACCCGCGGGCAGTGCCGGTGCGGACCGGGTGGTGGCGGGCAGGACGCGCGCCTGCACCCCGTCGGCGGCGCCGACCCACAGCGGTGCCGTACCGCCGTGTGCGGGGGCGGTGCCGAGTTCGGGGAGGGCGGGGTCGGGGGCCTCGTCGCCGTACGGTGTGAGGTTCTGCCAGGCGGACCACAGACCGGTGCCAGTGGCGCGCGTCCGTACCTGCACCTGGGCGCCGAGTTCCTGGTCGGCACGGTCCCAGACGACGCCGACCAGCGAGAACGGCCGTACGCCACGTGCGGCGACCCCCTGGGCGCCGCCGGGCGCGACCGCGCTCCGCGCGAGGCCGCCGCCCAGGGCGCGCAGCGGCAGTGACTGGGTGCCGCCGGGCTGGACGGCGCGGGGGTCGGCGGCGGCGCTGTACAGAACGAGCGGGACGGCGAGGGCGGCGGTGCAGACGACGCCGGTCGACAGGGCGAGAAAAGCGCGCATGTGAAAAATCGTGGACATACCGCAACAAGGCTGTCCATTCGGGAGCGGACGCCGCGCCGAGCCGGTCCGGGGGCCGGACGTGCGCATCCCCGTTCGGGGCGAACGGCGGCCGCGTACGCTTGCGCGCGTGAACGCCACCGATCGCACCCCTGCCGACCTGCTGCGATCCGCGCTCGCCGCGGATCCGGCCCGCCCGCTCGTGACCTTCTACGACGACGCGACGGGTGAACGCGTCGAACTCTCCGTGGCCACTTTCGCCAATTGGGTGGCGAAGACCGCCAACCTGCTCCAGGACGATCTGTCGGCCGCGCCGGGCGACCGGCTGGCGCTGCTGCTGCCTGCCCACTGGCAGACCGCGGTGTGGCTGCTGGCCTGCTCGTCGGTGGGTGTGGTGGCGGAGGTCGGGGGCGATCCGGCCGCCGCCGATGTGGTCGTGAGCGGCCCGGACTCCCTGGAGGAGGCACGGGCCTGCTCCGGGGAGCGGATCGCGCTGGCGCTGCGCCCGATGGGCGGGCGGTTCCCGCAGCCGCCGCCGGGGTTCGCGGACTACGCGGTGGAGGTGCCGAGCCAGGGCGACCGCTTCGCGCCGTACGCCCCGGTGGACCCGGACGCGCCCGCGCTGACCGTGGGCGGGCTGGAGCTGACCGGGGCCGGGCTGGTGGAGCGGGCGCGGGCGGACGCGGCGGCGCGGGGGCTCGGACCGGGCTCCCGGGTGCTGTCCGGGCTGGCGTACGACGGCTGGGAGGGGCTCTCGTACGGGCTGTTCGCCCCGCTGGCCTCGGGCGGCTCGGTGGTGCTGTGCCGCCATCTGGACCAGCTCGACGCGCGGGCGCTGGCCGGGCGCCGGGAGAGTGAGCGCGTCACCGAGAGCGTCTAGTTGCGGTCCGGGCGGTCCTCCGGGACCGCCCGGATCCCCCCTGACCCGTCCGGCGGACCCGCGGGCCGAGCCCACGCGCCCCGCCGCCCGCCCCGCGCGATGATCGACGGATACGTACAACCATGTGCGGGGTTCGCATGTCTGTCCCAATAATTCGGGACCCCGGCATGCGATGCGAGTCCGCCCTGCCGGGGTGGACCACGGGTTGGGAGGACGCGGACGTGACGAGTGACAGCCCGGACACGGCGCCCAGAGGTGGGCGTCGATGGCTGCGCGTGCTCGCGCTGGGCGTGGCCGTACTGGTGCTGTCGATCGCCGGGACGGGCTGGTGGTTCTACGAACGCCTGAACGGCAACATCCGCACCGACACCCGCACCGCGGACGAGCTGCGGAAGTACGAGGCGGAGCGGCCGGTCTCGGTGGTGCGGGACGCCCAGAACATCCTGCTGATCGGCTCGGACGACCGCGGCGGCAAGGGCAACGGGAAGTACGGCCGGGACACCGGCACCCAGCGTTCGGACACCACGATCCTGCTGCACCTCCAGGCGAACGGCAGGGGCGCGACCGCCGTCTCGATCCCGCGTGACCTGATGGTGGACATCCCCGGCTGCGACCGCGCGAACGGGAAGCGGATGGCCCCCCGGTTCGCCCAGTTCAACTGGGCGTTCGAATACGGCGGGGCGGCCTGCACGATCCGCACGGTGGAGAAGCTGACCGGGATCCGCGTGGACCACCACATGATCGTGGACTTCAACGGCTTCAAGAAGCTGGTGAACGCGGTCGGCGGCGTGGAGGTCTGTCTCAAGGAGTCCGTCGACGACAACGACGCGCATCTGCGGCTGCCCGCGGGGCGCCAGGTCCTCCACGGGGAGCAGGCACTCGGTTATGTACGGGCCCGGTACAGCATCGGTAACGGGAGCGACACCGAGCGTATCGGCAGGCAGCAGGAGTTCCTCGGCTCGCTTGTGAAGAAAGTGCAGAGCAATGGTGTGCTGCTGAACCCGCGAAAGCTGTATCCCGTGCTCAACGCCGCGACCTCGTCGCTGACCACCGATCCGGGACTGGATTCGCTCAAGGATCTGTACGACCTGGCACGGGGGGTCCGGAACATCCCCCGGGATAAAATCCGATTCCTTACGATTCCGCGACAGCCCTATACGTACAACAAGAACCGTGATGAGCTCGTCCAGCCCGATGCCGATCGCTTGTTCCGGCAGTTGCGTCTCGACCAGCCGGTCTCGGTGACCCGCTCCGTCACGTCCACGACGGAGGAGGACCCGAAGGCGGTGGACCGCACTCCCTACCAGGGCACGACCGCGGCGCGTGACATCTGCGACTAACCGCGCGAAGCGTGGGGCGCGGACTCGTGAAGGATGGCGAAAGGATTGGGCAGAATGCCCAGTTGTAGGGGAGTGGAATTTGTCACCGGCGTCACTAGGCGCTGAACTGGGCGGATAGTGTGAGCGATCCGGTGCGCTCTACGAGGTGGCCGCGCACTTGCACAGAAGTACGGATGGGAGCGCCTTGAGGGGGAGGCGCCGCGTGGCACCAACGGAGGACACAGGCGACCGTGGACGCGCAAGGCCAGGGTGGGGCGGACGGTACCGACCCCGCCGACCAGTGGGTGTTCGATCCGAACACCGGGAACTATGAGCTGCGGCTGAACAGCGCCGGGACACCGGCGGATGCCGCCGAGCCGCCACGCGCCCCGAGAGCGAGCCGCCGCCGCGCCCCCGAGCCCGAGCCGGGGGGTCGGCGCCGGGCGGGGGGCAAGCGGGGGCAGGAGGCGCCCTCGGGGCCGGCGAGCCGGCGCAAGCCGAAGCCGAAGAAGTCCAAGGGGAAGAAGGTCCTCTACTGGACCAGTGGCACGCTTGCCTTTCTGCTGGTCGGCGGGTCGGTGGCGGCGTATGTCCTCTACCAGCAGCTCAACGGCAACA
Source organism: Streptomyces cucumeris (assembly GCF_024295805.1). Lineage (GTDB taxonomy): Bacteria > Actinomycetota > Actinomycetes > Streptomycetales > Streptomycetaceae > Streptomyces > Streptomyces cucumeris. Next base: position 29,400 of record NZ_JANCLX010000026.1, read on the forward strand.
TCAACAAGGTCGATATCGGCGAGAACAACCCCGCGGTCTCCGACGGCCCGATGAACATCCTGCTCATCGGCACCGACCGGCGTGACGGCAAGGGGAACAAGGGCTACGGCGACGCGGGCAGCGTCGGCCACGCCGACACCACGCTGCTGTTCCATGTCTCGGAGGACCGGTCGAACGCGACCGTGCTGAGCTTCCCCCGCGACATGATCACCGATATCCCCGAGTGCAAGACCAAGCAGGACGACGGCTCGTTCAAGAAGATCCCGGGTGAGAAGGAAGTGCGCTTCAACACCAGCCTGGGACAGGAGGAGCGGGACCCCGGCTGCACCTGGCAGACGGTGGAGAAGATCACCGGCCTGGAGATCGACCACTTCATGATGGCCGACTTCAACGCGGTCAAGGAGATGTCCACCGCGGTCGGCGGGGTCGACGTCTGCCTCGGCAAGGACATCAACGACCCCAAGTCGCATCTGAACCTGAAGAAGGGCCGGCACACCGTCAAGGGCGAGGAGGCCCTGGCGTTCGTCCGGACCCGGCACGCGGTGGGCTTCGGCGGCGATCTGGACCGGATCAAGCTGCAACAGCAGTTCCTCAGTTCGCTGATGCGCAAGATGAAGGCCAGCGGTTCGCTCACCAGCCCGACCAAGACCTGGAAGCTGGCGCAGGCCGCCACCAAGGCGCTCACGGTGGACCCCGGGATCGGAACGCTCAGCAAGCTGGCCGATCTGGGCAAGAACCTGAGCAAGGTGGATCTGAAGAACATCACCTTCGCCACCGTCCCGGTCGTGGACAACACCGACGGTGCCACCGTGCTGCTCGACCAGACCAAGGCCGAGCCGCTGTTCTCCATGGTCCGCCAGGACATCTCGCTGACCGAGGTCAAGAAGAAGGAGAAGGCGGCCAAGAGCAAGCAGGCGGCCCTGCTCAAGGGCCCCAAGGCCGCGCCCGCGGACGTCCGGGCCAAGGTGCTCAACGGCAGTGGGAAGTTCGGCGCCGCACAGGAGACCGTCGACTGGATGCAGAACGTCCAGGGGATGCTCCGCACCAGCAACGGCGGCAACGCCGAGGCGGAGCAGAAGAAGACCACCCTGGAGTACGCGCCCAACCAGGCCGACCAGGCCCGGCGGCTCGCGGACAGCATGGGGCTGCCCGCCTCGGCGATGAAGCGGGGCACGAAGGACGCCGAGCCGATGGCCGAGATGACGCTGACGCTCGGGGCGGACTTCAAGGAAGCCGGTACGCCGATCGCCGCTCCGAAGAAGGCGCCGAAGGACATCCAGAGGGTCGAGGCCGACGACAAGAACCTCTGCGCCAAGTGACCGTCGCCGGCCGGCGGAGCAGCCTCGCCCCTCCGACCGGCCCACAACTGAAGCAGGAGCCGGGGAGGCCCGATGCGGCAGAGCAATGTGCGGGGGGAGAGAGAGCGGCACGCCGCCGTGCCCGAACCCCGCGATCCTGGTGGGGATGACAGCCCGCCGGAAGGGGAAGGCCCCGCGTCACACGGCGCGGGGCACCGCAGGGGCGGCTCGCGCCGTCCCCGGCGCGGCCGGGGCGTGCGAATACTGCGCTGGACCGCGCTGACGCTCGCCGTGCTGGTGCTCGGCGCGGCGGGGGCCGGATACCTCTACTACCAGCACCTGAACGGCAATCTGCGGAAGGAGGAGCTGGACCTCGGCGACAGCAAGATCGGCAAGCCCGAGCCCAACGCCGCGGGCCAGACCCCGCTGAACATCCTCCTCGTCGGGTCCGACAGCCGTAACACCGCGGAGAACGTCAAGCTGGGCGGCGCCAAGCAGGACGCCGACCGCAAGCCGCTGGCCGATGTGCAGATGCTGGTGCATGTCTCGGCCGACCGCAGCAATATGTCGGTGGTCAGCATCCCGCGGGACACCCGGGTGACCATCCCCAAGTGCACCGACCCCGAGACCGGGAAGGTCTACCCGAAGACCGAGGGGGCCATCAACCAGTCGCTCCAGCACGGCGGTCCGGGCTGTACGGTCGCCGCCTGGAAGGAGCTGACCGGGGTCTACATCGATCACTTCATGATGATCGACTTCTCCGGGGTGGTGTCCATGGCGGACGCCGTCGGCGGTGTCCCGGTCTGCGTCCGGGCCAATGTCTACTCCCATGACAGCAGGGGCCACGGCTCCGGGCTGAAGCTGACCAAGGGCACCCACAGCGTCAAGGGCGTCCAGGCCCTCCAGTGGCTGCGCACCCGCTACGGCTTCGAGGACAACACCGACATCGGCCGGGCCAAGGCCCAGCACATGTATATGACCTCGATGATCCGTCAGCTGAAGTCGGGCACCAAGCTCAGCGACCCGGGCAAGCTGATGGACCTGGCGGAGGCCGCGACCAAGGCGCTGACCGTCGACCACGGCCTGGGCACCGTCAAGAAGCTCTACGACCTGGGCAACGATCTCAAGCGGGTGCCGGCGAAGCGCACCACCATGGTCACCATGCCCTGGGAGTACGGCGGCGGCGGTGAGTATGTGAAGCCCAGGCCGGGCGAGGCCGAGCAGACCTTCTCGCTGCTCCGCAATGACATCGCGATGGACGGCAAGGACAAGAAGAAGCCCGATCACACCCCGGCCCCCACCGCCCCCAAGGGCGAGCTGCCGGTGGTGGTGCAGAACGGCACCTCCAGCACGGTCCTGGGGCCGGTCTCGGGCCGCGCGGGGGTCATCACCTCCGAACTGGTCCGGCTCGGCTACGCCAAGGCCACCGCCAACACCGTTCTGACCTCACAGGCCGACACCACCGTGATGTACCCCGACGAGGCCAAGCAGGGTGACGCGCTGGCCGTGGCCAAGGCGCTGAAGCTGCCGAAGTCCGCGGTGAAGTCGTCGAAGTCGGTCCAGGAGGTGACGCTCGTGGTCGGCAACGACTGGCGCGAGGGCGCCGTCTACCCCAAGCCCGCGAGCGAGGACGACAGCAAGACGCCGGAGAGCGCCGACGCCCTGAACGGCGAGGACAAGAAGGCGTGCATGAAGGTGAACCCGCAGTACACCTTCTGAGGACGACGGTATGACGAGGGGCCGGACCCATGGCCGGGTCCGGCCCCTTCGCAGCAGAGCGGGAGAGGGAGCGGTCAGCCCTCGGCCATGACCGCCGGGCGGCGGCTGGCGATGACCTTCCTGGCGAGCGCCCGCGGGCTGGTGAGGAAGCCCCAGCCCCACGACATGTGCATGGTGGCCAGCGCGACCGGGATCCGCAGCCGGGCCGCGAGCGGCAGCCCCTTGCCCGCCGGAACCGAGCCCGCGGTGATGGCCGCCAGATAGCCACCGGGGATCACCAGGGCCCATGGGGTGACGGCCGCGCCCACCACCAGGCCCGCCGCGATGGCGACCACGGCGGTCGGCGGGGCGAGATAGCGCAGATTGATCGAGCCCTGGTGGAAACGGGCCACGACATGGCGCCAGCGGCCGTAGTCCTTGTACTGCTTGGCGAGCGCCCGCACGCTGGGCCGCGGCCGGTAGGAGACCTTCAGCTCGGGCGAGAACCAGATCAGCCCGCCCGCCTCACGGATCCGGAAGTTCAGCTCCCAGTCCTGGGCGCGGATGAACTCCTCGTTGTAGCCGCCCTGTTGCTCCAGCGCCTCGCGGCGGAAGACACCCAGGTAGACGGTCTCGGCCGGGGCCGCCTCACCGCCGGTGTGGAACGCGGCGTTGCCGACCCCGATCTTGGAGGTCATGGCGGCCGCGACGGCGTGCTCCCAGTCGTTCTCGCCCTCGGCGTGCATGATGCCGCCGACGTTCTGCGCGCCGGTCTCCTCCAGCAGCCGCACCGCGGTCGCGATGTAGTCCGGGGAGAGCATGCCGTGGCCGTCGACCCGGACCACCACCGGATGGCGGGACGCCTTGATCGCGGCGTTCAGCGCGGCGGGGGTACGGCCCGTGGGATTGGGCACCGTGTGCACCCGGGGGTCCTCGGCGACCAGCTCGGCGGCGATCTCGTCGGTCCGGTCGCTGGACGGGCCGAGGGCGATCACCACCTCCATCTCACCGGCGTACTCCTGCTCCAGGATGTGCCGCACGGAGTTGCGCAGATGGCGTTCCTCATTGAGCACCGGCATGATCACGGAGACGGCCGGGAGCTGATGCGGGGGCATGGCACCTCGGGGTAGACGGGGGTCGCCCCCCGGAAGACTGCGGGTATCGGGCCCACGTTACCGCGTATGGGGGACACCGGAGCGCGCCGCCCGGGTGGCAGCGGACGGCACCGGCGGCGTGGGGCCGCCAAGGTGCTCATCGTATGGGCCTACGGTGAGGCGATTCGGCCCCGCCCGCCCGTCACGGAGGTCCCCGGAGTGAGAGCACCGGCCCGTTCGCCGCGCCCGTCGCGCACCCGCTCCGGCCGCCGTCCCCGCTGGGGGCTGCGGATCGCCGCCGGGGCCTCCGGTCTGGTGCTGGCCGTCAGCGGTATCGGACATCTGCTGGTCCGGGAGCTGGAGTCCGGGATCCACCGGGTCGATGTCTTCGACGATCTGGACAACCGGCCCCGGGGCGGCGGCGGGGGCGTCAACTTCCTGGTGGTCGGCACCGACGGCCGGGACCGGATCAGCCCGCGGGAGAAGGCGCTCTACCGGCTGGGCGGCGCACCCTGCCACTGCACCGACACGATCATGCTGGTGCATCTGTCCGGCGACCGCCGCCGGGCCAGCGTGATCAGCCTGCCGCGGGACTCCTACGCCGATATCCCCGCGTACACCGACCCCACCGGCAGACGGCACCCCGGGCATCCGCAGAAGCTCAACGCCGCGTACGCCGAGGGCGGGCCCGGTCTGACGGTGCGCACCGTGGAGCATCTGACCGGTGTCCATATCGACCACTACCTCGAGGTGGACTTCACCAGCTTCATGAAGACGGTGGACGTGGTGGGCGGGGTGAAGGTGTGTACCGCCCGACCGCTGAAGGACGACCACACCGGGCTCGACCTGCCGGTCGGCAGCCATGTGCTCAACGGCGGACAGGCACTGCAGTACGTGCGCTCCCGGCATATCGACGGCACCTCGGACCTGGGCCGGATCCAGCGCCAGCAGCGGTTCATGGCGTCGGTGATCGAACAGACCACGGCCGGGGGCATCCTCTTCAACCCGGTGAAGTTCAACAGGGTGGCTTCCACCCTGCTGGGCTCGGTCCGCGCCGACCACGGTTTCGGGGCGGAGGACCTGGTGGAGCTGGGCCGGGCGATGCACGGGTTCACCCCGGCGTCGTCGGAGTTCGCCTCGGTCCCGGTGGATCTGCCGGGCACCCCGGTCAAGGGGGTCGGCTCCACGCTGCGCTGGAACGAGGAGAAGGCCGGGCGGCTGTTCACGGCCATCCGCGAGGACCGGCCGCTGACCGTACGGCACGCCAAGAAGCCGCGTGGGGTCCCGGTGGACGTGGATCCCGCCCGGGTCAAGGTCCATGTGCTCAACGGCACCACCGAGTCGGGGCTGGCCCGGCGCGCGGACCGGGATCTGCACGGCGCGGGCTTCGCCACCACCGGGTCCCCGGCCGACGCGGTGAAGTCGGACGTGGCGCGCACGGTGATCGCCTACGACCCGGTCTGGAACCGCTCGGTCCGCTCGCTGGCGGCCGCGCTGCCCGGTGCGAAGCTGCGGCCGGTCACCGGACAGGGTGCCGTGATGCAGATCACGGTGGGCAAGGACTACGACGGCATCCGGAAGGTGCGGACCGAGGAGCCGCACACGGACAAGGACGGTATCGAGGCCGTCACCGGCGATCAGGTCGCCTGCTCGTAGCCCGGTGGCGGGCGCGTCCCCTACAGCTCGACGCCCTCGGCGGTACGGCGGGCCCGCAGCTCGCGGATGGCGCGGCGGCGTGCGAGGCGGTGGGTGCGCCGGATCTCGGCTTCCTGGTAGCGGCGCTCGTCACGTTCGGACTCGGGTATCACCGGCGGCACGGCGCGGGGCTTGCCGTCCTCGTCGACCGCGGCGAAGACCAGATAGGCGCTGCCGACCTGGGTGGCGGGGGTCGACTCGTTCCAGCGCTCGGCCAGCACCCGTACCCCGACCTCCATGGAGGACCGTCCGGTCCAGTTGACCTGGGCCTTCACATGGACGAGATCGCCGACGCGGACCGGCTCCAGAAACGCCATCTCGTCCATCGAGGCGGTGACGGCGGGGCCCTCGGAGTGGCGTCCGGCGACCGCCCCGGCCGCGTCGTCCACCAACTTCATGATCACGCCACCGTGCACGGTGCCGAGGAGATTGGTGTCACTGTTGGTCATGATGTGGGACAACGTGGTACGGGAGGCGGAGGTGGGCTTGCCCGCAAGCTCCGGTTCCGCTCCCTTGGCCTGAAGGGTCATGCCATCCACCTTATGCGGACCGGATTCTTATCAGCTCTGCAACAGCCGGGCCCCGATCCCGCACCCGCCCTGTATGGGGACCCCCCGACCAGGCACACTCTCTTGCATGAGCGATTGGCCCCAGGGATGGACCGGCGACCGCAACGACCGGTACGGACGCGGCAGCGGCAGCTCCGAACCGGAGGGGGCCCGTGCGATGCCGCAGGTCCGGCGTACGGCGCCGGGCGCGGGCGGCCCGCACGGCGAGCCGCCGCTGCCGCCGAGCATGTCGCCGCGCGGCACGGTGCCGCGACAGCAGCCGTCCCAGGGCTATGACGACCACGATCCGTACGACGACGGTTACAACACCGGTCAGGTCTACGGCCAGGGCGGCGGACCGGGCGCCGGCGGCACCCCCGGCCCGGCGCGCCCCAAGAACTGGAAGCGCCGGATAGCCATCGGCCTGGTGACCTTCCTCGTCCTGCTGCTGGCCGTGGGCATAGGCACCTACTTCTGGGCCGACTCCAAGCTGCGCCGCGAGGTCGACCTGAGCAAGGTCGAGGACCGGCCCGACGGCGGCAAGGGCACCAACTATCTGATCGTCGGCTCCGACAGCCGTGAGGGGCTGTCGGACGAGCAGAAGAAGAAGCTGCACACCGGCTCCGCCGAGGGCCGCCGCACCGACTCCATGATCCTTCTCCATGTCGGTGACAACGGGAACACCATGATCAGCCTCCCGCGTGACTCCTATGTCACGATCCCGTCCTTCACCGGCTCGGAGACCGGCAACCGGATCCCCGCGAGCAAGAACAAGCTGAACGCGTCGTACTCCTCGGAGGGCCCCTCGCTGCTCGTCCGCACGGTCGAGTACAACACCGGGCTGAAGATCGACCACTACGCGGAGATCGGCCTCGACGGCTTCGCCAACCTGGTGGACGGAGTCGGCGGTGTCGAGATCGACATCCCGCAGGACATGAAGGAGAAGAAGTCCGGGACCGACCTGAAGAAGGGCAAGCAGACGCTGGACGGCCAGCAGGCGCTCGCCTTCGTCCGGCAGCGCTACGGCCTGGCGGGCGGCGACCTGGACCGCACCAAGAACCAGCAGAAGTTCCTGTCGGCGCTCGCCAACGAGGCGGCCTCGCCGAGCACGCTGCTGAACCCCTTCAAGCTCTACCCGACGATGGGCGCCGGTCTGGACAACCTGGTCGTCGACAAGGACATGAGCCTGTGGGACGTGAAGGACATGTTCTTCGCGATGAAGAGCGTCTCCGGCGGTGACGGCAAGCAGATGAACATGCCCGTCTCCAACCCCGGCCTCTCCACGCCCAAGGGCAGCGCGGTGCAGTGGGACATGGTCAAGGTCAAGGAACTGATGGGCCAGCTCAAGAACGACGAGAAGGTCACCGTCTCCTCCGGCAACTAGCGGATACGGCGAAAGGCGGGGCATCGCATGTGCGATGCCCCGCCTTTCGTCTGTGCCCGCGGGCCCTACGGCAGGTTGCGCGCCATCACGATGCGCTGCACCTGGTTGGTGCCCTCGTAGATCTGCGTGATCTTGGCGTCCCGCATCATCCGCTCGACCGGGTAGTCCCGGGTGTAGCCGTAGCCGCCGAGGAGCTGTACGGCGTCGGTGGTGACCTCCATCGCCACGTCCGAGGCGAAGCACTTGGCGGCGGCACCGAAGAAGGTGAGGTCGCCGTCGACGCGCTCGGACTTGGCGGCCGCCGCGTAGGTGAGCTGACGGGCGGCCTCCAGCTTCATCGCCATGTCGGCCAGCATGAACTGGATGCCCTGGAAGTCGGCGATGGCCTTGCCGAACTGCTTGCGCTCCTGGACGTAGCCCTTGGCGTAGTCCAGCGCGCCCTGGGCGATGCCGATGGCCTGGGCGGCGATGGTGACGCGGGTGTGGTCCAGGGTCTTCATCGCGGTGGCGAAGCCGGTGCCCTCGGCGCCGATCATGCGGTCGGCGGGGATCCGGACGTTGTCGAGGTAGACCTCGCGCGTCGGGGAGCCCTTGATGCCGAGCTTCTTCTCCGGGGCACCGAAGGAGACGCCCTCGTCGGACTTCTCCACGACGAAGGCGGAGATGCCCTTGGAGCGCTTCTCGGGGTCGGTGACGGCCATCACCGTGTAGTACTCGGAGACCCCGGCGTTGGTGATCCAGCGCTTCACACCATTGAGCACGTAGTGGTCGCCGTCACGCACGGCCTTGGTCTTCATACCCGCCGCGTCCGAGCCCGCGTCCGGCTCGGAGAGGCAGTACGAGAACATCGCGTCGCCCTTGGCGAGCGAGCCCAGGTACTTCTTCTTCAGCTCCTCGGAGCCGGAGAGGACGACCGGCAGCGAGCCCAGCTTGTTGACCGCGGGGATCAGCGAGGAGGAGGCGCAGACCCGGGCGACCTCCTCGATGACGATCACGGTGGCCAGGGCGTCCGCGCCCGCGCCGCCGTAGGACTCGGGGACGTGCACCGCGTGCAGGTCATTGGCGACGAGCGCCTCCAGCGCCTCCTGCGGGAAGCGGCCCTCTTCGTCGACCTCGGTGGCGAAGGGGGCTATTTTCGCCTCGGCGAGAGAGCGGACCGAGTCGCGGAGCATGTCGTGCTCCTCCGACGGCCGGTACAGGTCGAAGTCATTAACCGAGGACGCCAAGGTCTTCTCCACTCCCCTGAGTGTGCTAACTACCGTTAAGTAACTGAATTCTAGGGGTGCTGCCCCGACAGGTATACGTGAGTTAGCCGACAGCCGGGGCGCCGGCCGGGTCCGCGTCCCGACTATGCTCAGTCAGCGCATCTGCGACCGACCGCCCTGGAGCACTCCATGCCCCTCAAGATCACAGTGATCGGCACCGGCTACCTCGGCGCCACGCACGCCGCGGCCATGGCCGAGCTGGGGTTCGAGGTGCTGGGTCTGGACATCGTCCCCGAGAAGATCGCGATGCTCTCGGCGGGCAGAGTGCCGATGTACGAGCCGGGCCTGGAGGATCTGCTGCGGCGCCATGTCGTGGGGCACGAGGGCGCGACCGGGCGGCTGCGCTTCACCAGCTCCTACGAGGAGGCCGGTGAGTTCGGCGACATCCACTTCATCTGTGTGAACACTCCGCAGAAGCACGGCGAGTACGCATGTGACATGAGTTACGTCGACTCCGCCGTGGAGTCCCTGGCCCCGCATCTGCGCCGTCCCACGCTGGTCGTGGGCAAGTCCACGGTGCCGGTGGGCAGCGCGGACCGGCTGGCGGCCCGGCTGGCGGAGCTGGCCCCGGTGGGCGGGGACGCGGAGCTGGCCTGGAACCCGGAGTTCCTGCGCGAGGGCTTCGCCGTCCAGGACACCCTGCACCCGGACCGGATCGTGGTCGGCGTCACCAGCGAGCGGGCCGAGAAGCAGCTCCGCGAGGTGTACGCCACACCCATCGCCGAGGGCTCACCCTTCGTGGTCACCGACTACCCGACCGCCGAGCTGGTGAAGACCTCGGCCAACTCCTTCCTGGCCACCAAGATCTCCTTCATCAACGCCATGGCCGAGGTCTGCGAGGCCGCGGGCGGCGATGTGGTGAAGCTGGCCGAGGCCATCGGCCATGACGACCGGATCGGCAAGAAGTTCCTGCGCGCCGGGATCGGCTTCGGCGGCGGCTGTCTGCCCAAGGACATCCGGGCGTTCATGGCCCGCGCCGGTGAGCTGGGCGCGGACCAGGCGCTCACCTTCCTGCGCGAGGTGGACTCGATCAACATGCGCCGCCGCGGCCATATGGTCGAGCTGGCCCGCGAGGCCGTGGGCGGCGCGTTCCTGGGCAAGCGGGTGGCCGTGCTGGGCGCCACCTTCAAGCCGGACTCGGACGACGTCCGGGACTCCCCCGCGCTCAATGTCGCCGGGCAGATACAGCTCCAGGGCGCCCAGGTCACCGTCTTCGACCCCAAGGGCATGGACAACGCCCGCGCCCTCTTCCCGACCCTGGCCTACGCGCCGAGCGCGCTGGAGGCCGCCCGGGGCGCCCATGCGGTGCTGCACCTCACCGAGTGGCGCGAGTTCCGCGAGCTGGACCCGGCCGGGCTCGGCGAGGTGGTCGCCGAGCGCCGTCTGCTGGACGGGCGGAACGCCCTGGACCCGGACCACTGGCGTGAGGCGGGCTGGCAGTACCGGGCCCTGGGCCGCCCGCTGGCCTAGGCCGGGCCGTCCAGCTGCTCGATCGTGGCCACCGAGGCGGCCCGGGATTCCCGCAGCCCGCGTGCCACATCCTCCGCGGAGCGCAGCGTACGGACCGCGTTCTCCCAGGTCAGCTTGGCGAGATCGGCCGGTGACCAGTGGCGGTCCAGCAGTTCGGCGATGAGGTTCGGATAGCCGGTGACATCGGCGAGGTCATCGGGGGTGAAGGCGGTGCCGTCGAAGTCGCCGCCGATACCGATGTGGTCGATGCCCGCCACCTCGCGCATATGGTCCAGATGGTCGGCGACGGTGGCGGCGGTGGCGCGCGGACGCGGATTGGACTCCTCGAAGGCGCGGTGGACCGCTATTCCCGCCTCCGACATCTCCAGCGGATGCAGTCCGTGGGCGCGCATGTTCTCGTCGGCCGCCCGGGTCCAGGCGACCGCCTCCGGCAGGACGAACTTGGGCACGAAGGTGACCATCGCCACCCCGCCGTTGGCGGGCAGCGAGGCCAGTACGTCGTCCGGGATGTTGCGCGGGTGATCGCAGACGGCACGGGCGGAGGAGTGCGAGAAGACCACGGGCGCCTCGGTGACCCGGAGCGCGTCGCGCATGGTGTCGGCCGAGACATGGGAGAGGTCGACGAGCATGCCGAGCCGGTTCATCTCCCGGACGACCTCCTCGCCGAAGCGGGTGAGGCCGTGGGCGCGCGGCTCGTCGGTCGCCGAGTCCGCCCAGGGGACGTTGTCGTTGTGGGTGAGCGTCATATAGCGCACCCCGAGGTCGTACAGGGCGCGCAGGGTGGCCAGCGAGCAGTTGATGCTGTGGCCGCCCTCGGCGCCCATCAGGGAGGCGATCCGGCCCTCGGCGCGCGCGGCCTCCATGTCATCCGCGGTCAGCGCGGGGCGGAGCTGATCGGGGTGGGCCGCGGTGAACCGCCGGACCACATCGATCTGTTCGAGGGTGGCGCTGACCGCGGTGTCCCCGCTGAAGTCGGAGCGGACGTAGACCGACCAGAACTGGGCGCCGACGCCTCCCGCGCGCAGCCGCGGGAGGTCGGTGTGGGTGTGGGCGCTCAGATCGGCGGCGATATCGCGCCGGTCGAGGTCATAGCGGACCTGCTCACGCAGGGCCCACGGGAGGTCGTTGTGGCCGTCGACCACGGGGTGGGTGGTCAGCAGTGCACGGGCTTGCGCGAGACGATCGGTCATCGTCACATCTTGCAATGTTGAATGACCGAAGTCACGCCCCATCAGTTCGGTTGCTTTCGCCCGCTACGACACCGCTGACCAGCGCTTGATCAGTGCTTGACCCGTCGTTGACGCAACGAGTGCGGGGGACGGTCAGACCCGGTCCGCCGCGCTCATTTGCCGAAGCCGAAGGAGCCGGAGCCGCCCACCTTGGCGCGCAACCGCTTGCCCTTCTCCGTGGCCTGCTGGTTGAGGTCCTCCTGGAACTCCCGCATCCGGGCCTGGAGCTCGGCGTCATGGGCGGCCAGGATCCGCGTGGCCAGCAGTCCGGCGTTCCGGGCGCCGCCGACGGAGACCGTGGCCACCGGCACCCCGGCCGGCATCTGCACGATCGACAGCAGCGAGTCCATCCCGTCCAGGTACTTCAGCGGGACCGGGACACCGATCACCGGAAGCGGGGTGACGGAGGCGAGCATGCCCGGCAGATGGGCGGCGCCGCCCGCCCCGGCGATGATCGCCTTCAGCCCGCGGGGGGCCGCGTTCTCCCCGTAGGAGACCATCTCGCGCGGCATCCGGTGCGCGGAGACCACGTCCACCTCGTACGGGATCTCGAACTCGTCGAGGGCCTTGGCCGCCTCTTCCATCACGGGCCAGTCGGAGTCCGAACCCATGACGATGCCGATCGCAGGAGCGCTCATTCGGTGATGGTCCCTCTGAGGTAGTCGGCGGCGTGGCGGCCGCGCTCACGCACATCGGCCAGATCGTCGCCATAGGTGTTGACGTGGCCGACCTTGCGCCCGGGCTTCACGTCCTTGCCGTACATGTGGATCTTCAGCCCTGGATCGCGCGCCATGCAATGCAGATACGCCGCGTACATGTCGGGGAAGTCACCGCCGAGGACGTTGGTCATCACCGTCCACGGGGCCCGGGGGCGCGGATCGCCGAGCGGGAGGTCGAGCACGGCCCGCAGATGGTTGGCGAACTGCGAGGTCACGGCGCCGTCCTGGGTCCAGTGACCGGAGTTGTGCGGACGCATCGCCAGCTCGTTGACCAGCAGCCGCCCGTCCCGGGTCTCGAAGAGCTCCACCGCCAGGTGTCCGATGACACCCAGCTCGGCGGCGATCCGCAGGGCCAGCTCCTGGGCCTGGGCGGACAGCTCGCCGGAGAGATCGGGCGCGGGGGCGATCACCGTGTCGCACACCCCGTCGACCTGGATGGACTCCACGACGGGGTAGGCCACGGCCTGGCCGTGCGGGGAGCGCACCACATTGGCCGCCAGCTCACGGCTGAAGTCGACCATCTCCTCGGCGAGGACCGGCACCCCGGCGCGGAACGGATCGGCCGCCTGCTCCGCGTTACGGACCACCCAGACGCCCTTGCCGTCGTAGCCGCCGCGCACCGTCTTCAGGACGACGGGGAAGCCGTCGCCCTCCTCGGCGAACCGCACCACGTCCGTGGGATCCGTCACGATGCGGTGGCGCGGGCAGGGCACGCCCGCGGCGCGCAGCCGCTCCCGCATCACCCCCTTGTCCTGGGCGTGGAGCAGGGCTTCCACCCCGGGGCGGATGACCACGCCGTCCGCTTCCAGGGCACGCAGATGCTCCGCGGGGACATGCTCGTGATCGAAAGTGACCACGGCACAGCCTTGTGCGAACGCACGAAGCGTGTCGAGGTCACGGTAGTCACCGATGACCACATCGCTGACCGCCTGGGCCGCAGAGTCCTGCGGGGTGTCACTGAGCAGCTTGAACCTGATACCGAGGGGGATGCCCGCCTCGTGGGTCATACGGGCGAGCTGGCCGCCGCCGACCATGCCGACTACCGGGAATGTCACCCTCCCAGAGTAACTTCCTCCCGCGACCACCCCTCACCGGCCTTGGAGGATCATCCAGAAACCGGGACCGGACCATGACGATGCCTTGCAGGCGAGAGCGCGGGGCGCTGGTTAGCATGGGGCCGTTGTTGAACGCTGACGGACGGGGCGGAACGATCACCATGAGTGAACGGCGCACACTCGAAGGGCTGCGGGCCCGGCTGGGCCAACTCGCCCGCGAGATCGCGAAGTTCGGGGTGGTCGGCGGTGCCGGCGTCTTCGTCAACCTCGCGGTCTTCAACCTGGTCCGGGAGTTCAGCACGCTGCCGGTGGTGCGGGCGTCCATCGTGGCCACGGTGGTCGCGACGGGCTTCAACTACCTGGGCTACCGCTACTTCACCTACCGGGACCGGGACAAGCAGGGGCGCACCAAGGAGCTCAGCCTCTTCCTGCTGTTCAGCGCGATCGGCCTGATCATCGAGAACGGTGTGCTCTACACGGCCACCTACGGCTTCGGCCTCGACAGCCAGCTCCAGAGCAATGTGTGCAAGTTCGTCGGCATCGGGGTGGCCACCCTCTTCCGCTTCTGGTCCTACCGCACCTGGGTGTTCCGGACGCTGCCCGCCCGGGAGGCCGTGGAGCGTGCGGAGTCCTTTCTCAGCGACGCGCCGCCCGCGCAGGCCACCCGCAAGCAGCCGGTCCGGAAGTGACCCAGCCGGGCGCAAGCGCTGACCGGCGGATCAGGAACCGCCCTGGCACTCCGCCTCGCGGCTGAGGAAGAGCGCGAAGACCGGGGGGTGCTGCTGGAGCAGCTCCAGCCGCCCGCCGTCCGCCTCTGCCAGATCGCGGGCGACCGCGAGCCCCAGACCGGTGGAGTTCCGTCCGCTGACGGTGCGCTCGAAGACCCGCGCGCCGAGGTCGGGCGAGACACCCGGACCCTCGTCGGACACCTCGACGACCGCCTGGTTGCCGGTGACCCGGGTGCGCAGCGCGACCGTGCCGTCCCCGTGCATCAGTGAGTTCTCGATCAGGGTGGCCAGCACCTGCGCGACCGCGCCCGGGGTGCCGACCGCCCGCAGCCCCTTCTTGCCCGAGCGGACGATGGCGCGGCCCTCGCTGCGGGAGGCCGGGCGCCACTCCTCGATCTGCTGCTTGACCACCTCGTCGAGGTCGAAGGCGACCGCGGAGCCGCTGCGCGGATCGCGGGAGTTGGTCAGCAGCCGCTGCACCACGTCGGTGAGCCGCTCGACCTGCCCCAGCGCGATGGTCGCCTCCTCCTTGACCGTCTCCGGGTCGTCGGTGAGCGTGATCTCCTCCAGCCGCATGGACAGCGCGGTCAGCGGGGTCCGCAACTGGTGCGAGGCATCGGCGGCCAGCCGCCGCTCGGCGGTGAGCATCCGGGCGATGCGTTCGGCGCTGGAGTCCAGGACGTCGGCGACCCGGTCCAGCTCCGGCACCCCGTAGCGGCGGTGGCGCGGCCGGGGATCGCCCGAGCCCAGCCGCTCGGCGGTCTCGGCGAGATCGGTGAGCGGGGCGGAGAGCCTGCGCGCCTGCCGTACGGCCAGCAGGACGGCGGCCACGACGGCGAGCAGCGCCACCGCCAGGATGATCAGCATGGTGCGGCCGATCTCCCGGCTCACGGTGGAGCGGGACTCCTCGACCCGCACCACCTCGCCCTGCTCACCGCGCTCCTCGGCGGAGATGACACTGCCTTCGGGCCGCTCGCCGATCTCCACCGTGGGGTGGTCCGGGATCCGGATCAGGGCGTAGCGGCCGGGTTCGATCTGTTCGCGCAGCACCTTGGCGGTGACGCCCTCACCGCCGAGCAGCCTGCTGTCCACGATGCTGACCAGCCGCACCGCGTCGGAGCTGACGCTCTCCTGGGCGCTGTTCTCGATGGTCCGCGTCTCCACGAGGACCAGGGAAAGACCGAAGACCGCGATGACGACGAGCACCACGGCGAGGGTGGAGTTGATCAGACGACGGCGCATGGTCCTACCGTCTCAGCCACCGTCAGCTCTTCTCGAAACGGAAACCGACACCCCGGACGGTGGCGATGTAACGGGGGTTGGCGGCGTCGTCCCCGAGCTTCTTGCGCAGCCAGGAGATGTGCATGTCGAGGGTTTTGGTGGAGGACCACCAGGTGGTGTCCCACACCTCGCGCATCAGCTGGTCCCGGGTGACCACCCGGCCCGCGTCCCGGACCAGGACGCGCAGCAGGTCGAACTCCTTCGCCGTGAGCTGGAGCTCCTCCTCGCCCATCCAGGCGCGGTGCGACTCCACATCGATCCGCACCCCATGGGTGGACGGCGCCTGCGCATGGGTCTCGACGGCGCCGCGCCGCAGCAGCGCCCGGACCCGGGCGAGCAGCTCGGCGAGGCGGAAGGGCTTGGTCACATAGTCGTCCGCGCCCGCGTCCAGCCCGACCACGGTGTCCACCTCGTCCGCGCGGGCGGTGAGCACCAGCACCGGGAAGCCGTGGCCCTCGTTGCGCAGCCGGCGGCAGACCTCGAGACCGTCCATACCCGGCAGGCCGAGATCGAGGACGATCAGATCGATACCCCCTTGCAGCCCGGCGTCGAGCGCGGTGGGTCCGTCCTCCCGCACCTCGACCTCGTACCCCTCACGGCGCAGGGCGCGAGCGAGCGGCTCCGAGATGGACGCGTCATCCTCGGCGAGCAGTACTCGGGTCATGGAGTGATGGTAGTCCGCCGAGGTCGGAGCACGGGCCGCGCACGGGACCACGGCCGGGGCTCACATGGTTGCGTGCCCCATCCGTGAGGTATGTCTCACCGTTCCAGGGGTGCGCGTAAGCCGTGTGTAAGGTGAATGTACGTCTGTAGCTCTTTTTCGGGGACCTTTGGCCGCTACACGCCGCCGAAGGTCTCTGTCGTGTCCGGAGCCGGACAGGGCGACCGAACCGACCACCCGAGCGCCACCTGACCCCCCACACAAGGAAACCCCCCCATGGCGTCCAGCCTCACGAAGGGCGCCACCGCGCAGGGAACCCCTGCCAGCGGTGGCAAGACCTTCTTCGGCCACCCGCGTGGCCTGGCAACCCTCTTCATGACCGAGATGTGGGAGCGCTTCAGCTACTACGGCATGAGAGCCCTGCTCGTCGTCTACCTGATCTCCGGCGGCCCGGACGCCAAGAAGGGTGCTCAGGGCGGCGGTCTCGGGATGACCGAGGTCAACGCGGTGGCCATCTACTCGGTCTATGTGGCCCTGGTCTATCTGCTGGCGATGCCCGGCGGCTGGTTCGGTGACCGGGTCTGGGGCCCGCGGCGGACGGTTGCCATCGCCGCCGGTGTGATCATGACGGGCCATCTGGCGCTCGCCGTCCCCGGGCAGGGGCCCTTCTTCGCCGGTCTCGCCCTGGTCGCCCTGGGTTCGGGGCTGCTGAAGTCCAACATCTCCACGATGGTCGGCCATCTCTACGACGGTCCCCAGGACCCGCGCCGGGACGGCGGCTTCACCCTCTTCTACATCGGCATCAACGTGGGTGGCTTCGCCGCTCCGCTGGTGATCGGCACCGTCGGCCAGAGCTACAACTGGCACCTGGGCTTCGCACTGGCCGCGCTCGGTATGGCGCTCGGTCTGGTCCAGTTCCTCATCGGCACCCGCCATCTGAGCCCGCAGAGCAGTGTCGTCCCCACGCCGCTGGCGGCCGAGGAGCGGCGCGCCTGGCTGCGCAAGGGACTGATCTGGCTGATCGTGGCCACGGTGTTCTACGGGGCGGTCGTCCTCAGCGGCCACTGGACGCTGAACTGGGCGCTGGTCCCGATCACCGTCGCGGGTCTGGTCATCCCGACCGGGGTGCTGATCCGGATCAAGCGCGACAAGGAGCTCACAGCGGTCGAGCAGACCAAGGTGAGCGGCTACATCTGGTTCTTCGCGGCCGCGGCCGTGTTCTGGATGATCTTTGACCAGGGCGGCTCCACGATGTCCGCCTTCGCCGAGAAGAAGACCGCCGACAACGTCTTCGGGCTGCACTTCCCGTCCTCGTGGTTCCAGTCGGTGAACTCGCTGTGGGTGATGGCCCTCGCCCCGGTCTTCGCCTGGCTGTGGCTGTGGCTGGCCCGGCGCGACCGGGAGCCCAACACCACGGTGAAGTTCGCGATGGCCCTGGTCCTGATCGGCGCGTCGTTCTTCGTCTTCGTGGTGCCGATGGGGATGGCCTCGGACGGCAGCACGGTCAGCCCGGCGTGGCTGGTGTCGGTCTACATGATCCAGACGATGGGTGAGCTGTGCCTGTCCCCGGTCGGCCTCTCGGTGACCACCAAGATGGCTCCGGAGAAGTACGCGAGCCAGATGATGGGTGTGTGGTTCCTCGCGGTGACCGCCGGTGACTGCATCACGGGCCTGCTGTCCATCGCGGGTGTCGATATGAGCGGCACGGGTGTGATCGCGCTGGAGGCGAGTTTCGCGGCGCTGGCCGGATTCGCGGTCTACCTGTACCGCAAGAAGATCGTGGCCCTCATGGCCGACGTGCGCTGACGCCGTTCGCGGCCCAGGTGTTGAGGGGCCCGGCGCGGGATGACCGCGCCGGGCCCCTCGTCCGTTCCCCGGCCCGTGTCAGCGGCTGCCGCGCAGCCTGCGCCACGGAGTGAGGGTGAAGACCGCGCCGCCGAGCAGCACGGAGGTGCCGGCGATCAGGGCGAGCGCCTTCAGCCCGCCGTGGTCGTTCGCGCCGGTCTCGGCGAGTCCGCCGCTGGTGCCACCGGACGAACCACCGCCGGACGTACCGCCGGTGCCACCGGAGGTGCCGCCGGAGCTGCCGCCCGAACCGCCGGAGGTGCCGCCGGACGTACCGCCGGGCTGGGCCGTGGTGTCCAGCTCCAGCGAGGCGCCGGGGTCCTTGGCCGGGGTGCAGGTGGTGGTCGTACCGAGCGCCTTGACGGTCAGCACCCCGGGGGTGAGTGTCGCCTTGCCGCTCGCGCCCGGTTTGTAGGTGCCGGTGAGGTCCGGGATCTCGATCGGGTCACCGGACTTGATGGGCCCCTTGTTGGTCGGGCCCTCCACGGCGACCTCGCCCTTGTCGGCACCGCCGACCTTCACCGCCATCGCGGGCTTGACGGAGTCGGCAGGGATGTCGGCCGGGCTGTCCATCACGGACTTGCCGAACTTGACGGTGAGGTCGAAGCTGCCGCCCTTCTTGGTGGCGTTGATCTGGACCGGGGAGGTGGCCTCCTTGTCGCCGATGGGGGTCTTGCAGCGGTAGTCGACGCTGACCTGCTTACCCGTCTGGGTGTCGCCGTCGCCGCCACCGCCACCGCTGGTCGAACCACCGGTCGTGGTGCCACCGGTGGTGGAACCGCCCGTGGTCGTCCCACCGGTCGTCGTACCGCCCGTGGTCGTCCCACCGGTCGTCGTACCGCCCGTGGTCGTCCCACCGGTCGTCGTACCGCCCGTGGTCGTGCCACCGGTCGTCGTACCGCCCGTGGTGGTCCCACCGGTGGTCGAACCGCCGCCGTCGGTCACCTTGATGGTGGCGGCGGCCTTGACCGTCTCCTTGGCCGAGCACTTGGTGTCCGTGGAGATCGGCTTGCTGACGTTGATGGTGTACGCACCGGGGGTCAGCGTGACCTCCCCGGCCTTCGTCAGCTTCAGCTTGGCCTTCATATCGGACAGCTTCATCGGGCTGTCCTTGGGGATCGGCGGGTTCTCCCGCGCCCCCTCCACGGCCAGATCACCGGTCTGCGCCCCGCCCACCGTGAGGGTGCCGGTGGGCTTCACGGTGTCCTTCTCCAGATCGAGGATGGGCGGGTTCTTGGAAGCGGCCTGCACCGTCTTCCACACCACCTCGACCTCGTCGCCGACCTTGGCGGTGGCCGGGGCCTGGACGTCCACCGTCGTGGTGCCCTGCACCGGCGGCATACCGGAGATCGGCGGTGGCAGGCACTCGGTCTTGTACGAGACCTCGGCGCCTTGTGCGGTACTCGCGCCGAACAGCACGCCCGCACCGCCGAGTACCAGCGCGGCAACGGCCGCGCCCACTCTTCGTTGCGTACTCACGTCGATCCTTTCGGGGTCGGTCGGTCGTTCTCGGACGGTGCGGAAGGGTGTTGCGTCTGCGACCCCGGGAGGGTGTCCGGGGTGAACCAGGGCAGGGCCGGGGCCCGTGCGTCAGGGGCGGGGGCGGCGGGGCCGGTCCGGGCGCGGCCGCGGCGGGGGCGGCGGATACGGGAACGGCGGGCGCGGGCATGCGCGGCGGATGCCGCAGGACGCGGCGGCCGCACCCGGTCCACGACGGCCATGCCGATCCGGAAGACCGCCGCCGGGATCACCACGCACAGCAGGACCCAGAAGAGCGTGACGCCCCACGGCCGTCCGACCGTCCACGGCTGTTCGACCAGCAGCTTGCGGCCGTACTCCAGCGAGACGACGTAGTCGCCGTGGGCCCCGGCCGACAGTTCGACCTCCAGCTCGACCCGGGCCTTCCTGCCCGGCTGGATGGTCCCCCGCCACTGCCGCTCCTCCCACGAGGGCGCGAGGACACCGTGCGAGGCGCCCACCCGGAAGACCGGATCGCGGGCCGGGGTGGAGCCGAGGTTGGCGACGGTGACCACCAGCGTGCGGCGCGGGGGCGCGCCGAACCACGTCAGCAGCCCGCTCGAGCCGTCGAGCCGTGCCGAGAGCGCGCTGAGCCGCTCACCGCCGGTGCGCTTCCGGGGCAGGGGTTTCACCGGGTGTCCGGCGACGCGGAACGCCACATCGGCGGAGGCGGCGTCACCGGTCACGGTCGCGGCGTGCACGACGCAGGGGCAGGGCTCGGGCGGATCGGCGACCGGCAGCTTCCGGCGGAAGGTGCCGTCCGCTCCGGTGGTGACCGCCCTGCCGTCGGAGTTGGCGCAGGAGTTGGTGCCGCCGATCATGTTCTGACCGCAGATGAGCAGGGTCAGCAGCGCTTTCGGCCGCCAGCCGCGGCCGGTCACGGTGATCGAACCGCCGGTGCCCGCCTCGCGCGGCGAGACCGCGACGGTGGGCCCGTCGGAGGCCGCGGCGGCGGGGCCGGTGAACGGTACGGCGAGGGCGCCCAGGAGCAGGGCGAGGACCACCAGGGCGACGGCGGCCGGAGGCGTGGGGTGACGTGTCATCCGTCGGCCCCCGCCCCGGCTCCCGCTCCTACGACGGCCGCCTCCGCCTCCGGTGCGGCCGCTTGGGCACGGCGGCGGTGCCGCCGTACCAGCCGGCCACCCGCGGTGCCCGCGCCCAGGGCCCCGAGCGCCGCCGTGACCAGCAGCCACGGCGGTACGGCGGTGTAGGTGGTGGACGCCGTGTCCTGCGCTCCCCCGGCCGCGGTGACCGTCAGCCGCACCGCCACCCGGTCGGCGGCGGGCGCGTCGGGCCACCGCTCGGTGAGCCGCACCCGGCGGCCGGGGGCCAGTTCGAGCGGCAGGGTGCGGGCGTCGCGGCGCAGCACGGCGCCGAAGAGGCCGTCGGCCCGGACGGCGAGCCGTGGGGTGAGCGCGGTGGTGCCGCGGTTGACGAGGGCGTAGCGGATGGCCGCCCCGTCGCCGTGCCGCTCCACGCGCACGTCCTCGACGGAGAGCGAGGTCATGGTGGGGCCGTTGACCCGCAGATGGGTGCGGACGGCGATCTCGCGCCCGTCCCCCGAGACCCGGACCGCTCCGGTGCGCTCACCGGGTGCCGCGTCGGCGGGGACGGTGACGGTGAGCGGGACGTCGGCGCGGGTGCGGGGCGGCACCGTCACCCGGTGCTCGGCGAGCGCGACGTGGACGCCGCCGGTGCCGCGCAGCCGTACGGTACGGGGCCGGGTGCCCTCGTTGGTGACGGCGAGCGTGTCGCGGAGGACGGCGCCGGGGCCGCCCTCCAGATAGAAGTACGCCCGGTCGCCCGCGCCCGGGGCGCGTCCGCCGCCGGGCGCGGGCGCCGCCGCCCAGCCGTGTCCCCCGGGCGCGGCGGGGGCCGCGGTGGCCACCGCCGTGGGGAAGACCGCGAGGGCCAGCAGGGGGGCGGTCAGCAGCGCGGCGGTGCGGACGCGGAGGTGGACGACGGTGTGGGTACGCGACGGCATCGGCGGCTCCTCGGTTGCTCGTCCTCGTGCGGCCCGGCCGGGGCCGCGCTAGGCGGCCCGGCCGCGGCGCCGGGAGAGCCAGAGGGCTCCGGCCACTCCGGTGAGCAGCACGGTTCCGCCGAGGGTGCCGAGGGCGAGGGCGGAGTCGGCGGGTCCGGTCTGCGGCAGCTGGGAGCCGCCCGTACCGGCCGTGTCCCCGCCGCCCGTACCGCCGCCGCTGCCGCCCGTCGTTCCGCCGGAGGAGCCGCTGCCGCCGCCTGATCCGGAGCCGCCTGCGCCCTTGACGTCCAGCGTCAGGGAGGGCCCCGGACCGTTGCCGGGGGTACAGGTGGTGGTCGTGCCCAGGGCCTTGATGGTGAGGGTGGAGGCGGTGAAGGTGACCTTGCCGCTCTTCTTCGGCGTGTAGGTGCCCGTCAGGTCACGGATCTTGATGGGGGTGTTGGCGGGGATCGCCTTGTCGTTGGCGGGCCCCGAGACCGCGACCGTGCCGGTCTCCGCGCCGCCCAGCTTGATCAGGGCGCTGGGGTGCATCGCGCCCTTGCCGAGTTCGACCGGACTGGAGGAGACGCCCTTCTCGAAGGACATGGTGAGCTTGTAGCCGCCGCCGCTCTTCACGCTCTTGATGTCGATGGGCGACACCGCGCTCTTGTCACCGATCGGCGTCTTGCACTTGTAGTCGACGTCGACGGTGGTGGCGTGGGCGGCCGGGGCGCCGAGGAAGACCGCGGAACCGGCCACGGCCGCGGCGAGCGTGAGGGCGCCGCCACGGCCGACCGTACGGCGTTGGGGGTGGGACACCACGAGATCCCCTCTCGTCGGGCGCCGCAACAGCAGAACTGACGGCACATCAGATCGGGCGCCGACAGTACGCCGGGGACCTTGGAGAGGGAAGACAAAGAACGCGCCGGATCGGCGCGAAGAGGGTGAAGACCGGGTGAAGCGGATGACGCGGACGCGCCGCCGGACACGACGGACGGTGGAGTCGCGGCGCGGGCGGGCGCAGGGGGTGACCGCGGGAGGCGGCGGGCCGCGGCGGCGGGGGTGACCGCGGTGGCGGCGGCGGGGGTGACCGCGGCGGATCAGCCGGACCCGAGGGCGCAGAGCGCGCGGGGGGATTCGGGCCGGGGCCGTGCTCTTCAGGCCGGAGCGGCGAGCTCCGCCCAGACCGTCTTACCGGAGCCTTCCACGTTCCGCACCACGCCCCAGTCGAGGCACAGCCGCTGCACGATGAACATGCCGTGGCCGCCGGGACGCCCCGCGCGGTGCGGGGTACGCGGCGCGGGCGTACCGGTGCCGAGGTCGACCACTTCGAGGCGGAGCACCTTGGCGTTGGAGCTGACGCGCAGCTCCTCCGGGCCGTCGGCGTGCAGACAGGCGTTGGTGACCAGTTCGGAGACGACGAGCAGTACGTCCTCCGCGGCCGCCCGCTGGTCCGCGGTCGCGGCCGGCAGCCAGCCCCAGTCACGCAGCGCCTCGCGCGTGAAGTCACGGGCACGCGGAACCGCTCCGCTGGCTCCGATCAGATGGAGCCTGCGGATCTGGCGGATCCGCCCGGCGGCCGGAGTACCCGGTGGGATGGCCGAAGCGGCGGGACCATCCGGGTCCGGGCCGCGGTCGCCCGGCGGGTACGGCCGGGTGGTGCTCATCAGCGCTTCACCTCACCGATTCACCGATTCAGGGACAAGGGTTACCTGATCTGTTCAACAGTTTCAGCCTGTCTCCTGCCCGGCCAAAGCGTGAGAACACCCACTTCTTCAACACCGCTGATGTGACGCGGGCAACGCATGACGTCGTACTCAGGACACACCGGAAACAGGAGTGACGTAGATCACTCGACTAGTGCGGCGTCCAGCGAGTCATGCAGCGTGAAGACGGCTTCCGCTCCGGTGATCTCGAACACGCGCGCAACGATGGGCTGCATCCCGGCCAGGTGGACTCCGCCACCCTCGGCCTCGGCCTTGAGGCGAGCCCCCAGGAGGACGTTCAGCCCGGTCGAATCGCAGAACTCCAGCTTGGAGCAGTCCACGACCAGCCGCGCGCGTCCGCCTTCCACGCATTTCTCCAGCGGCTCGCGCAGCACGTCGGCGGTGTGGTGATCCAACTCACCTGCCGGTGTGACGACCGCACTCGCTCCGTGGTGCCGAACCTCGACCTGAAGCCGGCCCTTGCTGGCGCTGCCGACCATCCCGCGGTCCATGTGCGCACCTCTTCTGGCGTCTCGTTGCTTTCGATTGCGCGCATCGAACCCTACGCCTTCTACCCGGTCCTCCGGTACCCGAACATTTCGCATACTTCGGCAAATTCAACAAATATGGACAACGTGGACTTGCCACGCGATGGCCAATACGGGTAGGCGTAGTAGTGACCCGCTCGAACACGACCGGCTTTGGAGGCGCCGCTCCCCGAGCAGCACGTCATGGCACCGGCAGCCATATGCCGAGAACGACGGAGGAGACTATGTCACCCCAGCTCGACGAATCGCGTACCGATCCTTCCTGGAGTACCGGCGTCTCGTCGACCACCGTACCCGCGCAGTTCACCCCCGACGCGGACACCCAGGCACTCGCCGGAACCGCGTTGGATGAACTGCCGGACCTGTCCGATCTGCCGGAGATACCCCCGTATGAAACGGTTGGTCCGGTAGATGCGAGGGCTCTCTCCAAGACCCTCTTCGAACGCCTCGAGATGCTGGACGAAGGCACCCACGAGTACGCGTACGTACGCAACACGCTCGTCGAGCTGAACCTGGCACTGGTCAAGTTCGCCGCCTCGCGCTTCCGCTCCCGCAGCGAGCCGATGGAGGACATCGTCCAGGTCGGCACCATCGGACTGATCAAGGCGATCGACCGCTTCGAGCCCGGACGCGGTGTCGAGTTCCCCACCTTCGCGATGCCGACCATCGTCGGCGAGATCAAGCGCTTCTTCCGGGACACGAGCTGGTCCGTGCGCGTCCCCAGGCGGCTCCAGGAGCTGCGGCTGGACCTGGCCAAGGCCGGTGACGAGCTGGCGCAGTCGCTCGACCGCGCCCCCACCGTGGACGAGTTGGCCAAGCGCCTGGACATCAGCACCGCCGAGGTCGTCGAGGGCATGGCCGCGAGCAACGCGTACACCGCCAGCTCGCTGGACGCCCAGCCCGAGGAGGACGACACCGAGGGCACCCTGGCGGACCGGATCGGCTACGAGGACCACGGTCTCGAGGGCATCGAGTACGTGGAGTCCCTGAAGCCGCTGATCGCCGAACTGCCCCCGCGCGACCGGAAGATCCTGTCGCTGCGCTTCGTGGCCAACATGACGCAGTCGGAGATCGGTGAAGAGCTGGGCATCTCCCAGATGCATGTCTCCCGGCTGCTGTCGCGCACCCTCCGTCGGCTCCGCAAGGGACTGATGATCGAGGAGTAGACGCCGCCGCAGACGGATAAGGGCCCGCCCCCGCTCAGCCGGGACGGGTCCTTATTCGCGTCGGCGTCCGGGCCGGCGCCGGCCCGGAGGGTCCGTCAGACGAGGGTTCCGCCGCGCCAGACGGCCGACACCAGCGGGACCCCGGGCCGGTAGGCGAGGTGGACATGGGACGGGGCGTCCAGCAGCGCCAGATCGGCGCGGGCGCCCGGGGTGATACGGCCGACGTCGGTACGGCGCAGGGCGCGCGCCCCGCCCTCGGTGGCCGCCCAGACCGCCTCGTCCGGGGTCATCCCCATGTCGCGCACGGCGAGCGCGATACAGAACGGCATGGAACTGGTGAAGGACGAGCCCGGGTTGCAGTCCGGGGAGAGCGCCACGGTGACGCCCGCGTCCAGCAGCCGCCGCGCGTCCGGGTACGGCGAGCGGGTGGAGAACTCGCAGCCCGGCAGCAGGGTGGCCACCGTCTCGCTGCGCGCCAGCGCGTCGACGTCCTCGTCCGTCAGATAGGTGCAGTGGTCCGCGGAGGCGGCGCCCAGCTCCACGGCGAGCTGCACCCCGGGGCCGTACGAGAGCTGGTTGGCGTGCACCCGCGGGATCAGCCCGTGCCGCTGTCCGGCGGTGAGCACCGCCCGCGCCTGGTCGCCGTCGAACGCGCCCTTCTCGCAGAACACGTCCACCCAGCGGGCGTAGGGGGCGCACATCTCGAGCATCGGGCCGGTCACCAGGTCCACATACGCGGCCGGGTCGTCGGCGAACTCGGGGGCGACGACATGCGCCCCCAGGAACGTCACCTCATCGGTGTGGGCGGCGGCGATGGACAGGGCACGCGCCTCGTCCTCCGACGTCAGCCCGTAGCCGGACTTGATCTCCAGGGTGGTGGTGCCCTGGCGCAGGGCCTCCATCACATAGCGGGCGACATTGGCGTTGAGCTCATTGTTGGAGGCCGCCCGGGTGGCGGCCACCGTGGTGCGGATCCCGCCCGCGCTGTACCGCCGCCCGGACATCCGGGCGTTGAACTCCTCGGTCCGGTCGCCCGCGAAGACCACATGGGAGTGGGAGTCCACGAAACCGGGGATGGCGGCGCGTCCGGCCGCGTCCACCCGGTTGTCGGTGGCGGGTACGTCGCGGGTGGCGCCGACCCAGGCGATCCGGTCGCCGTCGATGACGACGGCCGCGTCCCGGATCAGACCGAGCGGGCCCTCGCCGAGGGCGGGGTCGTTGGTGACGAGGCCGGCGATATGGGTGATGGCGGTCGTCGCGGGTGTGGCGGCCGCGTCCGTCGCGGTGGTCATCGTGAGGGTGTTCTCCTTCATGGGCCGCCCGGGCGGCCCGTCGTCGCTCAGCCGTGCAGGGCCGCGATGGACGCGGCCAGCGCCTCGGGCACCCGCGGGACGAGCTGATGGGCGCCGTCCCGTACGACATGGCGGCCGCCGACCACGGTGTGCCGGACATCGGCACTGGTCGCCGCGAACACGGCCGTCTCGGCGCCCAGCCGGGACGGCGGTCCCGCGGTGCGCACCGAGTCCAGCGCGATCGTGGTGAGGTCGGCCAGCGCCCCCACCTCGATCCGGCCCGCGTCATCGCCCCAGCCCAGCGCCGCATGGCCGTCGGCCGTCGCGGCGCGCAACAGTTGGGGCGCGGTCCAGTGGCCCCGGGCGCGGGTGTGCAGCCGCTCGTCCAGCTCCATGGCGCGGGCCTCTTCGAGGATGTCGATCACGGCGTGGCTGTCGCTGCCGAGCGACAGCGGTGAACCCGCGCGCTGGAGTTCGGCGGCCGGGCCGATGCCGTCGGCGAGGTCCCGTTCGGTGGTCGGGCACATGCACACCCCGGTGGCCGAATGGCCCAGCAGCCGGATGTCGCCCGGGGTGAGGTGGGTGGCGTGCACCGCGGTGGTGCGCGGCCCCAGCACCCCGTGGTCGGCGAGCAGCCGGGCCGGGGTGAAGCCGTGCGCCTCCACACAGGCGTCGTTCTCGGCGGTCTGCTCGGAGAGATGGACATGGAGCGGGGCGAACCGCTCCTCCGCCCAGCCCGAGACGGTGGCCAGCTGGTCGACGGGGACGGCCCGCACCGAGTGGATGGCCGCGCCGATCCTGGCGGTGCCGTTGCCCTTGAGCGCGGAGACCCGCTCGGCCCAGGCGTCGGCGCTGCCGTCGGAGAAGCGAAGCTGGTGCTGGTCAGGTTCGGCGCCGAACCCGGAGGAGAGGTAGCAGGTGTCGAGGAGGGTGATACGGATCCCGGCCTCGCCCGCCGCCGCGATCAGGGCCTGCCCCATCGCGTTGGGGTCGCCGTAGCGGGTGCCGCCGGGGGCGTGGTGCAGATAGTGGAACTCGCCCACGCAGGTGATGCCCGCCATGGCCATCTCGGCGTAGACGGCGCGGGCGAGTTCGAAGTAGCTCTCCGGGGTGAGCCGGTCGGCGACCTCGTACATCACCTTGCGCCAGGTCCAGAAGGAGTCCGGCGCGCCCTGTCCGTGCCGGTCCGCGGCCGCCGCCCCGGACCCGGCCTGGACGTAGCCGCGCAGCGCCCGGTGGAAGGCATGGCTGTGCGCGTTGGCAAGGCCGGGGACGGTGAGGCCGCGCAGGGTGACCGAGCCCGCGGGCGGGACCGGACAGCCGGGCCGCACCGCGGTGATCCTCCCGTCCGTCGCGGCCACGATCACCACGTCCGGCCGGACGCTTCCGCCCAGCCAGGCGTACTCCGCCCAGTAGGTCTGCGCCGTCAGTGACACGCCAACCCCTCCAGTACCTGCGCGAGCGCGGCCACACCGGCGAGGCAGTCATCCTCGCCCGCCGTCTCCGCGGGTGAGTGCGAGACGCCGGTGGGGTTCCTTACAAACAGCATGGCGGTCGGAACCGACGCGGACAAAATGCCCGCGTCGTGTCCGGCGCCCGTGGGCAGTACCGGAACCCCTCCGAGCAGGCCGGACAGCCGGTCCCGCAGATCGTGGGCGAATTCCACGACCGGGGTGAAGGACTCCCGGGTGACCCGTACCTCCACCCCGTCGCGCTCTCCGCGCTCCACGGCGGCCCGCTCGACCTCCTCGACGACGGCGGCGAGGGTCTTCTCGTCCGCCGCCCGGGAGTCCAGCCAGCCGCGTACCAGCGAGGCGATCGCGTTGACCCCGTTGGGCTCCACGCTGACCTTGCCGAACGTGGCCAGGGCACCGGCCAGCCGGGCCTTCTTGCGGGCCGCGAGCACGGTGTTGGCGTAGGTGAGCATCGGGTCGCGGCGGTCCTCCAGCCGGGTGGTCCCGGCGTGGTTGGCCTCGCCGTGGAAGTCGAACCGCCAGCGGCCGTGCGGCCAGATCGCGGAGGCGACGCCCACCGCGTCTCCTGTGTCCGCCAGGGCCCGGCCCTGCTCGACATGGAGCTCGACGAAGGCGCCGATCCGGGCCAGCCGCTCGGTGTCAGGGCCGATGGCGTCCGGGTCGTACCCGGCGCGCTCCATGGCCTGCGGCAGCGAGATCCCATCGGCGTCACGCAGGGTGTGCGCCTGGTCGACGGTGAGCTGTCCGGCGGTGAGCCGGGAGCCGACGCAGGCAAGCCCGAAGCGGGCGCCCTCCTCGTCGCCGAAGTTCACGATGGCGAGCGGTTTGGCGGGCTTCGCACCGCGGGCGCGGAGTTCGTCGAGCGCGGCGAAGGAGGACACCACGCCGAGCGGGCCGTCGAAGGCGCCGCCGTCGGGCACGGAGTCCAGGTGGGAGCCGGTGACGACGGCGTCCCCGGCGGCGGGGTCACCGAACCAGGCCCACTGGTTGCCGTTGCGGTCCACCTCGTAGGTCAGACCGCGGGTCTCCGTCTGGGCCCGGAACCAGGCGCGGCAGTCGGTGTCCGCGCCGGTCCAGGCGTAGCGGCGGTAGCCCGTGGTGGTGGCGTCGCGGCCGATGGGCGCGAGGTCGCGCCACATCTCCAGGAAGGACGGGGGCCGGTGGGCGGGTGCGGTCACGCCGTCCCTTCCTCACGCATCGGGACGCGCACCTCGCGCTCCGCCGCCACCTCGTCGGCGCGGTCGTAGCCCGCGTCGACATGGCGGATCACGCCCATGCCCGGGTCGTTGGTGAGCACCCGGCGGATCTTCTCGCCCGCCAGCGCGGTGCCGTCGGCCACGGTGACCTGTCCGGCGTGGATGGAGCGGCCCATGCCGACGCCGCCGCCGTGGTGGAGGGAGACCCAGGAGGCGCCCGAGGCGACGTTGACCATGGCGTTGAGCAGCGGCCAGTCGGCGATGGCGTCCGAGCCGTCGAGCATGGCCTCGGTCTCGCGGTACGGGGAGGCCACCGAACCGCAGTCCAGGTGGTCACGGCCGATGGCCAGCGGGGCGGCGAGGGTGCCGTCGGCCACCATCTCGTTGAACCGCTCGCCCGCCTTGTCGCGCTCGCCGTAGCCGAGCCAGCAGATACGGGCGGGCAGCCCCTGGAAGTGCACCCGCTCCCCCGCCATCTTGATCCAGCGGGCCAGCGACTCGTTCTCCGGGAACAGCTCCAGGATCGCCTTGTCGGTGGCGGCGATGTCCTTGGGGTCGCCGGAGAGCGCGGCCCAGCGGAACGGGCCCTTGCCCTCGCAGAACAGCGGACGGATGTAGGCCGGGACGAAGCCGGGGAAGGCGAAGGCCCGCTCGTAGCCCGCCAGTTGAGCCTCGCCGCGGATGGAGTTGCCGTAGTCGAAGACCTCGGCACCGGCGTCCATGAAGCCGACCATGGCCTCGACATGCCGGGCCATGGACTCCCGCGCCCGCTGGGTGAAGTCCGCGGGCTTCTCGGCGGCGTACGAGGCCATCTCGTCGAAGTCCACACCGACCGGCAGATAGGCCAGCGGGTCGTGGGCGCTGGTCTGGTCGGTGACGATGTCGATCGGGGCGTTCATCGCGAGGAGCTGGGGGAGCAGTTCGGCCGCGTTGCCCAGGACGCCGATCGACAGCGGGCGGCGGGCGTCGCGCGCCTCGGTCGCCAGCTGGAGGGCGTGGTCCAGGCTGTCCGCCCGGACGTCCAGGTAGCGGTGCTCGATCCGGCGCTCGATGGCGCGCGGGTCGCAGTCGATGCAGATCGCCACCCCGTCGTTCATGGTGACGGCGAGCGGCTGGGCGCCGCCCATCCCGCCGAGACCGGCGGTGAGGGTGATGGTTCCGGCCAGGGTGCCGCCGAACTTCTTCTCGGCCACCGCGGCGAAGGTCTCATAGGTGCCCTGGAGGATGCCCTGGGTGCCGATGTAGATCCACGAGCCCGCGGTCATCTGGCCGTACATGGTCAGGCCCAGCGCCTCCAGGCGGCGGAACTCCTCCCAGTTGGCCCAGTCACCGACCAGATTGGAGTTGGCGATCAGCACCCGCGGCGCCCACTCGTGCGTCTGCATCACACCGACCGGACGGCCCGACTGGACGAGCATCGTCTCGTCCTGCTTGAGCGTGCGGAGGGTGTGCACCATGGCGTCGAACGAGCGCCAGTCGCGGGCCGCCTTGCCGGTGCCGCCGTAGACGACCAGCTTGTCGGGGTGCTCGGCCACCTCCGGGTCGAGGTTGTTCTGGAGCATCCGGAGGGCGGCTTCCTGCTGCCACCCCCGGGCACTGAGCTCCGTACCGCGCGGTGCCCGTACGGGTCGCGGACCTGACATGGGCCGTGCCTCCCTGACGTCGACTGGATCGAGATATTCACATCTTGGCTTCAGTGAATAGAGCTAGTCAATAGCGCCGCGTCCGGGCCGCCGCGCGCACCCGGGTGGTTCACCGTGCCGTCCGTCCCGGACGCGCGGTGGCCTCATGGCCCCGGGCGGTGCCAGGACATAGCGTCACGGCGTCGCCGCCCGGTTCCGGACCCCGAAACCGCCGAGGCCACGGACCACCGCCGAGGAGCCCCCGTGCCGCAGCCCGCCGCCGCCCCGGTCCCGCCGCCCGCCACCCACCGCGAGGTGCGGCTCACCGCCCGGCCGTCCGACGGAACGCTCACCACCGGCCACTTCGACGTGGTCACCGTTCCGCTGCCCGTCCCCGGCCCCGGCCGGCTGCTGGTGCGCAACCGCCTGATGAGCGTCACCGCCGCGATGCGTCCACTGCCCCGGGGCGGTCCGGGCGCCCTCGGACTGCCGGGGCCGCTGCCGTCGGCCGAGCCCGGCGCGGTGCCGCACGGCCCCGCGGTCGGCGAGGTGATCAGCGCACCGGACGGCACCGGCCCCGCCCCCGGCACCCTGGTACGGCACTCCCTCGGCTGGCGCGAGTACGCGGTCGTGGACGCGGCCGGGGCCCTGCCGATCGACGGCGACGGGCTGCCCGACCCCGCCGCCCAGCTCTCCCAGGGCTTCCCCGCCTGGCTGGGGGTGGTGCGCGGGGCGGGCGTACGGCGCGGCGACACCGTCTTCGTCACCGGGGCCGCGGGCGGGGTGGGCTCCCTGGCCGGGCAGTTCGCCCGGCTGCACGGCGCGGCCCGGGTCATCGGCTCCACCGGCTCCCCGGCCAAGGCCGGGCGGCTGGTCCGGGAGCTGGGGTACGACGCGGTGGTGCTGCGCGGCGGCGGGCCGGTCGAGGAGCAGCTCCGGGCGGCGGCACCCGACGGGATCGATGTGCTCGTCGACACCGTCGGCGGGGAGCAGCTCCAGGCGGCGCTCACGCTGGCCCGCCGAGGGGCCCGGTTCGCGATCCTGGGCGCGCTGTCCGCCCAGCTCTCCGGTGACCCGGCCGCCCGCACCGGGATCAGCACACTGTCGCTGGTCACCCGGGGGGTCACCCTGCGGGGCATCAGCGGCCACGACCACCAGGACGCACGGCCCGACTACACCCGCGCCTTCGGCCGGGCGCTGCGCGAGGGCACGGTGGTCTATCCGCACACCCGGCTGACGGGGATCGCCCAGGCACCGCGCGCGCTGGTCGAACTGCTCGGGGGACGGCACCTGGGGGCGGTCCTGGTGGAGCTGTGACCGCGCGGGCGCACCACTGGCCAGGCCACCGGGCGGGTGATTGGCTGAAGTCATGACGTCGAACACGCTCGCGGGGGACGGGCCCGAGCGGCGGGCCGCCCGGCGCGAGACCGCCGTACGGGCCGCCGTGGAGCAGGGGCTGCTGAGCCCCGGGGAGCCGGTCGTCGGACTGCTGGACGTGACCGCGATCCGCGCCGCCGCGGCGGCGCTGCGGACCGCCTTCGACGAGGTCACCGCCCCCGGCACCGCCGTCCTGCACGCCTTCGCGGTGAAGGCCGCCGCCCTCGTGCCGGTGCTGCGGCTGCTGGCCGACGAAGGGCTGGGCTGTGAGGTGGCCAGCCCCGGTGAGCTGGCGCTGGCCCGCGCCGCGGGCGTGCCCCCGGAACGGATCGTGCTGGACTCCCCCGCCAAGACCACCGGCGAGCTGCGCGAGGCGCTGGCCGCGCGGATCGCCGTCAACGCCGACAACCCCGAGGAGCTGGACCGGCTCGACGCGCTGATCGCGCCGCGCGGCGACACCACGCCCGCGACCCCGCACGGCCCGGTCGGGCTGCGGGTCAATCCGCAGGTGGGCGGGGGCAGCATCGACGCGCTCAGCACGGCCACCGCGACCTCCAAGTTCGGGATCGCGCTCCAGGACCCGGGGGTGCGCGAGCGCGTCGTCCGCGCGGTCGCGGAGCGGCCGTGGCTGACCCGGCTGCACGCGCACACCGGCTCCCAGGGCATCCCGCTGGAGCTGATGACCGCGGGCGTCCGGGCCGTGTACGAACTGGCCGAGGAGATCAACGAGACGGTCGGCCACCGGCAGATCGACACCCTCGACATCGGTGGCGGACTGCCGGTGAACTTCGGCTCCGACGAGTTCACCCCCGGCTACCGGGACTACGCCCAACTGCTGCTGACCACCGTTCCCGGGCTCTTCGACGGCCGGTACGGGCTGGTCACCGAGTTCGGGCGGTCGCTGCTCGCCAAGTCCGGCACGGTGCTGGCCCGGGTCGAGTACGCGAAGTCCGCGGGCGGGCGGTCGATCGCGGTCACCCACGCGGGCGCCCAGCTCGCCACCCGCACGGTCTTCGCCCCCGAGTCCTGGCCCCTGCGGATCACCGCCTACGACGCGGCGGGCCGCCCCAAGCCGACGGCACCCGGCGGTCTGGTCGCCCAGGACATCGCGGGGCCGTGCTGCTTCGCGGGCGACCTGGTGGCCCGTGACCGCCCGCTGCCTCACCTCGCCGCGGGCGATCTGGTGGGCCTGCTGGACACCGGCGCGTACTACTTCTCCAACCACTTCGCCTACAACAGCCTGCCGCGCCCCGGCGTCTACGGCTTCACCGTGGACGGCGACGAGGTGCGGTTCGCAACGGTGCGCCCGCCCCAGACGGTCGAGGAGATCGTCACGGAGAGCGGCGGCGACCACGCCGGAAGCCTGCTGGAGGTCTGACGCCCCGCACCGCGGCCACCGCCCCGGCTCGGGCCGCGGACCGGTGTACGCCGCCACCGCGCACGACGGGCCGCGCAGACGGGCCATCTCCGGCCGGGTGTCCCCGCGCCGGTCCCGCACGGCGCCCGAACGGCGGGACCGCGTACGCCACCCCGCCCCGGGCGGGCGCGAACGTGTCGTCTTCGGCCGGTGTACCGCGGCGCGTGGCGGCGGTGGGGTGGTGCGGGGGGCTGTCCGGCGTTCGGCATCCGGCGGCGCGGTCGCCGGGCCGTCCGCGCGGCGGGGCGCGGTCACCAGGGGCGGTCAGTCCACGAACAGGCCGCGGGCCGCCGCCTTGGTGTCGAACTCCTCCAGCCGGGCCTGGGCGTCCGGGAGGCCGTCGCACATCGCTTCCAGCAGCATCCGGCCCAGCAGCATCGGGGCGCAGGCGGTGTCGAAGGCCAGCCCGGTGCCGACCGCGGCGGGCAGCAGCAGATCGCTGTGGCGGGCGACCGGGGCGAAGGCGCTGTCCGCCACGGTGACCACGGTGAGCCCGGCCCCGCGGGCATACTCCAGGGCCTCCACGACCTCGCGCGGATGGCGCGGCAGCGCGAAGCAGAGCAGGGCGGTCGCGCCCGCGCGCTGGGCCGCGTCGATGCGGTCGGGAAGCATCGTGCCGCCCTCGTCGAGCAGCCGGACGTCCGGGTGGACCTTGCGCGCGAAGTAGGCGAAGCCGCCCGCCTGGGCGGAGGCGGCGCGCAGCCCGAGGACCGGGAGCGGCCGGGACCCGGCCAGCAGCCGGCCGGCGCGTTCGACCGGGGCGGGGTCGGCCAGCAGGGCGGCGAGGTGGCGCAGATTGTCGATCTCGGACTGCACCGCCTGCTGGTACTCGTTGTACGCGCCCTCCTCCGCCGGCGGTTCGGCGGGCGCGACCTCGCGCAGATGCTTGCGCAGCGCGGGGTAGCCGTCGAAGCCGAGCGCGACCGCGAAGCGGGTCACCGACGGCTGGCTGACGCCCGCCAGTTCGGCGAGTTCGACGCTGGAGAGGAACGGGGCGTCCGCGGCCCGCCGCACCATGCAGTGGGCGATCCGGCGCTGGGTCGGGGTGAGCCGGTGACCCTCGAAGAGCGCCTGGAGCCGGGCGGCGCCGCCCCCGGTCTCGGTCCCGGCATCGGTCCCGGCGTCGGTCCCCGCGGCGTCCGGCGCCGCCCCGTTGTCGGTCCTCATCGCGTCCGTCCTCCTGGCCTCGCACTGTCCGGCATATGAGACATCCTCCCGGTCACTCCGGCCCGAACGTGCCCTACTCCCACGGCGGCCCGGCGTTCCGTCCCATATTGCGAACAGAAGATACCGCCGATCAACGCAGACCTCTTGACTTCTATTCACTCGCGCATGACTGTGCATGACTATATGCAGACAGGGCAAGGGGAAGCGAATGTTCCGCTTCACGTGCCGCGTCGGCCCGTGCGCCCCCTCCCCTGCCCCCGCGAAGAACCAGCCGCAGGAGCACCGTATGCCTGACTCCCTGGTCGAAAGACGCTCCATCGACGTCGTTCCCGACGCGGAGCGCCACGGCACCGCCTTCAGCCAGTTCACGCTGTGGGTCGGCGCCAACCTCCAGATCACCGCCGTGGTCACCGGCGCACTCGCCGTCGTCTTCGGCTCGAACGCCTTCTGGGCCGTCCTCGCCCTGCTGCTGGGCAATGTCCTGGGCGGTGCGGTGATGGCTCTGCACTCGGCCCAGGGGCCACGGCTCGGTCTGCCGCAGATGATCTCTTCCCGGGCGCAGTTCGGGGTGCGCGGGGCGATCGTCCCGCTGCTGCTGGTGATCGTGATGTACGTGGGGTTCTTCGCCAGCGGCAGTGTGCTGGCGGGCCAGGCGGTCGGTGAGCTGACCCATCTCGGCGACACCACCGGCATCGTGCTCTTCGCGCTGGTCACCGCCGTGACCGCGACGATCGGCTACCGCCTGATCCACACCCTGGGCCGGATCGCCGGAGTGGTGTGCGCGCTGGCCTTCGTCTACCTCGGCATCCGGCTGCTGGACCGCGCCGACCTCGCCACCCTGCTGCACGACCGGACCTTCGACATCCCGCTCTTCCTCCTCGCGATGTCGCTGTCCGCCTCCTGGCAGCTCGCGTTCGGCCCGTACGTCGCGGACTACTCCCGCTATCTGCCCCGGTCCACCTCCGCCCGGGCCACGTTCTCCTGGACGCTGGCGGGGACCGTCCTCGGCTCCCAGTGGTCCATGACCTTCGGCGCGCTGGCCGCCGCCGCGGCCGGGGACGCGTTCATCGGCAACGAGGTCTCCTACGTGGTCGGCCTCGGCGGCGGCGCGGCCGTGATCACCTCGCTGCTCTACTTCGTCATCGCCCTCGGCAAGCTCACGGTGAACGTCCTCAACACCTACGGCGGCTTCATGTCGATGGTGACCAGCGTCAGCGGCTTCCGGGGCCGCACCACGCTCTCCCCGCGCGGCCGGGCCGCCTACATCGGCGCGATCATGGTGGCCGGTACGGCGGTCGCCCTGCTGGGCAAGGACAGCTTCCTGTCGTCCTTCAAGGACTTCCTGCTGTTCCTGCTGACCTTCTTCACCCCGTGGAGCGCGATCAACCTGGTCGACTACTACGCGATCGCCAAGGAGCGCTACGACATCCCCGCGCTCAGCGACCCGGACGGCCGCTACGGCGCCTGGCGCTGGCGGGCCCTGATCACCTACGCGGTGGGAGTCCTGGCCCAACTCCCCTTCCTCGCCACCCACTTCTACACCGGCCCGCTCGTGGAACCGCTGGGCGGCGCGGACATCTCCTGGATCGTCGGCCTGGTCGTCCCCGCCGCCCTGTACTGGCTGCTGGCCCGGGGCGACTCCGACCGGGTCCCGGACCGGATGATCCTCGCCCCGCACCAGACCGAGCCCAGCCCGCCCTCCCCCGTCGGCTAGGGCATGCCGCTCAGACC
This sequence comes from Streptomyces cucumeris, assembly GCF_024295805.1. Taxonomy (GTDB): domain Bacteria; phylum Actinomycetota; class Actinomycetes; order Streptomycetales; family Streptomycetaceae; genus Streptomyces; species Streptomyces cucumeris. Next base: position 65,548 of record NZ_JANCLX010000026.1, read on the forward strand.
GGAGGCAGCAGCTTCTTCTGCGGTTTGCCCATGGCATTGCGCGGCAGGGCGTCCAGGAAGCGCACCACCCGGGGGCGCTTGTGGACGGAGAGCTCGGTGGCCACGAAGTCGATCAGATCCCGTTCGGTGACGCCCTCGGCGACGACATAGGCGACGATCTGCTGGCCGAGGTCGTCGTGGGGAGCGCCGACGACAGCCGCCTCCTGGACGGCGGGGTGGTCCAGCAGGACGTTCTCGATCTCGCCCGCGCCGATCCGGTAACCACCGGACTTGATCATGTCGGTGGAGGCACGGCCGACGATCCGGTGGAAGCCGTCCGCCTCGACGGTGGCGATGTCCCCGGTGCGGAACCAGCCGTCCTCGGTGTACGCACCGGAGGTGGCCTCGGGGCGGCCCAGATAGCCGTCGAAGAGGGTGGGCCCGGTGAGCTGGAGCTCGCCGATCGCGGCGCCCTCCTCGGCGGCGATCCGGGTGCGGATCCCGGGCAGCGGGACGCCGACCGAGCCGGGCCGGCGCTCGCCGTCGGCGCGGGTGCTGACGGTGATCAGGGTTTCGGTCATGCCGTAGCGCTCGACCGGGCGCTGTCCGGTCAGCCGCTCCAGCTCACGGAAGACCGGTGCCGGGAGCGGGGCGCTGCCGGAGACCAGCAGCCGGGCTCCGGACAGGGCACGGGCCGCGTCCGGGTCCCGGACCACGCGGTTCCAGACGGTGGGCACACCGAAGTAGAGGCTGCCCCCGGCCGCCGCGTACGCCGCGGGCGTCGGCTTCCCGGTGTGCACCAGACGGCTGCCGGTCCGCAGCGCGCCCAGGACGCCCAGCACCAGTCCGTGCACATGGAACAGCGGCAGTCCGTGGACGAGGGTGTCCTCGGCGGTCCAGGCCCAGGCACCGGCGAGCGCGTCCAGATCGGCGGCGACGGCGCGGCGGGAGATCACCACGCCCTTGGGCGCGCCGGTGGTCCCGGAGGTGTAGAGGACGAACGCGGCCGACTCCGGCTCCGGTTCGGCCTTGGTCCACTCCGCGCGTTCGGCCGGATCCACCCGCACCGTCTCCAGCGGTCCCTCCGCGACCTCCGCCCCGGCCCCCGCGAGGAGCAGCGCGGCGCCCGAGTCCCGCAGGATGTGGGCGCGCTCGGCCGGGCCGGAGTCCGGCGGTACGGGCACCGCGGGGACCCCGGCGAGCAGTGCCCCCACCACCGCGACCACCGTCTCCGGGGTCGCGGACGCGTGCACCGCGACGGCCGGGGCCCCGGCGACACGGGCGGCGACCGCGCCCGCGGCGCCGAGCAGGTCCTCGCGCGAGAGGCGGTGGCCGCCGACGGTGACCGCGTCGGGGCGGTCCCCGTCGGGTGCGGCGAGGGACGTCAGCAGAGGGGTGGTCACGGATGGGACTCCTTCCACGGCGGGCCGGGGCTCCGGTCGCCCCCTCCCCGGTCCGGGGGCTAGCCCTACCGACACAGCCTCCCCGGGACCGTACCGTCGTCAAGCATGGACCCCCGTGACCCCGATCCGAAACATGGCCCCGACCTGAAGAAGGAACTCGACGCGACGCTCCAGACCCGCAAGGAGCTGGGCGCGGAGTACGAGTCGGAGCTGGTCGACTCCTTCATGGAGAAGGTCGAGCAGCGGTTCGGCGACGCCGCCGACCGGCACCAGCGACGGCAGATGGCCGAGCGGCAGATGGCGGCCGCGCGCGGACCCCGCCCGTTCGGCGCCGACGGCCGGGCCACCGGCGCCGGTATGGGCGCGGAGGGCTTCGGCGAACGGTTCGCCTTCGTCGGCGTCTCCCTGGTGCTGGCCATCCCGCTGTCGGCGATCGGGGTGGCCAACGAGGGGCTGCCCGGGCTGCTGGTCACCTGGACCGGAATCGTCGGGGTCAACGCGGTGCACGCGGCCGGCCTCTTCACCCGGCTGCGCCGCGGCGGACGCGGCAGGGACGGGGACGACGGGCGCCGCGACGGCGGGGACGAGGGGACGTGACCCCGCGCTGAGCGAGAGAGGACCGCGGGGACCGCCGCACCCCGGTGCCGCACACCGAGGGCGGGACGACGGCGGTCCCCGCGGGGACGCGGGCCGGGTCAGGCCGGCCGCCGCGTCCGGGCGACCGTGGAGTCCGGGAGCCGCTCCGGAAGTCCTTGCCGCCGCTGTGGGTGTCGGGGTCGTCCGTTCCCGACGAACCCCAATCTGCCGCAGCCGTGTTAACCCCGTGCTGCGAGCGCGTGACACCCGCGTACCAGTTGCCGGAAAGGCCCCATCCGCCGTGCGGCGCACGGCAGTTGGGGCCTCGGTGGCAGCGCTCCGGGCGCGGACCGCGCTACTTGGGGGTGCGGGCCAGGTAGGCCAGCAGGTCCTGACGGCTCACCACACCGGTGGGCTTGCCCTCCACCAGCACGACCGCCGCGTCGGCCCGGCCGAGCACCGCCATCAGGTCCGCCACCGGCTCACCGGAGCCGACGTGCGGCAGCGGCGGGCTCATGTGCTTCTCCAGCGGGTCGGTGAGCTCGGCGCGGTGCGCGAACAGCGCGTCCAGCAGCTCGCGCTCCACCACGGAGCCGATGACCTCGGCGGCCATCACGTCCGGGTGACCGGCGCCGGGCTTGACGATCGGCATCTGCGAGACGCCGTACTCCCGCAGCACCTCGATCGCCTCGCCGACGGTCTCCTCCGGGTGCATATGGACGAGCGAGGGCAGGCCGCCCTCCTTGCCCTGGAGGACGTCGCCGACGCGCACCGCCGGGCCGTCCTCCTCCAGGAAGCCGTAGTCGGCCATCCACTCATCGTTGAAGATCTTGGAGAGATAGCCGCGGCCGCTGTCCGGGAGCAGGACGACCACCACGTCGTCCGGGCCCAGGCCCTTCGCCACGCGCAGCGCGCCCACGACCGCCATTCCGCAGGAGCCGCCGACCAGCAGCCCCTCCTCCTTGGCCAGCCGCCGGGTCATCTGGAAGGCGTCCTTGTCGGACACCGCGACGATCCCGTCGGCGACCTCCTGGTCGTAGGCGGTCGGCCAGAAGTCCTCGCCGACGCCCTCGATCAGATACGGACGGCCGGAGCCGCCGGAGTAGACCGAGCCCTCGGGGTCCGCGCCGATGACCTTCACCCGGCCGTCGCTGACGTCCTTCAGGTAGCGGCCGGTGCCGCTGATGGTGCCGCCGGTGCCGACACCCGCCACAAAGTGGGTGATCTTCCCCTCGGTCTGGTCCCACAGCTCGGGACCGGTGGTCTCGTAGTGCGAGCGCGGGTTGTTGGGGTTGCTGTACTGGTCGGGCTTCCAGGCCCCCGGCGTCTCGCGCACCAGGCGGTCCGAGACGTTGTAGTACGAGTCGGGGTGCTCGGGGTCCACGGCGGTCGGGCAGACCACGACCTCGGCGCCGTAGGCCCGCAGCACGTTGATCTTGTCGGTGGACACCTTGTCCGGGCAGACGAAGATGCACTTGTAGCCCTTGCGCTGGGCGACCATCGCCAGGCCGACACCGGTGTTGCCGGAGGTCGGCTCCACGATCGTGCCACCGGGCTTGAGCTCGCCGGACGCCTCCGCCGCCTCGATCATCCGTACCGCGATGCGGTCCTTCACCGAACCGCCGGGGTTGAAGTATTCGACCTTGGCCAGGACGGTCGCCCGGATGCCTTCGGTCACGGTGTTGAGCTTCACCAGCGGGGTCTTGCCGACCAGCTCAATCATCGATTCGTAGTACTGCACACCTGCTCCTGGTCCGGTTCCGCGGGATCTCCGCGTGGGGGCGGCCGCGTCGCGGGCCCGTGCAATCAGCTTATTGCGCCCCCGGACCCTCCGACCGGCGCGTTGCGAGGAAGCCTTCACCGGGAAACAAGGTGTTAGCGGGCCGTACCGACGGCCGCGCGGCGCGTGCGGACGGAGGTGGGCTGGACCCATGTCGATGTCGAGGGCGAGGGTGGCGCGGCGGATCGCGGCCGCGGCGGCATACGGGGGCAGCGGGATCGGGCTGCTGGGCGGGGTGGCCGTCGGTCTGGTGCTCACCGAGCTGTCGCTCGCGAAGCGGGTGGTCGGCGGCTCGGAGTCCGGCCCGCCCCGGGCGGACGGGCGGTACGGCTTCGCCTTCGCCCGCAGGACCGGTCAGCCGCCGCTGCGGCTGGCCTTCCTCGGCGACTCCACGGCCGCCGGACAGGGCGTCCACCGCCCCAGTCAGACGCCGGGCGCGCTGCTGGCCTCCGGGCTCGCGGCGGTGGCGGAGCGCCCGGTGGACCTGCGGAACGTGGCGCTCACCGGCGCCCAGTCCACCGATCTGGAGCGCCAGGTCACCCTGGCGCTGGACGATCCCGAGCAGCCGCCGGACGTCTGCGTGATCATGATCGGCGCCAATGACGTCACCGGGCGGATGCCGCCCGCCCAGTCGGTGCGGCTGCTGTCGGAGGCGGTGCGCAGGCTGCGCGAGAGCGGCTGCGAGGTGGTGGTGGGCACCTGTCCCGACCTCGGCACCATCGAGCCCGTCTACCAGCCGCTGCGCTGGATCGCCCGGCGGCTCAGCCGCCAGCTCGCCGCCGCGCAGACCATCGGGGTGGTCGAGCAGGGCGGCCGTACGGTCTCGCTGGGTGATCTGCTGGGCCCGGAGTTCGCGGCCAATCCGCGGGAGCTGTTCGGCCCGGACAACTACCACCCCTCGGCGGAGGGCTATGCGACGGCCGCCATGGCCGTGCTGCCCACCCTGTGCGCCTCCCTGGGCCTGTGGCCGGAGGAGGCGCCGGAGACGCGCGACGAGGGCATCCTGCCGGTCGCCAAGGCCGCCGCGGAGGCCGCGGCCGAGGGCGGTACCGAGGTCACGGCGGCCCGCGGGCCCTGGGCCCGGCTGCTGCGCCGCCACCGCCCCTCCGAAGCCGGCGCCGAACCCCCCGCCCCGGCCCCCTCACCCCCACCCCTCACCCACTGACCCGGCGGGCCCCGGACACCCCGCGCGGAGGAGCGGGGTGCGGCCCGTTCCGGGGGTGTTCGCGGCGGCTGAGCGTACGCTTGGAAAAAGAGTTCCGCGTCACAGGCCGGAGCCCGTGACCCCCGGAGTACGTGCGGGTAATTTCCCAGACAGTCCAGCCAATCCCTTCCGTCCCATGGAGCTGTGATGCCCGAAGCCGTGATCGTCTCTGCCGCCCGTTCACCCATCGGCCGAGCCTTCAAGGGATCGCTCAAGGACCTGCGGCCGGACGACCTGACCGCCGAGATCATCAAGGCCGCGCTCGCCAAGGTCCCGCAGCTCGACCCGCGCGAGATCGACGACCTGATGCTGGGCTGTGGTCTGCCGGGCGGTGAGCAGGGGCACAACCTGGGCCGGATCGTCGCCGTGCAGATGGGGATGGACCACCTCCCCGGCTGCACCATCACCCGCTACTGCTCCTCCTCCCTGCAGACCTCGCGGATGGCGCTGCACGCCATCAAGGCGGGCGAGGGTGATGTCTTCATCTCGGCGGGCGTCGAGACGGTCTCCCGCTCGGTGAAGGGCAGCTCGGACGGACTGCCGGACACCCACAACCCGCTGTTCGCCGACGGCGAGGCCCGTACCGCCGCGCGCGCCGAGCAGGAGGGCACCGACTGGCACGACCCGCGCGAGGACGGCCTGCTGCCCGACCCGTACATCGCGATGGGCCAGACCGCCGAGAACCTCGCCCGGCTCAAGGGGATCACCCGCCAGGAGATGGACGAGTTCGGCGTGCGGTCCCAGAACCTCGCCGAGGAGGCCATCAAGAAGGGCTTCTGGGAGCGTGAGATCACCCCGGTGACCACCCCCGACGGCACCGTGGTGGCCACGGACGACGGTCCGCGCGCGGGCACCACGCTGGAGGGCGTCCAGGGCCTGAAGCCGGTGTTCCGCCCCGACGGCCTGATCACCGCGGGCAACTGCTGCCCGCTCAACGACGGCGCCGCGGCGCTGGTGATCATGTCCGACACCAAGGCGCGTGAGCTGGGCATCACCCCGCTGGCCCGGATCGTGTCCACCGGTGTCTCCGGGCTCTCCCCCGAGATCATGGGCTACGGACCGGTCGAGGCGTCCCGCCAGGCGCTGTCCCGGGCCGGGCTCTCCATCGGCGACATCGACCTGGTGGAGATCAACGAGGCGTTTGCCGCGCAGGTCATCCCCTCCTACCGGGACCTGGGCATCGACCTGGACCGGCTGAACGTCAACGGCGGCGCCATCGCGGTCGGCCACCCCTTCGGTATGACCGGCGCCCGGATCACCGGCACGCTGATCAACTCGCTCCAGTTCCACGACAAGCAGTTCGGCCTGGAGACCATGTGCGTCGGCGGCGGCCAGGGCATGGCCATGGTCATCGAGCGGCTGAGCTGAGCCGAGGCCCCCGTGCCACCCCGTCCGGCGCCGCGAGGCCGCCGTACCGGGCCGCGGCGGGGTCGTGACCGAATCTCCCCCAGGATGTGACATAAGTCCTGGGGGAGGCTTGTCTCCCCAGCTCAGCCACGGTCGTCCAGGCCCTTCCGGCCCTGAATTCCGTCCCTTTAGTGATGTTATGCACTGACGCCGAGAGGCGCCGCACGTCAAGCTGAGGTAGGAATTCGGGGGATCCATAGCAACCGGGAGTTAAGTCAGTGAGCCCCATGACCCTTGCCGTCCTGCTGGCCGCGGTCACCGCCACGGCCGTGGGCGCCGCTGCCCTGCACACCGCACGAGGTGTGCGGCGGCAGATCACCGAGCTGCGCGCCGACCTCGCCGCGACGGTCGCCGCCGCGGGCCGGGCTGCCCGGGACGGCCGGGGCGACGCCCCCACGGTGCCCGCCGCCCGCACCACCCCCGCCGCCGAGATACGCGCCGCCGTGGCGGACGCGCTCGCGGAGGAGCGGGAGCGCGAGCTGGCCGAGGCACGGGCGTTCTGGGCCGCTCAGGAGGCCCGCGACTCCGCCGGGTCCTCCGACGGTCTTCCGCTGCTCGGCGGCGTCCCCGGCCCCGGTGACGACTCCGTACCGGACAGCCAGCTCTTCGTGCCCCGCCAGGCCGATCTGGCCGGTCTCGAACCGCTGCTCGGCCTGGACGCGCTGGGCCATGACACCCTCGACCCGGCGAGCGAGCCGGAACCCGAGGCCGAGGTGGAGTTCGAGGTGGGCGCCGAGGTCGGCGCCGAGGTGCGCGCCGAGGCGGAGCTGGAGACCGAGGCCGTGGAGTCGGCCGAGCTGGCCGCCGCCCGCCGCCGCCACCCCTCGCACCCCGATTTCACACCCTCCTCGCCGGTGGCCGACCACGACCGCACCGTGACCCGGCTCACCGAGCTGGCCGAGGACCGCGTACCGCTCGCCGATGTGCGCCCCGGTCCGCTCGGCACCCTGGATGTGTACGTCTTCGCCGACGGCACCACGATCTGTATGACACCGGGCCACCGCGAGACCGCGGAGCGGCTGGCGGACGCGCTGCGCGCGGGCACCGCACCGGTGCTGCTGGGCGGTTCGGGCGTCTCCGGCGCCTACGCGCTCACCTTCTGCTGCGGCGCGGACAAGGTCTATGTACTGGCCGACCGCGTGATCGCCTCGCTGTAATCCCGCGCAGGACCGGCCCGCCGGACGGCCCGGTCAGATCCCGCAGCGCGCGGCCGACTCCGTCACCAGCGTGACCGCCTCCGCGAGCTCCCGGGCGCCGTCCCGCGCCGCGCGCTCCAGCGCATGCGCCAAGTCATGGCCCGCCACCGCCAGCTGGTCCGCGACCGCGAACACCCCCGCGTCCGGTATGACCCTGGGCGGGGCGTCCGGCTCCTCAAGACGCTGGGCCCGCAGGGACAATTCCCTTGCCAGCGCCAGTCCTTCCGCCGCCGCCCCCTGCCGCAGCCGGGACTGGGGAAGGGTGCGCAGCCGGTCGGCGAACCGGTCGACGGCCGTGAGCAAGGGGGTCACATCATCCACGGCCGAAGCGTATGCGCCACCGACGGACTGTTGCCAACGGCCGGACACTCAGGCACGGTGAGCTGAAGGACCCCACCCGGGTGTGTCGCACCCGGGTCCGGCATGGACGCGTCCGGAGGCGCCGATGTCCCAAATCTTCTCCGACGAGACTCACCGGAACCTACTTTCCCGCATTCCCCAGTGCACGGGCCGCGAAATCTCCGACTGGCTCCGCACCGTCGACGAAGGCCCCGCGTTCTTCCGCTTCGAGGAGAAGGTCAGCTGGCTGCGCGGTGAGCATCAGCTCGCCTACGGCCACGCCAAAGCGATCATCCATGAGCACGATCTGAGGCGCGCGGCACGCAAGCTGCTGTAGCCGCGCCCCCCTTCCGGGAGGCACCCACGTGTATCCCAGACGGACCACCGGGAGCAGACGCACCCAACGGGGTGGCTCACGCCACAGAAGAAGGGCCCGCGGAGGCAATCGCCTCCGCGGGCCCTTCGCCGTGGGGGCACCCCCCCCCCCCCGGGGGGGGGGGGGGGGGGGGGCGGGGGTGGGGTTCAGCACGGGGAGCCCCCC
>NZ_JANCLX010000026.1:73982-109035 GCF_024295805.1 Streptomyces cucumeris
CCCCAGACGACGGGCCCGGGGGGCCCCGCCCCGCCGGGGCCCCTTCGCCGTGTGCCCCCCGGCCGCGGCCGGTGGTCACGGCGGCTAGTCCCGGAAGATGGAGATCAGCCGGAGCAGCTCCAGGTAGATCCAGACCAGCGACAGCGTCAGACCGAACGCGGCCAGCCAGGACTCCTCGCGCGGAGCGCCGTACTGGACACCGTCCTCGATCTGCTTGAAGTCCATGGCCAGGAAGGCCGCGCCGAGCACCACGCCGATGATGCCGAAGACGATGCCGAGACCACCGCTGCGGAAGCCCAGACCGTCACCGCCGCCGAAGGCGGCGAACAGCAGGTTGACCGCCATCAGCAGTACGAAGCCGATGGCCGCCGCGAGCACGAAGCGCTGAAAGCGTGCGTTCACCCGGATGAGCCGGGTCTTGTACGCCACCAGCACACCGACGAACACCGCCATCGTGCCGAGCACCGCCTGCATCGGGATGCCGGACCAGCGCTCGTTGTACACCTGGCTGATGACGCCGAGGAAGACACCCTCGAAGACCGCGTAGCCCATGATCAGCGCGGGCGAGGCGGTGCGCTTGAACGACTGGACGAGGCCCAGGACCATCGCCACCAGCGCGGCACCGATGCCGATGCCGACCGGGAGCTCGGCGATCCAGGCGGCCACGGCGGCGACGATGACGGTGCCCAGCGTCATACCGGTGCGCATGACGACGTCGTCCATCGTCATGACGCCGGTCCGCGGACCCGTCGGCGGCGCCCCGTACATCTGCTGGAGCTGCTCGGGCGTCAGATTCTGCTGTGCGCCCGCCGCGTAGGGGTTGGTCGGTGCCTGTCCCTGCGCGTACGGGTTGCCACCGGCGTACGGATTTCCCTGACCTGCGGCGGGCCCGGCCTGCGGCGCCGCGCCGAAGCCGGCGTAGCCGCCGGTGCGGCTGAACCCCCGTCGCGAGAAGACCGGGTTGCTGCTCCTCATCTCACTCCTCCATGGCCGCCCTGCGCGACCTTGACTCAAGAGTAATAGGTAAGCAAAGAATGCACCCTAGTGCCCAAGGAGGATCTTTTCACGCATGGCGAGCGCACGCGAGGGCCCCCTGGGCCCTGCGGTGGAGCAGCGGGCGACCATCCGCGCACGCTGAGTGCCGTTCAACGATCTGGAGGTGCCCGGAACCGGACTTGAACCGGTACGCCCGCGAGGGGCAGCGAGGTTTAAGCTCGCCGTGTCTGCATTCCACCATCCGGGCAGCGGCTCCCTGGGCCGTACCATCCGCGTACGGCCCTCCCCATAGGAGAGCAGCACGAGCCTATCCGGGGACAAGCCCCCGAACAGCGAATCCCCAGACCGAGGTTGTCTTATTTTATTGGCAACTGAGTGCCCATCAGCGGCGGGGCGGGGTACCGGTGGATACCGGTCGGCGTCGGACCTGCCCATATGCCGGGCACCGCGCTGATGAGGGGAATGACGCAATCTCGATGCCCCCGGACGGGGGCCCTCTCCTACCCAGGGAGGAGGCGCCCGGCGGCTCCTACGACCCCAGTGCCGGGCGGAAACCGGAGCAACGGCGGATCCCGGGCGGCCGGGCAGCCGGGACCATGGAGGGACATCCCCGCGAGGTCCCGCAGCACGGGCCTGTCCCCCCACGGTGCGGGGAACGTCCCGTACCGCACGACAGGAGCCCTTCACCGTGACCACCACCCCCTCCGGCGTCGAGACCGCCGCCCGCCCCACCACGGCGGCGGCCCGTGCCACGGACCTCTCCAAGGTCTACGGACAGGGCGAGACCCAGGTCATCGCCCTGGACGCCGTGTCCGTGGAGTTCCGGCAGGCCGAGTTCACCGCGATCATGGGCCCCTCCGGCTCGGGCAAGTCCACGCTGATGCACTGCATGGCGGGTCTGGACACGGTCTCCAGCGGCTCCACCCGGATCGGTGACGTCGAACTCACCGCGCTGAAGGACAAGAAGCTCACCCAGCTCCGCCGCGACAAGATCGGCTTCATCTTCCAGGCGTTCAACCTGCTGCCGACGCTGAACGCGATCGAGAACATCACCCTCCCGATGGACATCGCGGGCCGCAAGGCCGACCAGGCGTGGCTGGACCGGGTGGTGGAGACCGTCGGGCTGTCCGGGCGCCTCAAGCACCGCCCCAACCAGCTCTCCGGCGGTCAGCAGCAGCGGGTGGCGGTGGCCCGCGCCCTGGCGGGCAAGCCGGACATCATCTTCGCCGACGAGCCCACCGGCAACCTGGACTCCCGGTCCGGTGCCGAGGTCCTGGGCTTCCTGCGCAACTCGGTGCGGGAGCTGGGCCAGACGGTGGTGATGGTCACCCACGACCCGGTCGCCGCCTCCTACGCCGACCGGGTGGTCTTCCTCGCCGACGGCCGGATCGTCGACGAGCTGCACGACCCCACCGCCGAGGCGGTGCTGGACCGGATGAAGCGGTTCGACGCCAAGGGCCGCACCAGCTGACACCGGACGCACTCCGTCCGGTGCGGCCCCCGCGCACGCTCCGCCGACCCCCAGACCCGTCAGGACTGACACCCCATGCTCCGTACCGCCTTGCGCAACGTGCTCGCGCACAAGGCCCGGCTGCTGATGACCACGCTCGCCGTGCTGCTCGGCGTGGCCTTCGTCTCCGGCACCCTGGTCTTCACCAACACCATCTCCGACGCCTACCAGAAGAGCTCCGAGAAGGGCTTCGCCGGCGTCGACGTGGCCATCACGCCCGACCGTGACTCCGACGACGACACCGGCAATCCGGGCGAGGCGCCGCGACTCGGCCAGCGGGTGCTGGACCGGGCCGCCCAGGTGCCCGGCGCCGCCTCGGTGACCGGCAGCGTCTCCGGCTACACCGCCCTGTCCGAGAAGGACGGCGATCTGCTCGGCGACGGCTTCTCCAACCTCGGCGGCAACTACTACCCGGACAAGAGCGGCAAGGACCCGCGGTACACCATGACCGACGGCCGCGCGCCGAAGGCCGCGGGCGAGGTGGCGCTGGACGCACGGTCCGCCGAGCGCGGCCACTACACGGTCGGCGACACCATCCGGGTGTCGGTGGACGGCCCGGTCCGCAAGCAGAAGGTCGTCGGCGTCTTCCGCACCGACGACGGCAACGTGGCGGCGGGCGGCAGCCTCGCGCTGTTCGACACCCCCACCGCGCAGCGGCTGTTCGCCAAGCCGGGACAGTTCGACGAGATCGACGTCAAGGCCGCGGCGGGCACCTCGCAGACCGCGCTGAAGTCGGCGATCGACAAGGTCCTCCCCAAGGAGGCCCAGGCCGAGACCGGTCAGAAGCTGGCCGATGACCAGGCCGAGCAGATCAAGGAGAGCATGAGCGGGATGCAGACCGGCATGCTGGTCTTCGCCGGGATCGCGCTCTTCGTCGGCATCTTCATCATCGCCAACACCTTCACCATGCTGGTCGCCCAGCGCACCCGGGAACTCGCCCTGATGCGCGCGGTCGGCGCCACCCGCCGCCAGGTCACCCGCTCGGTGCTGATCGAGGCCACCGTCGTCGGTGCCATCGCCGCCGTCACCGGTCTCGCGGCCGGTGTGGGCATCGGCGCCGGACTGCGCTCGCTGCTCAACGCGACCGGGGCCACCGTCCCGGACGGCCCGCTCGTCGTCGACACCAACACCGTGCTGGTCTCGCTGGCCGTCGGCATCGTGGTGACGGTGTTCGCCGCCTGGCTGCCGGGCCGCCGCGCCGCGAAGATCCCGCCGGTCGCCGCGATGAACAGCGTGCACGCCCCGCCGAGCACCCGCGGTCTGGTGGTGCGCAACACCATCGGCGCGATCCTCGCCGCCGGTGGTGCCGCGCTGGTGCTGGCCGGTGCGAGCATGGGCATGGACGGCAAGGGCTTCATGGGGATGGGCGCCGCGGTGCTGGTCATCGGGGTGTTCGTGCTCACCCCGCTGCTGTCCCGGCCGCTGATCGCCGCCGCCGCGCCGCTGCTGCGGGCGTTCGGCATGCCGGGCAAGCTGGCCCGGCAGAACGCGGTGCGCAACCCGCGCCGTACCGCCGCCACCGCCTCGGCGCTGATGGTCGGTCTCACCCTGATCACCGGGATGACCGTGATCGCGGGCAGCGTCCAGAAGGGCATCGACAAGATGGCCACCGACGCGCTCAAGTCCGACTTCGTGGTCAGCATGGGCGGTTTCGACGGCCAGCGTCCGCTGTCGCCGGATGTCGCGCGCACCATCGCCGAGCTGCCCGAGGTCACCGCGTCCAGCCCGCTGCGCACCTCCGCCTCCCGTATCGACGGCGACACCGAGTACCTGACCGGGGTCAACGGAAAGTCCATCACCGACCTGGTGGGCCTGGACTTCGAGACGGGCTCCTTCTCCGGGCTCTCCGGCAACAAGGCCGTCGTGGACGACGAGATGGCCAAGGACAACGGCTGGAAGGTGGGCTCCACCATCCCGCTGACCTACGAGGACGGCCGCCGCGGCACACTCACCGTCCAGGGCGTCTACGACGGCAACGAGATGATCAGCGGCATCATGCTGGACGCCGCGGCGCTCACCCCGCATATGTCCACCGTCGCCGATACGCAGGTGATGGTGAAGACGAAGGGCGGCGCCTCGGACGAGACCAAGGACGTCCTGGAGAAGGCGCTCGGTGACAACCCGGCGATCCAGGTGCAGACCAAGAAGGACATCTCCGAGGGGATCGCCCAGGCCTTCACCCTGATGCTCAACATGCTCTACGGCCTGCTGGCCATGGCGGTGATCGTCGCCGTGCTCGGGGTCATCAACACCCTGGCCATGTCGGTCTTCGAGCGGTCCCAGGAGATCGGGATGCTCCGGGCGATCGGCCTGGACCGGCGCGGCATCAAGCGCATGGTCCGGCTGGAGTCGCTCGTCATCTCCCTCTTCGGCGGAGTGCTCGGTCTGGGGCTCGGCGTGTTCTTCGGCTGGGCGGCCGGAGAGATGATCGCCAACGGGATGCCGACCTACGAGCTGGTCCTGCCCTGGGGCCGGATGGCCATCTTCCTGGCACTGGCCGCGTTCGTGGGCGTGCTGGCGGCGCTGTGGCCCGCCCGCCGGGCCGCGAAGCTCAACATGCTGGCGGCCATCAAGGCCGAGTAGCGCGGCGCGCGCCATGAGGACGGCGTCCCCGTCCGCCCCGCACCGGGGCGGACGGGGACGCCGTCGTTTCCGGCCCGGCTACTCCCGCCAGTCGCGGCTGCGCAGCGGCAGCCCGGACGTCCCGTCGGCGGGGGTGCGCACGGCCAGGACCTGGTTGACGCCGATGCGGTTGCGCTCGAAGGACAGGGCGCACGCGGCCATGTAGAGCCGCCAGACCCGGGCCCGGCCCGGGGAGGTGAACCGCACCGCCTCCGTCCAGTGCCGCTCCAGACCGGCCACCCAGGCGCGCAGGGTGAGCGCGTAGTGCTCGCGGATGGCCTCCACGTCCCGCACCTCGAACCCGGCCTGCTCGAGCTGGCTCACGGTCCGGCCGAGCGGGGCCAGCTCACCGTCGGGGAAGACATAGCGGTCGATGAACGCGTCCACCCGGTACGCCTCTTCGTCCGCCTCCGGGCGCCGGGCGATCTGGTGGTTGAGCAGCCGCCCGCCGGGCGCCAGCAGCCCGTGCAGGATGGCGGCGTACTCGGCGTAGCGGACGGCGCCGACGTGTTCGGCCATACCGATCGAGGAGATCGCGTCGAAGGGGCCGTCGGCGACCTTGCGGTAGTCCTGGACGCGGATCTCGATCCGGTCGGTGAGCCCGGCCTCCGCGATGCGCTTGCGGGCGTACGCCGCCTGCTCCTCGGAGAGCGTGATGCCGACGGCGGTCACCCCGTACTCGCGCACCGCATGCAGCACCATCGAGCCCCAGCCGCAGCCCACGTCCAGCAGCCGCTGCCCGGGGCGCAGCGCCAGCTTGCGGCAGACCAGGTCCAGTTTGGCGTGCTGAGCCTCTTCGAGGGTGCCGCCGGGTCTGTCCCAGTAGGCGCATGAGTAGACCATCGAGGGGCCGAGCACCCGCTCGTAGAAGTCATTGCCCACGTCGTAGTGGTGGCTGATGGCCGCCTTGTCGCGGCGCAGGGTGTGCAGCGGTCCGCGGCCGGGGACGCGGGCCTCCTCGCGCGGCGGGGGCGGCGGCAGGCCCGGTCCGGCGAGCGCGATCAGTCCGCGGGCGGCGGAGCGCACGGCGGGGTCGCGCACCGCCCGGAGGGCGGCGGTGAGCCGGGACTCCCGGGGCCCGGAGCCGCGCTCCCACAGCAGTCCGGCGAGAACGTCCAGCGCCTGGTACAGATCGCCCTCGATGTCCAGGTCACCGGCCACCCAGGCACGGGCCAGGCCCAGTTCGCCGGGCTTCCACAGCATCCGGCGCAGCGCCCGGCGGCGCCGTACGACGAGGGTCGGGGTGCCGGGCGGTCCGGCCTCGCTGTGGTCCCAGGCGCGGATGCGGAGCGGGAGCGGGGCTCCCAGCGCCTCGTCCGCCAGGGCGGCCAGCCGTCCAGCGGCGTCGGTCATGTCGCACACCTCCGTGATGGCGAGTCAGCGAGGATCCACTCACCACGTAAACACCACGGAACCATCCGTACAGTCCCGGCGACACGTCTGGAATCGGTAAAAGTCATCCCGCGCTCCGGCGGATGCCGGGGCGCGGGCATGACGAAGGGCGCCCGCCCCACGGATGGCGGACGCCCTCGGCGTCAGATGTGCGTGTTCAGACCGTCAGGTCAGGACGCCTTGGCCTTCTCGGCCTTCTCGGCCGGAGCACCGGCCGGGGCCGGTCGCGCGGCGGCGGCAGCGGAGACCGGGGCAGCCGCCTCGTAGAACTCCTCACGGGGGTTCTCGATGGCGCCCAGCGAGACGACCTCGCGCTTGAGGAACATCCCGAGCGTCCAGTCGGCGAGCACGCGGATCTTGCGGTTGAAGGTCGGCATCGCCATGCCGTGGTAGCCACGGTGCATGTACCAGGCGAGACGGCCCTTCAGCTTGATCTTCATCTTGCCGAAGACGATCATCGCCACGCCCTTGTGGAGGCCGAGGCCCGCCACGGCGCCCTTGTTGGCGTGCTTGTACTCACCCTGCGGGAAGCCCCGCATCCCCGAGATCACGTTGTCGCCGAGCACCTTGGACTGGCGCAGCGCGTGCTGGGCGTTGGGCGGGCACCAGGCGCCCTCGCCGACGGCGAGGTCCGGCACCTGGGCGTTGTCGCCGGCGGCCCAGATGTAGTCGGTGCCCTTGACCTGGAGGGTGGGGTCGACGTCCACATGGCCGCGGGGGCCGAGCGGGATACCGAAGCGGGCGAGGGCCGGGTTCGGCTTCACACCGGCGGTCCACACGATGGTGTTGGAGTCGACCTCGAGGCCGTTCTTCAGCACGACATGGCCGTCGATGCAGGAGTTCATCGAGGTGTTGAGGTAGACCTCGATACCGCGCTTCTGGAGGTGCTCCAGACCCCACTGGCCCAGCTTCGGGCCGACCTCGGGGAGGATCTTGTCCGCGGCGTCGACGAGCACGAAGCGCATGTCCTCGCGCGAGACATTGGGGTAGTACTTGGCCGCGTCACGGGCCATGTCCTCGACCTCGCCGATGGTCTCCGCACCCGCGAAGCCACCGCCGACGAAGACGAAGGTGAGCGCCTTGCGGCGGATCTCCTCGTCGGTCGTGGAGTCTGCCTTGTCGAGCTGCTCGAGAACGTGGTTGCGCAGGCCGATGGCCTCCTCTATGCCCTTCATACCGATGCCGTTCTCGGCGAGACCGGGGATCGGGAAGGTGCGGGAGACCGCGCCGAGCGCAACGACCAGGTAGTCGAAGGGCAGCTCGTACGCCTCGCCGACGAGCGGCTGGACGACGGCGACCTTGCGGTCCTGGTCGATGGTCGACACGCGGCCGGTGAGGACCTCCGCCTTGGGGAGCACCCGCCGCAGCGGGACCACGACGTGACGGGGGGAGATGCTGCCGGCCGCAGCTTCGGGGAGGAAGGGCTGGTACGTCATGTACGAGCGAGGGTCGACGACCGTGACGGTCGCCTCGCCGTACCGCATCTTCTTCAGGATGCGGCGCGCCGCGTACAGGCCAACGTACCCACCGCCTACTACGAGGATCCTGGGACGCTCCGTGGTGCTCATGTTTCGAGTATCCAGCACCCCTGGGGGCAGGGCTCGTGAGCCCCTTCACAAGCATCCAGGGGGTATCTGCTACACTCCGCCGCCCCCGTGACGGACGCCATACTCCGGGAGGGGAACCACCTGTTGGTCCGAGGCGTTCCCACCCCGCTGAACAGGGCTTGTGCATGAACGCGGGAGTAGCCCAGGGCCCCCGGGCGGGGTCGGGCGGAGTCACCCACACCGGCCAGGATGCGGTCAGCGGCGGGGCGGGCCCGCCGAAACCGCGCCGGAGCGCCGCCACAGGCGGCGACCAGGGGCCTTTTTCATGTGAAGGATTTCACGAACTTTCTTCCGAGTGACACGCGGAAGCCCCCCGGACGGGCCTCCGCGGCCGCTCATACGTCGTTCGTCCCGCTCAGGCGACGCTCCAGGCGATGCCGTCGAGGATGTCGTGTTCACTCACCACGACCTCCCGGGCGCCGGTCCGTTCCATGATCGAGAGCAGTACGAGCGCCCCGGCGGCGATCACATCGACCCGCCCCGGGTGCATCACCGGAATCGCCGCCCGCTCGGCATGGGTGGAGGCCAGCAGCTTCGTGGTGATCTCCCGGACCCGGTCGACCGGGATCCGCGCGTGGTGGATCGCGGTGGAGTCGTACTCCGGCAGGTCCAGCGCGATCCCGGCGATGGTGGTCACCGATCCGGCGAGACCCACCAGGGTGTGCCCGCCCTCCTGAGGTCCGCAGACCCCGTCGAGCGGCACGGTCTCCCCGGCCAGGTCCAGCGCCCGGGCGGCATCGGCCCGTATCGCGGCGATCTGACCGGCCGTCGGCGGGTCCGTGACGGTGCCGCCGGAGACCAGATGGCGCTCGGTCATCCGGACACAGCCGATGTCCACACTGCGGGCGGCTCGGACCGCGGTGTCCCCGGAGACGAACTCCGTGGAGCCACCGCCGATGTCCACCACCAGATAGGGGCCGCTCAGCCGCTCGTGCCCGGACAGCTCCTTGGTGGCGCCGGTGAAGGAGAACTCCGCCTCCTGATCGCCGGTGATCACCTCGGGCTCCACGCCCAGGATGTCCACCACGCCGTCCACGAACTCCTGGCGGTTCTCGGCGTCTCGGGAGGCGGAGGTGGCGACGAACCGGACGCGCTCGGCGCCCTGTTCCCGGATGACCCCGGCGTACTCCCGGCAGGCCGCGAAGGTGCGCTCCAGCGCCTCGGGCGCCAGCCGCCCGGTGCGGTCCACGCCCTGGCCCAGCCGGACGATGGTCATCCGGCGGTCCAGCTCGGTCAGCTCACCGGTGGCCGGATCGGCGTCGGCCACCAGCAGCCGGATGGAATTGGTGCCGCAGTCCACGGCGGCGACACGGGTCATACTCCGTCCTCCCCCGCACCGGACGGCCCGGAGGCGCAGGCCCCGCCGGACTCCTCCGATCCGCAGGGCACGACACACGGGCCCTTGCGCCACCACTCGGGCAGCATCGCGATCGCATCGTCGCCGAGCGGATTGACCCCGGGGCCCACCGCGAGGGAGTGGCCGACCAGAACGTGCAGGCACTTCACCCGGTCCGGCATCCCGCCCGCGCTGGGGAATCCCTCCAGCACCTCGATGGCGTCGCGCCGGGCGATGTAGTCGTCATGGGCGGCGCGGTAGCCGTCGGCCAGCTCGGGATCGTCCGCCAGCCGCGCCGTCATCTCCTTCATCACACCCTCGGCCTCCAGGGTGCCGATCGCGGAGGCCGCGCGCGGGCAGGTCAGGTAATAGAGGGTGGGGAACGGCGTACCGTCCTCCAGGCGCGGCGCGGTCTCGACGACATCGGGGTTGCCGCAGGGGCAGCGGTGGGCGACCGCGCGCAGCCCGCGCGGAACCCGGCCGAGCTGCATCTTGACCGCGGCGATGTCCGCGTCGGTGGGCGCGGTGGGCTCCGTCTGCGGAGGGGGCGTATCCATGAGTGGAGTGTTCTCTATCGATCGGTTTCGGACCGGGCGCGAACGGAGCGCGAACGGTGCCGTATCAGCGGGGTGGGTAAGCCGCCGTCGGCGCGTCCGCCGCGTCCACGGCGTCCCAGAAGTTGGTGTACCAGGGACGTCCGGCCGCCCCCTGGTCGGTGGTGTGCTCACTGTCGGCGCTGCCGTCCACCACGCTGAAGCCGGTCTCCCCCGGCATCAGGAAGTGCAGCCGCTCCCGGGCCTGCTGCTCGGTGTAGGCCGGGTCCTGGAGCCGGACCTTCTGCTCCCGCAGCTTCTTCACGTCCTCGCGCGCCTGCTGCGCCTCACGCCGCTGGTCGGCGATCTGCGAACGCTGGGAGATGTACTGCCGCATCGGGTAGGCCAGCGCCACCACCAGTGAGCAGACCACCAGCGCGAGCAGGGCGGCCCGGCCGGTGAGCCGGCCGCGGCGGCGCCGGGTGCGCACCCGGTAGACCCGGGCGGCGGCGTGCTCGCCGAGCGCCTTGAGTCTGGTCGCGGTGGAGAACCGGTCCCGATCCGCCGGCACATCGCCTCCCCGGTGATGACTTCGCTTGAGTGACGCCGTCCCCGGCCACGGTACGGGACCGCGGCCGGGGACGTGCGTCAGACGTGTCTGCTACTCAGGTCGAGCGCGTCCTCGCGTCCTTTCGCGGACGCGCGGAGGTGGGCTCAGCCCTTGTAGCGCGGGAAGGCGGAGCGGCCCGCGTACACCGCGGCGTCGTCCAGGATCTCCTCGATGCGCAGGAGCTGGTTGTACTTGGCCACGCGCTCGGAGCGGGCCGGGGCGCCGGTCTTGATCTGGCCGCAGTTGGTGGCGACGGCCAGGTCGGCGATGGTGACGTCCTCGGTCTCGCCGGAGCGGTGGGACATCATGCACTTGAAGCCGCTGCGCTGGGCCAGCTCCACGGCGTCGAGGGTCTCGGTCAGCGAGCCGATCTGGTTGACCTTGACCAGCAGCGCGTTGGCGGTGTCGTTGTCGATGCCGCGGGCCAGGCGCTCGGGGTTGGTGACGAACAGGTCGTCGCCGACGAGCTGGACCTTGTCACCGAGCTGCTCGGTGATGGTCTTCCAGCCGTCCCAGTCCTCCTCGTTCAGCGGGTCCTCGATGGAGACCAGCGGGTACGCGGCGACCAGCTCGGCGTAGTAGGAGGTCATCTCGGCGGCGGTGCGGGACTTGCCCTCGAACTCGTAGGAGCCGTCCTTGTGGAACTCGGAGGCCGCCACGTCGAGCGCCAGCGCGATGTCCTGGCCCGGCTGGTAGCCGGCCTTCTTGATCGCCTCGACGATCAGGTCCAGGGCCTCACGGTTGGAGTCCAGGTTCGGCGCGAAGCCGCCCTCGTCACCCAGACCGGTGGACAGGCCGCGCTCCTTCAGCACCGACTTCAGGGTGTGGTAGACCTCGGTGCCCCAGCGCAGCGCCTCGGAGAAGGACTCCGCGCCGATCGGCGCGATCATGAACTCCTGGATGTCCACGTTGGAGTCCGCGTGCGAACCGCCGTTGAGGATGTTCATCATCGGGACCGGCAGCAGATGGGCGTTGGGGCCGCCCAGGTACCGGAAGAGCGGGAGGTCGGACGCCTCGGAGGCGGCGTGCGCGACGGCCAGCGAGACGCCGAGGATGGCGTTGGCGCCGAGCGAGGACTTGTCCGGGGTGGCGTCCAGGTCGAACATCGCCTGGTCGATCAGCCGCTGCTCGGTGGCGTCGTAGCCGACGAGCTCCGGGCCGATCTGCTCGATCACGGCGAGGACGGCCTTCTCGACGCCCTTGCCGTTGTAGCGGTTCTTGTCGCCGTCACGGAGCTCGAGGGCCTCGAAGGCACCGGTGGAGGCACCGGACGGAACGGCGGCACGGCCCGTGCTGCCGTCGTCGAGGCCGACCTCGACCTCGACCGTGGGGTTGCCTCGCGAGTCGAGGATCTCGCGAGCTACGACGACGTCGATGGACGGCACGAGGTTCTCCTTCGTATGTGTCTGCGGTAGCGACACGAGCCTAACCGGACCGGAGGGCCGTACCCCCCGTTCGCCCGTCCCGCGAGACAGGACGTGGCATAAATAGCCAGTTTTGGGTGCCGATATCTACATTTTCCGTGAACCGACGAGCCCCGGCCGGAACGCACCGCGGGAACGGCGCGCCCGGCCGGGGCTCATGGTCGGCGTGTGGCCGCCGGGACCCGGATCCGGCCACGGTCGGCCGGACCTCGGTCAGCTCAGGTGGAGCCGCTGGCCCGGGTAGATCAGGTCGGCCTGCTCGACGATGTCCTTGTTCCGCTCGAAGAGCTTCTTCCAGCCGCCCTCGACATGCTCGGCCTTGGCGATCTTGCCCAGGGTGTCGCCCGGCTTGACCTTGTACTCGCCGTCGCCCTTCTTCACCGGGCCGCGGGCCTCGGAGCGGGCGGCGCGGTCGGACTCGGAGCGGGTCTCGGCCTTCGGCTGCGCGGGCTTGGGCGCCGGGGCCTTCGACTCCTGCTGACCGGAGTCGGCGGGGGCGGACGGGGTCGGGGTGCCACCGGTGGTGAGCCCGGTGCCGCAGACGGGCCAGGCGCCCTTGCCCTGGCCGGCCAGAACCTTCTCGGCGACCTGTATCTGCTGGTCCTTGCTGGCCTTGTCGGCCGTGGGGGCGAACGAGGTACCGCCGTAGGCGGCCCAGGTGGAGCTCGAGAACTGCAGTCCGCCGTAGTAGCCGTTGCCGGTGTTGATGGACCAGTTGCCGCCGGACTCGCACTGCGCGACCTTGTCCCACTGGGCGGTGGTGGCCGCGGAGGCGGAGGTGGCCCCGATCAGCGGGGCGGCCACGGCGGCGCCCGCGAGACCGGCGAGCGCGGCGATACGGGTGGCCTTGGACGGGCGGCGGTGCTTGCCGTTGGACTTGAGCATCGTTGGTTCGTTTCCTCACCGACGCCTACGAGGTGAGCTGTCGGGTTCGGGCGTGAGTTGCCCGGCCGGTCACCACCGATCGACGAATGATCGACGATCGATCACACCGGCTTCACCCCAAGCCGACGAGCCCGTTTCCACAGGCCATTCGGCACCTACCTTGGGTCCCCCGCTCCTGCCTTCGGCGCTGACGCGTCGGTTCCCCCCGACCGCCGGCAGGACTCGGCGTGACGATCGACGGTGCCCGCGGTGGCGAGCGGAACGACGGTAAGCACAGCCCCCGAGAAGGTTCAAACACCCCATTCACAGCGAGAGCTGCTGTATCTGATCTCACTCGGCCCACATCCACGCAGGTGGGGCCGGGTGAGGAGAGATCGGACAGGGGGTGCGCACCGGGAGATGTGACGAGATCTATGTCTCACCGGTGCCAGATCGGGCAATTCACCCCGAACTACCGCTCCTTGGCACTGAGGTCCAGCCGCTGACCGGGGAGGATCAGATCCGGATTGTCCCCGATGAGGCTTTCGTTGCCTTTGTAGAGGCCGCGCCACCCGGTCGGCAACTGCTCGCGCCGGGCGATGTCTGAGAGGTTGTCACCGGGCCGGACGGTGTAGCCGCCGCCCGAGGCTTCCTCCTCGCGTTCCCCGCTGTCCCGTGAGGCATGCCGCCCTGAGGGCCGCGGGGCCGCCTGGTCCTCATCGGCCTCGTCCGGGTCCGCGGCACCGCGGTGGCGTCCGGTGGGCTCGGAGTCGGCGCTCTCGCCCCCGGACTCCGAGGCGTCCGGGGACTCCGGGATGCCGGAGGAGTCGGAGGACTTCGTATCCGACGGGGACGGGGAGTCCTCGTCGCCCTCGCCGTCCTCGCGGTCCTCGCGGTCCTCGCGGTCGGAGGCGGACGGGGACGGCGTCTCCCGCTCGTCCCCCTCGCCGGGCGTCCGGCGCTCGCCGGAGTCACCGGAGTCATCCGAGGGATCCGCGGAGTCCTGGGAGTCCGAGGGCTCCGTGGCGTCCGCGGAGTCGTCGCGGTCCTCCGCCGCCGAGCCGTCACGCTCGTCCTCCCCGCCGTCACCGCGCTGACCGGTGGACGGCGGAGCGGTGTAGCCGGGGTCCACCTCGGGGGCGTCACCGCCGTCGGACAGCCCCGCGTTCACCGCGCAGCTGGGCCAGGCGTCCGGGCCGCGGTCGTCCAGGATCGACTGGGCCACGGATATCTGCTGGGAGCGGCTGGCCAGATCGGGACGCGGGGCGTAGGCGGTGCCGCCGTAGTCCTTCCACATGGACAGGGTGAGCTGGAGACCGCCGTAGAAGCCGTTGCCCTCGTTGGCGCTCCACATCCCGCCGCTCTCGCACTCGGCGACGCGGTCCCAGGTGGCGGTGGAGGCGGCCTGGGCGCCACTGGCCCCGAAGAGGGGGATGGCGAGTCCGGCACCCGTGATGCCCGCCGCGACGACGATGGCCGGAGCCTGACGGGGGCGGCGGTGTCGACCGTTCCCGGAACGCATGTGGTGGCCTCTCGTGTCGGCGGTTGAGTTGTCGGTTGAACATAGCGACGGCACCCGATCATCACAAGCCGGTGTATCCCAGGTCACGCCCCGGTCACGCCGCTGATCATTCGTCACTTATGTCGTCCGCCAAGGGCCTTCGGCGCCTCAGCCGCCCGGGGAATTCCAGCTCACCGGAAGGGTGCGCAGCCCCCGCATGATCAGCCCGCCGCGCCAGCGCAGATCATCCGGATCCGCCGCAAGCCGGATATCGGGGATACGCCTCAGCAGGGTGCCGAGGGCGGCCTGGGCCTCCAGCCGGGCGAGCGGAGCACCCAGGCAGTAGTGGATGCCGTGGCCGTAGCCCAGGTGCTGGTTGTCGGTGCGGGTGAGGTCCAGCACATCGGGGTCCCGGAACCGCTCCGGATCGCGGTCGGCCGCGGCGAGCACCACCAGCACCGGCTCCCCCTCGGCGACGCGCTGTCCGCCGAGAGTCAGCGGCTCGGTGGCGAACCGCCAGGTGGCGATCTCCACCGGACCGTCGTAGCGGAGCAGCTCCTCGACGCCCGCGGCGAGCAGCCGCTCGTCCCCTTCTTCCAGGGCCCGCTGGAGCCGGGCGCGTTGAACCGGATGGCGCAGCAGTGCGTACATCCCGTTGCCGATCAGATTGACCGTGGTCTCGAACCCGGCGAACAAGAGGATGAAGGCCATCGCGGCGGCCTCGTTCTCGGTGAGGTGCTCCCCGTGGTCGCTGGCCCGGATCAGGCCGGAGATGAGGTCCTCGTCCTCTCTTTCCTCTCCGAGCGTCTCCCGTTTGCGGTGGATCAACTCGGCGAGATAGGCGCGGATGCGCTTCACGGCACGGGCGACACCGCCGCGCGGACCACCGCCGTGCCGGATCATGGAACCCGCCCAGTCCCGGAAGTCGTCCTGATCCTCGCGGGGCACCCCGAGCAGATCGCAGATCGCGTAGATGGGGAGGGGGAAGGCGAACTCATGGATCAGATCGGCCTCTCCCCTTTCCTGGAACGCGTCGATGAGCTGATCGGTCAGCTCCTGGACCCGCGGGGCGAACGCGGCGACCCGGCGCGGAGTGAAGGCCTTGGACACCAGCCGTCGCAGCCGGGTGTGGTCCGGGGGATCGATATTCAGCAGATGTGTCATCAGATCGGCGCGCTGTTCACCGGGGATGCCCACCTTGCCCCGGGCATGGGCCGATTCACTGTGGGCCCTCGGGTTCTTGGAGAGGCGGGGATCGGCCAACGCCTGTCGCGCGTCGGCGTATCGGGTCACCAACCACGCCTCCACACCACTGGGCAGCGTGGTCCTGCGGACCGGGGCGTGATCGCGGAGCCAGGCGTACGCGGGGTACGGATCGGCGGCGAACTCCCAGGTGAAGAGGGTGGGCTCGGGAATGTCACGGGGCTGCTCTGGCACGCCCCGACGATACCGGCAGCCATCCCCTCCTCCACCAATACAGCCCTTATCGGTTGTACCGGTATGAATGCGGATCAATAGAGCCATCAGGGTAATTCCCTAGGGGAATCCCTGGCTATCTCCACACTCTCTCCACGAGTCACGCGCAACCCGGGCTGATTGCCCGGATATGAGGCGGCTACGGAGGACGTTCCTCGGATCCTGCCCAGCGCGCCCTATGACATGCCGTTACATGCGCTGACGTCGGTCAACGCGCGTAAAAAGCGCCATGGCTGAAATGACGTCAGGCGGCCGAATGGGACTCAGGCACATGCACGGGGCCACCCGATACTGGTGATACGATCACCGCGCTTGCCAGGCGAGCCAAGGGCGCGTAAGACACACGGCGATCCGGAAATCAGCCGGGAAGGTCCCCACTCTGAGGAGCATTATGCCGCCAGTCGGGCATACGGAGCCGTTTAGGCGCACCGTCGCCTGCACGCTGCCGTCGGCAAGACGAGTGCGATGTCCCCGGACCATGCGGGCACCGTTCGGGCACTGATTCACCACCGTTCGGGCAGCGATTGACCGCCGCCCTGCTGCGGGTCCGGAACCATCCAGACGTGAACACCTCCCTTTCAGTCCCTGGCGGTCTAGTCGTTAAAGAGAGTCTCATGACGCAATACATACAGGATCCAGCATTCTGGGCCCTGATCGCAGGCACGCCTCTCGCCGCAACTGCCATATTCCGCGGGCGAAAGACGCAGGCGAAACTGCGTTCCGAGAAAGCGGAAGCAGAAAACCGCTACACAGACCTCGAGAACCAGTACTCCGCTGCGGTCCAGGAGGCTCAGGTCCGCGCGGAGGAGGCCACCAAGAGTGCGCTGAAGTCCGCCATGCGAACACTTCAGGGTCTCGCCAACGAACAGCAGCTGGCGATTTCCAAACTCCAGGACAGATACGGCGAGCATCATATTCTCCAGGATCTGCTGGAGATCGACCATATGAACTCGCAGTTCGGTCGGCGCGCCCAGTCCATCGCCGTTCTCTGTGACGGGTGGCTCGGCCGTCAGCGGGCCGTCGCCTCGGTCTATGACGTGGTGCGCAGCGCCAAGGGCCGCATCCGCCACTACACACGTGTCGAAATCCGTTCCCAGAGCAATTTCGCGCTCACCAGCCGGGCCGTCGAACCGGTCGCGCTGGCACTTGCCGAACTGCTGGACAACGCCACGAGCTACTCGGCGCCGGATTCTCCGATCGACATCACCATCCGCACCGTTCCCAAGGGCGTCTGCATCATCATCGACGACGCCGGTGTCGGTATGAACGAGGAGGAGAAGAACCGGGCCGATCAGCTCCTGTCCGCACAGCGCGCGACCGGTGTCACCGGACTGGGGAACCCTCCGCAGTTCGGTTTCGCGGTGATCGGTGTGCTGGCCGCCCGGTACGGCTTCAACGTGTCCGTCGATTCGGCCTCGCCCTACGGCGGTGTGCGCGCGGTTGTGCTTCTCCCCGAGGACCTGCTGACCAATATGCCCGAGCCGGAAGAACAGCCGGTGTCCCGTACGCCCGCCGCAGCCGTGCCCGAGGAGCCCGGTTCGACCGCCGGGGGTCTGCCGAAACGTCGCCGTAAGGGATCGATCTCCATCGTGCCGCAAGCGGATACCACCGCGCCCGTCCGGTCGAGCGAGGAAACCGCTTCGATCATGGGTGCTTTCCAGCGCGGTACGCAGTCCGGTCGCTCCGCAAATCCGAACAGGGAAGGGCATGATCCGCAGTGAACAACGACCTGTCCTGGATGCTTGACAGCGCCCTGGAAGTGCCTGGTGCACGTCATGCGCTCCTGGTCTCCGCCGACGGTCTGCTGATGGCCCGTTCGCAGGAGGTCCGGAAGGACGAGGCCGACACCGTGGCCGCCGCCATGAGCGGTATCCAGTCGCTGAGTCGCACCATGGGCGGTTTCTGCGGTGATCCGCAGATGACCTGGCGGCAGACCCTGGTCGAGTTCGACGGTGGCTGGGTCTTCCTCATCTCCGCCGGTGAGGGCGCGTATCTGGCGGTCTCGTCCGCCCCCGATGTCGACATGGCCGACATCACCTTCCGGATGCAGCAGCTCGTCGGGCAGCTCGGCAAGGTACTGACCACTCCGCCTCGCGAAAACACGAGTATCCAGGCATGACGGCGCCAGAAGAGCAGGAGCCCGAGTCGGCCCAATTAGTACGGCCGTACGTCATCACCAACGGCCGCGGCCGGCTGGACAACGATCAGTTCAACCTGATCACTCTGGTCACCGCGTCCGACCAGGTCCGTCCGGGCCATCTCGACCCCGAGAAACGCCGCCTGCTGGACCTGTGCGCAGGGGGCTATCTCTCGGTCGCCGAGATCGCCGGGCATATGGGACTTCCGATCGGCATCGTCAAGATCCTGCTGTCGGATCTGTCCGCGGACGGCTATCTCCTGACCAGGGCCCCGGCCCCGCCCGCCCAGCTTGTCGATGTTTCGCTCCTTCAGGAGGTACTGGATGGGCTCCAGGCCCGTTTCGGATGATGACGTCTATCTCGCCGACGAGGTGCAGATCGCGGCCAAGATCCTGGTCGTGGGGCATTTCGCGGTCGGCAAGACGACCTTCATCGGCACCATGTCCGAGATTCCTCCGCTGCGCACCGAAGAGCGCATGACGCAGGCGGGTGCCCATGTGGACGACCTCATGGGCACCCGGGGCAAGACGACCACCACCGTGGCCATGGACTTCGGCCGGCTCACCCTCAGCGAGCGGCTGGTCCTCTATCTCTTCGGAACACCGGGGCAGGAGCGCTTCGTCCAGGTGTGGGAGGACATGACGCGGGGTGCGCTCGGGGCGCTGATCCTGGTCGATCCGGAACGGCTGAAGGAATCGTTCCCCGTGATCGACCTGGTGGAACAGTACGGCCTGCCCTATGCGATTTCCGTCAACCACTTCGACGGCACTCCGGTCCGCCCCGACAGGGAACTGCGTGAGGCGCTGGACCTGTTGCCGGAGACACCCATCGTCACCTGTGACGCACGTGACGAGAAGTCATCGGCCAACGCGCTGATGGCCCTTGTCCGCTATCTACAGGAACGTTCTCGCTAGGAGCAAGTATGGACACTCAATCGGACTTCACGGCACCGCCCCCCGGCTGCCCCGCCCACCACACCGGCGAGCGGGTCCCGCTGTACGGGCCGGAGTTCGCGGCCGATCCGGGTGCCTTTTACGCGCATCTGCGCAAGTACGGGCCGGTCGCACCGGTCGAGCTGTCCCCCGGCGTGGACGCCATGCTCGTCACGGACTACTCGGCCGCGCTCCAACTGCTCCAGAACCCCGACACCTTCCGGAAGGACGCGCGCCGCTGGCGTGAGTTCAACGAGGGCCGGGTCAGCCGGGACAATCCGGTGGTGCCGCTGCTGGAGTACCGGCCGAACTGCATGTTCAGCGATGGCGCGGAGCATATGCGGCTGCGCCAGGCGGTGACCGACAGCCTGGCCCGGGTGGACTCCCACCGGCTGAGCCGCCATGTCGACCGTGTCGCCACCTACCTGATCGACCAGTTCATATCCCGCGGCTCGGTCGATCTGCTCAACGACTACGCCAAGCTGCTGCCGCTCTTCGTCTTCAACGAGCTCTTCGGCTGCCCGGCGGAAATCGGCGACCGAGTCATCTTCGGCATCTCCGGAATCTTCGACGGGGTCAACGCCGAGAAGGCGAACGAAGTCCTGACGCAGAGCGTCATCGAATTGGTCGCGCTCAAGCGCCGCCAGCCCGGGGAGGATGTCACTTCCTGGCTTATGCAGCACCATGCCCAGCTTACCGATGAAGAGCTGGCGCATCAGCTCGTCCTGCTGCTGGGAGCCGGTGCGGAACCGCAGCGGAATCTCATCGCCAACGCGCTGCTGCTCCTGCTTGCGGATGAGCGTTACGCGGGCGGCGGCATGCTGGTCGAGGACGCCATGGACGAGGTGCTGTGGAACAGCCCGCCGATGTCCAATTACGCCCCGCATTACCCGGTATCGGATGTGGACTTCGCCGGGACCCAGCTCCGCGCGGGTGACCTCGTGCTGGTGAGCATCGCGGCCGCGAATACCGATCCGAGTCTCTCCGCCTCCCGCCAGGTGCTCAGTAAGCGAGCCCATCTGGCCTGGAGCGCGGGACCGCATGCCTGCCCGGCCAAGGACCCCGCTCAGCTCATCGGCCTGGTCGCCATCGAGAAACTCCTCAACCGGATGCCCGATATCGAGCTGGCGGTTCCCGAGTCGAGCCTGACATGGCGCCCGGGGCCGTTCAACCGTGGGCTGTCCACCCTGCCTGCCCGTTTCACCCCCGTTGCGGCGGATAAGCAGGCGCATATGCCTTCTGCACATGAAACCACCGCGGTGAACGAATCCCATGGCCATCACCGGAACAAGCCCGAAAAGGGCGGCTTGTGGAGCTCCTTCCTGGCCTGGTGGCGTGTATGACCCACACCACACGGTGACACTGTTTCAAACTGCATGAATGTTCAAACGGTCGGGTATGCCATAGCGCGGAATTCATGTTGGCCGAAATCCCATAAGGAGCTGTCGTGGGGCCTGTCGCCGTCGGCAACACCATCGATCGACGCCGTTCTGTGCTTTCACTCATATCCCGGCCGAGCGCACTCGATAATCGAACTGCCATTCCATCCATATCCCCCTCCATACCGGGGGAGGCGCCACCCGATACGAACACGGGTGCGATAGGGATGGCCGGAGCTCACCCCCACACCGCATCGTGAACGCGGCACTTTCCGGATTCCATCCGGACGGCCACGGAGCATCGCGGGCGCACACCGGACAGCTCGGCGGCTTCGCCGCCGAGCAACTCCTCCGGCTGTGCGAGGTGGTGCGGCTGAGCCCCACCGACGCGACGGCCTACGCGCAGGTACTGACCGACGCTCTCGGACCGGTGGCCGAACGGCCGTTGGCGCTTCCGCCGCCCGCCCGGAGCTTCCTGTCCGACGACCACACCCCGGTCGAGTTCTCGCTCGCCTTCCTGCCCGGTACGACCCCGGGGCTGAGGGTGCTGCTGGAACCGGGTTGCGGAAGCGACGACCTGGTGGAGAACGGCCGGATCGGCCTCGGCTCCATCCGGGCGATGGCGGACCGCTGGGGGTTCTCCACCGGGCAACTCGACCGCCTGGAGGACCTGTTCTTCCCCGCCTCACCCGAAGGCCCACTGGCCCTGTGGTGCGCGCTGGAGCTGCGCCCCGGCGGCGTACCCCGCGTCAAGGTGTACCTCAACCCCGCCGCGAACGGCCGGGACCGGACCGCGGATACGGTACGGGAGGCGCTGGCCAGGCTGGGGCACCGCCGGGCGTTCGACGCCCTGCCCCCGGCCGACACCTATCCGTTCCTCGCCCTGGACCTCGGGGACTGGGACGCGCCGCGGGCGAAGGTCTACCTCACCCACCACGGGCTGTCCGCCGCCGAGGCCGGTGTCCTCCCCCGGATGACACCCCATCCGGGCCGGCCGCGGGTCGAGGAGTTCTTCCGCACCGCCGGAGGCTTCGCCGCGGACGGCGCCGGACGGCTGAGCGGACGCCCGGCCCTGTCCTGCCACTCCTTCACGGAGACGGCGACGGGCCTGCCCAGCGGCTTCACCCTGCACGTTCCCGTCCGCGACTACGTCCGGCACGACGGACAGGCGCGGGAGCGGGCGGTGGCCGTACTACGGCGCCACGGCATCGACGGCGCCTGGCTGGACCGGGCCCTGTCCGCCGTGACCTCCCGCCGGCTGGAGGACGGCGTGGGCCTGATCGCCTATGTGGCACTGGTCCACGAGGGCGACCGGCCACCGCGGGTGACCGTCTACGTCTCCTCGGAGGCGTACGAGGTAAGGCCGCCCCTTGAGGCGCTTCCGTCCCACGAGTGGGCGGGCGCGGCGCTGTGACACAGCACCAGGACAGAGAGCACGAGAAGGACAGGAGCAACGGTCAGCGTGGAACCGTACCGGATCAAGGTCGTCGAACCCATCCCCCGCACCACCCGTGAGCAGCGCGAGGCCGCGCTGAAGCGCGTCAACTACAACCTCTTCGACCTGCGCGCCGACGAGGTGACCATCGATCTGCTCACCGACTCGGGCACCGGTGCGCTGTCCGCCGCGCAGCTCGCCGCGGGCATGGCTGGGGACGAGTCCTACTCGGGCTCCCGCTCGTTCTACCGGTTCCACGAGACCGTCACCGAACTGACCGGCTACGCCCATGTGCTGCCCGCCCATCAGGGCCGGGCGGCCGAGCGCGTGCTGTTCTCGTCGCTGCTGGAGCCGGGCTCCATCGTCCTGTCGAACACGCACTTCGACACCACGCGCGCCAATGTGGAGCTCAACCGGTGCGAGGCCCGGGACCTGCCGTGTCCCGAGGCCAAGAACCTCGACAGCACCGAGCCGTTCAAGGGCAACATCGACCTGAACGAGCTGAACCGCCAGCTCACCGGGCCGGATGCGGCCCGGATCGCCGTGGTGGTCATGACCATCACCAACAACGGCGGCGGCGGTCAGCCCGTCTCCATGGACAACCTCAAGCGGACCGCGGCGCTCTGCCGCCAGTACGGCGTACCGCTGTTCCTGGACGCCGCCCGGTTCGCCGAGAACGCCTGGCTGGTGACCCGCCACGAGGAGGGCTACCGCGACCGCACCCCGCGCCAGGTCGCCGAGGAAGCGTTCCGCCTGGCGGATGGCTGCATGATGAGCGCCAAGAAGGACGGCATCGTCCACATCGGCGGTTTCATCGGGATGAACGACCCCGAGCTCGCCCAGCGGTGCGAACTGCTCCTCATAGCCACCGAGGGGTTCGCGACCTACGGCGGTCTGGCCGGCCGGGATCTCGACATGATGGCCCAGGGGCTCTCCGAGGTGACCGAGCCCGCCTACCTGGCCGAACGGGCCGATATCGCCGGGCATCTCGCCCACCGGGTGCGCTCCGCGGGCGTCGACATCCTCGAACCGCCGGGCCTCCACGCGCTCTACCTCAACGCCGGGCGGCTGCTGCCGCACATCCCGCCCCACCACTACCCCGGCCATGCCCTCGCCTGCCGGATGTATCTGGAGGGCGGTATCCGCTCGGCCGAGCTGGGCTCGCTCTACCTCGGCGAGGAGGACGAGGACGGCAACCCGGTCAAGAGCGCGCCCTACGAGCTCGTCCGGCTGGCCCTGCCGCGCCGGGTCTACACCCGCAGCCACTACGACCACGTCGGCGAGACCCTGGCGAAGATCGCCAAGGAGGCCGACACGGTGCATGGTTTCCGGATCACCGATCAGTCGCCGATCCTGCGCCACTTCCGCGCCACGCTGGAACCGGTGCCGGTGGCGGGCTGACACCGCGCCCTGCGACGGGACGGGCCCGGCACCGGTGAACCCCGGTGCCGGGCCCGTCGGAGTCGGATCCGGCTCAGCCCGCCGCGGACTCCTCCGCGGCGCGGATCGCGTCCCGGTAGGCGCGGGCCGCGGCGCGCAGGGCGGTCTCCGGTTCGATGCCCTCGGCCTCCGCGCGCGCCGCCAGCGCCAGCAGTTCGTAGCCGACGCCCTCGCCCGCCGGGAGCGGGACGCCGAGTCCGGCGGTCCGGGCGCGGGAGGCCAGTTTGGCGGTGAGGGCCAGCGCGGGCTGACCGAGCGGCACCCCTTCGGTGACCGAGGCGCGCTGCTTCTCGGCCGCCTTGGTCCGCAGCCAGTGCGCCTTGACGTCCTCGGGGGTCTCGGCCGCCTCCTCGCCGAACACATGCGGATGGCGGCGGATCAGCTTGTCCACGATGCCGCCCGCCACATCGTCGATGGAGAACGGCCCCTCCGGGTCGTCCTCGGCGATCCGGGCGTGGAAGACGACCTGGAGCAGCACATCGCCGAGCTCCTCGCGCAGCGCGTCGCGGTCGCCCTCCTCGATGGCCTCGACGAGTTCATACGCCTCCTCGATGCCGTACTTGACCAGTTCCTCGTTGGTGCGGGTGCCGCTCCACGGGCACTCGGCCCGGATCCGGTCCATGATCTGCACCAGATCGAGCAGCCGCGCGCCCGGCAGGTCGTAGGAGCCGGGCAGCAGTTCCAGGTCCGGCATCGCCTCCCGGCCGGACCCGGCCAGCCGGGCGAGACCGTCGGTCAGCGCGGACTCCCCCTCCGCCGAGGTGATCACCACGACATCGCGGCCGCCCCCGGTCCGGCAGTGGTCGACCAGTTCGCGCGCGGTCGGCACCGCGCGCTCCACCGTGATGCCCGCCTCGCGCAGATAGGGAAGCTGGGGATGGCCGGAGTCGCCGCACAGCACCCGGTCGGCCGCGCGCAGCGCCTGCCACGCGGGCCAGGACAGCAGTCCCGGCGCCACCCGGTGGCTGGTGGTGAGAAGGACGATACGGCCGGTCGCGGCGGCCTCGGCCGGGGCAGCGGAGTCTGGTGCGGTCACCCTTGCAACGTAACTCACGCCTGCTCGGGGGCGCCGCCCGAGGTGCGCAGCCATGCCTCCTTGGCGATCACCGCGGTGCCCTGGTCGTCGTCCCACTTGCCGTAGCGGGGGTTGACGTCGATGTGGAGCGCCTTGGAGGTGCCGGCGAAGACCGTGTTGACCTTGGCAGTGCCCAGTTTGCGGAGCAGTGCGCTGCGGGTGAGGTCCATCCGCACGGCCTCGTCGATGGTGTCCGGTGCGATGCCCTGCTCCAGGTAGAGGGCGCGCAGCGCGGCGCCGCCGCCCGCCTGCCGCTCGGCGGCCGCGCGGGCCCGCTGCACCTCGCGGCGGGTGACGGTGACGCCGTTGTCCTGGCCCGCCCGTTCGATGACCCGGAACTGGATCATGCGGATCAGGGTGTCCTGGCTCAGCCGGCCGCCGGCCGCGAGGAGCTGGTCGGCCTTGGCGGAACCCCGCTGCGCGTCCCGTACGTCCTTCACCTGCGCCTGGAGCTGCGAGACGGTGATCCGGTCGCCGTCCACCACGGCGGCGGCACCCGCGCGCGGGGCCTCACCGCAGGCGGTGAGCAGCGGGGCGGCGAGCAGCAGGGCGGACGCGGCGGAGACGGAGAGCGCAGTACGGCGGCGGATCATTGAGCCTCCCGGCAGAGATCGTGCGGCGCGACAGACGATCTGGCGTTGATCGATGGTATGGAGTCGGCGCGGCCTAGGCCACAGCTTGAACAACGATTCACAAGCGTCTTGGTCAGCGCCGTGCCCTCCGGAACCGTCGAGCGGAACCTAGGCCGTGTCGTTTGGATCTTCGCGGGCCCGCGACGCCGGCTACGGCACCTCGCTGCGTTGTCGCCAGACCCGAGTACGCCCAGTACGCGGGTCAGGCTCCGCCTTGCGATGCACCGCATCCGACGCCGCGGCCTGATCCACGAAGATCCAAACGACACGACCTAGCGCACCTGTCCGAGCCAGTGCAGGGTGCGGCGGATCTCCTCGGGGAGCGGATGGTGCGGTCCGTGCACCCGCTCCGCGTCGTGCAGCAGCCGGACCAGGGTGTCGTGCGCGGCCGGGCGGTCGCCGAGGGAGAGCAGCAGATGGCCGATCCGGCGGCGGATGTCCAGCGGTGGACCGGGGTCGGTGGCCGCGTACCGCTCGAAGTACGGCAGCAGACGGCGGTACTCGTACAGGGCGGCGGACGCCTCGCCGAGCTGCTCCAGGCACTGGGCGGCCTCGTAGCCGGAGCGGAGCGAGCGGTGGGCCGCGTCCGGGCCGGACTCGGCGGCGTATTCATCGGCCAGCCGCCGCAGTTCGGGCAGGGCGCGGCGGTACTGGCCGTCGTCCATCAGGGTCGCCGCGTACTGCGCGCGCAGCGACCGTACGACGGTGGACCGCTCACCGTGTTCGGCGGCGGCGACCGGCAGGACGGCGCCGAGGAGGTCTACGGCCTGGGTGATCCGGCCCTGGTCGAGCAGCCGTCTGACCTCGTCGACGGCGGAGGCGACATCCGGCGGTCCGGCCGGTCCGGCGGCCCGGGGCAGCGGTACGGGGACCGGCGGGGCCGCCACGGGCCGGTCCGGGCGGTCCGGCCAGGGCGCGTGCGGACGCAGGAAGGGACGGGTGGGGTCCATCGGACCGGTGGCCGGGCCGGGACCCGCCTCCGGCCGGGGCAGCAGCGGCACCAGCGCCTGGTAGACCTCCTGGGCGTCGGCGGGGCGGGCCTGCGGATCCTTGGCGAGCAGCCGCAGCACCAGCGCTTCCAGCGCCTCCGGTATCCCGGGGCGGAGCCGGCGCGCCGGGACCGGCGGCTCGTGCAGATGGCGGTGGAGGACGCCGAGCGCGGTGGACCCGGCGAACGGCACGGCCCCGGTGAGCAGTTCATGGAGCAGCACACCCAGCGCGTACAGATCGGTGAACGGGCCGACGGCCCCGCCCATGGCCTGTTCCGGGGCCATGTAGGCGGGGCTGCCGATGGGCGATCCGGTATGGGTGAGCCGGGTGGTGTCGGTGTCCAGGACGGCGGCCACACCGAGGTCGAGGACGGTCACCGTGCCGTCCGGGCGGACCATCACGTTCCGTGGCTTGAGGTCGCGGTGGACGATCGGCACCGCGTGCACGGCGGAGAGCACGGCGCACAGCTGGGCGGCCACGCAGACCGCCCAGGGCCAGGGGTAGGGGTCGTGTTCGGCGAGGTGGTCGGCGAGGTCGGCGCCCTCGACATGGCTCATGACGAGGTAGAGGTCCTCGCCGTCGCTGCCCGCGTCGTGGACGGTGACCAGACCGCGGTGGTCGACCTGGGCGGTGACCCGGCATTCCCGGACGAAGCGGCGGCGCAGCTCGTCCACGGCATCCCCCTCCCCGCCGGAGCCCGCGACCCGGTCGGGGCGCAGCAGTTTGACGGCGACGCGGCGGTCGAGCCTGCGGTCGTACGCGGTCCACACCTGGCCCATCCCGCCCTGGCCGAGGAGGGTGGCCAGTTCATAGCGGTCGGCGATGACCCGTCCGTTCAACGCCCCTGCTCCTTGCGGAGGTAGTCACTCAGCTCGTCGAGTTCGGCGCGGACCCGCTCGATGCGCTGGGGCTGGTGCGGCGGTGCGGAGGGCTGGGGGTACGCGGTGGGCTCGGGGTACCCGGTGGGCTGGGGCGGGACGTAGCCGTAGGGCGCGGGGCCGTACCCCTGGGGCGGATACGGCGGCGGAGCGACCGCGGAGACGAGCCGGTGGTGGCGGATGTCGGCCATCAGGTAGTGCACGGGCACCCCGATGGCGAGGGCGAACAGCACGGCCAGGGCGATGTACCCCAGGGTGCCGGGTTCGTCGTCGGGTCCGGTGCCGAACACCACCAGCGTGGCCAGGACCAGTGCGCAGGTGGCCCAGAACAGCGCCCAGTCCAGCGGGCGGCGGCGCAGGATCGCCAGCCGCAGCATCGCGACCCAGGACAGGATCCCCAGGCTGAGCAGGGTCACCGTGACGAAGAGCACCCGCTGGGTGACCGCGAGGGCGGTTGTGGCGGGGCGGGGCTGCGGCGGCGCGGGGACATGGCCGTGCATAGCTGCTCCTGGGGGACCTGGTACCGGGGACGTTGACGCGAAGGTGAGCGTATACGGGGACATGGCGCGTCAAAGCCGGGCTGTACGGTTCCGGTTTCGGATGGGTCACACGCACGCCGTCCGGCGTCGTCACCCCGGCGGTACGGTGCCGTCCGCGAGACCGTCGTACAGTCCGCGCACCAACTGCTCGCCCAGCCGGGCCGCGAGCCGCAGGGTCTCCTCGAACGAGGCCAGGGTGCGGTAGCGCTCACCGTAACGCCGCTGGTCGGCCAGGGGCAGCCGGGGCAGCCGCAGCCGCCGGACGTCGAGCCGGGTGGCGGTGGAGGCGTAGCTGCTGGCCTGCCGCTGGTTGGCGCCGCCGCGCAGATGACCGGCGAGGAACCAGGGGTCGAGCGCCCCGGGGTCCGGCCGCAGCAGGGAGAGGTTGCGGCCGAGCGCGGCCCCGGCGGCGGTCTCGTCCACGACCCGCGCCACGGTGCCGCCGCCGATCAGCGGGACCACCACGTCGCCGGACCGCAGGAGCACCGGTTCCCCGGCGGATCCGTCGGGGGCGGTCTCGGTGGGCGCGCCGGTGGGGCCGGTGCCCGCCAGCACGTCCTGTTCGGTGAGGAGGGCGACCCCGGCGCCGCCCGGCGCGCCGCCGGTGCGCAGTTCGAGGGCTCCGGCGCGGACCAGTTCACCGACGGTGGTCATGGGCCAGCGGCCGCTCGCGGACTCCCGCGCGGCGGGCTCGGCGGGCGCGGCCGGGGTCAGTTCGGCGGTACGGGCCAGGGTGGCGGTCAGCCGGTCGCGTACGGCGGTGAGTTCGATGGCGCCGCCGCCCGCGGTGGGCGGCGGGAGGTGCCGGGCGGGGGCCAGGTCCACATCGTCGTCGAGGAGTTCGATGACGGGCAGGGCGCGGCACACCCCGGGCCGCTCGGGGGCGGTGCCGTCGCGGTCGAAGGCGTACCAGGCGTCCAGCACCGTGGACCGCACCGTCGGCCAGGGCAGTTTGTCGCGTCCGGGTGAGGCGGGGGCGGCGGGCGCCGGATAGCCGGGCGGCACCGCGCCCTCGGGCGGCGCGGTCTCGGCGGCGACCGCCGCGGCGGCGTCCACCACCAGCAGCCGGGGGGCGGCGGGTGTTCCGGCGCCGGGGCGGCGCAGCACCCACAGGTGCAGCGGGATGCCGTACGGCGGCGCGGCCCCGGCGGGCAGCGCGACGACGGCCCGCAGCGCGCCGCGGCGCAGCAGATCGGCGCGGATCCGGCGGCCGGAGCGGCGGGACGCGGCAGCGGGGGGCATCAGCAGGACGGCGGTGCCGCCGTCGCGCAGATGGGCCAGGGCGTGCTGCACCCAGGCGAGTTCGGATTCGGTGCGGGCCGGGAAGCCGTACTCCCAGCGCGGGTCGTAGGCCAGTTCGTCATGGCCCCAGTTGCGCTCGTTGAAGGGCGGATGGCAGACCACGGCGTCGGCGGTGAGCCCGGGGAAGGCGTCGGCCCGCAGACTGTCCGCGCCGCGCACCCGCACCTGGGCGTCGGAGTGCAGGGCCAGCCGCAGCGCGGTGAGCGCGGCGAGGTCGGGGTCCTGCTCCTGGGCGTAGAGCGTTTCGGCGGATCCGGCGGCGCGCAGCAGCTCGCCGGTGCCGGAGGCGGGGTCGAGCACGGCCCGGGGGCCGGTGCCGGAACCGTCGTCGGTCCGGCCCGCGAGGGCGGCCATCAGATCGGCGGGGGCGGCCGGGGTGAGGGTGTACTGCCGTGGGTTGGCGTCCAGATGACGGCCCAGCAGGAACTCGTACGCCTGGCGGGGGCCGAGTTCACCGGCCAGTTCTGCGGCGCCGCGCAGCAGCGGGGCGGTGGCGCGCAGTCCGGCCGCGTCGGGGGTGTGCACCGGGTGACCCTCACCGAGCCGCGCGGTCAGGGCCGGTTCGAGGGCGAGCGGCAGCAGTTCGGCGAGCTGGTCGTCGGTGGCACCGCCGACCCTGCTCC
The DNA here is from genome assembly GCF_024295805.1 of Streptomyces cucumeris. GTDB lineage: Bacteria > Actinomycetota > Actinomycetes > Streptomycetales > Streptomycetaceae > Streptomyces > Streptomyces cucumeris. The sequence goes on from NZ_JANCLX010000026.1 coordinate 103,217, forward strand.
ACACCGCGGGCCGGTCCCGTACCAGCAGCAGGACGGCTCCGACCTGGCAGAGCGCGGCGGGGGCACCGGCCGGATGTCCGGCCAGCAGCTGCCAGACGCGTTCGCGCAACGGGACCTCGGCCAGCTTTCCCTGGGCGCGCAGCCAGTGCTCGATATCGCCGAGGGCGAAGGTGGGGCTGGTCTCGGTGCCGCCGACCGGCTTGGGGAAGTCGGCATGGCGGCGGCGCCAGTTGCTGACGGCCGCGCGCCCGACCCCGGCGAGCCGCGCGATCCCGGCCGCGGTCACCTCGCTTGCGTTCTCCGCTGCGTTCTCCGGCACCTGGCTGACTCCCGTCCCGTGGTGCTGCTCCGGCGCCGAGCATACCGGCGGTGATCTCGAAGAGACCCCTTCACGCTGTGAACTCTACGCTCCGCATGATTCTTGTTGACTCGGTTCACAGACTCTGCTCTGATTAACCCATCGGTTCACGGAGTTCCTCCAACGCCCGAAAGGTGCCCTTTGTCATGGCTCAGCAGCGCAGGCAGCAGCAGAACTGGTTCGCACGGCACAAGGTCCTCACCGCCACGGGCGCGCTCGTCGCCGTCATCGCCGTCGGCGGTGTCGCGGCGGGCGGTGGAGGCGATGACACGAAGGGCGGGAGCGAGTCGGACACGGTGGCGTCGGCGTCCGGCGGAGGGGCCGCCGACGGCAAGGGCGGCAAGGACGACGCGAAGAAGGCCGCGCCCGCCCTCGGCGGCGACGGCACCTTCGAGGTCGGCGCCGAGGTGAAGCCCGGCACCTACCGGTCGACCGGCAACACCATGTGTTACTGGGAGCGGGCGAAGGACTCCTCCGGGGAGCCCGACGCGATCCTCGCCAACGACAATGTCACCGGCAGTACTTATGTGACGGTCAAGGCGAGCGACAAGATCTTCAAATCCGAGGGGTGCGAGGACTGGGAAGCCGTTCCCGCCACCGCCTCCGGAAGCCCCAAGACCGGGATGACCGGTGACGGTATGTACCGGATCGGTGCCGACATCGCCCCCGGCACCTACAAGTCCACCGGCAACGGCGGGGACGACGGCTGCTATTGGGAGCGCAGCAAGGACGCTCTGCACGGAGTCGACTCGATCATCGCGAACGAGAACGTCTCCGGGAACGCCATCGTCACCATCGGCGCCAAGGACGCCTATTTCAAGACCAACGGCTGCAAGAACTGGAAGAAGACCGGCTGATGCGCTCCACCACCACCCTGGCCGCCCTGTGCGCCACCGCCACCGCCGCCCTCGCCCTGACGGCGTGCGGAGGCGGCGGCGACGACACCGGGAAGACGCCCTCCCGCGCGGCCACCACCGCCCGGAAGGGCGGGCTGGCCGACCTGACCGGCCCGCAGATCCTCGACAAGGCGGTCAAGGCCACCAAGGCGGCGACCTCGCTGACCGTGGACCTCGACGGCGTCGTCGACGGCGGCGCCCTGAAGTACCGGATGACCTCGGACACCAAGGGCGAGTGCAAGGGCACGATGGACCTCGGCGACGAGGGCGCTGTCGAACTGATCAAGACCGGTGACACGGCCTACATGAAGTACGACGCCACGTTCTGGGAGTCCCAGGGCGAGGACGGCAAGGCCGCGGCGAAGCTGATCGGCGACCGCTGGACCAGGACCGACGCCTCCGGTCCGGATGCCAAGGACCTCGTCGACGCCTGCGACGCGGGCAAGATGACGGCCGGGTTCGTCACCGGCCCCAGCGACGCCCGCAAGGGCCGCTCCACCACCGTGGACGGCGTCCCCGCCGTCACCCTCACCGAACGCGGCGGCGGCGAGACGACCACCATGTACGTGGCGGCCCGGGGCAAGCCCTACATCCTCAAGGTCGTCATCAAGGGCGGTGACCAGCCCGGCACCCTGCTGCTCAGCGACTTCGACGAGCCGGTGGGCGCCAAGGCCCCCACCGGGGACATCGTCGACCTCGACGAACTGGCCGGCTGAGGCCCCCGGCCCACCCGCCCACAGCCTTCCGCCCGCGCCCGGCGCCGCCGTCTAACGGCCGCCGCGCGCGGGCAGCGCGGTGTCCGGGCACCGGTCCAGCACCCGCGTCATCGCGTCCTTCTCCGCGCGGGTCACCCACACCCCGTACTTCTTCTTCACCGCGACCTGGTGCGCCACGTAGTCACAGCGGTATCCCTTGTTGGGTGGCAGCCAGGTCGCGGCGTCCCCGTCGCCCTTGCCGCGGTTGGCCGCGGAGTCCACGGCGATCAGATTGAGCGGATCGTTGGCGAACGCCACCCGCTTCTCCCGGTCCCACTCCCGCGCGCCCTTCTGCCAGGCGTCGGACAGCGCCACCACGTGGTCGATGTCCACCTTGCTGTGGCCGCGGACGAACCGCACGCTGCGGCCGGTGTACGGATCGTCGTCCAGCGTGCCGGAGACGACCAGGCAGTGGCCGTCACGGAACCGCACCTTCGCCAGGTCCCGCTTGAGTATGTCGTCCCGTGTGCCACAGCCGTTGTCATCGGTGTCCACCCACGGACTGCCGAACGCGCTGCGCTCATAACCCGTCCTGGGCGCCCGCCCCTTGACCGTGAGCGACGCCACAGCGGAGAGCGCCGGACCGGACGGCCGTCCGCTGCCCGGTGTGCCCCCCTCCTCCGACCTGCCCCGCTCCCCGTCCTTGCCCGGCTGGCAGCCCGCCACGGCGAGCAGCGCCGCCAGCGCCACCGCGGTCACCCGTCCCGATCGCCCGAACCGTCGACGCAACCGTCTCGCCCCCTTCGCGTATCTTTTCGCACAGACCGCCCACACGATAAGGACCCTGGATGGACACGGCCGCAGCACTCCCGCCCGGCACCACCTCGGACGGGGCGCCCGCGGCCACGGGCCGTGCCCGGCTGCTCACCCGGGCGAAGGGGCTGCGCGGCCCGCGGCGGGACCCGTACTGGCTGGCCCTCGTCCTCTTCGTGCTCTACGCGACGCTGTCGGTCACCCGGTACCGGCGGATGGCCACCATGTCCTGGGACCTGGGCATCTTCGAACAGGCGATACGCGCGTACGCCCACTTCCAGGAGCCGATAGCCGACCTCAAGGGCCCCGGCGCCAATATCCTCGGCGACCACTTCAGCCCCGTCACGGCCCTGCTCGGCCCGGTCTACCGGGTCTTCCCCGGCCCGGTGACCCTGCTGGTGGCGCAGGCCGCCCTGTTCGCGCTCTCCGCGGTCCCCGTGACCCGGGTCGCCGCCCGGCTGCTGGGCCGCGGCCGCGGACTGGCGATCGGTATCGCCTACGGCGCCTCCTGGGGCGTCCAGCGCGCCGTGGACTTCGACTTCCACGAGATCTGCTTCGCCGTACCGCTGCTGGCCTTCTGCCTGGAGGCGGTACTGCGCGAGCGCTGGTACGCGGCGATGCTGTGGGCCGCGCCGCTGGTGCTCGTCAAGGAGGACATGGGCGCCACGGTGGCCGCCATCGGCGCCGTCATCGTGATCCGCACCTGGCGGACCCATGAGCAGCGGATCACCTCGTACGCCATCGCCCTGATGGTCTTCGGCGTGGTGGCTTCGGCCATCGCCCTGGGCGTCATCATCCCCGGCTTCAACGGCACCGGCTCGTACGACTACTGGGAGAAGGTCGGCGGCGGCGCGGAGCAGACCGGCAGCATCCCCTTCGGCACCGCGCTGCGCACCCTGCTGTGGATCCTGCTGCCGACGACCGGACTGCTCGCCCTGCGCTCACCGCTGCTGCTGGTGGCCGCGCCCACGATCGGCTGGCGCTTCCTCTCCCACGACGACCACTACTGGGGCACCGACTGGCACTACAGCGCGGTGCTGATGCCGGTGGTGTTCCTGGCCCTGGTCGACGCCCTGCACCGGACCCGCGACAGCCGCCGGGCCTGGCTCGCCGCGTACTCCCGCCAGCTGCCCGCCGCGGTGTGCGGGGCGGCCCTGGCGCTGTCGTCGTCGATGCCGCTGTACGAGCTCACCAGGGAGGCCACGTACCGCAAGCCGCCGGAGGTCGTCGCGGTGGAACGGCTGCTGGACCGGATCCCGGACGGGGCGTCGGTGGAGGCCAACGTGGGGCCGATAGCCCGGCTCACCGACCGCTGCCGGGTGCTGTGGGTGGGGGCGACCCACGGGGTCGAACCGGACTACATCGCCGTCCAGGAACCGGAGCGCAGCATGAGCGAGGTGGTGGCCTACGCCCGTCAGCTCCACCCCGGCGCCACCTATGAGCCCTACGGCTCGTCCTCGGGCTACTTCGTCGTCAAGCGGCGCTGACCGCCGCCCGCCCTAGCCCATCGGCTGCGGGGCGATGACAGCGAACGCCGCGCCCTGCGGGTCCCGCACCACCGACATCCGGCCCGCCACCATGTCGAACGGCGGCTGGAGCACCTCCCCGCCCTCCGCGGAGAGCTTGGCCACGGTGCGGTCCACCTCCTCGACCGCGAAGTAGACCATCCAGTGCGACGGGGTGTCGGGCGGCATGTCCTCGCGCAGCGGCTGGAGCCCGCCGACCGTACGGCCGTTGACGGACAGCGAGTAGTAGCCGTCGGCGCCCTCCATGGGCGCGGTCTCCAGGCCCAGCGCCTCGGCGTAGAACGTGGACGCCGCCTCCCGGTCACGGGTGTTGAGCTCGTTCCAGATCAGCGCGCCCGTCTCGTTCACCAGCCCGGCACCGGCGAACTCCTGCGGCTGCCAGACACCGAAGACGGCCCCGGTGGGGTCGGCCGCCACCAGCATCTTCCCCAGGTCCATCACGTCCATCACCGGCAGCAGTACGGTGCCCCCGGCACGGCTGATCGCCTCCGAGGTGGCCTGGGCGTCATCGGAGGAGAAGTAGGTGGTCCACACGGTGGGCGGCGGGGGTTCCTCACCCATCGCCCGGGCCGACATGATGCCCGCGACCGGCTTGTCCTTCAGGGCGCACAGCGCATAGCCGCCGGTCTCCGGCGGGCCCACCTCCCCGGACCAGCCGAAGAGCCCGGAGTAGAAGTCCAGGGCGGCCTGCTGGTCGGGGACCATGAGATCGATCCAGCACGGCGTCCCGGGCTGGTAGGACGTGATGTCGGGCATGGCCGCCTCCCGGATGCAGGTCCGGCCGGCCGGGCGCCGGACGGGACCACCCGCTCCACCCCACCTTTCCCCCGATCCGCCGCGGCCGCCACTCGGCCGTGGCGGATCGGGGGAACGGTTGACGCACCCCTTTGACAGAATTCCAGCCATGATCAATTCACGGGGGCAGCAACAGCCCTACGGACCGCCGCCGTCCTCGCCCTACGGACCGCCGTCCTCGCCCTATACCCTTCCGCACACCCCGCCGGGCCCGCGTGTCCCCGAACCGGCCGGCGACGAGCGCCGCATGCTGGCGGCGACGGTCGATTTCCTCCTCGCCGCCGGTATCGGCTCAGCCCTCGCCCTGCGCGTGCTTCCTCAGCTCAAGGTCGAGGCGAACGCCCTGGTCCTGTGGCTTGCCTGTGTGTTCGGACTGTCCTTCGTCAATCAGGTGCTGGGCGCCTGGATCTTCCGGGCCTCGCTCGGCAAGTGGCTGCTGCGGATGCGGGTGGTGCGCGAACAGGACGCCGGACGGCCGGGGTTCTGGCGGCTGGTCCACCGCTGGCTGCTGGGGATGACCTGGCTGCCGATGCAGCCGGTGCGCAGTCTGATCTGGGCGGACGGCGATCCGTACGAGGACCACTGCAAGCTGGTGTACGTACGGCTGAAGGATCTGCGGCGGCTGGGCCACCACCGCTGAAACGCGCCGGGGGGGGGGCCGCCCCCGGGGGCCCCCCCCCCCCCGCGGGGGGGTAAAAAAGGGTGGGGACGCGGCGGGGGGGCGGCCCGCCACCCC
>NZ_JANCLX010000026.1:109045-130080 GCF_024295805.1 Streptomyces cucumeris
CTGATGTAGGGGCGGCGGGGGGCCCCCCACGGCCCCCCCCCCCGGGGGGGGGGCCGCGGGGGGGGCCCCCCCCCCCCCCGGCGGTGCTGAAAAGAGGGTGCGTCAGGCGCCGGTGGCGCTCCCGGCAACCCACTTGTCCCAGTCCATGTTCCATCCGTTGAGGCCGTTCTCCGGCTGGATGGTGCGGTCCGCGGAGTTCTTCACCACGACCACGTCACCGATCTGGGAGTTGTCGTAGAACCAGGCCCCGTCGGTGTTCGGGTCGCCCGCGCCCTTGGTGTCCGACAGACCCACACAGCCGTGGCTGGTGTTGCTGCTGCCGAAGATGGACTTGGCGCCCCAGTAGTTGCCGTGGATGAAGGTGCCCGAGGTGGACAGGCGCATGGCGTGCGGCACGTCCTTGATGTCGTACTCGCCCTTGCCGTCGTCGTCCTTGAAGCCGACCGTGGCACCGTTCATCCGGGTCTCCTTGAACTTCTCGGAGATCACCATCTGACCGTTGTAGGTCGTGTTCTCGGGGCTGCCCGCCGAGATCTTGATGGTCTTGAGGGGCTTGCCGTCCCGCACGACCTTCATCGTCTTGGTCTTGGCGTCGACCGTGCTCACCTGCGAGTGACCGACCTTGAAGGTGACGGTCTTCTCCTGGACGCCCTTGACGCCGGGCGACGCCTCGACGCCGTCCAGGTTGAGCTTCAGGGTGACGGTCGAGTTGGCCTTCCAGTACTCCTCGGGCCGCAGGTCGAGCCGATTCGGGCTGAACCAGTGGCCGACCACCTGCTGACCGCTGGTGGAGGTGACCTTGATGTGCGACTCGACGGCCTTCTTGTTGGAGACCGGCTTGTCGAAGTTGATGGAGACCGGCATGCCGACGCCCACCTTCGCACCGTTCTCCGGCGTGAAGTTGCCGATGAAGCTGTTGGAGGGCGAAACGGTGGTGAAGGACGAGTGCTCGGTGGCCTTGCGGCCCTCGGAGTCCTTGGCCGAGGCGGTGATCTTGTACTGGGTGGACCGCTCCAGCTGACCGTTGGGCTTCCAGGTGGTCCCGTCCGGCGATATGGTGCCCGCCACGGTGGACCCGGTGGCCGGGGCGGTCATCTTCACGGAGGTGAGCTTGCCGCCGCTGACCTTGACCTTGGTGTCGCTGTTGATGCCCGTGCTGGTGGCACCGGTCTTCGGGGTGATCTTGATGTGGGCGTCCGACGCGTCCTTGGCCGCCGCCTCGTCGACCTGCGACTGCGACTTGCCATTGCCGTCGTTCTTGCCGTCGTCCCCGTCGTCACCGCCGCCGCAGGCTCCGAGTGTCAGCACACCCCCGAGCACAGTGGCCACGGCCACCAGCCCCCTACGGCGCTTGCCGTCCGTCATCACACGCTTCTCCATTTGAACTGGTCTTGATCTTGACCCCAGAACCCCGGACCTATCTCACAAGAACGCCTGTACCTTTTGGTCGGTTCCTCGCACAGTAAAACTGTGCGCAAGGCCACTTAGCAAAGGCGCCGGTCAAGCCTATGACCCGCCGGTACCCACATGGGCGCGGCTCAGTCCCTCGCGCCCCACATCAGCGCGATCGGACCACCCACCCACTCACAAAACCGGACAAACTACAAACTCTCGGTACACGTTCCTTAGCGGAGCGTGCGCACCCCGGCAGACTCGCTTCCACCCGGCCCGCCGTTGTCACTACGATTCGGTCCGACGGGGGTCAAGTCACCGCAGCCTCAAGGAGGATGCCGTTGTGTCCGCACGCCGACCGCTGCTGACCGCCGCCGCTGCCGGCTCGCTGCTGTGCGCCCTGTGGTTCGTCCCGTCGGCGAACGCCACGGTCGAGCGGACCGGGCAGTCGGCCGCCCCCGCGTCACAGCCCCAGAACCCGGCCCGGGACGGGCAGTCGGCCGCCACGCCCGGTGAGAACCTCGCGGACTCCGGCAGCGTGGACGTGACCCCGTATCTCGTCGGCGGTACGGCCTTCCTGGGGCTCGGGGTCACCATGGTGACCGCCTCCGTGCGCCGGGCGCGCCCGGAGGCGTACTGATCAGCCCTCGGTTCACCCCCCGGGCCGTCAACCGGCCCGTCCGGACCGTCCGGCCCGCCGGGCCCGCCGGGCGTCCGCCGGTTCAGGCCAGCGGACCCGTCACCGACTCCACGGCCTCGGCCAGCTTCCCGGACCGCACGAAGGCATCGGCGGCGGCCAGATCCGGCGCCAGATAGCGGTCCCCGCCCGGCCCTTCGACCCCGGCGGCGCGCACCGCGTCCAGCACCGCGCGGGTCGCGGGCGCGGGCACCAGGCCCTCGCGCAGCTCGACCCCGCGGGTCGCCGCGACCAGTTCGACGGCCAGCACCCGGGCGAGGTTGTCCACCGCGGTGCGCAGCTTGCGCGCCGCGGACCAGCCCATGGAGACGTGGTCCTCCTGCATCGCGGAGGACGGGATGGAATCCACCGATGCGGGTACGGCCAGCCGCTTCAACTCGCTGACCAGGGCGGCCTGGGTGTACTGCGCGATCATCAGACCGGAGTCCACCCCCGCGTCCCCCGCCAGGAACGGCGGCAGCCCGTGCGAGCGGTTCTTGTCCAGCAGCCGGTCGGTGCGGCGCTCGGCGATCGAGGCGAGATCGGCGGCGGCCACCGCCAGGAAGTCCAGTACGTAGGCGACGGGCGCCCCGTGGAAGTTGCCGTTGGACTCCACCCGGCCGTCCGGCAGCACCACCGGGTTGTCCACGGCGGCGGCCAGCTCACGGTCGGCGACCAGCCGGGCGTGCGCCAGGGTGTCCCGTCCGGCGCCCGCGACCTGCGGGGCGCAGCGGATCGAGTACGCGTCCTGCACCCGCGGCGCATCGTCCTGGTGGTGCCCCGTCAGCCCCGAACCGGCCAGCACCCGCAGCATGTTGTCGGCGCTGGCGGCCTGGCCCGGATGCGGGCGGATGGCGTGCAGCTCGGGCGCGAGCACCCGGTCGGTGCCGAGCAGCGCCTCCAGCGAGAGCGCGGCCGTCACATCGGCGACGGTGAACAGCCGGGCCAGGTCGGCACAGGCCATGACCAGCATGCCGAGCATGCCGTCGGTGCCGTTGAGCAGCGCGAGCCCCTCCTTCTCGCGCAGCACGACCGGTTCGATGCCGTGCTCGGCGAGCAGTTCGGCGGCGGGCCGCAGGGTGCCGTCGGGCCCCTCGGCCTCGCCCTCGCCCATCAGCGCCAGGGCACAGTGGGAGAGCGGCGCGAGATCGCCGGAGCAGCCGAGCGAGCCGTACTCGTGCACCACCGGGGTGATCCCGGCGTTGAGCATCGCGGCCATCGTCTCGACCACCAGGGGGCGCACCCCGGTGCGGCCCGAGGCGAGGGTCTTCAGCCGCAGGAACATCAGCGCGCGCACCACCTCACGCTCGACCCGCGGGCCCATCCCCGCGGCGTGCGAGCGGACGATGTTGCGCTGGAGCTCGGCCCGCAGATCGGGGGTGATGTGCCGGACGGCGAGCGCGCCGAAGCCGGTGGAGACCCCGTAGACGGGCTCGGGCTTGGCGGCCAGGTCGTCGATCACCTGCCGGGCCGCGGCCACGGCGTCCAGCGCCTCGGCCGACAGCTCCACCCGGGCGCCGTCGCGCGCCACGGCCACGACGTCCTCGGCGGTCGTCCCGGACGTCCCCACCACCACAGTGTGCATATCCATATTCAGGCACCCTAGAGACTGAATCGCGACCTGTCACCTGTCGGATCGAACGGCTTTGCGTCCGCCCGTCCGGTGCGGTGCCGACGGCCGGTCACGGACGGCGGCCCCGGAACCTGCGGCGCTCCGGAGGATGGTCGGCGGCGGAGTCGGCGAGCCGGACCACGGGGTCGTCGACGCCGCCGTCCCGCCCGGCGACGACCGGTTTCGCGGACCGGGCGGCCTTGGCCCGGTACTGGGCCGCGTCCGCCAGCCGGAACAGCCGCCGGGCCGACCGTATGGGGCCGATGGGGTCGCCGGTGGACGCGACCCCGCAGGCCACGCCCTCGCCCATCTCCAGCTCGGCGGCCCGGCGGCACAGCTCGTCCGCCACCCGCACCACCTCGTCGGCCGGGGGCCCCACCCCCAGCAGACAGAACTCATCGCCGCCCAGCCGGGCCACCAGGGCCCCGGGCAGCATGGCGCCGCACAGCGAGAGCACCGAGCCGAAACGCTCCAGCAGACGGTCGCCCACGGCGTGGCCGAGGCTGTCATTGACCCGCTTGAGGCCGTTGAGGTCGCAGACCACCAGGCTGACCACGGTGCCGTGCGCCCGGTGCACCTCCAGCGCCTCGTCCAGCCGGATGTCCACCGCGCGCCGGTTGCCGAGCCCGGTCAGCGGGTCGGTGAAGGCCAGCCGGCGGACCTCCTCCAGCCGCTCGGTCTGGGCGAGCCCGGCCGCGGTCACGGCGGCCAGGACGGTCGCGAAGTCCGCGTCGTCCCGGCCGAACACCACGCTCCCGGCCGGGCGCGCCACATACAGCTCGCCCCACGCCCGCCCGTGCAGCACGACCGGCGCCACCACACAGCTGCCGCGGCCGCGCCGCCGCAGCGCGGCCACTCTCTCGTGGCGGTACGCGCCCGAGCCGGTGCGGCGGCCCTCGGAGGTCTCCACCCAGGCGTGCGGCTCCCCGCCGGAGGCCCAGCGCTCGTGCAGGAACTCGGTGATCTCCGGGAACTGGTGCACCGGGTACGACTCGTCCTCCGGCAGCGGCTCCTCGCCGTCCGTCAGCTCGCCCACGTTCACCAGGACTCGCAGCCGGCCGCGCTCCCGCTCCCAGACCGACACCGCGGCGAAGGTGCCGTCCAGGGCGCGCCGGGCGCTGTCGGCTGCGGCCCCGACCGCCTCGCGCGGGGTCTGCGCCGCCGCCATCGCCTGGGCGAGCGCCACCACGGCCCGCAGCCGCCCGTCCACGCCGCCGGGGCGCCCGGACCGGCCGCCCCCGTCGTCGCCGTAGTCGCCGTTGTCGCTCACGACGGCCTCGCATTCTCACCGCACCGCAGCTCTCGCTCTGCCCTCCAGCGTAAGAACGTCGGGGACAATCCGCTGCGGCCCGTTCACGGCGGGTGGGCGGCGGGCGGGCCCGGGGGCTACTCCCCCGGCCAGTCCGGGGTGCGCTTCTCGTTGAACGCGGCCACGCCCTCGGCACGGTCCCCGGAGAACGCCACCGTGCGCCAGGCGGCGTCCTCGACCTCGAGACCGGCCTTCAGGTCCAGGCCGTGGCCCAGCCGCAGCGCCCGCTTGGCGGCCCGCAGCCCGACCGGCGAGTTCGCGGCCATCCGCCCGGCCAGCTCCAGCGCCTCGGTACGGTCCGCGCCCTCGGCGGCGAGCAGGTCCACCAGGCCCAGTTCCCGGGCCTCGGCGGCGGGCACCCGGCGGGCGGAGAAGATCAGCTCGGCGGCGCGCGCGGCCCCCACCCGGCGCGGCAGCAACTGGGTGCCGCCCCCGCCCGGGATCACCCCGACCGACACCTCGGGCAGCCCCACCACGGCGGTCGGGTCGGCGACGATCACGTCGCAGGACAGCGCCAGCTCGAAACCGCCGCCCAGCGCGTAGCCGTGCACGGCGGCGACGGTGGGCATCGGCAGCTCCAGCACCCCGGTGTACGCGGCGCGCGAGCCGGGGCGGGCGCGGACCAGCTCGGCGTCGGTGAGCGAGTTGCGCTCCTTGAGGTCGGCGCCGACGCAGAAGGCCCGCTCATGGCTGGAGGTCAGCACCACCGCGCGGGCGTCGCGGCCCTCCGCCAGGGCGGCGCAGGCCGTGGCGATGCAGCGGGCCATCTCGGAGGAGACGGCGTTCATGGCCCCCGGCCGGTCCAGGACCAGTTCGGCCACGAAGCCGTGCCTGCGGACCGCGACCCATTCGCCGTACCGCACCTCGTCGTGCTGCTCGCCCATCGGAAACCCTCCCGGTTAACGACCGTGAACCTGTTCCGAGGATCATCGCAGCCCGGCCCGTCATCCGGAACCCGCGCCCGCCGCCGTCTCAGTGCGGGCGGACCGACTCCAGGTAGTCCACACAGCGCCCCAGCAGCGCCACCAACTGCTCGCGCTCCTCCTCGCCGAACTCCGCGGAGAGCCCCCGCTCCACCCGCACCGCACGGGCGTCGGCGTCGGCCAGCACCTCCTGGCCGCGCTCGGTGAGCCGGGTCTCCAGGACGTTCCGGTGCCATTCGTGGGGGGTGCGCTCGATCAGCCCGCGCTCCTGGAGGTTCTTCAGCAGCGTGTTCATCGTCGGCGGCGTCACCATGCACGCCCGCGCCAGCGCGGCGGCCGAGATGCCCGGGTTCTCCGACAGACACAGCAGCGCCGCGTACTGCGGAACGGTCAGACCGGCGGGCTTCAGCACGGCGTGCTTGGTCGCGTTCAGCGCTTGCTCGGCTCGTTTGAGATGGGAGCCCAGCCGCTCGCTAGCGGGCATCGAGGTCATCTGCGCATCGTACGGCGGCATCAAGGATAAGCATCTTGACGAATATTAGAACTCTAATTACTGTTCGAACACACCTCGAGGAGAGAGTTCAACCATAGAGAGGCATACATGCCCCGCGCTCTTCCGCACCGCACCCTGGCCGTCGCGGTCACCGCCCTGGCCGCCCTCCTGCCACTGGCTCCCGCGGCCCACGCGGACGGCCCGGCCGCCCGTCCCGCCGCGCACCAGCCCGCCCTGCCCCGGATCTCCACGGCGTACGAACTCCCCGGCGACCGGGTCTATCCCGAGGGCATCGCCGCCGACCCGCGCACCGGGACCCTCTACGCCGGATCGTTCGCCGACGGCACGGTCTACCGGATGACGCCCGGTCACCGGGCCGCCGAGGTCCTGCTGCCCGCGGGCACCGACGGCCGCACCACCGCCAACGGGCTCAAGGTGGACGCCAAGGGGCGGCTGTGGGTAACCGACTCCACCGCCGGGGTCTCCGTCTACGATCCGCGCACCCGTCGGCTGCTGGCCCGCTTCGATGTCCCCGGACAGGCCGCCCGGTTCGTCAACGACCTGGTCATCGCCCCGGACGGCAGCGCGTATCTCACCGACAGCGCCCGCGCGGTGGTCTACCGCGTCACCCCGCGCCAGCTCGCCCGTGCCCGCGCGCACGGCGGACACGCGGTCCTCACCCCGCGCTTCGACCTCGATGACGCGCTGGATCCGCACGACCCTGGCACCTACACCCTCAACGGCATCGTCGCCGACCCGACCGGGCGCCATCTGCTCACCGTCGACATGACCGGCGGCGACCTCTACCGGCTGGACCTGGCCTCGGGCGGCATCCGCCGGGTGGCCCTGCACGGCGGCGACCTCCGCCTCGCCGACGGTCTCGAACTGCGCCACGGCACCCTGTGGGCGGCGCACAACACCGGTAACGCGATCAGCCGCTGGCGGGTCGCGGCGGACGGCCGCACGGCCCGCCAGGAGCGGCGGTTCACGGACGAGTCGCTCCAGGTGCCGACCACGCTGATACGCCGGAATGGCACGCTCTACGTGGTCCGCTCCCAGTTCGACAAGGGCGGCCCGCTGGGCGACGGCACCCCGCAGGCACCGTTCACGGTGGCCGCGGTCACCGGTATCTGAGCGCCCAACGGGGAGGGCGCCTCTGGGCAGCGGGACGGCTGGGTACCCCGTCGCCCCGGGGCCGCCCCGGGACTAGGCTCGCCCGCATGGCTGATTTCCTCCAGGTGGCCACGGCCACGGAGACCCGCGACAGCGCCGTGAAACTGGCGCAGTCGGTCGTAGCGGCCCGGCTCGCGGCCGGAGCACAGATCGTCGGTCCGGTGACTTCCGTCTTCTGGCATCAAGGCGAGTTCGGCGCCGGCGAAGAGTGGCAGCTGTTGCTCAAGACCCGCGCAGACCGCTATGCCGCGCTGGAAGCGCACCTCCTTGAGCACCACCCGTGGAAGAACCCGGAGGTCTCGGCGGTGCCGCTGACCGGGTCGGAGGGCTACCTGCGCTGGATCGACGCGACCACCTCACCGGACAGCGCGGGCTGACCACTCACGCGCCGGCTCTCTCCAGCGTCTCGGCTACCGCTGGCAGTTCCCGATGGACGGTGAGCTGCCGCAGGGTGGGTTCGATACGTTGGCGTGGTCGCACGGACGCGACCCCGGCGGAGAGTTCCAGGATGCGGCTGGTGATGGTCGCAGCCTGCTCGACTTCGTGAGCGGCCATGTACGACTCGGCCAGCCAGGACAGATACAGGCTCTTGTCCCGGGCGTGGGTGTCGTCATACCGCGTCAGCACGTCGTCCAGGATGGGGACCGCCCGAAGTGGGCGGCGAAGTTCGGTCCAGCACCGGCCGGTCATGATCCGTAGTTCGTCGCGATCCACCCACGCGACCCAATCGGGCTGTGGGGAGCCGTCACCATCATTGAGGGCGGCTTCGGCGGCATGCAGGGCCCGCTCTGTTTCACTGACGCGCCCGGCCACCGCGTAGGCCCACGCCAGACGTTCGTGAAGCAGAGCACGGACACCCGGCGGAGCATCGGCTCCTGCGGTACGGCAGGACTGTTCGGCGGTCTCGACTCCTGCGACTCGGTCTCCGTTGATCCGCAGATAGGCGAGGAATGCGAGGGCGTTACCGGCCAGAGCAGCGTCCCCAGCTTCCGTGGCGGCCCGGTGACTGTCCTCGTACAGGCCGCGAGCGTCGGGGTGGTTACCCGCGTCGAATGCGGCCCATCCTGCCTGCTGCGCCTGTTCGGCCAGTACGGACAGTAGAGCCCGCCCAGTCTCCTCGGTGTAGCTGGCTTCCCGGAGCACAGTCTTGGTGGCTTGATATTCGCCGAGATAGACACGGTAGGTGTCCCCTCCGCCCAGGATGTCGTCCAGGCGCCGCATGCGGGCTGTGCGCTGACGTAGCTGGTCGGGGACGTCACGGCCGATCCGGCGGCATGTCGTGTATGGAGTGAGTTCGGGCAGGCCAACGGCCAGTCCGGCAGACGCCGATGCCTTGAAGAACTCCCTGCGCCGCACTGCGCTGTCTCCATTTCTGCTCATATCGGTGGTGCCTGCGGATGTGGAGGGGTGCCGGATCGGATGCTCGGTTGCCTCCCACGTACGGGGAGTCAGGCCGAGCATGTGCCCGGGAATACGGAGCGCGTCGGCGATGGTTGCGATCTTCTCGAACGTGGTCACGCTGCCGTCACCACGAGCCAGTGCACTCACGCGTTCCGGCTTGATACCGCACTCGGCAGCGATCTTTGAATAGCTGATGCTCGCTTCCGCCCGGGCGAGCAGAAACACGGTGCCGAAATCGTGAGCCGCGATGGCTGCTCGCATATCCGCCCGGTTCAGGAGGGCGCTCGGTAGCGCTGTCGGCGGTTGGTACGCAGTCATGATGTGCCCCGTCGCACTTGTCAATCACAGTGTGTCGCGCTCACCTCACTCTCAGCCTACCCCTCATGGGGGTACCCATCGGCGGGAAGTCAGATTCAGCGATCAGCGCGACAGTTGCGCACAAGGAACCCCCGCGACCGCTGGCACGGCCCGGGGGCGTGGTCAACGCTGTTGGGAGCGCTGACATGCCGCACTGTATCTCCCGTTTCTTCGAATCGATCCTGTGCCTGCTGCTGCCTGCGCCAGGCCGCCGCAGAGCAGTCGGCCAACGGGTCGCTGACCATGGGGAGGACACGCCCACCATGCGTCTGCCCCGTCTACCAGCCCAGCCGCTACGGGGCGAAGACGTAGCGCTTGTGCGCCCCTACCTAATCGTTCATGAACGCCGGCACGAGGCCCGTCTGCGACGTAAACGACGCCGGGTTGTGTGGCTGGCGATTCATGGCATCGACATCACTCCGCACCGCGTGGACGTGACCTGATGCTTCCGGCGCAGACGCTCCGGCTACTCCCCTGGAGCGGGCCGATGGGCAAGCCGTGCTACCTCGCTGGCGACGGTGGGGTTCTGTCCCAGTTAGCCGATCAGGTGGAGACCGTGCAGCTCAGCATGGGGGGCGAACTTCTTGGTCATGCCGACGCTCTGCTCGACGACCACAAGGCGTCAGCAGGTGAACTTCGATTCCTGGCAACGCGGCTGTCGGAAGCACTCCGTGACGCACTGAGGGTGGCCGAGAGTCGAGGCGGCCGTCTGGACTCAACGTACGAAGCCACCGCAGGGCACGACGGCAACACGGGCGAGCAGCCCACAGAGCCTTCCTGAACCACTTCTGCGGAAGCTCCGCGCCCCAATGCCCCTGCCGTACCTCAGCAGACGTGGGTGGGTGGCCGCCCGCGACAGCACACAACAGCAGAAGGGAGGGACAACACATGAACCTGGACAACGTGTTCTCGGGTACGCCGGTCTTCACCGTGCCGACACTCCGCATGCGCTTGGAGACGAAGAAGTTCTCCGGCAACAGCGACACGAACACCGAGCGGGACGAGCACGAGTAGCCCCACACCCACGGCCCACCGTCCGCGTTGACGGTGGGCCGCTTCCCTTCGGAAGGGAGAGCCCCTTGCTCAAGTTCAGCATCAAGCGGCCCGCCGTAGAGACCAGCCCCCGTGCATGGGCTTGGACGGGCCGCGAGTGGCGTCACGGAGCATCCCGCATCGAGCCGTACCAGCATCCGGCCCTGTGCCACGAAATGATCAGCGACGGGGCAGCCGTGGCGGTGATCTCGACGGAGCGGGGACACGGGGGCGATCCGTCGACGGTCGGTGCTCCGACCCGATTGGCCCCGGACGCCTACCGTGCTCGCCTCCGGGCGGCCCGCCAAGGCCCGCTGGACTGGACGGTCGTCGAATTGGCGACAGGCACAGCGACAGTTCGCGCCGGGACATGGGCCGTCGCACCGCTCTATCTCGCCCACGGCCGAGGAAACTTGGAGGGGTCATGGAACCTCGCCGATCTGAGCGAGCACTGCAGGGTCGGTTCCTTGGAGGACCGCGAGATTGGCCGACTGCTACGTCTGCAGCACCGCTACACCCACGACACCGTGTGGCAGGGGGTCCACCGGCTGACGGAGCGGTCCACTGCGGCATGGACGCACCACGGCTTGTCCCTGACGTATCCGGCGGGCGCCCCGCATACCGAGCCCCGGGCGCTACGACCGGGTGCCGACATTCTCGACGCCTACGAACAGCTTCTCGCCCGCGCAATCAGGCAACGGCACTTCGATCCGGGAAGCTCCGCTGTGGAACTGTCCGGCGGAATGGACTCCGCGAATGTCGCGGCCGGACTCGCCGGACTCGGTCTTCCCGACATCACGGCGTGCGCCATGCTCCTCGGCGGCGAGGCCCGAGAACAGCAAATCCGGCGCCGAAAGGAGATGATCAGCACCTACGGATTGGCGCGGGACCTCTGCATCGATGTCATGGCACATCTGCCCCTCAGCCCAGACGGACGACGCGCGGACGGGCAGCGAGTCAGTCCGTACGACGATCCGTGGACCGAGGCGGAAGAGATCATGATGCGGGCCATGGCACGGGCCGGGGTTCGATGGTCCTTCGGCGGCACCGGTGGCGACGAACTCACCTCGCTGCGGGACGACGAACGGGCACCTGCCGGGAAGATCCCCGCACCGGGCCCCTGGACCGGTCCCCGGACTCTGGCCGTGCTCGACCGCATCAACGACGGCATCGCGCCGTCCCCCGTGCTCTACGACAGCACCCTCTTGGCGTTCTCCTGCCGCACCCCGCAATTCATGCGGAACGGACTGTGGCCGGTATCACCCTTGGCAGACCCGGAGTTGATTCGATTCGCTGAGTGGCTGCCGCGCCCCTGGCGGGAACACAAGGCACTCAACAGGCTCCGCCTGGCGCGCCTCGGACTGTCACCGGAAACGGTGCACGCCCCCATTCCGGAGAACTTCGTCCACGCCATGAACGCGGCAATGCGCCGCTACGTCGTCCCGTTCCTGGGGTCCATGCTGCGGGACGGCAGTGTGTTGATTGACGCGGGATTCGTCGACGGCGATGGACTCGCGAAAACAGTCGATGCTGAATTCCTGAAAGGGCCGAACGAAGAGATGGACCGGACGCTGTTTCAGATCGCGTCCACCGAGATCGGGCTGCGTGGGATTTCAGGTGGTGGTGAGTAGATGACGAGCGAGATCCGGAAGGGGTTCGGCCGCGCGTCCCAGCATGTACGCGTCTTCCCCGTAACGTTCGGTCCGGTGGATGATCCGCCAGCCCTGAACGTCGCAGTAGTACCGCAGCAGTCCCGGGTCCGGGCCGACTGCCCGGCGGACCCACTCCCGGCCGGTCGCGGCGGCCCTGTCCACCGCCCACCAGGCAAGCAGGGACCCGGCGCGCCGACCTGCGAACTCCGGGTGCGTGACAGTGGTATTGAGGAAATAAGCGGGCTGCGCCTGCTCGTCTTCGCTCCAGCCCCACACGGGGGTCTGCTCACCGAGCGTGGTCCGGCCGATCACTCGTCCGGTGTCCGTCACGACAACCCACACCGGCATGTCCGGATCGGCCGCCTGACGGCCGGATTCCTCCGCGAAACGTTCCCAGCCCCGGGCACCCCGGACACCTCGGTCAGCCATCCAGAGGGCTCGTGCCCGGGTCAGCTCCTCGACCGCTTCCCGGTCGGCCACTGTCGCCTCGCGGATCACGAACATCGTGGCATCCCTTCGGCTGGTTCGGCAGGAGCCAGCGTAGACCGTGACAGCCCCCGTACGCCCCGTTTCGAGGGCGGCTGCCCCGGCTGCGGGGGGACAGGGTCTGACCCCAGGACCGGGAAGACCTGCGGGACCTGCAACGGCAACGGAGATATTTACTGTCACGCCATGGAACCTTGATCCCGCACAAGCGTCGCGTGGTCAGGGGACCGTCCCATGGGCACGTCGCCCCATCAGGTGAAGATCACCACCCGCCTCGTTGGCTACGAGCGGGCACGGCCACCGGGGGCGGGGTCTACCGCAAGCGGCGCCCCGGCTTCAGCGCGATTGCGACGGACGGCCCGCCCGCCCTCGTCTCACCGAGCTGCCCGCCCCGGCCATTCCGGCGCCGGGGCGGTGGCCGCGGCCCGCGGGGCATCGGCTCGGCACCCGGTCGTGCCCAGGGCGGGACCGTCGGCGGCGTACCCCGGGTGCCGGGTACTCCCGCCTGACCTTTGGCCGGAACGCTGCCGCCCGCGACACGCCCTAGCGCAGGCGGCGCCAGCGCTTCAGCGCGGCCAGCACGGACGGGCGTCCCCGTGCCACGGAGTCCTCCGGCTTCCCGGGGCCGTCGGCGGGCGCCGCCGGGACTCCGGCCGGGTGCGGTACGTCCGGATCACCGGACCGCCCTCCCGGGACACCCGTCCCCGGGGGGACGTCGTCGGGACCGGACGGTTCGCGTCCGGGCGCCGAGGCCGCGGCCGACGCCTCCCGTGCCACCGGGCACTCTTCCGGCTTCACCCCCGCGGGGGCGGAGTCCCCCGCGGGGAGCGCGTCCCGCGCGGTGGAGGTCTCCGCCGGGGGGAAGTTCGCCGGGAGCGCCACCAGGCCGCGCTGGTAGATGCCCGGCCGCCACAGCAGTTCCTCCGGCGGGACGGCCAGCGTCAGGTCCGGGAGCCGGTCCAGCAGCCGTTCGATGGCCACCGCCGCGATCAGCCGTGCCGAACTGCGCCCCGGGCACATATGCGGGCCCGCGCTGAAGGCCAGATGGGCGCGGTTGCCCTGCGGGCTGCCCGCCACCCGCAGCGCGTCCTGGTTGGCCCCGGCGAAGCTGATCACGACGGGCTCGCCCTCGCGCAGCCGCACCCCGGCCAGATCCACATCGTGCCGGGGGAAGTGCACCGCCAGGTTGGCCAGCGGCGGATCCGTCCACAGCACCTCGTCGAGCGCGTCCTCCACCAGCGTGCTGCCGCCGGAGAGCCCGCCCGCGAAGCGGGCGTCGGTCAGCAGCACGCGCAGGGCGTTGCCGATCAGGTTGATGACCGGCTCACTGCCGGAGGCCATCAGCAGGCCGAGCTGCTCGACCAGTTCCTCGTCGGTGAGCCGCTCCGGGTGGGCGATCAGCCAGGAGGTGACGTCGGCGGCCGGGCGGGCACGTTTGAGGCCGACCAGTTCCCGGAGCGCGTCGGCCACCATCACATCGGCGGAACCGACATCCGTGCCGTCGAGCATGTTGGCCAGCCCGGTGAAGAGCCGGTCGGCCGTCGCCCGCGGACAGCCGAAGAGCTCGCCGAGGACCAGCAGCGGCAGCAGCGCCCCGTAGTCGCCGACCAGATCGGCCTCCCCCGCGGCGCAGAACCGGTCGATCAGCGAGTCGGCGATGCGCTCGACGTAGCCGCGCAGCGCGCCCGGGTCGATCCGGCCGGTGCTGTCGTCGATCGCGGCGCGGTAGCGGCGGTGCTCCTCGCCGTCGACCGCGGTGGCCATCGGCCGGTACCGGATCATCTGCCCGGCGTGGCTGGTGTCGGGGACCCGGCCCTCGTTCTTCGCCCGCCAGCGCCGGGGGTCCTTGGAGAACGTATCGGGGCGCCGCAGGATCTCCAGCGCGGTCTCGTAGCCCACGCACAGGGTGGCGGTGACGCCCGGGTCCAGTTCGACGGGGACCAGCGGGCCGTGGGCCTCCCGCAGCCGCTGGTAGACGGCGAACGGATCCCGGCCGAACTCCGGGGTGTCCAGCGGTACCGCCCCGGTGCCGCCCTCGGACCGCGCGGGGCGGCGGGACTCCGGCACCGCTCCCGGCTGAGACGGGGGGCCGGGCTCATCGGGCTCGGTCACGCGGGGCTCCTGGGATCCGGGGGCGGGTCGGACAGGCGTCGTCCGCGCCGGGGGCGGTCAGCGCACCCGGACCCGCCCGCTCGCCGGGACCCACTCGTGGATCTTGGCGCGCAGACTAGCCGAACCGGCTTCCGCGCCGGAGCCAGTTGTCATATCGCGCACGGTCAGCCGCGGCGGCTCAGCAGCCAGGGCTCCACGACCCCGAGACCACGCACCGGCCGCTGCCACATCGGCTGGAGCGCGAAGCGGTAGGCGGGGGGCTCCTCGCCTTCCTTCTCCGCCGCCGCGGCGGCCTCCGCGGCCTCCGCCTCCGACACCGGGGCCTCCCCGGTGCGGCTCAGCTCCTCCGCGAAGGCGCCGTCGACCAGCACCGCGTTCTTGGGCGCTATGGAGGTCAGCCGGGCGGCCAGGTTCACCGTGGTGCCGAAGACGTCGCCCATGCGGGTCGTGACGGTGCCGAAGGCGATCCCGACCCGCAGCTCGGGCATGGTCTCGTCATGGGTGAGGGTCTCGATCAGCCGCAGCCCGATCTCGGCGGCGATCCCCGCGTCATCGGCCGCGTAGAGCACCTCGTCGCCGAGGGTCTTGATCAGCCGTCCGCCGTGGGCGGCCACCAGGTCGGCCGCCGTGGTCTCGAACGCCTCGACCAGCTCGCCGAGCTCCTCCTCCTCCAGCCGCCGGGTCAGCCGGGTGAAACTCACCAGGTCGGCGAAGCCCACCGCGAGCCGCCGGTCGACCATCTCCGCGTCGTCCGCGGCCTGGACGACCCGGCCGGTCGCCGCGGCGAGCTGCCGCCGGTAGACGTAGACGAGGAACTCCTCCAGCTCCGGCAGCAACAGCTCGACCAGCGGATACGCGATCTCGGTGCGCGTCATCCCGGTCTCCTGCGGCTCGGTGAGCCCCTCCAGGAACGAGTCGATCTGCCAGTCGGCGAGCCGGGCGGTGGTCTGGCCGGTGGAACGGGCCACCTGGATCGCCATCGGCTCGCTCAGCAGCCCGGCCTCCACCAGACCGGACAGCCGCCGCAGGGCCAGCACATCGGCCTCGGTGAGCGCCTTGGCCTGGCCGATGTCGGCGAAGCCCATGGCCCGCCAGAAGCGGGTGGCCAGCTCGACCGAGACGCCGGCGCTCCGGGCGGCCTGGAAGGGGGTGTAGCGCCGCTCGGCACCGAGGATGAGCTGCTCCAGCCGGAGCGCGATCGGATCCGGCGCATCGGCGTCATCGGCGTCGCCACTGTTGTCGGCGCCGTCGCCGTCGTCGGCGCCATCGCTCTCGGAGGCGCCGTCGGCGTTGTCGGTTTCAGCGGTGTCGTGCCCGCCGGCGGGCTCCCGCGCCCCGGTGTCCCGTACGGCCGCGTCGTCGGCGGCGTCCCGCGCACCGTCCGTCTCGGCCGTGCCGGAACCCGTGTCGTCGGCGGTCACCGCCCGCCCCCTGTCCGATCCCTGCGCACTGCCTTCCGTTCCCTCTTCCGGTTCGGTTCCGGCTCGCCCACGGCCGCCCCGAACTGGACCGACCGCGACAACGATACGTCAGGTGTGCCGTAGCTCACTCTCCACTTGAGTGCTCATCCGTCCCTCGGTACGGAGCGTAGGTGCACGATGTCCCCGGCGGAGACCGGCTCCTGCACTCCGCCCTCGGTGGCCAGCACCAGCCGTCCGTCACCGTCGACCGCGACGGCCTCACCGACCCGCTCACCACCGCCGGGCAGCTCCGCGCGGACCCGGCGGCCCAGGGTGGCGCAGCCCGCCGCGTACGCCTCCTGGAGCCCGCAGGGACCCGGGTCGCCCTCGAACCGGCGCCATTCGCCGTACCACTGCTCGATGGAGCGCAGCACGGCCCGCAGCAGCGGGTCGCGGTCGGTGGAGACCGCGTCGGCCAGGGCCAGCGAACCGGCGGTGGGCACCGGCAGCTCCGCGGTGCGCAGCGTGACGTTCAGACCGACCCCGATCACCACCGCGTCCCCGGCCCGCTCGGCCAGGATCCCGCCGAACTTCCGCTCCTCGCCGCCGACCGTCACCAGCAGGTCGTTCGGCCACTTCAGGGCGGTGTCCACCCCCGCCGTACGGCTCAGCGCCCCGGCGGTGGCGACCCCGGCCAGCAGCGGCAGCCAGCCCCAGCGCTCGGTGGGCACCCCGGCCGCGCCCGGCCGCAGCAGCACCGAGAAGAACAGCCCGGAGCGGGCCGGGGCGGTCCAGGTGCGGTCCAGCCGTCCGCGCCCGGCGGTCTGCTCCTCGGCGATCAGCACGGTGCCCTCGGGGGCCCCGGCCCCGGCCCGGGTGACCAGGTCGGTGTTGGTCGAGCCGGTCGCCCGCACCACCTCCAGACCGGTCCACAGCCCGCCCGGACGCACCAGCGCCCGGCTCAGCGCGGCGGCGTTCAGCGGCGGCCGTTCCAGATCGGACCACCGGCCGTGTGGATCTTCCGGGCTCCCCGGGGTGTCAGAACGCGTCATACGGGCCAGCCTAGGGTCAGGAGGTGTGGCCAACGACGCAGTGCCACCACGCAGCCCCGCCGATACGCTACGAGCCGGTAGCCCAGCCAGCTCAACAGCCACCGAACCGGTCCGAAGCCCCTATCGACCCCGTCGTTCGCTGAACCCCCTGTACCCACCCCCAGGACGAGCAGGAGCCGCATCCCGATGTCCGAGCCGGAGATCGCCCCCGAGATTCCAGACCGTCACACCACCGCGGGGAAGCTCGCGGACCTGCAACGCCGCATCGAGGAAGCGACCCACGCGGGCTCGGCGCGGGCGGTGGAGAAGCAGCATGCCAAGGGCAAGCTGACCGCGCGCGAGCGGATCGACCTCCTCCTCGACGAGGGGTCCTTCACCGAGCTCGACGAATTCGCCCGGCACCGCTCGACCAACTTCGGCATCGAGAAGAACCGCCCCTACGGCGACGGTGTGGTCACCGGCTACGGCACGGTCGACGGCCGCCCGGTCTGCGTCTACTCCCAGGACTTCACGATCTTCGGCGGTTCGCTGGGCGAGGTCTACGGCGAGAAGATCGTCAAGGTGATGGACTTCGCGCTGAAGACCGGCTGCCCCATCGTCGGGATCAACGACGGCGGTGGCGCCCGCATCCAGGAGGGCGTGGTCGCGCTCGGCCTGTTCGCCGAGATCTTCCGCCGCAATGTGCACGCCTCCGGGGTGATCCCGCAGATCAGCCTGATCGTCGGCCCGTGCGCGGGCGGTGCGGTCTACTCCCCCGCGATCACCGACTTCACGGTGATGGTGGACCAGACCTCGCATATGTTCATCACCGGACCGGACGTGATCAAGACGGTCACCGGTGAGGACGTGGGCTTCGAGGACCTGGGCGGCGCCCGCACCCACAACACCACCTCCGGGGTGGCGCACTACATGGGCGGCGACGAGAAGGACGCCATCGAGTACGTCAAGACGCTGCTGTCGTACCTGCCGTCCAACAACCTCTCCGAGCCCCCGGCCTTCCCCGACGAGGCCGACCTCGAGGTCAGCGACGAGGACCGGGAGCTGGACACGCTCATCCCGGACTCGGCGAACCAGCCGTACGACATGCACAAGGCGATCGAGCACGTCCTGGACGACAACGAGTTCCTGGAGACGCAGCCGCTCTTCGCGCCGAACATCATCACCGGTTTCGGCCGGGTCGAGGGCCACCCGGTGGGCATCGTGGCCAACCAGCCGATGCAGTTCGCCGGCTGTCTGGACATCGACGCCTCGGAGAAGGCCGCGCGGTTCGTGCGCACCTGCGACGCGTTCAACGTGCCGGTGCTGACCTTCGTGGACGTGCCGGGCTTCCTGCCGGGCGTGGAGCAGGAGTACAACGGCATCATCCGGCGCGGCGCCAAGCTGATCTACGCCTACGCCGAGGCCACCGTGCCGCTGATCACCGTGATCACCCGCAAGGCGTTCGGCGGCGCCTACGACGTCATGGGCTCCAAGCACCTGGGCGCGGACCTCAACGTGGCCTGGCCGACCGCGCAGATCGCGGTCATGGGCGCCCAGGGCGCGGTCAACATCCTGCACCGGCGCACCATCGCGGCGGCCGAGGACCCGGACGCCACCCGTACCGAGCTGATCGCCGACTACGAGGACACCCTCCTCAACCCGTACATCGCGGCCGAGCGCGGCTATGTCGACGCGGTCATCATGCCGTCCGAGACCCGCCGCCACATCGTCCGGGGCCTGCGCACCCTGCGGAACAAGCGCGAGTCGCTGCCCCCGAAGAAGCACGGCAACATCCCCCTGTAGGAAGGGCTGTTTCCATGATCCGTATCGTCCGGGGCAATCCCACCCCAGAGGAGTTGGCCGCCGCGCTCGCGGTGGTCCAAGCACGCGCGGCGGCCTCCGCGGCCGTCGCGCAGGGCGACGGCGTACCGGAGGAGTGGTCCGATCCGGCGCGCACCGTCCCCGGCCGCCGGATGCCCCATCCCGGCCCCAAGGCGTGGCGCACGACGTACTGGCCCGCCTGAACCGCAACCGCCGGACCAACCGGGGATCCCGATACCACCGGGGATCCGGAAATAGTGCCTCCGCGCCGTGGGGGGCGGGGATGCGGTGACAAGGGGCCGGGCGGCCCGGGGGGCCCCCGCCCCCGCCGCGCCCTCCCCCCGCACCCGCCCCGCCCCCGGCGCCCGGCGTTCCACCATCGGAGACATGCTGTGGTCCGAGCCGCCCGATGAGCCGCCCGAGGAATTGCGGCGGGCGCAGGCCATGCTCCGGCGCGCCCGTACCGTCCTGGCGGTCGCCGTGATGATCGCGATGTGCGTCCTGACGCTGCGGCCCTGACCGGACCCGGCGGGACCCCGGCGGGGCCGCGCCCGGACGGCCTACTCTGGTGCGCATGACCGCACAGCGCACCCTCGTCCTCGCGTCCGCCTCCCCCGCCCGGCTCGGGCTGCTGCGCCAGGCCGGGTTGGCCCCGAAGGTGATCGTCAGCGGGGTGGACGAGGACGCGCTGAGCGCCGACACCCCCGCCGAACTGGCCCGGGTGCTGGCGGAGGCCAAGGCGGACGCGGTGGCGGCCCTGCCGGAGGTGTCCGGGTCGCTGGTGATCGGCTGTGACTCGGTGCTGGAGCTGGACGGTCAGGCGCTGGGCAAGCCCGCGGACGCCGAGGAGGCCACCGCCCGCTGGAAGGCGATGCGCGGCCGCGCGGGAGTGCTGCGGACCGGCCACTGTCTGGTGGACACGGCGAGCGGGCGGCGCACTTCGGCCACCGCCTCCACCACCGTCCGGTTCGGTGAACCGACCGACGCCGAGGTCGCGGCGTACGTGGCCAGCGGTGAACCCCTGCACGTGGCGGGCGCGTTCACGCTGGACGGCCGCTCGGCGCCGTTCGTCGACTCCATCGAGGGCGACGCGGGCAACGTGATCGGGCTGTCGCTGCCGCTGCTGCGACGACTGCTGGCGGAGGTCGGCGTGGGCATCACCGAGCTCTGGACCGACTGAGCGGCCCCTTTGCGGACACGCCCTGGAACGGATCGCTCAGGCGGGGCTGGGGGCGTCCTGGCCGTTGCCCGCGGACTCGGCGGGCGCGGCCTCCTCCGGCGCGTACCAGAGCAGGGTGAGCACGATCAGGCCCAGCACGACCATCATGAAGCCGAACGCGGGCCAGCCGACCAGGCCGACCGAGAAGGCGCCCAACAGCCCGTGCACCACAGCACAGGTGATGAGCAGGATGCGGCCGAAGCGGCCGGGCGCGCGGTCGCGCACCGCGACGCGCAGCAGCACCACTCCGCACAGCAGCAGATAGAGGCCGAAGACTCCGCCCGCGACCCAGGTGCCCACCGACATCGCGTCCGTGTCGAGCCCGCCCATGGACATCTGCTGCCGGTCCACGACCAGGCCCAGGATCCAGTTCAACAGCGCTATTCCGGCCGCTTCCAGGATCAGTGTCACCGCAGCTATCGCGGCCACTGGTCTGCGCGCCACCCCGCCCACCCTCTTCCGCTCGACAGACGCGAACGCTACTAACGGGTAAGCGCGACCGACAAGAGGCGTGCAGAAAGCGGTGTCTTCGCTGTGGACGAGCGAAGACGACACGGCAAAGTTTCCGCCCCTCGTTCGTAGGGATTCCACAAAGAAACCCGAAGCGCCGCAGCACCGCGGGGCAGAGACCTAGCCCACATCACGGACCGCGCCGCGAGCCCGAAAACCGGGCGTACGGTGGAGCGACGGGGGATTTGGCTTCCTGTTCGCGCCCCGGTTCACGCTCCGTGTGGTCAAGGTCACCCCCGGGGTCTTCTCGGCGCGAGGTGTGACCAGTACCTAAACTCGGCTTGTTTCAAGGAGGGAGTCATCGTGCGCAAGGTGCTCATCGCCAACCGTGGCGAGATCGCTGTCCGTGTTGCCCGTGCCTGTCGGGATGCCGGGATCGCGAGCGTGGCCGTCTACGCCGATCCGGACCGGGACGCTGTGCATGTGCGCGCGGCCG
>NZ_JANCLX010000027.1:0-34562 GCF_024295805.1 Streptomyces cucumeris
CCTCGCATTGTGCGCAGGTGGAGCGGATCGAGGACGAACTGTGCTCGGCGTTGGAGGGGGTCACGGCGAAGAGCGGTGATGTTCCGTTGTTCTCCACGGTGACGGGTGGCTGGCTGGACACCTCGTTGATGGATGGTGGCTATTGGTATGCGAATCTGCGGAGTCCGGTGGGTTTCGAACCTGCGGTGCGTGCGCTGCTGGATGAGGGCTTCGGTGCGTTCGTCGAGGTGAGTCCGCATCCGGTCCTGACCGCCGCCGTACAGGAGACTGCCGAGACGACTGGCACGGCAGCCGTCATCACCGGCACCCTGCGCCGCGGCGATGGCGGTACGGAACGCATGCTGCTGTCGCTGGGCGAGGCTTACGCACAGGGCGTGGCGGTGGACTGGACGCCCGCCTTCGAGGGGATCGGTGCCCGGCGCGTCGACTTGCCCACCTACCCCTTCCAGGAGCGGCGGCTCTGGCTCGATGTCCCGACCACCAGCTGGGACGTTGCGTCCGCCGGTCTCGCCACCACCGGACACCCGCTCCTGGGCGCCGCCGTGGAGATCGCCGACACGGGCGAGATCCTCATCAGCGGCAGGCTCTCCCTGCGGACCCACCCGTGGCTCGCCGAACACCGCGTCCAGTCGACCACCCTGCTGCCCGGCACCGCCTTCCTGGAGCTGGCGCTGCGCGCCGCCGCCGAGGCCGACCGTGCCACGGTCGGCGAACTCACCCTGTCGGCACCCCTCGTACTGTCCGACGACGGTGCCGTACACGTCCAGATCCGCCTCGCCGCGGCCGGCGACGACGGCGACCGGGGCTTGAGCCTGTACTCCCGCCCGGAGCGGGACACAGCCGCTCCCGACGGCGGACACCTGTGGACCCTCCACGCCACCGGTACCGTCGTGCCCACCGTCCGGCGGCCCGGTCCCGCCGTCATCACCTGGCCGCCCGCCGGGGCCCGACCGGTCGACACCGGTGATCTGTACGAGCGTTTCGCCGCCGCCGGATACGTCTACGGGCCCACCTTCCAGGGGATCCGCAACGCCTGGCGCGGCGACGGCGAGGTCTTCGCCGACCTCGTCCTCGACGAGGGGCAGCACGCCGACGCGGCCGGATATCTCCTCCACCCGGCGCTGCTGGACGCCGCACTGCAGACCGCCGCGCTCCTGCCCGACCGGGACGGCGCCGCGCGGCTGCCGTTCAGCTGGACCGATGTCACCGTCCACGCTACCGGGGCCACCGCCGTCCGGGCACGGCTCACCGCCGACGGCCCGGACGCCGTCGCGCTCACCGTCCACGACCTCGCGGGGCAGGAGATCCTGTCCGCCGGTTCGCTCGTGCTGCGCCCTGTTTCGGCGGACCGGTTGCGGCCGGTCGACTCCGGCCGCGACGGACTGCACCGGCTGGAGTGGCTCCCCGCGCCCGCCACGGAGCCCACGGCAGCGCGCTGGGGACGGCTGGGCGACACCCTGCGCGAGGCTCTGCCCGACGCCGTGTCCTGGTCCCGACCGGCCGCGCCGCACCCGGCGTCCGCACCGGACGTACCGGAGGCACTGGACGGACCGGATGGACCGGATGGACCGGATAACCCGGACCTGGTCGTCGTCGACTGCCCGTGTCCACCGGCGGACACCCCCGCCGCCGCACTGCTCGCCACCACCACCGCATGCCTGCGCCTGGTGCGCGAGTGGCTGGACGACGAACGCCACGCGGGGTCCACCCTCGTCGTCGTCACCCGGGGCGCGCTGCCCACCGGACCCGGCGACACCACCGTCCCCCACCTGGCCCAGTCCGGGGTGTGGGGCATGCTGAGGACCGCGCGGACCGAGCACCCGGGGCGCTTCGCGGTGGTGGACCTCGACGACCGGCCCGGCTCCGCGACCGCCCTCGTCTCCGCGCTGCCCGGACTTCTGGCGGCGGGGGAGCACCAAGTCGCCGTACGCCACGGTGAGGTGCTGGTACCGCGGCTCACCGCCACACCCCACCGGGACTGCGTGGTGCCGCCGGTTGATACCCCGGCGTGGCGGATCGGCCTCGGAGCCGCGGGTACCGAAGGCGGTCCGGTGGCCGTCCCCGCCCCCGACGCCCTGTCACCCCTCGGTCCGGGCGAGGTGCGGGTCGCCGTACGCGCCGCCGGTCTGAACTTCCACGACGTCGTGGTCTCCCTGGGCCTCGACCCCGATCAGCCGGTGCTCGGCAGCGAGGGGGCCGGTACGGTCCTCGAAGTCGGCCCCGGCGTGGACGACCTGGCCCCCGGGGACCGGGTGATGGGGGTGTTCGGCGGGGCCTTCGGCCCGACCGCCGTCAGCGACCGGCGCACCCTCGCCCCGATCCCGGCCGGATGGACCTTCGCCCAGGCGGCCTCGGTGCCGATCGCCTACCTCACCGCGTGGTACGGGCTGTTCGACCTCGGCGGGTTGCGCGACGGCCAGTCCGTTCTGGTGCACGCGGCCACCGGAGGGGTGGGCACGGCCGCCGTACAACTGGCACGGCACGCCGGGGCCGAGGTGTATGCCACGGCAAGCCCCGCCAAATGGGATGTGCTCCGGGACCGTGGTGTCGACGAGGCGCACCTCGCCTCCACCCGCACGACCGAGTTCGCCACGGCGTTCCTGGACGCCACCGGTGGCAAGGGCGTCGACGTGGTACTCGACTGTCTGGCCCGGGAGTTCGTGGACGCCTCGCTGCGTCTGCTGCCCCGCGGCGGCCGGTTCGTGGAGATGGGCAAGACCGATGTACGGGACGCCGACGAGGTGGCGCGTCACCACCCCGGGGTCCACTACCAGGCGTTCGACCTGATGGAAGCCGGGCCGGACCGGATCGGTGCCATGCTCACCGAGATCCTGGCCCTGTTCGGGCGTGGTGTTCTCACCCTGCCGCCGGTCACCTGCTGGGACATCCGGCAGACCCCCCAGGCCTTCCGCCACCTGCGTCAGGCCCGGCACATCGGCAAGAACGTCCTGACGCTCCCGGCCCCGCTCGACCCCGACGGCACCGTGCTGGTCACCGGCGGGACCGGCACCCTCGGCGCCCTGGTCGCCCGCCATCTGGCCACCGTCCACGGGGTGCGCCACCTGCTGCTGGCGGGGCGCCGGGGCCCGGCGGCGCCCGGAGCCGCGGAGCTGGTCCAGGACCTCGCCGCGGCCGGGGCGCGGGCGACCGTGGTGGCCTGCGATCTGTCCGATCCGGCCGCGGCGGCCGGCCTGTTGGCACGGGTGGACCGGACCCATCCGCTGACCGCCGTGGTGCACGCCGCGGGCACGCTCGACGACGGCGTCCTCTCCTCGCTCACCCCTGAGCACATCGCCACCACCCTGCGGCCCAAGGCGGATGCCGCGTACACCCTGCACGAGCTGACCCGGGGCGGCGATCTGGCGGCGTTCGTGCTCTTCTCCTCCGGCGCGGCCCTTCTCGGAACACCCGGACAGGGCAACTACGCGGCCGCCAACGCCGCCCTCGACGCCCTGGCCGCACAGCGCCGCGCGGAGGGGCTGCCCGCCGTGTCCATCGGCTGGGGCATGTGGGAGGAGCGCAGCGAACTGACCGCGCATCTCACCGAGGTGGATCTGCGAGCGATGGCGGACCGGGGCATCGGCGCCCTGTCCACCGGAGCGGCGCTCGGTCTCTTCGATGCCGCTCTGCGCGCCGAGACCCCGTACGTCCTGGCGGCCGCCGTGGACCCGGTGGCGCTCACCGCCGCCGCATCGGCGGGGGAGGACCCGCCACCGATGCTGCGCGGACTGATCCGGCCCGCGCGACGGGCCGCCGCCACCGCCCCCGCGGCACCAGCCGCCACGCTCACCGGCAGGCTCCAGGGCCTGCCGCCCGCGGAGGTCCACCGGGTCCTGCTGGACCTGGTGCGCGGCAACGCCGCCGCCGTCCTCGGCCACACCTCCACGGAGCTGATCGGTGCCACACGTCCGTTCAAGGAGCTGGGATTCGACTCCCTCACCGGTGTCGAACTGCGCAACCGGCTGGCGGCCGTGACGGGTGAACGCCTGCCCGCGGCACTCGTCTTCGACCATCCGACCCCCGAAGCGCTCGCCGCACACCTCGCCACGCGGGTGTCCGCCGGGCATGCGGACGGCCCGCCGCTCGCACTCGCCGAACTCGACCGCCTCGACGGGCTCGTCGCCGAACTGTCCGGCGCGGACCACACCGGCACCCCGCCGCACACCGAGCTCGTCCGGCGGCTGCGCGGCGCGCTCGCCCGGCTGGAGCCCGCCGAGGACCGGCCGGACGCGCCGGAGGGCCCGGACGGACCGGATGGCGCCGCCGCCATCGCCGCCGCCACCAACGAAGAGATCTTCGACCTGATCGACAAGGAGCTGGGCATCTCGTGAGTCACCCGCAGACCGAGCCGGCCCGACGGACCGCCGGAGGTGCCCGGTGAGCGAGCAGAAACTGCGCGACTACCTCAACCGCGTCACCGTCGACCTGCGGGACACCCGCCGACGGCTGCGCCAGGCCGAGGCCCGGGGCCACGAGCCCATCGCCGTCGTCTCGATGAGCTGCCGCTTCCCCGGTGGGGTGCGCACCCCCGAGGAGCTGTGGGAGCTGCTGGTGGCGGGCCGTGACACCGTCACCGGCATCCCCGGGGACCGCGGCTGGGACACCGGGCGGCTGACCGAGGGCGGTGTGCCGTGCCAGGGCGCGTTCATCGACGGCGCCGCCGACTTCGACGCCGGATTCTTCGCCGTCTCCCCGCACGAGGCCGTGGCCATGGACCCGCAGCAGCGTCTGCTGCTCCAGGCCGCCTGGGAGGCCGTCGAGCGCGCGGGCATCGACCCCGCCTCGCTGCGCGCCACCCGTACCGGAGTGTTCGCCGCGGCCATCGACCAGGGCTACGGCCAACTCGGCGCGGGCGCCCCGGAGACCGTCCAGGGCTTCCTGATGACCGGCAACTCGATGAGCGTCACCTCCGGCCGGGTGGCCTACGCGCTCGGGCTGGAGGGCCCCGCCGTCACCGTCGACACCGCGTGTTCGGCCTCGCTCGTCGCCGTCCACCAGGCGGCGCGCGCCCTGCGTGACGAGGAGTGCTCCCTCGCGCTGGCGGCGGGGGTCACGGTGATGTCCCGGCCCTCCGTCTTCACCGAGTTCAGCCGCCAGGGCGCGATGTCGGCCGACGGGCGTTGCAAACCGTTCTCCGCCACCGCCGACGGCACCGGCTGGGGCGAGGGCGTCGGCGTACTGCTCCTGGAGCGTCTCTGCGACGCGCGCCGCAACGGCCATCCAGTGCTCGCCGTCCTGCGTGGCTCCGCCGTCAACCAGGACGGTGCCAGCAACGGGCTGACCGCCCCCAACGGACCCTCCCAGCAGCGCGTCATCCAGGCGGCGCTGGCCGACGCGGGCCTGGCCCCGGCGGACGTGGACGCCGTGGAGGCACACGGCACCGGCACCACCCTCGGCGATCCCATCGAGGCCGACGCCCTGATCGCCACCTACGGCCGGAACCGCCCCGCCGGACGGCCGCTGTGGCTCGGCTCCCTGAAGTCCAACATCGGCCACACCCAGGCCGCCGCGGGAGTCGCCGGGGTCATCAAGACCGTCCTCGCCCTGCGCCACGGGGTGCTGCCGCGGAGCCTGCACATCACCGAGCCGACCCCACATGTGGACTGGTCGGCGGGCTCGGTCGCGCTGCTGACCGAGGCCACACCGTGGCCGGAGACCGGCAGACCACGCCGTGCGGGGGTGTCCTCGTTCGGGATGAGCGGCACCAACGCCCACCTCATCCTCGAACAGGCCCCCGACCCCCAAGCAGTGGACCCCGGTGCGCAGGCATCCCCGGCGCCCGAGGTCACCACCCCGGCCGTCGTACCCTGCCTCCTCAGCGGGCGCACCGCCGCCGCCCTGCGCGACCAGGCCGTACGCCTGCGGGCCCGGCTGGACGGCACCGCCGAGGCACGCCCGGTGGACATCGGGTTCTCCCTCGCCACCACCCGGACGGCCTTCGAGCACCGCGCCGTCGTCCTGGCCGCGGACCGGACCGAACTCCTCGCCGGTGTGTCCGCGCTGATCCACGAGGACACCGCACCGGTCGTCACCGGCCACACCGAGCGGGTGCCCACCGGCCGGATCGCCTGGGTCTTCCCCGGACAGGGCGCCCAGTGGTCCGGTATGGGGCGTGAACTCCTGAACAGCTCACCGGAGTTCGCCGCCTCCGTCGACGCCTGCGAGGAGGCGCTGTCCGGCCTGGTGGACTGGTCACTGCGCGATGTGCTGCGCGGAGCGCCCGGCGCCGCCTCGCTCGACCGCGTCGACGTGGTCCAGCCCGCGCTGTTCGCCATGATGGTGTCACTGGCAGCGCTGTGGCGGTCCTGGGGCGTCGAACCCGACGCCGTCGTCGGCCACAGCCAGGGCGAGATCGCCGCCGCGGTCGTCGCCGGAGCGCTGTCACTGGAGGACGGCGCGAAGGCCGTCGCCCTGCGCAGCCGCGCCGTCGCCGCCCTCTCCGGCGACGGTGGCATGGTCTCGCTCGCGCTGCCGCTCGCGGGGGCCAGGGAGCTCATCGCCCCCTGGACGGAGCGCCTGTCGATCGCCGCCGTCAACGGGCCCGCCGCCGTCGTGGTCTCCGGCGACCGGGCGGCCCTCGACGAACTCGTCGCCATCTGCGCCACCCGGGACATCCGCGCCCGCACCCTCCCCGTCGACTACGCCTCCCACTCCGCGCAGGTTGAACGCGTCCACGACGGGCTGCTCACCGCGCTGGCGGACATCACCCCGGCCGTGCCCCGTGTACCGCTGTACTCCACCGTCACCGGTGAGCGGCTGGACACCGCCGGGATGGACGCCGCGTACTGGTACCGGAACCTCCGTGAGACCGTCCGTTTCGACACCGCCGTCCGCTCCCTGGTGCGGGAGGGCCACCGGGTGTTCCTCGAGGTGTCGCCCCACCCCGTGCTGACCGTGCCGGTCCAGGACGTCGCCGAGGACACCGGCGCGGCCGACACCCTCGTCACCGGCACCCTGCGGCGGGACGAGGGCGGCCCCCGGCGCGCCCTGACCTCCGCTGCCGAACTGTGGGTCCACGGCACACCGGTGGACTGGCGCGCGGTCTACGAGGGCTCCGGGGCCCGCCGGATCGACCTGCCCACCTACCCGTTCCAGCAGCGCCGCCACTGGCTGGAGCCCAGCGCCCCCGCGACGCCATCCGCCGGTGACGACGCGCCCTTCTGGGACCTCGTCGAACGCGGTGACGTGACCGAGGCCGCCGACGCGCTCGCCGTCGACGCCGAGGCGCTCGGACGGGTGCTCCCCGCCCTCGGCGACTGGCACCGCCGCCGGGCCACCGCCACCGTCGCCGACTCCTGGCGCTACCGCGTCGACTGGCGGCCGGTACCCGACCCGCCCGCCACCACCCTCACCGGCCGCTGGCTGTTCGTCCTGCCTCCCGGCCACGGCACCGACGCCACCGGGCGCGACGTCCTCCGCGCGCTCACCGACCACGGCGCCACCGTCGTCACCGCCGAGCCCCACACCACCGCCGACCGGACCGCGCTCGCCGCCGTACTGGCCGCCGCAGCCGAGGGCCGTCCCGTCACCGGTGTCCTCTCGCTGCTCGCCCTCGATGCACATCCCCACCCCGACCACCCGGCGCTGCCCACGGGCGCCGCCCTCACCCTCGCGCTCGTCCAGGCGATGGGCGACCTCGGAATGACCGCGCCCCTGTGGTGCGCCACCACCGGCGCGGTCTCCACCGGCCCCGCCGATCCGCCCACCGCGCCCCGGCAGGCACTGGTGTGGGGGACCGGTATGGTCGCCGCGCTCGAACACCCCCGCCGCTGGGGCGGGCTGGTCGACCTCCCCGCGCGGCTCGACGACCGCGCGCGCGAGCGGCTGTGCGCCGCGCTGGGCGGCGCCGGGGACGAGGACCAGCTGGCGGTACGGTCCACCGGTCTGCTCGCCCGCCGCCTCGTCCGGGCACCCCGCGCCTCCGCCCGCCCCGGCCGTTCCTGGCGGCCCCGCGGCACGGTCCTGCTGACCGGGGGTACCGGAGCGGTCGGCCCGCACCTCGTCCGCTGGCTGGCCCGGGGAGGCGCCGAACACCTCGTGCTGCCCGGACGCCGCGGCCCTGACACGCCCGGGGCGGCGGAGCTGACGGCCGAACTCGCCCGGCTGGGCACCCGTCTCACCCTGCCCGTGTGCGATCTTTCCGACCGTGCCCAGACCGAGGCGCTCCTGGCCGGGCTCGACGCCCAGGGCACCCCCGTCACCGCCGTGGTGCACGCGGCCGCCCACATCGCCCTCGCCCCGCTGGATGCCATGCCCCTGGAGGCGTTCGAGCGGATCGTCGCCGCCAAGGCGGCGGGAGCCGGACACCTCGACGCCCTGCTCGACCGCGAACTCGACGCCTTCGTCCTGTTCTCCTCGATCGCGGGCGTGTGGGGGAGCGGTGACCACGGCGCGTACGCCGCCGCCAACGCCTATCTGGACGCGCTGGCCCAGCACCGCAGGGCGCGTGGCCTGACCGCCACCACGGTCGACTGGGGCATCTGGCGGGCGGACAACCCCGCGGCCCCGGCGGTCCAGGAACCCGTCGCCGACCTCTTCAACCTCGAAGAGCACGGACTGCCGCGGATCGACCCCGACACCGCCATCGCCTGCCTGCAACAGATCCTCGACGACGACGACACCCTCATCACTGTCGCCGACGTGGACTGGCCGCGTTTCACCGAGGTGTTCACCTCCAGCCGTCGCAGCCCGCTGCTGACCGGAGTCCCCGAGGCCCGGCGCGCGCTCGCGGCGCCGGACACCGCCGCCTCCGCACCGGCCGCGTCGGAACTGCGGCAGCGGCTGACCGCGCTCGGTCCCGCGGAACGGTCCAGGCTGCTGCTCGACCTGGTCCG
The DNA here is from genome assembly GCF_024295805.1 of Streptomyces cucumeris. Classification (GTDB taxonomy): domain Bacteria; phylum Actinomycetota; class Actinomycetes; order Streptomycetales; family Streptomycetaceae; genus Streptomyces; species Streptomyces cucumeris. The sequence goes on from NZ_JANCLX010000027.1 coordinate 8,835, forward strand.
GACCCACGCGGCGGCCGTGCTCGGCCACGACTCCACCGACACCGTCCCGCCCTCGAAGGCCTTCCAGGAGCTGGGGTTCGCCTCGCTGACCGCGGTCGAACTGCGCAACCGGCTGAACAGCGCGAGCGGACTGCGGCTGCCGTCGACCGTGGTCTTCGACCACCCCTCGGCCACCGCGCTCGCCACCCACCTGGGGGAGTGTCTGCTCGGTGACGCGGACAGCGACGGCGTCGGCGACGAGGACGGGAACGAGGACGGCCGACGGAGCCCGGGGGACCACGGGACGACCGCCGCCACCGACGAACCGATCGCCGTCGTCGCCATGGGCTGCCGGCTCCCCGGTGGTGTCAGCACCCCCGATGCCCTGTGGGAGCTGCTGACCGACTGCCGTGACGCCGTCTCCGGGTTCCCCGCCAACCGCGGCTGGGACCTCGACGCGCTCTATGACCCCGACCCCGACCGCCCCGGCACCGTCACCACCCGGCACGGTGGCTTCCTGCACGACGCCGCCGACTTCGACGCGGACTTCTTCGGCATCTCGCCCCGCGAGGCCCGCGCCATGGACCCCCAGCAACGCCTGCTGCTGGAGACCTCCTGGGAGGCGCTCGAACGCGCGGGCCTGGACCCCACCGCCCTGCGCGGCAGCCGCACCGGTGTCTTCACCGGGGTCAACTACAGCGACTACGCCACCGCCGTGGCCCGTTCCGCGGAGGCCGAGGGACATCTGCTCACCGGCAGCGCGCCCAGCGTCGTGTCCGGCCGGGTGGCGTACACCCTCGGTCTGGAGGGCCCGGCCATCACCGTGGACACCGCCTGCTCCTCGTCCCTGGTCGCCCTGCATCTGGCGGCCCGTGCGCTGCGCGCCGGGGACTGTTCGCTGGCCCTCGTCGGCGGTGTCACCGTGATGTCCACGCCCGGTGCGCTGGCCGGCTTCTCCCGGCAGCGCGGTCTGGCCCCCGACGGCCGGTGCAAGGCGTTCGCCGACGCCGCCGACGGGATGGGCATGAGCGAGGGCGCGGGTGTCCTGCTCGTCGAACGGCTGGCCGACGCCCGCCGCGACGGCCACCCGGTCCTCGCGGTGCTGCGCGGCTCGGCCGTCAACCAGGACGGCGCCAGCAACGGTCTCTCCGCGCCCAACGGACCCAGCCAGCAACGGGTGATCCGGGCCGCGCTCAGCGACGCCGGACTCGACACCACGGACGTCGACGTGGTCGAGGCCCATGGCACCGGCACCACCCTCGGCGACCCCATCGAGGCCCAGGCGCTCCTGGCCACCTACGGACGGAACCGGCCGGACGGCCGGCCCGTGCTGGTCGGTTCGCTGAAGTCCAACATCGGCCACACCCAGGCCCTGTCCGGACTCGCCGGAGTGATGAAGACGGTGCTGGCCCTGGGCCACGCCACCGTTCCCGCCACCCTCCACGTCGACCGGCCCACCACCCATGTCGACTGGAACCAGGGCGGTCTGGCCCTGGCCACCGACACCACACCCTGGCCGGAATCCGGCCGACCGCGCCGCGCGGGGGTGTCCTCGTTCGGGCTGAGCGGCACCAACGCCCACGTCATCCTGGAACAGGCCCCGCGGCCGCCCGTGCCGCACGAGGATCCGGAGAACCATGACGACCAGCCCGGCCCCGTGCTGCCCTGGCTCCTCTCCGCCCGGTCCGCGGAAGCACTGCGCGCCCAGGCCGCGCGTCTGCTCGACCACCTGGCCCGCACCGAGGGGTGCGACGTGGCCGATGTCAGCCTGGCCCTGACGGGCCGCACCGCCCACGAACACCGCGCCGTCCTCGTCGGTGACCGCGACCGGCTGCCCGCCGCCCTGAAGGAGCTGGCCGCCGGGGCCACCCCCGCGGTGGGCGGTATCGCGCACACCGGGGGACCCGTCGTCTTCGTCTTCCCCGGGCAGGGCGCCCAATGGGCCGGAATGGCACGGGACTTGCTCGTTGCGTCCCCCGCGTTCGCCGACCGGATGCGTGACTGCGCGGCGGCCCTGACCCCGCATGTGGAATGGTCACTGCTGGACGTCGTGGACTCCGGTACCGGGCTGGACCGGGTGGACGTGGTGCAGCCCGTCCTGTTCGCCGTGATGGTGTCACTGGCCGCGCTGTGGCGCTCCCACGGCCTGGTCCCGGACGCCGTCGTCGGCCACAGCCAGGGCGAGATCGCCGCCGCGGTCGTCGCCGGAGCGCTGTCCCTGGAGGACGGCGCCACCGTCGTGGCACTGCGCAGCCGCGCCATCGCCTCCCTCGGCCGCGACGGTGGCATGGCGTCGCTCGCCCTCTGCGAGGAGGACGCCCGCAGCCGGATCTCCGCCTGGGACGACCGCCTCGCGGTGGCCGCCGTCAACGGTCCGGCGTCGATCGTGGTCTCCGGTGACACCACCGCGCTGGACGAACTCCTGGTGTCCTGCGAGCGGGAGGAGGTCCGCGCCCGGCGGATCGACGTGGACTACGCCTCGCACTGCGACCATGTGGAAGCCTTGGAGACCACGCTCGTCACCGCACTGGACGGCATCGCGCCGAAGACCGGCGCCGTCCCCCTGTACTCCACCGTGACCGGCGCCCGGCTGGACACCTCCGCCATGGACGCCCGCTACTGGTACGGCAATCTGCGCGGGGCGGTGCGCTTCGCCACCGCGATCCGGGCCCTGGCCGACGCCGGGTACACCACCTTCGTCGAGCTCAGCCCGCACCCGGTGCTGACCACGGCCGTCCAGGAGACCCTGGAGGCCGCGGACACCGACGGCGTCGTCCTGGAGACCCTGCGCCGCGATGAGGGCGGTATGGAGCGCCTGCTCACCTCGCTCGGCGCGGCATGGGCGCACGGACTGCCGGTGGACTGGGCACCGTTGTTCACGCGCTACCCGGCCACGCGCGTGGAGCTGCCCACGTACGCCTTCCAGCACCGGTCCTACTGGGCCCTGCCGGACCCGGCCGGGGGCGGCGCCGATGTCACCGCCGCCGGTCTCGGCGCCCTCGGCCACCCGCTCCTGGGCGCCGCCGCCGAGGTCGCGGGCAGCGGTGAACTGCTGCTCAGCGGGCGGATCTCGGCGCACTCCCACCCCTGGGTGGCCGACCACGCCGTGGCGGACACCGTGCTGCTCCCCGGCGCCGCGTACGTGGAACTCGCCCTGCGCGCCGGGGACCAGGCGGGCTGCTCCCTGGTGGAGGAACTGACGCTCCAGGCGCCCCTGGCGCTGCCCACGAGCGGGGGAGTCGCACTCCAACTGCGCGTCGGCGCCCCGGACGACACCGGCCGCCGCGGTGTGGACGTGTTCTCCCGCCCGGAGGACGCACCCGACGCGCCCTGGACCCTCCACGCCACCGGCACCCTCGCCGACGAGCGGGCCGAGCCGCTGCCCGGTCCCCTGATGGAATGGCCACCCGCCGGAGCGGAACCGGTCGACGTCGAGGACCTCTACGAGCGGTTCTCCGCCTCCGGCTACGGTTACGGCCCGGCCTTCCGCGGACTGCGCGCCGCGTGGCGGCGCGGCGGTGAACTCTTCACCGAGGTACGCCTCGACGCCGACCAGCAGCCGCACTCCGCCGCCTTCGGCATCCACCCCGCACTGCTGGACGCGGCCCTCCAGGGCCTGTGGCTCGGCGCCGCCGACGGGAACGGCGACCCCGGCCTCGCGCCGGGCACCGCGCGCCTGCCGTTCGCGTGGACCGGGGTGACCCTGCACGCCTCCGGCGCCACCGAGCTGCGCGTCCGCCTGGTGTGCGACACCGAGGGGCCGGTGTCGATCCACGCGACGGACCCCTCCGGCCGGCCGGTGGTCACCGTCGGCGGGCTGACCGTCCGGCCGGTCGACACCACGACCCTGCACACCTCCGCCATCCCGGCACACGACTCCCTCTTCCGCGTGGAGTGGACCCCCGTGCCCGCCCCGGCCACGGACCGCGCGGACACCGCCCGGTGGGCCGCGCTCGCTCCCGTGGACGGTCTTCCCGACACCTATCCGGACCTCGCCGGGCTCGTCACCGCCATCCGGAGCGGCGCCCCCGTGCCCGATGCGGTCCTGGTGGCCTGCGTCCCCGACGGGGACGACGGCGAGGCGGTGCGCTCCACCGTCGACACGACGCGGGCACTCCTCCAGGACTGGCTCGCCGAGGACCGGCTCAGCGACACCCGGCTGGTGTTCCTCACCCACGGCGCCGTCCGGGCCACCCCGGACGAGCACATCACCGCTCCGGCCGCCGCCGCGGCCCGCGGCCTGGTGCGCTCGGCCCAGTCCGAGCACCCCGACCGGTTCCTCCTGGTCGACACCGACGAGGCCGCCGACGGCCGCCGCGCCCTGACGGACCTGCCGTGGGGCGCCCTCGACCTCGGCGAACCCCAACTCGCCGTCCGGGACACCACCTTGCTCGCCGCCCGGCTGGCCCGCGTTCCGGCTCCGGAGGACGGGCCGTCCCGGCCGCTCGACCCCGAGGGCACCGTGCTGGTCACCGGCGCCGCCGGTGCCCTCGGCGGTCTGGTGGCCCGTCATCTCGTGGCCCGGCACGGTGTCCGCCACCTGCTCCTGGTGGGCAGGCGCGGCGCCGAGGCGCCCGGGGCCGCGGCGCTCCTCGCCGATCTGGAAGCCCTCGGCGCCCGGCCCGAGTTCGCCGCGTGCGATGTCGCCGACCGGGCCGCCGTCATGGCCCTGGTGGCCGGGGTGTCCGAGCGGCATCCGCTGACCGCCGTCGTCCACGCCGCCGGGGTCCTCGACGACGGAGTGGTCACCTCGCTGACCCCCGAGCGGTTCGACCGTGTCCTGCGCCCCAAGGTCGACGCGGCGCTCCACCTGCACGAGGCCACCCGCGACCACCCGCTCGCCGCCTTCGTCCTCTTCTCCTCCGCGTCGGGCATCATCGGCAACGCGGGCCAGGGCAACTACGCGGCGGCCAACGCCTTCCTGGACGCCCTCGCCCAGCACCGTCACTGTCTCGGGCTGCCCGCCCAGTCACTGGCCTGGGGCTTGTGGGAACGGCGCGGCGAGATGACCGGCACCCTCGACGCCACCGGACTGCGGCGGATGACCCACGGAGGAGTGGGCGCGCTCACCGACGACCAGGGACTCGCCCTCCTCGACGCCGCGCTGCGGCTGGACGAACCACTCCTGGTGCCCGTACGGCTCGACACCGCCCGGCTGCGCGCCGCGACACCGGCCACCCCGGTCCCGCCCCTGCTGCGCGGCCTCTTCCCCGCCCGCCACCGGCCCACCGCGTCTGCCACCGGCGCGGCCGACACCGCGTCCCTGCGCGCCCGGCTCGCGGCCCTGCCCGCCGACCAGCGCCTGGAACACACGGTGGAGCTGGTCCGCGGTCAGGTGGCCGATGTCCTGGGCCACGCCGGCACCGACGCGATCGACCCGGAACGGGCCTTCAAGGACCTCGGCTTCGACTCGCTGACCGCCGTCGACCTGCGCAACCGGCTGAAGGCCGCCACCGGTCTGCGGCTGCCCGCCACCCTCGTCTTCGACCACCCCACACCGTCCGCCGTCGCCGGACACCTGGCCGGACGGATCGCCCCCGCGGCCCCTCCCGCACCACCGGTGGACCGGGACGACGAAGGGGAACTGCGCCGACGGCTGGCCGCGATCCCCCTGGCGCGGTTGCGTGACGCCGGACTGCTGGACCCCCTGCTGCGCCTGACACCTCCCGCCGCCGGTGGCGACGACACCTCGTCCGCACCGGCCACGGCACACCGGAGTGCGGACGACGACGGCGACCGGGACGCCATCCACGGCATGGACGTGGACGGACTGGTCCGGCTGGCGCTGGGCGGTGACGGACGTGGCTGAACCGGAAGGGAACGAAAGGACGAACATGACCACGGATCAGGTGGTCGAGGCGCTGCGCGCCTCGCTCCTCGACAACCAGCGGCTGCGGCAGGAGAACCGCAGGCTCGCCGGGGAACCCCGCGAATTGGTGGCCGTCGTGGGAATGGGCTGCCGCTTCCCGGGCGGTGTGCGCTCCCCGGAGGAGCTGTGGGAACTGCTGGTCAAGGAGCGGGACGCGGTCACCGGATTCCCGGCCGACCGCGGCTGGGACCTCGACGGCGTCTATGACACCGACCCCGACGCGCCGGGCACCTCGTACACCCGCGAGGGGGGATTCCTGCACGACGCCTGTGCGTTCGATGCCGCGTTCTTCGGGATCTCGCCCCGCGAAGCGCTCGCGATGGACCCCCAGCAGCGGCTGCTCCTGGAGACCTGCTGGGAGGCGGTCGAACGGGCCGGGATCGACCCGCTGACCCTCAAGGGCAGCCGTACGGGCGTCTACGCGGGGGTGATCTACAGCGAGTACGGCTCCCGTCTGACCCGGGTACCCGATGAACTCGAGGGCTTCCTGGGGACCGGCAGCATCTCCAGCGTCGTATCCGGGCGTATCGCCTACAGCCTCGGTCTGGAAGGCCCGGCGGTCACCCTCGACACCGCCTGTTCCTCCTCGCTCGTCGCCGTCCACCTGGCCTGCCAGGCACTCCGCGCGGGCGAGACGGACCTGGCGCTGGCCGGCGGTGTGACGGTGATGTCCACCCCGGGCCTGTACGTGGGGTTCAGCCGTCAGCGCGGGCTGGCACCGGACGGGCGCAGCAAGTCGTTCTCCGCCGCCGCCGACGGCGCGGGCTTCGGTGAGGGCGTCGGCGTACTGCTGCTGGAGCGGCTGTCCGACGCCCGGCGCCACGGCCACCCCGTCCTCGCGGTCGTCCGCGGCTCCGCCGTCAACCAGGACGGCGCGAGCAACGGGCTGACCGCGCCCAACGGCCCGTCCCAGCAGCGGGTCATCCGCCAGGCACTGGACAGCGCCCGGCTGGCGCCCGCCGAGATCGACGCCGTGGAGGCGCACGGGACCGGTACGGTGCTCGGCGACCCGATCGAGGCCCAGGCGCTCCTGGCCTCGTACGGCGCCGACCGGCCTGCCGGGCAGCCGCTGCTGGTGGGTTCGCTCAAGTCCAACCTCACCCACACCCAGGCCGCCGCCGGCGTCGGCGGTGTCATCAAGATGGTCCTGGCGATGCGCCACGGCCTGCTGCCCCGCACCCTGCACATCGACCGGCCCACACCACGGGTGGACTGGGAGGAGGGCGACGTACGGCTCCTCACCGTCGCCACACCGTGGCCCGAGACCGGCCGGCCGCGCCGTGCCGGAGTCTCCTCCTTCGGGGCCAGTGGCACCAACGCCCATCTGGTCCTGGAAGCCGCCCCGGACCAGGAATCCGAGGACCGGGCCCCCGAGGACGGGGCGCCGTCGGCGGAGCTCCACGGCCCCGTCGCCTGGCCGCTGTCCGCCAAGGGGCAACGGGCGCTGCGCGCCCAGGCCGCCGCGCTGCACGCGCACGTGGCCGCCGGACCGTGGCCCCGCCCCGCCGATATCGGTCTGTCCCTGGCCGCCGGCCGGTCCCGGTTCGCGGACCGCGCGGTGGTGGTGGGCACCTCGCGCACCGGACTGCTCGACGCGCTGGCCGCGGTGGCGAACGGTGAGACATCCGCCGACGCCGTGTGCGGCACCGCCCCCCGCGGTGGCCGCAAGGCGGTGTTCGTGTTTCCCGGTCAGGGGTCGCAGTGGGCGGGGATGGCGGTGGAACTGCTCGATGCCGCGCCGGTGTTCGCGGGGCGGATGGCGGAGTGTGAGCGTGCGCTGTCGCCGTATGTGGGGTGGTCGTTGGAGGCGGTGCTGCGGGGTGGTGAGGGTGCGCCGTCGCTGGACCGGGTGGATGTGGTCCAGCCGGTGCTGTTCGCGGTGATGGTGTCGTTGGCGGAGTTGTGGCGTTCGTATGGTGTGGTGCCGGATGCGGTGGTGGGGCATTCGCAGGGGGAGATCGCGGCGGCGTGTGTGGCCGGGGCGCTCACCTTGGAGGACGCGGCGAAGGTGGTGGCCCTGCGCAGCGAGGCGCTGGCCGTGCTCGCCGGGCGTGGCGGGATGGCATCGGTCCAGTTACCGGCCGCCGACCTGGGTCCGTATCTGGAGCCGTGGGGTGAGCGGTTGTCGGTGGCCGCGGTCAACGGCCCGTCGGCCACGGTGCTCGCGGGTGACACCGAGGCCGTGGAGAAGGTCGTGCGGCGGCTGGTCGCGGACAATGTCGCGGCCCGGGTGATGCCCGTGGACTACGCCTCGCACTCCGCGCAGGTCGAGGAGATCCGGGACACCCTGCTGACCTCGCTGGCCGGTGTCACCCCGGCCCGGTCCGCGGTCCCGTACTACTCGACCGTCGACGCCACCTGGTGTGACACCAGCACGCTGGACGCCGCCTACTGGTACCGCAACCTGCGCGAACCCGTCCGGCTGCACACCGCCGTGGAGCGTCTCCTCGACGCGGGCCACCGCACCTTCGTCGAGATCAGCCCGCATCCCACCATCACTTGGGGTATCGCCGACACCGCCGCTGAGGCGGGGGCCGACGACACCGCGGTGATCGGCACCCTGCGCCGTGACGACGGCGGTCCCCGGCGCATGCTGCTGTCCCTCGCCGAGGCGTACACCGCCGGGCTGCCCGTCGACTGGCGACCCGCCTACCCGGCGGGCGGCGCCCGCCGGATCCCCCTGCCCACCTACGCCTTCCAGCGGCAGAGGTACTGGCTCGACGCGGACCAGCGCGGCGGCGACCCCGGCGCCACCGGGCAGTCCGGCACCGGCCACCCCCTGCTCAGCGCGGCGGTCGAGCTGCCGGGCGACGGCGGCACCGTCTTCACCGGCAGGATCTCCGCCACCACCCACCCCTGGCTCACCGACCACACCGTCCTGGGCACGGTACTGCTCCCCGGGGTGGCCTTCGTCGAGATGGCCGCCCACGCGGGACGGCGGCTGGACTGTCCGCGGATCGAGGAACTCACCCTCGCCGCGCCGCTGACCCTCCCCGAGGCCACCACCGACGGCGGTGTCCATCTGCGGCTGACCGTCTCCGCCGCGGACCTCGACGGCCGCCGCGCCCTGTCCTTCCACTCGCGTTCCGAGTCCGCCACGGCCCAAGACCCCTGGACACCCCACGCGACCGGCCACCTCACCCCCGGCCGTCCGGCGCACCCGGCCCCGGACACGGTGTGGCCCCCGGCGGGAGCCACCGCGCTGAGCGTGGCGGAGCTGTACACCGCGCTGGACACGCAGGGCATCGAGTACGGCCCGGCCTTCCAAGGACTGCGCTCCGCATGGAGCAGGGGCGAGGAGGTCTTCGCCGAGGCGACCCTGCCCGACGCCGTGTCCGACACCCGGACCACCGGATTCGCCGTCCATCCCGCGCTGCTGGACGCCGCACTGCAGACGGTGGGCCTCCGCGCCACCGCGGCGGATCAGCGCTCCGCCCATCCGCCCCTGCCGTTCTCCTGGCACGATGTGGATCTCGTCGCCACGCCGGGCCGTACCGTGCGGGTGGCCCTGCGCCCCGCGGGGACCGACGCGGTCTCCGTGAGTGTCACCGGCGAGGACGGTCAAACCGTGGCGGAGATCGGAACACTGACGGTCCGTCCGGCCTCCTTCACCACGCCGCGAGCCACCGACCGCTCCCTCCACCGGCTGACCTGGTCCCCGATCACCGCGCCCACCGCCGCGTCACGCCGCTGGACGCTCCTCGGGGAACCCGACGGACGGCTGCTGCCCGAAGGGTTCGCCGAACCCCTGACGGACGGCGACACGGACCGGGCCACCGGGTCCACCGCTGCGCTGCTGCCGTGCCCGCCGACCGGAGCGGACGGCCCCGAAGCCGTCCACACCGTCACCGCCGGCGTCCTGGAGCGGCTCCGCGGCTGGCTGGCGGACCCCGCCACCGCCACCGTGCCGCTGGTGGTCCTCACCCGTGGCGCCACCGGCCCCGGCCACGACGAACCGGTGGACCTCGCGGGCGCCGCCGTCTGGGGCCTGCTGCGCTCCGCCCAGCTCGAACACCCCGGACGGTTCCTCCTGCTGGACACCGACGACCCGGACGCCACGGCCGCCACCCTGCCCGGCGCGCTCGCCACGGGTGAACCCCAACTCACCTTGCGCGACGGCGTACTGACCGTGCCACGACTCATCCGCCACCCCTCGGCGGCCTCTGCCGCCGCCGTTCCGGAACCCGGACCGTTCGACCCCGAGGCCACCGTCCTGATCACCGGCGCGGGCGGTGTCCTCGCCGGGATCACCGCCCGGCACCTGGTCAACCGGCACGGAGTACGCCATCTGCTGCTCATCGGCCGCAGGGGCGACGGCGCCCCCGGGACCGGCGAGCTGGTGGCCGAACTCACCGCGGCCGGGGCCCATGTCACCGTCACCGCCTGCGACGTGACCGACCGGCATGCCCTGGCCGAGGTACTGGCGGACGTTCCCGCGCGGTATCCGCTGCGCGCCGTCGTCCACACCGCGGGCGCACTCGACGACGGACTGCTGGAGGCCCAGACGCCCGAGCGGCTGAGCGCCGTCCTGCGGCCGAAGGTCGACGGCACCTGGCATCTGCACGAGCTGACCCGCCACCTGGACCTGACGGCCTTCGTCGTCTACTCCTCGGCCGCGGGTGTCCTCGGCAGCCCCGGCCAGGCCACCTACGCCGCGGCCAACGCCTCGCTCGACGCCCTGATGACCTCCCGTCACCGCGAAGGACTGCCCGCCACCTCACTGGCCTGGGGTCTGTGGGAGCGGCGCGGCGGCCTCACCGCCGAACTCTCCGCAACCGATCTGCGCCGGATGGCCCGCAGCGGTGTGCACGGCCTGTCCGACGAGGACGGTGTCGCACTGTTCGACACCGCGCTCACCACCGGTGAGCCCCACCTCGTCCCCGTCCACCTCGACCTGGCGGCCTACCGCGGCACCGAGGTGCCCCCACTGCTGCGCTCGCTGGTCCGCACGCCCGCCCGTCCCCACCCGACGGCCGGCCACAGTCCGCTGCGGCAGCGGCTCGCGGCGGCCACGGCGCAGGAACACCCCGGGATCCTGCGTGAACTCGTCCTCGCGGAGGCCGCCGACGTACTCGGACACACCGGCGCCGCCGCCCTGGACCTGGACGATGCGTTCCTCTCCGTCGGCTTCGACTCGCTGACCGCCGTGGAACTGCGCAACCGGCTCGCCGCCCGCACCGGGCTGCGGCTGCGCCCCACCGCCGTCTTCGACAGCGGCACCCCGGCCCGGCTCGCCGACCTGCTGCACACTCAACTGTCCGCGGCTGACGCGCCGGACGAGGCCGAGCGCACCGAGGAGACCGCGGCACCGGAGGCGACGGGCCCGGTGGCCACCCTGTTCCGGCAGGCGTGCGAACTCGGTCGCACCGACGACGGTCTGGCTCTGCTCAAGAACGCCTCGGCGCTGCGCCCCGACATCCGTACCGGTGAGGAACTGCTCACCGCCGATGTCCGCCCCCGGCTGCTGCGGCTGTGTCCGCACGACACGGCTCCGGAGGTGGTGTGCTTCGGCTCCGTCGTGGCGCTCGGGGGCGCCCACCAGTACGCGCGCTTCGCCTCGCACTTCCGCGACCACTTCGGCGTCAGCGCGCTGGCGGCCCCCGGTTTCCTGCCCGGTGAGCCGGTGCCCGCCGATATGGCCGCCCTGCTGGACTTCCAGGCCCGGACCCTGCTCGAGACGGTGGGGGACCGGCCGCTGATCCTCACCGGCTCCTCATCGGGCGGCACGCTGGCGCACGGTGTCGCCGCCCGGCTGGACGAACTCGGCGCGGGACCGGAGGCGGTGGTCCTCATCGACACCTATCTGTCCCACAACCAGGGGATCACGCAGTTCAACGACGTACTGATCGGCGGGATGTTCGCGCGCGAGGACCGGGCCGCCCCGATGGACGACACCCGGCTCACCGCCATGGGGCGCTACTTCCGCATCCTCGACGACTGGTCCCTCCCCGTCGTCGCGGCGCCCACCCTGCTGGTCCGGGCGACCGAACCCCTCGGGCGCCCGGACCCCGGAGCGGGGGAGTGGCGCGCGTCCTGGCCCACCGCCCACACCGTCGTGGATGTACCCGGCGACCACTTCTCCCTCATGGAGCAGCACGTCGCGACCACCGCTCAGGCCATCCGCGACTGGCTCACCACCGTTTCCGGCCAGCCTGCCGTCCCGGCGCACGGCTGACCGACCCCCAAGCCCCCAGGAGAGGCCCATGCCAGCAGAACCACCTCAGGAATCCCATCCGTCGCACGCTCACCGGATCGCCGTGCTCGGCGCCGGAGTGATGGGGGTGGGCATCACCGCCCTCGCACTCGGCCACGGACTGCCGGTGCTGCTCATCGACACCGACCAGGACAAGCTGGACCGGGCGGGCGACGCCATCGACCACGAACTGCGCATCGCGCAGCTCATGGGCACCCTGCCGCCGGACGTCCGTACCGGCCCGCTGGAGACCGCGACCACCACCGGCGGTATCGGCGGGGTCACCGCCGTGATCGAGGCCATCACCGAGGACACCGGGCTCAAGGCCAAGGCCCTCGCGGAGGTCTCGGCCCGCGTCCTCCCCGGGACGCCACTGATCTCCAACACTTCGTCGATCCCCATCGACGAGCTCGCGGGCTGTGCCGAACGCCCCGAGGACGTCATCGGCACCCACTTCATGAACCCGCCGTACCTCATCCCGACCGTGGAGGTCATCCAGGGCGCCCGGACCGCCGCCGCCACCATGGCCGCGGCCGGTGAGCTCCTCACCGCCCTCGACCGGCGGCAGGTCGTGGTCAGGGACGCACCCGGTTTCGTCACCAGCCGGGTGCTGCACCCGATGATCAACGACGCGGCCCGGGTGGTGCAGGAGGGCACCGCCACCGCCGAGGCCGTCGACGCCCTGATGGAGGGCTGTCTCGGCCATCCCACCGGCCCGCTGCGCACCGCCGACCTGATCGGTATCGACAACCTCGTCGACTCGCTCCGCGTACTGCACCAGCACACCGGAGACGACGGATGCCGCCCCTGCGACCTGCTGCTCGACAAGGTCCGGCGCGGCGAACTCGGCCGGAAGTCCGGCCGTGGTTTCTACGACTACCAGGAGGAGAACTGATGGACACCCACACCCAGGGCCAGACCACCACCCGGACCGCGTCGACCGTGCATACGGCGGACCAGGCGGAAAAGGACGTGCAGAAGGACATCCTGCGCTTCCTGCAGACGCGCACCAAGCGCACCTGGCAGCCCGAGACGGACATCTTCGCCTCCGGTGGCCAGTCCTCGCTGTTCGCCATGGAACTCGTGGTGCACCTGGAGAAGTCCTTCGGTGTCGCGATCCGCGGCAAGGACCTGCGGCTCGACAACTTCCGCACGGTGGTGTCGATGACCGAGCTGGTCCACCGCCTCCAGGCGGCGGCCGGAGGAACCGGTGACTGATCCGATCTCCTTCGCCAGCACCGAGATCACCGGGCTGATCGCCGGCGACGCCGAGGAGTGGGACCGCACCGGAGCGCTGCCGCTGGACCTGCTGCGCAAGCTGGGCGCCGACGGACGGCTGTGCGGGCAGGTCCCGGCCACCTACGGCGGCTGGGGGCTCGACAGCGCGGCCAACGGCGCGTACACCGCACATGTCGGCAGTCTGTGCAGTTCCGTGCGGAGCGTGATGACCTCCCAGGGCATGGCCGCCTGGACCGTCGAACGGTTCGGCACCCCCGAGCAGCGCTCGGACTTCCTGCCGCTGCTGACCGGCGGTGAACTGGCCGCGGTCGGCTTCAGCGAACGCGGTGCCGGAAGCGATCTGGCCGCCATGTCCACCCGTGTCCGGCGCGACGGCGACACGGTGGTCCTCGACGGGCACAAGGTGTGGGTGACCGCCGCCCACTACGCGGATCTGCTGGTGCTGTTCGGCATGTTCGAGGACGACGGTGACTCCGAGGGGCAGGAGGAGGGGGCGGTGGCCGTCGTGGTCCCCGCTTCCACCCGTGGTGTCCGGATCGACCGTGTCCACGATCCGCTGGGCTGCCGGGCGGCGGGCCACGCCGACATCACCCTCGACGAGGTCCGCGTTCCGCTGACCCATGTGCTCGGCGGGGCGGCCCTGCCTCTTTCCCTGCTGGTCACCACCGCCCTCGCCTACGGCCGGATGTCGGTCGCCTGGGGGAGCGTGGGCATCCTGCGCGGCTGTCTCACCGCGGCTGCCCGGCACGCCACCGTTCGCGAGCAGTTCGGCGTTCCCCTCGGGGAACACCAGCTCGTCGCCCGCCACCTCGCCGAACTGCTCGTCGCCGAGCAGACCGCGACCCGTGTCTGTGAGCATGCCTCCCGCTGCTGGGACGAGGGCTCCCCGGACCAGGTCATGGCCACGGTCCTGGCCAAACACATCAGCGCGGGCAACGCCGCCCGCGGGGCGGCCACCGCCGTCCAGGTGCTCGCCTCGGCCGGGGCCCGTGACTCCCATCTGGTCGCCCGTGCCTACCGGGACGCCAAGCTGATGGAAATCATCGAGGGCAGCAATGAGATCTGCCAGCTCATGCTGGCGCGGCACGTCCTGGGAAGCGCCGCGTGAAGGGAACCGTAGTGAACACCCCCGATAGCGATCTCCTCCCCCTGGTCAAATGCCTGGTGTGGGACCTGGACAACACCCTGTGGCAGGGCACGCTGCTGGAGGACGGTGAGGTGGTGCTGTCCGACGCGGTGCGGGAGACCGTCGCCGAACTCGACGCCCGTGGCATCCTCCAGTCGGTCGCCAGCAAGAACGACCACGACCTGGCCTGGGCACAGCTGGAGAAGCTCGGTGTCGCCGAGTACTTCGTCCTGCCGGAGATCGGCTGGGGCCCGAAGTCAGGGGCGGTGCGGCGCATCGCCGACACCCTGAACTTCGCGCCCACCACCATCGCCTTCATCGACGATCAGCCCGCCGAGCGTGCCGAGGTCACCCACCACCTGCCCGATGTGCGCTGCTATCCGGCCGAAGCGGTGGCGGAGCTGTCGCGGCTGCCGGAGTTCACCCCCGCCCTGCGGACCGTGGACTCCGGACGGCGGCGGGAGATGTATCAGGCGGGCTTCCGGCGCGAGGCGGCGAGGGCGGAGGCCACCGGGCCGGACGAGGACTTCCTGCGCTCACTCGACCTCGACCTGCGCATCGGCCGGGCCACCGAGGAGGAGCTCTCCCGCGTCGAGGAACTCACCCTGCGCACCAGCCAGATGAATGCCACCGGTGTGCACTACGGGGACGCCGATCTGCGGCGGCTGCTCACCGATGACGCCCATGAGGTGCTGGTGGTCACGCTCACCGACCGCTTCGGACCGCACGGCGCCGTCGGGGTGCTGCTCCTCGAGCGCCACCCCGGTGTCTGGCACCTCAAACTCCTCGCGACCTCCTGCCGGGTGGTGTCCTTCGGTGTGGGAGCCACCGTGCTGAACTGGCTCACCGACCAGGCGTCCGGTGCGGGGGTCCATCTGATGGCCGACTTCAGGCCCACCGACCGCAACCGGATGATGGAGATCGCCTACCGGTTCGCCGGATTCGAGGAGGATCCGTGCGGATGCGCGGACACCCTCCGCCGTACGGGCGCCGTCGACCTCCAGCGCCTGCATCTGCGCCCCGAACCGCGCCCGGCCTCCACGACCATACGTGTCACCGCGGTCGACCTGGCGGTGGAGAGGGGGGAAGCCGTGCCCGGCCGGGTCTGAGTCGGCGGTGAGCCCGGTACGCGTCGAGGCGCGTACCGGGCTCTCGCCCTGTCGGCGTACGTTCGGGAATTCAGCGTTTACGGGCGAGGGTGATGCCGTCGGCCATCACCAGGAGGGAAATGTCCACGCGCTCGTCCCCCGACAGTTTCGCGTTGAGTTCCCGTACGGCCGCGGTATCGGGATCGTCGGCCAGCGGATCGGCGACGCGGCCGAAGAAGAGCGTGTTGTCGATGACCAGCAGTCCGCCGGACCGGGTCAGTCCGAGCGCCTTCTCGTAATACACCGGATAACCGGCCTTGTCGGCGTCGATGAACACCATGTCGAACGCCTCGGCACCATGCTCGTCCAGCAGCGCGTCCAAGGTCTCGACGGCGTCCCCGACCCGCAGGTCGATCCGCCCCTCCACCCCGTCCCGTTTCCAGTACTCGGCCCCGACCGCCGGCCACCGGTCCGTGATGTCGCAGGTCACGACCTGCCCGTCGAGGGGCACGGCGCGTGCCATGCACAGCGTGCTGTACCCGGTGAACGTTCCGATCTCCAGGACCCGCCGGGCACCGGTCAGCCGCACCAGCAGAGCCAGTAACTGCCCTTCTTCCGCCATGACTTGCAATGCGGCGCCCCCGGGGAGCTGTGCGGTCTCCTCCCGTAGCCCGCTCAGGATGTCGTCGTCGCGCAGGGAGACGTCCCTGACATAGGAAAGGAGCTCCTCCGTTGCGTCTATCTGCTGGGCCATAGGTGATGCAACCCCCTCTGTTCTCTCCGGAATTCGATGAAAATGATGCGAGGTCATTTTATGGTCGACGCACCGGAAAGTGAGTGGGGAGCGGTTTCCGGAGGACTCCTGCACTGATGTGCGAAGTCTTCCGGACACTGCTCCCCGTCAGAGCAGTTGCTTGTGCATCACGACGCACGGGCGGCCGTGCTGGTTGTCGGCCCGGCGGTCGATCTCCCGCCAGCCCAGGGAGCTCCAGAAGGCCGTGGCCGACGGGTTGTTCTCCAGTACGGCCAGCCGGACACCCCGGTGCCGCCGTTCCCGGAGCCGTTCCTCCACCACGGCCGTGAGGCGTCGTCCCATGCCCTGACGGTGCAGATCGCCGTGCACCATGAGCAGCCCGATCCAGGGGAAACCGTCGGTGGGGTGGCGATCGAGGAGACAGACGAGGCCGACGAGCCGTCCGTGGTGCTCGCGCGCCAGCAGCACCTCGCAGCCCTCGCCTTCCGCTTCCTCACGCAGATCGGCCTCGAGCCGTTCGGTGGGAAGGTGCTCGGGGTCGTACTCACCCGCCGTCCGGCAGTACCCGGGGTTGCTCGCGTAGAGATCCGCCACCTCGGCCATCTCGGGTGGGGAGAAGCGGAGAGGGGTGAGGGAGAGGGCGGGTGCGCGGTTCAGTGTGATCAGTCCCGGGGTTCTGGCGTCGTCGTGGTGAGTGGTCAGGGGAGCTCGGGGCGTGTGTCAGCGCCCGGCGGAACGGCTCTCCGGTGGTCCGGGCGTACGCCATGCGTTCGCGTACCTCGCGGAGGGTGCGCGGGCGGTAGCCGGGGCCGCCGCAGCAGCTCTTGTGGAACCGCACGCCCGCGTGGAGCAGTACGGAGAGGACCCGCCACCCCTCCGTGTCCCGGCGGCGGGGCGCGGCGAAGGCGGACCCCGCGTGCATCAGCGGTACCGCGCAGCGAGGGCAGCGCCGTTCGTGGTCACCGAGGTAGGGCTGCTTGTACGAGACCCGGCACGGCAGGCACACATACGAGGTCTTCCCATGCGACATGCGCTCCAGGCTAGGTTCCCCGGAAGCGGTGAGCGACACTATTTTCCCTCGTCCCGGTCCCGGGGCCCGGGCCCTGAGACCCGGTGCCCGGAGCGCACCGCCTCAGCCGGTCACCTTCGCGATGAACGCGGCCACGTTCGCCACCGTCCGCTCGATCTTCTCCTCCAGGGTCAGCGACTCCTGCGGCCGCGAACCGACACCCGCGTCCTTCTTCCCCCGCACGTACAGCGAGCAGGCCAGGTCGTCGCACAGATAGCTGCCGACCGAATTGCCCTGCTGCCGGGCCCTTCCCGCCTTCGGCGCGACCATCAGGGAGACCCCGCCGGTGTGGGAGGTCAGACATAGCGAGCACATGCTGCGCCGCCGGTGTGCCGAGGTGAGTCCGGTGGAGCGCAGTGCGATGGCCCGAGGACGGTCGTCCACCACGGTGACCAGGTAGGCGCGGTCGTGGGTCTGGGGGTCGCGCCAGCCGAGGAAGTCCAGATCCTCCCAGGGCCGGTCGGCCAGATCACGGGGGATGTACAGGCGCTTCGCCTCACCCTTGGTGCAGTTGACGAACGCGGCACGTATCTCTTGCCCGGTCAGCGGTTCCATAATGGCAGGCTAGTTTGCCTAAAGGTGTTAGGCAACTGCATAATCGCTTCTGGCAGGCGGAGGGAGCGACATGGCATACGCGGGACTGAATGCGGAGCGTCTGACCCGGGCGGGCGCGGAGCTGGCCGATGAGGTCGGATTCGACCAGGTGACCGTCTCGGAGCTGGCCAGGAGATTCGACGTCAAGGTCGCGAGCCTCTACTCGCATGTGAAGAACTCCCAGGACCTCAGGACCCGGATCGCCCTCCTCGCGCTGGAGGAGCTCGCCGACCGGGCCGCCGAGGCCCTGGCCGGGCGATCCGCCAAGGATGCCCTCGCCGCCCTGGCGAACGTCTACCGCGACTACGCCCGGGAGCACCCCGGCCGCTACGCCGCCGCCCAGCTCCGGCTCGATCCGGAAGCGGCTGCCGCCAGCGCCGGTGTCCGGCACGCCCGGATGACGCGCGCGATCCTGCGCGGCTACGACCTGACCGAACCGGACCAGACACATGCGGTCCGGCTGCTGGGCAGCGTCTTCCACGGCTACGTCAGCCTGGAGATGGGGGGAGGGTTCAGCCACAGTGCCCCCGACACCCAGGAGACCTGGTCGCGGATCCTGGACGCGCTCGACGCCCTGCTGCGGAACTGGCCCGAGCGCTGACGCGCACCGGTGTCACGGACCGTCAGCGGATCCTCCACGCAACCCCCGACAGGCTGGGACGATGCACGCCACCGAGTACGACTGGATCACCACGCCCATCACCGCGGACCTCCTGCGCGGAGCCCTCGAACTGGAGCACACCGCGCACGGAGTGCTGCCGCACCGGCTGCCCGCCCGGGCCCGCGCCCAGTGCGCCGACGCACAGCTCGCCATGGCGGAGTCCCAGCCCTCCGGCGTCCGGCTGGTCTTCCGGACCCGTGCCACCGCCGTCGAACTGGACACGCTGCCCACCAAGCGCGTCTACGTGGGCGCCCCGCCGCGCCCGGACGGTGTGTACGACCTGCTCGTCGACGGCCGTCCGGCCGGCCGGGGAAGCGTCACCGGCGGCGACACGCTGACCGTCGACATGGCCGCCGGTACCGCCACCAGCCGGTCCGGCCCGGTGGGCACCCTCCGCTTCACCGGTCTGTCCGGCGCGGTGAAGGATGTCGAGATCTGGCTGCCGCACAACGAGACCACCGAACTCGTCGCCCTGCGCACCGACGCCCCCATCGAACCCGCTCCCGCCACGGGCCGTCCCGTGTGGCTGCACCACGGAAGTTCGATCAGCCACGGCTCCGACGCCGCGAGTCCCACCACCACATGGCCCGCGCTCGCCGCCGCCCTCGGCGGGGTGGAACTGGTCAACCTGGGCCTGGGCGGCAGTGCCCTGCTCGACCCGTTCACCGCCCGCGCCCTGCGGGACACGCCCGCCGACCTGATCAGCCTCAAGATCGGCATCAACCTGGTCAACACCGATCTGATGCGGCTGCGCGCATTCACCCCGGCCGTGCACGGTTTCCTGGACACCCTCCGCGAAGGGCACCCCACCACCCCGCTGCTGGTCATCTCGCCCATCCTGTGCCCCCTCCACGAGGACACCCCCGGCCCCAGCGTCCCCGACCTCGGTGCGCTCGCCACGGGACAACTCCGGTTCCGGGCCGCGGGCGATCCGGCGGAGCGCGCGAGCGGAAAGCTGACCCTCGGCGTCATCCGGGACGAGCTGGCGCGGATCGTGGAGCAGCGCGCGGCAGAGGATCCGCACCTCCACCACCTCGACGGCCGTGAGCTCTACGGCGAGGCGGACACCGGTGAACTGCCGCTGCCCGACGGGCTCCACCCGGACGCCGCCACCCACCGCCGCATGGGGGAACGCTTCGCCGAGGTGGCCTTCACCCCCGGCGGACGCCTGTCGGGGTGGACTTACTAGGACGTCCAACTATATCTTCGGAGTAAGGCCCGCGGTGCAGGGAAGCCGGTGCGATTCCGGCGCGGTCCCGCCACTGTGACCGGGGAGTGTGTTCTCCAGCAGAAAGGCCACTGACGGAGCGTCCGTCGGGAAGGCCGGAGAGTGCGCGCTGATCCGGGAGTCAGGATACCGGCCGCGGGATGTTCCGTGTTGTCCACGAGGATGGAGCAGACACGCATGGCACCGGTCCGTACCCCTGGCCCAGGTGATCCGGCGAACCACGTCCGCGCGCACTCCCGCGCGCACCACCTGTCGCGCCCCTAGGCGCGCGACAGGTCCGCGACGGCACTTCGACGGCTTCCCGCCTCCGCGTCCCACAGCGCCCGCCCGCGATGGCACCCGACCGGTGCCCGTCGCGCGGCCGCGCTGTGCCATCCCCGGATCTCACCTGACGAGAGCAGGCTTCCATGGTCCGTGAACTGACCCATTTCATCGGTGGCAAACACACCACCGGTACCTCAGGACGTTTCTCCGATGTGTACGACCCCAACACCGGCTCGGTCCAGGCCCGGGTGCCGCTGGCCGGGCGTGACGAGACCCGCGCGGCCATCGCCGACGCCGCCGCCGCGCAGCCCGAATGGGCCGACTGGAACCCGCAGCGCCGCGCCCGGGTGCTGCTGAGGTTCCTCCAGCTCGTCGAGGGTGAACGGGACGCCCTCGCGCGTACGCTCTCCGCCGAGCACGGCAAGACCATCGCCGACGCACACGGCGACATCCAACGCGGCCTGGAGGTCGTGGAGTTCGCCGCCGGTGTGCCGCACCTCCTCAAGGGAGAGTTCACCGACAACGCCGGAACCGGTATCGATGTGCACTCCCTGCGCGGCCCGCTCGGCGTGGTCGCGGGCATCACCCCGTTCAACTTCCCCGCGATGATTCCGCTGTGGAAGGCCGCGCCGGCGCTCGCCTGCGGCAACGCCTTCATCCTCAAACCGTCCGAACGCGACCCCTCCGTACCGCTCCGGCTCGCCGAACTGTTCCTGGAGGCCGGGCTGCCGCCCGGGGTGCTGAACGTCGTCAACGGTGCCGAGGAGGCCGTCGACACCCTCATCGAGGACCCGCGGGTGCAGGCACTCGGCTTCGTCGGATCCACCCCCGTCGCCGCACACCTCTACGCCGCCGCCGCGGCACACGGCAAACGCGCGCAGTGCTTCGGCGGTGCCAAGAACCACATGATCGTCATGCCCGACGCCGATCTGGACCAGGCCGTGGACGCGCTCCTGGGCGCCGGATACGGCTCGGCGGGGGAGCGCTGCATGGCGATCTCCGTCGCCGTACCGGTGGGGGAGGAGACGGCGGACGCACTGGTCGCCGCGCTCACCGAACGCGTCCGCGCCCTGCGTATCGGCCGCTCCGACGACCCGGACGCCGACTTCGGCCCACTGGTCAGCCGTGACGCCCTCGAGCGGGTCCGCGGCCATGTGGACACCGGAGTGGCCGAAGGCGCCGAACTCGTCGTCGACGGACGGGACTTCAGCCTGGCCGGCCATGAGAACGGCTTCTTCGCGGGTGCCTCCCTCTTCGACCGCGTCACCCCCTCGATGACGCTCTACCGCGAGGAGATCTTCGGCCCCGTGCTGTCGGTCGTCCGCGCCCGGGACTACGAGGAGGCGCTGCATCTGCCCAGCGAGCATCCCTACGGCAACGGAGTGGCTCTCTTCACCAGGGACGGGGACACCGCGCGCGACTTCACCCGCAGGGTGAACACCGGCATGGTCGGCGTCAACGTACCCATCCCGGTCCCCGTCGCCTACCACACTTTCGGCGGCTGGAAGCGCTCCGGCTTCGGTGACCTCAACCAGCACGGCCCGGACTCCATCCGCTTCTACACCCGTACCAAGACCGTCACCTCGCGCTGGCCCTCCGGGGTCAAGGAAGGCGCGAGCTTCACCATCCCGACCATGGGGTGACCGCGATGCACACCACCACCCTGACCAAGGACCAGCTCGCCCTCGCCGAGGTCACCCTCGACTTCGCCCAGGAACACCTCGCCCCCCACGCCGTTGCCTGGGACCAGGACAAACACTTCCCCGTCGACACCCTGCGCAAGGCCGCCGGACTCGGCCTCGGCGGCGTCTACGTACGGGAGGAACACGGCGGCTCCGGTCTCACCCGTGCCGACGGTGTCCTCGTCTTCGAAGTCCTCGCCACCGGCTGTCCGTCCATCGCCGGCTACCTGTCCATCCACAACATGGTCGCCTGGATGATCGACCGGTACGGGGACGACACCCAGCGGGCCCGCTGGCTGCCCGCCCTCTGCGCCGCCCAGACGCTCGGCAGCTACTGCCTGACCGAGCCCGGCGCCGGATCCGACGCCGCCGCGCTGCGCACCCGCGCAGAACGCGACGGCGACGACTACGTGCTCACCGGCGTCAAACAGTTCATCTCCGGCGCCGGCGCGTCCGGGGTCTACATCGTCATGGCCCGCACCGGCGGCGCCGGACCGGACGGCATCACGGCCTTCGTCGTGGAACGTGACGACCCCGGGCTCTCCTTCGGCCCCGATGAACGCAAGATGGGCTGGAACGCCCAGCCGACCCGACAGGTGATCCTCGACGGCGTACGCCTGTCCGCCGACCGCAGGCTGGGCGCCGAGGGCGACGGCTTCCGCATCGCGATGAACGGGCTCAACGGCGGACGGCTGGGGATCGCCGCCTGCTCCCTGGGCGGCGCCCAGAGCGCCCTGCACCGCAGCCTCACCCACCTGGCCGACCGGGAGGCGTTCGGCGCACCCCTCATCGAGGCACAGGCTCTGCGGTTCCGGCTGGCGGACATGGCGACGGAACTGACCGCCGCACGCGCCCTGGTCCGCGAGGCCGCCCAGGCCGTGGACCGCGGCGACACCGGGGCACCCCAACTGTGCGCGATGGCCAAGCGCTTCGCCACCGACACCGGCTACTCCGTCGCGGACCGGGCGCTGCAACTGCACGGCGGCTACGGCTATGTGACCGAGTACGGCATCGAGAAGATCGTCCGCGATCTGCGGGTCCACCAGATCCTGGAAGGAACGAACGAGATCATGCGCATCATCGTGGCCAGGGGACTCATCGAGGCGGTCCGGTGACGGCGCCCGCCGAAGACTCCGTACTGCTGCGCACCGAAGGACGCGCGGCCTACCTCACCCTCAACCGGCCCAAGGCCATCAACGCACTCACCCACACCATGGTGCGCACGATCGCCGACGCCCTCGACACCTGGGAGCACGACCCCGCGGTCGCCACCGTCGTCCTCACCGGCGCCGGGGAGCGGGGGCTGTGCGCGGGCGGTGACATCCGTGCCATCCACCGGGACGCGCGCGAGGGCACGGACGGATCGGCCGCCTTCTGGCGCGACGAATACCGGCTCAACGCACGGATCGCACGCTACCCCAAGCCCTATGTCGCCCTCATGGACGGCATCGTCATGGGCGGTGGTGTCGGGGTCTCCGCCCACGGCACCGTGCGCATCGTGACCGAACGGTCCCGGGTCGCCATGCCGGAGACCGGTATCGGCTTCGTCCCCGACGTCGGGGGCACCCATCTGCTCGGGCTCGCCCCCGGTGAACTGGGCACCCATCTGGCGCTGACCGGCAACCCCGTCGGCGCCGCGGATGCCCTGTTGTGCGGACTTGCCGACCACTACGTGCCCTCCGAGGCCCTGCCCGCGCTCCTCGCGGACCTCGCGGCGGTACCCGTCCACGACGCCCTCGCCCGCCACGTCCGGCAGGCGCCGCCCGGCGAGCTCGGTGCCCGTCGGGAGTGGATCGACACCTGCTATGCCGCGGACACCGTCGAGGAGATCGCCGACCGGCTTGCGTCGTACGGCGACCCCGCCGCGAAGGACACCGCCGACACCCTCCTCACCAAGTCCCCGACGGCGTTGAAGGTGACCCTCGCCTCGCTGCGCCGCGCCCGTCGGCTCGGGCCCCTGGAGCGGGTCCTGGAACAGGAGTACCGGGTGTCGTGCGCCTGTCTGAACCAACCCGACCTCGTGGAGGGGATCCGTGCCCAGGTCATCGACAAGGACCGTGACCCCAGGTGGCGTCCCGCCACCCTCGCCGAGGTCACCGACGACGACGTCCGCCGCTTCTTCACACCCCCCGGCGAGGCCGGGCTCCGTCTCGCCTCCGCCGACTCCTCCCAGGAGGTGCCCTGGTGACCCCCGTCATCGGCTTCATCGGACTCGGTCATATGGGCGGCCCGATGGCCGCCAACCTCGTCAAGGCCGGACACCGCGTCATCGGCTACGACCTCGTGGCGCGGGCCCTGGCCGATGCCACGGCCACCGGCGTGGAGGCCGTCGGCTCCGCGGCCGAGGCCGCCGCCGGGGCGGACATCGTCATCACCATGCTCCCCGCGGGCCGCCACCTGCTCGCGCTCTACCAGGATCAGGGCCTGCTGTCGGCCGCGCGTCCGGACACCCTGTTCATCGACTGCTCCACGATCGACGTCGCCGACGCCAGGGCCGCCCACGAAGCTGTCGTGGCCGCCGGACACCGAGCCCTGGACGCACCGGTCTCCGGCGGGGTGGTGGGCGCCGAGGCCGCCACGCTCACCTTCATGGCCGGGGGAGGGGAGCGCGAGTTCGCCCAGGCGGAACCGGTGCTCTCGGCCATGGGGAAGAAGGCGGTGCACTGCGGGCCCGCCGGTGCCGGGCAGGCCGCCAAGATCTGTAACAACATGATCCTCGGCATTTCCATGATCGCGGTCAGTGAGGCGTTCGTCCTCGGGGAGAGTCTCGGCCTCTCCCACCAGGCGCTCTTCGAGGTGGCCTCCACCGCGTCCGGCCAGTGCTGGGCCCTCAGCGTCAACTGTCCCGTCCCCGGTCCGGTACCGGGCAGCCCGGCGAACCGCGACTACCGTCCCGGCTTCGCCGCACCCCTCATGGCCAAGGACCTCGGCCTCGCCGCGAACGCGATCCGCGCGGGCGGGGTCGACGCGCCGCTCGGACTGAACGCCGCGGCCCTGTACGAGGCGTTCGCCCGCGACGGGGGCGCGGACGAGGACTTCTCCGGGATCGTCCGTGCCATCAGGGAGCGCACCGCCCGCCCCGCCGACCAGAACGGAACACCCGTATGACCGATCCGACCACCGAGCGGTACGAGACCATCCTGCTCGAACGCAAGGGCCGTACCGCGCTCATCACCCTCCATCGCCCCGCGGCGCTCAACGCCCTCAACCTCCAGGTCATGCATGAGGTGGTCACCGCGGCCGAAGCGCTCGACCGGGACCCGGACACCGGCTGCATCGTGCTCACCGGCTCGGCCAAGGCGTTCGCCGCCGGAGCCGACATCAAGGAGATGCGGCCCCAGGGCTACCTGGACATGTATCTGAGCGACTGGTTCACCTGCTGGGACCGGTTCGCGCAGGTGCGCACCCCCACCGTCGCGGCGGTTGCCGGTTACGCCCTGGGCGGGGGCTGCGAGCTCGCCATGATGTGCGACATCCTGCTGGCCGCCGACACCGCGGTGTTCGGCCAGCCGGAGATCAAGCTCGGAGTCATCCCCGGTATCGGCGGCTCCCAGCGGCTGACCCGTGCGGTCGGCAAGGCCAAGGCCATGGAGCTCTGCCTGACCGGCCGCACCATGAACGCCGAGGAAGCCGAACGCGCGGGTCTGGTCTCCCGGATCGTGGCGGCCGACGACCTGCTCGCCGAAGCGCACGCCGTCGCCGAGACCGTGGCCGGGATGTCCGCCCCGGTGGCGATGATGGCGAAGGAGGCGGTGAACCGCGCCTTCGAGACCACCCTCACCGAGGGAGTCCGCTTCGAACGCAGGCTGTTCCACGCCGTGTTCGCCACCGCCGACCAGAAGGAGGGCATGGCGGCCTTCATGGACAAGCGACCGCCGGACTTCACCCACCGCTGACCGGGGAAGCCGGGTGTGGGGGGGGGGGGGGGGGGGGGCGCCCCCCCCGGCCCGGGCGGCCGGCGCGCGGGCGCGCACCCCCGGGG
>NZ_JANCLX010000027.1:34572-119268 GCF_024295805.1 Streptomyces cucumeris
TCAGGTACAAGCGCCCGCGGGAATCCACCCCCCGCTCCCGGGGGAAGCCGGGTGTGCCGTCGCCGGTGGTGGCGACGGCACACCCGGCCACGGCGGTCAGGCGCTCGTCCGCACTCCCGCGTTGACGAGGATCTCGCGCGCGGGCAGGGCGGTGCTCTCGGCAGCGGTCAGACCGGAAGCGGCCAGGTGCGCGTCCACGATCCGCAGCCCGACCGCGTACCCGGCGAAGTCCGGCAGCCCCACCGTGGGCTGCCCCATCCGCCGCGCCGTGGCGTCGCCGAGGACGTAGGCGGTGAGGTTCTGCATCCCGGCCACATCGATATCGTTGGTGATCCGGTCATAAGCGCTGTCCAGTCCGGCGCCGGTCAGGGCCCTGGACCACGGCCCCAGAGCCCCCTCACCGGCCAGCTCCCGTACGAACGCCTCCGCGAGCCCCTCCGCCACGACGTGTTCGCCGACGGTGACGGTCGCCGGGTTCCAGACCACGTTCGCGTAGCGCACGTTGTGGTGCAGTTCGTGTGCGGCGGCGTGGCCGATCTTCGCGAGGCTGGTCTCGGTGGGCCACATCAGCAGATGGATCGCACCGGGGATGCCGCCCGATCCGAAGTATCCGGCGCTGCGCACCGTCAGGTGGTCATCGTCCGGGTCCCCGAGCACCAGGACGACATGTACGGTCTCTGCGTGCCCGATCTCCGGCACCGCACCGCTGATCCGTTCCCACGCGGCGGTGAGGAACTCCTCGATCCGCCGCCACACCCCCGCCTCCACCATCTGCCGCAGGGCGGGCAGATACCGCGGGTCCTCACGGTCGAGCCGGAAGCCGCTGCCCATCCGGTGCAGTTGGACCAGATCCATGTCCCCCATCACGGACATCGCGCTCCGCAGCGGCTCGAGCATCTCGCGCAGCGCGTCGGCCCGCTCTGCCAGCGGCCGCCCGAGGAGCTCGAGCATGGCGGACGCCGTGTCATGAACAATGATCTTCATGCCCGGTGACGGTAGGTCCTCACGTCACGTGAGGTGCAAGCGCTCCGCCACGTCCCCGAGCGCCCTGCGCCACGTTCCTGAGCGCACGGGGACGGCCGTCCCATCAGGCGCCGCCGCGGGGCAGTCCGCGGCCGGTCGTGGCCAGGGCACAGACCAGCAGACCGAAGGCGGCGGTGGAGGTGACCGCGCGGACGATGTTCCAGCGCACCCACCGCGCCTCGAACTGCTCGCGGACCGCGGACAGATCGGTGATCCGGTCGGGATGTCCGGCGTCGGCCAGGACGTTGTTGAGGGGTACGTTGACCCGGATCGTGATGACCAGCATCACCAGGTAGAGCACGACCGCGGCCACGATCCACGGCAGTGCCGGACGCCCCGCGCCCCGCAGATGCAGTGCCCCGGCCAGGACGGCCAGCAGCAGGGCTCCCGCGAAGACCAGGGCGAACCAGCCGTTGAGGATGGCCACGTTGATGCGCTGCATCGCGTCGATGAAGGTGCGGTCCTCGGCCCGGGCCAGGCCGGGCATCACGGAGCAGGCGTATCCGTAGAACAGGCCCGCGCTCAGGCCGGTGGCGACGGTCGCGGCGATCAGGACGGGGGTCTGCAGGGTGTGGTGGTTCATCATGTCCTCCAACCAACACCGGCAACGGTGGGGCGGGCCATGGCCGAAAGGCTCAGCCTCATACGCGAGCGTCCAGGCGCGGACGACGGCGTGCCCACACGTACTGCGGTCACCTTCACTGAATATCCCGTCGCTTGCATATGGAAATTGCAACGGCCCATGCCGAGATTTCCTGGTGATGACGGCGTCCATCAGGTCGGTGAATATCCGACATCATGCTCCATACAGTGCCACGACACGGTGTCGGCGGGAACGTGTGAAGTCGCGCGGTGTTTCGACCATTGATTCCCGCTGACTAGTGATTAACCCAGGTCCTGTGTGCCTCGCCGCTTCAGGCGGTTTTTCGATCAGAGCGAATTGGATCACCACTTCTGACTGGTGGAGGCGTATTTTGCCCGGTGGTAGCCCTGCGGCGGCGGGGTGGGTGGACATCCCGGGCAGAGTTCTCGGAGGACATTGGATATCGGCAAAGACTTGCGGCAATAGATGCCTTCTGCCAATTATTTGATTCATGAAGTTGTTCAACCGCATCTCGTCGCATCGCCGCACGCTGGCCCATGCCGCTCCCGCGGCGCACGGCGGTCCGCCGGCCTACGATCCCGTCGTCGCGCCGGATCCCGCCCTCGCGGGTCTGACCGGGGAGTGGATAATCGATCCGGCGCACAGCAGGATCGGGTTCTCCGTCCGGCACGCCATGGTGACCACGGTGCGAGGCTCCTTCACGGAGTTCGAAAGCCGCCTCTACTTCGACGGCAGCGATCCGGCCCGCTCCCGGGCAGAGGTCGTGATGTCCACCGCAAGTGTCCAGACCGGTGTGGAGCAGCGGGACGCCCACTTGATGAGCCGTGACTTCCTGGACGCGGACACCTACCCGCGTATGAGCTTCCGCAGCACCGCGGCGCAGCTCGTGGGGAAGGACGTCTACCGCATGAACGGCGACCTCACCATCAGGGACACCACCCGCCCCGTCGTCCTGGAGCTCACCTACATCGGACACGTCACGGATCCGTTCGGCTACCAGCGGGTCGGCTTCGACGGCACCACCACCATCAACCGGTCCGAGTGGGGGCTGACCTACAGCGCCCGACTGGCCGAGGGCGGTGCGATGGTGAGTGAGAAGGTGCGCCTGCAGTTCGACATCGCCGCCATCCGCACACCTCCTCTGGACTGAGCCCTGCTGTCCGCCGCTCAGCCGGTGATGGCACATCAGGTGGCGGAGAGCAGGCACATACGCACCGCGCCGGCATCCGGACCTGATACCACGCGACAGTGCCGGTCCCCGGGAACACCTCCCGGGGACCGGCACCCACCGCTGGCCCGTACGGGGCAACGGCGTCAGCGGATCACACGTAGGTGAAGCCGCCCGGGACGGTCGCCGTGCCGTTCGCGGTGGTGACCTGAACGGTCTTGTTGCCCACGGTGTTGGCCGGAGTGGTGCCGACCAGCAGGGTCCCGGTGGGGTCGACGGTGATCCCGGTGGCCGGGACACCGCCGAAGGTCACGGTGCCACCGGTCAGGTTGGTGCCGGTGATGACGAACGGGGTGCCGCCCGCCACCGGGCCGGAGACCGGCGTGATGCCGGCCGCGGTCGGGGGCGGTCCGGTGTAGGTGAAGCCGCCCGGAACCGTGACGGTACCCGCCGGTGTCACCACCTGGACCGTGACGTTTCCGGGTGCGAGCCCCGGCGGGGTGGTGCCGGTCAGCGAGGTACCGGCCGGGTTGACGGTCACGCCGACGGCGGGCACGCCGTTGAACAGGACCACCGCGTTGGCCAGGTTGGTCCCGGTGAGCGTGAAGGGGGTGCCGCCGGCGACCGGGCCGGTGGCCGGGACGATCGTGGCGGCGGTCGGCGGGAGGGCGAGCGCGCCGTACGTGTAGTTCACGCCGTTGCTGGCGCCGCTGAGCGTGGTCACCGTCACGGACACGGTGCCCGCGGCGTGGGGCGGCGCGGTGACGGCGATCGCCATACCGAAGGGATCCCGCGCCAGGATGGTCGCCGGGGTGCCCCCGAAGGAGACACCGGTGGCGTTGCTCAGGCCGAGGCCGACCACCAGGACGACGTTGCCTCCGGTCGTCGGACCGGAGGTGGGTGTGACGGAGAGCAGCAGCGGCGTCGACGGCGGTGTGCCCCCGCCGGGGCCCGGCCATCCCGGGCCCGGGTCCCCCGGTCCGGGCCAGCCCCCACCGGGGCCGGTCTGGTTGGGGCGACCGCCGTCGTTCGCGAGCATCTGCTGGGACATGGACGTCCTCCTGTCGGACTGTCCCGGGCGACGACGGCTGCGGATGGTCGCACGGCCGGTACGAAGGCGTGTCGGCCGCCGGTGCGTGCCGCCGCCTGGGACAGGAGTGATGGGGCCCTGGGGTCGCTGTCGGAAGGGGCGGGACGGACTCTCCGTGCCACCCCGGAAGATGAGGCGTCTGCGCCTCGCCGACACCGGAGTCGGGCGTGATGTGGGGCCCGGCCCCTTCCGGGGGAACTCGCCGCGGGGCAGGGACCGTCGCCGCCGCACGGAGACGCGCGAAGTGCAACGGGTGGGTCGACTGCCGAGCTCCCGGGAAGGGATGGGCGACCCACCGGTTGGATGCGTTCAGTAACCCATAGGGGCGACAAGACAGCAATGGTGTTGACGCACAGTCACCCGGTCGGCGTAGTGCGGTTCGTGGGCCGCCCGGTGTGTTTGCGCCTTTGCTGGCCTGCCGGAACGCATGATGTGGGCTGATCGGGCGGAAGGTGGCACGGCGGTCGTCACGGGGACGGCCGCGGGGGAAGAGGCGATGCATGTGCCACACCCCATGTGCCGGACCATCCGGTGTGCCTGTTGCTCTCCCCTCGTCACCCGCGCCGAGGGTGGGGTGATTCCGGGTGAGGGCCTTCGTCCTCCGGAGGGTCGGCGAGGTCGGGATCATGGAGAAGCCGGTCCCCGAGCCCGGCCCCTGTGACGCGGTGGTGCGCACCACCGCGGCCATGGTGTGCACCACCGATGTGCACACCATGCGGGGTGCGATGCCGGTCGCCCCGGATGTGACGTTGGGGCATGAGGCGGTCGGTGTCGTCCACGCGCTCGGCTCCGCCGTCGAGGGCCTGGAAGTGGGCCGGCGGGTCGCGGCCGCCGGGATCACGCCGTGCTTCCAGTGTGATTCCTGCCAGCGCGGTTTCTCCTCGCAGTGCGGGGGACGGATGCTCGGCGGTGCCAGGTTCACCCAGCAGCGGGACGGGAATCTGGCCGAGTACTTCCTGGTGAACAACGCCCAGGCCAATCTGGCGCCGATCCCCGACGGGCTCTGTGACCACCGGGCCCTCTATGCCACCGACATGCTGTCCACGGGGTTCGTCGCCGCCGAACATGCCGAGCTCGCACTGGGGGAGACCGTCGCGGTCTTCGCCCAGGGGGCGGTGGGTCTGTCCGCCACGATCGGCTGCCGACTGCTCGGCGCGGGCCTCATCATCGCCGTCGAGTCGGTTCCCGCTCGCCAGGAGCTGGCCCGCCGGTTCGGCGCCGATGTGATCGTCGACCACACCCGCTGCGACCCGGTCCGGCGGATCCTGGAGCTGACCGACGGCCAGGGGGTGGACGCCGCCATCGAGGCCCTCGGCACGCCCCAGACATGGGAGGCGACGTTCCGGGCCACCAAACCCGGAGGACGGATCTCCAATGTCGGGTATCACGGCGAGGTGGCCGAACCACTGCGGATCCCGCTGGAACCGTTCGGCTACGGGATGTCCGACAAGCAGGTCTACGCGGCTTTCAACCGCGGCGGGCGCGGATGGCTCCGGCGGATCTTCCGGCTGCTGGAGTCCGGAAAGGTCGACCCCACGCCGATGACCACGCACGAGTTCGGCTTCGACGAGATCGGTCGGGCCTTCCGGATGATGGCGTCGAAGGACGACGGGATCATCAAGCCGCTGATTCACTTCGACGCGGACCATGCCGTAGAGGTGGGTCAGTGGAAGAGCCACTGACCCACCTCTTTACTGGCTGGTAGTCATGCTCCACTCTGTGGGGGTGCGGGCCGTCCGAAGGGCCGGCCCGGACACCCTCCGTGTGCCCGCGTTGCCCGCGTGCCTGCGGTCGTTGCTGCCCTCGTCCCGTCCGCACCCCGCTTCGCTGTCCGTCCGCGCCCCGCCCCGACGCGAGTCCGTGCCGCGCCGCGGAGCCACCACCCACCACCCCCGAGTGCGAAGCGGACCCCATCCGGGCCCGCACCGCTCTTCGAGGAAGGCAGGAACCATCGTGTCCCGTTCGACCCGTAGATCTGTCATGTCCCTGGCGATTGTGGCCGGAGTGTGCACCGCCACCCTCACCCCCGTGGCCGCCTCCGCCACCCCTGGCCCGGGAGCCACCCGCACCACCGCCGGATCCCAGTCCGCCACCGCCACCCGGACGCCGGGCCCGTTCACCGAGCCCGGCTTCGCCGCCACCTGCGAGTGGCACCGCTTCGGTGAGGGCGAGGTCCCGCCGTGGCAGCTGATGTTCCGCGATCCGCTGTGCGTCGAGTACAGCAAGCGCGACATCACCTTCGACAACGGCGGTGCCCTGCGCTTCCTGGTCGCCGAACCCTCCCGCTTCGCCCTCGCGATGGTCACCTGCCACTACTACCAGCAGGACCACTGGAGCGTGCAGACCACCACCGGCTCAACGCCCTGGGTGACCTGGGACGGCCAGTACTGGTGGGACAAGACCAGGCAGCGGGCCGGAGCCCGGCTCACCCACTTCAAGATCCACGGCACCAGCGTCGGGATCGGCGACGCCGTGGCCGCGCTGCGCCCCACCCATCCCGAACTGGCCGATGTCCTTGACGAGTACGGCAGTGAAGCCGGAGAGACCGGCCTGACCACGACCCTCCCGTACGACCTGCGCTGCGATCTGGCCGGATGACCACCATGCCCCCGCACCCAGAGCACCCGGAGCACCCCGGCACCTCAGCGCCACCCGCTCGCCGGACGATCCTCAGCGCCCTCACCGCCACCGTCGCACTCCTGGCCGCCGGTCAACTCCCTCCTGCCGTCTCCGGGGCGGTCGCCGCCGAGACCGGGGCCACGGGATGGACCGTCCAGACGATGGAGGCGTTCGCGGACACCCTGATCCCCGGTGAACGCCGCTCCAGCGGTGACCGCGCCATCGCCGGGGCCGTCACCGGCCCCGGCGCCGTACAGGCCGGGGTGATCCAGACACTCACCTCGCCCGAACTGCCCCTGGCTCCGCTTCTGCCGGAGATCGCGGCCCTGCTCAACGCCCGGGCACTCGCCTATGCCACGCTCCACCTGATCCTGCTGCCACCCACCCTCCC
Organism: Streptomyces cucumeris; assembly: GCF_024295805.1. Taxonomy (GTDB): domain Bacteria; phylum Actinomycetota; class Actinomycetes; order Streptomycetales; family Streptomycetaceae; genus Streptomyces; species Streptomyces cucumeris. The sequence goes on from NZ_JANCLX010000027.1 coordinate 41,468, forward strand.
GTCCTTCGTCGGCCTGCCGTTCCGCCACCGCACCACGCTCCTCGGCACCCTCTTCGACCCCGGGGAGCCCGACCGCGCCATCTGGCAGGTGCTGAGCCTGCTGACCGGTCTCGCCTTCGACAGCGCAGCCCATCTGGACACCCGCCAGGCCCTGGACGCCCACCACCCCGGACTGGACTGGCTGGACTTCCCACCGCCCGGAGCGGACGGGCTGTGGCGCTTCCCCCACTATTCCTACGGCAAGGCCCTGGCCACCCCGCACCCCGCCACCACCCCGTCGGGGAGCCCCGCATGAGCGCGCAGACCACCGACGTACTCGTCATCGGCAGCGGCTTCGGCGGCGCCATCCCCGCGTACTACCTGGCCGCCGGAGGCGCCCGCGTCACCATCCTGGAACGCGGACCGCGGCTGGCCGCGGACGACTTCGCCCACTCCCTGCAACTGGGCACCTACAACCGCATCGTCGACGTCGTACGCGGTGAGGGCATCGCCGTGGTCACGGGCAACTGCGTCGGCGGCGGCAGCGTCGTGTACTTCGCGGCCTCCCTGCGCGCTCCCGCGTTCGTCTTCGAACGCCGCGGCGGCACCGGCCGCCGCATCTGGCCCGCCGCACTCACCCGCGCCGCACTCGACCCCTGGTACGACCGCGTCGAAGAAGCCCTGCCCGTCACCCGCACCGACTGGTCCGACGTCTCCTACGCGGGCGGGATCCTGGCCGCCGCGTGCCGGCGCACCGGGCACACCTGCAATCCCGTGCCCGTCGCCGTCGACACCGACCGCTGCACCAACTGCAACTGGATGCTGTCCGGCTGCCGGTTCGACGCCAAACGGTCCATGCTCCTCAACTACCTGCCCGCGGCCGAGGCCCACGGCGCCACCATCCACCCCCTGCACGAAGTCCAGAGCATCAGCCCCTCACCCGTGTCCGGCCACCGCTACGCCGTCAGCTACACCGTCCTCGACCCCGATGACTACACCTGCACCGCCACCACGGGCACCATCCACGCCAAGGTCGTCGTCCTCGCGGCGGGAGCCGTCGGCACCCCCGTCATCCTCCAGCGCTCCGCACTGCTCCTCGGCGGTATCCCGGCCGCTGTGGGACGGTACTTCTCCGGCAACGGCGACCGCGTCAGCGTGGCCGACGTGAACGAGGACAAGGTACGCACACTGCTCGGCCTGTCCCGCCCGGACGGCGTCCCCTACCAGGGGCTGCCGATCGGCCGCCCCATCACAGCGGCCACCTACGACTATCTGGACGCCGAGGCACCCGAGTACAGCCGCTTCAGCCTCCAGCAGATCTACTTCCCGTCGCTGACCAATGTGCTCGCCCAGGCCGCCGATCCGCCCCACTGGTTCGGCATACCGGCACGCGCGCTGCGCTCCCGGTGGAAGTCCTGGCTCACCCTGCTGGCGATGACCGAGGACGACAACGAAGGCACCTTCTCCGCCGTCCCGCCGCTGACCGGCAGTTTCACCCGCCTCGCTCCCGGTCTCGGCCTCGGCACCATGACCTACCGTCCCACCACCCGGACCCGCGACGGCTGGCGCACGGCGGACCAGGCCCTGCGCGGCATCCTCGAAAGGGACGGACTGGCCCAGGTGCGGCCCTGGAGCGAAGACGTGGCCGGAGCCGTGACCGCCCATCCGCTCGGCTCCGCCCGCATGGGCGACACCGCCGCCACCAGCGCCCTCACCGACACCGGAGAACTCCGCGGCCACCAGGGCCTGTTCATCACCGACGGCTCCGCCGTCCCCACCTCCCTGACCGTCAACCCCTCCCTCACCATCGCCGCCCTCGCCGAACGCGCCGCCCCCGCCATCACCCGGCGCGCCACCCAGACGGGTGCCGAGGTCCGCTACGGAGCGCCCGTGCCCTCCCCATGAGATGATGTCCACCTCACCCAACCGGCCATGTACCCCGGTGCGGACCCGCACCGGGGTACACCGCCGCCGGTAGCGTGCCGACCATGAGGGTGGGCACCGAGGAAACCAGGCTGGTCGTGCTGCGCGGCAACAGCGCTTCCGGCAAGTCGTCCGTCGCGGCCGGGCTCCGCGACACCTTCGGCCGCGGCCTCGCCCTGGTCGGACAGGACACCATCCGCCGCGTCGTGCTGCGCGAACGCGACCGCCCGGGCGCCGTGAACATCGGCCTGATCGATGTCGTCGCCCGTCACGCCCTGGACGCCGGGTACCACGTCGTCGTCGAGGGCATCCTGTACGCCGAGCACTACGGCGAGATGCTCGCCCGGCTGCGTGCCGACCACCGGGGCCCGACCCACGGCTACTACCTTCATGTGCCGTTCGCCGAAACGCTGGTCCGGCACGCCACCAAACCCCAGGCGGACGAGTACGGCGAGGCGGAGATGCGCGAGTGGTATCGCGACCTCGATCTGCTGCCCGGCGGCGCCGAAACGGTCATCGGCGCCGACAGCACCCTGTCCGGCACCGTCGACCGCATCATGCGCGACACCGGGCTGGCCCATCTCCCGGCGCTGGAGCACTGACCCGAGGAAACACGCACGCGCGCCACGCCGCACCGCAGCAGGACGCCGCCACGCGGAACTTCTCCACCGGGGGCTACTTCTGCGCGCTTCCCCGACTCGGTACAGTCCGTGATCCACACCGGAACGTTTTCCCCATACAACGGTCCGGTGACACACGTGCCCCAACGCCCAGGAGACCCCATGCTTCGTCAGCAGGCTCTCAGGCCCGCGATGACGTGTCTGGCGCTCGCGCTCGCCGCCACCGTCAGCGCTCCGGTGACCGCCACCGCCCGGGAGACCACCGCACACCGCACGCCGCGCGCCGAGTGTCCGCAGCTGAACAAGGACCTGCACTGGTACGGCGACAACCGGGCCAGACTCCAGCGCATGATCGACGAACGCGGAACCTGCGGTCAGGGCTCCCGTCCCGGATCGCCGAAGCCCGTGGCGGCGTTCGACTGGGACAACACCATCGTCAAGAACGACATCTCCGACGCCACGCTCGCGTGGATGCTCAAGCACGACAAGATCCTCCAGCCCACCAGCTGGCGCGCCACCAACAAGTGGATGACCGAGGCGGCCCATCGCGCGCTCACCCGCGCCTGCGGTACCTCCGTTCCCGTGGGACGGCCCCTGCCGACCTCGACGGACACCGACTGCACCGACGAGATCCTCGACATCTACGCGGACGAGGAGACATCGACCGGGAAGACCGCCTTCAGCGGGGTGTGGAACCACCGCAGGACCGTGCCCTCCTACGTCTGGATCACCCAGCTCTTCGCCGGGCACACCCCGGCCCAGCTCACCTCCTTCGCCCGCAAGGCGCGTGCCGAGAACCTCGCCGCGCCGATCGGCACACAGCAGACGGTCGGCACCCACAGCTGGGCCGGTTATGTGCGCTACTACGAGCAGCAACTCGACCTCATCCGCACCCTCCGCAAGGCCGGATTCGATGTCTGGGTGGTGTCCGCCTCCGCCGAGCCGATCGTCCGGGCATGGGCCCCGGGCGCGGGATTCCCGGACGACCGTGTCGTCGGCATCCGCAACCTCGTCAAGAACGGCCGGCTCACCACGGGTGTCCAGGGATGCGGTGACGTCGGGGACAACACCGGCGGTGACGTCCTGACCTACATGGACGGCAAGCGCTGCTGGATCAACAAGAGCATCTACGGCATCAAGGGCGCCGAGGCATGGCGTCAGCAGGACCCCGCACACCGCATCGCGTTCGGCGCGGGCGACGCCGAGACCGACGTCACCTTCGTCAATGACGCCACTGCCGGGCACCTGGCCATCAACCGCAACAAGACCGAGCTGATGTGCCGGGCGTATGACAACGCCGACCGGCGGTGGGTCATCAACCCGATGTTCATCGAGCCGAATCCGCGCCAGAAGACGCCCTACCCCTGCGCCACCAAGGGACATATGAACACCGATGGTGTCGAGGCCCCGCTGCGGCGCCCCGACGGATCCGTCGTCCCGGACCAGGAGGACCGGGTGTATCCGCACACCTCCTGACGGACCTCACCGGGCCCGGCCGCCCACGGCCGGGCGGGGTGAAACGGGCGTTGGAGGGGCGGGTCCTGTCACCGGGCCCGCCCCACACCCCGCGCCGTTCGGACCGACCGGACCCGCCGCCCTCGTACCCTGGTCCCCGTGCCATCCTCCCGACTCCACCGTGTCGCCGTCCTCGTGCTCGAAGGCGCGAAGCCACTCGACGTCGGCATTCCCGCCCAGGTGTTCACGACCCGCGCGAGCATGCCCTACGAAGTGCGGGTATGCGGTGCGTCGCCCGGTCTCGTCACCGGTGGCGACGGCCTCTCGTACCACGTGGCCCACGGTCTCGACGCGCTCGAGTGGGCCGACATCGTCTTCGTCCCCGGCTACCGGCACCCGGACCGCGAGGATCCGCCGGGGGCCGTCGTGGCCGGGCTGATCGCGGCCCACCGGCGGGGCGCGCGGCTCGCCGCCATCTCCACGGGCGCCTTCGCGCTCGCCGCCACCGGTCTGCTCGACGGCAAGCGCGCCACGACCCACTGGCACTACGCGCGGGCCCTCGCGGTGAAACACCCGCTCATCGATGTCGACGAGAACGTCCTGTTCGTCGACGAGGGCAGTGTGCTCACCTCCGCGGGCGCCGCCTCCGGTATCGATCTGTGTCTGCACATCCTCCGTGCCGACCTCGGGGTGGCCGCCTCCAACCATGCCGCCCGCCGCCTGGTCGCGGCCCCCTACCGCAGCGGCGGTCAGGCGCAGTACGTACCGCGCAGCGTGCCCGAGGCGCTCGGTGAGCGTTTCGCCGCCACCCGGGAGTGGGCGCTGCAGCGCCTCGGCGAACCCCTCACCCTCAAGGCGCTCGCGCGGCATGCGGCGGTGTCGCCGCGCACCCTGTCGCGGCGCTTCGTCGACGACACCGGCTACACCCCCATGCAGTGGGTGATGCGCGCCCGTATCGACGTGGCCCGTGAGCTGCTGGAGCGGTCCGAGCGGAGCGTGGAGCAGATCGCCACCGATGTCGGCCTGGGCACCGGGGCGAATCTGCGGCTGCACTTCCAGCACATCCTCGGCACCACCCCGACCGAGTACCGGCGCACCTTCACCCAGGGCGAGTAGCCGTTGGCGCGAGCTGGCGCGATCCTTTCGAACCGTGGCGCTCTCGCCGCGGTCACGGACGGGCATCCGCGCGCGACGCTGGTGGCGAACGGAAGGGACACCATTCATGACTCGCATCGCCATCAACGGGTTCGGCCGCATCGGACGCAATGTGCTGCGCGCACTGCTCGAGCGCGACAGTGACCTCGAGATCGTCGCCATCAACGACCTCTCGGAGCCCGCGACCCTCGCACGGCTGCTCGCCTTCGACACGACGGCGGGCCGTCTCGGCCGCCCGGTGACGGTCGACGGGGACACCCTCGTCGTCGACGGCCGTCGCATCAAGGTGCTGGCCGAGCGCGAACCGGAGCGGCTGCCCTGGGCCGACCTCGGGGTGGAGATCGTGCTGGAGGCCACCGGCCGCTTCACCTCGGCCAAGGCCGCCCGCGCGCACCTCGACGCGGGCGCGAAGCGGGTCCTCGTCGGTGCGCCGTCGGACGGTGCCGATGTCACGCTCGCCTTCGGCGTCAACACCGACGCGTACGACCCGGACGTGCACACGATCGTCTCGAACGCCTCGTGCACGACCAACGCGCTCGCGCCGCTGGCCGCGGTGCTCGATGAACTCGCGGGCATCGAGCACGGCTTCATGACCACGGTGCACGCCTACACCCAGGAGCAGAACCTCCAGGACGGTCCGCACCGCGACGCCCGCCGCGCCCGCGCCGCCGGCGTCAACATCGTGCCGACCACGACGGGCGCCGCCAAGGCGATCGGTCTGGTGCTGCCGAACCTCGACGGCAAGCTGTCCGGCGACTCGATCCGCGTACCGGTTCCGGTGGGCTCGATCGTCGAGCTCAACACGACCGTCGCGCGTGACGTCACCCGCGAGGACGTGCTGGCGGCGTACCGGTCCGCTGCGGACGGGGCGCTGAAGGGCGTCCTGGAGTACTCCGACGACCCGCTCGTGTCGTCCGACATCACCGGCAACCCGGCGTCGTCGATCTTCGACTCCGAGCTGACCCGTGTCGAAGGCCGTCACGTCAAGGTGGTCGCCTGGTACGACAACGAGTGGGGCTTCTCGAACCGGGTGATCGACTCGCTCGAGCTCCTCGCCGCGCGCTGACCCGCGCCACGGGCGCCCCCATCGGGCCGCCACCCCGATACGGCACCGCCGGGGTGGTCACGGTGGGGGCGCCCGTGGCGCTTGTGCGCTGATTGGCGCAAGAGGGGGTCCGGGATGGCTGATGCCTGCGAGGCTGTCTCAATGAGGACCCTTTACAGAAGCCTGCTCCGTATGCTTCCCCGGTTCGGGGTACAGGTGCTCGATCTCGGCGCCGGTACGGCGGTGCTGTCCCGGCGGGGTGAACGCACCCGTGTCCGCGTGGGCCGGGAGGCCGATCTGGTGATCCGCGGCGAGGGCCCGTACACCGCGGCGCGGATGCGCCAGGGTGTGTGGGTGGTCGCCCGCGGCCGTGGCGATCCGGCCGCCACCTGGAAGTCCGTCCCGCTCGGCAACACCGGGGCCCAGCTCCTCCTCGACGGGAGCGGCACGTCCGACGAACGCTCGCTCCAGCTGGCGGCGGCCACCTTCCTGTGCGCCCACCACGTGGCCGGGCTGCTGGAGCACTACGGGGTGAACTGCGTCTTCGACGTCGGGGCCAACGCCGGTCAGTACGCGAAGCGGCTGCGCGGGCTCGGCTATACGGGCAGAATCGTTTCCTTCGAGCCCACCGAGGACGCGTTCGCCAAACTGCGGCAGGCCGCGGATCCCGATCCCGAATGGTGGGTGTACCCGTTCGGCCTCGGGCGCGAGGACGCCACGCACTCCATCCACGTGGACTGGAACACCATGAACTCGCTGCTCCCGCCCAGCGAGTACGGCAAGGGCCGCTACCGCCGGTTCGCCAGGACCCGCACCGAGGAGATCGAGCTCCGCAGGCTGGACGGTGTGATGGACAAGGCGCTGGCCGGTCTGGCCGAGCCCCGGCCCTATCTGAAGATGGACACCCAGGGGTACGACCTGGAGGTGTTCGCGGGCGCCGGGGACCGGGCGGGTGAGTTCGTGGGGATGCAGTCCGAGGTGGCGGCGCTGCCGCTGTACGAGGGGAGCCCCCGGATGGCCGAGGCGATCGCCGTGTACGAGGAGAGCGGTTTCGAGATCACCGGTATGTATCCGGTGACCCGGGAGGCGACGACGGGCCGGGTGGTGGAGTTCGACTGCGTGATGATGCGCGCGGCCGCCGCCCCGAGCTGATCCACAAGACACGGCCTGGGGCGGCGGCGCCTCCCCGCATCCTGAGGACGACGGCTGACAGGGCCCCGGACCGGCGGACGGTCCGGGGCCCTCTGCGTTCCCGCGGCCGCCCGGCGAGGGTGAACCATGCCTCACTCCGGAGGGCGTCCTTGCTATGCATCGAGTTGCATAGCAGGATCATGGCCATGGCGCTCGAACACGCGATCCTCGTTTCCCTGCTCGAGAAGGCCGGATCCGGCTATGAGCTGGCCCGGCGGTTCGAGCGGTCCATCGGCTACTTCTGGACCGCCAGCCACCAGCAGATCTACCGCGTGCTCAAGCGCATGGAGAGCGACGGCTGGATCGAGGCCCGCGAGGTGCAGCAGCAGGCCCGGCCGGACAAGAAGGAGTACTCCGTCGCCGGGCCCGGCCGTGCCGCCCTGTCCGAGTGGCTGCACGAACCGGTCGAACCCGAGAGCGTGCGGCATGACCTCGCCGTGAAGATCCGCGGCGCGGCCTTCGACGATCCCGCGGCGCTGATCAGCGAGGTCGAGCGGCACCGCCGGGCGCACCGCGACCGGCTCGACCGCTATCTGGCCGGTGAGGAACGGGACTTCACCGGCCCCGAGGCCCCCGTCGAGCTCAGCGACGGGGAGTCGCTCCAGCACGTCGTGCTGCGCGGCGGCATCGCCTACGAGCGGATGACGCTCGCCTGGCTGGACGACGTCCTGGACACGCTCCACCGGCTCCGACCCGAGAGCTGAACCCCGGCGCCACGAGCGGCTCACACCGCACCCCGGCGCGCCCCCGTACCTCCACCACCCACCCCACCACTGCGAGCAGGAAAGGCGACCCTCCGTGGCCGACGCACTGCTGTTCAACCCGCGCACCTACGACCCGGCGCACTTCGACCCCGAGACGCGCCGACTGCTGCGCGCCACCGTCGACTGGTTCGAGGACCGCGGCAAGCCCCAGCTGATCGAGGACTACCGCACCCGCGCCTGGCTGGCGGACTTCCTGGCGTTCTCCGCCAAGGAAGGACTCTTCGCCACCTTCCTCACCCCGGCCTCGGCCGCCACCCCCGAGGAGGGGGACAAGCGCTGGGACACCGCCCGGATAGCCGCCCTCAACGAGATCTTCGGCTTCTACGGGCTGGACTACTGGTACGCCTGGCAGGTCACCATCCTCGGACTCGGCCCCGTCTGGCAGAGCGACAACGCCACCGCCCGCGCCCGGGCCGCCGAACTCCTCGCCCAGGGCGAGGTGTTCGCCTTCGGCCTGTCCGAGAAGGCCCACGGCGCCGACATCTACTCCACCGACATGCTGCTGGAGCCGGACGGCGAGGGCGGTTTCCTGGCCAGCGGCTCCAAGTACTACATCGGCAACGGCAACGCCGCCGGACTCGTCTCCGTCTTCGGCCGGCGCACCGACGTCGAGGGCCCCGACGGCTATGTCTTCTTCGCCGCCGACAGCCGCCACCCGGCGTACCACCTGGTGAAGAACGTGGTCGACTCCTCCAAGTACGTCAGCGAGTTCCGGCTGGAGAACTACCCGGTCGGCGCCGATGACGTACTGCACACCGGCCGTGCCGCCTTCGACGCCGCGCTCAACACCGTCAACGTCGGCAAGTTCAACCTCTGCACCGCCTCGGTCGGCATCTGCGAGCACGCGATGTACGAGGCCGTCACCCACGCCCAGAACCGCATCCTCTACGGCCGCCCCGTCACCGCCTTCCCGCACGTACGCCGGGAGCTGGCCGACGCCTACGTCCGGCTGGTCGGGATGAAGCTGTTCAGCGACCGCGCCGTCGACTACTTCCGCACCGCGGGCCCCGACGACCGCCGCTACCTTCTCTTCAACCCCATGACGAAGATGAAGGTGACCACCGAGGGCGAGAAGGTCATCGACCTGATGTGGGACGTCATCGCCGCGAAGGGCTTCGAGAAGGACACCTACTTCTCCCAGGCCGCCACCGAGATCCGCGGGCTGCCCAAGCTGGAGGGCACCGTCCATGTCAACCTCGCCCTGATCCTGAAGTTCATGGGCAACCACCTGCTGGCCCCGGCCGAGTACGAGCCCGTGCCGACCCGCCTGGACGCGGCCGACGACGCGTTCCTCTTCCGCCAGGGACCGGCCCGCGGCCTGGGCGCCATCCGCTTCCACGACTGGCGTGCCCCCTACGACGCGTACGCCCACATCCCCAACGTCGCCCGTTTCCGCGAGCAGGCCGACGCCCTGTGCGAGTTCGTCACCACCGCCGCGCCCGGCGAGGACCAGAGCAAGGACCTGGACTTCCTCCTCGCCGTCGGCCAGCTCTTCGCGCTGGTGGTGTACGGCCAGCTGATCCTGGAGCAGGGGCGGCTGACCGGCGTCGAGGAGAACGTGCTCGACGAGCTGTTCGCGGTCTTCGTGCGCGACTTCTCCGCCTACGCCGTGGAACTGCACGGCAAGGACTCCGCCACGGCGGAGCAGCAGAACTGGGCCCTGGGCGCGGTCCGGCGCCCGGTGGTGGACGAGGCCCGCTCGGCCCGCGTCTGGGAGCGGGTCGAGGCGTTGTCCGGGACCTACGAGATGGCTCCCTGACCGGGGCCATACGGCTTCCCTGACGAACGGCCAAGGCCGCCCGCACCGGTAGTACCGGTGCGGGCGGCCTTCGGCCGGACGGGGCGCGGGATCCGGGGATCAGACCCGGCCCGCGGGCAGCTTCCCGCGCCCGAACAGCTTCCGTTCACCGTGGAGGGCGAACGGTGTGGTCCGCAGATCGGCGATCCGTATCCCGAAGATCTTCAACTGGAGCATCAGCTCGGTCTTCAGGTCGTAGCCCGCGCTCAGCGCCCACGCCGGAGCGCCGCCACCGGTGCCCGCCGCGGCGCGTCCGGTGAGATACACCGACAGGTCCCCGCCCACACCGGCGGTGTCGTACAGGAACACCTCGGCGTGTGCGCCGACACGGGCCGTCGCGGTGGCCGCGCCCTGGACCCGGGGAGTACCGCCCTTGGTCCGCTGATCCGCCTCGCGCAGCGCGCGCCAGCCGTTCTCCCGGTCGTACCGGGCGCCCACGGCGAACGAGCCGGTGGTGCGCTGGTCGGCGTCGAGCACGATGCGGCCGCCGGCGGTGAAGCGGTAGTTGAACGTCACCTCGGTGCTCACCACGACCGGAATCGGGCCCACCCAGAAGACATGACGGCCGGTCACCGCCGCCAGCGGCACCGAGGCCTTGCCGGTGTCCGCGGTGCCCCGTACCTTTCCGTGCACCTGCCAGCCGTAGCTGTAGGAGCCGCCGAGGCCGACGGCCGCCCGCTGCGGCAGCAGACTGAGCCCGCCGCGCCGGTCGTACTGGAAGATCAGCTCGGGCCGGAAGGTGATGTCCCCGGCCAGCCGGGCGGGCGACCTGTCGGTTGCCTGCACCCCCTTGGGCAGGGGCACGTTGACGCCCAGGCGCAGGGCGCCCAGCCCCTTCGCCGCGGCGGACGGAAGGGGTCCGTGCGGGGCGGTGCGGGCCGCGCGGGAACCGAGCTGGGTGTGTGCGCCGCTGTCGGAGGCCGACGGGGCCGGGGTCGGTGAGGCATCACCGGCCGGGACCTCGCTCGCACCGGCGGACGGCGTCGGGCTCGTCCCCTGCGACGGCGCCGTGGCACCGCCACCGTCCTCCGCGCCGGGGCCGCCGCCCTCGGACGGCTTGCGCACGGTGACACCGGAGGAGAGCGGTTTGACGCTGAGCTCATCGCCGCGCAACGCCGTGCGGCGGTTCACCTTCTGATCGCCGAGCAGCTCCGAGAGGGTGGCGGGCGCGGTGGTGACCCGCACCTCGCCGTCCTGCGAGCCGGTGACGGTGCGCACCTTGAACAGCGCGCCCGCCGGGGCCTTCCGGCTCGGCGCCGCGGCGATGACGTCGCCCGAGCGTACGGACTTGCCACCGGATGCCTTGAGCACCGCCCGCTTCCCGGCGGCGTCGTACGACGACAGCTTCACGGCGACCGACCGGTTCGGACCGGTGGGCGTCCCCGAGGGCTTGGCGACCACGGCACCGCCCTCCGATGCGGCGGCCGCGTCATCGGCACCGGACACGGTGTCCGGGCCGGGGGAGCCGGTGGCTCGTGTCCCGGACGCGCCGGGGCCGGAGTCCGGGGAGTCCGAGAGGAGCGAGTAACCGCCGAGGGCGGCGGGGACCAGCACGCCGAGAGCGGCGGCGGGCACCGCGATGCGGCGCCAGGAAACAGCCATGGGAGTCCTTGGGGATGACCGATGAGGGGACGGCAGGGCCGCGGACCACACCCCCGGCGGATCCTGACAACCCGGAAGTTATCCAAGATCGAACATCTGTAGGGGTTCGGGCGGCTTCCTCGTAGCATGGCGGCGAATGATCACTTCTGCCATGGAGAAAGACACCGACTCGGGAGGGGACGGGTGGAGGGTTCCACAACGGTGCCGGAGGCCGTCGCCGCGCTGCACGCCCGGATCGGCGCGCTCACCGACGAGGTCATCGCCGCCCTCCGCGGCCAACTCCCCTCCTATGCCGCGCTTCCGCCGGAGGGCATCCGGCCGCGGGTGACCATGGCGATCCGCAACGGCCTGGCGGTGGTGCAGCGCTGGGCCGACGAGGAGCAGCGGTCACCGCGGGGCGGGGTGCGCGACGGCGGCCGGTCCCACGACCTCCCCGCCGGATACCTGGACGAGGTCGCCGCCCTGGCCCGGGTGCTTCCGGTGGAGGACGTGCTCTCGGCGTACCGCATCGGATCGGACGTCGTCTGGCGGTGTTTCGGGGAGGAGATGGCGGCCCGGCACGCCACCGCCGAGGAACTGCTGCCGATCGCGGAGACATTGCGGGCCTGGGCCAGCGCCACCACACTGCGCATCGTCCGCAGCTGCCACACCGCGGCCCGGCGGGACATCACCACCGACCGGCGGAACTCCGCCCTGGTCCGGGCCCTGCTCCTGGGCGAGGCGCGCTGGGACGATCCGGATGACCCGGACGCCGTGGACGGCCAGGGCACCGACGGGACGACCTGTGACCGGAGCGCACTGCGCCTGCCGTTCCGCGCACGCCTGCCCGTCTCCGGCTCCGGGCGCCCCGCCCCCGCGGCCGCCTCCGAGCACGAGGTCCTGGCCCGCGCGGTCGAACTGCTGGGTCCCTGGCTCGCGCGTGACGCAGTCGGCGGCCCCCTGGTGACGACCGTCGACGGGGACGCCGCCGGGCTGCTGACCGCGCGCCCCGACGGACTGTGCCGGGGCCTGGTGGTGGGCGTGGGCGCCCCGGCCGCCCGTACCGCCCTCGCCACCGAGTTCACCCGTGCCACCCAGGCGCTGCGCGCCGCGGTCGACTCCGGCTTCGTGGGGACCTTCACCCGCGAGGAACTGGGCCTGCGGGCCACGGTCGTGGCGATGCCCGCGATCGGCGCCCAGCTGGTGGGACTCCGGCTGGAACCACTGGCCGAACGCGGCGAGGACGGCGCCCAGTTGGAGGAGGCGGCGGCCGCTTACCTCCGTCAGGGCATGCGCCTGGAGGCCGCCGCCCGCAGCCTCTACGTCCACCCCAACACCCTGCGCAACCGGCTCCGGCGGTTCGAGGAGCTCACCGGAACCCATCTGCGCGATCCGGCCGACCTGGCCGAGGTGTGGTGGGCGCTGGCCCACCGCCGCATCCACGGCCCGGCGGACTGATCCCCCGGCGCGGCGGTCAGGCCCCGGCCGCCCGCGCCGCCTCTTCGACGCGTTCCCGGACCCAGCCCAGAAAGGCCCGGACATCGGCGTCCGGGAGGGCGACCGCGAAGGCGCGGGGGCGTTCGAAGCTGTGCACCGCGGCGTCGACCAGTGGCCGGAACCGCTCCTCGGCCGCGGCGATCTCCCGCGCCGCGGTGCGCTTGGCCACCCAGCGGCCGGTGCGGCAGAACACCACGGCCCGGCAGCCGTTGAGCACCCGGTTGTCCGCGAGGTGTCCCTCGCCGCCACTGTGCTCGACGACCGACGCGCGGACGGCGGCGAGCACGTCCCGGCGATCCGGTGTGGCGACCAGGTCCCGTGCGGGGCCGCCGAGGAGGGGGAGCCCGGTGTGGTGGGCGATGGACCGGTCGATGACGTACCAGAAGGCGAGGGACCGCGCCGGGTCGGTGTCGGCCCGGTCCGGCAGCGACGGGCCGGTGTTCAGATCGAGCAGATATCCCGCCTCCCCGGAGGGCCGACGGGCGAAGTCCGCTCCGTAGACGACCAGTTCCAGTCCGGCCGCGGGACAGGGCAGCGCGGGGTGGGCGAGGGTGTCGGCCAGGTCGTGCGGGGCCGAGCCGGGCAGGGACGGCTCCACCACGACCGTCAGATCGATGTCACTGCGTCCGTGCCGGTAGTCCCCGAGCGCCAGGGACCCGACCGCGAGGACACCGGCCAGGTGGTCCCCGCACACCGCGCGTGTGCGCCGGAGGAGCTCCTGAAGGTAGGAGTGGAGTTCGGTGGGGAGGGACCGCGGCGGTCCGGATGCCGGGGTCATCCGCCCGGCCGCTCCGTGTCCGGCTCGGCGGCCCGGGTGGCGGCCCGTACGAGGTTCTGCTCCAGACGTTCCAGGGTGGCGAGGGCGTCCGCGCGTTCGCCGTCCGAGAGACCGGCGGCCGAGATCTCCTCGAGTTGGCTCCAGACCCGCTCCACCTCCTGGCGCAGCGCGTGGCTGGCTGTCGTGGGCTCGATGAGCGAGGCGCGCTTGTCGGTGGGGGAGGGCCGGCGGCGCACGAAACCGGCCTGTTCCAGGCGGCGGACGGTGCGGGTCATGGTGGCGGCGTCGGAGTCCATCAGGCGCACCAGGTCGATCTGACGCTGGGGGCCCAGTTCCCAGAGGTGCATCATGACCAGCTCCTGGCCCGGATGGAGACCGATGCGGCGCAGCAGTTGTCCCGCGAACATGCGGTGCAGCCGGGCCAGCCGGAAGATCGCGTGGCTGATCGGTCCGCCGCCGGCCGCGCCGGGAACCGGCACGGTCGCTTCCCGTTCCGTCACCCCGGAACCCTGCCCGGCGTCAGGTGTGGACTGGGCCATCTCTTCCCCACTCTCCTGTCTGGACAGCCGAAACTGTACCCGTGAGCCGCCCGTGGCCGCGTCGATCGCGTGGCGCATCGGTCAGGCGAGGGTGACGAGGTCGCGGTAGTCCTCGCTCCACAGGTCCTCGTCCGCGTCCGGCAGGAGCAGGACGCGATCGGGCCGCAGCGCGTCGATGGCACCCTCGTCGTGAGTGACCATCACGATGGCGCCCGGGTAGGAGCCGACCGCGGTCAGGACCTCGGCCCGGGAAGCGGGATCGAGGTTGTTGGTCGGCTCGTCCAGCAGCAGGACGTTGGCCCCGGAGTGCACCAGAGAGGCCAGCGCCAGCCGTGCCTTCTCCCCGCCGGAAAGCACCCCCGCGGGCGTGTCGGCATCGTCCCCGGAGAACAGGAACGCGCCCAGCACCTGCCGCACTTCGCCCTCGGTGAGGTGCGGGGCGGCATCGGCCAGGTTGCGCAGGACGGATCGGTCCGGGCGCAGGGTGTCGTGTTCCTGCGCGAAATAGCCCAGCCGCAGCCCGTGCCCGTGCACCACATGTCCCGCGTCCGGCCGCTGCTCGCCCGCCAGGAGGCGCAGCAGTGTGGTCTTGCCCGCCCCGTTGAGCCCGAGGACGACCAGCCGGCTGCCCCGGTCCACGGCCAGATCGACCCCGGACAGGACCTGGTGCCCGCCATAGGATTTGGTCACACCGGCCGCGCCCAGCGGGATCCGTCCGCACGGCCGCGGTTCGGGCAGCCGGATCCTGGCGACCCGCTCCGTCCTGTGTGCCGGTTCCAGATCGGCCAGCATGCGATCGGCGCGCCGCGTCATGCTCCGGGCCATGACCGCGGTCGCCGAGCGGGCCTTCATCTTGTCCGCCTGCGCGTGCAGGGCGGCGGCCTTGCGCTCGGCTCCGGCCCGTTCCCGGGCACGCCGCCGTTCGTCCGCCTCCCGCTGGGTGAGATAGGCGCTCCAGCCCGTGTTGTGGATATCGATCGCCGCCCGCGTGGCGTCCAGGTGGAACACCCGGTTGACGACATCGGCGAGCAGCGAGGTGTCATGGCTGATCACCACGAGACCGCCCCGGTGGTTCAGGAGGAAGGCCCGCAGCCAGCCGACGGAGTCGGCGTCGAGGTGGTTGGTCGGCTCGTCCAGGAGCAGGGTGCCGCCGTCCTGGCCGGAGAGCAGGATCCGCGCCAGCTCCACCCGGCGCCGCTGGCCGCCGGACAGTGTGCCCACCGGCTCGCCCATGACCCGGTCGGGCAGCCCGAGACCGGCCGCGACCCGGGCGGCCCCGGCCTCCGCCGCATATCCGCCACCGGCCTCGAACGCGGCCTCGGCCCGTGCGTAGTCGTTCATCGCCCGCTCCAGCGCGGCGGGATCCTCGGCCCCGGCCATCGCGGCCTCCGCCGCGCGCAGCCGACGCAGTGCCCGGTCCAGACCCCGGGTGGACAGGATCCGGTCGGTGACGGTGACCGTCGGGTCGGCGGCCCGGGAGTCCTGGGCGAGAAGCCCGACCGGGCCGGTGTGCGTGATCGCCCCGCCAGCGGGGCGGGCCTGTCCCGCGAGGGCGGTCAGCAAGGTGGTCTTGCCCGCACCATTGCGGCCGACCAGACCGATGCGGTCGCCGGGCGAGACGGTGAAGGAGAGGCCGGACAGCAGCAGGCGGGCGCCCGCGCGCAGCTCGACATCACGAACGGCAATCATGGAAGAACGCTCCGAAACAGCGAAAGGACACACTTCTGGCGTGGAAGCGGGTCCTCGGCTAGGAAATTCGGGGCGTCGACATGGGGTCACCGTAACGGGCCGCCCGCGGCGACCGCATCCGATTTCTGCCGGGGGCCTGCGCACAAGCCCCCCGGGGCCGGTTCGCGGCGTGCGTGTGGAGGTATGACCGCACCGCCCCCGGCACACCGTCCGGCCGTGACATGATCGGATCATGGCCGAGGACACGGGATATCTGCTGGACAACCGCCAGGTCGAGGCGGGCACCCGCTTCGAGGCGCTGTCGGCCCTCTTCGACCCCTCGACGTTCCGGCACTTCGAGACGGTCGGTGTCGACGAGGGCTGGCAGTGCTGGGAGGTCGGGGCCGGCGGCCCCACGGTCCCCGGCTGGCTCGCCGGACGCGTCGGACCCGGCGGGCGGGTGCTCGCCACTGACATCGATGTGTCCTGGATCCGAGGGGCCACCGCCGAAGGAGTCGAGGTGCTCCGCCACGATGTCGCCCTCGACCCGCCCCCGCCCGGCCCCTTCGACCTGATCCACGCCCGCCTCGTCCTGGTCCACGTCACGGACCGCGACGCCGCGCTGCGCTCCATGGCCCGGGCGCTGCGTCCCGGTGGCTGGCTGCTGATCGAGGACGCCGACCCCGCTCTCCAGCCACATATCTGCCCCGACGAGTACGGCCCGGAGCAGGAGTTGGCCAACCGGCTGCGCCGCGGAGTCCGCCAGTTGCTCGAGGGACGGGGCGCCGACCTCGCGTACGGACGGAAACTGCCGCGCCTGCTGCGCGAGACCGGCCTCGTGGAGGTCGAGGCCGACGCCTACTTCCCGGTCGCCTCGCCCCACTTGGACGTCCTGGAGGCGGCCACCGTCCACCAGGTACGGGACAAGCTCATCGCCGCGGGTCTCGCCACGGACGAGGAGATCGAGCGACACCTCGCCCATATCGCGACAGGGCGGCTGGACCTCGCCACCGCACCGATGATCTCGGCCTGGGGCCGCCGGCCCCTCGAAGACGGCCCCGGCCGACGGCCCTCTGAGCGCTAGGGGCCGGTTGTGCCACGGATCGCCTCGGCGGCCGACCGGGCGAACCCCGCCACGGTGCGCGGGCAACGCCACCGGGACTCCGGATCGGGGTCCTCACCCTGCTCGTCGAGGTCGTCCCATGTGTACTCCGCGCCCCGGCCGAGCAGCGACAGCAGCACGGGGAAGAGCTCCAACCGCATATCCAGGTCGCCGTCGTCACAGGGATGACTCCCATGACCGCAGCCGAGGTCCGCCGCGGCCGGGTCCGAGGCGACGGCCAGCAGCGCGTCCACGGTCCGGTCCGCCACCGCGGAATCCGCCGCCCATGTCGCATGGCCGGACATCAGGACCAGGCCCAGCGTGAAGAACGCCGTCACATCCGGATCCCGGGGCACCGCGGCCCGCGCCCGGCCGAGCCGTTCCACACACCGCGACAAGGTCTCGTCGGGCTCCCCCGGGAAGTACCCCTCCCGTATCGAGTCCCAGTCCTCGATCAGCTGTTCCGCATCGGAGATCATGATCCGAACGACGATGGACCGGGCGTACCGGTTCCCCGTACGCCGGATCTTGCTGACAGAGTGAGGAGATGAACGCACGCATGAAGCAGAGGCAGTGCCCGGACTGCGGATCGACCGAGGTCTTCCCCATCGACCTCCACCGGAACCAGGGGGGAGCGATCTGGGTCATGCTCTGGGACACCTACGGGCGCAAGCGCATCGATCTCACCACACTCGCCTGTGCCGACTGCGGATTGATACGCCAGTACGCGGCCGACGACGCGAAGAGCCGCAATCACCTGGCACGGGCCCTGATCCGCCCCTCGGACGACCCCCGCTGAGCCGTCTTCGTCACAGGTCCACGCCGGACGCCAGACGCCGGCCCACGGCGTTGTAGACATTGACGGTCGCGTCCGACCTCGACTCCTTCCAGTCCGCGTACGCCCACGCCAGAGCGCTCGCCGGTGACTCGTCCACGCTCCCGTCCATGGCGTTGCCCGGCTGGGGGCTGTCGGTGAGATCCGTAGCGATATGGACGTCCCCGTCCTTACTGAAGATGATCCCGACAACGGCGGTGACATGTCGGGCGAGCTTCCTCTGCTCGGGCGTCCCCTTGGTGGCCAGACGGACACGGAACTCACGGGCCTGCTCCAGCGCCTCGTCATGATGGTCGATACGCGGCATGTCGGCTGTGGGGACCTCATCCTCGGCGGACGATCCGAAGGGCGTAAGCCCCGTTACCCCGAGGGCGAGGGCGACCGTCAACGCCACGAGCGCCGCCAGGGCAGCAGCCGTCCACGTCCGGAGTCTGTGCTGAGCCATTCGCGTTCCATTCCACTCATCGATGTCCGACGCAGCGCGAGTGTAGGAACGCCCTCACGGGCCGGCCGGAGTAGGCACTACTCAGCTGCGGGAGTCGAGCGACCGGGTTGCTTCGGTTGTCCGCGCCGCGATGAAGAGACGCTTGCGCTGGGCGCCGCCGCTACCCTCGCCCGGCGCGGGGCGCCACCCCCAGCCCCTTCAGCCGTTCGAAGTCGGCCGCGTCGATCTGTTCCAGAACCTTCAACTGGCGTTCCAGTGACTTGAGCTGGCGGCCGCTGTCCTCGTGGCGCCTGAGGGCGTCCGCGGTCGTGACGTGGAAGCGGGCGAGCGCGACCTTGAGGCTGCGGCTCTCCAGGATCATCCGGTAGATGGTCTCCTCCGCCAGGGCGTCCCGGACGGACCGGACCGGGCGGGTGAAGAACAGGGTGACGATCTGCCCCGCTCCCAGGGTTCCGATGATCGCGGGGGTCTGCCAGGTGACCCGGCCCGGCCACACGACCTGGACCACCGACAGCGCGAGCGCGATCAGCAGCAGAGCCGCGCCCAGGCCCAGCAGGAACGTACTGGCGAACCGGACCGTGCGCTGCGCCCGCCGGAGCCGTTCCGAGGTCTGGATGCGGTAGTCGCGCAGCCGGGCGTCCTCGTAGGAGAGGATGCCCTCCTTGTCCTGGATATAGGAGGCGTAGCCGGTGAACTCGGCCTCCCCGCCCCTGGTCAGGCGGCGGTCGTCATCGGGCCGGGAGCCGAGGAAACGGGCGAGCTCCGCCAGCCCGGTCATCACCTCGGCGCGCAGCACCCGTTCGCAGAAGTCCAGCGCCGACAGGTGCCGCTCCAGCGTGCGGCTCGCGGTGAGGGCGTCGGAGACGACGAGCTGGCGGACGTTGTAGCGCGAGCGGATACCGGTCAGCAGTAATTGGATCTTGATGTCGGTGAGCACACCGAGCACCACGACATGAGTCGTCTCCTCCCGGCCGTCCGCCAGCAGGCCGTCCAGCAGCGTCGCCAGGCGTGACGGCTGACGGGGCTCGGGGCGTCCGCCGGAGCTGTGCTGGAAGTCGAACAGCGTGTTGGACGTCAGGTGGTGGACGCGCAGCCTGCCGCCCCAGCCGTCCTCGCGAGGCGGCGGATCCAGCAACTCCGCGAGGCCGTCGACGTACTCGGCGCCCCAGGTGTTCGCCTCGCAGTGTGCGCCGTACTGCCTGCGTTCGAGATCGTACGCCTCACCCGGTACGTGCCAGTCGCGGATGTTGATCAGATGGAGCACTCCGTCCCCGTGGCCGCGGGTCCGGGAGCCGACCGTGGCCTGGAGGAAGCGGGCGAGCGGGGAGTGGTGGATCTGCCCGGCGGACAGGACCCTGCGGTGTCCCTCCGTCCGGAAGCCGGTCCCGTTCTCGCTGTCCAGCAGCAGCTTGGACGCGGCGCTCTCCGGCAGACACAACTGGCAGTCCAGGTTCAGGAAGAGGTCGTTCTGCAGACACTGCGTGATCAATATGTACTGCGGTGCGCTCTCGCCCGGGCGTTGTGCGCGCGGTTCCATGGTCCCCCCTCGGCCGTCACACGCGCATCGGCATCCGGGGGTGCGACGGTCGTCCCCCTCGACGCGTGCTCCAGCGTCCATCATGCGACTGTTGATGAGGAGGCGGAAGCATCTGACCGCTTCTGACACCAAACGACCGGATGAGTCAACGCCACCCGCCCCGGCCTCCTTGACCCCCGTCGTCAGGCGTTGGCCCTGACCGCGTCCGGCCCGGAGGCCCGGTGAGACCATCTCCACCACGATCTACGGGTACGAGGGGTTGGACTCATATGGCACGCCGGTCCGGGGCAAAGGCCAGAGACGCTCGGCGGGCACGGGAGGCGAAGCGGGCCGAGGACGCGCGGCTCACCGCGAAGCGGGCGGCGCCCGGCGGCGAGGGCACCAAGCACCGGGGGAGACTGCGCGGCAACCTGTGGCCGGTGGTGGGCGTACTGGCCTTGCTGACGGCCATCGGCGGATCGGTGCTGCTGGCTTCCTCGCAACTGTTGGAGGACATATGGCGTGACCTCGCCCCGCGGTGGCCCGGCGGCGGATACGGCTTCGCTGCCTCGGCCGGGTTCGTGCTCTTCCCCGCCGTGGCCGGAGTCGTCGTGGGGCTGGGCACTCTATCCGAGGACGTCAGGGGATGGCGGCGGAGCCGGAGGCCGCACCACATCGCCAGGGCGGCTGGTCACGGTGTGCTCGCGGCTGCGAGCGGCCTGCTGGGCGCCCTCGGCCTCGTGGTGGTGACGACGACGCTCAACGGGAAGGGAGGCGCCCGCTCGGACGGCCTCTCCGTCTTCCTGCGACGCGAGTACCCCTTCATCGGGTACGTGGCGCTGGGCGGCATCGTGGCCCTGCTCGCGGTCGCCGCGGTGACGGTCAAGCTCCGGGAACTGCTGCGGCGCCGGGCGAGCGGGTCCGGTACCGCGCGTCCGTAGCCGGTTCCGCAGCCATACGAAGAAGCCTCGCCCTGCGGCCGGTTCGCCACCTGACGCGGGTGCCCTCGACGCCGAGGCCGGTGTGGTGATCCGGCGGCTGCCGGACTGGGCCGGACTCCAGTTCCGCGAGCCTGACCCGTGAGGGGCCCGCCTCCTGCGCTGGGTCGACTCCCTCCAGGCTTCGGACGGAAACCACTGACCCGGCACACCGCAGCGGTGGGCCCCACACCAGGGGGATGGGCCATGGTGGGGTTAGTTCCGGTCATCCCCCGAGCTGAGGGACGAGCCGGCGTGAACCACGGAGACTCCCGTGTCAGCCTCCTGGGTGACAAAGGTCAGAACGGGGCGTGGCGAGGAGGGGCTCCATGCTGGGAGCGACGGTGTTCCGGACCGGTGACGTGGACCCGGTCGACAGATTCGACTGCTGGCGGGACCTGATGTCGAAAACCCTGTGCCCCATGGATATGGACAGCGAACACGTGGCAGCGTTCCAGGCGGAGACGAAGCTGCTGGAACTGGGGGCCGTCAGCGTGTGGCCGACCGTCGTCGAACCGATGAGCTGGCGCAGAACGCCCCGTCTGATACGTCACTCCGACCCGGAGTACTACCACCTCACCTTCCCGATCACGGGGTCGGTCGGTATCACCCAGGCGGGCCGGGAAGCCGTCCACGGGCCTCGTGAGATGTACGTGGTGGATACCTCGCAGCCGTTCCACTGCGTCACCAGCGCCCTGCACGCGGTGGGTCTGGAGGTTCCCAAGAGGCTGGTGCCCCTGCGCAAGGCAAAGGCCGACCTGCTGCTGACCCGGCGGCTGCCGGCGGACGAGGGCTACGGAAGCCTGCTGGCCCAACTGCTGGAGCAGTTGGCGATGAACAAGGGACCGTACGGCCCCGCCGACGCGCCCCGGCTGGGGGCGATCATCGTCGACCTACTGTCCTCGCTGTTGGCTCATGTCCTCGACCGGGACGCGTCCCTGTCCCAGGAGACCCGTCAGTGCACCCTGATGCTGCGCATCCGAGCCTTCATCGAGGCGAACCTGGCCGACCCCGGGCTGACGCCCCGTACTGTCGCGGAGGCGCATCACATCTCCCTGAGCTATCTGCACCGCCTGTTCGAGCAGGAGGAGGAGACGCTCGCCGCCGGAATCCGCCGCCGGCGCCTGGAACGCGCACGGCGTGACCTCGCCGACCCGGCTCAGAATGACACCCCCATCTACGCCCTCGCCATGCGCTGGGGCTTCCCTTGCGGTGGTGAGTTCAGCAGGGCCTTCCGCAGAACATACGGAGTCTCGCCGCGCGAGTTCCGTCAGCGGTGCTGACCCCGGCGCCGTGGCGCGGCGGCTTCATCGATGGAGGGCGATCAACCGCGCCAGATGCTTGCCCGCGATGTTCAGCGGCTCCTTGCTGCGCGACACCTGGGCGGCCAGTTCGGCGCCTTCCATGGTGCTGATCACGGTGTGGGCCAGATCGTGCGCGTCGCGTTCGCTCATACCGCTGGCACGGAGCTTGTCGTGGACGAGTCCCCGCCAGCGGGCGAACGCCTCCGCGGCGGCCGCCTGAATGTCCGGAGCACGGCCCGCCGTGCCGAGTGAGGTCGTGGTGATCGGGCAGCCGTCGATCCAGTCGGAGGCGCACAGGCCGTCGGCGAGGGTGCGGCACAGAGCGGTGATGGCCTGGGCCGGATCGTCCTCGTGGTCGAGAGCGGCGCGCAGCACATCGAAGAACTCCTGGTCGCCGTGGTGGATCGCGGCGACTGCCAACTCCTGTTTCCCTCCGGGGAAGAAGTGGTACACGGAGCCGAGCGTGGCCTGGGCCTCCTGGGCGATCTGTTTGATCCCTGTGCCGTCGTAGCCCTGCCGCTGCATCAGCGATGAGGCCGCCCGGACGATACGGGTGCGGGTGTCAGGTGTCGCCGCCGACTTCGTCTTCGTGCTCACGCGGATCAGCATAGCGAATAGAACGTTCATTACAGAGCTGTGCTACGTTGCTCTTGCTCTGGATAGAGCGTTCGTTCTAGTTGATGCGGAGGGATCCTCATGGGTGTGGGGGGACAGTCGGTGACGGTCATCGGTCTGGGGCCGATGGGACAGGCGATGGTGCGGGCATTGCTTGCGCGCGGATACGAGGTGACCGTGTGGAACCGGACCGCGCGCAGGGCGGACGGTCTCGTGGCGGAAGGTGCGGTGCTCGCACCCTCGGTCGAAGAGGCCCTGGCCGCCAATGGACTGGTGATCCTGAGCCTGACGGACTACGACGCGATGTACGCCGTTCTCGAACCGGCGACCGCCGCGCTGGCGGGGAAGGTCGTCGCCAACCTCAGTTCCGATACACCGCGGCGGGCACGCGAGGCCGCGCAGTGGGCGGCCGGACACGGGGCCGGGTATCTCACCGCCGGGGTGGCGGTGTCGCCGTCCCTCGTGGGAACGCCGGAGGGGTACGCGTACTACAGCGGACCCAAGGACCTTCTCGAGGCGCACCGGAGCACACTGGAGGTGATCAGCAGGGTGGAGTACCGGGGCGAGGACCCCGGGCTCGCGGCCCTGTACTACCAGATCCAGATGGATCTGTTCTGGACCAGCATGACCGCCTGGTTGCACTCGGTGGCGGTGGCCGAGGCGAACGGCATCAGCGTCGAGGAGATCCTTCCGTTTTCGGAGGACGTCGCGGCTTCGCTGCCGCACTTCTTCCGCTTCTACGCACCACGGCTCGCCGCCGGGGACCACACGGGCGATGTGGATCGGCTCGCCATGGGGGTGGCCAGTATGGAACACGTGGTGGACACGGTGCGGGCCGCGGAGGTGGACGTCGCTCTGCCCGAGGCGGTGCTCGACGTCTTCCGGCGCGGTGCGGCGGCGGGGCACGCGGATGACAGCTTCACCGTGCTGCGGGAAGTCTTCACGGCGGGTGGTACTCCGGGGGAGCCGCACGCGAACGTGGGGTGATGCCGCCCGTGCCCGGAGCGGGACGCTGCCACGTGCGTTGCAGATGACGCACGGATACGACGCAGGTTTACCCCAGGATCAATGCGTCGTTGGATGTGGTGATTTCGGGCTGCCGCATAGTCTCCTTGTCGACCGCACGGAGTGTTCCTGGAAGGCGCACTCACCGTCATCGCACCACCGGGGGACGCGGGCGCTTCCGCGAGCCAAGGGGGAATGGCGGCGCGGTCGGTCAGGGAGAACCGCGGAAGAAGGGCGAGCATGAGCACTTTGCGCAAGCGCACCAAGGTCGGCGTCGCCGCGACCGTGCTGGGGGTCGGCGCACTGTTCGGAATCGCCGGGCCGGCCTCGGCCGCGTCGGCGAGCACCACCCGCGTGAACGCCGACGCCGGCCAGGCCAGTGCGTCGGGGACGGCGCCGGACTGTGTGCATCGATCCGTGAACGGGCGGACGCACGAAGCCGTCGCGAGCAACAACTGCCATGGGACCATGCGACTGAAGATCGTCGTGAAGCACGGTTATGACAGTCGCTGTACGTCCGTCGCGCGGGGAAGGTACCTCTACCACTCGTGGTCGTTCGGCTCCTATGACCGCACGGTGACCTGCTGACCGACGGGGGAGCCCGCGTTCAGCGTCCGCGCTCCTCGCGGCAGCGGTGCGCTCACGGGGGGAGTCGAGGGTTCCGCCGGGCTCACCCGGTCCGGGGCCCGCCGGTGTGAAGCCTCGGGGGACACCGGCTCCGTGCCGGGCGGGGCGGGATGTGCAAGCGCGGGTGCGGAGGGCCGGTCTCCTCGAGGCCGGCCCTTCCGTCTGCCGTGGCTCAGCGCGTATGGCCCACGGCGGGGGCCATCCCTGCGACCACCGCCATGCCCGCCGCGGGCGGGCGTTCACCACGTCCACAACTCCTGTGATGGACAACCATGTTGGCCTCTGTGCATATCCCCTGGGACTAGGCTGCGGCGATGCGGATCCACACCCTCGTCGCCGACGTGCTCATCGCGTTGGCGCAGACCGGCGTCGCCGTGCTGCTCGGGCAGGAGTCCGCGGCCCAGGGCTGGCCCGCGCTCGATGCGACGGGGTACCTGATGGTCGCCTTGGTCAACGCTCCGGTGGTTCTCCGCGGCAGGGCACCCGTCGCCGTCTGCCTCATGGTCCTGGTGATGTGGGCCGTGTATGTGACGGCCGGATACTGGCCCGTGGTCAACTCCTTCGCCCCGATGCTGGCCGTGTACACGGTCGCGGCCACGCGGTCGGTACGCACCGCGGTGGGCTGTGCCGCCTTGATGAGCGCCGTCTGGATCTACGCCGGCGCCATCAGCGAAGACGCCGTCATGGTGTCGGTCCTCGGCCAGGCCGTCGGCTTCTCCGCCGTCCTCGTCCGCTTCGGGTACACCGCCCGTCGTTCCACGGAGCTGGCCGACCGGTTGCGTGAGGAACAGCAGGAACGAGCGCGCCGCGAGGTGGCGGATGAGCGCGGACGGATCGCACGGGAACTCCATGATGTGGTCGCGCACCATATGTCGGTGATATCCGTCCAGGTGGGGCTGGCCCGCTTCGTCTGCGACACGGATCCGGCGACCGCCCGCAACGCACTCGCCACCATCGAGGAGAGCAGCAGGAACGGCCTCGAGGAACTGCGGAGAGTCCTGCGGGTGCTGCGCGTCGACGGTGATGGGGGACCCGCCGCGCCCATGCCGGGAATCTCCCGACTGGACGAGATGGCCGACCGTGTCCGGGCGGGAGGAGTGCCGGTGGACCTCCGTGTGCACGGCAGGCCACGTCCCCTTCCGCCCGGGGTCGAGCTGTGTGCGTACCGATGTGTCCAGGAGGCCCTGACCAACGTACTGAAGCATGCGCCCGGAGCGAGGACACAGGTGCAACTGCACTACGAGTCAGACCAGTTGACGGTCTCCATCACCAACGGCGGCCAGGGCGTGAATCCGGACAAGATGCGGACCGGCAGCGGCCACGGCTTGATCGGCATGCGGGAGCGGGCCAAGCTGTACGGGGGCACGGTCACCGTCGGCCCACGGAGCGAGGGGGGATTCACCGTCCGGCTCATCCTGCCGGTCTCCGTACGGACCTCGCCGAAGAGAGACGGCACAACGGAATGACCGCCGTATGACCAAGGTGCTTGTCGTCGACGATCAGTTCCTCATCCGGGCCGGGCTGGTGGGGCTGCTCCGCGCGGCCCCGGGGGTGGTGGTCGTGGGAGAGGCCGCTGACGGCGGGGAAGCCGTGGCCCTGGCGGCCCGCACCCGCCCCGATGTCGTGCTGATGGACATCCGGATGCCCGGCATGGGCGGTATCACGGCCACCGAGAGGATCCTCGCCCAGTCGGAGGACCCCCCTCCGCGGATCCTCGTCCTGACCACGTTCGACCTCGATGAGTACGTGTACGGGGCGCTGCGGGCCGGTGCTTCGGGCTTTTTGCTCAAGGACTCCGGCCCCGAGCGGATACTCGCTGCGGTCGCGGCCGTCGCAGGCGGCGACACGCTCTTCGCGCCCTCCGTCACCAAGCGACTGGTCGAAGCGTACGCCCAGCACAGCGGTCGGTCATCCGCCGAAGCGCCACCGGACCTGGACGTGCTGACCGGCCGCGAGACGGAGGTGCTGCGGCTGGCCGCCCGTGGTCTGAGCAATCTGGAGATCGCCGGTCAGCTCTTCATCAGTGAGGCGACGGTCAAGACTCATCTGAACCGGGCGATGACCAAACTCGCGTTGTCGAGCAGGGCACAAGCCGTGGTGCTGCCTATGAGACGGGGCTGGTGCGGCCGGGCGAAGGAGCCTGCTGAACGCGGGCGGACATGCGTAGGTCCCGCTGACCCCTCACGCTGAAGGGGTGCTTGCGCGACGATGGTGTCTCTGGACAGATTGGTTACGCTGCCCGGTATGGACGAATCCATCACGCACCCGTTCCTCGCGAGGCCGGTCACCGGGAGCAATGGTGTTGTCGCCACCCTGCGTGCCCTGACGAGCGGCGACGCCTCCAGTTTCGGGGACTTCCTCGAAGCGCTCTCGGCGGAGACAAGGGAGCGCTACAGTCCACACCCGCTCGACCGGACCGAAGCGGAGCGGATCTGTGCTGCTCTCGACGACCCGACCGCCCTGCGTTTCGTACTGGCGGATGCCCGTGACGATCGCGTAGTGGCGTATCTGCTGGCCCAGTTCGCGATCCCGGAGAGTGAGAAGGCCCGCTACCGGAATCTCGGGTGGACCATCGAGGACGGCGCGGACTGCCGTATCGCCCCTGTCGTCGCCGATCATCTGCAGGGCACCGGCCTCGGAACCGAGCTGCTCAGGGGAGCGCTCGGCGTCCTGCGCCAGCGCGGATGCCGGCACGTCATCCTCTTCGGCGGCACCCAATCCTCCAACACCGGGGCGATCCGCGCCTACGAAAAGGCGGGATTCAAACCGGCCGGAGTCTTTCGCGAACGGGGCATCGAGAGCGTCGATATGTGGCTCTCGCTGAAGTAGAGGGCACCATGCTGTTCAGGCCGTCACATCGACGTTCCACTCCAGCGGCAGGGTCGTGTCGCAGAAGACGCAGACGAAGTGTTCGTCCCGCACGATGTTGAGCTGCTGACAGCCGGGGCAGCCACGGAAGATCACCTCGTGGCTGAAGCCGCTCGGGGAAGCAATGCCGGCGCGGTCCAATGCCTTCCCGACAGCCGCCCATGAGCCGATGTCGGGGCAGTAGCCGGTCGACTGGTTGCTGACTTCATCGACCACCCACCGCCCGGACTCCTCGCGGAAGCTCATCTCTCCGGCGCTCAGGACCGCCTCTCCGCCCGCACACACCACATGTTCGCTGTGGCGCGGCGCGAGTCGCAGAACCCCGGTGGTATCGACCACGAAGGTGAACGGCTCGGCCAGCTCATCCGATGTCCGGGCCGAAGCCCAGCCGCGGAGGTCCGCTGCCGAGCACACCTGCCGGCCCATGGCTTCAGGCCGCACAAGACCTTTCAACTCGGCAGGCCCGACATACTGATAGCTCCGCCCCCGCATGCCCATGGTGGCCAATCCAGCGGCAGGCTGGATCTCCTCACATCCCGCTCAGAACCCGGCGTCCGAGCGGTCGCCGGAGCCATCGGGGGTGGTGGCGATCTCGAGTGGCTCGTGCACCTCGGTGGGGCGGTGGCCGTTGGGTCGTGTCGCGCGGTCCTTCTCGGCCGCGATGGCGGAGGCGGACAGAAGCGTCGCGCCCGCGAGGCTGCCCCACAGGGCGGCCGGGCCGTGGGACGCGAGGGTGGTGATGGCTGCGGGGGAGACGGCGAGGCCGAGGCCCGTGGAGAGTTCGAAGCGGGCGAGGGTACGTCCCAGAGCGTGGGGCGGGGCGAGGGCGGCGACGAGCGCGGTGGCGCTGCCTGCGTAGATGATCTCGCCGAGGGTGCACACGACGGACACCGCGGCGACGGCCGGTGCGCCCCAGCCGTGTCCCAGCGAAGTGGCCACGAGGAAGCCGAGGTAGGACACGGTGAGGACCACACCTGCGAGAGCGAGCACGGTCCGCCGGGGGTAGCGGGAGAGCAGGACGGTGACCGGAACCTGGAGGGTGACCACCAGCACGGTGTTGGCCACGAAGATGGCCGCCGACCACACCGCGGAGGCGTTCAGCTGTGTCACCAGGATGAGGGGGAGGGCGATTTCGGGGACGTTGAGGCAGAAGACGTAGACCACGTTGGCGGCCAGCAGCGCGCGCATCCGGGGTGCGGGTCCCTCGGCCTTGTCCTCGGCCGCGAGTGCGGCCGGACGCGCGTGCAGATGGACCGACCACGCCAGGGCTGCCGCGGCGAGATAGGCGACGCCGGTGACGGCTGCCAGCGCCTGCAAGGC
Source organism: Streptomyces cucumeris (assembly GCF_024295805.1). GTDB lineage: Bacteria > Actinomycetota > Actinomycetes > Streptomycetales > Streptomycetaceae > Streptomyces > Streptomyces cucumeris. Next base: position 70,075 of record NZ_JANCLX010000027.1, read on the forward strand.
CGTGGTGCCGCCCGTCAGACAGACCGTGGCGAGGAGCGCGCCCACGCCCAGACCGGCGTTGCGCAGGGCACGGCCGGCCGCGAGAGCGGCGTCGCGCTCCCGGCCGTGGGCGACCGTGGCCACCAGAGCCGCATGGGCGGGCGGCCAGGCCTGGTTGCCGATGCCGAGGAAGAGCGTCGCCACCGTGAACAGCCAGACGTGCCCGGTCGGGGTCGCCAGCAGCAGCCCCACGCCCAGCATCCGCACGAGCATGGACGCTGCCACGACGGTGCTGCGTGCGCCCCGGTCCAGCCACCGGCCCACCGCGGGCATGCACACCAGCCCCGCGACGATGCCGCCGGTCATGGCGATTCCGGTGACCGGTGCGGACAGCTTCAGCACGGTCACCCCGTAGAGCAGCAGGAAGGGCCGCAGCAGTCCGGTCCCGAGCGAGTCCACGGCCAGGGCGACGGCGTAGCGGGGGCCGCCGGAGGCGCGGACGAGGGCGCCGGGCCGGATCTTGGTGGTGGTTGCCATGGGTCCACGGTGGGTCCTGCCGGGGGCCATGGCCGCGTCAGTTGACGGACACCGTCAATTGACGAGGTCAGCGGCCATGGGATCGGGGATGCTGAGGGGGTGACGTTGAGGATCGACATCAGTGGCCTGCCGTCCGAGCGGCTGCGGTTCGCCGCCTCCCCGCTGGCCGAGCTGACCGCGATGTTGCACGTGCTCGCCGAACCCGGGCATCATCCGCAGTACGCCGGATGGGCGGGGGAGGTCTGGGCCGGGCTGCGCCCGGAGCTGGCCGAGCGCTTGCGGGAGGCCGAGTTCCTCTGGCGTTCCTCACAAGCCGACTTCCTGCTCCCCGCCCGGCCCCGGTCCACCCTCGCCGAGGAACTGGACGAGGTGGACCGGATCGACGACGACACCTATGTGACCGCCGCCCTCGTCACCACATGCGGCGGGCACCGGGTCCCGCTCGCCGTGCGCTCGCCGCTCACCGACGCGGCCGCGCGCGGCCGCGCCCTGGACCTGGCCCAGGCCCGCGGCCCTCGGCAGGAAGCCTTCGCGGAACGGCTGCTCGCGGACCCGGCCGCCGTACGGGCGCGAGTGCGCCACACCCTCGAACAGTGCGCCGAGGCCTTCTTCGACACCGCGTGGGCGGATGTGGCGGTGCGGCTCGCCACCGACCTGCGGCTGAAGAACGACCTGCGGGAGCGCCAGGGCATCGCGGCGGCACTCGCGTCGGCCTCCGGCGCGGTCACCCTGACACCGGACGGCGACTGCATCGTCGTGGACAAGCTCCAGGACAAGGCGACCACCGCCCGCGACACCGGTGTCACCTTCATCCCCAGTGTCTTCGGCCACCCGCACCTGGTGGTGGTCCACACACCCGGGTGGCAGCCGGTGGTGCAGTACCCGGTGGCCGAGTCGAGTCCAGCGGAGCCGGTATCGCTGGAAACGGTCACCCTGCGGCTGGAAGCGCTCGCCCATCCGGTGCGGCTGCGGTTGCTGCGCACCCTGGCCCGTGGCCCGCACACCACCGGTGAACTGGCCCATGTCTGGGAGCTCACGCCCCCGGAGGTCTCCCGTCATCTGGCGGTGCTGCGCCACGCGGGTCTGCTCACGGCCCGGCGGCACGGTCGTTACGTCCGGCACACCCTCAATCTGCCCGACCTGACGGCGCTGGGCGCCGACCTGCTGGCCGCGGTGCTGCGCTGAGCCGGTGCAGGCCCGCCCTCATACGAGCGGCCCCGTCGTCCCGACGCGCAGCTCCCGGTTTCAGGGAGCGAGGACGGCGACGACCCGGTTGACCATGTCCTCCTCCGCGTTCAGGGGAGTTGGAGTGTAGGACAGTACGAAACGGGTGCTCAGGTCGCGGGTGGCGAACATGCGCGTGCGGTATCCGTAGGTCTCCCCGGTCTTTCCCCAGAAGGTCGTGCCGCGCACGGTGGCCGCTTGCAGGCCCATGCTGTAGCGGGCCGGGCTGCCGTCCAGCATGCGTACCGTGGGCGGGGGCAGGGTGAAGACCTTCTTCCGCGCTCGAGGCGGCAGGAGTGCTCCGCTGAACAAGGCGTTCTGGAAGCGGAAGAGGTCCCTGGCGGTGGAGACGAGTTCACCTTCACCCCATGAGGAGGACTGGTCGTACCGTGTGATGTCGTGCAGGCTGCCGTCGGTCATGGTCAGATACCCGTGGACATGGGACCCGTGGATGCGGGAGTCGTCGCCCGGGATCAGGGTGCCGGTCAGATCCAGGGGGCGCACGATGCGCTCGGCGATCGCATCACCGTAGCGATGCCCGGTCAGCTTCTCCACGAGCAGCGCGAGGAGCACGTAGTTGATGCCCCGGTACTCCTGCTTCGTGCCGGGGGCGAACTTCAGGGGTGCGTGGGTCACCGTGTCGACCAGGCGCTGCGGTGTCCAGTGATCGAAGCGGTGGCGCAGGACCGCCTCCGGTGTGCTGAGGTCCGGCACCTTCCGGTGGTCGGGCAGGCCACTGGTGTGGTTGAGCAGATGGGACACCGCGATGCGGTCGAATCCGGAGGGCATGGCGAGCTCGGGAAGACAACGAGTGACCGGGGCGTCGAGATCCAACCGGCCTTCTGCCCAGAGCTGGAGAACGACCGTCGCCACCAGAGCCTTGGTCACACTGCCCGCCCTGAAGCGGTCGCCGGCGTGCACCGGTCGCTCGCTCACCACATCGGCGACGCCCGCGCTGCCGTACCAACGCCCTCCCGGCCATGCCACCAGCAGTTGTGAGGCGGTCGCCCGCGGATGGGAGAGATCGCTGATGGCGGCATGGAGGGCCCGCGGATCGACGGCCGATGCGGCTGAGGCCGGAGCGCCGCTGCCTCCCGTGGCGAGAGCGAGAGCACCGATGGCGGAAGCGCCCGTGAAGGCGCGTCGGGAAAGACATGTCATGGTGATCGATGGTTGCGTTCGCCCCGCCCCGTGGCATCCGGGATGCCCCTGGGAGATCCCTGGCGTACCCCTGAGAGCGAGCGGGAGGGCCACACCATGTGGCCTGCCTTACCTGGCCTGTCTATCGTTCCTTCCTGGGTCATCCCGAGCCCTGGAGACCGGCCGGGTCGGGGGCGGGTGGCTGGAAGCAGGCGGTGACATCCTTTCCGCGAGGGCAGCGGTAGGTGTGCCAGTCATCGGCCAGGGCGTCGATCAGCAGAAGACCGCGGCCACCGAGAGACCCGTCGGTCGGCTGGCGCGGGTCGGGCAGCTGTGGTGAGGCATCGTGCACGGTCACGTGCAGGCACTTCTCGTCCCAGGTCAGGATCAGCTGCGCGGAGCTGCGGGCATGGATGTGAGCGTTGGTGACGAGTTCGGACACGGTCAGCAGGATGGAGTCGGCGAGATCCGGTGCTCTCTCCAGCCAGCCGATCGTCGCCAGGTGCCTACGTGTCCAGTCCCTGGCGGTCTTCACCCCGCGGCTCACCGGCAGCGAGCGTGCCCACCCCACAGCCCGCAGCGAAGAATGCTCTGTCACGGTTCCTCCTTGAGCCGGTCGGGCAGGTGTTTGTTGCGTCTGCCCACGGATCGGCAAACCCATCGGGTCCGGAGGCCACGAACTTCAGTCCGGATTTCCCGCGGAAGGTGAAAGCTCCGCCTGCCCCCGATGGGGATCACTCACCCGGTATGGACGACGGCTCAGGGGGCTTGTAGGGAGTCCCTTAGTTTCCCCGGTGCACCGTTTCGGCGGTCCGAGCGTGACATCAGGCCGACGCGCGGCGAAAAAACCGGCGTCCGCGCACGTCGGCCGGGACACGGAGGCGATCCGGAACGCCGTCACACGCATCTCGCACCGTGATGCGGTGCCGCGATACTCGAAACGGAATCCGGGCATATCCGCTCGGGCCTGATCTGGGAGGGGCACCGACGTGGCGTCCGTGGCGGAGAGACTGAGCAGAGCGCGGGAACGTGCCTTCATCGGCCGGGAGGAAGAACTCGGACGCTTCGGCGAGGCATTGGCCGGGGATCCGCAGGCGCCGTTCGCCTTCTACCTCTACGGTCCGGGTGGAATCGGGAAGTCCTCGCTGGTGCGGTGTCTGGCGGACGAGGCCCGCGCGGGGGGCCGGCTGCTCCTCGAATTGGACGGTCGTTTCCTCAGCCGGGACCCGGCCGATTTCGAGCGTGCGGCCGGCCCCTTCCTGGATGTCGCAGGCACGGTCCTGTTCGTGGACTCCTTCGAACACTGCCAGTGGCTGGAGAGCTGGCTGTGGCAGCGATTCCTGCCCCGCGCCGCTGACGACACCCTGGTGGTCCTGGCCGGCCGGCTGGCGCCGCAGCCGCAATGGACCGCTGATCCGGCCTGGGCCGGGGTCCTGCACGTCCGTGAACTGGAGCCGTTCTCCGATGAGCAGGCCCGGAGCCTGCTGGCCGATGCGCGGATCCCGTCCGCGCTGCGGGAGCGGGTGCTCCGCTTCGCCGGGGGGAACCCGCTGGCGCTGTCCCTCGCGGCCGCCGCGGGAGCGACGGGCTGGAGCAACGAGGAGATATGGGCGCCCTCGGCCGATGTCCTGCGGACCCTGCTGGCGGGGCTCATCGGAGAGGTGCCGTCGGCGGCCCACCGCCGCGCCCTGGAGGTGGTGGCACAGGCGCATTCGACCTCCGAGGAACTGCTGGCCGCGGTTCTGCCCGAGGAGGACGCCCCTGCGCTGTTCACATGGCTGAGAGATCTGCCCTTCATCGAGTCCACGCCCCGCGGGCTCTATCCGCACGACGCCGCACGCGAGACCCTCGCCGCCGATCTGCGCTGGCGCGCGCCCAACGCCTTCACCACGATGCGCCAGCGGCTGGCCGAGGAGTATCTGCGTCTGTTGCGCGAAGCACCCGAAGAGCGGGTCTGGGTCGTCACCGACGAAATCTTCTACCTCTTCCGCGAGTTGGAGAGCCTGGCACGACTGCGTGTGTGGTCCGGCGAGAACGAGGTGCACGAACGTCCCCTGTGCCCGGATGACATCGATGTCGTGCTGCGCATGGCCGAGGAGACCGAGGGAGCCGAGTCAGCGGAGCTGGTGCGCTACTGGATCCAGCGCCAGGCCAAGGGGTTCAGCGTCTTCCGCTGCGTCGCCACGGGCCGCCCCGTGGCGTTCACGGCCCGCATCGTCCTGCCCGCTCCGCCCGACCCCGAGGATCTGGCCACCGATCCCATCGTCGCGGCCGCTTGGGCGCACACGGAGGCCACCACGCCGGTGAGCCCCGGCGAACACATCGGCATGACCCGATTCTCCGTCTACCCCGTGCACTACCAGACCCCCTCGCGGGTCATCGACCTGAGCAACTCCCGGGCCCAGGCGGAAGCCGCCCGTGCCCGGGGCCGTGCGCACGGCTTCGTCGTCTACCGGGACGCCGAGGTCTGGGCCGAGCGTTTCAAGGGCATCATGCACGACACCGGTGCGCGACCGCGGGTCGGTGCGCACACCTACGGGCTGTTCAGCAACGACTGGCGCCAGGTGCCCGTCGAAACCTGGCTGCGCCATCTCATCACCGCCACCGAAGTACCGGCCCCGTCCGGTCCGTCGGCCTTCTCGCGCCCGGTGTTCGACCAAGCCGTACGGGAAGCCCTCTCACACTGGCGTGACACGGGGGCCTTCGCCGCCTGTGCCCTGATGCGGGCCCGACTCGCGGCCGACCTGGGCGATCCCGCCGAAGAGCTGCGCGCCCTGCTGCGCCGGGCTGTCGACGACCTCGGGGCCGACCCGCGCGGTGTGCGCGCCCGCGAGGCCCTGACGGCGGGCTACTTCTCCGGAGCGCCCACCCAGGAAGCCGCCGCCCGGCGCCTGGGCCTGCCGTACGGCACCTACCGGCGCCATGTACGCCAGGGCCTGGATCTGCTCTGCGCGGCACTGTGGCACCGGGAACTGCACGGCGTGCCCCGATAGGAGCGCGTTCCTCCTCGCGTGGGCCGGAGCGGACACTCGCGAGGACAGGTGCGGACAGGAGTGGACAGTCCTTGCGGCTGTCCGGTCTGGAAAGTGGACAGCGTCCGCCATGAGTCTGTGCGACATGAACGTTGCACACACGCAGACGGATCCGGCGGCAGCCCGGGCTCCCCGGCCGGGAGTCGCACTCGCGGCGCTGGCCGCGGCCCAGTTCACCGTCATGCTCGCCACGTCGATCGTGAATGTGGCGTTGCCTCAGATCCGCTCCGGGGTGGGGCTGTCGGACGGCGGGACCACCTGGGTGGTCAACGCCTACGGTCTGGCGTTCGGGGCGCTGCTCCTGGCCGGCGGTCGGGCGGCCGATCTCCTCGGCCGCCGCCGGGTGCTGATCTGGGGCCTCGGGCTGTTCTCGGTGTCCTCGCTGACGGCGGGGCTGGCCGCCTCCCCGGGTCTGCTGATCGCGGCGCGTGCCGTTCAGGGCCTCGGTGCCGCGGCCATCGCCCCGGCCGCGCTGGCCCTGGCGATGGGCCTGGTCCCGACCGCATCCGGGCGGGGCAGGGCACTGGGGGTGTGGGGAGCGGTCTCCGGCGCGGGAGGGGCGGGCGGTGTCCTGCTGGGCGGCGTCCTGACCCAGGCGTGGGGCTGGCCCTGGATCTTCCACTCCGTGGCGCTCGGGGCGGCGTTGGTCCTGGCGGCCGTGGCCGCGCTCGCCCCACGGGAGCACGGAGGGGAAGCCAGAGGGGAGGCCGGACGGTTCGACCTGCTGGGCACCGTCACCGTCACCCTCGCGCTGACCTGCCTGGTCTGGGGACTGACCACCGCACGGGGCACCGGCTGGACGGACACCGGAGTGCTGAGCGCTCTCGTCGGCGCCGTCGCACTGTTCGCGGCCTTCGCCGTGATCGAGCTTCGCCGGCCCCATGCGCTGCTGCCACCACGTCTGTTCACCACCGGCCGGGTCGCCGCGGGCAATCTGCTGATGGCACTGCTGGGCTCGGTGTGGATCGCGCTGTTCTTCTTCCTGCCGCTCTACCAGCAACAAGTCCTCGGATCAGGGCCCCTGGCGACCGGCGCGGGCCAACTCCCGCTCGCCGTGGCCAATATGTTCGGCGCGGCCGTGGCGCCCCGTCTCTCGCGGCGCATCGGCACCACCGTCACGGTGACCGCCGCACTGCTCACCGAGGCGGCGGGCCTGCTGTGGCTGTCCCGGATGAGCGCCGACGGAAGCTACCTCGCGGACATCCCCGGCCCCAGCGTCCTGGTCGGCTTCGGTCTGAGCGTAGCGTTCGTCCAGCTCACCGCTCTCGCCGTCGACGATGTCCCGCCCCAGGACGCGGGGCTGGCCGGTGGGCTGGTGAACACCACCCGCCAGGTCGGAGGCGCCATCGGCCTCGCCGCCCTGGCGACCCTGGCGGGCTCCGTCACCGCGGACGCCGCGGCCCGTCAGCCGCACCTGGAGGCGCTCACCGCCGGCTACCGCGCCGCCTTCACGCTCTCGGCCGCGGTCCTGGCCGTCACCGCGCTCCTCGCGCTGGTCCTCACCCGCCGCACCGGCCCGCGAACCGAGACCACCGCCCCTCCCCCGACCTCCGAACCGCAGACCCCCCGAATCCCCTGAACCGGTGGGACCGGCGGAGCGGACCCGCACCACCGACACCTTCACACCTATCGAGAAATGAGACACAGCCATGACCACCATCGACGAGACCGCCCCCGTCATCGTCCGCCTGGACACCGTGATCGATGCCCCTCTCACGACGGTGTGGGAACTGCACACCGACATCGCGGCCTGGCCCACCTGGAACACGGATATCGACGAGGCCGAGCTCGATGGCCCGCTGGCCCCCGGCGCCTCCTTCAGCTGGCGGACCCACGGCCTCAGCATCACCTCCACCGTGTACGAACTGGTTCCCGGTGAGCGGATCGTGTGGGGCGGAGACGCCGACGGCATCGCCGGAATCCACGTGTGGACCTTCGAGCAGAACGGCGACCAGGTCACCGTCCGCACCGAGGAGTCCTGGAGCGGCGCACCGGTCGAGGCCGCGGTCGACCAGCTGGCGAAGGCTCTCCACGACTCCCTGGAGAGCTGGCTGGGACATCTCAAGGCCCGTGCCGAACAGTCAGCCTGACAACTCCCCATCACACCACCGAGACGAGGTTCCGCCATGACCGCTGAGAAGCCGTACCTGAACGGCCACTTCACCCCTGTCGCCGACGAGGTCACCGCCACCGGGCTGACCGTGGAGGGCACCCTTCCCCCGGAGCTGTCCGGCCGGCTGATCCGCAATGGCCACAACCCCAAGCCCGGCGTCACCCCGACGCACTGGTTCAAGGGCAGCGGCATGGTGCACGGGATCCGGCTGCGTGAGGGCCGGGCGGAGTGGTACCGCAACCGCTGGGTGCGCACGCCCGCCCTCGACGGCGCCCCCTACATGACCGAGCACGGGCCCGATCTGACCGCCAGCGCCGCCGGCACCCACGTCATCGAACACGCCGGACGCCTGCTCGCCCTCTGCGAGGCCAACGTCCCCTTCGAACTCACCCCGGAGCTGGAGACGGTCGGCGCCTACGACTTCCGCGGCAAGCTGCGCAGCGCGATGACCGCGCACCCCAAGGAAGACCCGGCCACCGGGGAGCTGCACTTCTTCGGGTCCTCGCCCTTCCCGCCGTTCCTCACGTACTACGTCGCCGACGCCAAGGGCGAGATCGTGCACAGCGCCGAGGTCGAGGGAGCGACCGCTTCCCTCAAGCACGACTTCGCCCTGACCCGCCACCACGTGGTCTTCGTCGAGGGCAATGTCACCTTCGACCCGGCCGAGCAGTCCGGCATCCCCTACAGCTGGAGCGACCAGCAGCTCTCCCGCATCGGTGTCATGCCGCGCGGCGAGGACGGTGACCGCCACATCCGCTGGTTCTCCATCGAGCCGGGCAACATGCTGCACGTCGCCAACGCCTTCGAGGACGGCCAGGGCCGTATCGTCCTCGAAGGCCCCACCGTGGACCGCGAGGGATTCCAGCTGTCCTGGAACTGGTGGGTCGGCGCCCCCGGGCGCGGCACCGAGCCCGTCGCACGCTCCTACACCCGCCGCTGGGTGGTCGACATGGCCGCCGGTACCGTCGACGAGCAGATCACCGACGACCTCGCGGTGGAGTTCCCGACCCTGAACGAGGACTATCTGGGCGCCGAGAACCGCTACCAGTACGCCATCTCCTTCCCCGACGAGAAGGGCTTCGGCGGCTACGGCGTCGTCAAGTACGACCGCACCACCGGCGCCCGCCGTATTCACCAGGTCGGCGACGCCCGTATGCCCAGCGAAGCGGTGTTCGTGCCCGCGACCGGAGCCACCAACGAAGACGACGGCTACCTCCTGACCGTCATCTCCGACATCAAGCAGGACGCCTCGCAACTGCTGGTCCTCGACGCCTCCGGTCTCGACCGGATCGCCACCGTCCACCTGCCGCAGCGGGTGAGCTCCGGACTCCACGGCTCCTGGATCCCCGACAGCAGCCTCGACCTCGCCGACTGACCCGGCCGGGCCGCTTCGGCGCTCAGGTGGGGTGGGGCGACGGCGATGACCTCCCCAGGTGCAACGCTGCCGCCCCGCCCGGCTCTGACTACGCGCGAAGGCCCAGCTTTTCGTCTGGGGTGTTCCCTGGCCGTTGTTCCGGCATGATCTCACCGCTGTCGCTAGGCATTCCGCCAGTCCTCGGCGGCGGCCGCGGCTGCGGCCCGTCGGCGGAGCCGTTTCTGTGAGCCATCCGCAGCAATGCGGACCGCGCTCGCATGCGCCTGCCACCGGCTCACCCACCCCACGCTGAACAATCGGACGGTCACGATTCAAGCGCTGGCCCGAGAGCGGCACCGAGGGGAACGAGCGATGGACAGAGCTGGACGTCCGGACCGTAGAGCGCTGCTGGTCGCCGGACTGGCCGGCGGCACGGTCGCGCTTGCGGGGTGTTCCTCGACGAGGCCCGTCCCCTCGGGGAACAGCGCTTCACCGACGGCGCGACCGACGACGCCCGCCACGGCGTTCGCCAGACTGATGAAAGGCAATGAGCGCTGGGTCAGCGGAGACCTTCACCACCCCGACCGGGATCCGACCCGGCGTCAGTTCGTGGCCCAGAAGCAGGAGCCCTTCGGGGCGATCCTCGCGTGTATCGACTCCCGAGTCCCACCAGAACTGCTCTTCGACACCGGCCTCGGCGACCTGTACGTGATGCGCACGGGCGGTGAGGCCGTCGGACCGGTGGTCACGGGTTCGGTCGAGTACGGACCCCTGACGAGTGGCACCCCACTCATCGTGGTCCTCGGACACCAGCGCTGCGGCGCCATCAAGGCGGCGTACACCTCCCTGCGCGACGGCAAGCCGCTGCCCGGCAACCTGCAGGCAATCGTCAAAGCCCTGCAACCGGCGTACGAGTACGCGGTCCGCAAACGCGGCGCCGACCCGGTGGAGACCATGGCCCGCGCCCAGGTCAGGTTGACCGCGGCCGAACTGCGCTCCAATCAGGCCCTGGCCCCGCTGGTGAAAAAGCGCGCCCTTGCCGTGGTCGGCGCCTACTACTCGCTCGATACCGGCACGGTGGAAGTCCTGGCCGGAGCGCCCTCCTGAACGGTCGGGAGGGAGATATGAGGGAGGACGCTTCCCCGGGCTCCCCGGGCTCCCAGGGTTCCCGACTGCCGAGGACCCTGAGCACCTGGCAGGCGATCGGTCTGTCCATGGCGCTGATGGCACCGAGTATGGCCGCCAACATCAACCCGCAGGGAACCGAGCGCTCGGTCGGCCGGGCCGTGCCGCTGGCCTTCCTCCTGGCGGGAGTGACGGTACTGCTCGTGGCGTATGTGTTCGTGCGGTTGTGCCAGCACTTCCACAGCGCCGGATCGGTCTACGCCTTCGTGGGGGCGGCTCTGGGACCGCGGACCGGACTGGTCGCCGGATGGTGCCTGCTGGGCGCGTACATCCTCTTCGGCGTGGTGACGTCATCGGCAGCGGGTGTGTTCGGGATCGCGTTTCTGCAAGGCGTCGGTGTGTGGGAGCGCCCTGTCTGGTGGTCCCCGTTCCTCCTCGTCGCGGTCGTCCTGGTGGCAGCGCTGGTGCTCAGTGTGTCCCCGGCGAAGCGCGGCACCCGTGTGCTCCTCACCGTCGAGGGTGTGACCGTAGCGCTCATCCTCGTGGTCAGTACCGTCGTGCTGGTACGACTGATCGCAGGGAGTGCGCCGGAAGGCCAGCGCTTCACTCTTGAGGTCTTCCGGCCCCAGCCGGGTACGAGCTGGTCGGAGCTGTTCCTCGGTGTGGTGTTCGGCTTCCTGTCCTTCGCGGGCTTCGAGGCCGCGGCCACCCTGGGGGAGGAGGCTGCCGAGCCCAGGCGTGCCATTCCCCGCGCCATCCTGGCCACCGCGGTCTTCGGGGGCCTGTACTTCACGTTCGTGACGGCCGTTGAGGTGATGGGGTTCGGGGTCGGGAAGGCCGGGCTGGAGGCCTTCGCGGCCTCCTCCTCACTGCTGGGCGACCTCGGCGAAACCTATGTCGGCTCATGGGTCGGCGACTGCATCACCCTTGGTACGACGGTCAGTGCGTTCGGCTGTTGCCTGGCGTCCATGGTCGGCGCGTCGCGGGTGACGTACACACTCTTTCGTGACGGGGCCGGCAACCGCGGCCCGGGCCGCCTCTCGGCCACCGGCACCCCAGGCGTCTCCGCCGCGCTGATCGCCGGTGTCATGGGCTTCATCATTGTCGTCTGTGCCACCGTGTTCTCCGCACGGCCGATGGACACCTTTCTGTGGAGCGGGACAGTGGGCACCCTGCTCCTGCTGGTGGCGTACGCGTTGACCACGGTCGGCGGGATCTGGTTGCTGTTCATCCGCCGCGTGATGCCGGTGGCCGCCTGGCAGATCGTGTTCCCGCTCGGTGCACTCGCGATCCTCGGATACACCCTCTACCGCAGCGTGTTCCCGTATCCGGCCTCGGGCGCGGCGCGGTGGTTTCCGGTGGTCTCGGGCACCTGGGTGCTGGTCGCGATCGTCGCTGTCCTGGCGGCGCCCGCGTGGACCCGGCGGATGGGCAGCGCGCTCGCCGAGCACGAGGGCATCACCGCGGAAAGCCCTCGGGAAACGTGACGGCACCGCCCGAGCCTGGTCCTCCGAGGTCACCCGAAATCGTCCCTGCCGCAAGAGCCGTGCGCGGCACCGAAGATCCCCGAAGTCTGCTTCCCGGTGAGCTCGAGTTCCCGCTTGGTCTTCTTGAACTGGTCGACGAGGTCCTGCCCATAGGAGACGCAGAACGCGTTGCCATGTGCCACCAGCACGGCATCGCTGATGCGGTCGAGATCCGGGTAGTGCTTCCGGATCGTCCTGAGGTAGAGCTTCGCCGACAGCCCTGTCAGCCCACGCACTTCAGAGGGGGCCGCCGACGGGCTCCTGGACGGGGCGGCCGAGGCGGGCTCGGCCGCGGCGGCCGGTGTCGCCGAGGCGCTCGATCCACGGTCCCCGGACGATCCGCATGCCGAGGCGCCGATGGCGGCGAGCGCAACACAGACCGTGAGCATGGGCAGACACTTGTGCATGACTCTCCTGGTACTTAGGTGAACCGAGGGATTCTCCCTTATACCCGGTGTGCTCCACGACTGCATTTTTTCTCGTGGAATGGCAGGACTTGACCTATGTGGCGATGTGAGCGGAGTCGACCGCACCGCGAGCGCCGACCACACCACCGCCTACGGCGTGTCCGGACGATGCTTGCGGGCTCCTCAGGGGATCCGCGGCTCGGCGGAGCCCGGACTCTGACAGCCTGAAGGAATGACGACGAAAGGGGTCTCGTGAGCGACGACGGGGAGTCCCGGCTCAGGGAGTTCGGTGCCCGCCTGGAGAGCGACGACATCGATGTCGTCCGGGGAGCGCTGGACGACTTTCAGCAGGCACAGGCGGACACCAGGTGGGGAGTGGACAACCCGTACCGGCCCCTGACCGACGAGATACGCTCCGCCGCCCGAGACCTCCTCGAGCAACCTCCGTCCGGTCACGGCCACGCGAGCGCTCTCACCGTGCTGTGGCATCTCGCCACGCAGGCGGACGCGGACGTGATCGCCGACGCCCTCGCGGGCGCCCCGGACGGCGAGGTGCGGGAGATGGCGCTCCGCGCTTCCGGCACCGCCCTCGCGGCCGGGGAGGAACCGAACCAGCGGCTGTTCGCACTGATCACCGCCATGGTGCTGGACGACGGCCTCGATGTGGAGGATCGCAAGGCCGCCCTGCGCGCCCTCGACGATGTCGATTTCCGGTGGATCGAGGACCTCATCGTCCGGGTCAGCGAGTCGCCCGAGCCGGAACTCCAGATGTGCGCGGCGGCTCGTCTCGCGACGCCCCTGCGGCTCCGTGTCCACCGCGACCGCGTGAGCCGTCTCGCGCGGTCCTGGCCGGAGGCCGCGGGGTGGTGGGCCGAGCAGGTCCGCGAAGCGCTCGAGGGCTTCCACAGCACCTACTGGAAGGACACCGAGCTGGATGATCCGGAACTCCGGGAGGCCCACCAGGCGTTGAGGTTCCCGCTCAGCGACGAGGGATGCCTGCAGGCGTTCGCCACCATGCTCCGCAGTGAGAATCCCATCGCGGTGGGGATCGCGCTCGACCACTACGAGTCCTCGGAGGGGCTGCGTCATGTCGTGGAGGACCAGGAACGCATCGAGGTCTACCTGCCCGAGGTACTGGCCCGAGCGCGTGAGGTGCTCAGTCGGCCCATGCCGCCCGCCGAGGTGAGTGCCCTGAACATGATCGGGGTGCGGCACGCCGAGCCCGGCGACGCCGACCTCCTGGTGGACGTTCTGGCGCGCACGGACTCGGAGGCGGTGCGCCATGACGCCGTCTGGATGGCCTACGGCCTGCTCGACGAGGCCGAGGTACGGGACGAGAGGCTCATCGCCGCCCTGAGCGACCTGATCTTCGACCCGTCCGTCGGCTTCTCCCTCCAGAAGGAGACAGCGATCCGTGTCCTGGCCGACAGCCTTGGCGCGGAGGCGGACGACATCCTTCTCCGGGCGCTCCATGAGGGTGAGCCGAAGGTACAGGCCCACGCGGCCTATTTCCTGGTCAGGACCGGAGGTCTGGACCGGCACCGGGCCACCTTGGAAGAGGTCGCCGAGAGCTGGGGCGACCGGCCACCCCAGCACCCCTGGGGTCAGGACCCCATCGAGCTGATCTTCGGCAAGCCGCACAGCGTCCACTGGGAAGGCCATCGGCCGGCGGACCCGGACTTGAATCGCGCCCACAAGCGGCTGAGGGCTCCCACGGTGGACGAGTCGTACCACCAGGCGCTTCGCACACTGCTCGAGAGCGACGATCAGGCGGCCGTGGGCATCGCCCTCGACCACTGGTGGAGTCCGGACGGCGCCGTGAAGCGGGGCGGTGAGGAAGCACGTGAACCGGAGCGGACACTCGTCCTGGACCGTGTCCGGGAGGTGCTGCGTCAGCCTCCGTCACCGGCCGAACTCAGCCGTGACTACGGGTCCGAGGCCAACCATCTCACCGCGCTGTCGGTGCTGCGCCTCGTGGCAGCGGAAGAGCCGTCCCTGCTGGCCGAGGTCGTGGCGACCGCCGCGAGCGCTTACGTTCGCGAGCGGGCTTTCGATGCGGTGGAAGAGGTGTTCCATGACGCGGAGGAGGCGGACCCACGGCTCGTCGAGGCACTCGGAGATGTCGCCTGCGATGCGAACGTGCCGTTGGACGACCGCGTCAGGGCTCTCGGACTGCTGGACGAGTCTCCCGGAGCCAACTCCGTGGTCGCGCTTGTCCGCGCGGCGCGCTGCCCCGAGGTGGAGGTTCAAGCAGCGGCGGCATGGGGGCTGATGTACGACGAGTTCATCGAGGACCATCGCGCCCTGCTCGAGGCGCTGAGCGCGAACTGGCCCGTGGAGGACGCCCCGTGGGAGGTCACTCGGGTGCGGGACGTACTCACGGCCGGTGGGGAGTGAGACGGGCCGCGGGCGAGTGCGTGCGGGTGACGCAAGGGGCTGACGGCTCATGTGCCCGCCACCCGCTGACGCACCGCCCGTCGCCACGGGCCGTACGCCAGGGGTCCGGGAGCCGGAGGACTTCATGTCCGGTCAGGCGACATCGAAGTCGGTGCGGGTGACGTATGCGGAGAAATCGCGGGGCGAGCGGCCGAGCGCCTGGTACACACCATCGGTGACCGTTGCTCCGCGCTCTTCGCGGATGTGCCGGAGCACGGTGATCACTTCGTCGATCACGGAGTCCTCGTATCCGGCGGCGACCAGGTCGGCGCGGTAAGCCTCCTCGGTCACGGGGACGAAGCGCAGGGGCCGACCCGTGGCGCGGGCGATCTCCCCGACGGCCTCGGCGAAGCTCAGCGAACGCGGTCCCGACAGGACGTAGGTCTGCCCGCTGTGCCGGTCGTCGGTGAGTGCCTCGGCCGCGACGTCGGCGAGGTCGTCGAGGTCGACGAAGGGCTCCCGGCCATCACCGGTGGGCAGCCGGAGCTCGCCCTGCTGGCCGAGGAGGGAGGCGAAGAAATCGAGCTCGGTGAAGTTCTGCGCGAACCAGGTGGGGCGCAAGATCGTCCACCGCAGACCGGAAGCCCTCACGGCCTCCTCGGTGGCGAGGTGGTCACCGCCCATCTCACCCCACGGCCGGGCGGAGAGCAGCACCAGTCGGCGGACCCCGGCGCGGGCGGCGACGGCGGTGAAGTCGCGGACCTTAGCCGGTGCGCCGGGGGTCTGCGAGTCGACGACGTAGACGGCGTCGATGCCGGTCAGCGCCGGCTGCCAGGTGGCGCGGTCGGCCCAGTCGAAGCGGACCGGGCCCCGCCGCGAGGCCACGGCGGGTTCCAGACCGCGATGGCGCAGCGCGGCGGCGACGCGGCGGCCGGTCTTGCCGGTACCACCGAGGACGAGAAGGTGGGAAAGGTTTGTCGTCATGCCTCCAGCACACATCCTTGGTGCGGCACAGGCGATGGCTGATCCGATCGATTCGATGTCCGTCCGTCTCATCCGGACTGGATCGCCCTCCGGGACGCTCCTACGCTGGCACGGCATGGATGATGTGTTGTCCGGACTGCTTCAGGACATCCGCGCTCACGGCGCGCTCTTCGACCAGTCGGCCCTGACCCCTCCGTGGTCCGTGCGTTTCGGTGACGGGGCGCCGCTGTCCCTGCTGACGATGGTCCGCGGCGACGCCTGGCTGACATCGGGCGGCGAGGAGGCCGTGCCGCTACGACAGGGTGACGTGGCGATTCTGGTGGGGCCCCAGCCCTGCGACGTCGCGGACACGCCCGGCAGAGCGCCCATGGTCTTCCAGCACACCGGCAACCATTGCACCGCACCCGACGGGACCCCGGTCACCGCCGATGACCTGGCCATGTGCACGGACCTCGATGACCCCGAGGCCGGTGCGGTCCTGCTCAGGAGTGCCTATCCCGTTCAGGGCCAGGTCTGTGACCGTGTCCTGACCGCCCTGCCCCGGCTCGCTCTGGTGCCCGCGGCGCCGCGGCGCCCACTCCCGCTCGCGATGATCGAAGCGGAATTGCGCAAGGACGTCCCTGGGCGGCAGGTCATCCTCGACCGGCTGCTCGACCTGCTGTTGCTGTCCACGCTCCGCGACTGGTTCGACCGCCCCGAATCCCACGCCCCTGCCTGGTACCGGGCGCATCGCGACCCCGCCGTGGGCCGGGCGCTGAAGCTCATCCACGGTGACCTCGCCCGGCCGTGGACCGTCGCATCGCTCGCCGCCGAGGCCGGCATGTCCCGTGCCCGCTTCGCGCAGCGCTTCCACAACCTCCTCGGGCAGCCGCCGATGGCGTATCTCACCGAGTGGCGGATCTGCCGCGCCGCGGACCTGCTGGCCGGCACCGACGCGACTGCCGACGCGATCTCCCGCCAGGTCGGTTACGCCAACGCCTACGCCCTCAGCGTGGCCTTCAAGCGCACCCTCGGTATCCGCCCCACCGAACATCGCGCCCTCGCCCGCGCCGGAGCCACCCCGACTACGGCTCCTGTTCATCAACCGTGACACCAGCGCTGTCGAGCGGTACCGGAGCGAGAACTGCCTTCGGCGCCACCCCGAAATGCCCGACACGCGCGATCATCTGCGGGTATCGTCGCGGCCCTGGGTGACGACTTCCGGTACGAGCCCGGATCGAGGACAGCAAAATCGCCGAGCACTGGGACATGTTGCAGGAGGAGGTTCCCACGGCGGCCACGAAGAGCGGCCGTTCCATGTTCACCGGCGACTGAGCGCGACGCGCCGCGGGACCCGCCGAGCGGTGGGGGAGTCGGCGCAGCTACTCTGACCGGCTATGACTGGCATGGACAACCCCGTCGCGTCGTTCGCAGTGCACATTCCGGATGTGGAGCTCGAAGTGGAGCCCATCGCTCCCGAGCAGATCGTCTCGGGTGACCCCGTGGTCACCGGGAAGGTGCTGTGGGAATCCCCGGACGGCAAGCAACTGCGCGGCATCTGGCAGATCACCCCGGGCGTGGTGACCGACACCGAGGCCAACGAGCTGTTCGTCGTCGTGAGCGGGCGGGCGACGATCGAGATCGAGGGCGGTTCCGTCCTCGACGTGGGCCCGGGGGACGCGTGCGTGCTGCGAGAGGGGGACCGGACCACCTGGACCGTGCACGAGACGCTCCGGAAGGCGTACCACATCAGCCTCTGACGACAGTTCCGTATCGGGTGCGGCAGAGGCTGATCATCGGTCCAAGGGCGAGGGAGCGATGGCCGGCGGACAGGAGTGCTCGACGAGATCGTCGGTCGAGGATTCCGTCTGATGGCCACCGAGCAGGCCCTTCCCCTGCTGAAACCCCGCCTCGCTCGCCGGCCCGGACGGCACTTACCAGCGATGGCTGTCGAGCCTCGGTGCCATCGCTGCCGCCGTGCGCCCCGGCCACTACGTCTACGCGGCCGGGAGGAATGCCCACGATGGAAGAATGTGGAAGTGCCCGTCCTGGATCAACAATGGACCTGCTCTCCAAGGTGCCTGCCCCAGGCTCAGTGTGGCGTCGCCGCTGCGCTCTGGCACTACACGACCGCACCGGTGGCCAGGCCGTATTACGTGCGCGGCAGTTCCCCGGCTCCGGACGACGAGGCAGCGGTGACGGTTGCCCTGTGGACCGGCCCCGCGGCGCGGGAGAAGAAGAACCTCTTCCTCCATGTCCCGCTCCTGTCCGGCGGACTGCCGGTTCCAGCGGTGCAGGTGGTTGCCGGGCTGATGCGGCTGGGCCGTGGAACGCACCTGTTCGGCTTCACCGGCCGTCACTTCGACGGCAAGTCCGTCCTCAACGGCAGCGGACTGGTCGAAGGACGGGAGGCGCCATGCCTGTGCGGCGGGGTCGGAGAGCAGGAGGGGCCAAGGGGCTTCTACTGTGAGCGGCCGGGAAGGCTGCGACACTGCACCTGAGGCAGGTGGCCGTTTCCACCTGGGGCGGCTCCGCCCTGTGGGTGGCACAGTGGCCACAAATGCCGCGACTGTGCCAACCACTCGTCGTCAGACTGACTGCCCGGCCAATCTCGTGCGTGGGAACCTCCGGGGATTTGATGGACTGGACGCCATGACAAGACTTCCGGATCGCATCCTGCAGGCGCTTGACCGGTTCAACGCCGCCCACCCCTGGGACCACAACGCCCATTACCACCGGTGGATCCTGCGCCAACTTCCCCGACGCGTCGACAGTGCCCTGGACATCGGCTCCGGGAGCGGTGATCTGGCCAGACTCCTGGCCACTCGTGCCGCCACGGTACGGGGAATCGACTCCGATGCGGCGATCAGCGCTCACGCCCAGGAGCTCACCCATCCGGCAACGCCCGTCACCTTCACGGTCGCTGACGCGCTGACCGGGATTCCCGACGGCTCCTATGACGTCATCACCTGCGTCGCCACCATCCACCATCTGCCCTTCGCCGACGCGCTCACCGCCTTCCGTGACCATCTGGCACCCGGCGGAACACTGGTGGTGGTCGGCCTTGCCCGCCCGACGACTTCCGTCGACCATCTGCTCGGAGCCGTGGCCATCCCGCTCAACCTCGCCATGGGCTGGTTCAAGAACAAGGGCCGCCACGCGCCCCGGCCGCTCTCGATGACCGCCCGGACCCGACCGGCGGAGATGAGCTTTCCCGACATCGCCCGCCAGGCTCGTGGCATCCTGCCCGGCGCCCGGCTCCGCCGACGGTTGTTCTGGCGTTACACGCTCGTATGGCAACGCCGTTAGGCCGATCGCGGCGAGTGTCTCGCGGCCCGTCGTCTATGCGGTGCGCACGGCCGAGGCCGGCTGGCGCACCATGAACACGTCCACCGGATCCTCGGTCTCGAGGGTGAATCCGTGTCGTTCGTACAGCCGTCGGGCCGGACTGCCCTGCAGCACGTTCAGCCGGACCAGGGTGCCGTCGCGGTCGCACTGGTCCAGGAGCTCACGCAGTACGGCCGTACCGATGCCGCTTCCCTGCAGGTGCGGGGCCAGGTAGAAGTGCTCCAGCCAATGGGCGTCCTGGGCCGGGCGCAGCGACACGCAGCCCGCGAACGTGCCGTCCACCTCGATCACCCAGGTGTGCGCCGGAGCGAACCCGTTCCGCAGTCGTTGCCGCACCCGCTGCTCTTCATAGCGCCCGAGCCGCTCCAGATCCGATCGCAGCACCACGGCTCGTAGCTCGGCCACTGCCTCAACGTCCGCCACCGAAGCCGGCCGAGTCACCCAGTCCGCCATGATCGTCAGGCTAGCGTGCCATGTTCGCCCGTTCGCAGTGGCCTGTGAGTCTGAGGCTTGATTGTCGCAGCGCTGTTATATTAGCGCTGTGACATCTTCGGACCCCACAGCGCTACCCGATCCCTGGCACTCCTTGCACGAGCTTCTGGCAGTCATGGACGCCGAGATCGAGCAGGTCTACGTCGAGCGTGGCATCGAGGGGGTGCGGCCTCGCTTCGCCTATCCGCTGATCCGGCTCGCCCACACCGGACCACTGACCATTCGCGAACTCGCGAAGTCCCTGGAGCGCTCGCACTCCGCGATCAGTCAGACCATCGCCGCCATGCGCAAGGAGGGTCTGGTCACCTCCGAGCCGGGACCTGACGCCCGCACCCGGCGCATCGACCTGACCGAGCGCGGTCGATCGCTGGTGCCGTTCCTGGAAGCGGAGTGGCGCGCTACCCACGAGACGGTCGCCGAGCTGGACAGCGAGGTCCCGTACCCGATGACCACCGTTGTCGAGGAGGTGCGACGGGCGCTGGAACGCCGGCCGATGCGGCAGCGGGTCCTCCACCACCTTGTCGAGCCACCGAGATGAGGGGGCGTGTTCGAGTCCGCTTCCTTGATATCCGCCCCCTGCGGAGCAGCGAGTCGTTTCGCGACCTGTGGATCGGTACCTCGGTCTCTCAACTCGGCGGACAGATAGCCAACGTGGCGGTGCTGGCCCAGGTCTGGGACCTCACCGGCAATCCCGTGGCCACCGGTGTCATCGGGCTCGCCACCGGCCTGCCGATGGTGCTGTTCGGGCTGATCGGCGGCACGTTGGCCGATACCCTCGACCGCCGTGCGGTGGTGCGGGCCACCACCGCGGGCCAACTGCTGGCCGCCGCAGGGATGTGTACCCAGGCCCTGGCGGAGAGCCGAAACGTGCTGCTGCTGCTCGTCCTGGTTGCCATGAGTACGAGCTGCAGCGCTCTCGGAGCGCCTGCTCGGCGCACCTTTCCGGTCCGGCTGTTGCCGGGCGACCAGGTCGCGGCCGGTCTTGCGCTGACCAACGTCTCCTTCCAGGCAGCGATGCTGGCCGGTCCCGCGATGGCCGGGCTGATCATTGCCCGCTGGGACTTCCCTGCCGCATACGCAACCCAGGCCGTGGCCATGGCGGTATCGATGCTCGCCGTGATCCGCCTGCCCGCCATGCGGCCCGAAGGCGCCGGCGCGGCAGGCGGCAGGCGTCGGCCGGAACGCGGCGGTTGGCTGATCGTCCTGCGCCGCCCGACGCTGTGGGGCTCGATGGCCACCGACCTGTCCGCAACGCTGCTCGCCATGCCCATCGCGCTCTTCCCGCTGGTGAACGAGAACCGCTTCGGGGGAGACCCGCAGACCCTCGGCCTCTTTCTCTCGGCCGTCGCGGTCGGGGGGATCACGGCCGGTCTGCTCTCCGGTACGGTGACGCGCTGGCGTCGTGGCGGACTCGTACAACTGGCCGCAGCCGGTGTCTGGGGCCTGGCGCTGGCCTGCTTCGGCCTGGCGGGCCCGTTGTGGCTGGCGCTCGGCTGCCTGGCCGTGGCGGGCGCTGCCGACACCCTGTCCGTCATCACCCGTAGTGCCCTGGTCCAGTTGGAGACCCCGGACGCTTACCGGGGGCGGGTCTCCTCGGTGGAACACGTCATCGGTGTCGCAGGCCCCGAACTCGGCAACTTCCGCGGTGGCCTGTTGGCGTCGGCCACCTCCGCCCCCTTCTCCCTGGTCTTCGGCGGACTGTCCGCCATCCTGGCGATCGCCGTCGTGTCCGCGACCAACGCCCCCCTTCGCGCCTACCGCACGCCACCTGCCGACGCGAAGCCGACCGCCCCCGAAGCCGCCGACGCGGCGGCCGCCGCCGGCCAAGCTCGCTGATTCGCGTGCAGGGGGTGCTCACGGGGGCACTGGCCTATGGAACGGTGGCCAGCCGCTTCCGGCGGTGGCCGGTGTTCATGGTCGCGTTCCTCATCGTCGGGGTGCCTCGCTTCGTGGTCGCCGCCTTCACCGACACCGTGGCCCCGCTGGCCGTGATGATGACGATCGAGGGCCTCGCCTGCGGTGTGCTCAACCCCACCCTGGTCTCGGTGATGTACGAGAACGTGCCCGAAGAACTGCGCAGCCGCGTGCTCAGCCCGACAACTCTGGGCGAGTTCGCGGAACTGAAGATCCTTCAGTGCCAACCCTCGGATCCACCGGTATGCGGACGAAGTGGCGGTCACGTCAGCCGCAGGCCCTCGACTATGACGGGCGACCGCCGAACTGCCAGTTGTGCACCTCGATGTCGACGTACCCGGCCGGGTACAGGATGGCGCGTGCCGTGTCCGGGTCCGACGCCCGCACCAACATCGCCGTGCCGAGCCAGGCGGCGCCGTCGTCGGACAGCAGTGGCCCGTAGGCGATCAGGCCCTCCTGATCGGGCGGCACCGCGAGGTCGGCGGCCTGCCCTGTGCCGAGGCCGATGACCAGGTATCGGTTGCCGCCGGTCCGGCCGCCGGGGAAGTCCCACATGGTGCGCCCGAGTGTGTTGCGCCACCGTCGCAGCAGCACGTCCCGGTAGACGCCGGCCTGGTAGTTCGGCTCGTCGAATGCGAACGCGCGGGCCGCGGCGGGATCGGGCAGGTCGACGATGTGCACGCTTCCGGTGGGCGTCTCGCCGTCATCGGTGAGGGTCGGACCTCGGGCGATCATCTCCTTCGCGTACCGGTCCATGTATGCCCAGTGCTCTTCGAGCAGCTCGTCGCGCAGCGGCAGGGAGTCGGGCCGGTCGCGGTGGTAGCAGAGGAATTCCATGCCCAATGATCCTTCAAGGCGAGAACAGTGTCGAGTGGGGTTGACTGCGATGGCTCGGCGGTTGGTGTGTTGGTCTGTTGCTCTGGCGGGACGGCTTTCCATCCGGATCCCGAGCGTGTTCGGGTGTGCCCGGATGGCGCGCGATGGGGCGATGTGTGGCTTCCCGTCAGTCATCACGCCTGGCGGGTAGGCGGGGCGGCGGCCTCCAGGTCGGCGATGCTGCCAGACATGATGGTTCGCACATGCTCGGTGATGTGCTCCGCGGGCCAGTCCCACCATGCCACCGCCAGCAGCCGGGCGATGTCCTGGTCGCTGTAGCGGGTGCGGATGAGGCGGGCCGGGTTGCCGCCGACGATGCCGTAGTCGGGTACGTCGGCGGTGACCACGGAGCCGGAGGCGATGATGGCGCCGTGTCCGATCCGTACGCCGGGCAGGACTGTCGTGCCGTGGCCGAACCAGACGTCGTTGCCGACGATGGTGTCACCTCGGTTGGGCAGATCGGTGAGCAGGTCGAAGTGTTCGGACCAGGAGCCGCCCATGGTGGGAAAGGGGAAGGTCGAGGGTCCGTCCATCCGGTGATTGGCGCCGTTCATGATGAACCGCACACCGGTGGCCAGGGCGCAGAACTTGCCGATGACCAGTTTCTCGGGTCCGTAGTGGTAGAGCACATTGCGTGTCTCGAAGGCGGTCGGGTCGTCCGGGTCGTCGTAGTAGGAGTACTCCCCGACCTCGATCAGGGGGGACTTCACCAGCGGTTTGAGCAACACCACCCGCGGCTGCTCGGGCATCGGGTGGAGAGCCGTCGGGTCGGCGGGAACAGGCATGGAAGTGGGATCCTCATCGGTAGCGGCGCGTGTCCCGTCCATGATCTCGGCTCGGCGCCGCCGCGGGACATTCATTTATCGCCCGCCCGGACCACACTGATCGTCTCGTCCAGGCCGTTTCCCTCCCCTTCAGGGAGCTCCGGCCCTGAAGGGGTTATCGGAACCCGTGACCTGCGGATCAGCGGTATCGAGCCCGTCCTGCCGCCGCGATGACGGTGAGCGGCAGCGTCAGCACAGCCGCCAAGAGGAACAGGGGTCGGTAGGCGTGTGCCTCCGCGGCACCAGCGGCCAGGCCGCTGGCCACCGCGCTGCCCACGTACAGGGCGACACCGAACAGCGCGACGCCGGTGGCCCGGGCGGCCGGGGACAGCACGGTGGCCCAGGACTGCACCGTGGAGTGCATGAACGACCAGCCGCCTCCCAGCAGAAGTGCGGTGACGACCAGCGCCGGGGCGGACTGGCTGACCCCGGCAACCGCGTAGCCCACGGCCATCTGGGCGCCGCCGGCCACGATGAGAGTCACCGGCGTCCATCGTCCGACCAACCGCTTGACCATCTGGGCCGCCGCCATCGACCCCACCCCGTACAGAGCCGAGACGGCGCCGGCCAGCGTGGCAGGGACGCCGTTGGCTTCCAGCGCCGGTGCCAGATACGTCAGGAAGCCCAGCAGGACGGCGCCCTCCAGCATCGCGACGGCCATCACGAACCACTGCCACCGGGAGCGCAGCACGACCTGGAACGGCGCCAGCAGTGCGTCGGTGCACTCCCTTTGCGGTTCGGGCAGGCGGCGCAGCGCCATCGCGAGGTATGCGGCGAGCAAGCCGGGCAGCGCGAAGACCAGCCGCCAGCTGACGTGGTGCGCCAGCGCGCCGGCGATGAGCGTGGCGACCGCGGTGCCCAGTGCGAACGCCGTCATCAGTTCGCTCAAGGGGCGCTGCCGTACCTCGGCCGGCACGATGTCCCCGACGTAGGTGAGCGAGGCGGCGATGGAGGCGGCGAAGAACGCTCCGGAAAGAGCTCTCGCGCCGATCAGAGCGGGGGCGTTGGGAGCGACTGCCGAGCAGAACGCCGCGAGCGCCGCGCCGGTGAGGGAGAACCGCATCACCCGCACCCGTCCCCACCGGTCGCTGGCCAGGCCCCAGACCGGTTGCATCAGACCATAGGCGAGGAAGTAGGCGCTGGCGGCGAACACCGCGGTGGCCAGTGGCACGCCGAGCTCGGTGCCGATGCCGGTCAGCATCGGCGCGATGCAGAAGCGGTCGAAGTTGCTGATGAATCCGGCGGCGCACAGCAGGCGGAGCGCGCCCGCGGGGAGGGCGGGTGCGGGGGCTGTGGCTGACGGTGTGGTCACGAGTGGGTCGGTGGCGGTCACGAGTGGGAGGCTCCTCTCAGTTCTTCCGGCAGGACTCCAGCCCAGCACCGGCCCGGACCGCCGTTGGGGCTCAAGCGATTACCATCGCTGACAGCCTGCCGACCGGGCCCGACCCGCGGCCCGGGACCCGGGGTCCGGGGTTCGGCAGGACTGGCGAGCGGACGTCCCACCGCCGCCACGAGGGGGGAGGCGCATCATGCACTGTGCGATGCCGCACCGTGGCCGCCGGAGCACCGGCGCGGGAGGCTTGTGGTGAGCGAGCGGTCCGCCGCCCGAACGCCGCGTCAGGAGCTCGGCACATTCCTGCGATCGCGCCGCGAGCGGTTGCGCCCATCGGAACTCGGCCTCCCGACGGCGCCGAGGAGGCGCACACCGGGGCTTCGGCGGGACGAGGTCGCCGAGCTGGCAGGGATCAGCAGTACCTGGTACGCGTGGCTGGAGCAGGGCCGGGTGCGTACTTCCCCGCAGGTGCTACGAGCTGTGGCACGGGCCCTGCGGCTGGACACGGCCGAGACGGCGCATGTGTTGTCCTTCGTGGAGGAGACACAGCCGGAAGCGGAGCCGCGCACCTGGGTGTCGCGCAACCTTCTGACGCTGGTGCAGTCCATGGCTCCGAATCCGGCGGTCGTGCTCGATCCGCACTGGGACCTGCTGGCGTGGAACGCCGGATACGCCGCGCTGCTCACCGACCCCGCGCGGCTGCCCCCGAAGCGGCGCAACCTGCTGTGGCTGGTGTTCCGATGGGAGCCCGCCCGCACGCTTCTGGCCGACTGGGAGCGCGAAGCCTGCGCCCTGCTGGGGCAGTTCCGGGCGCAGGCAGCACGCCACCCGCAGGACGCGCGGTATACCGAAGTGGTCGAGGAGGTGCTGACGGACCCGGACGCGGTGCGATGGTACGAGCGGCGGGTGACCACCGTGTTCCAGCCCGCCGTACGTTCCTTCCGGCATCCGTTGGCGGGCGAGCTGCGACTGCGCTACGTGAAGCTGGCCGCGGTCGACGAGCCGGGCCACCACTTCCTGGCCTATCTGCCCGACGACCGGGCGACGGAGGAAGCGGTGTGCCGGCTGTCCGGCACGGGGTGAAAGGTGCGCGCCCGGCCCGGCCACGCCTTCCGCTTCGGCCGCCACGACTCGACTCCGCTCGCGCGGAGATGCACTGGCTATGATGAGTCATGACATCGAACTCCATACACTCTGGAACGCGTTGGAGCCGACAGCGCACAGCGGCTCTGGCTTCTCTGCTGAGTGCGGCGGCCCTCGGCTGGGTTGCGGTCGCACTGAGCGTGGACTCGACCGGTTCGAACCCCCTGGAACCTGGCGGTGTGACCGATGCTGATCTGGCTCGGCTGGCCGCTGCTGTGATGGCCGGTATCGCGGCGGTGGCTGCCGGACTGTGGTGGCGCCACTGGGCGACCGTACGGGGGTCGGCGATCGGCGAAGGTTGGGCGCGGGGGGCCTTTGCCGCCTCCGCCGTCCATTCGTTGTTCGTCCTGCCGGTGATCGTGCTCGCCTCCTGGGGCTGGAAGGCACTTGCGATCGCGTTCACCTGCGCGGTACTCGCTGGCGGTGTGCGGGAGGCCGCCGGGGTGTCGGCGTCCCGCCGGCGGGTGTGTCAGGCGTAGGCGGGCTTGCTGGAGAGCCGTGATCGCCGTGCGACCTGCGTCGGCGTCACCGCTGCAGGTGTCATCTACGTCCGGTGCCCCCTTCGGCGGTCGGCCGAGCCGCACCTGCGCGGATGGCGGCCCGCTGACAGCCGTGCGGATGCCGTGGTGGAGCCCATGGAGCAACCGGCCCTGGCAGAACCCGCTGCCCTGGGCAGTGCGTGGCACAGTGGTGGTATGTGCGGCCGCTACGTGTCCACCCGTGGTCCGAAGGACCTGACCCGGCTCTTCGGCGTCAAGGACTGGCACTCCGAGGAGACGCTGGAGCCGAACTACAACGTCGCCCCCACCGACGATGTGTACGCCGTCCTCGAGCGCGCCCCGCGCGACAGCGACGACCAGGAGACGGCACGCAGGGAACTGCGATCGCTGCGGTGGGGTCTGGTGCCCTCCTGGGCCAAGGACCCGAAGATCGGCTCCCGCATGATCAACGCACGGGTGGAAACCGTGCACGAAAAGCCCGCCTACCGCCGCGCCTTTGCCAGACGCCGCTGCCTGCTCCCCGCCGATGGCTTCTATGAGTGGCAGCAGCTGAAGGATGCCACGAGCGGCAAGGCGCGCAAGCAGCCGTACTTCATCCATCCTGCTGATGGGCAGGTGATGGCCCTGGCCGGTCTGTATGAGTACTGGCGCGACCCGGACGTGGAGAAGGGCGACCAGCGCGCCTGGCTGATGACCTGCACGATCATCACGACCGAGGCCACCGACGCGGCCGGCCGCGTTCACCCCCGCATGCCGCTCGCCCTGACCCCCGACCACTACGACGCCTGGCTCGACCCTCACCGCGACAACGCGGAGGAGCTGCGCGGCCTGCTCATCCAGCCCGCAGACGGTCACCTGGACGCCCGGCCCGTCTCCACCGCGGTGAACAACACGGGCAACAACGGCCCTCACCTCCTGGACGAGGTCACCTCTTGAGCAATCCGCTGACCAGGATTTCCAGGAGAGTCTCCTAGTCGCAGTTCTCCCAGACGAGGATCCCGGGACCGTCGGGTGTCACCACCGGTACCCATGCCTCGTCGACTTCCGAGAGGCGGGACTCGTCGAGCGCCAGCGGAGCGGGGGACGCATCGTCGCCGTCCATGGAGACCGAGATGTGGAAGGCGACCGCAATCCGCAGCCGGTCAAGCAGGTCCGCCGGCCAGTCCATGTGCCGTGATCCCTGCCCCTTCAGCTCTCGAACGAAGATCTCCTTCAGGTCATCGTCCAGGTCGCGACCGAATACGGGGACCAGATAGCCCTCCTGCTGGTATTGGGCGCAACGGAATCCTCCCGCCTGATTCTGATAGATCACACCGGTCGGCGCCGCCACGATGACGAACATCCAGCCCTGACCCGAGCCGGTGCCATCAGGGTCCAGAAAGATGTATCGCTTACCGCCGTCTGCATCAGCCATGGCCAGGAGGGTCGCACGCGGCAGTCCGGACAGGTGGCCGCGGCTCAGGTGCCGGGCGGGGCTGTGGCGTTGCGCGTCTGCTGGATCAGGACGGTGGTGGCGCGCTCCAGAAGCTCGCAGAGCGAGGCGAGCTCGGAGGGCGTGAACGCGTCGCCGAGCGCGCGCTCAAGGACGACCACCTCTTGGTACGCACGGTCGAGTAGCGCCTGGCCCTCATCGGTGAGGGTGGCGATCTGCACCTTGGCGTGTACCGGGGAGGTCTCGCGGCGGATGAGTTCCTTGTTCTCCATGTTGGTCAGCACGCTGCTCATGCTCTGCTGCGTCACCCCGCAGGAGCGGGCCAGTTGGGCGCCGGACATGCCGCCCTCGCGCGAGAGGATCAACAGCACGGTGTACTGCGTCATGGTCAGCCCATAGGCACGCAGCACGGCCTCGTGGTGTGCCATCAGCGCCTGTTCCGATCGCCTGATCCGGGTGCAGAGGTCGCTGTCGATCGGGGCTTCCACCGTGTACTCCCACTTCATTAGCAGGTCCATGAGTTGACTCAGGAACCTTATATATCTACGCTTCTTGACTGTAAGGATACTGAGTCAACGCAGGGGGCTGTAATGATGAAGGCTGTCGTGCTCGACACCGAGGACCAGTACCGGGTCACCGAACTGGATGAGCCCACTCCCGGTCCCGGCCAGGTGGCGATCCGTGTGGCCTACGCCGGGATCCAGTGGGGCGACACCATGGTCAGGGAGGGGCGCTTTGCCGTACCGCGTCCCTTCGTCCCGGGGTTCGAGGCAGCCGGGCACATCGTCGCGGTCGGCCCGGGCGTCGACGCACACCGTGTCGGTGAGGCCGTCACCGCGCTGACCACCTCAGGCGCCTACTCCGAGGTGGTCCTGGCACCCGCCACGCTCACGTTCGGCATCGGCGACCTGCCGCTGAGGACAGCCGCAGGTCTCGGGTGGGGCGCACCGACCGCCTACGACCTGATCAACACCGCCGCGCACGTGCGGCCCGGGGAGAGCGTGCTGATCCACGCCGCGGCCGGCTCGGTCGGCACGCTCGCCGCCCAATTCGCCCGACTGGCCGGAGCGGGCCGGATCGTCGGCGTGGTCGGCACCGCCGACAGGGCCGACTACGCCGCGCAGTTCGGGTACGACCAACTCCTGCTCCGTGAGGAGTTCCCGGTCAAGCTCGGCGACGAGAAGCCCGACGTCATCCTGGACCCGGTCGGAGGCCCGACCCGCACCGCCGGCTTCGAGCACCTCGCCGAACACGGCCGACTGGTGGCATACGGCTACCTCGCCACATACGAACCCGTCCTCGCCGACGCCAATGACCTCCTCATGCACGGCAAGTCGCTCCTGACCTACAACAGCAACCTGCTCAGCCAGACCCACCCCGAGCGGCTGGCCGACAGTGCCCGCCACGCACTCGGCCTCGTCGCCGAGGGCAAGGTCCGCGTGGACGTCACCACCGAGTACGCTCTCGAGGACCTGGCCACGGCCGTGCAGCGCCTCGCTTCGGGCGCAACCCATGGCAAGAGCATCCTCCGAGTCGCCTGAGAACACATACGAGGCACTGCCATGAGGTGCCTTCCGCGCTGAATCCCTCCAGCCCGCCGTGGCGGCAAGCGGTCATCCGAGGCGAACACCGGAGCAGGACCCGCACCACCCCGCGGCCGCGGCGGTCGCACAGGCTGCTGTGTCAGGCGTGGTGGTTCGTGGTGGGGCCGCTGGGTGTCGTGGGCAGCGGGATGCGGGCCGTGATGCGTTTGCCGATCGGCCTCTGTTCGATGATGAGTTCCTCGGTGACCGCCTTGACGATCTCCAAGCCGTGCTGACCGATCCTGCCGGGATCCGCGGTCCGGGCGGAGGGAACGACGGGGTCGCTGTCCCACACCACGACGTCCACGCCACGGGCGTCGATGCGGAGTTCCATCAGGATGGGGCCGGGGGCGTACTTGCGGGCGTTGGTGACGAGCTCGCTGGCCACCAGTTGGGTGAGACCCTTCACACTTGCGGATACGGGCAGCTGCCGGTCGGTGTGGGCCCGGTCGAGGAAGGCGCTGACATGGTCGCGGGCTTCGGCGATGCAGCCGTCGTCCCCGTCCAGGGCATAGCCGACGTGCAGCAGGTGCTCATCCGACCCGCTACGGCCCTCACTGCCGGCATGGGAATTCACGTCGTCTCGCCCTCGCTGCCCCTTCACGCACGCGCGCCAGTACCCGCCCCAGCGCATGCCCACCGGATGCCGATCGACTCAGCCGCCTGGGTGTATTCCGCCGTGGTCATAGGGCAGAATCGCCGCGCACGTTCTGACCGGACAAGCCTAGATGCAGTCGAGGGGACAGTGACCGACAACCAGGGAGAACACCAGCCCCACCGGCTTGTTGTCGAATGCACAGTGGTCGATGGGGTCCGTGTCGTGACCGTGCGGGGCGAAATCGACCACGAGGTGAAGGACATGCTGGGTGACGCACTGATGTCCGAAGACCAGCCGCAGCCACCCCGGATCGTCGTGGACCTCAGTGGGGTGTCCTTCATGGACTCCAGCGGGATCAACGTCTTCATCACCGCCCACCGGCGGGTGACTGACAGCCAGGGCTGGCTGCGCATCGCCGCCGCCCAGGAGCCCGTCCTGCGTATTCTGCGCCTGGTCGGCCTCGATGCCCTCATCGACTGCCACCCCACCATCGAACAGGCGATGAACGCCTGACCGCGCCGCGCATGCCCCGTACCGAGTCGGGGGCGTCCTGGCTGAACGCCTTCGCGCGAGCACCGTGGTCCGGCCAGTCCGACAGGTGTCAACCGCGGGACAATTCATGCCACCCGTTCCGGCGAGCGCGATCGCGATCCCGATGACCGGTCAGGGTGCCGGGGCTGCCATACGAGTCCGCCAGCACGAATCGTCCCTGCCCCTCCGCACGGACGGCTGACCCACCTCCGGCCGCCTTCCGCCGCTGAGCCCTACAGGGCCTCGCCGGGAATCGACAGATAGACATCCCGCAGCCGCCTCAAGGCGCGGTGCTCTACGGCGAATCCGGTCTCATCCAGCGCCGACAGGGGCCTGACACCGATGCTCGTGTTCGTCGCGAAGGCCGCCGCCATACCCGTGGCCTGCTCCAGGCTGACAGGGGCGATGCGGTGCTCGACGTGCTGCTGGAGCAGCGCCATGGTGACGCCAGGCAACACGGGAGCTTCCGGCCACACGATGGTGCCGTCGTGATCGACGAATCCGACGTTCCATGTGCCGCCCTCGCTGATGAGCCCGTCACGGCCGACGAAGAGCGCGTCGTCGAATCCGGCGAGCTGTGCCGTACGCCGGGCCTGCAGGGCGCCGAACAGCCCGCAGTGTTTGACCCGGGGCAGGTCCCGCTCGTACGGCACACTCATCGTGCGCAGCGGCTCGGGAGGCAATGCGCCGGCGCCGCGGACGGACACCATGATGTGCGGCTCACCGGTCTCAGCCGGATGCCCCATATCGACCTTCGGGTCGAAGATGGTGACGCGCACGACACACGGGCGGCTCCGCCCTTCCAGACTCTGCCTGACGTATGCAAGGACGCATCCGGTGTCGAGGCCGGTGCCCCACACGATCTCGCTGTCCCGCCGGAGCCGTTCCAGGTGGAGTGCCAGGCCGCGGATGGCGCCATCGGCGCCGACGCGCATGGACGTGAAATGCCCGAGACCGGTCAGGGCAAGCGGCAGCAGGTCATCCGCTGATACGGGCTTTCCATCGAGAGTCGCCATGCCGCTCAGCATCGCAGGAGTGCCCGCCCCGGCGGCGCGATGCCACGAAGACGGGCCCGGACCCGCGTCCGCCTCCGGACCCGCGTCCGCCTCCGGGCACCCCAGCGCGCCACGAACCTCAGCGAAGCGTCACTCGTCGAGACCTCCCAGCCGGTGCGCGATGGCCGCGGCCTCGCCCCGGCTTGAAGCGCCCAGCTTGGCCAGGATGTTGGAGACATGCACACTCGCCGTCTTCGGCGAGATGAACAGCTCCTCCGCGATCTGCCGGTTGCTCCGCCCGGCGGCGACCAGCCGCAGCACATCCCGCTCCCGGACGGTCAGCCCCAGCGCCGCTGCCGGCGCCGGGGGAGGGGCCGTCTCCCCGTCGGCCTGACGCAACGGGATCCGGGCACGCCCGGCGAGCGTGGTGATCTCCGTCTCGAGCGGCGCCGCGCCCAGCTCGCGCGCTACCGCCTCGGCCTGCCGCAGCAGTTCACCGGCCGCTGTGCGGGACCCGTTGCCGCCCTGGATGATCAGGGCTTCCGCGAGCCGCAACCGGGCAGTGGCCAGCAGCGTGGGGGACTCCAACCGTTCGGTGGCGGCGACGGCGTCCGTCCAGTGGGCGGTGGCGTCCTGCCCCTCGGCGGTGAGCAGCTCGGCCTGGATCATCAGGGCCTGTGCGGCCCACAGGGGTACGAAATCGGGCTGGCCCTTCATCGCCTCGCGTATCCGCTGCACCGCCGCCTCGCGTCCCGGTTCGGCCACCGCGAGCCCACGGGCCCGCGCCTCCGCCGCCGCGGCCTCGTACAACAGGGGCCAGCCGTAGCGGTGATGGCCGAAGGGGATGACTTCGCCGACCGCCGTCTCCAGCAAGGAGCGGACGTCGAGAATCCGGCCGTCGGCGGCCGCCAGCGCGATGGCCATGCGGCCCACGGCCAGGGTGTGCTGTGGCTCCGGGTAAGGGCCGGTGGTGCTGTTGCCGGCCTCCTCCATCCGGCGCCGGGCTTCGTCGTAAGCACCCCGGGCCAGAGCCAGTTCGGCCCTCCGCTCGGCGATCAGCGCCCGCATGCGCACGCTCACCCCACGGCGGCCGAGGGCCCGCTCGACGATGTCGTCGGCGTCGGCCCAGCGGCCGAGGTGGATAAGGGATTCGGCGAGGTTGCCGTCGATGTACGAGGCGGTGTTCGGCAGCCCGTACCGCTCGGCCAGGCCACTGCCCTCCTCGGCGGTCTCGACGGCCTCCGCGTAGCGTCCGAGGCCGTGCAGCGCCGTGGCCAGGTTGCCGTAGCCGCGCAGCAGGACGTTGGCGTTGCCCGGCTCCAGGTCCCGGGCGCACACGTCGCGGGCCCGCTCGAGCCCGGCCTCGACGTTGCCCGAGTGGATGGTAAGCCAGGCCAGGGTGTGCTGGGCGGCGAGTCCGGTGATGTCGGCGCCCGTTATCCGGCAGAGCTCCACCGCCTGTTCCGCGGTCTCGATGGCGCTCGGCGCCGGCTGGTGCACGATGTACCAATGTGCCGCATACGTCATTACCTCGGCGTGTACGACGGACGGCGGCAGGCCCTTGACCAGCTTCTGGGCCTGGGAGATCTCGTCCCAGCCGTCGGAGCGGGACAGGTCTCGCACCAACTGGTACCGCTCCATCCAGAACCAGGCCGCCCTCAGGGGGTCGCCCTCCAGCTCGCGCAGCGCCCGCTTGCCGAGGGCGAGCGCCCGCTCCCGCTCGCTCGCGAGGCGCGCGGCGACGCTGATCGCGGCGAGCAGGTCCACGAAGTCGCCTGGCATATCCGGGTAGATGGCCGGCGCCAGCCCGTTCTCGATGCCCTGCCGCATCGTCTCGCGGCGCAGCTCCTCGGGGACGTCGTCCCACAACTCCATGGCCCGCTCGAGCAGCTGGTGCTGCTCGGCGAACGCGTGCCGGCCGCGGGCGGCGGCCGCCGCGGCGATCACGGCGGGCAGCGCCCTGGCGGGGTCGCGGGCGTCGTACCAGTAGCGGGCCAGCCGGCCGGCCCGCTCCTCGGACCGTACGAGCGTGGGGTCGGCCTCCAGCGCCTTGGCGTAGCGGCGGCTGAGCCGGGAGCGCTCGCCGGGCAGCAGGTCGCCGACCACGGCCTCGCGCATCAGGGCGTGCCGGAAACGGAAGGACTCGCCCTCGTCGGAGGGCTGCAGGACGGCTGCGCCGACAGCGGTGCGCAGGGCCTCGATCAGCTCGTCCTCGGCGAGACCCGTGACGGTGGCCAGCAGCCGGAACTCCACCTCGGAGCCCCCCTCGGCGGCGGTCCGCACCACGCGCTGCACCTCGTCCGGCAGCGCCTCGACCCGGACCAGCAGAAGGTCGCGCAGGGAGTCGCTGATACCGCCCGGGGAACCGCCGAGGATGCTGCACGCCAGCTCCTCGACGAAGAAGGCGTTGCCCTCGGAGCGTTCGAAGACCCGGTCCAGCACCTGCTCGGGAAGGGCCTCGCCGTGGATGGCGGTGAGCTGGCGGCGGACTTCGGTGCGGTCGAAGCGGGGCAGTTCGAGACGGGTGACGGTGCGCAGCCGCTCGTACTCGGCGAGGGCGGGGCGCAGCGGGTGGCGGCGGTGCAGGTCGTCGGCGCGGTAGGTGGCGACGATGAGCAGGCGGCTGTCGGTGAGGGCGCGCAGCAGGTAGCTGAGCAGCTCGCGGGTGGAGCGGTCGGCCCAGTGCAGGTCCTCCAGGGCCAGGACGAGGGTCCGGTCCGTGGCGAGACGCTCGAGGAGGCGGACGGTGAGCTCGAAGAGCCGGGCGCGGCCGTCGGTCTCCGGGCGGTCCCGGTCCATTTCGCCGAGCTCGGGCAGGAGCCGGGCGAGCTCGCCTTCCTGTCCGGCCACGGCGGCGCGGAGCTCGGCGTCGAGCTTGCGGCGCAGGGAGCGCAGGGCGGCCGAGACGGGGTGGTACGGCAGGGCGTCGGCGCCGGTTTCGACGCAGCCGCCGAGGGCGACGACGGCCCCGTCCGCGGCGGCCCGGCCGAGGAACTCCTGAATCAGCCGGGTCTTGCCGACGCCGGCCTCGCCGCCCAGGAAGAGCGCGCCGGGCTCCCCGGCGTCCGCCCGGGACAGGGCCTCGCCGAGGGCGGTCAGCTCGGCGCCGCGGCCTATGAAAACGGGACTGATGTGACTGGTGCGCACGATGCTGAGCATCGCATCTCGTACGAGGTCAGGGACAGTGGTTTCGGCGTCGGCGTCGGCGCCGGCGTCGGCGGGCGGCCGGGCCGCCGCGGCCGGGTGCCCGTCCACGCGACGCTCCTGCTCCGTCACGCGGCGCGACGGTACTGCTTGCGGCGGTCGGCGTCGGTACGGGCCGCCTTCGCGGCCCGCTCGGCCTTCGCTGCCCGCGCGGCCTGCTTGGCCTCGTGGGCCAGGCGGCGCTGCGCGGCGCGGGAAAGGAGCTCGGCGTGATGGGCGGCCAGGAACTCACGGTGCAGCATGGGGTCTCCTCGGACGGGCTGGAAGCTGGTCTCTTGCTTGTGCTTCCAACGTCGTCTCTAAGGTGGGGACACCACATCGGGAGACTTCCGCATCTTGCCGCGCAGCGGGTGCCTTAGCGGGAAGCGAGATTTCCCGGCGGCCGGTATCGCGCTGACCGGGGGCCGGCTCCTGCCGCAAGATCGTCGAGTCGTCACTCGAGGCGGCACGATGACCGGCGCACCGGGCTGCGCGGGCGGAGCCTTCTTGAGGACGCTCAGTCCAGACAGAACTCGTTGCCCTCGATGTCCTGCATCACGATGCAGGATTCGTTGTCGTCATCGGCAAGCAGCAGTCGCACACGTACCGCGCCGAGCGCGACCAGTCGCGCGCATTCCGCCTCAAGTGTGGCCAGGCGCTCTTCCCCCACGAGTCCGGTGCCGACCCGCACGTCGAGATGGACCCGATTCTTGACGACCTTGCCTTCGGGAACGCGCTGGAAGAACATGCGCGGGCCCACACCTGTGGGGTCCATGCAGACGAACCATGAACCCTGTTCCTCGGCGGGCTGGGAGCGCTTGAAATCGTCCCACGTGGCGAACCCCTCCGGTGGTGGCGGTACGACGTACCCCAGCACCTCGCACCAGAAGCGAGCGACGCGCTCAGGTTCCGCGCAGTCGAAGGTGACTTGGAACTGCTTGATCGATGACATCGGCGCACCATAGCAGGGGGATTGCTCACTACCTCGTGTGGATGCCGTGGCTGAGGACAACCTGCCGTTACCTGCCGTACGCCCAGGCGCGGCAGGGTGGGCCCCATGACGTATGACCCCATACCGTCCGTGGACGCGCTCATGGTTCTGCTGGCCGACTGCGCGGACGTCTGGGACACCCCGGACCGCTCCGGTGACCCGGTGGACATCCTCGACCACGGCCTCCAGGTCGCCGCCGTGCTGGCCGAACGCCATCCGGACGACGAGGAACTGCAGGTGGCGGGGCTCGTCCATGACGTCGGCCACTACCTCGTGCCCGGCGACGAAGCCGGGCACGGCACCCACGCCGCGAGGGCGGTCGAGGGTCTGCTGGGACCCCGAGTCGCCCGGCTGGTCGCCCTGCACATCCCGGCCAAGCGCTATCTCGCCACCGTCGACCCGGATCTCGCACTGTCCCCGGAGAGCGCCCGCAGCCTCGGCTGTCAGGGCGGCCCGATGACCTCGGTGGAGGCGGCGGCGTTCGAGGCCGATCCCGACTTCACGGCCGCGATTGCTCTGCGCCGTGCCGACGACGCGGGGAAAGTGGTCGGCCTGCGGGTAGCGGCTCTGGAGTCCTGGCGCCCCGTCGTGCGACGCGTGGCCGCCCGCTGAGCGTCCGACGTACGGCGACGGGTGCCACCGGGGGATCCGTCACCTCACCGGTGTCTCCCTCCGGGCGATTCACACCGCCCGGAGGGATGCACACATGGCGATGAGGCAGATCACCGAGGCAGGTGTGCCGGATCCGTGGCCCAGGAGGTGTCGGGCCGGTCGCCGAGCTGGGATCTGAGCGATCCGCCGTCGCGGGCGAAGGAGCCGTCGAGCCAGGAGGTGCGATGGGTCCGCTGGTCGCGTTTGACGGAACGTATGTAGAGGTTGCTGTCGGACGCCTCGGGTGCGTCGATCACGATCTCACCGCGGTGTCCGGCCGGGGCGATGACGGAGCGGGGGAAGACCGGGGCGCTCAGCAGGAAGTCGGCGGAGCCGGGCGCTTTGGGATAGAGCCCGAGCGCGGAGAAGACGTACCAGGCGGACATGGTGCCCAGATCGTCGTTGCCGGGAAGGCCGGACGGGCCGGTCGTGTACACGGTGTCGACGATCTGGCGGACCGTCTGTTGCGTTTTCCACGGGCTGCCCAGGGCGTTGTACAGCCAGGGGGCGTGGATGCCCGGCTCGTTGGTGGGATCGTAGTGCAGTGGGCCACCGCCCTGGACGGACCACGAGCCGTCGGGGTTGTGGAAGAAGCCGTCGAGGCGGATGGCGGCCTTGTCCCTGCCGCCCATCGCCGTGGCGAGTCCCTGAACGTCCTGCGGGACCATCCACACATAGGTGGCGGCGCTGCCCTGGGCGAATCCGCTGTCGGAGGCCGGGTCGAAGGGGGTCACCCAGGAGCCGTCGGCCTTGCGTGCCTGGATGTAACCGGTGTCGGGTGTCGCGGTGGGATTGAAGACGTGCTTCCAGTAGGCGCCGCGTTCGCGCGGTACTGCTCGTCGCGGCCGAGCATACGGGCCCACTGGGCGAGGGCCGCGTCGGCGACGGAGCCTTCCAGCGTCTCGGCCGCGCCGCCCCAGCAGTGGCAGGTGTCGTGCGGGGCGTATCCGAGGGCCGTGTACTGGGTCAGGTTGGGGCGTGCTGACACGCACTGGCCGGGGCAGCCGGCGTCCGACAACTGGTCCGGGGCCGGAACGGTGGCCTGACGGTAGAGGGAGTCGAACGCACCCCGGACATCGAAATCGCGTACTCCCATGGCATACAGCGTGGCAAGGGTCGCCGCGGAGGGATCGCCCGTCATGACGTGTGTGGCACCGCTGATGTGCACCCAGCGATCCCAGACGCCCTTGTTCTGCTGGGCGAAGTGGTAGAGCGATTGGGCGAAGTCGCCCGCGACCCGCGGCTGGAGAAGTGCGAGCAGCTGAACGTGGGCACGGTACTGGTCCCAGCCGGAGAAGTTGCCGTACTGCGCCTTCTGACCGCGGGCGAGGGCGTGTACCCGGCGGTCCATGCCCGGGTACCTGCCGTCTCGGTCACTGATCACATTCGGCTGCTGAAAGGCGTGGTACAGCGCGGTGTAGAACACCGTGCGCCGGTCTTCGGTCCCGCCGGAGACCTTGACGCCGCTCAGGGCGCGGTCCCAGGCGCGCTGTCCGGAGGCGGCCACCTCAGGTACGTCGGCGTTCCGGGGTATCTCGCCGCGGAGGTTCGCCTCGGCGCCGGCCAGGGACACATAGGAGATGCCCACGCGCATCCGGACGTCGTCGTCGTGCTCGGTGTCGAAGGACACGTAGCCACCGGAACCGCGGCCCGCGCGGTCCGCACCGGTGGCGTACCCTTCCCCGCCGTCGGCACGGGTGGACCCCGGTGAGAGCCGGTCGTCGTGCCAGGTGCCCGTGGCGGAGAAGGCCCGGTCGAAGGCCGCGGAGAAGTAGAGACGGTAGTAGCTCTTGCGGTTGTTGGTACCGCCGTTGGCGCGCCGCCCGCAGAACGCTCCGGTCTCCACCCAGCCGGTCACTTTGCGATGTGCGCTGTCCATCTCGATATGCGCGTCCTCACTGCCGTTGAGCGAGTTGGAGACGCGGAACAACAGGTTGGCGGGCCGGTCCCGGGGAAAGGTGAAGTCGGCGACACCGGCGCGCGTGCTGACGGCCAGGTCTGTTGTGACATCGTTGTCAAGTTTCACCTGATAGCGCCCGGGTTCTGCCTTCTCCTCCTCATGGGAGAAGTTGGCGGCGTACTTGGCGTCCTTGGTGTCCGCGCTGGGTGAGGAGTCGACCGAACCCGCATAGGGCATGATCGGGATGTCTCCGGCGGCGCCGGGGTGGCAGCCCGTTCCGTTGAGATGGGTGAGGGAGAATCCGCGCAGCCGGGTGGTGTCGTAGGAGTAGCCACCCGCGGCCGCCGTGTTGGTCTGGTCGCCCGCGGTGCTGGTGGGCGACCAGGCGATCATGCCGAACGGCAGGCTGGCGCCGGGGAAGGTATTGCCGCCCTTGCTCGATCCGATCAGCGGATCCACGTACCGCGCGCCGTGGTTGACCTGGGCTGCGGTGGTCGGTGCGGCCCCGGCCGGGGGAATTCCCGGGAGAAGGGCCACCACCGTCGAAGCGGTTGCGGCGCCGACGGTGAGCAGTCGCCGCACCGGAGGACTTCTGGACGCTTGCATCAACAATGCCCCCTTCTGTTGGGCGAATACCGGGACGGTGTCAGACCGCCCTGAGCTGCGAGGGGCTCGCAGTGCGGAGGAAGAGCCAAGGCGCGGTGAACAGTCTCCCGACGAGGGATTCAGTGAGGTTGACAACGTTGTCTATCTCATGGCGAGGCCATTATGACGTGGCTGCGAACGCCCGGTGAAGGGGTCGGAGCGACCAACGTGCCGTCAGGGCCCTGACGTTTCATACCGCCGCGGCCCGGCGGGTTCGAGACCTGCCGTGTCCGGGCGCCACCACCGTCAGTGGACTCCATAGGCCCGGGCGAGCACACCCACGGTGGCGGTCATGGCCTGGCGCAGTTCGGCAGGTGCGACGACCTCGACGTCGACCCCGAGCCGCAACAGCTCCCCGCAGGCGTGGTCGATGCTCTCGATCGGGATGTCGGCCTCGACCCAACCGTCTTCTCCGACGGCGGTCGCGGTGGAGTCGACTGCCCGCACCACCTCCGGAGGAACGTTGTCGGGCAGGCGCCGGCGTCCCCGCGGCGACAGACGGATGGTGGCCGTGCCCGTGTAGCGGCGTGCCTCGAAGTCGTCGAGGTAGGAGGTCCAGTACGCACCCAGGTCGAATTCCGGTGGCCGGTTGAATCGCTCGTCGCTCAGCACCGCGTCGAGGACCTGGGTGACGCGATAGGTGGCGATCCGACTCTCGCTGACGGCGGCCACGAGGTACCAGGTACCGGATTTGAGCACCAGGCCGTAGGGGCGGAGGCGGCGATTCACCTCCTGCGGTGCGCGCCAACGGCGATAGCGCACATCCACCGCACGCCGTGTGAGCACCGCGTCGACGAGCAGGGGCAGCTGTGGTGTCCGTTCGGGTTCCCGGTACCAGCCGGGGGCGTCCAGATGGAAGACCGCCGCGGTCCGTGCGGCTTCCTCGCGCAGCTCCGTCGGCAGCGCGGCGAGCAGCTTCAGCCGTGCTGCCGTCACCTCCTCGGCAAGCCCCAAGTCGGCGGCGGGCCCCGGCAGTCCGGCGAAGAAGAGTGCTCGCGCCTCGCCCTCGCTCATCCCGGTGAGGCGGGTGCGATAACCGTCGAGCAGTTGATAGCCGCCCCCGCGACCCGGTTCCGCGTAGACCGGGACCCCGGCGGACTGCAGACGCGCAAGGTCGCGATAGGCGGTCCGTATGGACACACCCAGCTCATCAGCGATCTTTCGGGCGGGCATGCCGCCACGAGCTTGCAGCAGCAACAACAGCGACAACAGCCGGCCGGCAGACATGCGCGCCATTCTCCTCGGAAACCCTGACAGCATGTGGCACACGGGTCCCCTAGCGTCATCGGCGTCCGGCTCCGACCGAACCGGCCGGAAGTCCATGCCCGGACAAGAGCAGCGAAGAGGAGTTGCACCGTGTCGCCCACCGACCCTGCCGTCCACCCCGCCGTGATCGAGCTTCGCCAATACACACTGCGTCATGGACGGCGCGACGAACTCATCGAATTGTTCGATGCGGAGTTCGTCGAAACGCAGGAGGAGACCGGGATGGCCGTACTCGGCCAGTTCCGGGACCTCGATGATCCGGACCGCTTCGTATGGTTGCGCGGGTTCCCGGACATGGCGGTACGGCAGCGTGCGCTGACGGCCTTCTACGACGGACCCGTCTGGGCCGAACACGGTCCCCGGGCGAACGCCACCATGCTCGACTCCGACGATGTCCTGCTGCTGCGGCCCCTGTCGGCCGGGAGCGGTTTTGCCGTCCGCCCGTCCTCCGAGCGGTCCCGAGTCGGTGCTCCGGCATCGGACCGGCTCGTGTCCGCCACCATCTGGTCCTTTCCTCCCGGACGGTCCGACGGCATCGCACTCATCCGGGACGGTCTCCTCCCCGCGCTCGGCGCGACAGGACCCGCACCGCTCGCCGTCCTGACCACCGAGACGGCGGACAATACGTTCCCCAGGCTGCCGGTACGCACCGGCGAGAACGTCGCCGTGGTCGTCAACTCCTACCCCGACGAGAGTGCGCGTCGCCGACACCTCGCCGAGCTGCAGGCTCATCCGCTCGTGCGGGACGAGGTATTGCCGGGCATCAGCAGAGAACAGTCTGCGGCGCCCCGGACACTGCGGCTGGCGCCCACGGGACGCTCGCTCATCTCCTGACTGCCCAGCGCCGCCGGGGTCGAGCCTCGTGAGGTGGGAACCCGGGCGGGCGCGCGTCAATGACGGTGAGTGGTCAGCAGCCAGGCCATGTCGACGAAGGCGATGGCACCCCAGATCCAGCAGACGACCGGGATCGCGGCCGGTGCCAACGCTGTGGCGACAGCGCCCAGGCCGATCGTGCCCAACACCACGTCACCGCTGCGCCTGGCAGTCAGTGCCATGCGCAGGGGACCTCGCTCAGCCGGCCTGTCCGCCAGGTACGCGTCGAATCCAGGCTGAACGGCAGGCCGTATTCGCCGATCGGCAGGAGGATGGACGACACTGGGCGCCATGGCAAGATGTAGGAAGTGCGGCGGGCAGAAGCGTCGATGGCCGCGGTCCTGTTCCCGGTGCAACTCAGCGGTTGACCGGGCGGGCACCGTCGCCGACGCCGGTGAACTGGCCGCGGATGTGGGGTTGTTCGGCTGGATCGGCCGGGGGATAGGGGCCGTGGGGCGCTTGGTGCTGAGGGCCTTCGACTGATCGATGACAAGTGGGCGCGCGCCGCCCAGGTGCGCGTACCGGCCCGCAGGCCGAAGAGGCGGTCGCGGTTCTGGGCCGATGCCCATACGCGCTGTATCCGTTGCACAGGGTTCTGCCCTCGCGTCCGTTGCTGCCGTCTCTCGGCGCCCCGTATCTGTGTGAGGTGAACCCTCACACAGCGGAGGCAGCGCATGGGCGCGCAGCATTCTCATGAGGAACCCGGCAAGCGGAATCGCCCGGCTGCGGGCCCCGTCCGGCGTGCGACCCGCCAGGACGAACGCCCCGCGGCTCCCGGCGCTCTGCTCGGTCAGCAGAGCACGGTCGGGAACGCGGGAGTCGTCCAGATGCTGCGACGCGCCCGGGGCGATGCCGACGGCATGCGCGAGCAGGACGACGCGGGCACCGCGCAGCGGACCGCGGTTCAGGCAGTGCTGCGCTCGACCGGGAGCCCACTGGCCGAACCGCTGCGCCGGGAGATGGAGGACCGTCTCGACGCCGACTTCTCCGATGTCCGGGTGCACAGGGGCGGCGCCGCCCGCGCTTCGGCCGCCGCGGTCGCTGCGCGCGCCTACACCTCCGGCAACCATGTGGTACTCGGTGAGGGAGGGGGCGACAAACACACCCTCGCCCATGAGCTCACCTATGTCATCCAACAGCGTCAGGGCCCGGTCGCCGGGACCGACAAGGACTTCGGCAAGGCGGACGCGACCAACCGCCGGCAGGCGCGGGGCTTCATCGAAGAGCGCAATGAGTCGGCGAACCCCCAGCCCGGCGAGGCGTTCGTGATCGTCGCGTGCAAACCGGACGCCAAGAAGGAGATGAGCCAGTTCCACGCGGCTGCCGTCGTGGCCCGCGATGGCCAGGACTGTGTCGCGCTGGAGGTCTGGTCCGACAACGGCAATCCGCCGGCCAAGGAAGCGGCCAACGCCGCCCTTTACACCGTGACCGACATGGAGCGGTCCTTCCACTCGGCTTACGGAGGCGAGGGCGCGTACTTCGGCGAGGTCGGTCCCATCACCGTGGTCGTGCGGGCCAAGGGAGTGTCGGCGGACCCGGGGCAGCGGTCAGCTTCGCTGGAAGAACTCCACCTCCGCCAGGGCGAGATGACGGCCTGGGCCCAGGCCGGTGGCCTGGCGCAGTACCCAGACGGACCGTGGTGACCCTGCTGATCCCGGTGGGGATCGTCTGCGAGCCCGGTTTGTCGCTGAGGGTGAGCTTCTTGCGGTGCTGCTCACCATCCGCCGTCGTCACCTCCTTCGTCGCCGGGTGCCGCGGCAGTTCGGCGCTGGCCCGGATGTCCACCGGGGTCACCGGTTTGGCCTTGCCCAGCTTGTCCCGGCAACGTGGCGCCGGACGGCATCGGTTGCGATCGGTCCCACATTGCGTGAGCTTGGCGGCTCGGGCGCGGGCTGCCCGCCACTCCGTCCTATGACAGTCGTTATAGAGCTGATGTAGCCTGCCTCCTATAACAGTCGTCATAGGAGGCAGCCGTGACCATCATCAGCGTGAACACCCTGAAAGGCCGCCTTGGCCCGGAGCAGCGCCGCAAGCTGGCCGAGACGCTGACCGACGCCGTGCTCGTGCCGGAGGTCGGGCAGTTCGCCCCGGCCGCCCGGGTCGGATTCCAGGTGCACTTCGTCGAGCGAGAGCCGGACATGATGGCCATCGGTGGTCGGCTCCTGGCGGATGCGGAGCAGGGCCTCGACGTCATGGTGATCGATGTGGCGGTCATGGACGGAGACTGGCACCAGGCGGTCCGTGCTCAGGTCATCGAACGCGTCCTGGCCGCGATGGCCGACGCTTGCGGCCTGGCGGAGCCGTCACCGGCCTGGTGGGTGAATTTCCGTGTGATCGACGAGGGGAGTTGGGGCTCCAGCGGCGGCGTGCTGTCGGTTCTTTCCCTCCTCGACAGCGGCGTGTTCACCGAGGAGAAGGCCGAGGCCATCCGCGCCGTCATCGACGCGTAGCGGCCCCGGCGGCGACCGGACGGGCGGCCGGGCCGGAGCCCGGCTCAGCCCCCGAGCGCATCGGCGATGAGGGCCTGGAGTTGGGCCGCGGTGCGGTCAAGGGGCTCAGTGCTCCGCTTGGCGCGGCACATGGCCACGGTGCCCTCGACCGCGGCGACGATCAGTGTGGCAATCTGCGCGGCCTGCTCGGCGTCAGCGCCGTGTTCCCGCAGTGAGTCCGCGAGCAGGCCCTCCCACTGCTCGAAGACCTCCGCCGCGGCCTCCAGGGCGGGTGGGACTTCGTCGGCCGGGGGTTCCTCGATGGCGACCGCCAGGACGGGGCAGCCGGCATGGAAGTCGGTGTCGGCGACGACCTTCCTCCACAGGGCGAGGAAGGCGTTCAGGCCGGCGGCCGGGCCGGCTTTCAGCTCCTGGCGCAGGCTGCGGGCCACCTGGTCGCCCGTGTGGCGGACGGCTTCCGTGGCCAACTGCTGCTTTCCCTCGGGAAAGTAGTGATAGGTGGAGCCGAGCGGCGCCTTGGCGTGCTTGGCCATCTCCCGGATGCTCGTGGCGCTCAGGCCACGCCGGCTGATCATGTCCGCGGCGCCGGTCACGATCCGCTCGCGGGACGGCGTGCTGG
This sequence comes from Streptomyces cucumeris, assembly GCF_024295805.1. Taxonomy (GTDB): domain Bacteria; phylum Actinomycetota; class Actinomycetes; order Streptomycetales; family Streptomycetaceae; genus Streptomyces; species Streptomyces cucumeris. The sequence continues at coordinate 113,998 of NZ_JANCLX010000027.1, forward strand.
TCTTGGCCACCGGTCTCCACCCTCTTCTGGCTATAACGCTTGTCATAGCCTAACCTGCCAGGGTTGATGGCGGCCGTTGGTCAGCGGTGTCCGGGCCGGTGGCCCGGCTCCGGGCGAATGACCGCTGTGCCGGATTGCAAGTCCACGGAGCTGCGCGGCGGTGCACCGGACTCCGTACCGTCACGGAGGGCCAGCCGGCGTTCCTTTTCCTCCTGGACGTGCTGTCGTGAGGGTTGGAAGAGCTCGTCCCATGCACCAGACGTAGCGCCGCCCCCTCCGAACTTGCGCCGGCGCCGGCACACCCAGGCGAAGAGCAACACCCAAAGGACGGCGATCACGCCCACGACCGTCAATAGCACCTGGTTCAGCCTCCGAATGCGGTTCTTCCGGGAGGCTGCTCGCCCCCTAAGTCCTGTCCGCTGCTTGTTCGTTGCTCCCTCGTGGGAATCGTAGAGGAGCTTTTCCCGGGCGGGTGCGGGAGTGGCCCGATGGGAACGACGCCGACCCCTCCGTCGTTTCCCGACCGTCAACGGTGTTGAGGGTGATGGGGGCCCGCTGTGGCGGTATGGGCCATGTCGTTCCCGGCGTTCGTGTGTCTCATCGTCTTGTTCGCCCTCGTGGAGAGCGTGTGGCGATGGTTCACGGGGCTGGGCTTCATGCCGTGGCTGCGCAAGCGCACGGGGCGGTCGTTGTCGAGCATTGCCTTCGATGAATTCACCGCGGTCGTGAACGGAAACAAGACAGCGGAGCTCGAGCAGCGGCGGGTGGAGCTGCTGCTGCGGGATGACGCGAGTGATGGTGCGCCGCCCCGCTCCAGCATCGACCTGGGCAAGGGCACCGCGTTCATCGTGTTGCCACAGGAACCGGGAGGCCCTGCGCCCGTACCCATCGGCGAGATCACGATCGACGGACAGGTGGAACAACGAGCTGCGAACATGGCCCCATGGCCAAGCTGACCGGACAGCAGATCGCAGACGCCGGATTGGACGGGTGGGCCTACCTGCTCGGTGGGCTGCAGACCCGCATCCACACCAGGGACTTCGCAACTGGGCTCTCGGTGGTCAATGCCATCGGCACAGTGGCGGAGGAGATGAACCACCACCCCGAACTCGACTTGCGCGCCACCCATGTCAACGCACGGCTGACAAGCCACGGCGAGTACGGAGTCACCGACCGCGACATCCGGCTGGCCCGTATCATCTCCGCCATCGCAGCCGACGCAGGCGTGGAGCTGGAGTCCGCGAACCTCTCCCGGCTTGAGCTGGCTCTCGACACCCCGACCGCCACGTCGGTCCTTCCGTTCTGGGCCGCGGTGCTGGCGATGGAGCATCAGTCCGTGCCCGACTCCGGGGACGACCTTCGCGACCCGTCCGACGCTCTGCCGAACGTCTGGTTCCAGGCATCCGGAAGTGAGGAACCCCGTCAGCGCTGGCACCCGGACGTGTGGGTGGATCCCGCGCAGGTCCAGTCCCGCATCGACGACGCACTCGCCGCCGGCGGTGTCCTGGTCAGCGATGCGGGGGCGCCGAGCTACTGGGTGCTCGCCGACCCCGAAGGCAACCGGGTCTGCTTGTGCACCTGGCAGGATCGCGACTGAGGTCAGCCGACGCCAGGGAAGGGCGGCCTCACGGCAGACAAGACCCGTGCCGCAACACGGAAGGTCACGATCCTGATGAACCAACCGGGACTACGTCCTGGCGATCTCTGCTCGGAGCTGATGGGTGAAACGGCGAAGGAGATCCAACGTCTCCTTGTACTCGGCCCTGCGATCCTCCCGGCCCTCGCTGGGCCGGGATTGCCACACCCGACGTGCGAGAGCATCGGCGAGATCGACGGTGTCGTCGGCGCACAGGAGGTAGAGGGCTGACCGGGCTTCCTGCATGCGGTCCGCCAACTCGTTGGCCCCAGCGCCGTCGTCGCTCAGCCGTGTTTCCCGAAGGTAGTCGATAAGCTGGGACACGGCGGTGTTGAATCCGACCCCGGCTTTCAGCTTCTGTTCGCGCAGCCACATACGGTCCTGTCGGCGTGCGGTGAACCAAGAACCGAACACGGCCCCTACGAGCCCGAAACCAGCCCCGATGGCCACGGACAGGATGTTCTCCATGGTCAGCCCCCTCACACAGCTGGCAGCAGGCTACAGGCCATCGAATCGTGGGCGAGCGTGTGGCGGGACTGCCGCACAGCGAGCTCCCGGTTGATCTGACGGCAGCAGGTGTCGTCCACTGGGTCGACCACCCCACAGCAGGTCGTCGGCCCTGCACCTGATGCGTGATCAGGGTTCCGCCCCCGCAGCGTGTCCGGCCCACGAAGTGTGGACCGGACCGAACTGCTCGGGGCGGCTCCCGGAGGCGCTACGTGTCTGCGACGTCATCGCACACCCGGCACTACTGGAGCCGTCGGATGTCTCCGCGGACCCGGTAGAAGCCGCTGGACGCGGCGTGCAGGGAGTCGACGACGTACCGTGCGCCCGGTTCGCGTATCGCCCGCGGGAACTGGACGTTCCACGAGCGCTCATAGCCGTCCGAGACCACGTGCACTCGGGTGCGGCCGCCCTCCTGCACGCATTCGACGATCACCGCTCCGGCCGGGGCCGCTGTCACGGTCGTCACGGACGCGAGCGCGGTGGCCGGTGCGTAGGTGGGCAGCGCGGCGCTGAGCTTGATGTCCCGGGCGACGGGCACGGAGCCCTGCTGGGCTGCTGTCACCGCGGCCTCGCTCGCATCCACGCACACCAGGGAGCCGTCCGTGGTGACCAGGTAGAGCCGCTCGTCGCGGTACTGCATGGACAGCGCGGATCCGCTGCCGGTGCCGAGCTTCCACAGCCGGGTGCCGTCACGGTCGAAGCAGTACACGGAGGAAGCCGAGTCACCGGCGAACACGTACCGGCCGCCGGGGGAGGTGGCGCAGGAGTAGACGGAGCTGTCGCAGCGGTACGTGGCCTCCGTGGCACCAGTTTGCTTGGAGATCCGGTGGACGACCTGGTGGGAGGTTCCGGCGTAGACGGCGTCGTCCTCCTGCCAGCCGAACAGAACACCGCCCTGGGTCGGCGTGTGCCACAACTCGGTGGTGCCGTCCGTGGAGTGAGCTGTTACGCCGCGCGAGTGTCCGTGGTACACGGCGCGGTCGTCGGCGCGCACCATCCAGGCGTGTTCACCACGCCCGCCCCGGGCCCACTGGTGTTCGTCCTCGTGATCGATGACGGTGAGCCGTCCGGCGTAGTCCGAGACATTGAGCACGCCCTCGTGGATGTCGAGCCAGAAGATGTCGACGTCGGCCGCGATGTCGTAGGCCGCGAAGGGCAGCTTGGACGACAGGTCGTAGACCCGGCCGTCGTCACAGCCGGCGTAGATCCAGAAGTCGTCGGCGACCAGGCACTTGACCCCGTCCGGGAGTTGGTAGCGCGCCAGGACCTCGCCGCCGTGCGCCAGTGTGTAGACATCGCCGGCCTGGTTGCCGACCCAGCAGCGATCGTCGTCGATGTGGATGCCGAAGGCCGCTGAACCGGTGCGGAACCGCCACAGCACCGGGGCGGTCGCGCGGGCCGTGGACGGGGCGGAGGTCACCTGTCGGCGGGTGACCGCGCGGGGCGCGCGCTGGCCCTGTACGGCGGGGGCGTATCCCTTGCGTACCTTCTCGCCGATCTTCTTGGTGGCGGCGGCTTGCGCCTTCTCGGCCGTGGGGAAGGTCGACGTCTGCGTCTGTCCGTCGGAGCCGATCCGTCCGTAGCGCACGCTCACGACCTGTCCCACGACCGTCACCTCGTAGAACTTGTGCGCTCCGCCGCCGTCCTGGGACAGCTCCAGATACGTCTTTGACATGACAGACCCTCTCCAACGGCCGGACCGCGGTGTGTTCCGCGGGTTCCACTGACTCGAACCGTAGGAGTGACCACTGACAACCGGCCCCGCCTTGTCGTCGCTACCGGCTGCCCGCTGCCCCCTCGTCGTGGTCGAGGGCGGACAGCAACTGCCGCAGACACACCCGGGTGGCGCGGATGTCCCCGTCGGGGATGGCGGAGAAGAGGGTGCGGTGCACCCGCGCGGCCCGGTCGGTGACACGGCCGAGTGCCTCCTGTCCCCGGGACGTCGGAGCCAGCAGGGGTGACCCACGGTGATCCGGGTTCGGCTCGTAGGCGGCGAGTCGGAATGCCACGAGATCGTTGGCGACTCGCTGGACGCTCTGACGGCTCGTACCGAGTCTGCGCGCGGCCTGGGACGCGGTGAGGGGGTCCCTGGACACGGTGCTCAACAGCTGCCAGCGGGTCTGTGTGAGCCCTTCCGCCCTCGCGGTGTGATCGCCCAGGCGGCGCAGGGATCCGGCTGCCTCGAAGACGTCGGCAATCAGCAGGGCTGTCTCATCGGTCATGTCCGCCACCTTCTCTCATTTGACAATAGATTGTCAGTCTAGCAACATGTTGTCTATCAATCCATTCATGCGACTCCTTGAGGAGCAGGTATGTCCAAGATCGACCTTTACCGTCACGTTCACATGGGGCAGCGGGCGCGTCTGTTCACCCTCGCCATCGAGCTCGGCGCCGCGGACATCTCCCGTGGTGATGCCGCTGCCGACCACGCGGAGCGCTGCCTGGCCTTGACGCAGGAACTGCGCGAACACGCTGACCACGAGGACACCTTCATCCATGCGCTCCTGCGTGAGCGTGCGCCCGAGGCGGCCGACGCGCTGGAGGCGGAGCATGTGCGCCTCGACGCGGTCTTCGTCGCGCTGGACGAGCGGGCGCGCGCACTGCCCACGCATCCTGGCGCGGCCCTCGCCGAGGCCCAGCACGCGCTGTACCTCGCCCTGAACGAAGTGATCAGTGCGTACCTCGCGCATCTGCACGTGGAGGAGACGGTCGCGATGCCGGCGTTGTGGGAGTCCGCGAGCGATGAGGAGCTGGGGACCGTGTATGCCGCCTTCCGGGCCTCGCGTTCGCCGGAAGAAGCACTCACCGACCTCCACAGGATGCTGCCCGCCGTGACACCCGCGACGCGCGCGACGATCGTGCGCGATGTCATCGAGACCGCGGACGGAGAGCCGGGCAGTACATTCGTCGCGGTCACCACCACTCTCAGCTCTGAACAGCTCGGCCGGCTCCATGAGGACCTCGCTCTCCCCGAGGCCTGGGCGCTCTAGGCCGTTTCTTCCGGATCATCGGGTCGTTGGACCGGGTGTGTCGTTGACTGACGTGCAATGGGCACGGATTGAGCCGTTGTTGCCGGATCGGACGCCGAAGCGGGGCGGGCGATGGCGTGATCACCGGCAGGTGATCGA
>NZ_JANCLX010000028.1 GCF_024295805.1 Streptomyces cucumeris
AGCCCGGCTGAGCCGGGCCAGCCCCCTTCCGCTGCGCTCCAGGGGCCAGTCCTGGTGGGTGGTCAGGTCGGGTTGTTCTGAGCTGATGTGACGGTGGGTGGGGTGGGTTCGCTTCGCTACCCCACCCCGGGGTCCCTCCGGCTTCGCCTTCAGGGCCTGATGTCCGCTCACGCGGACGGGCTGCGAGGGCTCCGGGGGCGGAGGAGCTATTCGATGTGTCCGGTGGTCGGATCGATCTGCCTTAGGAAATCCCGGGCTGACTCTTCCAGTTCCGGAGTGCTCAGGGCTCTGGCCGGGTGCCCTGCAGAAGTGAAGCCATATCCAGGGTTGGGTCCTGTCAGCCAGATAAAATCGTACGTGCCCGGCTGGCCGGGGCGTTTGGTGACGTTAAACCTCTCCCCGTCGACCACCAATGTCTGGTGTGCGCTGCATCTCTTCATGGCTGCCAGTCTGCCCCGGCCTGTGGTCGCTCGCTCGTGTCAGGGTTCAGCGCAGTGCTGCAACATGGTTCCAGCCTTCAAGCCCGCGGGCAGGGCCGACTCTCTACCGGTGGTCAGAACGGGACATCCATGCCCTGCCTACGGATAAGGACGAGTCCATTGCTCAAACACTCGGCAGCTGACATCGCATCATTCCGGACGGGCTCAGGCAGAGCCTCACCCGATGCTGCGAAGGTCCACTGATTGCGGGGGCGTTCCGCATCGAACCTGATGAGAGCACTGACGCCCTGTTCACCGAGCCACTCCAAGATGAGCAGGGAGACGTCTTCTATGCCATTGTCCGTATCAGGCTTCGACATCCGGTTCTTCACGGTCTGACCATACCCATGAGCCTACCGGGCTGTCAGGTTCTGGTGGGCTTTCGTGGGCTGGTTGCATCAAAATAGATTACGGATAGACTCTGGAATCATATCCATCATACTGATAGGTAGGGAACTTCAGGCCGCGTGGAGCATCCCGGACTTTCTGTGGCACGAATATAGGGAAACCCTCTCAGAGAGTTCACCACTGCGGCCAACTGTACGTATGCAGGCAGGCTTCACGTGGGCTGATGCTCACTCAGCCCTGCTGGCAGGCAAGGGAAAGCAGAGCGGATATGTCAAGCACAGACCGCGCTGATCAGCGTGAGGCAGCCCAGCGAGAAGCCATTGACGCGGTCGTGCGTACCCTTGAATTGCCTGCAAGATCTCTTGTGCCCGAACGGGGGCTTCGGACGCAGGTGATCATGGCGACCGGGTCCGGGAAGACCCGGGTGGCGGTCCGCAGCGCGGAGGAGCTCCACGCGGGCCGTGTGCTGGTGCTCGTGCCGTCGCTGGACCTCTTGGCGCAGACCGAGGCCGCATGGCGCGAGGGAGGGCGCCGGGGCCCGATGATCGGGGTGTCCTCGCTTCGGGGCGAGGAGGTGTCCTTCCCCAACACCACAGACGTGGACGAGCTGGTGGAGTGGACGCGGGGCCTGGACAAAGTGACCGTGTACGCCACGTACGCCAGCCTCGGTCTGGGGACTCTGGAGCGGGCTCACGCTGCGGGTTTGGCGGCTTGGGACCTGATCATCGTGGACGAGGCCCACCGCGTTTCGGGCCGGATCGGGAAGCCGTGGGCGGTCATCCACGACAACCAGAAGATCCCCTCCCTACGCCGCCTGTACATGACGGCCACGCCGCGGCTGTGGCAGCTCGGAGACGAGGAAGAGACCGGCGCACCGGGCGAGCTGGTCGCGAGCATGGAAGACGACCCGGAGGGCCCCTTCGGCAGCCGCTGCTTCACCCTGACCCTCTCGGCCGCCATCGACCGGGGAATCTGTGCCCCCTACCAGGTCGTATGCGTCGACGTGACCGACACCGCGCTCCAGGCCGCGCAGCTCCTGGGCGCGGAGAGCCGCTCAGCCGAGGTGCGCGGGGCACGGCTCGCGGCGCTCCAGACCGCCCTGCTCAAAGCATCCTCGGAGGAAGGCTTCCGCCGCACACTCGTCTTCCACCACGTCGTCAAGGAAGCCGAAGCCTTCTCGGTCGGCCTCCCCGACGTCGCCACACAGCTGCACGCCAGCGACCCCGAGCTGTACCCCAAGACGATCTGGGCGGACTGGCTGTGCGGCGAGCACAAGCCCAACCACCGGCGCCGGGTCCTCGGGGAGTTCGCGTCCGGGATCTCCAGGGACGGCACGGTCGTGGAGAAGGGCTTCCTGAGCTCGGTGAAGGTGCTGGGCGAAGGCGTCGACACCAAAACCTGCGACTCCGTCTACTGGGCCGACGTCCGCGGCTCCATGCCCGACCTCGTCCAGGCCGTCGGCCGCGCGCTGCGGATGCAGCCCGGCGAAGGCAAGGTCGCCTCGCTCGTGGTGCCGGTGCTGCTCGGGCCCGGGGAGACGGCGGACAACATGCTCACCTCCAGGGCGTTCGGCGGGCTCGCCAAGCTGCTGGAGGCGTTGCGGGCGCACGACGCCAGGATCGTGGAGAGGCTCGCGGAGCAGCAGGCCCCGAGCCGCTACAAGCCCGTAGCCAAGGACGAGAGCGGGAAGAGCACGGGTGGGAGCGGTGAGGGCTCCGGGGGCGTCAGCGCCCCGGCCAAGGCGTTGCTGAAGTTCTCCACGCCCCGCGATCCGGCTGCCCTGGCGGCGTTCATCAACCTGCGGGTCCTCAACCCCGAGCACGAGCACTGGCGGCGCGGGGTGGAGGCGGCCGTGATCTACGCCCGCGAGCACGGCGACTTGAAGGTGCCGTTCACGTTCCGGGTGCCTGCCGTCGACGGCCAGGAGGCGGAAGGCGCGGGGTGGCCGGCCTCGCTCGCCGGGTTCCCGCTGGGGCAGTGGATCGCCGACGGGCGCCGGTTCTACGCCCGCGGCGACATGGACGAGGACCGCGTCGCGCAGCTGGAGAAGCTCGGCATGATCTGGTCGCACTTCGACGTCGCGTGGGAGGAGGGCCTGTCCGCCGCGCGGGGGTGGGCTGCCGAGCACGGGCACCTCCTGGCCCCGCTGGACGCCACCTTCCAGGGGTACCGGGTGGGCATCTTCTTGAAGAACGCGCGGGCCGCCGCCCGGAAGGCTGCGGAGATCGAGCAGCGGCGTGCCGAGGGCCTGCCGGTGGAGTCGTCGGCCGGGGCACTGTCGGACGAGCGGCGCGAGCAGCTGGAGGACATCGACCCGTCGTGGTGCCCGAGCTGGCCGGTGACGTGGCAGCGGTGCTTCCACCTGATCCGGATGCACCTGGACGCCGGTGAGGCGCTGCCCACCGAGGCGGGCGACGTCGTGCACCAGGGCGAAGACCTCGGCCGATGGGTGCGGGCGCAGCGGCTCGGCTGGGACAACCTCACCACCGTCCAGCAGTGGATGTGCGAGCAGGTCCTCGGGATCGAGCCCGCCGCCGAGGACAAGAAGCCGAAGCCGCGCCGCACGCAAGCCGACAAGTGGGCCCTCAACTACCAGGCCGCCAAGCAGTTCTACGAGCGCGAGGGGCACCTCCAGGTCCCCAGGAAGTGGGTTGAGCGGATCGTCGGCGAGGACCAAGAGGAGCGGCAGCACAAGCTGGGCGCCTGGATCGGGAACCAGCGCAGCCGGGCGGCGACGCTAACGCCGGAGCGGATGGAGCTGCTGTCCGCGATCGGCATGCGGTGGACGTCGGCATCGGGAGGATGATGATCCCGTGATCAGTATTTTGGTGCAGGAAGCGTTGCCGCGGACCGAGTGGCTCCAGGAGGAGTCGTGGCAGGCAATCTCTGACCACTACGGACGCCTTGGGGCAGCCATCGCGGCAAACGATCGTCCCTTGGTCGTAGGTTCGGCGAAGGAGCTTGTCGAGTGTGTCGCACGCGTCGTCCTCGTGTCGCACGGACGTGTGACAGGGGACAAAGATGAATACGACAAGGTCCTCGGTCACGCACACGCCGTCGTCGAACACGCCGCTGTAAACGGTCTGCCGCCGAACGACCCCCTACGACAGATCCCGAACGCCGCCAAGAAGATGGCGTCGCAGCTTCGTGAACTGCGCAACCGCTTCGGGACCGGTCACGGCCGCCCCGTTGTACACGAGATCACCGCCGAGGTAGTCGAGGCGTGCGTACACGGCGCCCTGGTGTGGGTGCGGTGGGCCCTAGCGAGACTTCAGACCGTGCTCCTAGGCGCTGTTGAACCCTTGGTACATGACCTACGCGAGGGCATCTTCTCCAGAGGAGACCTGGCTGCTCGACTGGATGCTGCGAATATCCCCGGCCTTGAGGAACCAGAGCAGCGGCGCCTCGGAGTGGCCGTGGGCCAACGGTCGGCCCGCGAGACATTCGTCGTACGCATCGATGGCATCCGAGCATGCGCAGACAACCCAGAGCGCTGGCCAGACGCCTACCGGCAAGGAGTCGTGGAGGGCCTGTTCCTCAATGAAGACGGCCAGGTAGAAGCACGGCCCAGCATCAGTTCAGATTGTGCTGCCGACGTGCTGCGGCATCACTCAGCGCCTGAACAGGTCCTTACCGAACTGCAAGACGTCCTCGGTTCGGCATCTTGGTCAGTGATCTTCCAACAGGAGCACCCCGCCGTAATCACCGCCATGCGTGAGGAACTCCCGCGCCTGCCGGACTCGGGACAACAGCCGTGGACCGACTTCATCAATGATCTGGAGGCCCGCGCGCCCTTTGGGCCGCGATGAGGCCGGTCAAGGAATAGCCGCCCTCCTGTGAAGCGAGTGATCGTGTCCGACTATGCCCCGCAGCGTCACCAGCGTTCGACTCACTAGAGATCATTTGGGCATGACGAAGGCCCGGACCAGGCGTCCGGGCCTTCGTCGTGCCCCGGAATCTTTCTTCCCAGCCGCTGCTGTCCGGGGCCGGGCTTGCGGCCTTACGGGGTGAAAGAGCCGTGCCCGGCAGGACGAGACGCGAGCACCCGAGCCCTGTCACTGTCCCGCCCGACTTGTCGAACTCACGCCGGAGGCAGTACCGGTGACCAGCCGCCAGACACCCAAAGCAACACCCGCGCCGATCGCCGCTACGCTGAACACGCCCACCCTGGGCCGGGCCGAAGCCCCCCAGGGACGCTCTCAGGCAGAGAGCCGCAGCAGGACCGCCGACCGCGAGGCGCGCACCATCCCCACGCGGACGACACCACCACAGGTGTCCGCTGTCCTGGATCCCTCTGCTCAAGGGAGCAGCATCATGACCCGGGACAACGTTCCCGCGCCTGTCCAGCCGCCCGACCCCGCGCCCGCCCCGCAGCAGCCTGCCGTGGGTGCCAGCATGACCGCCGCGATAGGCCAGGGCGCCCTTCAGGGCGCCGCTCGCTCCATCACCGACCGGCTGGTGGACAAGTTCCTCACGAACCCGCCCGACTGGCTCAGAGCCCTGTGGCACGCGCTACCGAAGCCCTGGGAGTAGCCGCCACGGCCGGACAGAACGGTCCTGCCCGCCCGTGGTCTCCGCTCGGACGTCAGCTACGGAAGCGGGAGAGCCAGGTGCCGCCGGCCTTCTGCTCGGGCACGGCCTGGTCGTGCTCCTGGTGCTCGGGCTCGGCCTGCTCGGCTTGGCGTTCGGCGGTGACGGCTTGCTGCTTGCAGTCGTCGCACAGGTGCGGGTGGGTCTCGCGTGGGGCGCTCCACCCGGAGGGCTCGATGGTCTTCCACCGTGCGTCGGTGAACCGGGTGCCGCAGTCGGCACACACGGGACGGCCGGCCTCTCGCTCGGCCTTGTGCTGTGCGGCGATGCGGCGCAGCTCCTCCTGGTGCTCCCGCTGGTGGGCGGCGTACTCGGCTTGCTGGCGGGCGTCGTGGGCTTCGCGGCGCGGGTTGCCGATCGCCTCGAGGAGGGTCTGGTTACGCGGTCGGCCGAAGCGCCGGAAGATCGCTCCGGCCGGGCCGTGCTCCTTTAGGTGCTTCATGCCGGTGACGACGATGGGCAGCTTGCCGTCGTACATGTGGAAGCCGCTCTCGTACGCGGTGCCTTTCCAGTGCCGCTCGGTCAGCTCGGCCAGCTGCGCGATGACGGTGTTGGGGTTGCGCGGGCCGATCCGGTTGAAGACGAGCAGCAGCGGCGGGTGCGGCTGGTCGCCGTGGCGGCCGTCGGGCACCCACCAGCGGGTGCGCCACATGGGCCGCTCCTTGCCGTCGACGTCCTTCACCTTGCGCTGGCAGAACCGCATGTACTTGTCGATCTTCGCGGTGAGGACCTGAGCGGACTCGAAGCAGTTGTCGATCTCCGCGAACAGCAGCGGCACCCCGTCCTCGGGCGCGGTGATGACGATGTCCGCCTGGGCGCCGCCCTTGCCGGGGTTGGACCAGGTGCCCGTCGCGGGCAGCGCCACCTCGGTCGCGTAGGAGGTGATGGTGCCCAGCCCGGCGGGTGCGTCGAAGGCGGCCTGGGCGGCGGCGAGGACGTCGGCCGGCTCGCTGGCGAGCTGGGCGAGGTCCGGCTTCGGGCGCAGCAGGGCGAGCACGGCCTCGTTGACCGTCATCGGGTGGGAGGCGCCCGTGCGGCCTGCGCCGCGGGCGGGGTTGCCCATCTCCCCCGCTGGCCGCCCCAGCTCGCGCGCGGCGGCTTTCAGGCCCATGGGCGTCAGGTTGCGCAGCGTGTCCCCGCCCGGGAGCTGCCCGCCGTTCTCCGCCAGGCCGTGCTTGCGCAGATCGGAGAGCGCCCCGGTGTGCGAGGCGGTGCGGGCCTGCTTCCGCTTCGACGGGGTCGGCTTGTCGGTGTGGCGGTAGCTCAGGTGCGGGGCTGAGATCTGCTGGATCTGTTCGACCGTCGCAACTTTCAGCACTCCGAGCACGCGCAGCACGTCACCGCGCAGGTTGTTCGATGACCCTGCCGGGTTCTCCTCACGCTTCCCCGCCATCAGCTGCGCTCCCTCCCCGTCGACTGGCGCGCTCGGCCACTGGCCGAGCGCCGGCCGCGCCCGGCCGCAGAGGGCGTCCGGGGGCCGGACCCGATGCTCTCGTCCCCCACGGACATTTCCTTCAAGTTCAGGAGGAGAGAAGAGGGTCGTGACAACGCGGCGAGCAGCCGTATCTGCGTGATGAACTGGGCTTTCTCCGTCCGGCTGGGTGTCGGGCACCAAAGTGGCTTCCACAGCGGAGTCCCAAGTACGCACCGCAGGAGGCCGGGACGGCTTGCCCGGTACTGGTCGGGCCCGTGGTCGGGGCGGGCGCGCCGGGCTCCTGCCGGGGGTCGGCGGGTGGTCATCACGGTGGCTCCTTCGCTTCGGGCCGCCCTGGTGAGCGGGGACTCGAGGGAGCAGCGTGCAGGAGACCCCCTCGTCCGCCGTCTAACGGTCGCCCGTCGCAGAGCAGGTCAAGGGGCGATGCGGCGTTCCCGACCGTGCGGTCGACATGGTCAAGGGGGCAGCGGGCGAAGCCAGCGGCGAGTGGGGTGCTGATCAAGGGGGTCCGGTAAGGCCCCTTGACCGCAGGGTTTGCCCGTTTCCGAGGGGAGGAGAAATGTCCGGCCGCTGTCCACGGGCGGATTCCTTCAGCCTCAGGGGGTCGCCGTGATGCCCAGGGCGGCCGACAGTTGAGGAGACCTCCATGCCGTACCCTGATCCCAGCCCGCCACCCCGCTCCCCATAGGAAGTCGACCACGCTTTCGACTACCTCCTCACCTTGCAGATGGGCGAAGAGACGGCCTCAGGTCCATTTCTGCGCGGGGGAGCTGTTGCAGTCCTGCTGGATGGCGAGGGCTCCGTTGTCGGCGGATCCGGCGGTGATCTCCAGACATTTCCCCGAGTTGGCGTTGACGAGGTTCCAGCCTCCGCCGGGTGAGGGTTTCCAGTGCCAGTTCTGGGTGGCCGAGCCGTTGCACTCCCATTGGTTGGCGGTGGCGCCGTTGCCGGTGGCATCACGCCGGATCTCCAGGCACAGGCCCGAGTTGGCGTTGACGATCGTGCCCCAACCAGTGGGGTTGGTGGTCTTCCACTGCTGAGTGGGTGAGTTGTTGCAGGTCCACTGGTTGGCGGTGGCGCCGTTCTCGGTCGAGTCGCGGCGGATTTCCAGGCATTTGCCGGAGTTCTTGTTGGACCACGGGCGTGGGCCCGGTTGCACCGGCTGCTGCGGAGCGGGCTGTTTCTCCGCGGGCGGGGTGGCACTGGTATGGGGGATGGGTGCGTCCGGGGTCGGTGCGGGGGGCGATGCCTGACCGGGATCACGCGTTTCCCTGATGTTCGGGTCTGAGCTGGGCGGTGGAGTACTGCCCGAGGGCGAAGGGCCGGGCGTGCTCGAGGGCGGGGTGGTGGCGGAGAGGCTGGGTTGCACCGGAGCCTGCGCGGACGGGGGTGCGGCTTGGGCGGGCGGGGCCGGGCGAAGGTAGAGCAACGTGGCCGCTGTGGCGCCGGCCGCGGCCACGACCGTGGCCAGCGCGGCGAAGCCCGTACCCAGCCAGCGCGGACGGCGTCTGGCGGGCCTGCCATCGGAAGGGCGGCTGGTCAGGTCATTGTCCGCGCGGGTCAGGACCTCTCCGCGGACAACAAGCGACGCCATCGGCTCCCCTCTGACCTGTCCCCACAACATGGCGACTTGCCCGTGAGCCTCTTCGACATCACTGTGGACCCGGGCGACCTGGGCCTGTACGTCAGCGGCACGCACCGCCGGCAGGTACGCCGTAGCGGTGCCCTCGGGACAGGCTGCGGCGGTGCTCTCCGGCGGGGTCTGCTCCTGGAAGGCCTGGACGTACTGGGTTTGAGCGGCAGCCTGCGCCTGCTGGGCCGCGTCCTGGATCTGCCGAAGGCGTCCGAGGTGCACCTGCGCCTGCCCGAGGTGCTGCCTGGCGACCGGGTCGGCCGGGCTGGCATCCGGGCTTGAGGCATCACCGGCGGCGGATGCGGATTTCGGGTGCGGCGGTGGGGGGTTCTGCAGCACGGCGACGATCTGCAGGAGTGCCTGGGTGAGGCGTTCGGCGTGTGCAAGGTCCTCTTCCGCCTGCCGCTGGGCCCGGGCCGCCGCCGCGGCGGGTGCGGGCCGTTGTACCTGCTCTGCCTCGAGGGCGGCGGTGTACAGGCGGCGGGCTTTGGCCAGGAGTTCGGCCCGGCCGCGGGAATCGTGTACCCGGTCCAGGACGGTGCGCTCCAGCAGATGCCAGGGAAGGATCTTGCTGCCTGAGCGGTATTCGCCCCAGCTGGTCTTGCTGATGCGGTAGCGCTCGGCGAGCTCGCGGATCGTGGAGTTCCGGGTCAGATCGCGCAGAAATGCCGCCAGCTCATTGGCCTGCTCGGTCCGCCCCTTGAAGCCGCCTTGCGGCCGGCCGGCCTTTGCCACCCTGATACACCCCCGAGAGTTGTCCGCGTTGTCCGCCACCAGCACGCCCAGGAGCTGCGGCGGCGCACTTTCGTCATTGATGGACAATCAGACCAGGTCACATCGTGGGTCTCCAGCGCTTACCAGACAAACCCTGGAGCATCCCGTGACTCGACCTCCCTTGCGGGACCGTGACCGGTCCCCGCACCCCGTCAGCCGAAGCCCGATCCTGCTGCGGCGCGTCGGCGTACTGCTGGCCGGCGCGCTTGCGGTGACCGTCCTCGCCGTGCTGCCTGCCCACGCCGCCAGCACCCAGTCCGACAGCGCCCCGGTCACCTCCACCGGCACCCTCGGCGCCGGCGCCGCGCCGGGAGAGAGCGTCACCCGCGACCAGGTGATCAAGCGGGCGCAGGCCTGGGTCGACGCCGAGGTCCCTTACAGCGGCAATGGGCTCGGGCCCCCCTTCAGCTGGTGGGCTGATGACGCCACCGGTGGCCGCTACCGCCAGGACTGCTCGGGATTCGTCTCAATGGCCTGGCAGCTGAAGTCCAGCCTGAGCACCCACTCCCTGCCCTCCGTCGCCACCCGAATCGACGTGCCGGACCTCAAACCGGGGGACGTCCTCAACTCCAGCCAGCACGCGGTGATCTTCGGCGGCTGGACCGATCAGACCAAGGGCACCTTCAGCTACTACCAGCAGAGCAGCCGCTCCCGCCCCACCAACAAGGCCGAGGGCAGCATCCACTCCCCCACCCTCGCCGGACACCCCACCAGCTCCTACACCGCCCTGCGCTACCAGAACATCGCCGACAGCACGAGCCCCGCCCCGGCCTCCCCGGGCGAGAAGACCGCGAAGGCAGCACCGGGCCGAGCCCGCTCCGAGCGCGGCCCCCTCGCCACGGCGCCGGTCCCCGACGACGGCCGCACCCCAGGCGCGCCCAGGACGTGGGTGAACGCGATCTCCAAGAAGTGCCTGGAGATCCGGGGCGACACCACCCACGACGGCGACCTCGCCAGCCAATGGGAGTGCAACACATCCGCCACCCAGCAGTGGACCAGCTCCCGGCCCGGCGGGACCGGCATCCTCACCAACGCCAACTCCGGGCTCTGCCTGGAAGTGAGGGCGGACGCCGTCCACAACGGCGCCAACGCCAACCAGTGGGAATGCAACGGATCCGCCACCCAGAGCTGGCGACAGCAGCCCGCCCAGGGCGGCGGCTGGAACCTCGTCAACGCCAACTCCGGCAAGTGCCTGGAGATCAGCACGGCCACCCCCGGCAACGGCGCCGTGGCCTACCAGCGCAACTGCGACGGATCACCCGCCCAGACCTGGCTCTGAACCCTCGCCCAAACGCAGCAGCCCCGTGCCATTCGGCACCGGGCAGCATGGCTTCGTTCACTTCTAGTGGCAGCGTTTATCGACGAGTTTGGACAGCGGTTAGGTGATCGTCGATCCCGTGTTGTTCACGAGTTTTGACGGCATGGACGCTGTCGTTTGCCGGTAGCCAGAGTGCCCGTGCGCGGTCTGACGCAGTTGAGGCGTAGACGGCGAAACTGAGCCAGGGAGCTTTCTGGCTCTGGATGTCGACTCCCTGGCAGGGCAAGATCGGGCACATGTCCAACCAACGTGAGATCGTTCTGCCGCCAAGCATTCGGTTGTCAGGAGACGGGATACTGCTGAGAGAGTGGGCCGAGTCCGACCTGTCCGCGCTGGTTGAGCTCTATGACGATCCCGAGATCGACCGATGGACTCCGGTGCCCTCTCCGTTCGACTCCACAGCGGCGCGTGAGTACCTGACCAAGGCTCGCGAAGGCCGCGAGGAAGGACGCAAGAATGCCCAATTAGTGATCACTACCGACGGTGAGCAGCCGCGCGGTGAAGTGCTCCTCTTTCGCAGCGAGCTCGACGCGCGGGATGTCGAGCTCGCTTATGGCATCGGTAGCCAACATCGGCGGCAGGGTCTGGCCTCACGAGCTGTCAAGTTGATGGCTGACTACGCCTGTCGCCAGCTGGACGCAAGACGTGTGCTGCTGCGCATTGAAACGGGGAACTCCCCGAGCGTGGCTGTTGCTCGCGCAACTGGCTTCCAACTCACAGACGACGAGCCCATCACGCGCGAGGCCAAGGGCCGCCAGGTGACATTGCTTACCTGGTGTTATCAGAATGGCGGAGCAGATTCCCTTTCGGCTTGAGCGGCTGGGACGCATCGCCTTCAGCCCGCCTCGGCATGTTCAGCACGTGCCCGGGTGCTGGCAAGCCGGTAGGAGTCGGTGCCGGTTTCGATGATGGTGCCGTTGAAGGTGAGGCGGTCCACGATGGCTGCGCAAAGGCGGGGGTCAGTGAAGGTCTTGGTCCAGCCGCCAAACGACTCGTTGGAGGCGATGGCGACGCTGTTCTTCTCCTCGCGCTCGGTCAGAACCTGGAACAGCAGCTCAGCGCCGTGCCGGTCCAGCTCCATATAGCCCAGCTCGTCGATGCAGAGGAGGTCGACGCGGCCGTAGCGGGCGATGGTCTTGTTCAGTTGCTTCTCGTCGGCGGCCTCGACCAGCTCGTTCACGAGTTTGGTGGCGAGGGTGTAGCGGACGCGGTAGCCCTTCATGGCGGCCTCGGTGCCCAGTGCGATGAGCATGTGGGACTTTCCGGTGCCGGAGTCGCCGATCAGGCAGAGCGGCTGGCTCTTCTTGATCCACTCGCAGCTGGCGAGGGTGTTGATGGTGGCCGGGTCGATGTTGGGGTTGGCGTCGAAGTCGAAGGTGCGCAGTGACTTTTCGCGAGGAAAGCCGGCTGCCTTGATCCGCCGTTCCGAGCGGCGGCGGGCCCGGTCGTCGCACTCGGCCATCAGCAGTTCGGCGAGGAAGCCGCGGTAGGTCATCTGGTCCTTGGCGGCCCGGTCGGCGATGTCGGCGAACTCGCTGCGGATCGACGGAAGCCGCAACAGACGGCAGGCGGTGTCGATGGCCGTGGTGGCGGCCTGCTCGGTCAAGCCTCGCTGGCGGGGCAGGGTCACTGTGCTTCTCCCTCTTGGTGGTCACCGCCGCTGATGCGGCGGCATCGGAGCAACTGGTCATAGGGCGTCACCGAGGGCAGCGGCCTGGTGTCCGGCGGAAGGTGGTGCAGCTTCCACTCGTGCAGGAACGTCACGGTCGCCGAGCCCGAGCCGGCGGCCGCCCGGGGCAACGGGATATCGGCTGCCGGTTCGTCCTCGGTCTGGGCGGCTTTGCGGGCCTCCAGGGCGACAGCGTCCGCGGTCAGTGCCCCGGCCCGCAGGGCGGTGGCGAGGCCGGCGACGAGGTGTTCGTGCATGATGTGTCGACCCAGCAGCAGCACCTCGATCAGGGCCCGGGTGCCTTCGGTGTCGCCGTGGGCCCTGACCGCCGCGGTCCACCAGGCGTCGTGGACCGGGGTGAACTTTCCTGCGGATCGGGCCTGCTCCAGAGCGGTCGCGCCGGGGAAGGCGCCCGGCTTGCGGACCAGGGCTTCGAGATAGTGATCCAGATCCAGGCGGCAGCTGCTCTTGGCGATCAGTCTTTCGTGTCGGGCCACTTCCGCGTTCTTGTCGTAAACCACCAGGTGAGAGGCGTGCAGCATCACTCTGACCCGCTTGCCGATCAGCCGGACGGGAACCGAGTAGCGGTTGGTGCGGATCGTGATCTGGCTGTAGCGGTCGACCCGCGGCGTGAACACCCGTCCCGTCTCGAACCGCTCTTCGGGCAGCGGCATCAGCAGCGGACGCTCGTCCTCGAAGTACTCATCGATGGTCCGGGCCCGCGAGCCGATCCGGCGGCGGCCGTCGTGCCGGTCCCACTGTTCGACCAGCTCATTCAGCTCCGCCAGCGACTCGACCTCGGGGACGGGAGTGAAGTGGTTGCGGCGGAAGTAGCCGATCTGGCCCTCGACTCCGCCCTTCTCGTGAGCGCCCTCGATGCCGGGGCGGCAGTAGAAGCTCTCGATGGCGAAGTGCGACTTGAAGGCAATCCACCGGTCGGTCTCCACCCTCGCTCGGCTCAAGCCCAGCACCTGGGCGACGGCGGCCTTCAGGTTGTCGTAGCGGACCTTGCTCCGCGGGACGCCGCCCAGCGTCTGCAACGCGTGCACGTGCCCTTCGAAGAAGGCTTCCTGACCGCAGGAGGCGAACACACGATGGACAGCCTTGCCCGAATAGGAGAGGCGGAAGGAGAACAGGTAGCAGGTCACCAGCTCGCCTGCGAGCCGCACGGTGACGTCGCCGAAGTCGACTTCGGCCTCCATGCCGGGGTGGTGGGTCTGCGGGACGAATGCCTCCAGCGGGGCTTTGCCCGACTCCACCAGGATCTGTGGCTTCCGGTCCGCGACGTAACGCCGAACCTGCTGGTAGGAGACGTCAGCACCGTGTTCCTCGACCAAGCGGTGGAAGATCCGTGTGACGGTGTGGCGCTGCTTGCGCGGCGCGTCCAGGTCCGCCAACAGGACGCCGTCGATGATCGGCTTGTACGGGTCCAGCGTGGTTGCCCGCGGGGGCAGTTTCTTCCGCGGTTCGGGCCAGACCGAGTCGACGGCCTTCCTGACCGTCCGCCACGACACGTTGTACTTACGTTCGATCTCCCGGAGCTTCATGCCGCCGCGGTGGTCACGCCGGATCGCGGCGTACAGCTCAACCTTCGACATCTGCGGCATGACCAGGGCCTTTCACCAGGAGCACCCCGATGCTGCCCTGGCAAGTACCCCGGTGCTGTCAAAACTCGTGAACATCACCCGACCGTGGATCGGGGTGCCTCCCAAACTCGTGAACAACTGACGTCACGACTCCTGAATAGAGCCAGCTCGTCGTCTAACCGAGCTCGGGAGCGCGCGGAATCCCGTTTGAGTTCCGGGCAGCGGTCGCTCGGTGGATTGCGCTGCGGATAGCTATGGCGACCTGCCGGTCGTCGGCGAGCTCGTGCAGGTAGAAGGCTCCGTGCGGTTGAGTCCGTAGGGCGGATGCGACGACGTTCGCGGCCTGTCCGGACAGGCCCCTCATCCAAGCCTCGATCTCATTCCGAGGTGCCCAGCGGTCATGGCGGCCGTCCCACTCGGATGTGCCCTGGACGGCGGCGTCGAGCAGCTCCCACTGCTCTTCGCGTGCTGCAAGGCGTGCTACGCCGAGCAGCCAGCACACGGCCCGGTCGGCTTCGTCCCAGGAAGGCCAGGTGCCGCTCTCGTCACCGCGGGCGTGGTCGGTCAGGGCGCGTACCACGACAGTTGCCTGGTGCGTGTTGGCCAGCAGTGCGCCGGAGGCAGCATCGAGGCTCAATCCGACGATGGCGTCCAGGTACAGCTCATAGTTGCCGGGCAGGTCCGCGGCCAGGGCCAGCAGCTGCGCGGCCGCCGTGGTGTCGCCTTCGTTGTTGACGGCCGCCAGCCAGTGCTGGGCTCGGAGAATGGGCAGCTCCGCGTGCGGGGCAGTCTCGCGCTCCACCAAGTCGAGGAAGTCGGTCATGTCCTGGGGCCGGTGGGCCGGATCCGGCTGGGTGGCCTGACGCACGATGCCGTGCCAGGGTCCGTGGCCTGGGAGAAGTGCCACGTTGGGCTTGGGCCACTTCCCAGTGAGGATCCATCCGATGAGCTGGCCGATGCTGTAGATGTCGCTGGCCGGAGCGATGTCGTGCCCATCCTCGGATAGTTCCGGCGCGGCGAATCCCTCGGTGCCGATTCCGGCGCCGGTGAGCGGGCCGGCGGTGCTGGTCTCTCCGCGGGGGCGGCGTACGAGTCCCCAGTCCGCGACCACCCAGCGGTCATGGAGCAGGAGGACGTTGGCTGGCTTGATATCGCGATGGATCCATCCCGCACGGTGCCCCTCGGTCAAGCCCTTGGCGAGGGCTTCCACAAGGGCACGAAGTCGGTCGGGGTCCTGGAGTTCGCTTCGTTTGCCCTCGACGGTGGCTTCGGCGAGGGGCATGACGAACCAGTCGTGCGTAGGGCTGAAGTCGAGTACCGGCATGACGTGGGGGTTGCCGCCGAACGTCTGGGCGGCAAGCACCTCGCGTCTCATGCGCCGCGCGTCCGGCTCGCTGTTGCCACGGCGCTTTTTGAAGGCCACCAACGTCCCGGATGGCTTGTGGGTGGCCCGGAAGACCACTCCCTGCCCACCAGTCGAGGCAATGGGGCGAGGGTCAAGCCGGTAGTCCCGTCGCTCGCCGCGGGCCGCCAGTCGGACCGTGTCGTAGTGATCGGCTGGTACAGCCGCAGGGGCGGGAGCGGCGGGAGCTCGGGAGGGGCGGGCGCGGTGGCCGGTGATCCGGAGGAGAGCGGGGCGCGTGTGCGTCATGTCGTTGTCGGGCAGTGAGGCGAGCAGGAGGGCTGCCCCTTCGTTGTCTTCGGTCAGGCCCAATACCTTGCCCAGCTGTGCCTCGACGAGGGGCTCACTGGTCCTGGTGGTGGAATCGGTGCGGTGGAGGGATATGCGGTTGCCGCTCCCGTCTGGCGAGGCGAGCAGGACGGTGTCCGCGCCGCCGGGCAGGGCGTGGTCTGGGAAGTGGACAGGGGTGGTGATCCAGTCCTCCCGTTGCCCAGCGTGGGTGGTGCTGGTCAGGTCGACCACGGCACTGGATCCGCTGCCAGCCAGGAAGAAGCGCCGTCCACCCAGCCACACGGCCGAGAGCACGGCGGCGTTGAAGGTGATCGGATAGCGCATCTGGTCACCGGTTCGGTCACCGGCGCGGGTCAGCGCCAGAGTTCCATGGCCGGCGCCGAATGTGACCCCATAGCCGGAGAGCACCCACGGCTCCCGGCCCGGGCCGGGAAGCAGGGCCGCGCCCTCTTCGAACCCTCCGGCGACGACGCTCAACTGCCCCTGATACCAGCGAACCAGGGCAGACCCGCACATCACCATGACCGCGCCGTCGTCGCCCACCAGCGCAGGGCCGTGGCAGCCGGGCAGGACCAGGTGCCAGTGGGCATGACCGCGGGTGGTGTCGAGCGCCAGAAGGCCCTCGGGAACGGTGACCAGGGCTCTGCGGTCCGGCAGGACCGCCACTCCCGTCGGTGGGGATTCCAGGGCGGGCCCGGCGAGCAGGACCTCGGCTCCGGTACCGGCCCAGGTTCGGATCTCTACGACCGGGGGCGAGGTCAACTGGGCCATGGGGGTCATCGCCCAGGCCGCCGGGTTGGGTTCGCCTGCGGCGAGCAGGACGGCGAGCGGCTGGTACGGGTGCCGCCGCCGGAAGGCGTCACGGATCAGGTCAGCCAGCGGGCGTACTCCGGCGACTGCGGCCTCCAGGTGTTCTCGGGCAAGAAGTGCTGCCCTGAACTTGCTGACGCGGTCAACGAGCTCGTCGCTGATCTCCTCTTCTTCGAACCAGAGACCTGCCCACCGCGCGCCAGGCTCCACGGAGCGCGGGGCCAGCAGGTCATGTGACTCGGGCCAGCGTGCCTTCCCCACGAGTCGGAGGACGTAGCCCCACCCCTCGAACTCAAATTCCACCGCAGTGGCATGGCCGTCCGAGTGGAGGTGTACGGAGTCGTGGGGCACGGAGCGGCGCAGCAGAGCCACCACGATGCGGGCGAGATGTGTAGTGCGGTTGTGGTCTGAAGCCGCTTCGTTGCGTCGCCACTGTCCATAGTCAGCCAGCAGTTCCCGAATCTCGTTCATGGCCCCCGCTTCACTCTTCGGCACAAGTGCTCTCACTTCAGCCACCTCGCGGCTGGACAGCGACTGGCTGACGGGCCGCCGATGGGGCCCGAAGTACACCCTGATCGGCTCACACCGTAGTGCGAAGGACTCATCAAGCGCCGAGGATCAGCCGCACTCTCGTCAGATCGAATGAGACCTCCCGCCCGTTCTGTCGATCAGCCACAGTCATGAATTTCAGAATGGGTTATTCCAATTCTAGAGAAACCACTTCCTGCGGACGGCTCCCGGGAAATTCCGTACGGAACCAGGTGGCGACCTGGGAGCCAGGTCGAGCCAAGGCGCGCAGGACAGGGCGGCATGGAGGGACCAGATCGGCCCCTCGGCCTGGTCCTCAACGCGCCCGCTGTTCAACACCTTCTACACGGGCTGGGGCGGCGAGCTGGCGGAAGTGCGCCCCCCCACCGCCCGGAACTACACCGGGCTAGCAACCACTGGGTCAGTGCCTCGATGCGCGATCAAGACGCGACACTGGGGCAGCTCCGCGTCGACCGGCACTCGAAGAGGCCCTGACCCACGGGCCCGATCCGCTCCATCTCACCGAGGTGTTCGGACTCGACGAAAAGACCGCGATGCGTTCCGCGAACTCCGCACGGGCCCTACTAGGGGCCGGCCGCAGTACGGCAGAAACGCGCCGCATGCTGTCTACTCCTGGTAAACGACACCGGGATGCCGGGGGGTACCCTCCACCTCAGGGCGTTCGAGCTCGATCGCGGTCATCGCCAGGCCAAAAGGGATGCCGTAGAAGTACTCCTGGTGCACCCGCAGCGCGGCCATGGTCCGCCCCTCGACCATGCCGACCTTGATGTAGCGGACGATTCCCTCGAAAGCCAGCAGGTACAGCCGCCCCCCCCCGAGCCTTTCAGGCTGCTCGTCGCCGAGCTCGTCGCGGCGCAGTGCGCGCCAGGAGCCCGAGCGGGCAGCAGCGATGTCGTCGGGTTGCTGGTCGGGCAGTGTGCCCTGGGTGCGGGCGGAGATGCGGGCGCGGTCGAGGCGTATCTGGGCTCGTTCGTGGGCGTCGGCTGCGGCCAGCAGATGCAGGTCGAGGTGGGAGAAGTCCTCGAAGTCGCCGAAAAGGACGGTCATCAGGCCAGCATGCCCGTTCCCGGAGCGGGGGCCGTCAAGGTTCTGGGGGTGTCGCCCACCTGGTCGGCCGCCGGGGGCCACATCTCCGAGGGGTCGCCCAGCCACACCCGGTGTCCATCGGCCGCGACCGTCAGCCCGAAGTCGAACAGCGCCGGACGTCCGGCGTCTTCCCACCACTGGACAGCCGCCCCCGTCTCCCTGGCGAGATCCCGCGGCCCCCACTGGTATGCGGTGCCCTCTGTGATGTACGCCCAGGAGTCCTGGCTACACCACCAGTGGCCACCATCCTGCGACCAGTGCGCCACATCCGACAACCGCAGCCCCACCGCGAACTCAGCATGCGGATTGGCGAGCGCCGAGAGGTCCACAGCGGCCCTGCTCTCCCGGCTCTCCTCCCATGATCTCGCGGAGAACAGCGCGTCGATACGAGGACGCGTGCGCTGACCCCGCAGGGCCATGAACGTCAACGCCCCCGCGAACCGGCCCTCCGCCCGGTCACCCGAGACGGTCAGCCTCACGAGCCCGTGAGAGCAGAACGTGGTCCGGAACGGGGCCAGGATCAGTCCGCCGGGGCGCACCTGCTCCACCCAGGTCCACGGGACAGAGGTCACCGAGGCTGTGGCCACCAACCGGTCGTAGGGCGCGCCCTGGGGCCAGCCTTGCTCGCCGTCGGCCTCAACCACTGTCACCCCGTGGTGCCCGGTCTGGTGCAGCGCAGTCCGTGCGCCGCGGGCCACCTGGGGGTCGATCTCGAGGGTGGTCACGAGCCCGGGGCCGGTGCGTTCGGCCATCAGTGCCGCGTTGTAGCCGGTACCTGCGCCGATCTCCAGAACCTGGTGCCCTGGGTGCAGGTCCAGCTCGGCGAGCATGCTCATCACCGCGCGCGGCTCGGAGATCGAGCTGGTCGGCACATCGCCTCCGGTGGCGGCGGGGGTCCCGTCGTCGACCTGGGTGGCGATGGACTGCACGGGGTCGTACACCATCCGGGCCCACCGCAGGGGATCGGACTGCCGGTGGAACGGGCGGTAGGCGCCGCCCTCCACCACCCAAACCGTCTCGGGGACGAACTGCTCCCGCGGCACGGCCATGAACGCCTGTCGCATCCAGGGCTCAGCGAAAGAGAGCCGTGCAGCCGCACTGGCCCGCAGCTCCTCCAAGTCGGTCACTTACGGTGCGTCCCATCCCCGGGCTTGGACACGTCCGGGTGCTGTCCGTCCTGGTCGCGCGGCGCAGGCTGTTGGGGCTGAGGATTGGGAGCTGGCGGCTTTCCGTGCGTTCCGTCCAACGTGTGGCCTCCCTCATGGTTGGTCAAGCGGCCAGTGTGGCGCCTGGACCTGGTCCGGCGATAGGGCACATCTACGCCAACAGGACGCTGCGACGGAGACGTTGCCTTGGCGTGGCGGTGGGGGCAAAGCCCAACCCGTTTCGCCAAGTCCAGCTCCGACTGCCCGGCTCACTCCGGCTGCTCCTCCACGTCGTCATGCTGTGCGCGGTCTTCCACCGCGCCGACCTCCGCATGGCCGACTTGCGTGGCACCGACTTGAGCACCGCCAACCTTGTCGAAGCACGTCTGACTGGCGCCCTGGCCAGCGAGCACACCCGCTGGCCCGCCGACTTCGACCGCATGGCCGCCGGAGTCGTCGACACCGATGACCCCGGCCCCGAGCCCTCGCCCCTACTTCAGCCGCCATGGATGACGTGGCAGGCCGCCGCTGCGATCCGCTCCCTGACCAAGACGCGCCGGCAAGACTGCGGCGACCGTGATCCGCCTGACCGGCGTCACTCCTCCTCAGCGGCGTCCTGATTGCGCAGGGGCCCAGGCCGCCAGGCAGATCCGGGGGCTGATATCGCTCCCAAGGTCGTTAGCTCTGGACACGTGGCGAGTATCTTCGCTGCGCTGGCCGCGCACCACCGGGCCATTGCTATAGAGCGATGGCTCTTCGTCGTGGCACACCCGTCAGACTGCACGCGACCGACTTGATTTCGCCGTAGTAGCGGCTCACAATGAGGCCAAGTCTCGCGTGCCCGGGTTCGGAACACGCGTTGCTGTGAGGCGGAGGTCTGGTGATCTTCGCCTTCTTTGTTGCCCTGCCGTCCCGGCAGGGTCTCGCCAATCCGACACTCTGAAGGCCCCGTTCACATCTGGACGGGGCTTTCGAATGCCCGGATTCGCTCCACCACTGAAGGCGCGGCATCAGCCCCGTCTTCAACACCCCGGGGTTCGTAGCAGCAGCATCGACCGCTGCATCACCATCCGCAGCACGCCTCGGAGCCAGCGGACCAGCCCACTGCAATTGCGTACGGCGTCCTCAAACCACAAGCGACATCGCGTGTGCTGGAAGGCTCGGCCTCGGGCCAGATCATCGCGGTTCAGCTCTCGAAATTCGCCCGAGTGGTGCTCTCCCCTCTCCTAGCCCAGACCGGCGAGCCAGACACGCGCCCGCGCAATCCCCCTATTCGCCCCCGCCGCAAGCGACGGGGGCTCCTTTGTGCCCGCATTCGGCAGAGGACCACCTGAAAACCCGCTCAGCGCCTGCACGCCGGCCACCAGCCCGATCACCTTCACGCTCCCTGACCTACGGAGGAACGAAATGACCAACCCCTTGGATGGCGCATGCCAGCATGTCATCGCCCCAGAACATCCCGTTCTGGCGGCATCAGTGTGCCCGTCGTGCGGGCTGCCAGGTGAGCTGTGGACCACCCAGGGCGGCGGCCAGATCTTGCTCGAGAGCAACGACCCTGCCGCTCCGCTGCAGGCCCGCGATATACCTGAAGCGCACCGCTGGATCATCAAGCGGCACCACGCCCAGCCCCTGCACGCGGGCGCCGATCGTGCAGTTCCGCAAGGCGTCCCACCAGCGCGAGCTCGGCGGGCCTCGATGGTGGTGCCATGCGGCGTGCGCCCGTTGACGCGTCATCCGATGGGGGCTTGCGCGTATGTCTCCCATTCGTACATCCGCCGGTCGCGGTGGATGACGATGAGGTCGGCGGCGGCGATCCGGGCAGCAGTGGCCGGGGCGGTGTTGACAGTGCTCAGTGCCTGGTAGACCGGTTCGGCGGGCGCTTGGGCGTTGCTGTAGGCGATCGAGACGTGCGGGCGGAATCCGTCCGGAGCCTCGGGGATGGATGGCCAGACGTCGGCGATGGCCGCGCGGATGGTGTTGCGGACCGCGGTGACGGCATCGGCGGGCTGGGCGGGGGCCAGGACCGCTTCGGGTGTGACGGTCACGTCCGTCAGGTTGAGCTCCAGGGGCGGCAGGTCCGCAAGGCGCGACTGTGCGGCGGCGGTGATGGCCTGGACCTCGTGCTCGTCGACCTCGTTGATGAACCCGAGTCCCTGCATCGTCAGGTGCAGCCACTGGTCTGGGATGGGGTCGAGGCCGGGCAGGTGGGCCAGCGCGTCGCGGTAGACGGCTGCGTACCGCTGGACGTCGGGCTGGTCGCCGACGGTGAGGTGCCAGGTGTAGAAGCGTCGGCCGACGCTCCAGCCAGGCCGCCACCACCAGTGATTCGCCATCGAGGTGTGCTGCGTCGTCGTCATGCCGTGGGATCCAATCAGGAGCTGAGGGTGTCTGGCGAGAGGGCGAGCCGCGGCGCGGAGTGTCGGCAGAACGCCTCAATGCGCCCCCGCAGCTCCCGGCCTGGGCAGCTCTCAGCGATTGTGGTGCGCACGATTGTTGCGGCGAGTTCACGCAGTCGGCGGGTGACCGGCTCCATCCGATGCTCCGGCGGGAGGTCCAGCACCGAGGTTAAGGCTTCGACGGCGGCGTCCGGCGCGCCGAGCGCGAGGTGGGCGGAAGCGGCACAGATGTGGAGCTGTGCGGTGGTGCCGTAGGCATGGGGTGGTTCGCGCAGCGCGGTCTGTGCTGCGTGGAGGGCCTGTTCGGGTTGGTGGGTGCGCAGGTGGACGCCGGCGGCGTAGTTGGCGCGCCGGGCTTCTGGGCAGGAGAGCAGTCCACCGATGGTGTCGGTGCCGGTCAGGGCGTCGTGTTGACGGGCCGCCCTGTCGATGGCGGTGCTGGCCTGGGCGGCGGCGCCGAGTTGGGCCAGGGCGTCGGCTTCCTGGCAGGCGAGGAGGGTGCTGACCGTGCCGCGAGTGCGGTAGGCCAGGCCGTGCTGGGCGTGGTCGACGGCGGCGTGGAGGTGACCGCTCCAGAAAGCGGTCTTGGCTCTGGTGGACAGCACCCATGCGCGCAGGTCGTCGGAGTCGGCTCGTTGGGCGCAGACCCAGGCGGTGCGGCTTTGGGTGTCGGCATCGTCCATCTGTCCGAGGTCGGAGGTCATCCAGGCCAGCAGGGTGCACAGGTATCCGGCGACGGTGTACAGGTCGGTCGTCTGCTTCGGATGCTGGTGCCCCTTGAGCAGGCTGAAGGCGGTGTCGCGGAGTTGGCGGGCATGGTGGAACTGCCGGATCGGCTCGGCGTGCGTGAGGTAGTCCCGGGCGAGAGAGCGGCTGGTGGCCACCAGCTGCTCGACGGTGGTCTCGCCGCAGTTCGATGCTTCCGCCCATCGGGCCCAGTCGGCTGATTCCTCGGCAGCCGAGCGGACCAGCGCCTCGCTGGTGACGGGTACGGCCAGGTCGTGGGGGCGCTGGAGGAGCCTCAGCTCACCTGGAGGCATCGCCTGCCGGTCCTCCAGGTCCAGCAGTTCCTCGACCTCGCACTCGTACACCGCGGCGAGGGCCAGCAGGGTCGCGGGGGTGGGCCGTCGGCCGGAGGCGGCCGGCCAGCGCTCCCACTTGCTCACCAGCGAGGCGTCCGCCGCCACCGCCTCGCCGGGGCGCCGCGCACCGAGATCGTTCACCTTGTCGGCGGCCTGCTGGAGGGTCAGGCCGTGCGCGTGGCGCCACGCTTCTCGGGGGCGCAGCGACAGCCGTGCGCGCATCTCCTGGGCGATCTCCCTGGGGATGGCGCCCAGCGCGGTCAGCGTCTGCCGGAGCCGGTCCCGGCCTGCTTTCGACGGGCACGGGCCCATTACGCACCTCCACGCCGGAGAAGGGGGTCGGGCCTCAACCGTAGGGGTGATGGCGCGCGGCGCGCATGGGCACCGGTGTCCAAAATAGTTGGTCGCCGGTGCCCGTGACGGGCCGGTGTCGAGCTGCGAAGGTGAGCCGCCGGCGGCAAGAGGGGTCTCACCGTCTCCCCGGGACGACCTGCCGCCGGAACGCGCCGTCGCAGCGTGAGCAGCGACGGTTCGACAGCGCCCAACTCCCCATGCCCGGAGGGCGATGCGAGATGATCCAGCGCAGCCCATGCACACCCCGCCCCTCACTGGCCCGCAGCATTACGGAACCGGTGTACCGGCCGCGCGCAGGCGACTTCGTGCGCGACGTCGCAGCCGACAGTCTTGCGTTCGGCTCCATCGAGTCCGCTGGCCAGCTCGGCGGACTTCCCTCGCCCGTGCTGGTCCGGCGGATCCGCGGCGGCCACTGCTGGCAGGCAGTCTCGGGCGCTTTGCGTATAGCGCTGCCGGACGAGGTCGCCTGGGCGCGGGTGGGTGTTGGAGTCGTGGGCCCTCGCACAGGCGCTCGCGCTCGTGCTGGAGGCGTTGAGCCCGTGACAGACGGGGGGCACGCCGTGCTGCTGGTGTTCGGACACCGCATCCGCGCGCTATCCCGTCCCGTTGCTCCCCGCGGTCGGTTCCACGTTGCGGGCGTGCCCGAGGAGGGCGACGTCGTGGAGATCGACCGCGTGAAGTTCGTGATCCACGACATCGAGCAGCAGAGACCGGCCTGGGTCCTGCGCCCGCTGTACGGCGGGGGCGCGACGGATAGCCAGCACCGTCGGGTGGGCCGGGCTAGCGCGGTGAAGTTGCAGGTGGTCGCCCGTCGCGGCAGCTGGAGGCAGCCGTGAGCGGCGTGCACTCGAGGGAGCGGCCCTCACGCCCCGGGCTGGCCGCTGTCTTCTTGGGCCTTCTCGGCGTGGCGGGTCCGGCCGTTGTCCTGGCCGACCGAGCGGACGCTGCCCCTGCTCCGGTCTGCTGGCCGGACGCTGCTGACGCCCCCGCGGACGCGGAATTGGACGACAGGTTCGGTGAGTCGAGGATCACGCCGTGACCGGTCCGCGTCATCGCGGCGCTCCGGCGCGAGCTGACTCCGAAGCGGGCCGCGCTATCTGCGATCGGGCTGCGCGCGTCGTGGAAGGCCACTGAGCCCAAGGAGGTCAGGCCCGCCGACCGCGGCGTGCTGCTCGGCGACTAGCAGGTCTGCGGAGCGGACCCGTACGGCTGGGCGACGCAGAGGCTGGTAAACGACTCCATCGGCACGGGCCCCTGCAGCGCGCGAGCGGTTTCCCTCTGCCCCGGCCTTCGTGCCTGCCCCGTCCCGCGTCGCTGGAGCGGTAGCTTCCGGGCTCCGCACCTCATCGGCCGCGGTCCCTATGACGATCGATCGAACAGCCCGCGCCTGCGGGCCCGAACTGGAGGTCACGTTGACTGACAGCCCATCCACCCCCGCCGTCGATCTCTTCGGTGTCCGCCGCCTCCACTTGGTGGAGACTGCACCGCCGGAGCTCACGGACGCCCAGAGGGCTGCGATGAACCGCAGGTGGGAGGAGATGACCTCGGCCAACCCCACGCTCTTCGACGGGCCGGTGGTGGTGTGCACCGGCCTGGAGTGGAAGGACTCGGAGACGATGGTCCTGTCGTGGTGCCGCGCCACGTACCGGCTCCTCGTACTGCGCCTGGACCCCGACCACGCTGTGCCGGCGCCCTCGGTTTTCGTCTCTGTTGCTCAACCCACAAGAGACGGGCGCTTGCTGGTGGGGCGCATGGCGGCATCGACCGTCGGCTCGGGACGCTGGCAGCTGCCCGGCGGCACGATCGAGCCGCCTACGGGCGACGGCGGGTTGGACGCGGACGCGCTGGCCCGACATGCCGCCCGGGAACTCGCCGAGGAGATCGGCCTGGACCTGCCGCACCGCGACCTGGAACTGTGGGCGGTGACCCGCGGGAACTGGGGCAACATCGGCTTTCACTTCCGGGCACCCGTCCAAGCGGCCGACACGCTCAAGGACGCCCACGCGGCACTCGCCTCCCGTGAGATCGAACAGGGCCGCATCCCCGAACTGGACCGGATCGGCTTCATCCGCTCAGAGGCCGACATCGCCGGGCTCGGCGGTCCCACGGCCGACTTCCTGCCGGTGCTCGCCGCCCTGCACACCAAGGCGGCCGCTCGGCCCACCGGCGGGAGGTAGCCGATGCACGCGAGCCACGCCGCCGCCGAACACCCGACCGCCCCGGGCGAAAGCGAAGAGGTCCTCGTCCGGCTGGCCGAGGAACTGGCTCAGTCAGCACGGACCCGTATCCCCGCCCCACTGCTGTCGAGGCGCTTCCCGAAGCTGACCCTGACGGACGCCTACCGCATCCAGCAGATCAGCATGGGGCGCCGTCTGCGGGCCGGGGCCCGGATCGTCGGCCACAAGGTCGGGCTGACCTCGGCCGCGATGCAGGAGCAGATGGGCATCCACGAGCCCGACTCCGGCGTCGTGCTGGACCACATGGTCGCGGCCAGCGGGAGCAGCCTGCACGCGAGCGACTTCATGAACCCCAGAATCGAGACCGAGATCGCCTTCCGGCTCGGGCGGGACCTGCCCGGGCCCGCCAGCCTGGAGGCCGTACGGGCAGCGGTGGCAGAGGTGTTTCTCGCCTTCGAGATCCTCGATACCTGCTTCACCGGCTGGGACATCGCGCTGATCGACAGCGTCGCCGACAATGCCGCCTGCGCGGGCGTGATCATCGGCAGGCCCGTCCCGTTTGACCCGGCCTGGGACCTGGCCGCCGAGCAGATCACGGCGAGGGCCGACGGGACCCTCGCCGGGGCGGGGCAGGGCCGCGACATCCTCGGCGATCCGCTCCAGGCCCTCGTCTGGCTGACGCGCCGCCTGTCCGGGCTCGGTGGGCGACTGCGGGCCGGAGACATCGTCCTGGCCGGATCGGTACACGCCAGCGTGCCCCTGACCCCGGGCACGCACTTCCGCGCCACCGGCACCCGCCTTCCCGGCATCCACCTGCGGGTCTTACCCGCTGACTTTGGATCGGAGCGCTCATGCTGACCACTGCCGTCCTGGGGACCGGACTCCTCGGTCTGGACCTGATCGAGCGGATACAGAACTCGCCGACCCTGACGTGCGGGCTCGTTGTCGGCCGCACGCCGGGCAGCCGCGGGCTGACCCAGGCTGCCGAGCTCGGCTGCACCACCGCGACGGGCGGCATCGACGCCCTGCTGGACACGGGCCACTTCGACGTCGTCTTCGACGCGACCAACGCCTTCCACCACCCCGAGCACTCCAGAAAACTCGCCGACACCGGGGCGGTGCTGGTCGACCTCACACCGACCAGCGCCGGGGCCCTGATCGTCCCGACCGTCAACGGCCACCAGGCCGCCACCCACCGGCACATCGGACTCGTCTCCTGCGGCGGCCAGGCATCGATCCCCATCCTGCACGCCCTCGCGCAGCACTACCGGCCCTCGTACGTGGAGATGGTGGCCACGGCCGCGACCGCCAGCGTGGGCCGGGCAAGCCGGCTCAACCTCGACGAGTACGTCTCCACGACCCAGGCCGCGATCGGCCAGTTCACCGGCGCCGAGGAGACCAAGGCCATCTTGAACATCTCCGCCGCCCGGCCGGCGCCGCCGTTCCGCATCGCCATGACTCTGGTGGCAGCCGACGACGTCAAGCAGGGCCCGGTTGGTGCGCTGGTGGAAGCCGCCGAGGTGGCCATGCAGGCCGTCGTCCCCGGCTACCGGGTCACCTCGTGCACTGTCACCGGCACAAAGGTGCGCGTGATCGTGGAGGTGGCCGCGACCCGCAGCCGGATCCCGGTGCACGCCGGAAACCTCGAAGTGATCAGCGCCGCCGCCATCCACGCCGCCGAACAGCACGCCGCGACCTCCATACGCAAGGAGCTGGCCCGATGACCAAGCCGACCGTGATCGTGCACGACCCCACTCTGCGCGACGGCCAGCACGCCGTCCGCCACCAGCTCGACGTCAAGCAGATCCGCAGCTACGCCGCCGCAGCCGACACCGCCGGCGTCCCCGTGGTCGAGATCGGGCACGGCAATGGGCTGGGCGCCTCCTCCCACCAGGTCGGCCATAGCCGACTCAGCGACGACGAGATGCTCGCCACCGCCCGCCAGGCCCTCCCTCACAGCAAAATGGCCACCCTGATGCTGCCCGGCTGGGCCACCAGCAAAGACCTGCGCAACGCCGTGCGCCACGGCGTGGATGTGGTCCGCGTCGCCGCGCACTGCACCGAGGCCACCGTCACCGAACGCCACCTGGACGTGATCCGAGAACTGGGAGCCGAAGCCCAGGGCGTCCTGCTGATGAGCCACATGGCCACGCCGGAGGAACTCGCCGAGCAGTGCGCCCTGATGGTCGGCTACGGTGCCCAGGCAGTCTGCATTTTCGACAGCGCCGGCCACTACCTGCCCCAGGACGTGACCGTCCGAGTCGCGGCCATCACCGCGGCCGTGGACGTGCCGGTCGCCTTCCACGGACACAACAATCTCGGGTTGGCCGTGGCGAACTCGATCGCAGCCATCGAGGCCGGAGCCCGGGTGATCGACGCGTGTGCCCGGGGATTCGGCGCGGGGGCGGGCAACACACAGCTGGAGGTCTTGGTGGCCGTGCTGGAGCGCCTGGGCCACCACACCGGCATCGACCTGCGGCTGCTGGCCGACGCCGCCGAACTCGCGGAACGGACCCTGATGCCAGCCCCACCGACGATCGACTCCATCAGCCTGGTCTCCGGTCTGGCCGGGGTGTTCTCCGGGTTCAAAAAGCCCGTGCTGGCGGCCGCCGAGCAGACGGGCGTGCACGCCTGGGACCTGTTCGTCGAGCTGGGCAGGCTCCGGGTCACCGCCGGCCAGGAGGACATGATCCCCGACGCCGCCCGCGAACTGGCAGCACACGGGGGTCTGCGATGATCCAGAAGCCTGCCCCGGCCGGAACCTGGATCATCACCCCCGGCCACATGGGCGCCCGGTTCCCGGCCGCGCACAGCTGCCGTGCGGACGTCGCCCTGGTCGACCTGGAAGACTCCGTGCCGGACGCGGCCAAGCCAGAAGCCCGCCAGACCGCGCGCGCCTTCTTCACCAACCCGCCCACCCGTCCCTTGCTCGGGGTGCGAATCAGCTCACCCACCACCCGCGACGGTATCCGCGACCTCGCCGCCCTCCACGGCTATCCGGTCAAGCCTCAGGTCGTCCTCATCCCCAAGGTCGAGTCCGCCCGCGACTTCGAGATCGTCGCCGGGGCCCTCGACACCCATGACTACGCGCCGCTGCTGTATGCGCTGATCGAAACCCCCCGAGCGCTGGAGGCACTGCCCTCGATCATGCGGGCCGACCGCATCGCCGGAGTCCTGTTCGGCACCGCCGACTACGCGACCGCCACACGGTGCAGCCGTACCTGGGAACCCCTCCTGCACGCCAGGGCCGCGCTGGTCACCAGCGCCGCCGCAGCGGGCATCCCCGCCATCGACTCGCCGTTCTTCGACCTGGACGACCTCGACGGACTGCAGCAGGAAGCCGAAAGGGTCAAGGCCCTCGGCTTCACCGGCAAAAGCTGCGTCCACCCGGCGCATCTCCCGGTCATCGACAAGGTGTTCCGGCCCGCCCAGGAGGAGATCGCTGCGGCCCGCGCCATCGTTGCGGCCGCCGAGAACGCCGGCGGGAGCATCGTCCGGGTCGACGGGCGCATGACCGGCCCGCCCATGGTTGCCGCCGCCCGGGCCCTGCTGGCCCGAGAAGAGACCCGCACTCCGAGCGAGACACCCGTATGACAGCCAGCATCCCCATGCCCGCGGGGTACCGGCGGATCGCCGACGGCCGCTACCGGGAAGTCGTCGGGCTCGGCTACGACGAGCTGACGGTGGGCCTGATCATCGAGCACCGGCCCGGACGCACCGTCATCGAAGCCGACAACACCTGGCTGACCCTGCTCGGCGGCAACACCGCCCCGATCCACACCGACGCCCACTACAGCAGCCACACCGCGTGGCGCAGACCCCTGGTGTGCAGCAGTATCACCCTCCACCTCCTCGGCGGGATGACCGTCCGCAGCACCAGCGGCCTCACCACCGGCAACCTCGGCTTCGAGGAAGTTCGCTTCCGCGACCCGGTGTTCGTGGGCGACACCCTCTACGCGTCCACGGAGATCACCGGCCGCCGCCGATCCGAGAGCAGACCGGACACCGGGATCGTCACCTGCCGCACCACTGGCCACAACCAGGACGGCAACACCGTCATCACCTTCACCCGCAGCTTCTTCGTCCCCGTCGACGCCGACACCATCCGCGGCCACACCAACTACTAAACGGAAGGGGACACCGCATGACCGATCCCGTCCGGATCATGGAAGCCGACGAGCCCCTGTGGCAGGAGTACAACGAACTCGCCACCCGCTCCTACGGCCATCCCGTGGGAGACATCACCCGCCTGCGCGACCACGCCGACATCCGCGTCGCGGTCCGCGACGGCCGCGTCATCGCCGGCGGCCTCAGCCTCCTTCTCCACCAGTTCTTCGGCGGCGCCCCCGTGCCGTCGGCCATCATCAGCGCTGGAGCCGTCGCCCCAGAGGAGCGCGGCGACCGCATTGCCAGCCGCCTTCTCACCGAACGACTCCGCCCACTGCGCGAAAACGGCGCCGTGATCTCCACCGTCTGGACAACCTCGAACGGCCACCTGCGCCGACTCGGCTGGCAGGCCCCGGTCCCCGTCTTCGCGTGGTCGATCGCCACCGAAGACCTCAAGCGCACCTTCACCCGATCCCGCATGGACATCGAACACGGCCGGGCACAGGAAGGCGAGGAACTGCAGCGCCGCCTGGCCCAGCAGTGGAACGGACCCATCCTCCGCCCGGACTGGTGGCCGGGCTGGCTGGACGACAAACGTGAACTGACCACCTACCGGTTCGGGCCGCCACAGACACCAACCGGGCTGCTGTCCCTCGCCATGAAACGGCACCCGCGGCACGGCATGGAGCTGACCGTGCACGACTTCTGGGCTGCCGACACGCAGACCGTCAACGAGATGATGGCCTTCCTCGGCAGCCACCACACCCGGGCCCCCGCCATCCACTTCCGGCGCTCCGCCCTCCCCCCGTACCCCACCCTCCTGCACCACCTGCACCGATACCGGCTAACGGCGGAAGCGTGGCACCCCTGGATGCTCCGCATCCTCGACCTCCCCGAAGCCATCCGGCTACGCGGCTGGCCAACTGGTCTGAACGTCTCCGTGCCCCTGGAGATCGAAAGCGAGACCGGCGACACCTGGCAGTCGTACCTACTGGAAGTGAAAGACGGCACCGGACAGATATCCGCAACCCCCGGACACGGCGACGTCCGCCTCACCCGCGGACAGCTGGCCGTCTGGTACGCGGGCGGCTACCAAACAGCGGCCGCAGCGGAACTCGTCGGCGTCGCCGCCAAGTCAAGGTACGCCCTGACCCAACTGATCCGAGCCACCACAGACATGGAGCCATGGCTGCCGGACCACATCTGACGCCTGCGCCCAAAACCACAGCCGAGGACGGCAGCGGTATGGGGGGGTGAAGCCGCCTGCGGTGTCGCGGGGGAACGGCAGCAGGGGTTCGACGGCAGTCGAGTCGGATGTTCGGTGATGCCTCCGATCTTGCGGATGGCGGTGACGGCAATGCTGCCGCCGCCGGACGCCAGGGGGCGTACCGTGAGGGTAAGGCCAGGCCACCGCGCCGCTGCCAGCACTGCCGCAAGCCGCTGAAGGCGACCGCCCGCAGCGACGCGAAGTTCTACTCGAAGGCGTGCGCCCAGGAGGAGTGCCGGTGGCGCCGCCGCTTCGCCGAAGAGGTCGAGCTCGGGTACGAAGTCGGCGATGCGGTGTCGGTGCGCTGCCCCGCGTGCGGGCGTCGGTTCATTCCCGGCCACGGCCACCGCCGGGACGCGATCTACGACCGGGCCGCGTGCCGCCAGACCGCCTACCGGGCCCGCAGAGCCCAACGGCTACGAAAAGCCGTCACAACTCAGCCCCCTGCGGAACCTGTGAGAAGCCGCTACACAGCGCTGACCAGGACGATGCACTGCAACCCGTGACGGTGGCCATCAAAGACGTCCGGACCCGGCCGCGGGCGGCGGCTGGGGTACGACGTCTGATGCAGCGAGAGCCTCTTGGCGGGCTGCCGGGAGAAGGTCGGAACCAGGCAACTGGATCCTCCACCGCATGGTGGCAGTGGCCCCCGGAGCCTTCCAAGGGGCTCTCGTCATGCTTCACCAGGCTCCTGTGGTGCTCTGTCATTCCTGATATGAGGGACCGGTCAGAACGCGCTGTACGGAGTACACCCGGCTCTCGACCACGTAGCTGGGGGCGATCACGTGCTGGGCTGGAAGCGTGGGGTCACAGGATGGCCATGCTGCTTGCCGGGTGGAATCGATGTCGGCTCTGGGCAGCAGGTCGAAGTCCCAGCGGAACGGTAGCCCTGTGTGCTCGGAGCGTTGCCATAGAGCTTTGGCGTCTGTTACGGCTCGCTCCATGCGGGTGGCGAGGCTGTTCCGTCCGGCTTGGTCCAGGTGGAGTACCGCCTCAAGCTGCTCGGCCTCCGGAGGATCCAGAAAGAGTGCTTGGGTGAGTTCGCCGAGGAACCACAGGTGGGCGGTTTTGTAGCCGGTCTGGCGGAGACTGATCGCAGCGGCGGCTCGGGCCAGGGACGCGAGACGGTACTCCACAAGGGTCTGGAAGTCGCGGGCGATGATCTGATGCTCGGTATGCGCGTTGGACGGCAGGTCGCCGCGGCGGCGGACCTGGGCGGCAAGCTGGGCAGCAAACCGCTTCTCGAGCTTCTCGAGGCGGGCGTGGGCGATGCCAAGCTCACCACGCAGGGCTCGAACGGACCACGATTGTGGGGATCACCGGCTCGGCGGGCAAGACCTCGACCAAAGACCTGATCGCCGCCCTGCTGCCCGCGGTGGGCACCACCGTGGCCACTCAGCAATCCTTCAACAACGTGATCGGTCTGCCAGTGACGGTCTCCCGGGCCGACTCCGCCACCCAGTAACTCGTCCTGGAGATGGGAGCCCGGCACGCGGGCCACATCCGCGACCTGACCCGCATCGCTCCACCCTCCATCGCCGTGATCACCAACGTCGGTACAGCCCATGTCGGAGAGTTCGGCGGCCGGGACCAGATCGCCAAGGCCAAGGGCGAGCTCGTTGAAGCCCTCCCCGACCACGGCGTGGCAGTGCTCAACGCCGACGATGAACGGGTCCTGGCAATGGCCAAGCGCACCTCGGCCCGGACCGTCACCTACGGACTCTCCTCGGACGCCACCGTGCGCGCCAGCGATGTCGCACTCGACGACCACGGCAGGCCCCGGTTTGTGCTCCACACCCCGGAAGGGCAGGCCCGCGTGTCATTGCAGCTCCTGGGCGAGTACCGGGCATCCAACGCTCTGGCCGCCGCCGCTGTCGCCCGGGAGGCCGGCCTGCCGCTCGGCCAGATCGCTGCACTGCTGAGCGCCGCGACCATCCAGTCCCAGTGGCGGATGGAGGCCCGCACGCGCGCCGACGGCGTCACGATCGTCAACGACGCCTGGAACACCAACCCGGACTCCATGACCAAGTCGATGCGGGCCCTGGCGGCGATGGCCCGCGGCCAAGACCAGCGCTCCATCGCTGTGCTGGGCCGTATGGATGAGCTCGGGGACGACTCACGGGCCGCCCACGAAGAGGTGGATCGGATGGCCGCCGAGCTCAGGCTGGACCAGTTGGTGGCCGTCGGCGGAGAGGAGGCACGCTGGATGCAGCAGGCGGCCGAAAGGGCCGGGGCCCGCTCAGCTGCGTACATGCCCGACCAGGACAGCACGCTCGACCACCTGCAGCGCGCCCTGACGCCGGGGACGTGGTGCTGGTGAAGGCGAGCCGGGCGGTCCAGCTGCAACAGCTCGCCGAAGCGCTACTGCAGCCAGCCCCTGAGGCATAGGCCGCGACCAGTACGTCACCCGGCGCGCCACGGCGGCTGTGGCGGCGCTGCGACCAGCCAGGTCACCCGCCCCAATCAGCACCACCATGTCGCCCGGCCGGGCCAGCTGGACCACCGGATTCTGACGTGATCCGCCCGGGGGTAGGTGACCGGGCAACGTGATGAGCACAGAATGTGGTGTGGTCCTCCCCAAACCCCATGGGGAGGACCACAGCGCAGATCTGGTATGTGTGATCAGCTCACCAGCCCGGCACCCACCGGGCCTTACTTGAGGCTGTCGATGAAGTTGGAGAAGGCGGTGCGGGGAAGCCTCAGGGCTGGCCCGTCCTTCCTCTTTGAATCGCGGACGGCGATTTGAGTGTCGAGGTCGGCGACCTCGACGCAGTTGCCTTCAGCGCCGCTGCTGTAGGACGACTTGAACCAGGCGCTCTCGGGCGCCACACAGGTTGACTTGCTTGCTGGCGTGTTGATGGCTACGACTTCCGTTCTTCCTGGAATTTCTGTGCATTCATGAGGATTCGCGGCGTCTCGTGAGGTGCGAGAGCCGCCGCCCGCAGCGCTTCGAATCTGCGGGAGAACTGGCCGACCTCGGGCTTCTTGTCAGTCACCCAGCACTGGCCGTTCACGTGGTCCGCCTGGACCATCTTGGGCAACGGGTCGTGCTGCTCCAGCAGGGCAAAGTTCTGACTGGCTCGGTAGCCGGTTGACGACCCAGGCAGTATCTGAACCGTGATGTGGTCGAGGGAGGCGAGGCGCTGGATCTCCTCGTACTGCTCGATCATGATGGCTGGGCTGCCGATGGTGCTGCGGATTGCGTCCTCAGCCATGATCACCCACAGTGGACGCGGTTCGTCTTCCGTGACCAGCTTCTTCCGGCTCATCCGCAGCTCGACGTTCGAGTCGATGAACTCGGTTGTCTTCTCATCGACGGCCTTGGCGCTCTCCAGGAGTGCACGCGTGTAGCTCGTGGTCTGAAGCAGCCCGAAGACGAGGGTGGGCTGCCATGCGCTGATGGACGCAGCATCGGTCTCCAAGCCGACGTAGTCCCGCATCCCCTTCTGCAGGTGGGGGTTGTAGGGCACCCACCACCCTTGGGTGAGCGACTCACGGTGGATCTTCAGTAGCTCGTCCACGGTTTCTTCGTCAAAGACTTCGTAGTGCTCCAGAAGCGCCTTCAGATCGCCAGTGTTCGGCAGTCCGGTTCGGCCCTTCTCCAGCCGCCACAGCTTCTCGGGCGAGAAGCCCAGTGCGGTGGCCACGTCTTCACGGGATTCCGCGCGGTCGGTTCGCATCTTCTCCAGTACGTTGCCGAGGTGCTTGCGCCGACTCGTAGGTCCTTTGGGCGCTGCCAAGTGAAGTCCTCCCCATCTCTCCCCGAGTCAGACACTGTGGCGTCTGAGTCTCGGTCAACCGCGCCAGAGTCCGCTTGGGTGGCCCGCGAGTCTCGAGTGTGCCACCCAGAGTTCTGCCTGCACAGGCACGAGTCCTGACGGCTGCATATGACACTTTCCATGAAACTTGCACGCTATATTGCACGTCAACTCTCCCATGCAAGACAGTTACTGGGCTAGCTGATCGCGAGCGGCATCGCGTCAGCCATGGGGCCATGCGCCCCGGCAATCGTGTGTGGCCCGCGCCTCTGTGAGAACTGTCTGACCTCGGAGGCTGGAGATCACGGATGCCGTGCGTGGTGTTCCCCTACATCGCCCACCTTGGAGGCCCTCGATGAGCCCTGGAACAGTCATCGCGCCTGCCGCAGCGAGTCTGCGGCCGACGATCTCCGGCGCGTTCGAGGTGGCCATAGCCCCGGATCCCGCCCGCGTTTCTGACACGCGGCGTATCACCGCCGCGTTCGTGCGGCTGTGGTCCTTGCCTCTCTCCATGGAGGAGGAGGCAGTGATCGTCGTATCAGAGCTGGTATCGAATGCTGTCGAGCACGGTTTCGGATTAGTCAGTCTGCGGATCCGGTACTCCGATGACACGCTGCGCATCGACGTCGCTGATGACAACCCAGAGCCTGCTCGACAGCAATCCGCGGGCCCTGAGGACGTCCGTGGACGGGGACTCTTCATTGTCCAGAAGATCGCCGCGGCACACAGCGGCTCATGGGGCGTCAGCGAGGACGGCCGTACTACATGGTGCGTCCTCCGCGTACTGAGGGCGGGCGAGCGATGAACCCGCACGCCGGGGTGCATGACGCTGAAGTCCTCGCGCGCCGACTGAGCTGTCTCCGTGAATGGGAGCCCCCTGACGGCGGCCTGCTCCTGGACGACGCCTCGGCAGCACTCGACGACCTCGCTCCCCAGGACGTGAGTGGACTGACGCGGCGTCTCCAAGGCCACCTCGTGCAGCTCAAACGGATTGCGGTTGAACAAGACGACACGGACCCGGACCGGCAAACGGCCGACTTGATCACCGCTGCCTACACTCTGCTCGCCACTCCGGTGCCTAGTGACCGGCGGCACGCGCTCGGCCACATGAGGCGCCTAGGGTGGACCGTCAGCGAGTTGCTGGACCAACTGGTCGCGACGCGCAAGGTGAGAGTGGCCGCGTGAACCTACGCCTGGCAGTGACAGATCGCTGGCGAGGCCATCGCGGCCGTTCGGGCGTGCCACGGTCCCCCGTGGGCCCGAAAGCCCCTGCCCCGGGGACCTACCGGGGACACGCTCGATCGTGTCCAGACGCTGAGTGGCTGGCGGCCGGTACCGGGTCTTGCCCCTGGAGGGCTTGGAGGTGCTGGAGGCCGGCCTGGTGCCCGATGCCAGTGCATCGAGAGCGGTAGCGGGCCTTCTGCGTGAGGAGCTCTCCGCGACTCATCAGCGTTCCTGAACTGCGGACCGTCTGGCCCCGGTACACACAGGTAGGCGCGAACAAGTTGCGTTGTGCAGCGTCGGGCCGGGGCCCGGCTCCTTCGCATCCGCCGTAAGACATCGGAGCGTCTGGCCGGAGAGCGCCCTGCGGATGCTGGCCCACCGATAAGAGGCCGCCCAGCAGCGTGCCGCCGCTACAGCCCGCCGGTACAGCCGGCTTGCCGATGCGGCAGCTCATTCATCCGTCCGGGTGACGGTGCCGACAGCTCTGTCGGAGAGACACATACTCCTACCGGCCACGAATTACTGCGGACCACCGGGCTGGCGTCGCGCGTTGACCCCAACGGCCCGTCCTCGTGCTTGGCAGCCGGGAGTGGGGTTCACGGGCAGGCAGGTGGGGCAGAGGCCCGTCGCCCGTGTCGTACGGTGCCGGCCTCCGACGTACAGCGGGTCAGAAAGTGATCACCAGGCGGGCTGCGATCTTGTCGATTACCTGCCCTGCGGTGAGTTCAGCAGCAGGGGTCCTGAAGGGGTGGGCAGTGATGGTGGGCTGGGCGGTGCGGTCGTGATCCCAGGAGCGGATCTGTTCGCACAGCCGGTCGGCAAGCTGGTGACCGGTGGGCCCGTGGCCGATGGCGCCGAGTTCCGAGCGGCGTTCGGTGCCCTCGGCGGCTTCGAGGCGGCGCACGGTGAAGTACGCGAGTGAGTCCCCTTCGACCAGGGCGGGGCTGCGGGTGGGGATGGCGGGCGTGCACAAGCCGGTCTGGACTGCGGTGGGGTCGGCGGCGATCCGGCATGTGCCGGGTTCGGTGGCGGTCATGCGGAGCCAGACGCCGTCAAAGGAGTCGTACAGGCCGACACTCGCACCGGACCAGACTTCCGCCTTCGGCTGGCCGAGAACGCCGGAGAGCGTAGCCGGGTCGATGGCCTGGTCGGCGTCCCAGTGCAGAGCGACGTGGCCGCCGGGGTCGAGGGTGCCCTGGTGTTCGCCGTCCTGGCCGACCATGGGCACGAAGCCGCACAGCTCGACGTCCTCTGAGCGCAGGTGGTCGGACTCGCGGACGAAAGCGACGGAGCGGGTCTGGCCGCGCCAGCGCAGCGGAACCACGAGCCGTCCGCCGACCGACAACTGATCCCACCAGGCTGGGGGGAGGTCCCAGGCGCCGACGGTGAGGATAAGCCGGTCGTAGGGGGCGTCGTCCTCGTCACCGAGGGCGCCGTCGCGGGTGGCGACGTGGACGTGGCCATAGCCGGTGGTCTGAAGAGCCTTGGCCGCCTGGTCGGTGACCTCCGGGTCGATGTCCACGGTGGTGACCCGGCCCTCGTCACCGGTCAGGTGTGCCAGCAGGGCGCCGTTGTAGCCGGTACCCGCGCCGATCTCCAGGACGCGCTGGCCGGGGCGGACATCGAGCTGCTGGAGCATCATGGCCACGACCGAGGGCACCGACGCGCACGACAGGGCGGCGCCGTCCTGAGCCCGCTTGGTGATGACGGCCAGGTCCGGGTCATAGGCCTGATCAAGGCTGGCGTTCGGCACGAACGCATGACGGGGTACCTCGCGCATCGCCCGCTCGACGCGCCCGGAGGTGAGTGTGCCTTCGGCGGCGAGCTGGTCGACCATTGCTGCGCGCAGGGCCTCGGGTGAGGCCGGGGTGGTGGTGTTCATCGGCGTGGGGAGATGTCCTTCCGTGCGGTGCCCGCCGGGCCAAGCGGAGAGCAGATGCTAGTGAGTGGAGCGTGTCCGTGTGGTGCGGCTGGCCGTCATCCGGCCAACAGCAGACAGGTGTCCCAAGCGACCGTCGTGGTGGTGCGGGCCAGCTGGATGCCAGCGAGGACGCCCGTGCCGTCATCGCCGCGGTCCGCCCCAATGAGCCCCACGAGGTCGAACGACTGGTCCGCTTCCGCATGGAGCGTCAAAAGCTGCTGACTCGCAGCTCCCACCCGCTGGAGCTGTGGGCAGTCATCGAGGAGTCCGCACTGCGGCGCCCGGTAGGCGGCAAGGAAGCGATGGCCGCACAGATCAACCAGCTCATCCAGGCATCCGCGCTGCCGAACGTCACCGTGCAGGTCATGCCGAACGCCAAGGGCGCCCATATGGCCATGGCCGGGACGTTCGCCCTGCTGGACTTCGAGCCCACCACCCCAAGCGTCGTCCACGTCGACTCCATCGCCGGGAATGTGTACCTGGAGAAGGAGCGCGACGTACGCAAGTTCACCCAGACCTTCGACATGGTCCGCGCGGCCGGCCCCGACCCCGAAGAGACCCCGGGCATCCTGGAAAACCTCGCGAAGGAGATGCAGCAGCCATGACCAACCAGCACAGGCGACCGGCCCCAGAGGTCGATCTGACCGGCGCTGCCTGGCGTAAGAGCAGCTACAGCTCCGGCACCGGGGCCTGCCTCGAAATCGCCATCACCGGCGGCATCGTGGCCCTGCGCGACTCCAAGGACATCAGCAGGCCCGCGATGCTCTTCTCCACCGACGCATGGACCGCCTTCGTCCGCGGTGCCGCCGAGGGCGAGTTCATCCAGTCCTGAAGCGAGCACACAAAGAGCCGACCGGGCCACCGTGCGTCAGACACCCGAGGCGATCTCAGCACAGAACCACTCCCCCACGTCCCCGCCGAGCAGCCCTTCCCAGGGCGCGGCGGGGCGTCTCCTTCACGGCACCTCACCGTCATGTCACGCGCGGCCGCGGCGGCACGACAGCGGAACTGATGCGAACCGTCCAGCGAGACTCCACCTGAGCCCATGCCGCGCCACACCCGTGCCGCCGCGGGTACTCCTGGAGCGCCTCGGTGCGCAGCGACCCATCGGCAGCTCGGAGCGCCGGGGGTTCTGACGTGACCTCAGGTCCGGAGTGCTGTGGTCCGACATGCCGGCATGTTGGAGTTCGCCGGGTTCGCTTGAGCGGCGCCTGGCATGCTGGTGGAGCGACGCGAGCGGCACTTCCCCTGCTTACGCGGCGGTTTGGGGTGAATTTTCGGCCCCCTTCAGTGCGAGTGCCCGGCTCGAAGGCTTCGGAATTTTTGCACCTGCACGTGCAGGCAGTTAACCCACACGAGTGAATTAGCGTCACTACGCCATCGCATACCTGATCGGCGGTAGCGCCGCCAGCAGAAGACCTATTCCTGTGCGATATTTCATCTTTTGCGGATGAGGTTGATCGCAAGTGATCGCTACCGTGGAGCACCTTGTCGTTTTTTGATGACGGGCGATCAGGTTCCCTCTGCAGTAGTTAAGGGCCTGAAACATGTCGCCGATTGCACGGGTCCCGAGGGGTTGTGCGACCGGCTGTACGTTGATGCCTTGAGCGGGGAATACCCCCCGCATGAAGTCGCCCCAGGGTGGATTGCGCCCACCCCGGGGCTTGTCCGATCGAACATGGGATTCAGCTGGTGCTCGACCGAATTACGCGAGGGGCGTTCACGCCGACCTCGGCGAAAAGCGAACTTAGCAGGCCGTCGTTTCTGCCCCGTCAAAACCGCATGCTGATTGCCAGCGATGTCACGGTGCGGCTGCGCAGCGTCATCTGGGTGGTCATCGTGATCTGGGTTGCCCTGGCGGGATCCAGCCACCTTCCTCCGTGGGTCATCCCGCTGGGGGTGCTGACGGCCGCTGCTGGCCGTTCAAGCGTCCGCCACCT
Source organism: Streptomyces cucumeris (assembly GCF_024295805.1). Classification (GTDB taxonomy): domain Bacteria; phylum Actinomycetota; class Actinomycetes; order Streptomycetales; family Streptomycetaceae; genus Streptomyces; species Streptomyces cucumeris. The sequence goes on from NZ_JANCLX010000028.1 coordinate 39,342, forward strand.
GCGGATTCGCTTCCTCTAGAGAGGCCGAGCGCCTGTTCCGGAGGGTGTATCCCTCCGGAACAGGCGTCCGGTTCCGCCGACGGCTCAGTGCCGGGTTCGTCGGGGATTTTCTGCTCCGGGGCGGACGAAGAGTGCCCCGGAGGGAGGGGAGAAACGGCATATGAGTGCGCCTTCCTATGCGCAGTGCGCGCACTGCGGAGGCTCGTTCCAGCAACGGTCTGGGCCGGGCCGCAAGCGGGACTACTGCAACAAGTCCTGCCGACGGCAGGCTCAGCGTTTGCGTGACAGCGAGCCGGCAGCGTGCGGGGAGACAACTCCGTCTGACTGGGGGCGGCAGGTCGCGGACGACATGCTCGTCCTGGCGGCACGGCTGGCCGAGGCGGAGAGGAAGAAGGAAGCCCTGCCTGACCTCCTGTCACACGCCGACCGGCTGGCGAGAAATGTGGGCTGTTACACGGCGGCGGCGGTGCAGGACGCACGGTCTGGCGGGACGGGCTGGGGGGTGGTGGCGCAGGCCGCGGGGGTGAGTGTGGAGACGGCGCGGGCCAAGTGGAGTGACCCCAAGGTCAAGCGGCTGCTGGCCCGGCGTGATCAGCAGTGGTCCGCACCGCCGGAGCCAGCCGTCGGGAAGTGGGCTGCTGCCAAGGGGGACGATGAGACCCCGCCGGGACGTGATGGCGGAAGAGCTGAGCAGGCTCGTCAGAAACTGGCAGCTGCTCTCTCCCACCTGCAGCGCCAGAGCTCGATGACCCTTCAGGATGCGGCTCAGGAAGCGGCGTTGTCTCCCTCTTCGGTGTCGCGTGTGCTGGCCGGCGCCCGTTTGCCGGCCTGGCCGACCGTGCACATGCTGGCGACGATCTTCGGAGGGCAGGCTGGGGAGCTGCGGTTCCTGTGGGAGCGGGCTCAAGGGGTGTCTTTCCCGGTGCGGCGGTCAGTGACCGGTGCCGCATCGCAGCTGCAGGCCGCGCTGCGTGGACTGTATCTGGCCGCGGGCAGTCCCGAGTTGCGGCGCCTGTGCAAGGGCGGCGGGCCTGCCCTGACTCCTGAGGTGGTCCAGGAGGTGTTCGGCGGTGGTCTCATCCCGGACTGGCCTACGCTCGAGGACCTGGTGGTGCGCCTGGGCGGAGAGGCGTCGGCCATCCGTCCCTTGTGGGAGGACATGCATTACGCATTTCTCGCCTCTCGTGATGTCTTTCCTGCGGGCGGGCTGCCTCGCTCCGGGCTGCCCGGCACAGAGGGCAGCGCTCGCCCTGGGACCGCAGGCTCGTGAACCGCGTGGTGGCCGGGAGTGTCAAGAGTCGATGTCTGGGGAGGGAGGCTGTCGTGGCCTGCGGTGGACGTTCCGCGACTGTGCTGCTCGGCTACTGCGCCTTCAGGCAGATGCACCGTGACAGCTACCTCCGCTACGCCCGGGTCCGGGTCGGCGACAGAGGAACTGCTGTGGTGGGCGACGTGTTTGACTCCCTGGGGTGCCGGTGGCCTGAGGTGTTGAGGAGCGCGTGCCCGGCGGCGTTTTCGTGGCGGCTGCTGAGCCGGTGCGTATCGGAAGCCGATCGGGCGACGGGTGCGGCGGACGAGGGCCTGGAGGGTCTGTACGGTGCGCTGCCGGCCGAGCAGGCTGATGCGGTGTTGCTGCACTACCGGCTGGGGATGACGCTGACAGCGGGTGCGGACCTCATGGGGATCGGCTCATCGGTCATGGCGGCCCATCTGCTGATGGCCGAGCGGAGTCTGCCGCGGTGGCTTTCCACGGTCCTGCGTCCGCCCGAGGCGGGGACGCTGTGGGGGCGGAGGTGAGGAATACTGCGCGGGTGATTTCTCCACCGGTCGTCTAGTTCGCGTCAGCCGTCCGGGGGTCCTTCCCAGGATGCCTGGGCATTGCCCCGTTGACCTCTCTAGCATGGGCCTCCCTGCTGCTGAGGCGCCTCCCGGGTGAGGGAGGCGAGGGGGGTCGGATGGATCACGGGGAGAATCCCATTGCTCACGCTATCGACGTTAGTACACCGAGTGTCGCCCGCATGTACGACTGGTACCTGGGGGGCACGGACAACTTCGCCTCGGATCGCAAGGCGTGTCAGGAGCTGTTAGAGATCGCGCCGAGCACTGGTGCTCTGGCGCGGAACAACAGGCTTTTCCTTCAGCGCGTGGTGCGCGTCCTGGCCCGGGACTACGGGGTACGGCAGTTTCTCGACCATGGTTCTGGGCTCCCCACACAGAACAACGTCCATCAGGTTGCCCAGGCCGTCGACCGGAGTTCGCGCGTCGTCTACATCGACAACGATCCGATCGTGCTGGCTCACGGGCGCACGCTCCTCGACGAGAACGACGAGACCGCCTTCATCCAGGCGGAGATGACCGACACCGACGGCATCTTCAGCCACCCGGATGTCGACGGCTTCATCGACTTCGACCAGCCGGTGGCCGCGCTGTTCGTCTCGGTCCTGCACTGCCTCCCCGACTCAGAGCAGCCCGGGCGTGTGGTGCGCGAAGTGGCCGATCGTCTGGCTCCCGGCAGCTTCATGGTGATCTGCCAGCTCGTCAGTGATGATGCGGCCACACGGCATGCCGCAACAGACTTCATGCTGCGGGCCACTGGCGACAAGTGGGGCAGGGTCAGGGAGAAGAGCGAGGTGCGGGAGTACTTCGAGGGTATGGAGCTTCTCCGGCCGCACCTCGTCGAAGTCTCTACGTGGCGTCCGGACTCCGAGGTCGCTCCCCGGCAGCGGACGTTCGAGTGGGAAGAGTACGGCGGGGTGGCCCGGCTCTCCTGACCTGCGTACGGGTCGTGTCAGCAGTGCTAGGAGGGGTGAGCTGAGTAGCCCTTTTGGGCTTCACGGAGAAGCCGCATGGTGTCCTTCCGGGACTCAGCCACCCCCCAGAGCTCGGACAGGAGGAGGCGATACCGCTCGACGTCACTGTGGTTGGTGACGTATGTCGCGCCGATGGCGTTCTCCAGGTAGATCAGCTCCGTGGGGCCGCCTGGGGCAAATTTCAGATACGTTATCGGGGTCGTGGGAGCGATTTGGGCGCTTTCGGTGAATCGCACGATGCGGATGGTGACGCGGCTACGCTCTGCCACGTGCAGCAGGTACTGGAGCTGTTCGGCCATCACCTCCCGGCCGCCCACCGGCCGGCGGAGGATGCTCTCGTCCAGCAGGGCCACCAGCTGGAGACTGCTGGTGCCATCGAGCAGCTTCTGCCGGGCAATCCGGAGCGCGACACGCCGCTCGGTCTCGGTGTCACTGTCGTGCGGGCGCCCGCTCCTGACAACGGCCCTCGCATAGCTCGGGGTCTGCAACAGGCCTGGCACGACGTTGACTTCGTAGGTGCGGATCTCGGTGGCAGAGTCCTCGAGTCCGATCAGACGCTTGAGCCAGCCTGGAGTCACGTCGCTGTACTCGTCGTACCACGCCGCGGCAGTCGCCTGCCGGAGCAGATCACGGATGGCCTGGACCTGCTGGACGTCCTTGACGCCGTAGTGGTTGAGGAGGTCGAGCACATCCCGTTCCCGAGGGGGATTCTCACCGCGCTCCATGCGGCTGATCTTGGAAACGGATGCCCGGATGACCGGTGCAGCGTCCTTGAGGGCCATTCCCCGCTCCTTGCGGAGCCTGCGCAGATAGGCGCCCAGGACCTTGCCGGCAGCGACCGGCTTCTCGCCGCGGCGGGGCATGGGGACCGCCGCGGCGGTCAACGCCCCTCTGTCGGGGTGGTCGGCAGACATGCGGGCTCCTGATGGGCTGGCGGCGTCCACCACTATCCCAGGATGGAGCCCGCCTGTCCGCCTCAACCGCTTTTGCCCGGGCCCGGATTCAGGCCGTCATATGATCGAAGTCTCCGCTCTTTGCACCGGCCACAAACGCGGCGAGCTCAGCGCGCGTGTAGATGAGCGCAGGCCCTTCCGGGTGGCGGGAGTTCCGCATGGCCACACCCCCGCCCGGAAGTTCAGCCACCTCTACGCAGGCCCCTTCTGCATTGCTCTTCCGGCTCTTGATCCACTTCACGCAGGTGATCGAGCTGGCCGGGACGCCGTTGACGATGCGTTCCATCGTGACCTCTTTCGCCATGCTGTTCGAATATCGCCCTCCGGGGCCGGTGCCAGAGCTGACGAAATGCCGTCATCCGCGAGCGCTCGCGCATGCGTGAGATTTCACCTGCAATTGCACGGAGGGCGGGGTGCTCGGAATACTAGCCTCACCAGCCCCTTTCCGAAGTCCCCCGAAAGAGTGTTCACGTTACGGCCAGGGAAACTGGCTAAGTACCGCTTGAGAGGACACGGTGGCCCCCCACAGCGACTCCCCCCGCTCCCCGCAGACCAGACCCGCTCCCTTCGACTGGGGGCTGGCCATGGGACTCGGAGTCCCTCACTTCTCCGCCTGCCGCTTCACCGGAGACCCCCAGTGCCTGTACAAGGTCCGCCGCTTCACCCACCGCACACTCAAACTCTGGGGACGTCATTCATGCGCTGAGGACACCACCGCCGTCGCCAGCGAACTCGTCACCAACGCACTGCGACACGCCCTCAAAGACAGACCCGACGGCGACGGATGGCTCGGTCTGATGAACCGCCCCGACGCCATCATCTGTGCCGTACACGACCCCAGCCACGACCGACCCATCTCACACCCAGCAACGCTCCACGACACCAAAGGCCGCGGACTACTCATCATCAATGTCCTCAGCCAGGACTGGGGATACGCACTCCACGGCGACTCCGGAAAGACAGTCTGGGCACTCCTCCCCACCTGAACCACCACCAGCAGGACGGCCGGTGAAGGAGCCATTCACCGACAGACCGACAGGCTCTACGCCGGTCGGCGCACTGACGAGGAGGGCAAGCCTCGGCGCCACAGGGCCTTCTGCAGCGGCCGCTGCGAGACCGGCGAGGAGGCGCTCAGCCAGCGTGTTGTGTGCCCTTAGACGTCGTTTCTGATGGCGTGATCGCTCGTTGGGCCGTGCATGACGGACCTGGTGGAGCGGTTGGGGCCGGACGAGTTGTGGACGCTGTTTCGGCGGGTGGTCCCGCCGTCAGAGGTCATACGCCCGCAGGGCGGCGGCCGCCGTCGGGCCGGGGACCGCGAATGCCTGGCGGCGATCATCTTCGTGGCCACCTCGGGCTGCACCTGGCGGCAGCTGCCGCCGGTGTTCGGGCCGACCTGGCCCACCGTCTACCGGCGCTTCGCCCAATGGAGTCGGGACCGGGTGTGGGCCCGGCTGCACCGGGCCATCCTCGATGAACTCGGCGCCCGGGGAGAACTGGACTGGTCGCGGTGCGCGATCGACTCCGTCAGCGTCCGGGCCGCAAAAGGGGGCCGCTGACGGGACCGAATCCGACCGATCGCGGCAAGCCGGGATCGAAAATCCACCTCATCACCGACCGAAACGGCGTGCCGCTGTCACTGGGCATCTCCGGAGCCAACATGCACGACAGCCTCGGCCTGGAACCCCTCGTGCGCGGGATCCCGCCCATCCGCTCCCGCCGCGGACCGCGCCGCCGACGCCCGGCCAAGCTCCACGCCGACAAGGGATACGACTACGGCCACCTGCGCCGATGGCTGCGCAAGAGAGGCATCCGTCACCGCATCGCCCGCAAGGGCATCGAGTCCTCCACCCGGCTGGGCCGTCACCGTTGGGTCGTCGAGAGGACGGTTTCCTGGCTCGCCGGATGCCGCCGCCTGCACCGTCGCTATGAACGCAAGGCCGAGCACTTCCTCGCTTTCGTCGGCATAGCAGCAGCCCTCATCAGCTACCGCCGACTCACCAACTAAAACGACGTCTTAACCGGGCGGGTACAGCCACGGTTCGGCCCGGTTACCACGGGCACCGGTGCCATCGCGGACCTATGGTGATCCGAAGAGGGGGCGGGAGATGGGCAATGACAGCGCCTATGGGAACTGGCGGGATGAGCAGCTCAAGGCCGACGCACGCGCGGTCGGAGGGGAGCCGTGCCGAGTGTGCGGGGAGCCGGTGCCGGCCCGGGCGCACTGGAAGCATCGCGACCGGCACGTGTGCTCGCCTCGCTGCAATCTGACGCCCAACCGGCGCCTGAACCAGCGTACCGAGCGTGGTGAGATCACCCAGCCCCCTGCGTTCTCCCCCGACCCTCAACCGAACCGGCCCGCACAGGCCTTCCGTACCTTGGCGGCCGGATCCCCCTTCCCCTACGAAGTCCAGGGCTTCTCACCCAAACCAGGCGACATGGTGGAGAGACACGGTTCAGTGATCACCGTCCACCGAGCCGTCGACCTGTTGGAGCACACCATCCCCTGGCCGGTGAAACCGCATGCGTGGTGTGCTCACGGTCAAGGCCGGCGGTGACATGATCCGCCAACCGGAAATGGCCATATCTGTGGTGTCTGCGCCGAGGTAGAGGGGCTGAGAGGCGGACCCGGCCAGCCAGAGATGGGGAAAACGGTCGGAGACCCTTCCAGTTCTCGCACCTTGCCTTCCGACGCTTCGTCCCAGCTCAGCGGAAGTAATACAGGGCTACTGTGAAGGGGCCAGCATCCCGGCAGAATGCGTTTGTCCACCATCCCAGCGCTGCTCCGTATCCTACACGCGCGCCGCAGCGCGCCATGGCGTCCTGATACGTGGCACCGCTACTGGAATTATCACCGAAGTGGTAGTAGCTGTCGATGTACAGTCCCTCGATGGCTACGGTCGGCGTTGTCGCGGGTGTGGTTGCGGTGGCGACTCCGCCGCTCAGGCCGACTAGCAGTGCCGCAGCGAGAGCCACAGCTGTTTTGCGTGTACGCATTAACACATTCTCCCTGTTCCGTGCGGGATACACGGCTAGTCTCGGGCGATCGCAGGTCGCCAGGAAGACGAAATACAACCCTGGCTGGAAACAGCGAAGAATAGGCAAGGAACGCCTTCTTGCGCGAGGCCAAGCAAACGGGGCAGCAGTCAACCTGTCAGGCGTGCACGCGAGACCCGCACGGTGGCGCCCCGGGCACAGCCCGGAGCGCCACGCCCTGCAGGCGGAGGCGCTCGCCCTTGGTATGAGGCCAGCGCTACTCCCGCCGCCCCTACCCTGGCCACCCAGAGCACCGACTCGGCGTGCCAACCCCTCGGGGCGGTGCTGCGGGCAGTTGGCTCAGCTCCACTGCTGGGTGGCGGAGCCGTTGCAGTCCCACTGGTTGGCGCGGGCGCCGTTGGCGGTGGAGTCCCCCCGGATCTCCAGGCACTTACCCGAGTTCGCATTGACGAGAGTGCCCGAGGGGGTCCAGTTCCACTGCTGGGTGGCGGAGCCGTTGCAGTCCCACTGGTTGGCGCGGGCGCCGTTGGCGGTGGAGTCCCCCCGGATCTCCAGGCACTTACCCGAGTTCGCATTGACGAGAGTGCCCCAGCCGTTCAGGTTGGAGCTGTACCACTGCTGGGTGGATCCTCCGTAGCAGTCCCACTGGTTGGCGTCGGCGCCGTTGGCGGTGGAGTACGACCAGATCTCCAGGCACTTACCAGAGTTCGCGTTCACCCACTTATACGGTCCCGAAGCCGAGGCCGTCGCCGAGGCGCTGGCGGATGGTGCGGTCACACCGCCTACGAGCAGGACGATTCCGGCGGCCAGCACCATGGCTCCCTGGCGAACGTGAAAGGTCATGAATCTCCCTCAGTTGGTGGCGTACCGGAACCGCGCCGCCGCAGCGCAGCCGGGCGGGCCGGTGGCCTATCGGGTGTCGGCACCTGACCAGTCTGTTCGCCGAGCGGTGCGCCGTCATTGGCATTCAGCGCAGAAAGACTTGTTCCTGTGCGCACGGGCCAGGAGCAACCGGGGCCGATGTCAGCCGACGTCCGGCGACACGCTCTTCCTGTCGCGCGCGTACAGCGCCATCCGGCGGTGCTGTCCAGGCGGGATGCCGTAGGCGGCGCGGAACGAACGGCTGAACCGGTCCGGACCCGACAGGCCCCACCGCGCGCCGATGGCGTGCACGGGGACAGCCAGCAGGGTGGGGTCGGCGAGGTCCGCGTAGCAGCGCTCCAGACGGCGCCGGCGAATCGCCGCGGACACTGTCTCGCCCCGGCTGCGGAAGAGCTGGTGCAGAAGCCGGACGGAGATGTGGTGGCGGGCCGCGATGGCGGCGGGGCAGAGCTGGGGGTCGGTCAAGTGGTCCTGGACGAAGAGGTCGATGCGAGCGAGCAGTATCTGGTGCCGCGACTCCGGAGGGAGCCGGTCCTGTGTGCCGGTCCTGGCAGCGAGCATTCCCACGGCCAGGTCCAGGGTCACCATTCCCAGCCGCTCGCCGTCCAGGGCATCCAATCCGGGCGCCTCCCGGGCCACCGAGGTCAGATGGTCGGCCAGGATCCGGCCCATCCCGGTTCCCCCCGGCACGGCACAGGCCAGCAGTTGGTTCATCCTGGCCTCGGGCACGGGAACCAGGGCCCGAGGCAGATGCAGGATAATCGCCCGTGGCCCACCGGCCCCCGGTTCACTCACAGCCCGACCGCGATAGGGCCGTGAAGACGTCCAGAAGGCAAAGTCACCAGCGGACAGTCGGGCTTCGTTGTGAAGCTGGGACACCTCCATGGCCCCGCTCAGCACCAGAGTGAGCTCGTAGGTCTCCGGGTCCCCGCGGCGGACGAGCTCCGCAGTACGTTTCGACCGCAACCCGGGGAAGGCCATCGTCGTCAGCTGAAGCCGTCCCATGCCCAGGGAGCCGAAGCTCCCGGCAAAGTCCGAAGCCTCATCACTGGTGATCCGGGTGGGTGCCACACCCCGACCGACCACCTCGCACCACCAGTCGAAGCGCTGCTCCCTGGGAAGCTCCGCCGTGTCGAACTCCGTGAACGCCATCGGACCCCCATCTGGAAGCGCACGGTTGCCTGCCCACCCTCGCCAGCTGGCTCCTGCGACACAATCCGCGACCTGCGAAATGGCCGGGCTATCGCCGGAGATGGCTGAACTGCCTGCCGCCATCCACCTCCGTCCACTTCCGGCGATCTTTGGGAACAGGTGCTGAACTGGACGCCTCTCCACCCTCGTCAAACTCAGCCCGGACTCTTACGGATTCCCCTTCGCCGGTGGTAGAGGTATCGGCAGGATGGGCACATGCCTGAGACCCTTCCTCCTGGCCGGCCAGGAGAGCGAGCGAATGCGGTCTACTCAGGCCAGGCGTACTCGCTGTAGGGGGTGCCGTTGGCGATGTGCTGGAGCGCTGCAGCTAAAGCGTGTTGCAGGATGTGAGTGGACAGGTCGAGCTGCCGGGCCATCTCTTGTTGATCACGTGGCGAGGGCGAGGTTGTGCATGTGGGCGGTGGCCTGGACGGCGTGGTGGAGGCCGTTGCCGCGTTGCCGGCAGTCGCGGAGGATCTTGTAGTTCTTCATCCGTGCGAAGGTGTGCTCGACGCGGGCGCGGACTTTGCGGTGTTCCGCGTTGTCCGCTTCCTCTCCGGCCAGCAGGGGCCGTCCGGGCTGTTTGCGGTGCGGCACGACCGGGCCGGTGTTGATGTAGGCGCCGTCGCCCAGCACGGTGACGCCCTCGCACGTCCGGGCGAGGCCCGAGTCCCTCCAGATGTGGGCGTCGGCCCGGTTACCCGGGGCGGGGCGGGAGGTGGCGACCACCAGGCGGGTGTCGGCATCGGTGATGACCTGCACGTTCGCCGAAAATCGGTAGTTGCGGCTGGAAGCGCCGACCTGCCGGTCGCGGACCGGGATCAGCGTGCCGTCCACGATCCACAGCCGATCCGCGGCATCAGCAGACCGGACTGACCGGTTCTCCCAGGCGCTTGGCCCAGTGCCGTGCGGTTTCGGCGATGCAGGGCACGAGCATCTCCAGCAGCGGGAAGGGACCGGAGCCAGCCGCTGCCCGCCCCCGCCCCGACCACCAGCCTGGCCACCAACGACGCACCACTCGGCCCGTACGCCGCCGCCCACCTAATCCGCACTTCCAACACCGCCAGCCTAGGAGTTGTCGTCAAAGTGTCACGCCCACATCAGGAGCGATGCGAGGGTGACGGCTGCTTGGTAGGACTCGGCCGTCTTGTCGTACCGGGTCGCGATGCCTCGCCACTGCTTCAAGCGGTTGAAGCACCGTTCCGCGACGTTGCGACGCTTGTAGACCTGCTTGTCGAAGGCTGGCGGGCGCCGCCCTGGCTGCCGCGCCGGGCACGGTTGCGGACCTGGTCAGCCCGCTCCGGGATGGTGTGGGGGATGTTGCGGCGCCGCAGCCAGGTGCGGATAGCCTTCGCGCTGTAGCCCTTGTCGCCTATGACGTGGGCGGGCCGCACCCGCGGCCGTCCCGACCCGAGGCGGGGTACCCGTATCGCCTCCATCACGGCGGTGAACTGGGTGCAGTCGTTGGTGTTGCCGCCCGTGAGCACCAGGGCGAGCGGTCGCCCCAGGCCATCACAGGCCAGATGGATTTTGCTGGTCAGCCCGCCCCTGGAGCGCCCGAGCGCCGGGCTGCGGTGCCCCCTTTTCGGGCACCGACCGCATGCTGGTGGACACGGACAATGCTGGAGTCGACCGACACCAGCCACTCGATGTCCCCCGCCGCGTCCGCTTTGGCCTGCGCGGCCTGCAGCATCCGGTCGAGGGTGCCGTCCGCAGCCCAGCGACGGAAACGGGTGGCAGGCTCGCCCAGGAGCCGTACCGCTCGGGAACATCCCGCCAGGCCACCCCGGCCCAGGACTTCCACACGATCCCGTTGAGCATCGTCCGGTCGTCCAGCCGGGGCCGCCCCATCGAGGTCCGAGGCAGCAACAGCCGCACGAAGTCCCACTCGGCATCAGACAGTTCATGGCGACGTATCACCCAACCATGATCCACCAACCAAGATCACATTGACGACAGGCTCTAGCCATCTACATACGTGACGGATGGATCTGCCAGATCTGCCGTACCCCTGTCGACCGCGACCGGGACTGGCCCGACATGTGGTGCGCGACGCCCGACCACCGGGTCCCGTTGACCGCCGCTGGCACCCACACAGTAGACAACGTGCGGCCTGCGCACTGGATCTGCAACCTCCGCAAGGGCGACTACTTCCCGGTCGAGGAGTGAGAAGGCGCCAACACGGTCAGCTGGAGCGCGTCGCCGAGACCCCCGCCGAGCGGGATGTGCGAGATGGCGAGCTGCCCTCCAGGAGGACTCGCACGTCCATGCACAGCACTGTGGTCATCCCCCTCGGCTCATTGTGTTAGGCGTTGTTAGGGCGTGCAGATCATTAACCCGTCTCTTTGATCTTGGTTTGGGTGAGGTCTGGACTGAGGAAGGCCGCGATGTCGGCAGGTGTGCGGAAACGAGCGGTGGAAGCGTTGACGTGGTGACCGTGTGCTTCCAGGAGAGGCCGGACTTCCTGGCTCGCTCGGCTGATGGTCATGGCAGTGACTCCGAAGAGCTGGCCCAAGAGGTCCATGGTGGCCAGTTTGCGCAGGTGGAGGACGGTGGCCAGGATCCGGTCTGCCGGCGTGAGCTTGGCTTTGGCACCTGTGCCGGCGGCCACCAGGCGCTCGCGACCGCGACGGGCCACTTCGCTGTGCCGGGCGGAAAGTGGCAGACGGTGATCGCTAGGGCGTGTATCGAAAGTACCTGCGGACGCACCCCGATCTGGCGTTTCGCAAGGTAGTGGCATCCTTGGGCCGTGTTCTCATCCGATCATGTGGGCGCCGTGTTCTTCGATGTCGATGGCACCCTCGTCCCCCGCACGAGTTCGTCGGTCTTTCTGGCCGGCTTCCTTGGCCATCGGGACGAGTTGGCCAAGGCCGAAGACGCATACGCCTCCGGTGCCCTGGACAATCGACAGGTCTCCGAGCTGGATGCCGCGGGCTGGGCTGGGGTTCGCGAGGACCAGGTTTCTGGCTGGCTCGACGGGCTTCCCTTGGTCTCGGGCATCACGGAGACCGTGACCTGGTGTTGGCAGAACGGCTTGGTGCCCGTGCTGGCGACCCTCGCATGGTCGCCAGTCGGCAGCTATCTGGCTTGCCGCTTCGGCTTCCATGGGTTCAGCGGACCTAGGCTGGAGACTGCCGACGGCCGCTTCACGGGCCGGGTCGCCCGTCACTTCGACGAGTACGACAAGCGGGATTTCGCGCTCGCGCAGGCGCGAGAGCTGGGGCTGGCTCCCTGCTCGTGCGGGGCCGTTGGGGACAGCCGCTCCGATCTGCCGCTGTTCGCATCCGTCGGGTTGAGTGTGGCGTTCAATGCCTCGGCTGGAGCGCGCCAGGCGGCGACCGTCACGGTGGACGACGACGACCTGCGGAGGGTGCTTCCGGTCTTGAGCCGCCTGGTCACAGCCACTCGTTGATGGCCGCGATGAGGACAGTCATCTCGTAGCGGACCGCGAGCTTGTCGTATCTCGTGGCCACAGCTCTGTGCCTTTTGAGACGGTTGATGCCGCACTCGACCGCGTGTCGTGCCTTGTAGTCCTCAGCCTCGAACTTGGGTGGCCGGCCACCGCGTGAGCCGAGCTTCTTACGGTTGCGGGCCTGGTCGGCCTTGTCCGGGATGGTGCAGCGGATGCCACGTCGGCGCAGATAGGCACGGTTCTTGCGAGACGCGTACGCCTTGTCGGCGCGGACCCGGTCGGGCCGGGTCCGCGGACGGCCCGAACCCGGGCGGGCGACGCGGACCTTTTTCAGGACAGGCTCGAACTGCGGGGAGTCGCCTCGCTGTCCGGCCGTGATCACGTGGGACATCGGCCGCTGGCCCTGCTCGACCGCCAGGTGCAGCTTGGTGGTCAGGCCGCCGCGCGAGCGGCCGAGTCCGTGGTCGTCGGGCTCGATGGCGACGCCGCCGGGCGGCTCCTTTTGCAGGTCCCCTTTTTCCGCGCACCGGCGGCGTGCTGGTGGGCCCGGCAGACGGTGGAGTCGATGTTGAGGTCCCAGGTGATCAGGCGCTCGGCGTCGGCCTGGGCCTGCAATTCGGCGAAGATCCGCTGCCAGGTGCCATCCCGCTGCCAGCGGCGGAACAAGTCATACGTCCGTGCCCAGGGCCCGTACCGCTCCGGCACGTCCCGCCAGGGGACGCCGGTACGGGTGCGGAACCGTATGCCGTCGATCAGCTGCCGTCTGGTCCATATCGGCGGGCGCCCCGGCATCTTGCCCCGGGGCAGCAACGGCTCCAGGCGGGCCCACTGCGCATCTGTCAGATCTCCACGTGCCACGAGGCAAGATCATCTCACCTCAAGATCCACTTTCGATACACGCCCTAGCCCGGTCTCGGTGGCCAACTGGGCCAGCTCGGTCTTCCAGGTGCGGGTGCGATAGCCGTTGGACCCGCCGACGTCGGCGGTGATCAACAGTCGGTCGGCTGCCGGATAGGTGCTGTGTCCGGCACCGTTCCACCAGCGGCGGATGGACTCGACGGCGAACGCGGCGGTGTCGTGGTCGGTGCCCACGTTGACCCAGCCGGTGTCCGCAGCGATGTCGTAGATGCCATAAGGCACCGCCTTGCCCAGCTCACGGTCGGGAAAGTCGTGGGTGTCCACCGCCACCGGCTGCCCCTTCGGCTCCCACTCCCGGCCGTGGTTCTTGAAGGGGCCGACCAGCTCCTTCTTCTTGGTATCCACGCTGATCACCGGTTGCCCGGCGTCTTGATGATGGCGGGCCTGGTCGTTGAGATAGCGGAACTGGGCATCACGGTCGGGATGCTGCTTGCCCTCCAGGATCTTGGCGTTGCCCTGCAGGCTGAAGCCCTCCTCGCGCAGCAGGTCGCCCACCGTGTCCGGGCCGATCCGGTATCCCTGACGGGTCAGCTCGTCCGCGAGTTTGCGGGTGGACTTACACGTCCAGCGCAGCGGCGACATGGGATCCCCGCGCACATCAGGCTCGACGAGAGCCAAAAGTGCATCCCGCAGGGCCGGCTCGCGGTCGACCAGGCGCTTGCGGCCGCCACCAGCCCGGCGGACACGTCCCAACGGGGCCTCACCGGAATCAAGTTCTCGCACACCGAGCGACACAGTGCCCTCACGGACACCAGCGGCACGAGCAACCGCCCTGATCCCACCGCGACCGAGCGACCGGGCTTCCGCCCCTATCAGCAGGCGACGCTGCCGCTCGTCCAGATGCGGCAGGATCGCCGCGAACTTTGCCGCCAGTGTCACTCGTTGCTCATCCAACCCGCCCATGCCAGACCAACGAACCACCGAGCGGAAAGCCACGGGTTAATGATCTGCACGCCCCTAGCGGGCCCGGGTGTAGGTGATGCGGGTGTCCTGGCAGCCGTTGGCGAGACCTGCCAGGGCAGCCGTTTCGGCCGGATCGACGGTCAGGTTCCAGCGTGACTTCACGACGGTCCACTCCTCGAGGTACCGGCAGTGGGCTCCTTCATCGGTGGGAAGCCACGTGTTGGGGTCTTGGTCAGCTTTCGAGCGATTCTCTCGGGCAGTCACCGCGGCCAAAGCCCTGGCGTCGCCGAGGTCGTTGGCATAGGACTGGCGCTCCTGTGGCGACCAGGTGGATGCTCCGCTGTCCCACGCTTCGGCCAGCGGGACCACATGATCGATATCCAGCCCGCGGGCGTTGTCCACGTCCATGTTGTCGTAGTACGAGTGCCATAGACCGCCACTGATCACACAGCGCCCGCTCACCGTGGGCGGTTCGATCGCCTCGGCGAGCAGCACCTCCTGGCGGGTGCTGCAGCCGTTCGTGTCCTCGTCGACCCAATGCCTGAACATGCTCCGCTGGTATCCCGTGCGGTCCTCATCCGCCACCGGCAGTGCGCTGATCGCGTCCCGGAGCGTGGTGGTCACCGTCTCTTCGGGTACTGCTGACGCAGGCGCGACGGTAGCGCCCAGAGACGCGATGGTCGCGGCAATCGCAAGGACGGTGGATCGGATGGGCATCCGCATGGCTGTCGCCTCTTCTCTTCAGGCTGTACAGCGCGATAGTTACTGGAGCCCGCTGGAGTAGCTTGCGAGAACGGGTTGACGATCGCTTGATCGCCCTCGTGAGATTGAGCCGTGGGAGCCTGGAGTCTTGGCTGGGCGAGAGGTCGACCAGCGCCAGAGGTCCGAGGGTGGTCGATCTCCCAGCGCGTGACGAAGGTGTCATGGCGGACGGTGGCCATGACATGGAAGATATCGGCCCGCTCCAGTTCCGAGCGCCAGCCCTTGCTGAAGCCGTAGGCGGCATCCGCGGTCAGCCACCGGAACGGGATCCTGTCAGCCATCGCCTGGCGGATCACCGCCTTGGCGATGGGGACCTTGGCCTCGAAGCCGACGGTGTCGTCGATGCCCGCCCTCCGGCACCGTTCCCGGTTCCGTCCAGGACGTGGGCACATACGCGGCGGTCGATCAAGGTCCGCCATGCGGTGGCATAGGCGAGGAAGACGCCGACCTGGCAGTTCTCCGTGCGACCCGGTGGTGCCGGAGTACTGCCTTTTCACTCCGGCCGAGCGCACTCCCGTCTTCAGGAAACCGGTGTGGTGGACGACGAGGACCGCATCCGGGTCGCCGAGGGTGTCGACCACGTACGGGCTTACGTCGTCGAGCACCTCATCGGCGTCCCATTCGATCCAATTCAGCATCCGGTGGATGCGGTCCGGGTCTGCCTGTCCGGCCCCGTGCCGCGCCAGCACCCTTGGCCGACGTGGTCAGGCATTCTGCGGGGCCGTCTGTTCCGTAGGCATCGGCTGGGATGTGGCGGCTTGCGGTGCGGTCAGGTGGCGGGTGGCTTCCGCCCGGCGGGACAGGGGCGCGGCGCAGGCCGCTGCCACGGCGTAGATCAGGCCGATCACCAGCCAGCCGGTAGCTTCTAGGGTCGAGAGGACCATCGTCACCAGGAACGGACCGCAGGAGCGAATGAGTTGGGTTCCCACGCTCCAGGCCCCCTGGTACTCACCGAGGCGTGCGGCGTCGGCCAGATCGTAGGACAGGCCCCATGATCCGGCCGACTGGAGGAGTTCGGTAAGGGTGAGCAGGACGACGGCACCGAAGAGAGCGGTCGCGCACAGCAGAGGGTTGAGGGTTCCGGTGAGGGCGAAGACGGCAGAGGCGGACACGAGGCAGTAGCCGCCGCGGCGCATGGCGCGAGCCGCCGAGTCCACGTCGGCGACGGTGCGGCCGACACGCATCTGGAGGCCGATGGCCATCAGGACGTTGGTGAATAGGAGTGCGGACGTGGTCCATGCGGGAGCCTGAGTGTGATTCATGGCCCAGAGCGGCATGCCTATTTCGAGGAGTTCCATGTGCATGACGAGCACGCCGTTGAGGAGGGAGAGCGCAAGGTAGGGGCGGTCACGGAGGACTCCGATCTGCTTACTTTTCCTCGGACCGGGCGCGTCGGGAATCGGCTCGGCGGGGGTGGCGGTGTCGGGCAGGCGGATGGCGATGAGTGCGACGATCAGGACGCTGACCGCCCCCACGCCGATCAGGGAGCGGAACGCCGCGGGACTGTCCAGGGCGAGGGCGACGCCGAGGGCAGGGGTACTGAGAGTGGCGCCGATGTTGCGTACAACGCGGTTGAAGGCGAGTGTCTCGACCCGGTTGTCCGGCGTGGTGATGGTGCCGAGGTAGGCCTGGCGCACGGGCGCGACGGCACTCTCGGCGAGGCCCGCGAGGCAGGCGACGGCCAGGAACACCGGGTAGGAGTCCACGAGTTGATACCCGGCGAGGATGAGGCCGCGCAGGACGCTGATGCCGATGAGCAGGCGGCGGTGTCCGAGTCGGTCTCCGAGCCGACCGGCAGGGACGGCAACGGCCAGTCCGACCAGCGCGGCGAGGGACAGGCCGCTGCCGACCTGCACGGCACCCAGGTGGGCGACCTTGGTGAAGAAGAGGACACCACCCGCGAGCATGATGCCGGGCACCAGGGAATCAAAGAAGGTCAGGGTCGCGTAAACCCGCAATGGCCCGCGTGAAGGGAATTTCATGGCGTTCACTCAAGCCGTCGAGCCTGGGCGTGTGATAGAGATTTAGACTGGGCCTAAATCCATGGGGTGCGGCACCTGGGGGGCGGCGTGATCGAGATCGAGCTCGGCGTGGACGACCTGGCACGCGTCCGGTTCGCCATCTCGCCATTACAGGAGACGTGTCACAGTCTGTGGGCACTGCGCGACCCCGGCGACTTTCCGCTCCACATGCGGTGGATGCGCCTTGTGCGGAATCGCCTGCCCGCACTGGATGGCGAGTTGCTGCTCGCACTGGTTAGCGAGCGACGGTGGCTGCCGGACTTCATCACACCCCGCCCCCAGTCGCGGGTGCCGGAGATGGCCGAAGAGCTGGCGGTCGTCAGGTCCACGGATCCGGCCGTCGTATGCCGGGACATCGAAACGGCATACCTCAACCAGTGCAAGCCGTCCGTGCTGTGCGGTGATCCGGCCAGCCTGCGGGACCGGATCGCCCACGCACTGGAGGCTTACTGGCATGTTGCATTGGAACCGCACTGGCGCAGAATGCGGGCCGTGCTGGAGGCCGACATTCTCTACCGGGCGCAGTTGCTCGCCGACGGTGGCGCGGCCGCCCTCTTCGCCAACTTGCACCCCAACGTGCAGTGGAATTCGGGGGTTCTGCGGCTGCATCCGATGGGAACCCATAGCCGGGTACCGGCCGGGGGCGGGCTGACCCTGTGCCCGACGCTGTTCGGGCGCAAGGCGACAGCGCCCATCGGAGAGGTGCCGCGCGTGGACTATCCGGCGCGAGGGGTGGCCACGCTGTGGGAGTCGGTGGCAGCACCGCCCGCGGACTCGCTCGCCACGCTGATCGGGCGGCCGAAAGCGACCCTTCTCGCAGCTCTCGACACCCCTGACACGACAGCGTCACTTGCTCGAGCGCTCGGGGTCACGCCCAGCGCCGTGTCGCAGCATCTGTCGGTGCTGGCAGCGTGTGGCCTGGTCGCGCGGGCGCGGGCCGGGCGGACGGTGCTGTATGCGCGCAGTGAGCTCGGGGAGCGGCTCACCGCGCGCCAGGGATCTCCCGTAGCACAGCGTTGACTACCGCTGCCTCAATGCGCTCTCCTCGATGACAGGACTTATCGGTCACCATAAAGACACCAGCCTCGTCGGCACCTGTGTGCACGGCACCCGCAGCACGGCCTGCCTCGCGCAGCTCCAGCACGCGGCGCTATCCGAGAAGCCGTTGCTCCTCACCTGCCCGGGAACAGTTCTAATACGACGTTCGCGGCCAATACTGCAGCCTGCATCCCTCACCGGTCCACCATCGACAGGCAGGTACACATCTCCGCATCAGCCTTGCTCACTGAACACCACTTCACAACGGGCAAGTTCAGGGCCTGCCTGCGCATGGTGCTGCGACAGCCCCCACAGGCGGGCACTGCTCACCATGCTGGTCAGCGAAATCGTCCTGGCCGAGGTCCGGACCGTCTCCCTTGTGCTCGGGTTCATCGCCACCGACCTCAAGGGACACCGGGGGATCCGGCGCGTCGCCCCGGCCACCCGCCATCGAGCCCTGCTGACGTCGCTGAGGACATACATGCCGACGCAGAAGGCGCGCAGGGCAATGAGGGTCTGGACGTCGGCTTCGAGGAAGTAGACGCCGAATCGCATAAGGATCAGTACAGCCTGCAGTGCGGATGCTCAGCAAGCTCAAGGGATGGTCGGTGGCGGCACCGCCGACGAGTCTGACAAGGCGCGGCCGGGGAGGCGGTGTCTGCCCTGCCATCTGCGGAGAGGCAGGCGTTGCTCGCGGCGCGGTGTCGGCGAGGCCAAGCAGGCGGACCTCCTTGGCAGCGTGGATTCCGGTGGTGAAATACCTAGGTTAGTTGACCTCGGGCTTGTCTGCGGTGAACCCGTCGTAGAAGTCATCGACATGCCGAGCGAGCCGCGCTGTCCGAACCGGACGACCAGGGCGGTGACCAGCGGGAGACTCGCGAGGGGCCAGGCAACGCCTAGGGCAGCGACTTCACCTGCGGTTCATGGCGGTTTGGGAATGGCGAGACATCCTCTAATGGATCCATTGCCAAATATTGTCAACTCTTGGTCACATCTGGCAAAGTTCTTCTCGTTGCACCCGGCACCGCACTGCCGGGCCCCTAATCCCATATGTGCTAACGGAGTTGACATGCCCCTTCCTGCCGGACTGCGCTCCGGACTCGACCGACGAGTCCGCTTCGGCGACGTCAGCTACGACTTTCACGTCCGACACGGCCGCACCGCGTGGAATGACCTACGCACACGCCTCGACGCTCTCGACGCTGACCGCTTCGTCGTTGTCACCGACGCCGGCTTGCCCGACAGCCTGGTGGCCGCGACCAAAGTGGCCCTCGGCGCCGTCGCCCCGACCCAAGTAGTCAAGGCACAGGCCGACGAGACCGAGAAGACCTTAGGCGTCCTCGACCAGCTCGCCGAGCGGGCCCTCGAGAGCGGTATCACGCGCAGGTCCGTAGTGGTCGCGCTCGGCGGCGGCGTTATCGGAAACATTGCGGGGCTGCTCGCTGCGCTGCTGTTTCGCGGCGTACGGCTCGTGCACCTGCCAACCACCCTGCTCGGTATGTCGGACTCGGTGCTCTCGCTCAAGCAGGCCGTCAACTCACGTTGCGGTAAGAACCACTTGGGCACCTTCCACACGCCGGCCCTGGTCTGGAACAACCTGGACTTCCTGGAGTCACTGCCTGCCGACGAGACCCGCTCCGCGCTCTGCGAGATGATCAAAAACGTGCTCGGCATCGTGCCCGAGCGCTACGACGAGGTCGCCGGGATGCTGCGCACCGATGCTTGCTACTCCCCCGAGGACATCACCCGCTTCATCGACCTGTGCGTCGATGCCAAGACCTCCGTGATGCGCGACGACCACACTGAGAAGCACGAGGCTCTCGTGTTGGAGTACGGCCACACCACCGGCCACGCAGCGGAGTTGCTGACCGGGGGACGGCTGCGGCACGGCTTCGCCATCGGCATCGGGATGCTCGCGGCCGCCCGCATGTCCCGGGAGCTCGGGCTACTCGACCGCTCCGACGAGCAGGCCCACCGCCGTCTGCTGGAACTCAACGGCGCCCCGGTGCAGCTCCCCGAAGGCATCGACGCGGACTCCGTGCTCGAGGTCATCCGCCTGGACAACAAGCGGGGCTACGTTCCCGGACGTACTGGCGCTGTCGACTTCATCCTCCTCGAGGAACTCGGTCGCGTCCACCGCCCCGACGGCAAACTGATCACCCAGGTCGACGAGGACACGGTGCGGCTCGGCATCGAGTCCGTGCTCAGCGACCGCTACGTTCTGGCGCGTGTGTGATGGCCACCGTCGTCCGCGGTGAACGCCGCCCCTTCGGGCCCATCGCCAACGACACCTCCGGCCCGGCTGTCACCCACCGGCAGGTGGGCGGCGAGGGGGTGTGCCGCTGGAAGATGCTGATGAACGGCATGCACCTAGAAGGCGAGTGGAACTGCGTCGAGTACGTGGTCATCGAACCAGGTAGCTCGGTCGGTGAGCACATCCATCTGCGGACCGAGGAGATCTACTACATCGTCTCCGGGCGGGCCGTCGTCACCATGGACGGCCAAGAAATCGAGGTCCGAGCCGGCGACCTCGTCACCACCCCGATCGGTTCCGCCCATTCGATCGCCAATCGCAGCGACGAAGACATGCACTTCTTCGTGAGCGAGGTGTTCCCCGGTCAGGGGCCGACCGCCAAGCCCTCGCGACTGCACGTGCCCGACCTCCTCCCGCCCGGCACTAGCACCCGGGTCGCGCACGTCGACCTCACTCCACACTTCACCGGTGACTGGCGGCAGTTCCGTCTGCTGGACGTGGCGCAGGGCGACCGCGTCGACGAGCAGGTGCCCCCCGACTGCAGCATCGTGCTGCATGTCCTGGAGGGCGCCGTGGTCATCGCCATCGGTGACGACGAGTACGCCGGCAGTCCTGGCCTGTCGGTGGCGGCGCCACCGAAGTACGCGTATCGCCTGGTCAACACGGGGAACGGCCCGCTGCGGGTCATCAGCACGGAAGTAGGCGTCGCATGAAACTCGGACTCGATGGAAGGACCGCCATCGTCACCGGCGCCGCGAATGGTATCGGCGCCGAGACCGCACGGGTCCTCGCGGCCGAGGGCGCCCGGCTCGCCCTGCTCGACTGCGACGAGCAGCAGTTGTCCGTGGTGGTCGAGGAACTGAGCAAGAGCGCCGAGGTCACCGGGGTGGTCGGCGACCTGGGTGACGCGACCGGTGTGACAGTGTCAGTTACCAGCGCCCTCGACGCCCTCGGCGGCGCCGACATCCTCGTCAACAACGTGGGACAGTGCCAGGCCCGCGGCTTCGCCGAGCTGACCGACGACGACTGGCTGCACACGTTTGAGATCAACTTCCTCAGCGCGGTACGCGCCATCCGGCTCGTGCTGCCGGGGATGCGTGAGCGCGGCCGCGGCGCCATCGTCACCAACGCCTCCGACCTGGCCCGACAACCGGAGGCCGGACCAGCCGACTACCAAGTCTCCAAGGCGGGGCTGCTCAGCCTCACCAAGAGCCTCGCCTTATCCGAAGGCCCTGTGGTGCGGGTCAACGCCGTCGCGCCCGGGCCGGTGTGGACGCCGCTGTGGACCCGGCCCGGCGGCTTCGCCGACACGCTCGGCCAAGTGCACGGCCGGGGCGCCAAGGAAGCGGTCGAGTACGAGATGACCAAACGTCAGCTTCCACTCGGCCGGATGGGCACGCCCGACGAAGTGGCCTACGTCATAGCGTTCCTGGCCTCGGACGTCGCGTCCTTCGTCACCGGCTCGGTCTGGGGCGTGGACGGCGGCACCATCCGCGGCCTGCTATAGCCCACTCTCCAAGGAGATCTGACCCATGGGAACCGGACTTGCCATGCACGGTGCGGCCCCCGTGCGCGGTGCCCGGCCGTGGCCGCCGTGGCCACAGCCCGCTGCGGGCGCCGGAGCGGCACTGCTCGACGTACTGCACTCGGAGCGCTGGTCAATCGCCAGCCCCTGCACCGGCGAGCCGACTCGCGAGCAACGCTTCGCAGACGAGTTCGCCGCCTACCTTGGCACCAGTCACTGCGTGCCCACGGCAAGCGGCACCGCAGCCCTGATGACGGCCCTCGAGGCGTGCGGAGTGGGGGCGGGTGACGAGGTGATCGTGCCCGCCCTGTCCTGGGCGGCGTCAGCGTCGACGGTGCTCGGCGTGAACGCCGTGCCGATCTTTGTGGACGTCGACCCGCACACTCTGTGCTTGAACCAGGCAGCCGCCGAGGCGGCCATCACGTCGGCCACCAAGGCGATCGTGGTCGTCCACCTGTACTCGGCGCTGGCCGACCTGGATGCCCTGCAGGCGATCGCAGGCCGACACGGACTCGCCCTGATCGAGGACAGCGCGCAGGCCCACGGTGCGAGGTACCGGGGCCTGAAGGCGGGCACTTTCGGTGATGTCGGCACGTTCAGCATGCACCACACCAAGGTGCTGAGCAGCGGCGAGGGCGGCGCCGCTGTGACCGACAACCCGAACCTCGCCCGGCGTATCGAGCACCTGCACGCGGACGGCCGCGTGCGCAGCGCCGACTTCGCTGGTGTCGGCATGCCCGAGTTGGTGGAGACCGGTGAGCTGATGGGCAGCAACCGATGCCTGTCGGAGTTTCAGTCGGCGCTGCTCAGCGCTCAACTCACCGACTTGGACCGGCAGAACGCGATACGTCGCGCCAACGCGGTGCTGCTTGACGAACTGCTCGGCGAGCTCGGCCTGAGCCCGCAGCGCACTTCACCACACACCACCGAGCGTACCTACTTCGGGTATGCGGCCGCGCTGCCCGACGACGTGCTGCGCACCGTGCCGTCGGATGTCATCGCCCGGGCCGTTACCGCGGAACTGGGGCTACACGTACGGCCGGTGTACCAGCCGCTGTACGCAAGCCCGCTGTATGACCCATCATCACGGCCCCGGTTCGCCATCAGCCCCGAGCATCTCAAGCAGATCGGCCCCGGGGGTTACGACCTGCCGGTGGCGCGCCAGGCAGCCGAATCCTTCCTCACCTTCCACCACAGCGCCCTCCTCGGCGACGCATCGGACATGCGCGACATCGCCGAGGCCTTCCGTCGCGTCCTCGCCCACCGCTCCCGCCTTGCGAGGTAAGCAGCGCCCCCGCCCCAGACATCCCAAGTGAGGGACACAATGACCAGAACTTCTTCTAGGAAGACCGTTGTGATCGTGGACGGTTATTCCAACGCGCCAGCTCTGATCGAAGCGTTCGCCGAGCGCGGATACCAGGCCGTACACGTTCTGGGTTCGGCCGAGCCGTACGCGACCATGGTTCAGCCCCGGCCTGAAGATTATGCTCACTGGCTGGTGTGCCCAGACGAGACCGCCGTGGCAGCCACCGTGGACCGCCTAGCCGCACTCGATCCGATTGCCGTGATACCGGGCCAGGAGCCGGGCGTCCGGCTCGCGGACACGCTCAGCGAGCGGCTATACCTCGCCGGGAACGGCACGACGCTGTCCCGGGCGCGCCGTGACAAATACGAGATGATCGAAACGCTCCGCGCAGCAGGCATCAGGTGCGCCGAGCAGCTGAAGACCGGTTCCGCCCAGGAGGCCGCTGACTGGGCCCACGCTCTGGGCACCACACCAGTCGTGGTCAAGCCGCTGGCGTCCGCGTCAGCCGACAACGTGTACATCTGCCACACCCTCGAAGAGGTGGCCGCCGCGGTCGACCGTATCCTTGCCTCCCGCACCGTGTTCGACGAGCCCAACACCGAAGTCCTAGTTCAGTCCTTCCTGCAGGGCCCGGAGTTCTCCGTCGACACAGTGTCCGCGAAGGGCACCCACTACCTGGCCGACGTGTGGGAGTCGCGGCGCAAGGCCATTGGCGGCGGGCGTCAGATCTACGACATGGCCGTCCTGCTCGACCCCGAGCGTGAGCCCGTCTCCGCCCTGTTCGCCTACGTACGCACGGTCCTCGACGCGCTCGGCATCCGGCACGGCGCCGCCCACTCTGAGATCATCATGACCCCGCAGGGCCCCACCCTTGTCGAGATCGGCGCGCGGATGAACGGCGCGATGATCCCGGACTTCTACGACGCGGTCCTGGGCACCAACGTAGCCCGCCTGGTCGCCTATGCCTGTACAGAGCCGGAGGACTTCGCCCGTACCCACGGCGGTCTGACCTACCGCCCGCTGCAAACCGCTGCAGTCTACGAGGCGCCGACGGTGCTCGACGGGATCGTGGAGAGTGTGGACGAGGCCGTCGTCAACAAGATCGCCGCACTGCCCAGCGTGTACGCGGTGGCGCTGCGCTCGGGTCCCGGCAAGCGGATCCGGCCCACCACGGACCTCACCTCCAGTCCGCTGCGTGTGCTGCTGGCCAGCACCGACGAACAGGCTCTACTGCACGACCGCGAGGCGGTCGACTCCCTCAAGGACCTCGTATTCCATGTGCGTTGAGTCCGCGCATACACAAAGCGTGGGGACGGTCACAGCCCCCACCTCTGCGTTGGCTCAGTATGAGGCGCATTCGGACTCCACAAAACCGGCACGACTCCGACGGCTGCCCCTCGCTGGGCTCTGGAGGCCAAGTCGAGGAATTGACCAATGAGACGGCGCCGCAGCTTCACCGGGGCGATGTTGATCTCGCCCCGGTTGTCGGTCATGGAGCGGACAAGGCCCGCCCCATCCCGCCGGTCACTCCAGCGATCCGAGTCCGCTGCTTCCTCGTCCGAAGCACGTCGACCTGCTGCGGAGCGCTCACCACGCGGCCAGCGCTCCAAGGTTTGGCAATCTTTTAACGCTAATAGGCACGATGCCCCCCAATGACCGCGCCCTCGGAATCTACTCAGCGACTGCCCTAGCTGCGCCGGTGGTTGAAGATGAAGCAGACCGCTCCGGTACTACAGGTGGAGCGCCACGCGATCGGCAGGACGACCGGTCGGTGTGTCCGTCGCCAGGCTCTCCGCCAGGCATTTGAGCGCGGGCTGGGGCGCCAGATCACCCTCACCCCGCAGGAGCCTGACCAGCGCCACCCAGCGCGACACCAGCTCTCAACACTCATCGTTGAAAAGCCATCCCGCCGTGCCCGGCCACCGTAGAGGTTTCTCGTCAGAACAGTCATCCAGAGCGACGGACTCCCAGGTGGTCGTCACCTGGCCGGACGGGTGGTCAGGCGATCTGGCCAGCGGCCAACTCTCCCAGGTAGCCACGGTTCCCCGGCGCCGGGGCGCCGCACCGCAGATGAGGTAGAGCGGCCCTCAGCCACCTTGCCGCTTGGCCTCGGCCCAAAATCGGCGCAGCTGCTCGGGGGAGCAGGCTGCGAGGTTCTCACCGAGTCCGTTGATGTAGTCCAGGCGCCCGGTAAATCGGCCGACGGCTCCTCGGAGTGCTCGGTCGGGGTCGACCTGGAGGAGTCTGCTTACCTGTACCGCAGCGAACAGGATGTCCCCGACCTCGGACTCGCTCGGCTCTTCCCGCGCCTCCAGCACCTCCGCCTCCACATCGGCGAAGGCGGCCTCGAGGTCCGCCATGCCATAACCCATGCGCGTGCCGCGGTGCTGAGCGCTCACAGCCTCGGCCAGCGTGGAGCCGGCGACTGTGGCCCTCGGGAGAAACAGCGAGGTGTACTCATCCAATCCCCCGACCTCACCCAGCTCGGTCAAGGGAACCCGCAGCAGGGATTCGTCCGGCTGTCCGACGTGGTGCGCCACGACGACCTCGCCGGGCAGCCCCTCCTTGGCAAGTGCGGCGAGCCTGGCCACCGAGGCCGCGGTGAGATCGGTGATGACTGCAGGGCGGCCGCTCCCGAGCGTCTGTACCTGTGCACTGTCGGCGGGTACCAGGCGGACCCCGTTTTGGAAAGGATCGACGCCCAAGCTCCCCCACAACGTGTCGAGGAAAGACACCCCAGGAATCACTCGGATGTCATCGCTGTATAGGGACAGGAGCCTGGACACGATCGGCTCCGCGACGAACGGCGATCCCGGTACCGCGAGTACAACCGGCAGTTCCCCGTCCCAGGCTTTATCGACGAGGAAGCGGGCAATCGCAGTAGGATCGCCGCTCAGCCCTTCGGGGAGCGCACGGGGTTCGCCCACCAGGGACGTGGCTAGATGTCCGGGGGCTGCAACGTAGACGCGGAATCCGCCACGCACCACTTCCAGTGCCCGCCGGGACGCGGCTTCCTCCTGGCCGGGCCCCAACCCCACGATGATGATTGGTCGCTCGGTGTTCATGAGTGTCATGAGGCTCACACCTTCCTGAGCCCTGTCGCCATGGTCGCGGCGAGAAGAACGACCATTCCGCCCAGGGTCGCCCTAAGGCCTATGCCCTCCGCGGACCAGCCGACGAGAACTGGGCCGATCAACAGGCCGGTGTACGACATGGTGTTGACCTTCGCCAGGGCGTCCGCCGCGCTGGTCGCACCCAGTTCTTCGCCGCCATGCCCCACCGAACTGAAGATAATCGGCACGAGTACGGAGAGCCCGAGGCCGAGTAGCGCAAAGCCCGCGACGGCGATTAATGGGCCGAGAGCCAGCACTGCGACCGCCAAGCCAAATACGGCGACGCCACCGCTCAGGCAGACAAGGGTCCGCGCGCCGTACCGCTCGTGCAGCCGGTCGCCTACCAGTCTTCCGCCAGCCTCGCAGGCGCTGAAACCGATGTAACCGAGTGAGGCGACGGCGATGGAGGCGTCCAGGTCGTCGTGGAGGTAGATACCGCTCCAGTTGCCAACAGCTCCGCTGGCGACGAGGACGACCGTACCCGTCAGGCCTAGCAGCAACAGGCGCGCGGACCAGCCTGCCAGAGCTCCCGAGCGGGCCGGCGAGCCGTTGCCCGACGTGTCGGTCGCCTTTGTCTCAGATCGCGTGCGGTCCGCCTGGGCGGGCAACAGCTGGCTCCCGGCCGCCAGTGCGAGCAGGATCATGGCCGCGCCCACGGCCGTATAGTGCACTATCAGCGACAAACCGACCTTGAGCGCCACGCCGCCGAGCATGGAGCCCACGGCGGAGCCGATGCTCCATGCCGCATGGCAACTGTTCATGATGCGCCGTCCGATGGCCTTCTCCACCGCGATGCCGTGCGCGTTGATAGAGACGTCGATGAGGCCGTCGGCTGCGCCGAACAGGGCCAGTGCGACACCGAACCACACGAGGGAGTCCGCCGAGGTCGCCGGCACCATCGCGACGAGCGAGAGCGGGAGCGCGAGTGAGGCCACCCGCACCACGGATGCGCTGCCGAACCGCCCGACCAGGCCACCTGTCGCCTGCATCGCCAACAGGCCCGTGAGGACAGGCACCATCAGCAAGACACCCAACTCGCCCTCGGACAGCCCGAACCCCGACTTCCACCATGGGATCCGCACGAAGTAACTCGCGAAGACGAACCCCGTCAGGAAGAACGGGGCCATCGACGCCCACCGGAGCCGATGTGGGACCGATGTGTTGCGGACAGCCTCCTCCTGCCCGACTCCCGCCGTCTCCTCATCGGACATGCTGTTCTCGGCTTCCGCCATGTCCCCTCCGACCCGTTGTCGCGTTCCGCGGAGCCTACCGCGTTTCTGCCACACAAGGCACAACTATTGCCACTCTAGGCAACGTTGGGTGACACTGTTGGCATGGATGACCTGAAATTCAGCGTCGTGATCCCCTACAAACAGCGGTTGGAGAGCATCCGCCTCGTCCTGTCCGCCCTTGCCGAGCAGACGATGGACCCGTCCGGATTCGAGGTCCTCATCGGTGCGATGGAGTACTCCCCGGAGTACGTCTCCACATGCGGGGAGTTCACTGACCGGCTCACGATCCTCTCGGTCCTCTCCGCCGCCCCCTGGAACCTGAACATGGCCAGGAACCTGGCCATGCGTCATGCCCGCGGCCAGGTGACGCTCATCATGGACGCGGACATGGTGCTGCCCACCCGGTTCCTCGAGAACCTCTACGAGCGGTATTACGTGCATGGGCAGAACGTGTGCGTGGCCGGGCAGATGATCGGCTACGACGAGGAAGTGGAGACGGACGTCGAGCATGTCGAGCATGCTCCGTTCAGCCACTACCGCGAGGTCCTGGCAAGGTTCGAGGCCCAGGATCGGGTCGTCGAAGACGAACGCTGGACCGCGGAGCACACGACCGCGTTCAGACGTTTCCCCTGGGTCTACGCCCGAGGCGGCCTGGTGGCCATACCCACCGCGACGGTCAGGCAGCACGACCTCACCTTCGACGAAGGCTTCCAGGGCTGGGGCCCCGAAGACCAGGAGTGGGCGCTGCGGATCTCCCTGACCGGCACGCCGATCATGCTTGGGGAGGATGTGTACGGCCTCCACCTGCCCCACCTGCGCAGCGTCTCGGACAACGGGCGCACTGCGCAGATCAACAACCGCTACTACCTGGCCAAGTGGCCTCGCCTGGAGTTGGAACTCGCCCTGGCCTTCGGCTGGACGGAGACGGCCGAGGCCCTGCCCGAGGTCCGTCGCGAGCTGGATGCGGCGGTCCGCGGGCCTGACTACTCCCTGGGCGCCGTGATCGGGACGGCGTCCGGCAGCAGCCTGCTGGTCCTCGGGGCCGCCATCGATCCTTCGACGCAGAGGCCCGCCCCCGACGTCGCCGCCCAGTTCGACACTCACGCCGAACTGACCGTTCTGCCGCTGGCCGGCTTCGCCCTGCCCTACCCGGACGGCCACGTCGACGAGTGCCGCGTCCTCCCTCCGGTGGCGGAGCTGAGCGACCGACTCCAGGACGCCGTCCTTCGCGAGGCCGAGCGCGTTGCCAACACGGTAGCAATTCTCGGCAAGGACGGGCACTGACGTCCCAATCACGTACTCACCCTGGTTGCACGACTGACATCGCTTACCAACCAAAGGGGTTGTTTCCGTGCAAGGCTCAACAACGCGTCGATGTGCAGTGATTGGTATCGGCGGTAGGACGCTCAAAGACTATGTTCCGGCACTTGTCGGTCTGTTCCCGCAGATAGAGATCATCGCCGCCTGCGATGTGGATGCTGCGGCCGAGGATCGCCTCGCCTATGAGCTCAAAAAGCTCGGCAGCACCTCCCGTCCACGCTTCTTCAGGGATCACAAGGCTCTGCTGGACGAGGTTCAGCCCGACATCGCCATCGTGGTGACACCGCACCACACGCACGTCGATGTCTCGAAGGATCTGTTCCAGCGCGGGATCCCCTTCATCAAGGAGAAGCCGTTCGCGCTGTCCCTGCCGCAGGCGTACGAACTCGCCGACGCCGTCGAGAAGCACGACGGTCACATGCGCATCTGCGTACAGCGGCGCTACAACCCGCTGTACGTGCGCGCGAAAGCCGCGCTTCAGGAAATCGGCGAGGTCAGGCACTTCGACGCCGTCTACCAGCTCAGCACCGACGCCTACCAGGCCGGCTGGAGGGCCCAGTCGGCGACCTCCGGCGGCGGCGCCATTATCGACATGGGCTACCACATCATCGACCTGCTCCACTGGTTCTTCGGCATGCCGTCGCTCGTCTACGCCAGCGCCGCTCCCAAGCTGATTCCGTCGGCCGCGTACGACATCGAGGAGACGGTGCTATCGAACCTTTCGTACGAGAACGGTGTCACGGGAACACTCCGGCTGTCCCTCTGCGAGGCCAGCAAGGAAGAGCTGATACGCATCCACGGCGCCGACGGGCACATCAGGCTGACCAAGAATTCCTTCGAGCGGTTCGACCGCTCGAACACCTTGGTGGAACGGGTCGACGGTGACCGGGCCGTTGACTCGACGTCCGTACTGCTGGTGGACGTACTGGACAACCTCTCCAACCGAGAGGTCACCCGCCGCGAAGTGATCGACGGTGTGCAGATCACCACCACCATCGAATCGCTCTACCAGTCGATTTCCCAAAAGAGCTCTGTCAAGACGCTCAATGAGAGGACAAGTGATCTCTGTGTCGAAGCTGGCGATCGACGGCGGGCAGCCCATTCTGGATCGGGCAATAGCGTACCCCTGGCCGAAGCAGCGACCGGAGTGGTCTGAGCGCGTCCTGCGCCAGCTGAAGAGCGGCCAACTCTCGATTTACGACCGATCGGGAGTTGTCGCCGAGTTCGAGGATGCATGGTCGATGGCCCATGACGTCCCATTCAGCCTGGTGACCAATTCCGGTACCGCGGCCCTCCACTCCGCGTTCTACGGAGTCGGTCTCGGGCCGCGGGACGAGGTCCTGTGCCCGAGCTATACCTTCTTCGCCACCTCGGCGTCTCTGTTCCAACTGGGCGCTCTGCCAGTGCTGGTCGACTCCAAGCCCGACGGTTCGTTCGACGTGGAGGCTGCGGCGCAGCTCATCACCGACCGCACGAAGGCGATCGTCATCACACATATGTGGGGCCTGCCCTGCGACATGGACGCCATCGTGGCTTTTACCCAACGCCACGGTCTCGCCCTGATCGAGGACTGCTCCCACGCGCACGGCGCGACCTACGGCGGCCGCCCCGTCGGCACCTTCGGGGACGCGGCTGCCTGGAGCATGCAGACCCAGAAGCTGGTCGCCGCTGGTGAGGGCGGTGTGATGTGCACCAGCAGCCGCGAGGTCTACGACCGGGCGCAGCTTCTGGGCCACTTCAACAAGCGGGCCATGAAAGAGATGGATCCGGAAGGGGAGCTCTACCCGTACTCCGTCACCGGCCACGGTCTGAAGTACCGTGCGCATCCGCTGGCAATCGCCTTTGCCGTTGGCCAGGTCGCTGAATTGGCCTCCTGGGTCAAGGGCAAGCAGGGCTTCGCGGGGGAGATCGCGGAGCTGTTCACGCGGATCGAGGGGATCATTCCCCTGACGCTGTCGACGGGCGACCGGATCTCGGCGCACTACGCCCTTCTCTTTGAGGCCGACCCGGACGTCATTCCGGGCGGCAGGGACTGGCTGGTGGCCGCGTGCAACGCGGAGGGCCTGGACGATCTCGACATTCCCAAGGCGACCTCGCCGCTGCACACCCTGCACCTATTCCAGAACCCGATCTCACCGGTGACCACCTACGACCGGCCCTGCATCCGGGCCCGGTTCCCCGTTGCCGACCGGCTCGCGGCACGGACGTTCAAGATCTCCGTTCCCTGCGCGCCGGCGGGTTACGAGGAGGAGGACGAACAGTACCTCACAGCTGTTCGGGCGGTCGTTGAGAAGGTCGCCAACCACTTGTCCGGCTCCGCGATGAGGGGGCAGGGGTGAGCGTAGGTCCGCCGCGACAGGAGGGTGGGAACACAGCAGGGAAGCCGTGGTTTCGGCGCTGGAGCCGGGTTCCCCGCGCCGCGTACCGTCTCGTCTGCTTTCCGCACGCGGGCGGATCGGCGTCTTTCTTCCGAGAGTGGGCTGACGGCCTCCCCGAGGCCGAGGTCCTCGCAGTGTGCTATCCGGGCCGAGCCGAACGGATCGGTGAGCCGTTGGCCGAGGACCTGCCCATGCTCGCCCGCGACATCGCCGGCGCACTGGGAGAGTTTGCGGACCTGCCCCTGACGCTCTTCGGGCACAGCATGGGGGCGCCGATCGCACTGGAGACCGCGCGTGCCCTTGAGGCATCCGGCGTGCCGGTCGCGCATCTCTTCGCTTCAGGCTCGCGCGACGCGCCCCTGCCCGAGGCCGCACAGGAGCCGGATGAGGAGCAGGTGGTGGTCGAGGAGCTGCTCTCCATGGGCGGCACCAGCCACGACATGATGGACGACGCCCTGTTCCGGGAACTGGTCCTGCCGTATGTCATGGGCGACGCCCGTCTGTACCACGGCTACCGCATGCCCGCGCAGCCGCTTCTGCGGTGCCCGGTGACGGTCGTCACCGGAGACCGGGACGAGAACACCGACCGCCGTCCGTGGACGAGTCTCACCACGGCATCGGTCGCGCAGGTGACGGTGCCCGGGGGTCACTTCTATCTCACCGAGGAGCCGCCCCACGAGCTGCTGAGAGCGGCCATGTCAGCCGCCGGTCAGACCGGCACGGGCGTACCCACAGCTATCGACGGGAGTCGGTCATGACAGCGCAGGCATCCGCTGATGCCACCACAGATCCCGCGGACGGACCTACTGTGAACCCCGCGGACGACCCTGAAGCGGCCCGTCGGCGGGACCGCGACCATCTGTGGCACATCTGGTCGCCGGTGACCGCGCCCATGACCCGCAGAATGCTCGTGCAGGGAACCGGGCCCTATGTCACGGACATCGAGGGCCGGGAGTACTTGGACGCCTCTTCGCTCAACCTGACCTGCGGCTACGCGTTACCGGAGATCGCCCAGGCAATCGGCGAGCAGGCCTCGCGGTTCCACGGCTACGACCTGTCCGTGGCCACCCATGTCCTGGCAGGTGCGGTCGCCCAGCGGGTGGCCGCGCTCATGCCCCCGGAACTCTCCCGCACGCTGCTCACCAACAGCGGCACCGAAGGGTGCGAGGCGGCGGTGCTCATCGCCGCCATGTACGCCCGTATACGGGGCACCCCGCGGACCCGGCTGGTGACCTTCGACTCCGGTTACCACGGCTCGACTGTGCTGGCCCGGAGCCTGTCGGGACTGCCGCACCTGGCCCACCCCTTCCAGGAGCCCCTTCCGGTCACCCGGGTGCCCCTGCCCACGTCGGCACGGGACATGCGGCGTCCCGAGACACTCCGACCGCTGCTCGACAGCATGCGCAGGGCGTTCGCCGAGGATCCGGACAGCCCGCCACTCGCGGTCGTGATCGAGCCGCTGCTCAACGTGGGAGGTGGTGTCGTTCTGCCGGACGGATTCCTCGCCGGGCTTAGGGAGCTGTGCGACACCAACGGAGTGCTGCTGATCATCGACGAAGTGTCCACGGGATACGGGCGTACCGGTCGTATGTTCGCATTCCAGCGGGAAAACGTGGTCCCCGACATCGTCGTGTCCAGCAAGGGTCTGGCAAGCGGCTACGCGCCGATCGCCGCCGTCAGCGTCAGGGAGACGATCTACAAGGCGTTCGCCGACGACGAGTACCTCGGTGGGCTGCGCTTCGGGCAGACCACTTCGGGCCATGCGCTCGCCGCTGCCGCCGCCCTCGCTACCCTGGATCTGCTGGACCGCGAGAACCTGGTCGAGCGGTCCGACCAGCTCGGCGGGCTTCTCCTCCGGAAGCTGGAGGCGTTCCTTCGGACCGGGGGCATCACGGACGTACGCGGTCTGGGGCTGTTCGTCTCCCTTGAGTTCGCCGAGGAGGCCGAAGCCGTGCACCTCGTTGCCGCGGCCGAGGAGAACGGACTGCTGCTCCGTCGCCAGGGCCGGGTCGTCATGGCTGTACCTCCTCTGACGAGTGACGAGACCGTGGTCCAGTCGATCGCCGAGACCATCGGGAAGGCGCTTGAGGTGGCCGCATGATGTCAGCGTCGGCCCCGAGGGAAATCAAGGACATGGCCGCCTCCGCCCGGATCCTCGAGTCGATCAATCGCAAGCGCGCGGGCACACTCCTCGACGACGAGGAGACCTCGGGCATCGTCGCCGACTTCGTCGCCGCCCGTATCCCCGACTACCAGATGTCGGCCTGGCTGGCGACGGTGGCGTGCAGAGGCCTGTCCACCGGGGAACTGGCCGCACTGACCCGTGCATACGCCCTCGGCGGCGGGCACTTGGATCTGAGCCAGGTCGACGGAGCGGTCGTCGACAAGCACAGCACCGGCGGTGTCGGGGACACCACCACCCTGATTGTGGTGCCGGTGGTCGCCGCATGCGGCGTGCCGGTGGCGAAGATGACAGGACGGGCCCTCGGCTTTGCCGGAGGCACGCTCGACAAGCTGGAGTCGATCAAGGGTCTCAGGAGCTACCTGCCCACCGGCGAGATCGTGCCCATGATCCGCTCGGTCGGTATGGTCATCACCGGCCAGAGTTCCGATCTGACTCCGGGGGACGGAGCTACCTACGCGCTGCGCGATGTCACCGGCACGGTGGAGAGCATCCCGCTGATCGCCGCGAGCATTATCAGCAAGAAGGTCGCCGTCCGTGCCGACGGACTCGTCCTGGACGTCAAGACGGGCGCCGGGGCGCTGATCCCGGAACAGGACCGCGCGGTACGACTGACCGAGACGATGCTTGACCTCGCCCGTGCCTTCGGTCTCAGCGGGCGGGCGGTGCTCAGCGACATGAGTCAGCCGCTGGGGTCTGCGGTGGGCAACGCCATGGAGATCCGGCAGGCGCTGGCCGTTCTCCGTGGGGAGCGACCCCCCGGGCTGTGGGATCTCTGCGCGACGATCAGCCGCCTGATGCTGCAGAGCGTCGACCCCCTGCTCACTGAGGAGCAGGCCGCGGCCAGGGTCAACCGGGTCATCGACGACGGGTCCGCGTACGAGATGTTCGTACGGTGGGCGGTCGCGCAGGGCGCGGACGCCGCCGATCTCGAGGCGGAGCGCTTCCCGACCGCTTCGCAGCGGCTGGTGGTAAAGGCCCCGGAGTCCGGCTGGATCACCCGTATCGACCCGCGTGCCGTGGGTAGCGCGACGCTGCTGCTGGGGGCCGGACGCCTGACCCACGACGCGCCACTGGACTACGGCGCTGGTGTCCGGATGAACCACCGGGTGGGCGACCGGGTTGACAAGGGCGACATCCTCGCGGAACTCCACTACGACCTGGGAGACGCGGACGCAGCACGATCACTTGTGGCATCAGCGTTCCAACTCGGAGACCAAAAGGTCACCCCGCCTCCGGCCGTTCACCAAATCTTCGAACCCCAGGAACTGTGATATGCCCCTGACAACAGCCCCCGATGAGCTGCGTTCAGCCATCTGTACCACTCCGACCTCCTTCGCCACAGCCCCGGCTCGGCCGGTGGCCGTGGCCGACGCCCGACAGGTCTCCGAGGCTGAGGCAGCCGAGGCCGTTGCCCGCTACCGGCTAAACGGCTTCGCGCTGGTTCAGTTCACCCCGGAAGAGTGCGGGGAGGACACGGTGGAGCACCTGGCCCAGGCGCTGGAGCTCGGCGAACCCTTTGTGCCGCCCCTCTACACCAAGGCTGGATACGCCTCGCCCCGGGTGTCCAGCATCTCCGCTCCCGAGGTCCAGGAGGATTCGCGCCACCCCCACTTCGAGACGACCGTTGGCCAGGATCTGCACTGCGACGGAACCCTGCAGGACATCGGCGTGATCAAGTCAGCTGTTCTGCTGTGCTGTTCACAGGGCGCTGAGGGGGGCGAGAGCTTTGTCTTCAACGCTCACGCCGCCTTCGCGGAGCTGCTCGACACCGACCCAGCCGCAGCTCGGGCCCTGACCTCCCCCGGTGTCCTGGTGCGCCGGGCGACGTTCAACGGCTCCGACGAGGCCAACAGGGGGCCGGCGTTCGCGGTCATCGGCGATCGGCTGGTCTGCAGGTACTGTGTCGACGCCACCGACCGCTGGGAGACGTCAGCGGTCGACGACCCCGTGGCGGCCGGGCGTGGCCTGGAGTTCCTTCGCTCGGCACGGCAGGAAGGCAGCCCGTACTCCCTGCGCTTCACCCTCGCCGAAGGGCAGGCCATCGTGATGGACAACACGCGCATCTCACACGGCCGGTCGAAGTACCGCGACGGCCCGGGCAGGCGCCGGCGCCTGCTCCGCAGCCTTCACCTGCGGCACCCGGGTGGCGGGTGATCAGACCACGTCCGGCACGGATACGGGGCCCTGAGCCCAGGAGACGGCCGGGGCTGCGGGGGGCTTCCGCTCCCCCGCAGCCTGTCCGGGGCCCGAAAGACGACGAAGCAGCAGGCGAGGCCGATCGCTGCTGCTTCGCCGTCTTTCGGGCCCGACGCACTGAACCGCGTGGTAAGGAGACGCTATGACAGAGCCGGACGGCGTCCGGGCCGACCTGGCGGAGTTGCTCCTCGTGGGCAGGGCCATGGCGACCGAGGCAAGCGAGGCGATCCTCGCGCTGACATCCGCCCCGGAACCACTCAGCACCAAATCCTCTCCGACGGACCCGGTGACCGCCGCCGATGTCGCGAGCGATGCCGCCATTCGGGCTCGCCTGACAGCGTCACGGCCGCTCGACGGTCTGCTGAGTGAGGACGGCGAGAGCATCGCATCACACAACGACCTGCGCTGGGTGATCGACCCGCTCGATGGCACGGTCAACTATGTACACCAGATACCGCACTTCGCCGTGAGCATCGCTTGCGAGGCATACACCGCCGGGACGTGGAGGGCGGTGGTCGGCGTCGTCCACGATGTGATGCGCGGGGAGCAGTTCACCGCCGTACGCGGCGGTGGCAGTCAGCGCGATGGCGCCCCCATCGGCGTTGCGGATCCTGTGCCGCTCCCCCAAGCCGTGCTCGCCACGGAGTTCGGCTATCAACCCGAGGACAGGCGGCGGCAAGCAGCCCAGGTCGCGCGGGTCGCCCCACACGTCGCGGACATACGGGCACCTGGGAGCTCGGCAATCGACCTGTGCTGGATCGCCGCCGGGCGCCTCGACGGGTATTTCGAGGACGAGCTGTCCCGATGGGACTGGGCCGCTGGCCGACTGATCGTCGAGGAGGCCGGCGGCATCGTCACCACGTTCGCCCAAGGCGTCCTGGCAGGCGGGCCCCACGTCCACGAGCTCCTGAGCCAGCTGCTGGCCGACTGAGATCAGGGGCCGGTGGCCGAAGCAGCGAGGGCGGGCTGGCGGAGCCGGCGAAGAAGCTCCCCGGTCCGCCTTCGCCACTGCGATCACCGATCGCCTGGGGGCTCGCTCGCACATGAGAAGGATCGGCTTCGCCGAAACACGTCTCTTCCAGGCTGTCCCATATGCAGGATGGGCAGAGCGGTGCGGGCGCCGCCGCAGGGTAGGTGGTCAGCGACGCCCACACCCGGACCGCAAGGGGTTGATCGGTTCTACCGTCGAGCCTGCGCACGCCGGGTCCGGGGCTCGCGGGGCGGGCCTGGCGGATCCGCTCCGCTCGCGTGCCTGAGGTTGTCTCTTCAGGCAACACCTCGGTGGTTGGCAAGCCGCCTTGAATCGGCCTGGGCCGACGGGAGTTAGGTGTATCGACCCGTAGCGTTGTTCACACGGCTGATAGGCGGCTTGCCTCCGAGTGGCGGTGTGTCACGCACCGGTGATGGTTGTAGTTACGCAGGGAGGTGTCCAGTCCGGCGGTTCGTTCATCGTTGCTGGTGTAGGGCCGTAGGAGGTAGGCCCACCCATCGAGCAAGGTGCGGTTGAAGCGTTCGACCTTGCCATTATTGGTCTGCGGCCGGTAGATGCGGGTGAGCTTGTCGGCAGCGCCGAGCTTTGCAAGCGCCTGCCGCCAGGAGAAGCTCTCGCGGCAGGACCAGCATTGTCCGTCAGGACACGTTCGATGCGCGGGATGCCGCGGGTGGCGAAGAAGACTGCGGCTTGCTGCAGGAAGCCCGCGCAGGTGGCGGCTTTCTCGCCCTGGTGGACTTCGCTGCAGGCGAGGCGGCTGTGGTTGTCGACTGCGGAGTGGATGTAGTCGAACGCCTGTGGTGCGGCGACGGTTGGGACAGGCAGCACGGCCATGGATACGCCAGCCCCCGCCGTCGGGTATGCAGCCGAGCTGCGACGAGTGTCCTGTACCCAGCCGCCCCGAGGTCGGCCCGAGCCGCCTCGACCCTGTCGTCCGCAGTCAGTTCCTCAGCCACTGCCGAGAGTTCCGCAGCGCCTGCCGAGCCCACCGCGGTTCCCGCCTCGGCGGAGGCCAGGACGCTCGAGAGCGAGCGTTTCCGGCAAGGCCGGGTCATTGGTCTCCGCCACTCGGATCATGGCACCGTTTGGGCAAGGGTTGCGGAGGCACGATGCGATGCGGGCCTAGAGACATCAACGGTCGCTCTACTACCGATAAGTCGGCGTCTTCGACTACGGTACGGAGCTCAAAGCTGCTTCTGCGAGCCACTCGAAGGCTTCCAGCACTCCCAGTTCACGCTGCCGGGCACGCACCAGAAAGACATCAGTGGCGGTGACGACCAGCGCCCTCCACGACAGGTTGGGCGTGGCTCAGGCCGGCGTTGTGTGAGGTTCCCGGTTCCTTCCGTACCAACAGCCGCAGTGCTCCGAACTCCCCGACGTCGGAGAATCACAGCGGCATCGTGGCGTAGTACTGTTTGATACAAAGCACGCAGTGCATCGCTTATGCCGCGGATCCCACCACGGAACGGGGCATGCCGCATCCGAAATGCAGGGGCAGTGGTCAGTCGCCAGGCCGCGGTGTTCGGGCGCCAGAACTCGGCGCGCATCACCCCCGTTGACGTCAAGGTGACCGCGCTCCACTGATCGTTGCTGATGCAATCAGCGTCGGCGGCCTGGCGCAAGGGTTGCGTCGGTGTTGAAGAGGCCCCAGTCGAGTCTTCGCCGCCCGGCAGCGGGCGGCGAAGGGCAGCTCGCGGTGCTTCCATCTCAGCGACGATAGCGATCTGCGACAGGGATACTAGCCGTCGGCCCCATGTGTACCTAAGCGAACGGTAATGACCTACGGCCAGTCAATTTCAGTCGATTCGCCGGACTCTACCTGCTGCCTCGCGTCCTCCACCTGGTGGACAGACACTCCCCCAACAGAGCCCGACTGCCACACGAGCGGGAGCAGGGTTGCCCCCAGTACAGCTGCCGTCGACAGACAGGCATGGCGAAGAAACGCCCTCATGATTCCCCCCAGAGATGAGTGGTCGTACCACCGGAGACCGGCGTCCCGGGCGGCCGCTTAGGAAGCTACCTCGACGACGCAAAACTTGGCAACTACTTGCCGACATTAATTGCCAATTTTGACATCAAGTGGCCGCGGTAATTTGTCCCATTGCGTAAGATATGAACCTGCATCGATGCGAGCACGCCCAGACTCTGGGCTACATGTCCCGCCCAGGCAGCAAGGACCTAGACATCACTCGGAACCCTGCCAGCCACGACGTGGCTCGTCGCTGCCTCACTCCCTGTTGTCAAGTATGGAAACTGGAGGTTGCCAGACGACGCACAGACGGGCTACTCTCGCGCTAGCCCAAGCAGTCACGTCATGGAGAGCGTTGTCGAAGGACTGATTGTGACCGACCACCACCGGATCAGAACCTCCCGGGAGCAGCCCACCGCATATGGACCGGCCTGCCTGGGCGTTAGCTCCGATTGGGCAATGAGCGAAGACGGTCTTCTCTGGCATGGTGGCTGACAGGAGGCTCGGCGGGATGAGGCACACTTTGGAACAGCCGTCTTTCGGGCGACGTCTCAAGGAACTGCGCCTTGCGCGTGGCCTGTCACAGGCCACGCTGGGCGGGCAAGAGATCTCCACCGGCTATCTGTCACGGCTGGAGTCGGGAGCCCGTCCACCCACTGAGCGAATCGTCACCTATCTGGCCAAGCAACTCGAAGTCCCGGTCTCCGCCTTCGAAGAACCAACTACCGGATCTCTCGCAGGCGTCCTCGCGACAGTGACTTCCTCCCCCGACGACGATGTCGCGGCTGAACTTCTCGCAGACGCCATCGCCACCGACGACGGTCGCAATCCGGCGCTTCGTTGGCAGGCGTTGTGGCTACTCGCCCGCATCAAGACTCAGCGCGGCCAGTACAACGAGGAATTCGAGCATTTGCAGGAATTGACCAGTATCTCGGACGAGCTGGGAAACCCCGAGATGCGCGCAAGAGCACGCACTCAGGCAGCTCGCTGCATGCGCGCGCTGGGAAACACCGATGACGCGTATACGTGTGCGATCGATGCCTTCCATATCGCCCAGCAGCACCAACTGTCCGTGCATGACACCGCGACAGCGCTGCTAGTGCTGGTATCCACAGAAGCTGAGACAGGGCGCTTGCCGGATGCCAGAGCCCATGCCGACGACCTGTGCGCACTGGTAGGAGACGCATCGGGTGCTCTCCCGGTCGAGGCCTTGTGGACAGCCGCCGCCGTGCGCACACGTCAAGGAGACCACGCAGCGGCACAGGATTTCCTCGAACAGGCTTTGCGGCGGCTGGACAGTCGTGATGACTTGATGCTGTGGATGCGCCTTCGACTGGCCGCGGCATCTCTCTATCTCCAGGTTGATCCGCCACGGACAGACATCGCACGTCTCCGTCTACAGGAGGCGGAGACTGCCCTCGAGCTGATCGGAACTCCGCTCCAACGGCAAGAGCTCCTGGTCCTTCAAGCACACCTGGCCTTCCATGAGGGCCGCACAGCGGATGCCAGCAAGTTGTGCGAAAAACTGAGGGAAGACGACCTCCGTCTCTCATTCCGTGACCGCGTCAGGCTCGACGTCTTGCGCAGCCAACTACTCGTCCTGGATGGGAAGCCAGAAGAAGGCATTCGGACGCTGCAAGACCTCGCTCGCCGGGCGAACGACTCCCTCAACGTCGATCTGGCCGCAGAAGTTTGGCGTACCCTCGCCGAAACTCTGGCACAGCTCCACAGCTCAGCTGTTATAGCTGATTGACCAGGAGAACCAGGGGCGCAGACTATCAAGCTGGGCTGATCACTGCCTGCCTCCGTTCGCACGCCCCTCTGCGATTGCGCCGCCTGTACTCACCCAGCGGGCGCGGTGGATAGGAGTGAGACAGGGGCAGCGGTCGATACATCGCCCTCGGGCAGGCGCGAGCGTAGAACAACGAGCTGGCGAATGTTCAGGATCGAGGCGCGTCATGACGGGGCCTTCAGCTCGACGAATATCTGCAGTTCCAGCACCACTCGCTGCGATGGTCAATGCGGGATAATGTAGATACATGTTGCCTTATGTGAGGGTGAGTTGTCCAGCAAGTTTGTTGGCGTGTGCCCGGGGTGGGGCTGTGGGTGATTGTCGGATGCGGTGGTCGAGGGCAGTGAAGCGGCGTCGGGTGTGGGTGTTGGCGAGGGCTTGATGGACGGCGGCAGGCTGGCCGATGAGCATGACGCCGCGGCGTGCGCGGGTGACGGCGGTGTAGAGCAGGTTGCGTTGGAGTAGTTGGCTGGCCGAGGTGGCTACCGGGATGACGACGTAGGGGTATTCGCTGCCCTGGGATCGTTGGACGGTCAGGGCGTAGGCGTGGAGGAGTTCGTCGAGGTCGGTGAAGTGGTAGGGGACGCTTTCGCCGTCGGTCAGGGTGACGGTGAGGTAGTGGTCTTGGGCGTCGATGGCGGTGATGGTGCCGCTGGTTCCGTTGAAGACGCCGTTGTTCCCGCGGTGGGGTTGGTTGCGGATCTGCAGGACGCGGTCTCCGAGGCGGAAGATCCGGCCTTCGTGGTGGTGCTGGGGTTTGTCGGGTGTGTGGGGGTTGAGACGGTCCTGCAGTTGCATGTTGAGGGCAAGGGTGCCGGTCACGTGGCGTCGTGCGGGGCAGAGGACCTGGATGTCCTCGGACGTCGTGGTGAAGTGCCGCGGAATGTGTGTGGCGACGAGGTCGACGACGTGTTGAGCGATGTGGTCGGCATCTTCAAGGGGTCGGCAGCCGAAGATGCCTGGTGCGGGCTGGGGCGGCCGGCCTCGCAGGATGCGGTGCGCGTTGTCGATGATCGCCGTGCTGCCGTCATCCTGGCGGAAGATGCGGGTGAGCTGGGTGCGGGGGATTTCAGGGACGGCCAGAAGGTCTCGCAGGACGCGGCCCGGCCCGACGCTGGGGAGCTGGTCGGTGTCGCCGACCAGGAGCAGATGACAGCCTGTGCGGATGGCCGCGGTGAGTCTGGCAGCGAGCTGGACGTCGAGTATGGAGGCTTCGTCGATGACGATGAGGTCGGCTGTGTCCATCGGCGTGTGCTCGCCGCGGCTGCCGGAGGGTCTGGGTGGGGGGTTGAGCAGACGGTGGATGGTCGTGGCCGGGTGTCCGGCGGCTTCCTCCATGCGCTTGGCAGCTTTCCCG
This sequence comes from Streptomyces cucumeris, assembly GCF_024295805.1. GTDB lineage: Bacteria > Actinomycetota > Actinomycetes > Streptomycetales > Streptomycetaceae > Streptomyces > Streptomyces cucumeris. The sequence goes on from NZ_JANCLX010000028.1 coordinate 80,844, forward strand.
GTGGGCGCAGCCAGCGCGATGCTGATCCCGGCTGTGTTGGCGACGGCGACGAGGGTGCGCAGGGTATGGGTTTTGCCGCAGCCGGGGCCTCCGGTCAGGACCGATAGGGGTGTGGTGAGCGCGGTCCGGACAGCGTGCTGCTGCTCGTCGGTCAGGTTGTCGGGAGCGACCTGGGTGAGCTCGCTGACCCAGTCGGTGTGGTCAGCCAGGGTGGGCGGGGTGCGGTGGAGGCGCAGGATGTCTTCGGCCAGGCCGGCCTCGGCTCGGTGCATGGATGTGAGGCTGACGACGGTGGTCGCGTGAAAGAGCTCCGTGTCTTCGGCAGCGGGCACGGGGAGGTTTTCGAGGACCGTCTCGCCGCGGGAGCGCAGGGTGTTCAGGGCCTGGCGCAGGATCGGGTCTTCGAGGATGTCGGTGGTGGTGGGGTCGTGGTCGGTGAGGAGGTGGCGGGTGCGGGCGAGGAGGACGCGTTCGGGCAGGTGGCAGTCGCCTCGGGTGCGGGCTTGGGTGAGGGTGTGGAGGAGGGCTGCCTGGAGGCGTTGGTTGCTGTGTTTGGGGATGCCGACGGCGAGGGCGATGCGGTCTGCGGTGTCGAATCCGACGCCATGGATGTCGTGGCAGAGCTGGTAGGGCGTGTGCCGGACCACCTCCATGGGGTCGCGGTCGCTGTCGGTGTAGGTCTGGTAGATCTTCACCGCCAGGTGGGCTGAAATGTTGAGGCCCTGGAGGAAGACCATGATTTCGGCGATGGCTTTCTGGGTTTGCCACGCCTGGGCGATGCGTTCGAGGCGGGTGGGGCCGATGCCGGTGACTTCCAGGAGGCGTTGGGGTTCGGTGTCGATGATGTGCAGGGTCTGGTCCCCGAAGTGGTTGACGATGGCGGTGGCGAGTGTTTCGCCGATGCCGTGGATGAGTCCGGAGGCGAGGTAGAGGCGGGTAGCGCGGGTGGTGGCGGGGAGTGTCCTGTGGCAGACCTCGGTCTTGAACTGGTCTCCGTAGCGGGGGTGGTGGGTCCAGGTGCCGGTCAGGCGGAGACTCTCTCCCGGTTGTGTGCCGAATAGCGCTTTGCCGACGGCGGTGACCGTCTGTGGTGCGCGGTCGTCCTCTGCGACGGTCAGGCGGAGCACGGTGTGATGGTCGTGGGTGACGTGGACGAGGTGGTCGACGATTCCGTCGACGCAGTCGCGAGGTGGTGGGCCGGTCAGGGCGGTCACGAGGTTCTCTTCTCAGCGGGCTGGGTCCGGGCGGCGGGTCGCTGATGCGGCCGGTTGCGCTCTGATTGGTGTCCGTGTGGACACTGCTGGCATGGGCGTTGAGCAGCGTGTTCGGTGTCCCAGACGCGCAGACCCGGTGCAGTGGTGGGTGGTGGCGCTGGTGATGGCGTGCTCGAGGCCCACGGGGGCTTTGGTTTCCGGGCTGCTGAGCCGTTCAGGACGGTGGGGATGGTGCCGGCCAGGGCGAGCGGCGGCTTCCTGCGGCTCAGGTCGCGGAAGAATCGGCGTCTGTCATCTGCGGCCTTTGCGAGTGGGCGGAGTGTCGGGCAGGTGATGGCGGATGTGCTGGTGGTGGGTGTGGGAGTTGAAGGGCTCCCAGGTGGTGCGGGCGATGTCGGCAGCGTCTGGGGCGATGGCATGGGTGGTGCAGCGTTGGGCGCGCCAGCGCAGTTGTTCGCTGTATGGGAGGTGGGTGAGGTCGTAGAGGGCGATCCACCATTCGGGGATCGGTAGGTGGTCTGGCTGGTGGTCTGAGTGGAGGGGCGCCAGGATCCAGGTGCCGGGGAGAGCGTCGGTGTCGAGGACGGGGTAGGGGCAGCGGCGGCGGGCGCGGGTCTGGGCTACGCAGGGGATGTGTTCGAGGGGGCTGGGGGCGAGGTAGCGCAGACACAGGAATTGGACGACCGGCCGGGCTTCAGGCGGTGCCGGTACGCAGGTGGGTGGGCCAAGGTGCGGGGGTGGGGGTGGTGTGAAGTGGCCGGTGTCCTGTAGGCGTCGTGAGGTGAGGGCCAGGTTGCGGCGCAGGGTGTCCAGTGTGTGGTTGCCGGGCTGTGCGGGGGTGGCGGGGCACAGGGCGCGGTGGCGTACGCGGCACCAGGGGGAACCGTCACCGGCTGGGTGGGCGATGCCGGTGTCGATGTGCCAGCGCTGGCTTGGGGGGACGGTGGAGGCGGGGAGTTCGTGGGGGTGGAGTGGTACGGGGTTGTGGCCGGCTGTGCGGTCGTACCACTCGATGTGGTTTCCGCAGTCGGAGCATCGGCTCTGCTGGGCGGTGCGCAGCAGGCGGGTGGGGCTGTCCGGGGCTACGCGCAGGAAGCGCGGGAGTCGGCGGTTTTTGTAGCTGCCGTCCCAGGCCAGGTCTCCGGCTGCGGAGGTGTTGGTGGCGTGCATGTGCGGGAAGCTGACAGCCGACACGCTGCGAGGTGTGCAGGATTGCCGCCGGTGTCCCCTGAGCGGCCGCAAGCGGTCGCATGTGCGTTCTTCTCTCGGACTGGCGTTCTGGGGGCGTCGTCAGTTCGGGTGGCGCCGATTGCTGGGGCTCGGGCGGGTCTTGCGTGGGAGCAGGCGGGTCAGGGGGTCGGCGTTGCCGGTGGTTCGTGGCCTTCGCAGAGGGTGCCCAGGAGTTGGTCGATGGGGGTGTCCAGGGCGTGGGCGAGGGCGTGCCAGGTCTGGAGGGTGCCGATGGTGCGGCCCTGCTCGATCTCGATGAACGTGCGGCGTGACAGGCCGCTTCGGGCGGCGAGTTCGTCGTAGCTCCATCCGCGTGTGGCCCGCAGCCGGGAGAGCTCGAGGCGGAGCTCGTCGAGGTTGGGGTCGGGCGGGAAGATCGTCACCCGCCTATCGCACGGTGCAGACCCCTGCCCTGTCAGTGCAGACCTCTGCCCTATTTCGACCGGAGTCGCCCCGCCCAACAGGGCAGAGGTCTGCACTACTGTGCCGCCGCCAGCCCGCTCACACCCGAAAACGGGAGCCACGGGCATGGCCGGCTGCCCTCAAGCACAGGACGGAGGATGACGACCCATGGGGTCCGGCGCGACCACTCCCCCGGTACGGCGCACCTGGACGGTGGAGATCCGCCAGCAGGCCCGCGGGCGGGTCCTGCTGTGCCCGCACTGCGGCCCCACACCAGTCAGCACCGGGCCCACGGCTGTCCGCACGACTGTGGTGACCCACCTTGCGCACCACGCACGCAACGAGGACCTGGCACCTCACTTGCGGATCTGCCAGTGCGGCGAACACACCTGCCGCTGGCACCCACGCCACCGCGGCTGCGACGGCCCCCTGGCACTACACCTCGCCCGCGACCGCAGCGGCAGCCTCTGGCGCCTGGCCGACACCTGCCGCGCCTGCGCGATGGTCACTCCGCACTCAGCAGTGGTGCCCGAACCCCGGAACGTTCCCTATACCAGCGCTCCCGCTACCCCTGCGCCGCTTCAGGAAGAGGATGTCAGCTGCGGAACCTTCGACAGCCACCTCTGGTGGACCGACGAACCACATCTTCTCTTCTGACCGGACGACCTCCCTGCCTCCTCCCACGGACGGTTCCCCAGATGGATAAGGCTGGCTAAGCGATGAGCCGTACGAGAAGGAAGAGCACCAGGAGGGCTCCCAGGGCCGCCCCGGCGATCTGCCAGATTCTCTGCTGCGAGGGCAGGACGAGCACCCGAGGCGAGGCAGCTGTGGGGAAGACGTAATAGACCCGGTGCGAGTGCTGGGCGACCTCGACGCGGGCCAGGCGCATGTAATTGAAGGTGGCCTGCCGCCCGATCTCGGCCTCGTGCGGCGTGAGGTAGGACTGCGCGAGGTCACGGAACTGGTCTGTCATATCGGCAGGCAGCGTGTCTTTGTGAATCAGGTTCGTCCGGTTCCAGTTGCCACTCTCACGCGCGCCTTCCCAGGCACGGTACGGAAGGCCTGTCTTGGGGGTGTTCACGAGTAGGTCTGATCAGGGGCCGAGGACACCTGCTGGAGATCGTTTCCCATCCCATCGTAGATCGTTTCCCAGCATCAGGCACCTGCCAAGTTGGTAGCAGCCCGATCACCAGGCGCGGTCCCGCCACTCCTCAGCGGGGATGCGGCCTTCGGTGACATCACAGCAGCGCTCGGCCCAGGTGGAGGCGACCAACACCGGCCTGCTCAAGACAACGTCTCCGGCACGCTGGGCACGTAGGACGACTCCGAGCGTCTCGGAGCCTGGGTCGGCATGCTGGGAGTACCGCAGGTCGTGGCCGTTCGTGGACGTGTACTCGGAGAAGGCATCCTCGAGCTCGGACGGGACCCGGCCAACGAGCCGCAGCCCGCCCAGGGTGACTTGTGGACCTCGAAGTGCGCTGACGGCCACGCAGGCCAGGCGCCCTGCGTCGTAGTAGGCGGTGACAGTCGGCGCGATGGGTGCCGCGACGAGGGCGAATTCTGAACACACCACGGGGCTGTCGTAGCCGCCACGGGTGACGAAGGGCCTCAACATGTTCGCGGCTGCTGCAGCCGCTTCGTCGTGCGACATTCCGAACCGCAGCGGTCCAACACCCTCACCAGGGAGCATCTCCCATTGAACTCGGTCAGCCTCGTTGGCAACCGCCCAGACACCCACCTTCCACACCGCCTCCCCTTGATCACGCAGTCGTCTACCAGGCTGCCCACGCTATCGGCCTCCCCGCGCACAGTTAGTCTCGGCTTCACGGGGCCGGCCGGGACGCACGGCCCACTCGAAGGCCGCTTCTCTCGGGAATGGAAGTGTTTCTTGGGAAGCCGGTCAGTCCCACCAGAAGTCCCAGTGATGGGCACCGGCGATCCGCTCGGCGTACGCGGCCAGTGTGTACGGCCTGCTGCCCTGCCAGATGTTGTCCGGGCAGAAGGCGAAGTGCTCGGCCGCGAGCAGGAGAGCCTCGTGCTCGTCCACAGGTGGCGCGGCGATGCTGAGGTGCAGGGTGGAGAACCCGACCGCGACGACACGGGCGCCGAACCGCTGCTCCCAGTCACGGACGACGGCAGAGAATTTCGCGGTGTCGTTGTCGTAGTTGCAGGGTCCTTCCCAACCCGCGACCGCGAGCGCCTCCGCTCCGGATGCTGCGGCGACCAGCCCAAGCCGGGTCTGTGGGCGCTCGGCGAGGAACGCCTGCGCGTATTCGGCGGCCAGTTGATCGGGATTCGTTGTTGGCTCGCTCCCAGCCGCGAGGCCGGGCCAGGTCTGTCCGAAGGGGGCCGTGACGGCGAGGCGCCGGTCGGTGTCGAGGATGTCGTCGTCTTCGTCGACAGTTGTGTAGGTCGCCCACCACTGTGCGAGGAGGTCGGCAGGGTCGTGGTTGGCCGGGGAGGACATCTGCTCGGGGAAGACCTCCCCGGATCCCCATGGGCGGAATTCGGCATCGCCCGGATCCAGAGCTTCGAGCAGCAACGGCCACAGGCCGGAGCGTGTGTGTTCGGCGTGCATCCGCGTCCATAGACCGGCTTCGGCTGGCCCGTCACTGATCCATAGGGCCTGTGCGACTCCGTCGCCTTCGTTGCCAGTGATCATCCGGCCGGGAGGGAGGAGACTTTCAAGGCTCAAGCGGGCTTCAAGGGGCATGGTTTGGCGACTGGTTCTGCGACCGGTGGGTGTCACTGCGGGGTACCGGCCGCTCGATCGCGGAACTGTTGGAAGGCGGGCCAACCCGACGCGCGGCCCGGAGCGAGCAGGCCCCCTTCGGCGCAGTCCAGTGCTTTGCACCGCAGAGCTTCGGCAAGACGGAGGACGGGCGTCAGTACGTCCTCGCTGGAGCCACGGATGTGGAGCATGATCGATTCCACTGGGTCTCCTGAGCCGATGTTGAGTTCAATGGACCAAGCGGGGCCGAGAAGTTCGCCCCAGGCAGGGTCCGAGAGGTCGACTTCGGGAATGGCCTGGGTGACAGCCGCGAGCACGTCGTTGCGCCGGCCGAGCGGGGGTGGGGTGTAGTCGGCGGGGATCTCCTCCATCGAGCTGACGTCGTCGGGCAGGTGGAGGAGAAGTACGTCCCAGCTCATGGTGGCCTTCTGGGTTGGAGTAGCGGTTGCGGTGGGTCAGAGCAAGCTGTGCTGTTCTCCCGGCCGCTTGGGCAGGAGCACGTTCTGCAGACCGCGCATGTTCGCACGCCAGGGGCCGCCGTCCGACTCCGCCCATAGGTCCATCAGCTCGGACGGCTCGGTCATGACCCGGTCGAGGGCCTGCAGGGCGAGGTCGCGTAGACCGGTGAGATCAGGAAGGGGCTCTTCCGGCCCATAGGCCGTATCGGCCGGCTCACCCTCAGGGCATTGCGCCGCAACGAGGGCAGCCCCAGCCACGGCTCGCTCAGACTCGGGTGCTTCCAGATAGCCCGCAGTGTCGATCACACGGGTGAGAATGCCGCGGACAATGCCCTCGCGATCACCCGCCGCCGCCTCATCGAGGTCGCCGCAGAAGTCCGCCGCGGTGTCGTTGTCGAAGGGGCCGACGTCCCACGTACCCATGTGCTCTCCCGATCATGATGTTGACCGGGGCATCCTGACAGAGGCCACTGACAACGCCCGCGCAGTCCAAGGGATGCCGCCAGCCCGCCCGGGTTGAGCTGACACTCGCGGTCTGTTTGGCGACCCGCAGCATCATCGCTACCGTACTGCGGCCCAAGCAGCCGTGCTGGCGGGGCAGGCGACGGAAGGCTGGCCGGGGCGGCCTGGTGTCGGTGCCGCGTGCCAAGGGGCGGGCGACGAAGGCGGTGGACGCCTGCGAACTACTGGCGCAGGCCTTGGTCCCGGCGCCTATGCGGCCTGGGTACGATGCGGCCGTCCACGCGAGCATGTCCGATCTGAGCTGTACCGAGTTTCGTAGAGTCCGGTGATCTTGTTTCAGGCGGACTGCGGGGTTTGCTCCTGGCTCCACCAGAAGGCTTCCTCGTACTCGGCCGGCGGCACGTAGTCGAGCGCGGAGTGAAGACGCTCTTCGTTGTACCAGGTGATCCACTGGAAGATCGCCCACTCGACCTGGTCGACGTCCTTCCAGGGGCCCTGCATCTCGATCAGCTCGGCCTTGAACGTGCCGTTCAGCGCCTCGGCCATCGCGTTGTCATAGCTGTCCGCGACGGACCCGACCGACGCGGAGGCGCCGATGTCAGCGAGCCGGTCAGTATACCGAATTGATACGTATTGCGACCCTCGGTCGCTGTGATGAATGAGGCCGGAGTCCTTCTTGATCCTCCGTCTCCACAAGGCCATCTCCAGGGCGTCCAGCGGGAGTTCGGTCCGCATGTGGTTCGCGACCTGCCACCCGACGATCATCCGCGAGTGCACGTCCAGGACGAACGCCACATACGCCCACCCCGACCAGGTGCGGACATAGGTCATGTCCGCCACCCACAGCTGATCAGGCCGCGAGGCGGTGAAGTCGCGGTCGACCAGGTCCGGCGGACGCGGCGCCGACGGCTCTGGAACCGTGGTCCGGCGCCGTCGGCCACGGATGACGCCCTCCAGGCCCAGCTCGGCCATCAGCCGCTCGACGGTGCAGCGGGCCACCTCGACGCCCTTGCGCCCCAGGGCCCGCGTGATCCGGCGGGCACCATAGGTGCCGCCCGACTCGGCATGAATCTCTTCGACCAGCGGCATGAGCTGTTCGTCCCGGAGCCGGCGGGCCGACTTCGGCCGCTTCCTGCGGGCGAAGTACGTCGACGGGGACAGCTCCAGCACCCGGCAGACGGGATCGACCCCGAGGCCGTGTCCACGCAGGTGGTCGATCACCTGCTCGGCCTCGTCCGGGGACGGTCGATCTCCTGGGCAAAAAACACCGAGGCGGCTTTCAGAATCTCGTTCGCCCGCCTCAACTCTGCTACTTCCCTGCGGAGTTGCTTCAACTCGTCGAGCTCGGCGGTGGTGAGCCGGTCGTCCCGCTCGCCGCGGTCGACCTCGGCCTGGCGGACCCAGCCGCGCAGGGCTTCCTTGTGGATGCCGAGGTCCTTCGCGACGTGGGCGATGGAGCGGCCGGTGGTGCGGACCTCGCGGATCGCGCGCTCGCGGAGCTCGTCAGGGTATTTACGGGGTGCTGCCATGGTGCTGGTGGTTCTCCTTCGCCAGGACGGTAACCCTGGCATCAGGGACTCCACAAATCTCGGTACAGCTCAAAGTGCCGTCCGATGTCACTCGTACTGACCGCAGGACAGGCCGCCGACAGCCGGCAGTTCGTCCCCGTGCTGCAGAAGATACGGGTCCGTCTGCCTGTCGGCCGGCCTCGAACCAGGCCCGGAGCACTGTAGCTGCGGACAAGGCCTACTCGTCCCGCGCTAACCGCTCTTACCTGCGGAACCGCAGCATCAAGGCAGTCATCCCGGAAAAGAAGGACCAGGCCGCCAACCGGAAGAGGAAGGGCCGCACCGCCGGTCCCTTCAGCCGCCACCACGAAGCGTTGCGGTCACAGTCTGGTCCGAAGCGGTCGCAATCGTTCATGTATGCACGTTTGGCAGGTCGACATCGCCGACGTGCCTAGCGTGGCTACTGCCGAGCAGTGTCGTGGAAGGCGGTCCCATGAATGACTCTGTCGCTGACCTCCCGTCCGTCCGCGCCAGATACGCGGCCGTGGTGAAGGGCGACTTGGAGCTCATCGCGAAAGAGCGTGAGCGGATCCGCACCGATATCGCCGCTTTGCAGGACCAGTTGCGCCTCCTCGATGAGGGTCAGGCCTGGCTGGAGGGCTTGCAGAACAGCATGCAGCCACCGCCGAGAGCGGGCACTGGTGCGGATGGCGCTCAGGAAGAGGGTGCCGCTGAGGCGGTTTCCGGTGACGGGGAGGCTGGGAAGGAACCGGTCCCCTCGACGGCTGCATCCCCCAGGGCGGCGTCCGGGGCACCAACGTTGCGGGATCTGATCGTCGACGAGCTGCGTGGCCGGGGCCGGCCGTGTTCCGCGCAGGATGTAGCGGCGGCGTTGGGCCGGGCGCATCCGGGTCGGCGGATCAAGGAGCCGGCGATGCGCAACGCACTGGAGGCGATGGTGCGCCAGGGGCGGGTGCGGCGCGTCAAGCGCGGGAGCCGGGTGTTCTATCAGGTGGCCGGCGTCAACGCCGCCGCGAGGGGGTGATCTGCCCCGCTTGGGCTGGCCCGGTGCCGGGTCATGCTGCGGCTGCGGGCTGCGTGGGCGGAAGGAACATGGGCAGGAGCCCGGCGTCGAGGACTTCGAGGGCGGTGCGCTGGCGTGGTGTCATCTGTGCGATGCCCCGCTGACGGCGTACCAGCCATGCGTCGAGGGCGACGGGGTCTCCGTCGACGTCTTCGATATGGCCTGCGGGAACGTTGAGGTTGCCGTGGCGTAGGTGGTAGCGGCGGGCCGCCCGCAGACCGCGGTTGAAGGCTCGCGCGCGCAGGGTCGTGGGCCGGGTCAGCAGCATGCTGTGCGGGTGGGCATCGGGGCAGGCGCGCGCCAGGGTGTCCAGCAGGTGCTTTTGCTGCGGGGCGAGGAGGTCGTGGTTGGTGATCTGACGGTCCAGCCAGGTGTCCCAGGACGAGTCGTGGTCGTGGTCCAGGTGGTAGGTGCACCGCCAGGGGGTGGTGGTCAGGCGCCGCCGGATCTGAACGTAGGTGTACTGCCAGCGCAGGCTCCAGGGCGGGTTCCAGAAGGGGTCCACGGCGTCGAGCGCGGCGATGCGGGCGGGCGCGAGTTCTCCGATGTCTGCGCGGCGGCGCATGGTCTCGAGCCAGGCGGCCGTGGCTCGGTCGCCTGCGTGGGGGTGTTTGCCCAGGACGAGAGTGCCGTGGCGGGCGGCGCTGGCGGTGGCGTGCTCCAGGTGGTGTTCGAAGCTTTCCGGGGGGTGGGGCCAAGAGATTCCCAGGAAGGTGAGGGCGGCACTGCGTTCGGCAGAGAGGGCGCCCACGGTGTGGAGGGAGCGCTGTTGGCCGATCCACTGCCCCAGGGACAGTCCGTTGGGGGCGACGTATTCACTGGGCACGTTCAGGTGGCCGTGCTGTTTGTGGAAGGCCTGGGCCTCTTGCCAGCCGAGGTCCCAGTAGGCGTTGTTGTGGGGGCGGTGGGTGCGCAGCCCTAAGGCACGGTTGACGTCGGCGACGCGGGTGGGACGGGCTGGGATGGGCTGTGGCCGAGCGCGCTGGTACTTGCCGAACCGTTTGAAGATCTTGGAGTCGTAGACGGCAAGGCCGTTGAAGAAGCGCCAGATCTCGGAGAACTGGGAGGACTCCATCGCTTCCTGCGTGGTCTGCCCCGGGTGGGTATAGACCGGCAGGAAGATCGAGGCGCACTTGTCCTGCCCTGCCGGTTTACGCAGGCCCCGGCCGATGGTCTGGGCGATGCTGCTGGGAGTTCGGCGTGGATCCGCGATGAAGATGCCGTCGGTGTTGGGGGCGTCGACCCCCTCGCTCAGCACCCGGACGCTGGCCAGCACCGCGGCATCGTGAGCGTCGGCGGCGCTGCCGGGGGCCAGCGCCGAGAAGTGCTCGAACTCACGGAAGTACAGCTGGCGTTCCCAGGCCGGCTGGCGGTGGTGCAGGGCATGTGACCAGGGGTTGCGGATGCCGGTGTGGTCGGCGAGGATCTCGGCCGTCTGGGGCAGCGTGTCGGCGAAGCCGCGGGCGGCGGCGACGCGTGCGTGGAACGTCAGTACCTGGCGTGCATCGTGTTCGGCCATGGCGGTCAGCAGGCCTGCCTGCATCGTCGCAATGCGCAGCCCGTCCAGATGGGGTGTGGGCAGTTCGTCCTGAAGGATCTTCAGGAGCTTCTTGTCGCGGATTTCGGGGACGATGAGCTGGTAGTCGGCGAGGATGCCGCGCTCGATGGCTTCTGCCAGGTCCAGCTTGTAGACCGTGGGCCCGTAGACAGTGGGGTCGTCCATCGAGGCGAGGCGTTCGATGCGCGGTCGGGCCTTCTTCCGTCTGCTGCCCGTGGGGCGCCAGTTGCGCGGGGTCGCGGTCATGTAGAGGCGGTGGGCGACCGGGATGGCGCGGTCGTCGTGGATGAGGCCCCATTTCTTGTCCCAGTCTCCGCTGGTGCGGTGGGCCTCGTCCGCGAGTGCGAAGTCCCACCGAGGCAGTCCGTGGGCGCGGTGGGCCTCGACCAGGGTCCGCAGGGACGAGTAGGTCGTGAAGACGGCGGTGTGCCCTCCTTGGGCGATGCGACGGACGAGCGCGTGCGGGTCTCCGGTGATCCACAGGTGACCGCGCAGGTGGCGGTCGTGGACACCCGGCAGCGAGCACACGCCAATGAGTTGGTCGAATTTCCCGTCGGCGAGCCACCGGGCCGCGGTCTGGATCAGCAGTTCCAGGGTGGGCACCAGAACGAGGACCGGCCCTGCTGCACGGCCTCGGCGTATGCGGCGAGCAGGGCCTCGCCCCGCTCGCACACGGCGCCCGACGTCCGGCAGGCGAGGCAGCCCGCGGCGTGAAGTATGGCCGCGCACCACGCCTCCTCGGCGCAGGGTGCGGTGGGCCGGGCGGCCGTCACGTCCCGGCCCCCTCACGGCCGCGCAGCGCGGCGACCAGACGCTCAGCGTCCACCGCCGGGTAGCCGCGGGCGTGCCGGGGGCAGGCGTAGATGATCCCGCTGCCGAGGCTCCCATCGTGCTCGGCGCCGATGATGACCGGCTCGTCCGTCGGCAGCTGGCAATGGACGCACAGCTGACGCCCTTCGGAGCGAGGGCCGAGCTCGGCGTGGTCCGCGGCGGCCAGAGCCTCCCACAACCGCTCCGAGTCGGTCAGGTACCGGCCCGGCGTGAGCGGCACGCGCCAGTACGCGCGCGCTTTGTCGGCGGGCGGAGGTTCGGTCCAGCCGATCGGCGGCACGCCCAGGACGGTGCTCTCCTGACGGTGCGAGGTGAGCACACGTACTTGGCGGAGGCTCCAGCCTCGCGCGGTGCCTTTGGCGATGAGCCAGTACAGGGTGCCGTAGGTGTCCTGGATGACGGCTCCGCTGGCGTCCCCGAGGATGTCCAGGGCGCGCGGGCCGACGGGGGCCTCTGCTCGTACGGCGTCCCACCAGCGCCCCACAGGTAAGGGCTCGACGTCCACGGCGGGCGGCGGCGTCCATGGAAGGACTTGGGGATTCGTTGGCACGGTGGCCCCCGGCATCATCGGTGATCAGGTGATAACTGACCGTAGGAGCGCCGGGGAGTGAGAAGGGGCAGAGATTCTGCCCCTCGAACACTCAGGCGGCCAAAACCCCGATCTTCACAGCCAGTTCGGCAGCCCGCCGACGATGCGTCGGGGACTTCGACTCGCTCTCTTCCAAGATGATCCTGCGCGCGTAGCCGTTGTACCGGATCGTCTCCGGCGCCGCCTCGTACGCCTTGTCCAGCGTCGCGAGCGCCGTCTCCGGCTGCCTGTCGAGCTGATAGCCCCGGGCCTCCTCGATCCGATGCCGAGCCCGGCGCGGCCTAGAGGGGATCGTCGTCGCGTCCGCTGCGGCAGCCTGCCGTACGGATTCCCCTCCCGCGTGCAGCTCGACAGCCACCGTGACCGCGTGCGCGCCCATGATGGCCTGAGAGAACGAGGTCACAGGGTGGTAGTAGTCGGCAGGCAGCTTCTTGGCCATCTTCCGGGCGGTGTCCCAGTAGCCCCACGCCGTACCGGTGTCTCCTCGCCGGGCAGCAGTGTACCCAGCCTCGAACTGCAAGGCACCCGCGATCGCGCGCACATCGTCTGACGCGTCCGGTAGCAGCGGGTTGAGATAGCGCAGCGTCTCCAGCGTGACCGCGTCCGCTGCGTCGAAGTGCGCCGGGCCGGAATCGCGGTGAGCCTGGGCGGTCAACCACGCCGTGACACCGATCGCGTGCGGGTCCTCACTCTCCTGCGCGGCGACCATGCCGCGCTCCGCCACCCGCCACAGGAGAGCCGAGTCGGGCTGGTAGGCGATGAAGAACTGGCTGAGGCTGTAGACCTCGGAGAGCACGGCTTGTGCCGCCCGCCTGTCCGCGGATCGCTCGGCCTGTCGGACGGCCAGCTGGGCGTCTCGGATGAGGTGTGGGAGGAGACCACCGACCACGTCGCGATGGTTCGGCGCCGAATGCCTAGAGGCCCAGGCCCGTTCGAGGCGGGCGGCCAGATGGGATGCGGACGGCGCCTCGTGGTCTGAGGTCAGGGGGAAGGAATCGATCGCGGCGCGTACGGCAGGCAGCTTGGCGTGGCCGGGGCCGATGAAGAGATCGGTGGGCATGCTCTGGTCACCGGTGAGATCGGATAGGTCGCGGACGCGTAGCACCTCGGCGATGCGCAGAATCATGGGTAGGGCCGGGGTGTGGAGGGTGCCGTTCTCGATCTGCTTAACCCAGCTCGGGGATTTGTCGACGAGTCCGGCGAGGACGGTGCGGCTCATGCCTCGGCGGGTGCGGAGAACTTGCATGCGCTGTCCGAAGATCAGCGGGTGGTCAAGTGGTTCCGGGGTAGCATCAGATGGCATGGCCTTGCCCCTCTCTGTCCAGCTCGTCACTGCCAGGGTATGGGGCAGGGCCCTCTTTACGTGAGCCGGTTCACCTCCAGGCATGACGAAAGGCCCCCTCCGTCCCGTAGGCCAGAGGAGGCGAGGCTGCTCGATGTCAGCGGGCCAGCACGACCGTGATCTCCGAGTCCGGGCAGCCGTCGGCTAGCTGCTCCAGCGCATCGACTTCCGCCGGGTCCGTCGACAGTCCCCAGCGGGTTTTGACCGCCGTCCACTCGGTCACGTACCGGCACACCGCCCCGGCATCGGACGGTAGCCACTCTGACGGATCTTGGTCAGCCTTCTGCCGGTTCTCCCGCGCCGTCACCGCCACCAGCGAGCGCGGGTCGTCGAGGTCGTTGGCGTACGCCTGACGCTCGGCCGCGGACCACGTCGAAGCGCCCGAATCCCACCCTTCCGCCAGAGGGATCAGGTGGTCGATATCGAGCGCGCGGGCGGACGTCTGGTCGACGTCGTCGTAGTAGCTGTGCCAGACACCGCCGGAGATACTGCACCGCGGGCTCACCGTCGGCGGGACGATCGCCTCAGAAATGAGGACCTCCGCTCGCGTGTTGCAGGTGTCCCGGTCTTCATCGATCCAGTGCCGGAACGCGTCGCGGGTGTACCCAGTGCGGTCCTCAGCCGCCACCGGGAGGTCGGCGATGGCCTGTGTGAGTGTCGTCGTCACCGTGTCGCCCGGCGCCGCCGCCGCTGGTGTGGCCGGGATGCCAAGGGCCGCCACTGCTGCGCCACCGACCAGTAAAGCCTTCAGCCTCATGCCGCTCCTTCGTAGGGGATCGGCACCGTAGCGGCCACCACCTGCGAATCACTGGACTGGCGTGCGCGCGAGTCTTCGAAAGCCCGATTTACGATCCAGCCGCTGCCCCCCTATCGCTACAGTCGAAAGGGGCGTCCGAAGCCACCTCTTATGGCTTCGGACGCCCCTTCTTCGGGTCGGCCTTGGTCAGGTGATGCTGGCTTGCCGTGTTCCCCCGCCTTGAAGCGATGTCACCGGACGTCGAACGAATGGGCCTGCCAGGTGGTGGTGCTACAGGCGTACAACCGGGGATAGGTGGGCGCGGTGCTGGCATAAGGGTGCATGCACTTGCTGTGGGCCAGGTTGCGGAGCTGATACCGATTGGGCTTGCCGGAGTCCGCCATGGTGAAGGTCTGCTCCTCCCACCGGGAATCGCACGGACGCTGTTGGAGGGGTTCCGTGTCGCCGCCAGCCACAGCGGTGACGCACATGTCGCTGTTGAGATTGCGCAGCAGGAAGGTGTCGCGGGTGACCGGATCGATGGCCCACTTCTGAGCCAAGTCGTTGGTGTCAGCCTGGTACTGGACCTCGGCACCGCCGACCGTCGAGTTACCGGCGACGCCGAGGACGTAGCCGGTCTGCCAGTTCCGGACCTTGGTGCCGCTCAACGGCCCCGTCGCGTCGGCGGTGCCCACACCGAGTACGGTCGCACCTAACGCTAGGGCGACCATGACACAGGCAGATCGAATGCGCATGAAGGACTCCTCCACTTCAAACTGGTCACGCGTCGTGCCCAGTTGGATGCGTAACGTATTCCCTTGGGAGTTGCCCCACAATGCCGCGATTAAGTGACTCGACTCCCGATCAGGCAAGGCCCGAGCGGCCGTCCAGAGGTGCAACCAAAACCGCTGGCCAGCCCGCTTGCATCGCCCGAGGACATTGAGGATCTGGACGGCTGGATCTGCACCAGCTGAAGCCGTACGGCACCCTGCGGATGGGGACGGCTCAGCATGACGAAAGGGCTCCCTCCGGCCCGTAGGCCGAAGGGGGGCACACCCGCCGTTGTCACACTCCAGAGCGGCCCCGCCGCTCCCGCTGAGCCCGCACAACCATCCGCGTCCGCTGCGCCATCAACGCGGCGATGGCCACCAGCACCGCCACCCTGCAACTCCTGAGCACGGTCGCCATACAGCCCTCGGGCCACTCCGTGATCAGCATCGTGTACAGGCACAACATGCCCACAGCGCCAGCGAAGGCCATGAGATTCCGCCCTATGTCACTGCGCCACCAAGGCGCGAGCCTGTGATACGTGGCCGCGAACCCCGCACACGCCAGGAAGACCAGGCCACTCGCGATCACGTTGACCAGTTGATCCACAGCCAGCCCTCCCATCTCAACTCCCCCCAAATGCCGCGCGGATCTTCGCCTCGAAATTGTTCTCCTTCCGCAGGTGCCGCAGCCGTGCCACCTCCGCCTGCACCAACGGCCGCCGACCCTCAGCCTCCTCCCGAGCCACACGAGCTCGGTCGAGCGCCTCAGACGCGGCCGGCCGTCCGGGACAGCTCCAGCAGCTCGCGGATCTGCTCCCGGTCGGCCGCGCGGCCCACCTCAGACTCGCTGTGTGCGGCGCGCCAGGTGTCCCGCTCCTCCCGCATGTCCTGGAGGGTGCTGCGGGGTACCAGGCGGCCGGTCAGTACCATCAGCACGACGACAACGACGATGGCCGCAGCCCCGCCCTGGGTGGGGTTGATACCGAAGAGTTCGGCCACGGTCGCCCCCTCTTGCTGCGCAAACACGGTCAGAGGCCCGCCGGGCCCCGCGGGGTGTGGCGGGCCTGCCAGCCGGTGCCGAAAGCGATGGCCGGCGGGACGAGGGCGATGATGACCTGGAGCCAGCCGGGCAGCGGTGCCAGTAGGGACGCGTCACCGTGGATGTCGTTGAGAACGGCGAGGACGAGCGACACGAGAAGAGTGCTGGTGGTCGTGGCCTTCACCGGTTCACCCCCGCGGACGCGGGGAGCACCGCTGAGCGAACATCGCCAGTGCTGCGTTGATCGGTTCACCCCCGCGTCGGCGGGGAGCACACACGCCGAGCGGTTTTGGCGCCCGTTCCGATCGGTTCACCCCCGCGTCCGCGGGGGTGTTCCGGCCCCCGGTCAACGCGGCCGGGGGTTGTCGCTGTGGTCCCCGCCGACGCGGGGGTGTTCCGCTCCTGGACGCGGCCGGATGCGAGGGGCCGGGGTGGTCCCCACCGACGCGGGGACGTTCCGCCGAGATCTTGCCACCGTCAACGACGGCGAAGAGGACGCGATGGCAGACAGGGGTGGCGAGCGATGGAGGCAACCGTCCCAGCGTCTGCTTTCGGATTGTTGCGGTGCGGCAGTCTCTGGGGTCGAGATCGTCGATCAGCTTGGAGAGCGGGAAGGGAAGCCGTGGCTGACTGGCCCGCTGACCGGGAAAAGCCAGGGCTCAAGAATGGCAGGCGGCGAGCCAGCCACAGACAGTGAAGATCACGATCTACAGCTGGAGTATCAGGCGACATCCAGGATGATTCCCCTTTCCTCGAATGCACCCTTGAGATTTCCGTGAATGAATTCATGCGCTTGAGTGTTGAATTTTAGATAGGCATCCATATGCGCCAGGCAAATCACTTTGTAGGCTTCGGTAGCATGCCAGTTCGGGCACAGATCCGAGAAGGCCGGCATGGAGGCGAGGGCTGAGAGATCGGTTCCCTGGGCTTCGATCACCCCGCCCGCTTCCCACATGGGCCGATAGAACTCATAGAGCTCTTCGGCGTTCTCTCCCCAATGGAAGTGACTGGCGCCGCTGAGGGATGCGAATCTCTTCGGGGAATGGAGCCTTGCGTGAAGTTCACGCAGATCGGAGAGTACGAGCATCCCGTCCGGGTCGCCGGCGAGGATGAAGGTGGGCACGGCACGGTCCCAGTCGAGGCGCAGGAGGGAGGTCTGAAACGCGGTCTGGGGGAAGGGACCGTGAGTGCCGTAGCTTGGCGCCGCCGCGACAGTGGCATTGAATCTGGAGTCGTACGCGTTGGTGGTGAGCGTCGTCCACCCTCCGAGTGACACCCCGCAGGTTCCGATGTTCTGGGGATCGATGACTGCCGTGATCGCCGTGTCGACGCCGGCGAGCACGTGGTCGACGGTGAGCACGACATCGAGTGGGCGAGTGGCGCAGGTCTCCTCGTCCGACATGCGGTGAGGACTCGCCCCGCTGTCACCGGCAGAGGCATCGAGAATCAGATCCGTCTGGGTGTCGCCGGTGTGGTCCGGTGCCACGACGACGTATCCGTGGCTCGCGAGGTGCGTAGCCATGTACGCGGCTTCACGGCGGTGGCCTCCGGTGCTGTGGGAGTAGACGACCAGTGGGAAGAACCCTTCCCCAGGTGCAACGTCGCGCAGGGCGGCCTGGGTGGCCTCGGGCATTCCAGGGGCCGGAACATAACGGTCGATCAGTGCAACGTCACGGTCTTTTCCGGTGAACTCGGCTGCGGCCGGGTACCACATCTCAATGGCCAAGGTACGGCCCTGGCGGTCGGGGTCTTCGATATGTGCCGTGCGGACGCCGACGGGAGCAGCCCCACGGGTAAAAGGATCATACGACATGAAGGGAGAATAAGCGCTGGTCACTGTCGTGGCCAGCGAACCCACCTTCCATGACCCGATGACTGGCATGTGAGTCTTTGAATTACTCCTCGTACTGGCCGTAGCCGTCTTGTTCGCCACCGTCGCCGCGGCCACATCCTTCGCCCTGGCCCGCTGGGACGGTGCGACGATCCCAGCAGCCTTCACCCGCAGCGGCGTCACGTTCACCGCGTGCCTCACCCTGTGCCTTGCGGTTGTCTCTGCGATCGACCGATGAGACACGGGCCTTCGCACATACCGCTCAGCGCCACATGGCCTAATACTCGAACTAGAATCAAACGGTGGGTGTGGAGGAAGAGTGGCGGTCCAAGGCCGGGCCGTGGGCGCGGGCGACGCTGCCTGACGGCCAGGAGCTTGATGTCGTGGTGACCTCCCGCCACCGCTCACGCGACGGGGCCTGGTGGTACGAATGCGAGGCCATCCTCCCGGCCCGGCACGAAGCAGCCGACGGCGCCACCAAGCCGACGGGCGCGCCCACCCCGATCAGCGTCCAGGCCGAGCGCATCACGCCGATCCCCGGTGAGGACTACTCGACGCTGCCGACGGAGGGAGCGGTGGCGGGCCGACAGTGGGTACTGCAGAAAACCCACCAATACAGCGAGGACTCCCCCTCCCGGCGCCTGCACCGCCGTGACTGCTGGCAGGCCCGGGACAGCCATACCTGCATCACCACCGAACAGGCCATGCTGCTGTGCGCGGACCAAAAGGTCGCGATCTGCGATGTTTGTCGACCTGATCGTGCCCTGAGGTGCTGAGCAGGAGCGCTTTGCGGGCACGCCGCCGGCAACCTGGATGCGGCACCATCTGTGGAGAGGAGCGCGAGCGGCGGGGCCTGGGAAACCCCTTATTCGTCTCAACGCATCGTGCCATCACCGGGATTCACCCTCCGGGCCGCACTGCGGGGGGCGTCAACGGCGGCATTCGACGTCTCTTACAGAGTTCGGGACCGGCGGGTGGCCGTCGCCGCGTACTGTCACCCTCAGGCCTGTGCAGTGACCGAACGGTCACACGGTGTCGTACCTGGGGAGGGGTCGAACATGGTGAACGCCCGGACGTATCCGCTGTGGCAGCAGCTCATCGCTACTGAAGGGCTGCCAGACGAAGCGCTCCCCGCAGTGGTCGAGGCACTATGCACGACTTCCCGCGCCTTCTATGGCGTCGACAACCGTGGCGAGGAGTGGCGCAAGAGGGCTCTCGCGACTGCGCTGCCCGCCCTCGTGCAGCGCGCAACCGACCCGGCGCTGCGTCGGCGTGTCCTGGAACAGGCCGACGACAAGCAGGTTGCTGACCTCGCCGATCAGGGCGTGGTCACGGCCGCTGACCTGCCCGTGATCCTGCGGAGTCACCGTCCGACACCAGGGCTGGTCATCGGGCTGGCCCGGCATCCCGGCCAGGTCGATGACGCGATCAGCCTGCTTCCGCAGCTGCACGACACCGATCTCAAGCGGGTTGTCGACGACTGGAACCCGAACCGCTACCGCCGCAACGCGGAGCCGTTCCCGCCTATGCCCCAGGCCCTTTTCGATGCAGTACTGGAGTACGCCCTAGGCCCGCTTGCCCGCCTCCTGCGACACCCCGGCCAGCACGAGAGGTGGGGGATCTCCGGACATCCCACGCTGGACCTTCCCCTCGAGTTCGGTGAGGGTGCTCCCTGGCGCATCCTCGCCACCTGCCCTGACCGGTGGCCCACACTGGTCCGACACCCCGTCTTTGGCACGGCTGTCCAGCACCTCCTGCTGGACCATGCTGAAGTGGAGGCGCGCCGCACCCGCATGGCGGTCTCGGGCGGCGAGTCTCTCTCTTGCGGCGAGCAGGATGCCCCGGCTGAACGGCCGGAGCCTGCGCCAGCTCTGGGCCCCGGTCTGCTGCGGGCCTGTCTGCCCGCTCTGTGTCTACCGGAGATGGCCGGCCTGCCCAAGCCGAGCGTGACTGCCCGTCATCGGCTCCACCGCATTGCTGAACGGGTCCGCTACAACCCCAGCGTCATGGACATCGCGGCCGAGCAACTGCACGCGGCCGCCGACGAATGTGTGCGCCGCGGACGCCTGCTCGCTCCGCCTCGTATGTCGACGAACGAATTCCGCGGCGACATCATCACCGTGGCCCAGGACCTGGCCCGGCTCAGCGCTAACCCCAAGCACCTGGCCAAGGCATGTGCCCTGCTCACCATGCTGGAACAGCCAGCCGTCGTCTCCGCACCCCCCAGCCCCCGGCTGTCTCGCTTCACTGAAGGCACCGATCTACTCAGCCCGGTCCGCCTCCTGGAGAGCAACTTCCAGCACCGGCGGGTCGCCGCGCTGCTCTTCCTTGCCGGTAACCCGCACACACCGCGCATCGCGGTCACAGAGACACTCCCCACGCTGCATCCGCTCGAACTCTCCTGGATCGGGCACCAGAGCGACGTCCCTTGCTGGCTGCACACGGCCGCGGCCGCTCTCGCTCCGGCCGACGACACCGAAGCCGTGCTGCGGCTACTGACCGACGATGAACTCGACCGTCATCCCGACCCCTGCGCGGTGCTCCAGTCGTGGCTCGACGCTCCTGAAACCGACGGCTTGTGGACCTCCGGCGACGTGTACCGTTCCATCCTCGACTCCCGCCACCACACCCTGCACCACCTGCGCCAGCTGCCCGCTGACGAAGTTCTCATCCGCACCGAAGCCAACATCGCCGTGCCCCACCTGCTCGCCCAGTGCGGCACTCAGCCAGAGCGCTGGCACACCCTGCTCAAGGCTCTCGACTACGGTCCCACCGACGAAAAGATCACCTTCGGACAGCTGCTCGACATGCTCGCATCCCAGCCGGAACCCATCACCCCGGCATAACCCTCCCTAACCATCGGCACAGGTACAGCAAGCCTCCCCCGATGGCCTGGCGTAGGCATCGTCGGGCACGTCTGCTGCAGGGGACGTGGCGCGCTTGGTGCCCGTGACTGCCGGACTGTCGGGATGAAGCTGGTGCGAGCCGGACATCTAGCGCCCGCGGTGTTACGCAGTTAACAATCTTGGTGACGAAGCGTCATCCAGGGGTGGGAACTGAGCAGGGGGAGAAGCATGGGCGTGTTGTGGCCGTTGGAGCCTGCGACAGAGGCGAAGCACCGGCCGTACCAGGTGTTCTACGACCCATGGTGGCCGACCCTGCTGCAACCCCCGGACGATCACCCCAGCAGCAGCGCCGGGCGCGGCAACACCGGGAGAAGCGGGCAATTGGGCCCGACCGGTGGTGTCAGAGCATCAGCCCAGTCGGTCAGGTCCTGGCGTGCGGTCCATGGGGGCCCAGATGGGTACTGAGCAAGATGATCAGATGTCGGGGTGGCCACCGCGGCCTGTCTCTCAGCCGCCCGATCGCCTGGTGCCGCCGCCCGTGCCTTGGGGTCCGGGTCTCCCTCCTCCACCACCGCATCCGCCCGTGGGCCCAGGCTCTGTCCGCAGGGGCGGGACGGGAGTGCAGACAGCTGGGGAGCGCTTCGTCTCCTGGCTGGAGTCGCCCCGTCCAGCGGCCCCTTTAGGGGTGTGGCGGTACGGGTTACATGTCAAAAGGGCCTCGACACCTGGCGGGTGGCTCGTGGTGCGCGCGTTCACCGGAGTCGTGTGCACCTGGCTCGTGTGGGGCCTGATCAATAACGGGTATCTCGGAAGCATCTGGTACGCCCCTTTGAAATACGCGCTCGAAAACCCCACGGACGTCAGTGAGCTGATATAGGTCGTCCGTGGTTACTACGTTCTACTCCTGGGTTTAGTGGCCACGTTCTTCGGCTGGCTCGGAGGCTGGCGCCAGGTATGGCGCCGCTATGTGTTGCCGGCCTCGAAGCGCCTGTGGGACCCCGTTCCCGGACAGTCGGGGCCCACATCGCCCAGTGGCTTGGCCCAATGGCCCGAACTTCGTGCGGCAGGTGCGCATGCCGCTGCGGACCGGCTGATCTCCGATGCCCGCTCCGGGTCGATGAGTGATGTGGATTTTGCGCGCATCGCCCACTCGTGGACTATGGTGCGAATCGGCCGGATGCCACTGGCAGACTTCACCGACACCGTCCTCCGGCTCGGCGCCGCCGCGTGGACGCACCCTTCCGGCGCGCGAGATCTGCCACGGCGGACCGCGGCGCACGACCTGATGACCGGGCAGGTGCGGATCGGTACCGCGGTCCAGGAGCCGGGCGACACGCCCGCGCACGGTGGCTTCGGTCTCGCCCTGAGCCCTGCCGAGCTGGGGACTTCCGTTCTGGCAATTGGGCCTTCCCGCTCGGGACAGACTACTCAACTGGTCCGCCCCATCATCGAAGCGCTGTGTCTGCAGGCACTCGCCCGAACAACGACCATCATCGCTGTGGGAACAGGAACGGAGCCCGCCGTGCCGGACGACGCCTTCGACATCGTCATCAGGCCGGGCGACCCTCGATCACTGCATGACTTCGATATCTACGGGGGCACCGACGACTCCCAGCAAGCGGCAACCATCCTCGCCGAGGCTCTGGTCGGTGACCTGCCCAGTACCACCGGCCCCATGGCTCACGCCGTCCCGCGCGCCGCGACCGCACTCGCCGAACTCCTCGGGCCATTCCAGGCAGCTCATCACCGCTTCCCTCACGTGTCAGAGCTCCACGAACTCCTCAACGGCAGCCAGGACGCGATCGACTCGCTCCGCAATGCTCTCGAAGCCGCCGGTCAGGATTCACATCTGCGCGTCCTCGACAAGAGGGGTCGAGAAACCGACGCCGGTGAAATGATCAGGGCATTGCTGCGCGATCGGGTCGCCACACTGGAGCCGCTCCTCACTCCCTGTACCGATGCGCCGCCGTTCCTTCTCGGCGCAGCCCTGCAAGAGCCTCAGCGCATCCGCATCGACCTGCCCGCCTCCGGCTTCGCCAAGGCCTCTGATGTCACAGCCCGCCTCGTCCTGGCCCAGTTCAACACCTACGCGGCCACGCGCCCGGACCAGACTGCTTTCGCTTTCCTCGTGCTCGACGTAGCCGCGCAAGCCATCACTCCAGGGAGCCTCCGCGGTGTGCAGCGTCTCCGTGCCGCCCATGCCGGCGTTCTCCTCACCCTCCAGCTCCTCGATGACATTCCGGAGTCTTTGCACGTTCCACTACTCGAAGCGGTCGGCTGCCTCGTCTGCTGGCCGGGTCTGAGCCCAAGGGATGCCCAGCGGATCAATCACAAGCGGCCCAACCCATATCTGACGTCCTCCATCCCTTCGGACCTCAGCCTTGTCTCGATGCCTTCGGACCACGGATACATGGCCGCCCCACTCCTGACCCGCTTGCACGGTTAGTGTGGGGACGGGCGACAATTCATGCACTCATCCCGGAGCGTGCTCGTTCCTCCGGAGTAGTGCGAATCGCTCGGGTGACGCCACGGCTCGGCGTGGTTGGCGGGGTGGACCCAGTTCATCTGCCGGTCGGTGAGGACATCCAGGCGCGGGCTGGGAGTGAAGTGCGCGGGGGCCGCGCGCCGCAGCGCATACGGCCCGGCGAGGTGGGGGTAGGCCCAGGCGCGCTCGACGACGTCGCTGACGCGGTCGAGGTCCCAGCCGAGGCACTCAGCGAGGAAGTCAGCAGTGAGCGGGCGGCCGGCGTGGGCGAGCGCGTTGAGGAAAGCGACGGCGTCCGTGTCGGTGCCGGAGCGGGCTCGGTCGGGAACTGGGCGTCGAAGTAGCGGGGGTGGTCGTCGGCGTCGGCGGCATACGAGGCGAGGTCTACCGGGTGGACGTCGAGGCGATGGGCGAGTTCGAGCACGACGTGCAGCGGCTGGTTGAGCAGGAAAGTCAAGGGCGATGTTGCTCGTGAAGCTCTGCCCGGAGAACACATTCTTCGGGCAGAGCTTCACGAGTACCAGGCTGCCTAGGAACTGAGCCCGTTAACAACCTGCATGGTCGCGCCTAGGTGTATTGCCCACCAACGTTGTTGACAGGTCAGCCAGGGCCTCGGTCGTAGTGGAGAAGACGGATGTGCTGGAGTAGTGGCTGACCGCGACGGAGGGCGGCCGGGCCGGCTCGCACGGTCAGGGGCAGCTGCGGCCTTCAACGAGCGGGCGGCTCATTCTTCGGACTTGCGTCGGGCTGTCCAGGCGCTCGCGTCCTGGCCGTAGCGCGTGAGGAAGCGTGCGAATTGCAAGCGGTCCGCGCTGTCCCAGTTCGCGGTGATCTCCTCGAAAGCGCGACGCTGCTCGGTGGCGTAGGCCCTGCGCGCGGACTCTCCCTCGTCGGTGAGTTCGAGCAGGCTGCTGCGCCCGTCCTGCTGAGAAGCGACGCGACGGAGCAGTCCCTCGGCTAGGCATGCAGCGATGGCACGGCTGGCGACCGGCTGAGCGACGCCCATCTCCTCGGCGACACCCCCCACCGTGATCCGGCCTGCCGCGTCGCTGACCACGTTCAAGACGAGGTTGCGGGTCAGGTCCCCGCGTCCGGAGCCCACGCGCCTGCGCAACCGGGACAGCGCCGGGCCCACGTTGTCGAGAAGCGCGTCGTCGGCGGGCGCAGGCTGTCCTTGACTGGTCACACCCATAATCTACGACACGCCAGATCGACATGCGTAGCGCATGTACATGACTTAGGGTATGGATTATTGGGTTGGTCCACCGAAGCGAGGCACGATCATGAGCACTACCGCCATCACCGGCGCGCAGGTCTTCGACGGGGAGAAGTCACTCGGCGTCACCACCGTCGTGATCGAAGGAGGCCGGATTGTCCAGGTCGGCGGCAGCGCCCCGGCCGGGGCCCGGATCATCGACGGAACCGGAGCGACGCTGCTGCCGGGCCTGATCGACGCACACGTCCACACCGACCGTGCCTCGCTCGCGCTGGCCCTGAAGTTCGGTGTCACCACCGAACTGGAAATGCAGGGCGCGAACACCCGCGACCGGCGCACACCGATCAGCGAAGACGACTCGGTGGCCGATGTGCGCTCGTCCGGCTTTGCGCTGACCCCGCCCGGCGGGCACCCGAGCGAGCTGTTCCCCGAGGACTTCCACCCGGGCAAGCCCGCCGGCAGCGGACAGGGCGACGGGCCCCGGGGCGAGCCGCCCTACCACCCTGACGCCACCAGCCCCGAGGCTGCGGCAGCGTCCATCCCGCAGCTGCTCGCGCACGGCTCGGACTACATCAAGTTCATGATCGACGACGGCAGCGTCGAGGGGCACCCGGGCCTGCCCATGCTCGACCAGGCCACCTTGAACGCCGGGGTGACCGCGGCCAAGAAGCACGGCGCGCTGACCGTCGCCCACACGCTGACCATCGACGCCACCCGCATGGCCATCGAGGCCGGCATCGACGGCCTGGTCCACCTGTTCGTCGAACCGGCCACCGACGACATCATCACGATGATCAAGGACGCCGGGGTATTCATCGTGCCCTGCACCGTGCTGAACGCCTCCATGATGGGCATCACCGGCGACCAGCTGGCCGACGACCCACGCGTGGCCTCCCGCCTGGACACCGATTGGGACGCCACCTTGCGCTCCTGCTTCGGCCACTACCCCCAGGGCAAGCTCCAGGACGTCCTGGACAGCGTCAAGGCCCTCGCCGACGCCGGAGTCGACCTGCTGGTGGGCACCGACGTCTCCCAGCCCATGCCGTTCCTCGGCGGTCTCGCCCACGGCGCCAGCGTCCACCAGGAGATGCAACACCTCGTGGCAGCCGGACTGACCCCTGCGTCCGCACTGCGCGCGGCGACAGCCACGACCGCCCGCCGTTTCCACCTCTCCGACCGCGGCCGCATCGCCGAGGGCCTGCGCGCAGACCTGCTCCTGGTCGACGGTGATCCCACCACCACCATCTCCGACACCCTCAACACCCGCGGGGTGTGGCGCCGCGGCACCCGCCTGGCCGCCTGAACCCGTCACAGTTCCATAGCTGGGCCCCAAAGGGCCCGGCCCTATCCGTTTTCGCACTCCTTCCCCTCCTTCACGCAGCGAGGTGACGGCGCCATGCCCGCACACCGCATCGATGTCCACGCCCACTACTTCGGCGGCGCCGTCGCCTCGAGACGTGAGACAGCGCCGTGGCCAGGGGCGGGCCCATGGAGGCAACGAGGTGCCGCCGCTGCCTGCCCTACTGATCGTCGTCGGACGAGGGAACCGAGTTGGTCGTCGCGCCCGCTCCGAGGGCCCGGCGCGGCTCCCGGGGTGCTGGACGTTGGGCTCCGAGCACTCCACGGGCCCGCAGTTCGCCAAGGTCAGGGAGGCGGACACCAGGCAGGTCATTCAGAAGGTCGGCCTGGGCGGCACGAATGCTGTGCGCGTCCTGCGGGCCAGTGCCAAGAATGCGGCGGACTGTCACATGATCATCGTACTGTCGGATCGTAGGCCCATGGTTCAGGAGGCGCTGCCGGGGTCAATCCCCTGGGCGCGGGCGAGGGCGAACAGGACACGCTCGATCGCGTCCAAGCGCTGAGTGATCGGCGCGTCTCCCGGCTCACCGACAGCACGCTCGATCCCGTCCAAGCGCTGAGTGATCGCCGGGCTCCCGGCGCGCCGATGGCGTCGGCAAGGGAGTCGTTAGCGCATGAGGCCCCCGGTGGGCCGCCGCCTTCTGCGGCGCCCCGCCGGGGGCTTTTCCCGTCGTACGGAAGGGGCAGCGTCTACGGGCCGGGGCTCAGCCCTGTGTCCTGTCCCCGTTGAGCCACGTCCTATCGATGTTGGGGAAGACGGGCATTGCGTGCAGCCCGTTGAGCCAGAAGTTGCCCGCCGCCATGTCGTCCCGCGCGAGGGATGCGGGAGCCGCGTCCCGCCGGTACTGCACGGCCTCGAAGTCAGGGTAGGAGTCGCCCGAGCGACGCACGGTAATGCCCTCCCCGGTCAGCTCCATCCTGAGGTCGGTGTCGACGGCGAAGACGGGGAGCACACTGTTCACGCCACGGATCTTCAGATGGATGCCGGAACCGTCGACACGCCTGGCGTCGATGACGTTGCGCCAATCCGCTGTGTCCTCCGTGCTCGGATCGCCCTGGCGAATGGGCCGGGCCGGGACGTCGGCGCTGAAGTTACCGTCGAGGACACCGAGTGACCTGCTGAGGGTGGTCTTGGTCGACTGGGTCACGGTGAAGGTCACTTCTCCGGTCGCTGTGTTCCAGAACATGGCCATCCGGTACCCGGCCTCGGGCTCTTTGGAGTGCCCCCGATCGTCGCCGTGCAGGGTGCCGAAGGCGGCTTCCTCGGTGTGGATGAAGAAGCGGGCCATGATGATGCCGTTGTCCGGGCCCGGCTGCCCCTGGATCCGCACACGTTTGGCGCCCTTGGGTGGGGCGCTGTCGAAGCCGGTGTACTTGGCCCGCTCGTAGAACCGCTCGGACGGGCCGCCGGTCATCGACCACGATGTGCCCTCCCCATTCCAGCGCAGGACATCATGGCCGTCAGGTGAGACGCCGTACACATGCTCGTCGCTGACGCCGAAGGTCAGGCCGGGGCCGCCCGCAGGCGTCCAGACGTTGGGCTCGCCGCTGTACGCCTGCAGACTGCCGTCAGCCGGGTCGGTGGCGAACAGCCCGGCGCCGCCGGCGTGGAGGCTCTTCGCCGGGCCGCCGATCCGAGCCCATTCCTCTCCCTTGCCCGACCACTGGTACACGGCCGAACCGTCCGGCGTCACGCCGTAGAGGTGCTCGTCGCTGACGGCGAAGTCCGCCCCCGGCCCACCGACGCGGTCCCACGCGTACGGGGTGCCGCTGTACTTTTGGATGGCGCCGTCGCTCCGGCTGGTGGCGAATAGTCCCGCCTCGCCCGCGTAGATGTGTTGAGCCGCCCCGCCGATGCCCTGCCAGTTCCTGTGGCCGTCCCACTTGCGCACATAGGTGCGGTCGTCGCTCAGGCCGTACACGTCGTCGCCGGTGATGGCCAGTTCGGCGTACGCGCCGCCGACCCCCGTCCAGGAGTCGGGCTCGCCGTCGTACCGCCAGACGGAGCTGCCGTCGGGGCTGATCGCGAACAGCCCGGCCTTCCCCGCGTAGATGCGCTTTGCGGCACCCCCGATCCGTTCCCACGCGGTGCCGTTGCCGGTGCGCTGCCACACTGAGCCCCGGTTCGCCGCCAGTGCGTACACGCGGTCCCGCCCGGTGACTGCCAGCACCCCTGCGGTGTCGGTTGCCGCCGGGGACGACGCCTCCTGGCCAGCTTGCTCGTCCGCGAGGGACGGCGTGGCGGTGAGGAGGCCCAGGGCCAGCACAGCGGCCAGCAGCACACACACGCGGCGGACGAGTGCGACCACTACGCAGGGATGGTGACGCGGGAAAGACCGGATCCCGGCAGTGCTCGAGCCGGACACGATGACGCCTATGCGACGCGGAACCGCAGGGGGTTTGCCGAGTCCGGACTTCCGGGGCCGGACTCGGGAGAGAGGACGGGTCACGGGTTGCTCCAGGGTTTGTCTGGGAAGTGCTGGAGCTCCCACGGTGTGGTCTGGTCTGATTGTCCATCAACAGCGGTTTCGTATGCCTGCAGGTGATGTGCTTGCACGCGGCGGACAACGCGGACAACTACGGGGGCCCACGGTGGCGAAGGCTGGACGTCCGCAGGGCGGGCCCAAGGGGCAGACCGATCAGGCCAACGCGTTAGCGGTGTTCGTGCGCGAGCTGACGAAGGAGTTCACGGTCCGCGAGCTCGCCGAGCGGTACAAGATCAGCAAGACGAGCTGGGGCGAGTACCGTGCCGGAATCAAGACGATCCACCTGCACCTGCTCAAGCGCCTGGTCGACGATGCGGTCCGCGATGAACGCACCCGCACCGTGCGGTGGGAACAGGCCCAGCGACTCCATGCCCAGGCCACCGCCGCCCTGCAACCGCCGCCCCTTGCACAGCCGGCGCACCTCGGCGGGGAGGTCACTCCGCTCCAGGCGGCAGCACAGGCGTCCGCGACGCTCGAGGACGCTGAGCGCCTTGTCCACATCCTGCTCGGCGTCATCGCCGGCCTGCAGATGCAAGCCCCCCTGACCGCCTCCACCGACGCCGCCGCTGCGGGCCCTGCCGTCCCGGACCCCGCCGTGGCCACCGGATACCTGCGCGAAGCGCACGACCGGCTGGACCTGATCCGCGTGATCCACACCACCGTTAGCGGCGTACGGGATCAAGTGACCGCAGAGGAACCGGCCACCGGCGCGGTACCCGGCACTCCCCCCGCCCTGGAAGGCACCGCATCCACCCACGGCACCGGCGCTCTCCTGCCCGTCCACAACGCACAGGCCTCACACGAGGCCGCCACCGTGCTCGCCGTCTCCCGCGCAGCGCTGGCCGAGCAGTACGCCGCGGTCCGACTGCTCACCGCCCGGTCCGTAGGCGCGGACACCGCCCTCGTCGCCGCCACCCAACCCGCCACGGAGCAGCCCGCCGCCCTGCCCGAAAGCCAGCCCGCCGCCCCGCCGCGGGAGCGGCCGCACCGGAGGCGCACCCTCGTGGTCGTGGCGGTCGCGGTTGCGCTCACCGCCGTCGCCACGAGCGCAGCCGTCGTCACCACCCTGAACATGCGCGACACCAAGCACCCCCCTAACCACCAGGCCCACCAGCCCCTGCCCGCCACCGCGACCCCGAACGCCTCCCCGCCGAGCCCCTCTCAGCCCGCATCGCGCTCGCCTTCCTCCAGCTCCTCAGCAAGCGCCACCTCATCACCTCGGGCCCGCAACACCGCCAGCACGACGTCCGTGCCGGACACCTTCATCGGCACGTGGGAAGGCGAATCCAACGAGCCCGGCGAAGGCGCAGCCACCCTGCACAGGTTCGTGATCCGCAAAGGCCCCGTCGGTACCCAGATCGCCGACATCCTGACTTCCTCGACCAACGCCCTGTGCCAGTCGAAGGGCACTCTCATCACCACTGGCACACACCTCATCCTCGCACCAGAACCCGTCACCACCATCCCCGACAACCTCTGCGCCACCACCGGCCACCTCACCCTCCGGCACCGAGGCAAAACCACCCTCACCCTCGAGACCGCAGGAACCACCTTCAAACTCCACCGCGCAACCCCCACAACCCAGACCATCCCCACCCCCTACCTGGGAACCTGGCAAGCCCAGGACGGCAACGACCCCACCTCCTCCGTCCGCCTCACCATCCGTCAGGGAACCCCGGGCCATGCCCGTGCCGAGTTCGCCTGGGACGGGGATGTCCACCACTGCCGGGGCTTCTCCGTACTCGCCTCCGTTGACAGCACACTGCGGTTCGGCCCGGAAACCGTCACCTCCTCCGAACCAGACGGCTTCTGCACCCAGACCCCGACACGCGTCATGCACCGGCCGCAGGGAAACACGATGCACGTGCAGTGGATCGCGTCCACCAACGGCGCAGCACCCCGGTCGTTCACCTTCACCCGGACGAACTGACACAGGCCCACCGCCCACGCGAGGAGGGCCCGTACACGGCGCCCCTCGTTTTCGCAGCTCAGCGGGGGTGGTAATGAAGTGGGAGACGCCCGACTACCTCTGTGAGGGGGTCCGGAGCAGCCTGGTACAGGGTGGTGGCGGTTTGCTCGGGCCGTGACGCCTGAAAGCAGGCACCTTCGGTTCTGAGGAGGCTGGGCCACGTCACCGTGACTCAGCCTCCTCAGCCAGCGGTTAGGCACCGCCACGAGCAGACCGCGACCACCTATATCCGCCCTCATCAGACGGGGTGGGCCACTCAGCGAGCGGTCCGGAGCAGGGCGAGGTAGACGGATGCCCTGGTTCTCAATTGCAGTTCATCGAGGGGTCGTCGGAGTCCACGCCAATTCGCGTGCAGGTGTGCTGGACACCCTTCAGGTCTCCGATTTCGGTCTGTCCGACACGGCCCATCCAGCTCACCTCGGGTGCGCTGGAGGTCGGCTTCAGGTGGCGATAGCGCAGGACCTCCCATGAGGGGAACCTGTCCTTGGTCGTCCTGACGTCGAATGTCTCGGTGTCGTTGATGGTCTTGTCCGGGTCGTACTGACGCGGGGTCAGCCAGAAGGTCGCGTTGATCCTCCCGGCATTGGCCAATTCGGGTTGCCAGGACTCGGCGAACCCGTTCACCAGCGACACGTCGACGCGGGTACCCCCCTTGCCGTACGGCTCGACCCAGTACTCCTTCTGCTCGATGTCATTGCTGTCGGTGTTCTCCTTCGCGTGCGGCGTGCGGACCAGCGGCTTCGCGTCCCAGCACTTGACTCCCTGGACGCACGAGTGCTCGATATAGACCCCCACCTGCCCCGTGGCGGTGTCCCAGGCGATGGTTCCCTTGGCGCCAGCCTCCGGGTCGGTGCTGAACGAGCGGTGCTCGCCGATCCGGTCGTAAAACCCGGTGGTGTTGGCGATGAAGCCACGCACCAGAACGACCCCACGGTCGGGTCCCTTGGACAGCAGGGTCGCGCTCTGTGCCTGGTCGCCCGAGTTTGCGTTGCCGTCAATGTGCTTGGCCTTCGCCCGCTGCCACTGCGGATTATTGGCCTCCCCCGGAGCCCACCCGATCGGCCCGTTCTCGAACTGCTGCGAGTACCCGTCCTCCGGGCGTAACCCCGGGGCCTCGTCGGTGACGGGGTAGCCGTACGGGCCATTCTCCCAGTCCGCGGCGCCCCACTTCTCCCCGATCTTGCCCCAGACAGGGTATGCGCCGTTGGAGCGGCTCGGGTGCCAGTAGATCGTGCCACCCTCGTACTCTTGGCGCTTGCCGACACCATCCGGATTGGTGAATTCGTCGCTCTTCGAGAATCCGAGCGCGCCGCCTTCCCAGCCCAGCTGGCCCCACTTCTCCCTGACCTTGCCCCATACCGGATGAGCACCCGTGCCAGAGGTCCAGTAGATCGAACCGCTATCGAAGGTCGTGTACTTGCCACGTCCGTTCGGAGTGGTCTGCTCATTCGACGTCGGGCATCCGAGCGGGCTGTCGGGGCCGTCCATCTCGTCGTACTTGGCCTGGATCGCGCCTTTAACCCAGTACGGGCGACCGCAGTACTGGTTGTCGGCCTTCGCCGGGGTCGGTAACGCGACCGTCGCGGTCAAAGCCGTTGCTGCAAGTAAGCCACTACGACGCAGTGCTTTGATGCGCGCCATCAAAGATCACCTAACTTTCTGAGGCTGGGGGAATTCGAGGACCCTATGGGAGCTGGGGGGCACCAGAAAAGTGACGTATCCCCGACTCCCGAAGCTAGGGCAGCACAGCAGGATCGATGGCGTGAACGGCGGCAACAGTGTGACCGATTCGGCTGGTACCGCGGTAGTACGGCTCATCCGCTGCGATGCGTTTGCTGACCATCAGGGTGCCGTCGAGGATGACGAACCCCTCCGAGGGACTTAACGTTGGACAACTCGGTGCGGTTACCGAACAGCACAGCTCGGGTCCTGGAAGGCGGCGCACAATGCCAACGGTGCCGCGCAGACCCTGTCCCGGAAGGCGGAGGGGCGCTGTGTCGCGCAGAGACGACATCGTAGCGATCCCGTCGGGCCGGAGCAGTCTCTGGGCGGGGAGGGGGCGGAGGGCGCGGTGGAACTACTGGCTCGCCAGGCGGAGGCGATCCGCGCGCAGGTCATGCTCCACAGCACCGAGAGCTTCATGCAGCGTCTGGCGGCGCGGATCGCGTCCGAGGCCAAGCGGCCCACACGGGTGCAGTACGCGTCCGCGGGCCCGGCCGCCTACACGGAGGAGACCGCGGAGATCGCCCAGGTGGCGCCGCCGACCGCCGGGCCGCCCTCGCGGACGGTCCGGCCGGCTGGGCGGCCGCTTCAACGGCCGCGCTCACGCCGACGTCGCCCCACCCCCATCAACCCGTTTGACCTGAAGGCCAGCCAGTACCTCGCCTTCAGCTACGTGACCGAGCTGTGCAGTACCGTCCTGCGCTCTGTGGAGATCGACACCCTTGATGCTTTCGCGGCCGACTACGACGAGGCCGGCGCCCGAACCTTCGGATGCCTGCTCTACAGCCTCGACAAGCGCGAGTCGGCGACCTACTGGTGGCGCTTCGCCGCCGGCGCCGGTGACGCGCTCGCCGCACATCTCCTCGCCGCCCACCACGCGGCGACCGGTCCCAACGCCGACTCCCGTGCGTGGAGTGCCTTCTCCAGGATGCTCGGCTTCAGGCCAGCTCGGCACCTACCACAGGCGGTCCGGCACCGCACCGAACTCGCACCGAACTTCGCCCGCGAGATTCCCGTGCGACGAGAAGCCCGCGTCTTCCTGCGACACCCACGACTGCCTGCCGGACTCATGACCCGCTAACTCCACCCAACGCCCGACAACCTGGTGTCGCCCGGTCAGCAGGCCGCCCGACGCCTGGGAGGCATGCCCGTGAACAACATCATCGAGAACGTCATCGCCGGTCTCATCGTGGCCGCCATCGCCTGGGGAGCCGCGCCAGCCTGGAGCCGCTGGCAGCGCAAGGAACACACGGATTAGGCCAGCCCCGCCTCACGCCTTGCTCCCGGTTCGGGTGCACCACCCGCAGATCGGCTGACGCCCCGAAACGAGTCCAGTCGTCAGGCGGGTTATGAGGATCCGAGAGGCAGATTCGATACGCGTAGTTGGCAGGCAGCCGTGGAGGAGTACGTCCGTGCCCAGCGCCTGGACGCGGTGGTCGAGTCGGCGCTGGCCGATCCCAAGGAGTTCCGGGCCTCTTCTGCCGCATACCGACGCTTCGGTACCCGGCTTGAGGTGGTAATGCTGGCGACAGCAGAGACCCTGAGCCAGCTCGGGACCGCGAAGCGTTTCCTCACCGAGTTCCGGTTCGTGTCGTGGGAGAACCACGACACCTGTGTGCGGAGGCTGAGCGGGCGTGAGGCTAGCCGCGGGCTCAGCCCATCGACCGGGCAGGGGGACTTTGAGGCTACGTCTGTGGCTGGTCGCTGTAGCCGCGGGCTTGGCTCCTCCACTCCCTGTACGCCTGACCACCGGCGTGGTCGCGTCTCACGACAGCAGCAGTTGTTCAGCACGTCGGGAGGCATCCCGAGCGTGCCGCGGGTGGCCACAGCCTCGCCACCCCTGCCAAGGCGGTGGCCGAGCGGACCACAGAGCTCGGCCACGGGAACATGGCCTTCCGCCGCGAGAAAGTCGCCCGGTGGGAGAGGGCGTCAAGCCGGAGATACCCGCCCAGCTGGCGATGGCCGACCTGGTCGGGGTCGACTCCGACCAGGTACGGGCGCGAGGAAGGGCCCAGTTGGCTTCTCTTCGCGCTGCCCGGACCCGACGTCTCGCGCCGTTCACCCCGGAGGACACTCTGTCCGCCCTCGACGACCTGGCCGCCGACCCGGTCCGCGCCAACGGCGTCGGCATCGTCGCTGGGTCGGGCAAGGCGCCCAGTCGGCGTCTCAGCAGTCTGCCACATACACTTTCTCGCCCAACATGAGAGGTGCGTCAGCAGGGCCCTTGATGTAGGGGCCGCGCCAGATGAGGCGGTGTTCCTGGGCGGAGGGGTACCACTGCCGGACCTTGTGCATCCGCACAGGCCAGCGGTGATGATAGGTCCGTGCCTGCTTCTCCACTCCCGCCTCTTTCGCACGCTGCGAAGGGATCTGCTGGGTCAGGCGCACCACCCGGATGTCGGGGTCGTCCGGGCGTCCTGACGGGGCGGTGAGCGGCGTGGCCACGGGTTGGGTGGTGGTGACGCCTTGGGCGACGAGTCGCCAGAAGCCGAACATGTAGCGGCAGGCGAAGTCGTCGTTCGGATCGTCGATGCGGCCGCCTGTCCACTCGCCGATGTCGCCGGTCGGCTGAGCCCGCCATGCGGAGGCTTGCGTGAGGGCCGTCTGCAACAGATTGTGCTGCTCTGTCAGTAGTTCAGTGGACTCGTCGATGGCCGTCACGGCCGCATCGCCGCGCATCCCGTACATGCCGTCAGGGACGAGCCTTGGGATGGGGTGGCCGCTGGCGCGGGCGTTCGTTACTGCTGCGCGCCACTCGGCGGGTTGGACGGGGCCGTCCCGGTCCATGAACGTGCTGATGCGTACTCCGTCATAGGTGGCGGCAGGGAGTATCTGGTGTTGGGTGACGAACTGCCAGCCGAAGGCGGCCGTGTCGGAGACTGTTCCGGTTCTGTTGACGCACACCACCGGCTCGGGCAACACGAGAAGGCCCATGGGGGTCACGATGTCCCGGTCTCGGGAGAGGGTGCTGAGGTCACCGGGTTCCAGCGTGGCCGCGGCCGCCATCACAGCGGCGTGGGCAGAAGGTGAGATCACCATGAGTTCTGCCGAACTCAGCACCTCGAGATGCTGCGCCAACTGCCACTCTGCGGCCGCGTCCGGGCTGGCGGGCCAGGGTGGCTTCTTGCCCAGCTTGCCCAGCACCATCGAGCAGGCCACATCCCACTCGGAATTCCGGGGCGCATCGCTGTTGAGCAGAACCCGGTACATGTCGCCCAGCACATGGTTGATGTTGGAGCTGACCATCATTCGCACCCATGGGTTGCCCGGCAGGTGACGAAGGGTCTCCGCCCGCATCCTGGACGCCGTCGTTGCGGCCTTGCTTGTGGTCCACTCATTTGAACGGTCCCGGCCGCGCTCCTTCTTACCCCGGCTCGCCTTCCCCATCCCCGCCCCTCCAGTCGATGTGCCCCAGAGCTACCCACCTGCTACCGGCTTCGACACCGCCCAACAGCACAGCAGCAGCCAGTGCCGGGGTCTGCCCCAGGTCAGGTGCGGAAGCGGGAGAGCCAACCGCCGGACTTCTGCGCGGTCGGCTCGGCTTCCTGCTCCTAGCGGCGGCGCTCCTGCTCCTGGCGCTCGCGTTCGTCGGCGTCAGCCTGCTGCTGGGCTGTGACGGCCCGGCTCTGGCAGTCCTCACACAGGTCTGGGTGCGCCTGCTGCGGCTGGCTCCTGTCGGAGCGGCTTGTCGGCGCAGGCCGGGGCTTCCCACGTGGCGGCGCTGCGGCTTCGGTGGCGAGCCCGGCCCGCTTGGACGACGTCGAGCGCCAGCTCGACGTCGCGATTCGCCGACGCCGCCGAGCTCCGAACCCAGATGGGTCTGCGGCGGTACATGCGCGCCCGCAGCGATGCCTTTGTTTTTGAGTTTAACGAATCTCTATTCGGTGCTATTGGGTAGGTCAAGCCGACGCGCCGTGGTGTATGCGGCTTGGGGACATTGGCCGGTATCTCCTGAGAATTATTGGTGGCTGATAGTTGCCTGTTACTGCTCTGGTGGCCGTGATGGGATCGCGGCATCTGATGGGGGCTCACGCGGGCAGCCTCCATTTTCAGGGGGAGGGGTTGTTTTGCATTTGAGGACATTTCTGTTATCCGCTGTGTCTGCGGCGGCTGCTCTGGCCGTGACACTTCCAGCTGAACCAGTGGGCGCTGCGTCCTTGAGTGGGCATCAGGAAGTCAGATCGCAGTATGTGAAGCCTCGGCCGGTTCCCGTGTCGGGTCCCGCTGCGGGGCCTTCAGTGAAGCCTGGGCAGCGCAGCAGCGTCCAGATGGGTGAGAGCTGTTCCGCTTTGGACGCTGGGGGGAAAGAGAGCTGCACTCGTGCGATCTCGGATTCTGAGATGCCACTTCAGGTCCGCAGAGGACGTGGACTGAGGGCAGGTGTGAATCCGCCGAGTTGGTGTGCAGCCGAGCTCAGGGGTAAACGCGAGGCAGTGTGCCTGGTCTCCGGAATCCGCTACACGACCTATCGCACCGTCAACGGCCAGAGACGGTTGACGGGATCAGCCGACATCGTCGCCATCAACTACAGCTACGGCGAAACGGGCCTGCCTTCATGGGGCAATCAGGCGGACGTCTCTGCCTACCGCCTCTGGGGTGACGGCAAGAAGGCATTCATCGGCGGCAAGGCCAGCAAGGGCGGCTCCTGCAAGCAGCACGAATCGAAGTTTCCCACGAAAAAGCTCGCCCCAGTCAACTATTGGAAGCTCGGCGAGTCCTTCTTCGAGACCACGATCACCAGGCACGGAGCAAAGGGCCGGTGTACCAATAAGTGGGCGCTGCGCTTCACCAATC
>NZ_JANCLX010000029.1 GCF_024295805.1 Streptomyces cucumeris
GGTCGAGGAGGGGTTCCTTGACTCCGTCGCCGGAGTTGTCGGTCCAGCCGGAGTTGCCCGCCTTGAGGATGGCGGCGCGGATGGCCATCACGTCCTGGCGGTTCTTCGGCTTGTGGTCACCGCTGGCCAGCCAGGCCGCGGCGCCCGCCACATGCGGGGCGGCCTGGGAGGTACCGCTGTAGTTGGAGTACTCGCCGTTCTTGAAGGTGGACTGGATGCAGTCACCGGGAGCGGCGATGTCCACGCCGGGGCCGAAGTCGCTGCCGCCACCGTTGACGTGGTCGATCCACAGCGAGTCGTCCTTGTTGCGGTTCTTCTTGTTGCACCAGCCGAACGAGCCCTTGCCGCCCGGCTTTCCGTCACCGTCGCTGAGCGCGGAGACCGTGATGGCGTCGGGGACATCGGCCGGGGTGTGGTACTTGGCGTCCTTGACGTCCTTGCGCTCGTTTCCGGCGGACACCACCACCACGATGCCCTTGGCGACGGCCCGGTCGACGGCGTCCTTGACCGCGTTGGAGCTGTCGTCGTAGCCCGCGCTGATGTTGGCCACTTCGATCTTGTCGGCGTGGGCCGTGACCCAGTCCAGCCCTGCGACGAGCTCCGAGGAACTGCCGGAGCCCTCATCGTTGAGGATCTTCAGGGACCACAGCCGGGCACCCGGAGCGACACCGGTGTAGCCGGTCTTGTTGTCCAGCCCACCGATCACACCGGCGACATTGCTGCCATGGCCGTCACCGTCCGCACCGGAGTTGTCCTCGCACTCCTGGACGCCGCTGCAGTTCACCGAACGCACGACGTTGAGGTCCGGGTGGCTCTTGTCGATCCCGGTGTCCAGGACCGCCACGTCCACGTCCACCCGCTGATCGACACCATCACCGATCTTCAGCGCCTTGTTCTGGGTGGCCCCGACACGCTTCACACCGTTGGGCAACTGCTGACCCGCAACAGCCTCCGACCCGGGACGATCAGCCTTCTCGACAGGTGCGCGCCCCACGCCATCACGCTCGACATACGCCACCTTGGGGTCGGTACGCAGCGCGTGCACCGCCTCGGGGGTGAGCTTCGCCGAGAAACCCTGGACGGTCGAGCGGTAGACCGAAGCCACGCTCACACCGTTCATCCCCTCGACGACCGACGTGGGGTCGGCCGCCGCGGAGTCCTTGAGGACGACGATGTAGTCACCGGGGCGCTGCGCGGGCTGCTGGGTGGCGCCCATACCGGGGGCCACACTGATGCCCGCGGCCACCGCCGACAGACCGACAAGTATCCCTACGCGTTTCACACTTCCTCCGTGGGAATGTGGTTTTCGGCATTCAGTAATCACCTGTGCCGACAAGGAATGGGAACCCCGTCCGACGAATGAGAAGTGGTTGGGGTGGGGTCACTGTCTACCCGGACCAGATCGATACCGCAAGGTTTCTTTGGAAAATTATGGGTAGTCAATCAAGCTGCCTCGAAATCGATTTCACTTGGCATCACGCGTGAAGGCATCACCCAATTGCGTCGCAAGGCAGGGTAAAGCCATGGCATGGCGAAGCAGCTTTTTACGGCCGCGTCGATCGACTCACCTGTTCCGTGAAAGTGGTGCCGGTGCGAAATCCCCTACGAGGATCTATGCGGCGGTGCTGCGGCGGACGTGTTCGCCGCTGCCTTGTGGTCAGGGGGACGGGTACCTCATATGCAACGGGACTCCTCGACGGGTGAAGTTGCGTCTGCGGTGGGCCGGCGCGGGCGTTTCATCTAACCCCTGGCGCTGCCGCGCCGGCCCTGGACCCGGTCCGACCGCCTTCCCGGCCTTCCCGGTCGCTTTCATGACCGCTCCGCGCACTTGGACATCCCGTCACTTTGCGATTGCTTTACTTCCGTCGGCGCGCCGCTGCCCCGTGGACCGGTTGCGAGGGGACGAAGGGGGGCGCTCGAGACCCGGGAGGAACGGGTCTTCTCAGGGATGAACACGGCATCCTTCCCCACCGTATGGAAGAGCAGGACACTTCCCGGATTGGAGTTACATGGGACGCAGATCCAGACAACATCCCACCCTGGCCGGCCGACGCGTCATGACGGCGACAGCCGCCGTGATCCTTTGTGGGAGTGGCCTGTTGGCACTCGGTCTTCGTGCATCTGAAACAGAGGGGACGGCCAGCGCATCCAGCCCGGCCCATCGCGATGAAGTGCCCGGCAACCGGCAGGCGGCCACGCTCAAATGCCCCGATGTCGGCCGAACCGTCCTCGGTTTCCTTGAGCCTGGACAGGCGCGGACAGGGGATCTGGCCGCAGCGGATGCCCAGGCCATCGCCAAGTATCAGAAGCTCGCCAGCGCCAACAGCGAACGCGTCCGCCAGAACGCGGCCTGGGTCCAGGAGCGGCTGTTGACGCCCCTGCAGAACGAGCGATTGGCCCTGATCCGGCGGTACCTCCCGGCGCTCACCGAGCAGTCCGGGCAAGCCAAGGAGCTGGAACCCAAGGTGCTGTGCACCGTGGAGACGGACGGAGAAGCAGAGGAGACACCTGGCGCGACCGGCGTTACGGACGTCGACCAATCCGCTGAGGCGATCAGCGAGGCCGGGCCCAGCGCTGAACCCAGCCCCAGCGACGTCGAGCCCAGTGCCGACGCCGACGCCGACGCCGACTCGGACAACGGAAACGAGAACGGGAACGAGAACGGAAATGGGAACGGCCAGGACAACGGAAACGGAAACGGGAACGAGAACGGGAACGGGATGATCGGGGACGGGGCGTTTAACAGGAACGGCAACGGCAACGGCAATGGCAACGGGAACGGAGATGGGCTGAACAACGGGAACGGCAACGGGAACGACAACGGCAATCGCCTGAGCGACGGCAGCGGCAGCAGGTAGACATGCACCTCTGCCCGCTCCTGTCGGGGGAGCGGAACGTTTTCCGCGCTGCGCTTGGTGATGTGGGGCACATTTGATGGCCGCCCAAGTCGATGACCCAGCAGCAGCCTTGTGAAGTCTTTGTGTTGACCATGCGCCGCCTCTGTGGTGGCATAGGCGGCACCCGGACGTGAGGTCGATGGCTTTGCCGGGCCATCGCCCCTTGGTGTGTTCCGTCCGTGGCTCCCCCCATCTCACGCGGGCGCTCACGCCTGCCTCGGCAAAGGACTCCACGTGTCCCCAACTCGAATATCGATCGCAGCCGGCATCGCGGGCATTGCCATGGCCTCCGCCGTCGGCCTCTCGGCCGCCAACGCCTCTCCCGATCAGAGCCCCTCTCCCACCCCCACGTCCGCCGCGCAGTACGACGCCGGCATGGTGAAGGCTCTGGCGAAGTCGCTCGGCGTCAGCGAGGGCAAGGCGGTTGAGCGTCTGGACAGCGAGAGCAAGCAGCAGAAGAGCCTGGAGCGGCTGGACGGTGACCTCCGCACGCTCGGCGCCTACTTCGACAACGACGGCAAGCTCACCGTCAATGTGGCCGACGAGGCCGCAGCCGCCAAGGTCAGGGATGCCGGGCTCACCGCCCGGGTGCCCGAGCGCGGCCAGGAGCGCCTGGACAAGGTGATGGCCGCCCTCGACAGCGCCGCCGCCCAGCGCGTCCCCGCCGGGGTCAACTCCTGGGCGGTCGACCTGGCCACGGACACTGTCACTGTCACCGTCAGCGACGACAGCACGCCCGCCGCCCGCGCCTTCCTCAAGAAGGCGAAGACGTACGGAAGCGCCGTCAAGGTCGTGAACGAGAAGTCAACCTTGGTCGCCCAGCAGAACGTCACCCCGGGCCACAGCATGGACGTGGGCGGCGGCGTCTGCTCCGTGGGTTACGGCGCCCGCGACCGCTCCGGCAAGCAGTTCCTGGTCTCCGCCGGTCACTGTCTGGAGGGACTTCCGGACCTGACCTACGAAGGCAATCACTTCGCCAAGGCGACCAACACCCGGTTCCACAAGGGCCAGAACAGTGTCGACATGGGCATTGCCAAGCTGGACAAGGGCGTCAAGATCGAGACCAAGGTGCATGGCAAGGACGTCCGCGGCAGCAAGCGGGCTTCGTCCGGTGCCGCGATGTGCAAGGAAGGCCAGACCACCGGCTGGACCTGCGGGAAGGTCAAGTCGTACAACGTCACCGTCACGTACGACGATCCCCACGGCGGCCCCCAGACCACCGTCAAGGGACTGGCCAGCTCCACCGTGTGCACGGAAGGCGGTGACAGCGGCGGCGCGTACATCTCCGGCAACCAGGCCCAGGGAATGACCTCCGGCGGTCCGCAGGACCAGCAGTGCGACGGCTCCAGCGGGAAGTCGTCCTTCTTCCAGCCCCTGGATGACACGTTGAGGCACTACGGCCTCTCGCTCAACACCCGCTGATCCACTTCGGATTGGCACAGCGGTTCGTCCCCGGGGCCCACGGCTGAAGGCCGTGGGCCCTTCGGGGTCTCCCGACTACCGCACCGCGCGGTCAGCCGGCTTCTCGCGGGCCGTCGCAAGGTTCTGCAGGCTGGCCGCGGCCTCCAGGTGTTCCCGGAGCCACTGTTCGGTGTGGCTCACATGCAGCAGCGCCGCGGCTTGGCTCAGTGAGGGATCGCGGGCCGACAGAGCCTCGAAGATCGCCTCGTGCTCCACGAGCGTCCTGGCCGCGGCGTGGGTGTCGGCGATGCCGCGCCAGATGCGGGCGCGCAGGGTGCGGCTGGAGATGCCCTCGAGCAGGGTCAGCAGGGTCTCGTTGTCGGTGGCCGAGATGATGGCGCGGTGGAAGGCCGCGTCGTGTGCGTTGAGTCGCTCGATGTCGTCACGGGCCTCGCGCATGGCGTCCAGATGCTGCTTCACTTCGGCCAACT
Source organism: Streptomyces cucumeris (assembly GCF_024295805.1). Taxonomy (GTDB): domain Bacteria; phylum Actinomycetota; class Actinomycetes; order Streptomycetales; family Streptomycetaceae; genus Streptomyces; species Streptomyces cucumeris. The sequence goes on from NZ_JANCLX010000029.1 coordinate 4,790, forward strand.
GGTCGTCGGAGATACGGGTGGCCGCCAGCGCGGTGGCGGCCGGTTCCAGGAGGCGGCGTACCTCCATCAGATCCACCAGGGCCGTCGCGTCGCTCTGGAGCAGTTCCACCGCGCCGCCGAGGCCCTCGAGAAGCACACTCGGCTGGAGACTGGTGACATAAGTGCCGTCACCCCGTCGGACATCCAGCACCCGGGCCACGGCCAGCGCCTTGACCGCCTCGCGGGCGAGGTTGCGGGACAGGCCGAGCTGCGCCGCCAGCTCCGCTTCCGGCGGCAGCTTCGAGCCCGGTGGCAGCGCGCCGGTGCGGATCAGCTCACGGATCTGTTCTATGGCCTTGTCGGTCAGCGCCAACGCGGATCCCTTCCCTCTCCGTGGGCGTCCTCCGCGCTGCTCGGCGCAGGTACGTCCGGCCTGATCAGGCCGTGTGCGCGGAGATCGTCCCACAGTCCCTGGGGGATGGGCCGACGGTGGAGCTCGGTGTTGCGCCTGACCTGTTCCGGGCTCCGCATGCCCAGGGTGACGTTGATGATACGGGGATGGCTGAACGGGAATGCGATCGCTGCCGCGGGCAGGGGCGTGGAGTGCTCCTCGCAGATCTCCGCGATGGCTCGTGCCCGGGCGACCAGGGCGGCGGGGGCGTCCTCGTAGTCGTACTTCATGCCCAGCGCGGGCCGGTCACAGGCGAGCAGGCCCGAGTTGAACACGCCGACGGCCACCACACTCTTGCCGTGTTCCTGTGCGGCGGGCAGGACGTCGTCCAGGGCCGACTGATCGAGGAGGGTGTAGCGTCCGGCGAGCATCACCACGTCCGCGGCGGTCTCGCGCAGGAAGCGGGCGAGCATCGCCGACTGGTTCATACCGGCGCCGATCGCTCCGATCACACCGTTGTCGCGCAGCTCCGCGAGGGTGGGCAGCGCCTCCTCGGCAGCCTGCTTCCAGTGGTCGTCGGGATCGTGGACGTAGACGATGTCGAGGCGATCGAGGCCGGTGCGCTCCAGGGTCTCCTCGAGGGAGCGCAGGACGCCGTCCCGGCTGAAGTCCCACTGACGGCGCTGGTCGTCATGGACGACGAAGCCCTCGCTGTCGACACCACGCGGCCGCTCGTTGAGCACGAGCAGTCGGCCCACCTTGGAGGACACCACGTAGTGCTCGCGGGGGCGGTCGCGCAGGGCGGCGCCCAGACGCCGCTCGGCGAGGCCCAGCCCGTAGTGGGGGGCGGTGTCGAAGTAGCGCATGCCCGCGTCCCAGGCGGTGCCGATCGCGGCCGCCGCCTCGTCGGCCGGGGTGACCTGGTACAGGTTGCCGATAGGGGCGGCCCCGAAACCGAGTTCGGTGAGCTTGACGTCGGTGTTCGTGATCTTCCGATGCCGCAAAGGGAGCTCCTGAGAGGTGGCGGGCCGGGCAGGAGGAGCCGTCCAGCGCCGAGAGCGGGGGCGCTCCGGGCCGGTCACCGCGGTCGGACGTGTGCGGCGCTGGGGTGCGTCCCGGCCGGGTCCCGGGCGCCCACCGGACTGCTCCAGGGTGAGCACGGTGGCCGCGAGACCGCCGGGGAGCGGGCCCGTGCCCGAGGTGGAGCGGATGGTCGCGCTGACACGGTCATCGGCCCATCCATCCGCCGTCGACGGGCAGGATGGTGCCATGGATGTACGCCGCGGCGTCCGAGGCCAGGAACACCGCGGCGCCCGCGAGATCGTCGGCGCAGCCCCACCGCCCGGCCGGAATGCGGTCCAGGATGGCCCGGCTGCGGTCTGGATCGTTCCGCAGCGCTTGGGTGTTGTCGGTCGCGATGTAGCCGGGTGCGATGGCGTTGACGTTGACTCCATGTGGGGCCCACTCATTGGCCAGGGCCTTGGTCAGGCCGACGATGCCGTGTTTGGCGGCAGCGTAGCCGGGGACGGTGATGCCGCCCTGGAAGCTGAGCAGCGACGCCACAAAGAGGATCTTTCCCTTGCCGCGCGCCACCATCAGCGCGCCGATCGCGCGTGTCAGTGCGAACTGTGCGCTGAGGTCGACTTGGAGCACCAGCTCCCAGTCGGCGTCCGAGTGTTCTACGGCCGGGGCGCGGCGAATGGTGCCCGCGTTGTTGACCAGGATGTCCACCGGCCGTTCACGCCCCGCGAGGTCCGTCCCGAGGGAACGTACGGCCTCGGGGTCGGCGAAGTCGGTGCGGATTGCCTCGAAGGTACGGCCCGCGGTGACGACGTCCTTCTCCACCGCGCTGACGGACTCCTCCAGCGTGGCGCTGACGCCGATGATGTCCGCGCCGGCCTGGGCGAGCGCGCGGGCCATGGCCCGTCCGATGCCTCGGCGGGCACCGGTGACGACGGCCAGTTTCCCAGTGAGGTCGAAGGCGTTCACGCGCTCGCTCCCGGCGCTCCGTCAGTGCAGTCCACGAGGACCTTCATCACGTTGCCGCCCTCCAGGGCCTCGAAGGCGGTGGACGCCTGGGCCAGCGGAACGACCCTGCTGATCAGCCGCTCGACGGGCACCGTGCCGTCCGTGACGAGCGATACTGCCGTCTCGAAGTCGGCGCGGTCGTACAACCGGGCGCCGACGAGGGTGAGTTCACGCCAGAAGAAGCGGTGGAGGTTCACCTCACGGGGCTGTGGATGGATGGCCACCAGGCACATCCGGCCGCGGACGCGCAGTACCTCGACCGCCGTGTTCACTCCGGCCGCGGCGCCGGACACCTCGAAGGCGACGTCCGCACCCGCCCCGGCCGTCCACTGCCGGACCAGCTCGGGGATGTCGTCCGTGTCCGGATTCCAGGAGGTCAGTCTCAACTCATCGGCCAGCAGACGGCGATGGGCACTGGGCTCCACCACGCGGACCTCGGCCCCGGCCGCGCGCGCGACCAGCGCGATCAGGATGCCGACGGGGCCGCCGCCGACCACGACGACCCGCTCGCCGTCCCGCACGGCGGCCCGGTCGACGTCGTGCACGGCCACGGCCGTGGGCTCGACCAGCGCGGCCCGCCGGAGCGGGAGGTACTCCGGCACCCGGATCAGAGTGGAGACGGGCACGTTCCAGCGCTGCTGCATCGCGCCCGGCGAGTCGATGCCGATGAAGTCGAGGCGGTGGCAGATGTGCCGGTGGTCGGCCCGGCAGGCAGGGCAGGTGCCGTCCCAGCGCAGCGGCATCACCGTGACCGCGTCACCGGGCCGCCAGCCCGCCACGTCCGGGCCGACGCGCACCACGCGACCGGACATCTCGTGCCCGATGACGGTGGGCGTACTGACCCGGGCATCCATGTCGCCGTGGAAGATGTGCAGATCGGTGCCGCAGATGCCGACATAGGCGGGGGCCAGCTGGACCTCGCCGGGGCCGGGCGGGGAGCTGAGCGCGGGGGCCGTGTCCAGGGTCCGGGCGCCGGTGTAGCGGACTGCGAATGCCATGGTGTGGGTCAGGTCCCTTCGACGTGGCCGCGGACACCGATGGTCAGCAGCAGGTTGGCGTAGGTGCGGAGGTCGGCGGTGACGATCGCCAGCGCCAGGTCGGGGGACCGGGCGGCGTCGTAGAACGCGAACCGGCCGAGCGTTGTGAGGGGGACAGCCCCGAGCAGTGAGCGGTATTCGGCGAGGGCGGGCGGCTCCGGTTCGCCCGCGGGCCCCACCATGGCCTGGGCCGACTCCACGGGCAGTACCCGCAGCAGGACGTCGAGGACGGTGGTGACGTCGAGGAGGCCCGGGGCGAGATTGAGGTGGACGGTTCTGGAGCGTTCCCCGATGGCGGTGCTGGCGGGGTAGTGGCCGTCGGCGAGCAGCACGCGGGCTCCGTGGCCGGAGCCGGCGAGGGACTCGAGGATCCCGGGGTGCAGCAGTTCGGTCAGGAGCACGGTGTTTCCCCTTTCGCAGCGGCTCGCCCCAGGCGGTAGAAGGCGGTCGCGGTGCCGGTGAGGATCGCCTCGGTCTCGTCGGGGGAGCAGTGGGTGAGGAGTTTCTCGACGGTGGCGGCCCAGCGGTTCCAGCCGCCCGCGAGGACGCAGACGGGCCAGTCCGAACCGAACATCAGCCGTTCGGGTCCGAAGGAGGAGAGCAGAACCTCCCACACCGGCCGGATGTCGGTGAGGGTCCACCGCTGGTGGTCGGCCTCGGTGACCAGCCCGGACACCTTGCACCGGACCTGCGGATATACGGCAAGCCGCCGGATCCGCCGCTCCCACTCTCCGAGTTCTCCATGGACGAGGGGTGGCTTTCCTGCGTGGTCCAGGACGAGCGGGAGCTCCGGGAGCCGCTCGGCCAGACTGATGGCCTGGCCGAACTGGTGATGGCGGATCAGGATGTCGTAGCCGAGGCCACGGCCGAGTGCGGCCCGTAGCCCCGATTCCACGGCGGGGCGTTGCAGCCACTCAGGGTCCGGCTCCTCCTGGACGATATGGCGCACGGCCCGCAGGTACCTCCCGCCGGGCCCGGCGCGCAGTCCGTCCAGGGTGTCACCGATCGCCGGGGAGGCCAGATCCGCCCAGCCGACGACGGCGCCGATCAGCGTGTCCCGGGCGGCCAGGGCGAGCAGTTCCCGGGTCTCTGCCACCGAGGCCACGCATTGGACGAGCACCGTGGTGTCGAGCCGCCGTCCGGCTACCCACCGGGACGCGGCCGATCGGAGGTCGTCCGGGCCGAAGCTGCGGCGGATGGGCGCGTGGCCGGGCTCATCCAGCCAGGGCTGGGGACGGTGATCGAGGTTCCACACGTGGTGGTGGGCGTCGACCAGGCGCGAGAGGTCAGCCACGGGCGGACCAGACCGGGCCGTCGGGGTAGGTGTGGTTCTTGAGGGACTCGGGTCGCATCTGTGCGCTCAGACCGGGTCGGGTCGGCGCCAGGTAGTGGCCGTCGGCGATGCGCACCGGGTCGACGAAGTGCTCGTGCAGGTGGTCGACGTACTCGATGACGCGGTCCTCGACCGTGCCGGAGACGGCGATGTAGTCGAACATCGACAGGTGCTGCACCATTTCGCACAGGCCCACCCCACCGGCGTGCGGGCAGACCGGTGTCCCGAACTTGGCGGCGAGCAGCAGGATCGCGATGTTCTCGTTGACCCCGCCGACCCGTGCGGAGTCGATCTGCACGATGTCCACCGCACCGGCCTGGAGGAGTTGCTTGAAGACGATCCGGTTGGCGATGTGCTCGCCTGTGGCAATCTTGATAGGGGTGAGGGCGTCGCGGATGGCGGCGTGGCCGAGGATGTCGTCGGGTGAGGTGGGTTCCTCGATCCAGTACGGCCGGTAGGGGGCCAGTGTGCGCATCCAGTCGATCGCGGGGCGGATGTCCCAGCTCTGGTTGGCGTCCACGGCGATGCGGATGCCGTCGCCGACCGACTCGCGGGCGATGCGCATGCGTCTGATGTCATCCTCCAGACAGGCGCCGACCTTCAGCTTGATCTGGGTGAAGCCATCCGCGACGGCCTCCAGGGCCAGGCGGGCCAGCTTCTCGTCGGAGTAGCCGAGCCAGCCGGGCGTGGTGGTGTATGCGGGGTAGCCGCGTTTCAGCAGCCGGGCGATCCGCTCGTCACGGCCCGATTCGGCGTGGCGCAGGATCTCCAGCGCTTCCTCCGGGGTGAGGGCATCGCTGAGCCAGCGGAAGTCGACCTGGGCGACCAGTTCCTCCGGCGCCATCTCGCACAGGAACCGCCACACGGGCTTGCCCGCGCGTTTGGCCGCCAGGTCCCAGGCCGCGTTCACGACCGCTCCGGTGGCCATGTGGATGGCGCCTTTCTCCGGGCCCAGCCAGCGTAGTTGGGGATCGTGGACGAGTGAGCGGGAGAACGCTCCGAGGTCGTCGCAGACCTCTTCGACGGGCAGGCCCACGACATGCGGGGCGAGGGCCGCGATGGCCGCGGCCTGCACGTCATTGCCACGGCCGGTGGTGAAGGCCAGGGCGTGGCCCTCCAACCCGTCGTCGGCGTCGGTGCGCAGGACGACATAGGCGGCGGAATAGTCGGGCTCGGGGTTCATCGCGTCCGAGCCATCGAGGTGTTCGGATGTCGGGAAACGTACGTCCAGAACGTCCAGGGCGGTGATCCGGGCCGATGGAGACACAGCAGAAGACATGACAGCAACTCCTGTGACAGCAGGCGGGAACATGGCCCCCTGCGAAGGGATGGAGACAGTGGCGAGGGATCTCCGGGCGCGACGGTGGTCGCCCGGTTCACTCTTGGACCTTGCCGCCCGTGACGCGTGAGATGGTCAGGGCGACCAGGATGATCAGGCCGTTGAGGGCGCCGGTCCACTGGGCGGGGACTCCCGCGAGGGTGAGTACGTTCTGGATCATGAAGAGCAGCAGGATGCCGCAGAACGCGCCGAACATGGTGCCCTTGCCGCCGCTGAGGCTGATCCCGCCGATCACGGCGGCGGCGAAGACGGTGAAGATGTAGCCGTTGCCCTGCGCGGAGGCCACTGAGGCCAGCCGTCCCGACAACAGGAGTCCGGCGAGGGCCGCGAGCATGCTGCCGGAGACGATCACGATCCACAGCACGCGGTCGGTGCGGATGCCGGCGGCCTTCGCGGCGTCGACGTTGCCGCCGATGGCGTACAGCGAGCGCCCGAAGCCGGTCCAGCCGAGGACGACGATGGCGACGGTGAACAGCACCAGGCAGATCCAGATGGAGGCGGGTATCCCGAACCATTCGGCGGTGCCCGGGTAGAGCATCGACTGCGGCAGTTGGAAGAAGGTCTGGCCACCGGAGATGCCGGTCAGGACACCTCGCAGGACGATCAGCATGCCGAGGGTGACGATGAAGCCGCTGAGTCCGAAGCGGATGATCAGGAGGGCGTTGACCACTCCGATCAGGGTTCCCACGGCGAGGGTGAGGGGGATGGCCCAGGCCCCGGGGAGGAGGCCGAGTCCGTGTCCAGCGCCGGTGGGCCCCACCAGCCAGGCGGCGACGCCGGGCGCGAGGCCCATCGTGGACTCCAGTGACAGGTCCATCTTCCTGACGATCAGGACCATGGTCTGGGCGAGGACCAGCAGGGCGATCTCGGACATGGTCTGGAGGACGTTGATGAGGTTGTCCGTCTGCAGGAACACCGGGCTCACGATCCGGCCGACGATCGCGATGACCACGATCGCGGGAATGAGCGCGAGTTCGCGCAGCCGCGCCAGCGGAATCCGGCCGCCTAACAGCGTGATCTGCCTGCCCCGCGGTTCGGCTGCTGTGGAGGCGGGCGTGTCCGCGAGGACGGTCTCAGGCATTGCGGTCCACTCCTTCCATCGCGGCCACGAGGTCGTGGTCGTGCCAGCCGCGGGTGATCTCCGAGGTCACTCGGCCCTGGAACATCACCAGGACCCGGTCGCACATGCGCAGGTCGTCGAGTTCGTCGGAGGCGATGAGTACTCCGGTGCCGGTCTCCGCGGTCTCCGCCACCTTGCCGAGGAGGAACTCCTTGGAGCGAACGTCCACGCCCGCTGTCGGATTGATCAGAACGAGCAGCCGGGGATCGTCGGCCAGGGCGCGAGCCATGACGACCTTCTGCTGGTTGCCTCCGGACAGTGCGGAGACGGGGAGATCAGAGCCTGGTGTCTTGATGGCCAGGTTCTCGATCAGGCGCTCGGCGAGCCGGTCCCGGCGGCCGTGGCTCAGGTATCCGTTCCTGCCCAGTTTGCGGGGTACGGACAGTGTGGCGTTGTCCGCGATCGACATGTCGGGAACGTAGCCCTGGTGGTGCCGGTCCCGCGGGACGAACCCCGCTCCGGCGGCCAGTGCGGCGGGCACGCTGCCGGGGCGGTGGGGGTGGCCCGCGATCTCCACCGTGCCGGTGTCGGGGGTCCGCAGCCCCACGACCGTCTCCGCCACTTCGGTACGTCCGCTGCCCGCTGCTCCCGCGAGGCCGACGATCTCGCCTGCGCCGACCCGTAGGGTCACCTCGCCGTAGCCCGCGCCGCTCAGATCCCGGACGCTCAGCGCGGCCGTGGTGCTGTCGTCGACGGTGCTCATCCGTTCCTCGCGCCGGTCCGCCGCCGCCTCACCGGTCATGGCGGCGACGAGTTCGGCGCGGGGCAGCTCCGCGACGGGAGCGGTCAGGATGTGCTGTGCGTCCCGGTACACCGTCACGATGTCGCAGATCTCGTAGATCTCCTGGAGGTGATGGCTGATGAACAGGAAGGTCACGCCCTGGCGCTGCAGGTCGCGGATGCGGTCGAAGAGCCGGTTGATGGCGGCCGCGTCGAGCTGGGCGGTCGGCTCGTCGAGGATGATGAACCGGGCGCCGAAGGACAGTGCGCGGGCGATTTCCACGAATTGCCGCTGTTCCACGCTGAGATCACCGGCGGGAGTCTGCGGGTCGACGTCGACGGACCAGGCTGACAGCAGGTCCTGGGCCCGGCGGCGCATGGTGGGCCAGCGGATGAGTCCGGTGCGGCCGTGGCTGTGCCGGTTCAGGAACAGGTTCTCGGCGACGGTCAGTGTGGGGATGATCGTCGACTTCTGGTAGACGCAGGCCACGTGCCGACGCCAGGCGTCGCGGTCGGAGGGCCTCGGCGCGGGATCGCCGCCGAAGGCCACCGTTCCCTGATCCGGGGTCTGCAGGCCGGTGAGGACGGACACCAGGGTCGACTTGCCGGCGCCGTTGCGGCCGACCAGCGCGTGGGTCTCGCCGGGCTGGATGGTGATCCGGGCGCCTCTGAGGGCCACCGTCGGGCCGAATCGTTTGACGATCCCCGTCGCCTCGACGACGGGCGGATCCGTCAGGCCCGGTCCATCGTCCGCCGACGCGGGTGGGAGGTTGACTGCTCGCTCCCCGTCGCTCATTGCAACCACCTTGCAATCGTGAGCCGTTGGATTCCGGGAAGGGCGTCAGTCGGGGTTGTTGCCCCACAATGAGGTGTCGGTGCTCTTGGTGCTGGGCACGCCGCCGTAGGTGGCGCCGTCGGCGGTGACGAGCGGGGCGGGGATCTGGTCCTCCAGCAGTCCGTCGCGGACCCGGACGATCGTGCTGTGGTGGTCGGTCCTGCCGGGCTTGAATGTCTTCCCGTCGATCGCGGCCTTCAGGTAGTACAGGGCGTACTTGGCATAGAGGTCGGCCGGCTGGGAGACGGTGGCGTCGATCTTCCCGGCGGCGATGTTCTTGAGCTCCTCCGGTATGCCGTCGTTGGAGACGACGAACACGTGCTTCTTGTCCTTGGGGCCGACCGATAAGCCCTTCTGTTTGAGCACTTGGAGTGTGCCGGACAGGGCGAAGCTGGACTGCATGTAGATGCCCTTGATGTCCGGGTGGGCGGTCAGGTCGGTCTGGAGCTTCTGTGCGGCGACGGCGCCATCCCAGTTGGTGGCCTCTCCGAAGACCTTGATGTCCGGGTAGTTGTTCTCCATGCAGTCGTTGAACGCCTCGGTGCGGTCACGGCCGTTGATGGAGGAGAGGTCGCCCTGGAGCATGACGACCTTGCCCTTTCCTCCCAGCTTCGTGCCGAGGTAGTGGCATGCCTTCTCGCCGTAGGCCCGGTTGTCCGCGCGGATCACCATGTAGACCTTGCCGTTGTCGGGGCGGGTGTCGACGGTGACCACCGGGATCTTCTTCGCTTCCAGCTGTGCCAGGGCCGGTGAGATGGCGGCGGTGTCCTGTGGAGCCATCGCGACGCCCTTGACGCCCTGGCTGATGAAGGTCTGTGTGTCGGCGGTGAGTTTGGCGACGTCGTTCTGCGAGTTGGTGGTCTTGAGCGAGAGGCCGAGCTCCTTGGCGTACTGCGGCGTGTAGTTGATGTATGAGTTCCAGAAGTCGGTGTCGGAACGCGGGTAGTCGACGCCGACCAGTGGCTTGCCACCGGATGAGTCCGCGGCGCCGGAGTCGCAGGCGCCGAGCAGCGCCAGTGCGCAGAGCGTGGAGACGGTGGGACAGAGGGCGCTTCTGAGTCTCAACGGGGCTTCCTCTCTGAGTTTCATCGGTCTTCCTCGCGCTGGTCCCGAAACGGGATCGTTCACCGGTGCGATAGCTGCGTATGGCTCAGGGAGAGATGGGATGTATGTATAGACGCCACAAGGGGAGACTGTCCAGTCTTCGCGTGGGGAATCCCAGTAAACAAGCGCTTTGCGCCAGAGTTGAGCGGTTGAGTGCGGTGCCCCGCGGGGGTTGATTGCTCCCATCAATGATGGGTTGGGTTTCGCTGTCTGGCCGGACTTCGCCGGTGACCCCGTCTCAGCCGGACGGGCGTGGGTGTGCCCGGGCCCGCCGCGACGAGCGGCGGAACCCAGGAGAACCACACCTCACGGACCTGGCCCGGCCGCGGGCGTCACGCGGACAGCAGCCCGGCGAAGAGGGCGGCTCGCTCGGCCAGGCTGTCGACGTCGACGTATTCGTGGCGGGCGTGGGCTCCGCCCCCTACGGCGCCGAGCCCGTCCAGCACCGGAACACCGAGCGGAGCGACGAAGTTGCCGTCGCTCGCGCCGCCGACGTGCGCTTCCGACAGGCGGACACCGAGGGCGGTGGCGATGCGCCGGGCGCTGAGAAACAACTTCTGGGTGGCGGGGTTGTCGGCGAAGACAGGGCGGTTCCAGCCACCGGTCACGGTCAGCCGGATCCGTGGGTCGCGGGCCGAGAGGGCGCGCAGCGCACGCTCGACGCGGTCTCCTTCGGCCTCCTCGGCGACGCGTACGTCGATCTGGGCGGTGGCGTGGCCGGCGATGACATTGGGGCGGCTGCCGCCGTTGAGCACTCCGACATTGACGGTGGTGCCTCGCCAGGGGTCGGCCAACTGGTTCGCGGCCAGGGTTGCTTCGGCGATGGCGGTGACGGCCGAGGCGCCGTGGTGGGGCTCGAGGCCGGCGTGGGCTTCGATGCCGTGGGCGGTGATGTCGAAGTCGGCGATGCCCTTGCGCGCGACCTTGAGGTCGCCGTCGCCCGCGCTGGGCTCGAGGACCAGGCAGGCCCGGCATCCGACCGCCTCCCGCTCGATGACCTCGCGGGACAGGGGGCTGCCGATCTCCTCGTCGCCGCTGAGCAGCAGCCGTACCGGGGGGCGCGGCAGGCCGAGCGCTTCCAGGGCGCGCAGGGCCCAGACACCTTGGACGAGGCCGGCCTTCATGTCGTAGACGCCCGGTCCGCTCGCCCGCCCACCGGTGACCGTGAACGGCCACTGGGCGAGTGTGCCTTCGGGCCAGACCGTGTCGTAGTGGGCGAGGACGAGCACAGGAGGGCCGGGAAGCTGACCGGGCAGATCGACGACGGCCGTATCGCCGTGGACGCCGTCGAAGTGGCCGCGGGCCAGAGTGCCACCACCGCAGCGGTCGTCGAGCCACTCCAGTACATGCGTGAGCCCCTCGTCGAGGAGGGCTTTGTTGTCGCTGGGTGTCTCCCGCTCTACGCAGGCGGCGAGGTCGTCGAGGAGCTGTCCGTGGTGGTCGGCCAGCCAGCGGTGTACGGCCACGGCCGTGCTGTCCGCGGAAGGGGTGGGTGTGTTCACCGGGGTCACCGCCGGTCCGCGGCGGCCGGAGTCCCCGCGGCCTGGCCCAGTTCGACGACGTTGGCGTCAGCGAAGGTGCGCTGTCCGGTTTCGAGTTCGGTGAGCATCTGGTCCAGTCGGCGCAGCAGGGGGACGGGGAGTCCGTGGGTCTCGGCTCGGCGGATGTGCCCCTCCAGGTCGAGATGGACCTCGGTGCGGCGGCCGCGCACCGCGATATCGCGCCATACGCCGCTGCGGTCCTTGGGCATGGTGGTCAGCCAGGCGACGAGCCGGTCGAGGGCCGCCTGGGTGGTGGTCGGGTCGGCGCGGTCGGTGAAGGCGGCCGGATCGTAGGCGTCGAACCGTTCGAGCCGGTGGCCCTCGGCGGCCGCGATGCGGTTGACCTCGCGGGCGACGGCGGTGACGACACCGCGATGACGGTCGATGGTGCTCGCCATGGGGGCGTCGACCAGGGCGGTGGTGGTGAGCATTTCGGCGAAGCCGTGTTTGGCCCACAGGTACCCGGTCACGTTGCCGGTCTGCCGGACGGGACCCCAGGCGCGGAGGTCGGTGACGGTCTCGGTGACCCGTTTGCTGAGGGTGCCGTCGAGCTCGCCGATGACGAACGCCGCCGAGCCCCCGTCGCGGATGACCCCGGGGCCGACGACGTCCGCGAAGAGGTTGACGAACGCCCCGACCACTCGGTGGTGGCCGATGAGCTCGGCGATGACCGGTTCGTTGTCACCGTTCTGGCAGGAGACCACGAACCCGTCCTCGGCCAGATGCGGGGCCAGCCACGTCATGGCGGTGCGGGTGTGGTGTCCCTTGGTGGCCAGCAGAACTCGCCGGGCTGTGATGCCGGCGGCGTCGGCCTCGTCGGGCGTCAGGGCGTGGGCGACGGGGACGCTGCGGCGCTCGCCGTCGCGGCGGGTGAGGGTGATGCCGTCCCGGCGGATCGCCGCGATGTGCTCGGTGTCGGTGTCCACCAGGGTGACGGGATGTCCGGCCGCCGCCAGGTGGTGTGCGAGGGTGCCGCCGATCGCACCGGCACCCAGGACGAGGTAGTCGCGAAGGTCGGAGGGGTGGTTCACGGGAGTGCCTTCCGGGGAGGGGAGGAGTCAGGGGGCGGGCGGGTGCTGCGTGGCGGATTCACCGGCCCAGTGCAGGGGGAGGGCGGTGGTTCCGGCCGTGGAGCCGCCGTCGACCTCCAGGACCGCTCCGGTCACCCAGGCCGCCTCGTCGGAGAGCAGGAAGCGCACTGCCCCGAGCAGATCGTGAGGCAGTCCGGTGCGGCCCAGGGGATTGGCGGAGACGGCCACGGCGTACTGGGCGGTGACGGGGTTGGCGGCGCTGTCGACGGTGACGAAGCCGGGGGAGACGGCGTTGACACGGATGCCGTGGGTGCCGAGTTCGACGGCGCATGCCTTGGTGGCCATCGTGAGGGCCGCCTTGGAGCTGCAGTAGTGCGCGGCGCCGGGGCGGGCGCGCAGGGCGGCGCCGGAGGTGATGTTGACGACGGCGGGGGTGCGGCCGTGGGCGACGGCGTGGTGCGCCAGGGCCACGGTGGTCAGCAGGGGAGCGCGGACGTTGACCGCCATGACGTGGTCCCAGGCTGCCGCAGTCATGTCCAGCAGGGGCCGGGCGGGGTAGATCCCGGCGGCGTTGACCAGGGCGTCCACCGGGTGTTCGTCCCATGCGTCGGCCACGAGTTCTTCCAGGAAGTCCATGTCGTTCAGATCGCCGACGCGAATGTGCGGTGCGGTGCCGGTGCGGCGTAGTACTTCCTCCCGTAGCTGTTCGAGACCGTCGGCCCGGATGTCGGTGGCCGTGAGGCGACGGCCGCGGGTGGCGAGGTCGATGGCGATCGCGGCTCCGATACCGGAGGCCGCTCCGGTGACCAGGGCGTGGCCGTTCATGTGAGGTCCTTGCCTTTTGTCTCCGGCATGGTCGCGTAGACGGCGACGCCGATCAGGGAGGCGACAATGAGGTAGAGGGCGACCCAGCTCTCCAGATCGTGGGAGAAGAGCCAGGTGGTGACGTAGGGGGCGGTGCCGCCGAAGACGGCCACCGCGAGCGCGTAGGGCAGCGCGATGCCGACCGTGCGTACTTCCGCGGGGAATTGCTCGGCCATGACGGTCGCGCAGTTGGCGGAGTAGCCGACGATGAGCAGCATGCCGAGGACGGACAGGCCGAGGAAGCCCCAGAAGTCATCGCTGAGCAGTTCCAGCATCGGCCAGGCCAGGACGGCGAAGCCGATGGCGAAGGCCAGCATGGTGGGTTTGCGTCCGTAGGTGTCCGAGAGCTTTCCGCCGAGGGGCAGGGCGGCGATGAAGACGCCTTGGGCGATGGTGTTGGCCCACAGCGCCTGGCTCAGCGGGAGACCGGTGGTGAGCTGGGCGTACTGGGCGAGGTAGACGATCCAGACGTAGTAGGTGACCGTGCCGGCGATGGTGATGCCGAAGACACGCAGCGCGGCGCGCGGGTGGTCCCGCAGCAGTACGCGCAAGGGGTTGGTACGGACCCGGCCCTCCCGGGTGGCCTGCGAGAACTGCTCCGTCTCCGCCACCCGGGTACGCAGCCACAGTCCGACGACGCCGAGCAGTCCGCACACTCCGAAGGCGATCCGCCATCCGTAGGCGGCCTGTTGCTGTTCGTCGAACACGGTGGTGATGGTGGCGGCGATGGCAGCGGCGATCAGTCCGCCCGCACCCACGGATACCTGTTGCCAGGAACCGGTGAACGCCCGCCGTGAGGGGGCCGCGCTTTCGACGAGGAAGGCCGAGGACGAGCCGAACTCACCGCCGGCTGAGAACCCCTGCACCAGCCGGGTCACCACCAGGATGAGCGGCGCGGCGATCCCGATGGTCGCGTAGGTCGGGGTCACGGCCATGACCATCGAGGAGCCGGCCATGAGCAGGACGGTGAGCGCGAGCCCCTTCTGGCGTCCGTGCCGGTCGGCGAAGGTGCCCAGCACGGCGGCGCCGATCGGACGCATCACGAAGGCCAGGGCGAAGACCGCGAGTGTGGCGAGCAGGTCGGTGGCGTTGTCCTGCGAGGGGAAAAACGATTCTGCGAACAGTGGGGCGAAGTAGCCGTAGATCGACCAGTCCACCCACTCGACGGTGTTGCCGACCACGCCCGCGACCGTGGCGCGCATACGGCGTCTTCCCTCGGTCGGATCCGTGGGCGCGGCGGCTTCGTCGGCGCGCGCCCGGGAGACATCCTCCATTGTCAACCCTTTCACTGTGATGCTGCGATGCAGACATTCGACATTCAGAGACCCTTGGATGACGGGTTGCTGCGAAACCATAGGCTGAAATGAAGGATCACTACAAGAGTCGGCGATGAGCCGCTATGCTGCCGGCATGGTGGATCTCCCTCTCGACCCGACCGACGCCAGGGTGCTGGCCGGCCTCCAGACCAATCCCCGCGCCAGCTGGGGACAGATCGCCCGCGTCCTGAAAACCAGCGAGTCGACCGTCGCGCGCCGCGCTACCCGGCTGTTCGACTCGGGGCTCGCCCGGGTGATCGGCGTCGTGGACGTGCTGCGCTGCGGAGTCGGTGTACCGGCGTTCGTGATGATGCGCTGCTCCCCGGGGCGAAGTCATCAGGTGGCGGAGAGCATGGCCGCGCACCCGCAGGTGCGGTTCGTCGCGCTGGTCACCGGCAGTGTGGATGTGATCGCGGAAGTGGTCCTCGACTCCCATGAGTGCGCGACCCCCGTCATCGACGAGACACTCGGCAGACTGCCCGGAGTGGTCGCCACCGAGACGGCGTTCGTGATGAGCACCTTCACATCGGTCCATGACTGGGGCCGTCATCTGCTGGGGGACTCTCAGCTCGCGGAGGAACTGCCGCAGCCGGAGCCCACACCCCCGGCGCCGCACGAGGCGTTCACCCCGCTCGAACGGTCGATCCTGGACGCCCTGGCCGACAACGGACGGCTGTCCTACACCGCCCTGGCGTCGCTCTGCGGTGTCTCGGAGTCGATGGCCCGGCGCCGCACCGAGGCCCTGGTCGAACGCGGCTGTCTGCGCTTCCGCACCCTGGTCGAGCCCCGACTGCTCGGCTACGACATCGAGTTCGACCTGTGGCTCACCGTCGAGCCCGCACATCTGCTCACCGTCTGCCAGCAGCTCGCCCGGTGTCCGGACGTCCGCTATCTGTCCGCGATCACCGGCCCCGCCAACGTCTGCGCACAGGTCTCCCTGCACCGCCACCAGGAGATCTTCGGATTCCTCAACGAGACCATCGGCGCATTGCCGGGAGTGCGCGGTGTCGAGACGCTGGTTCTGCTGCGTGTCCTCAAACGCGGTTTCGCCGACGTCCCTTCATCCGCCCAGGCGGACCAGCCCGCCCCCGACGACCGGCCCCTCGACTGACCCTCACGGGAAAGGACGACAGTGTCCCCTTCTTCCACCTTCACCGACAGCGCCCAGACAACCCAGCCGTGGCAATGGCCGGAGTCGGAGTGGCGAGCCCACGCCGAACGTGTCGGGGCGGGCCGCTCCCTGCTGCCGGACCAGTGGCCCGGCGGCGCCCGCGTCGCGGTGGCGCTGTCGTTCGACTCCGACCATGAGACCCCCGCTCTGCGCGACGGCATCACCAGCCCCGGAGAAATGGCGCAAGGACACTACGGCGCGAGGGTCGGAGCGCCACGCATCCTGCGTCTGCTCCAGGAGTTCGGGATCCCGGCCTCCTTCTACCTGCCCGCGGTGTCCGCCCTGCTCCATCCCCAAGAAGCCCGCAGGTATGCCGACGAAGGGCACGAGGTCGCCCTGCACGGCTGGATCCATGAGCGCAACGCCCTGCTGGACGCCGATGACGAGCGGGAACTGCAACTGCGCGCGGCCGACACCCTGGAGCACATCACCGGTACGCGCCCCGTCGGGCTGCGCACCCCGTCATGGGACTTCTCACCGCACACTCTCCCCATCATCGAGGAGATGGGACTGCTCTACGACTCCTCACTGATGGCCGACGACGATCCGTACGAGCTCCTCGACCGGGGCCGACCGACCGGTATCGCCGAAATACCCGTCCAATGGATACGGGATGACGCCCCGTACTTCGTGATGGAGCGCTACGCGGGGCTGCGCCCCTACACCCCGCCCCGCTCGGTCCTCGGCATTTGGCGAGATGAGTTCCAGGGCGCACTGGCCAGTGGTGGACTGTTCCAACTCACCCTGCACCCCCACATCATCGGACACCGCTCCCGCATCGTCATCCTGCGGGAACTGCTCGAAGAGCTCGCGGCGACCCCGGGGGTGTGGTTCGCGACCCACGCCGAGATCGCGCGGCACAGCCTCGGGCTCGCGGAATGACCCGCCTCGCACGGGCCCCGGGACTGCCTCGGGAGTAGGGCAATCTGACCAGATCTCGATGGGGTGACGGCGCGTGGCCAAGGCGGCTCTGGGGTCTGGAGGTGATGTCGGCGCTGCGCCTACCAGGCAGGATTCCGTTCCCTGGACCTTCTGTGGAGAAATGCGGGATCGTATACTACTGTCGCTCTCGCTTCGGGTCGCTGTCCAAAATCCGTCCATCGTAAGGAATTTCGAGGCGGCCTGCTGTTCTGGCGAATCGCTCGATCCAAGCCCGACTATGAGGGTCCATCGATGCCCACATGCCCCTTTTGCGGTGACCCGTCATGTATTGCTCGTGGAGACTGTGGAGCAAGACGCGCCCCGGCCGACGCGGGCTCGCCCTTCGAACTGCCCGTCTTCCTCCCCTCCGACTCCACCCCGCCGGACCCGGACGTCGTCGAGGCCTTCGACCACGGCGGTACACCGCCGCCCGAGGACCAGGATCCGCTCCCGGAGCGTGGCGATGATCCGCCACCCGGAAGTTCCGCCAGGCGCGGCATCCTCGGCCTCTTCCGGCGCCGCCGGGCCAGGATCGGCGCCGCGATCCTGGTCGGCGCCGCCATCACGTCCTCGCTCATCCTCCTGCCGAACCGGGATGACCCGAGCACCTCCCCGTCCTACTACGGGACACCACCGGCGCATCGCTCCACTGCGCCCAGCGCATCTCCCACGGACACCCCGCCCCACCCCATCGCCCCCTCCCGCTCGCCGGACCACCCCGCCGCGCCACAACCCTCGGCGTCCAAGAGCAAGAGTGCCGACCCGAAGCCCCCGGGCTCCGGCAAGGCTCCGCCGAAGCACACGCCTGAGCCGGAACCGACGACGCCGTACGCGTACCAGTACGTCGGCGTCAAGTCGGGACTCTGCCTCGATGATCCCTTCTCCTCCACGGAGGACGGGACGCAGTTGCAGCTCTGGCCCTGCTACGGAACGGCGAACCAGCGGTTCGTCCATACGGCCGCGACCGAACTGCGGCTGCTCGACGACATGTGTGTGACCGCGACCGGAGGCCGGGGCGAATGGGGTACGCCCGTCGTGGTCGCCCGGTGCGACGGCGGGGTTCGCCAGCGCTGGCAGCTCAAGAAGGACGGCACCATACGGCAGGACGGGCTGTGCGTCGATGCCACGGGCGGGTTCGACGACCCGGGCACCCCCATTGAGATGTGGGAGTGTGTGGTGGCGAGCAACGAGCAGTGGTCACGCGAGCGGCCGCCGCACTGATCAGGCGCGGGAGTGGCGCCGGTGGGTGACGCACATAGGTGACGGGGCGTCAGTTCGTTTTTCCCCGTGCGTTCTCCTGGCCGTCGATGACGACGCATGGCGGCTTCGACATGCCGAGGTGGCTTTGATGCGCAAGGTGAGGTGTCGGCCGAACTGCTCGATACCACCTCGATGGTGGTCGGCCGCGGTTCCGGCCCCGATGCGGATGATGCCGGAGCAGTGGGCGCTTCTGCGGTCAGGCCGGATGGCCGCCGGAGGTTCCGGCCGCGATGGCGATCAGCGAGGCCGTCTCATCGAGCAGATCGGACTCCTGTGTGAGCCTGCTGGTGGCGACCTTCAGATGGGGGCGGGTGGAGGAGACGCAGAACCGGCTGCCGGGCGACGCGGTGATGCCATGGGCGGCCAGGGTGACCAGGGCGGAGGTCTCCTCCGCCACCGGAACCCACAGCATGAGCCCGGCCCGGTTGCCGGTGGGCACCCCTCGCTGCGCCAGGCGCTCGGCCAGGGCGTCCCGGCGTGCGTCGTAGCAGCGGCCGGCCTCCTCCACCAGGCGGCCCGTCTCCTGGTCGGTCAGCAGGTAGGCCAGGGCGTCCTGGAGGATCCGGCTGGTCCATCCCGTGCCGAAGGTGCGCAGCACCCGAGCCCGTTCGATCACCTCGCGCGGCCCGCCCACCACGGCGATCCGCAGATCGGGTCCATACGCCTTGGAGTAGGAGCGGACCAGTGCCGTCCGGTCGGGCAGATGTGTGCCGATGCTGACGGCCGGGCCGGTGGTGAGCGGGCCCAGGCCGTCGTCCTCGACGACGATGACGTTCGGCGCGTCCTCCAGCACCCCGGCCAGCGCGGACGCCCGCTGCAGGTCGAGGGACCAGCCGCAGGGCACCTGGGCCCTGGGCTGGTGCAGGAAGAGCGCGGGGCGCGCTTTGAGCGCCTGGGCGAGGGATTCGGGGAGCGGCCCCTTGTCGTCGCACGTGACCGGCACGGTCTGGGCGTCCAGTGCCTCCAGGATGTCCAGGAGGCGCGCGGCTGTCGGGTCCTCCACCACGACGCGGTCGCCGGGCACGATCAGTGCCTGGCACAGGAGCTGGACACCTTCGTAGCCACCACCCACCGCCATCCATGCGTCCGGTCGATAGGGCCAGGTGTCCTGGACTGCTTCCAGCAGACGATCGGTGATCGCCGTCCGCGAGTAGTCATTGAGCCGGGGGGTCCGTGCCCCGGCGAGGAGAGCGTCGTCGAGCGGAGGCAGCAGCGACCGGTCCGGGGCGGCGAGGACCAGGTCCAGTGCGAGGCGGTCGCCGAAGTTCCCGATGCGTTCGTAGCGGGTGGGGCGCGGGACGCTCGGCGGGCCGGTGACGACACTTCCGCGGCGGCCGAGGGTCGTGATCATCCGGTACTTGCGCAACATCGCCCAGGCGTCCGCCACCGTGCCGGGGCTGACACCCAGTTCGGCGGCGAGTCCGCGCACGGTGGGCAGGGCGCTGCCGGGTGCGAGCTCCCCGGCCCGGATGAGGTCCGTCATGGCCGCCGCGATACCGCGTGCGCTGGCGTCCGGGATGCGGTCCGCCAGGCGTGCCGCCCGCCCCGGATCCGTCGGCCGTGCCCCGTCCGCGATGTTCTCCTGCATCCCGCTGCCCCCTGTCCCGGCCCGCGACCTTGCTCTGGATCAGCAGGTCACAACGGTGAAGAATTATGTTCGGTAACAGAATAGACCTTGTCCCGCGACTTCTCTGAACAATAACCTCCTAGACATCGCGCAGCCTTATGCAAAAGGTGTGCGGGTGTGCGATGTGCAAGGAGAGTGCGAACTGTGCCAGCTCCTCTGATACGCCTTGGCCTTCGTGACTGGGACCACCTCGTACCACTGGTATCCGGGCGTGTGAAGATTCCCCACTTCAATGTTCTGATCGAGGTTCGGGACGTCACGCCCGATGTCCTCGCGGAGCCCGGGCTCGACGGTGGCGAGACCTCTTTCAGCCGTTATGTCCAGGCTCGTGCCGCGGGGGACCACCGCCTCGTCGGCCTTCCCGCCTTCGTGATGCGCGGGTTCCGCCACCGATGCGTCCTGGTACGCAACGACAGTCCGCTGCGCTCCCTCGAACAGCTCGACGGTGCCCGCGTCGGGCTCACCGGATGGCCGGACTCCGGCAACGTGTGGACGCGCGCCCTGCTGCGCTCCGCAGGGGTGGACCTCACCGGCATCCGGTGGCATGTAGGGCCACTGGCGTCCGGAGAGCCCGGCAAGGACAGGCTGGGCAGCCGGCCGCTGCCCGAGAACGTCGTGGCCATGGCCGAGGGCACATCACTGGTGGACGAACTGGCCGCGGGCCGTCTGGACGCGGTGCTCTCCCCCTTCATGCCACCGGAGCTGTTCACCCGGACCAGCCGTTTCCGGCATCTGCTCGATGACCACCGCGCCGCTGAACGGGCCTACTGGACGGACACCGGATTCGTCCCGGGCATTCATCTGGTCGCGCTGAAACGGGAGGTCGTGGAGATCCACCCCGAGCTCCCCGCCGCGCTCCTCGCGGGTCTTGAGGAGTCCAAACGCCTGTGGCTCGAACGACGCCGGCTGCTCGCCGACACCACCCCGTGGTTGCTGCATGACCTCACCGAAAGTGCCCGGCTCTTCGGCGACGACTGGATGCCGTACGGGGCCGAGGCGAACGCGGCGATGACCCGGGCCTTCTGCGGAGAACTGCACGCGCAGGGCGTCTGGCCCGATCCCATCGACCCCGGCCTGGTCTTTCCCGAGCCCGCCCTCACCGCCGTCCCCACCCCATGACCGCCCGGAGCAGGCCCATGCGCATCGCCGTAGGACAATTCGCCGCCACCGCCGACTGGACGTCCAATCTGGCGGTGTGCAAGGAGCTCACCGCGGAGGCGGAACGGGGCGGAGCGGATCTGCTCGTGCTTCCCGAGGGTGTGCTGGCCCGCTTCACCGAGGACCGTCACCGGATCCGTGAGGTCGCCCAGCCACTGGACGGCCCGTTCGTCACCGCACTCCGCACCGCCACGGCGGGCGGGAACACCACCGTCGTCGTCGGCATCCACGAGCCGTCCGGGGACGGCCGGGTGTTCAACACCCTCGTGGCGCTGCGCGACGGTGCGCTGATCGCCCACTACCGCAAGATCCATCTCTATGACGCCTTCGGTGATCTGGAGTCCGAGAACGTGTGCCCGGCGGAGGGCCCACCCGTCATCGTCGAGGTGGCGGGCACCAAAGTCGGCCTCATGACCTGCTACGACGTCCGCTTTCCCGAACTGGCGCGGCTTCTGGTGGACGCCGGCGCCGAGGTGCTCGCCCTCCCCGCGGCCTGGGTGCGCGGACCTTCCAAAGAACATCACTGGGAGGTGATGATTACCGCGCGGGCCCTGGAGAACACCTGCTGGGTGGCGGCGAGCGGCGAATGCGGTCCGCGCAACATCGGCAACAGCCTGGTCGTCGACCCGCTTGGTACCGTTCGCTCCCGACTCGCCACGGCACCCGGCCTGATCTGGGCCCAAGCCGATGCCACCAGCACCGCCGCGGCCCGCCGCGCCCTCCCCGTCCTCGCCAACCGGCGTTTCGCCGTCGATCCCACCCCCATTCCCCTGGGAGCCCCCCGATGAGATTCCTGACGAGACCGCTCCTGGCCGCCGCCTCCACCGCCGTGTGCGGCTGTCTCGCGTTGTCGGCCTGCGGGACCAACCCACCTCAGGCCGAGGGGGCCGCCGATGCTTCCGGCAAGTCCGGGAAAGTGGCGGCCATGGCCGAGGACAAGGCGCTGCACGCCCTGCTGCCGAAGAAGAACCGCGCGTCCGGCCGACTGGTGTCGGTCAACAACGGCTCCTTCCCGCCGTACGAGATCGCCGGTTCGGATGGCCACAGCCTCACCGGGGCAGCGGCGGACCTGGCCGTCTCCCTGGGGCAGGTACTCGGCGTCAAGGTCGACCATGTGACCGCGGACGGTCTGCCCAGCGCCCTGACCGGCATCGCGGCGGGACGCTACGACCTCGCCCTCGGCCCCATCGGCGACTTCAAGGACCGACAGCGCTCCAACGACTTCGTCGACTGGGTACGTGAATTCGTCGTCTTCGCGGTGCCCAAGGGGAATCCCCATCACATCACCTCCCTGGCGGCCACCTGCGGACAGCGCATCGCGGTGATGGCCGGCGGCTCCGCCGAAGGCGTCATCAAGAAGCAGTCGGCCACCTGCCGGAAGGACGGCAAGAAGGCCGTCACGGTCCAGTCCTACAAGGACCAGCCCGGCTCCATCCTGGCCGTGCGCTCCGGCCGCGCCGATGCCTTCTTCTCCTCCAGGGCTCCCCTCACCTATTTTGTCTCACAGGCCAAAGGCGAACTCGAGCTGGCCGGCACCGACCAGGCCAACGGCTTCGAGGACCTCTACCAGGGCGCTGTCGTCGGCAAGAACTCCCCGCTCCGCGACGTCCTTCACAAGGCCCTCAAGAAGCTCATGGACAACGGCACCTACACCAAGATCATGAAGAAGTGGGGTCTGTCCGCGAACACCCTCGACAAGCCGGGGATCAACCTCGGCGGTGAGTCCTGAGCCCAGGAGCTGAGCCGATCATGTCCACCACGCATCATCCGACCGTCCGGGGCGACGCGTCCGAGGCCGAACACCCACCTGGTGCCGTCCCGGCCGTCGACGTGGCCGGAGCCGCCCCGGTCCGTCATCCGCTCCGCTGGCTCTCGGTACTGATACTCGCCGTCCTCGGCACTCAGCTCGGACACTTCCTGGTGACCAACCCGCACTTCGAGTGGGGCACCGTCGGCAGCTATCTCGGGGCGCAGGTCATCGGCCAGGGCATCGCCACGACGGTCGAACTGACCGCGATCGCGATGCTCATCGGTATCGCCGGGGGAGTGCTCGTCGCGGTGGGACGGATGTCGGACAACCGCGTCCTGAGCTCGGTCTGCGGCGCCTACGTGTGGTTCTTCCGCGGTGTCCCGGTACTGGTGCAGCTCGTGTTCTGGTACAACCTCTCGGCACTGCTCCCCAGGATCTCCTTCGGCATCCCGTTCGGACCCGAGTTCGCCAGCTGGCACACCAACGCACTCATCACTCCGCTGCTCGCGGCCATCCTCGGCCTCGGCCTCAATGAGGCCGCGTACATGGCCGAGATCGTGCGCGGCGGTCTGCTGGGCGTCGACCCGGGCCAGACCGAAGCCGCTTCCGCTCTCGGGATGGGCCGCGCCAGACTGCTGCGCCGGGTGATCCTCCCGCAGGCCATGCGTTTCATCATCCCGCCCACCGGGAGCCAGGTCATCAACATGCTCAAGGCGACATCGCTGGTGAGCGTGATCGCCCTGGCCGATCTGCTGTACACGGTGCAGTCGATCTACAACCGCACCTTCGAGACCATCCCGCTGCTGATCGTGGCCTGCCTGTGGTACCTGATCATGACCTCCGTGCTGTACGTCGGCCAGTCGTTCATCGAGCGCCACTACGCACGCGGGGCGACCCGCCACGCTCCCCAGAGCTTCTGGAGCTTCGCGCTGTTCCGCCGGGCTCCGGCGGCTGAACGGGACGCCACCGTCAGCAAGGAGGAGACCCGGTGATCCAGGACACCAGCCGCCCGACCGGCCCGAAGGACACTCCGGCGGATCCGCCGATGGTCGTCGCCCGACACGTCCGCAAACGTTTCGGACACCTGGAGGTGCTCCGCGGCATCGACCTCGAGGTGCGACGGGGTGAGGTCGTCGTCATCCTCGGCCCCTCGGGTTCCGGCAAGTCGACCTTCCTGCGGTGCATCAACCACCTGGAACGCATCGACGCCGGATCCATCCATGTCGAGGGTCAGCTGATCGGCTTCCGGCAGGCGGGCGGACGCGTCCACCATCTGCGCCCGCGCGAGATCACCCGGCAGCGCCGCGACATCGGCATGGTGTTCCAGCACTTCAACCTCTTCCCCCATCAGACGGCTCTGGAGAACGTCATGGAGGCCCCGACAGGTGTCCTCCGCGTTCCCAAGGCCGAGGCACGAAAGGCCGCGACGCAATTGCTGACGCGTGTGGGCCTGGCCGACAAGGCGGCCTGCTACCCGCGGCAACTCTCCGGTGGACAGCAGCAACGCGTAGCCATCGCCCGCGCCTTGGCCATGGAGCCCAAGCTGATGCTCTTCGATGAGCCGACCAGCGCCCTGGACCCCGAACTCGTCGGCGAAGTCCTCGCCAGCATGCGCGACCTGGCCCGGGAAGGTCTCACCATGCTCGTGGTGACCCACGAGGTCGGGTTCGCGAAGGAGGTGGCGGACCGCGTGGTGTTCATGGACGGAGGACAGATCCTGGAAAGCGGCAGGCCCCAGGACGTGCTGGACAACCCGACCCATCCCCGCACCCGGGCGTTCCTTCGCCGCTTCCTGTGAGCAAGGCGCGCCGCACTCAACCGCATCGATCCGCTCTTACCCCCCACGCGAACCGTCCCCATCCCAGGAGGTACTTCCCCATGCTCCCACCAACTTTCTCGAACCGTGCCGCCATCGGCGGAACGGTGGGCGCGATCCTGACAGGGTCCTTCTTGATAGCCCCCGCACACGCGGAAACCTCCACTCCGCGAACGGGCTTCGAGACAAGCCACGGCGCCCGTTGGACCTCGGAGGCCGAGGAGACGGACTTCCTCACCACGGTCGACAAGGCCAGCTCACGTGTTGCCATCCGTCAGATCGGCACCACCGCACAGGGTCGCCCCCTGCGCCTGGTGAGCATCGGAGCCCGCTCCGCGCCCACCGACCCGTCCCGTGCCACCCCGAACACCCTGCTGCTCATCTGCTCGCAGCACGGCGATGAGCCATCGGGGCGCGAGGCGTGTCTGACGACCATCAGAGAGCTCGCCTTCGCCCAGGACGAACGGACCCGGCGCTTCCTGCAGCGCACCAATGTTCTGGTGATCCCCACCGCCAATCCGGACGGCCGCGCCGCCGACACCCGTACCAACTCCCAGGACGTGGACATCAACCGCGACCACATCGAGCTGAAGACGGCCGAGTCCCGCACCATGGCGGCCGTACTCCGCGACTGGAAGCCCGACACCGTCTACGACCTGCATGAATACACGCCCACTGTCCCGTATTACATGAAGGACGTACTGACGCTGTGGCCGCGTAACCTCAACACCGCCGACGCTGTGCACAAGGAGGCGCACACCCTGTCGAACTCCTATGTCCGGCCGAGCGCCGAGGCCGCGGGCTACCCCGCGGGGGACTACGGCATCTGGACCGACCCGGAGACCGGCGAGCCCATCAAGCAGACCGCCGGAGACGGCCAGGAACGGATCCTGCGCAACACCCTCGGCGTCAAGAACTCCGTGGGGCTGCTCGTCGAGACCCGTGCCGAAGCCATCACCCCGGAAGAAGAGAGCGACCCCGCGCTCAACAACCGGCGGCGTGTCACCTCCCACCTCGCCTCGCTGGACGGGGCCTTCGCCTATGTCACCAAGCGGCGCGGGTCGATCGAAGCGGCCACCACGGCGTCCCGTCTGGCCGGTCTGGCGGATCGCGGACCGGTCTACCTGGGCGGCGCGGACAATGACCCGGCGAGCGAGGACGAGATCCTCAAGGACCCGCCGTGCGGATACCGCCTGGACGCCGCACAGTACAACGACGTACGGGACGAACTCGCCCTGCACGGTGTGAAGACGCGCCCCGTCCCCGGCTCCGACGGTGAGGCCTTCGTGCCGTTGCGCCAGTCCGCGCGTGCCCTGGTGCCCCTGCTGCTCGACGACCGTGCCGCCTACCACCTGACCTCCGGACGTCCGGTGGACGGCTGCTGAGGCCGTAGCTCTGTCCAGCCCCCCGTGGCCCGTTCGTCCCCGGCGGACCGGCCACGGGGGGTTCGCTGATACACCGGGACACCTCGCCCATGCTCACGCACCCGGTGAGTGGCGTGTTCGTCAGCGGCCCACGGTCCGCTGCTCCTCGAAGACGTTCCACGCCCCGCGGGTGACGGCGGGGTCGTCGAAGGCGTCGTACGCAGTGCATGCGAGGGCTTCCGCCGCTGCCAGCATGGCTGCTCTGCCCCGTTCGTCCCCGGCCGCGGTGGCGAACTCGGGGGTGTGATCGCTGTGGTCGGGCGGGAGGATCCGCACGAAGGGGTGGATGGTGGGGACGCGGGTGCTCACATTGCCGATGTCGGAGGAGCCGAGGAACACGCCGGGGTCGGGCTCGGTCGCCGTGATGCCGAGGCGAGCCAGGTGGCGGGTGAACACCCCGGCGAGGACGGGGTTGCTGCGGAAGTGACCGTAGGCGTCGCCCTCCCGGGAGATGGTCACCCGGGCGCCGACCGTCCGGGCGGCCTCGGTCGCGCACCGGGTGAAGCGGGATTCCAGCTCCGCGAGTGCGCCCGTGGTGAGTGCGCGGAGGCAGAAGCGTCCTTCGGCGTGGTCGGGAATGACGTTCGTGACCTTTCCTCCTTCGGTCACGATGCCTTGGATGTGCGAGCCGCTCGGCGCGTTCTCACCGAGTTCGTCGAGTGTGGTGAACAGTCGGATCAGTGCGTGGAGGGCGTCGACGCCGTCCTCCGGGTTTCCGGTGGGGTGTGCGGCGCGGCCGTGGAAGGTGACGCGCAGGTCCGTCAGCGCGGTGAGGGGCGCCCACGACCAGTTGTGCACTCCCGGATGGAACATCAGCGCCGCGTCGACGCCGTCGAACACCCCTGCCTCCACCTGGGCGATCTTTCCTCCGCCGTCCTCTTCGGCGGGGGATCCCACCACCAGCAGGGTCCCTCCGGTGGCGGGCAGCAGATCACGCAGGGCGAGGGCGGCCCCGAGGCCCGCGGCGGCGATCAGGTTGTGTCCGCAGGCGTGCCCCAGCTCCGGCAGGGCGTCGTATTCGAGGATCAGTGCCACACGAGGGGCGTCGCCGCTCCCGGCCCGCGCCACGAAGGAGGTCGGCAGACCGGCTGTTCCCCGCTCGACATCGAAGCCCGCTGCCGCCAGTTCACCGCTGAGGAGCGAGGCCGCTCGCCGTTCGTGATGGGAGAGTTCGGGTCGGCCGTGCAGCTCCAGGCTGATCTCCCAGAGCCGCCGCGACAGGGCGTCGATGCGCGTGCTGATGTGCTGGTGCGGCAGGGTGGATGGGGTGTCCACGGGTGGTTCTCCGGTGTCGGGGCTGTGGGAGCGCCGGTCTCGGGCGCCCGGGGGACGAGTGAGGTAGGGGTGATGCGGCATCACAGCACCTTGGAGAGGAACTGCTGGGTGCGGAGGTGGCGGGGTGCGGTCAGGACGTCCCGCGGGCTCCCGGATTCGACCACGACGCCGTCGTCCATGAAGACGACGGCGTCGCCGACCTCGCGGGCGAAGCCTGTTTCATGGGTGACGACGATCATCGTCATACCGTCCTCGGCCAGGCCGCGCATGACGTCGAGGACCTCCCCGACGAGTTCCGGGTCGAGTGCGGAGGTGGGCTCGTCGAAGAGCATCAGTTTGGGCTCCATGGCCAGTGCCCGGGCGATGGCGACGCGCTGCTGCTGGCCACCGGAGAGCTGACTGGGATAGCTCCGGGCCTTGTCGGCCAGGCCCACCCGGGCCAGCAGATCCAGCGCGCGGTCCCGGGCGGCGGCCTTCGGCTCCTTCTTGACCCGCACCGGAGCTTCCATGATGTTCTCCACCGCGGTCATATGCGGGAAGAGGTTGAAGCGCTGGAAGACCATGCCGATGTCCCGACGCCTGCGCGCCACTTCGTTGTCCTTGAGCTCGTACAGCCTGCCGTCCCGCTCGTGATAGCCCACCAGGTCGCCGTCGACCGTCAGCCGTCCGGAGTTGACCTTCTCCAGGTGATTGATGCAGCGCAGAAAGGTTGACTTGCCCGAGCCGGAGGGGCCGAGGAGGCAGAAGACCTCTCCGGTGGCCACTTCGAGGTCGATGCCCTTGAGGACGTCCACCGGACCGTAGGACTTGCGCACCCCCTGGGCCCGGACCATCGGTTCCGCCGTGGGTGTCGGGTGGGTCGGCTGGTTCATGAGGAGCCTCCGGTGACGAGGGGCGCGCGCCGGGCCCGGAGCGCGGTCCGGACACGTTGTACGGGGGTGGGCGGGAGGGAGTGGGTGGTGCCCCGGACGTAGCGCCGTTCGACGTAGTACTGGGCGATGGTCAGCAGCGAGGTGAACAGCAGGTACCAGACGCTGACCGCGATGAGGGAGGGGATGATCTGGAAGGTGCGTGAGGAGATGTCCTGACCGGCCCGGGTGATGTCGACGAGGGAGATCGCGCTGACCAGCGAGGTGGCCTTGAGCATGGAGATGGTCTCGTTGCCGGTCGGTGGGATGATCACCTTCATGGCCTGGGGCAGGATGATCCGCCGCATCGTCTGTCCATGGGTCAGTCCCAGGGACGCGGCCGCTTCGGGCTGGCCCCTGTCCACGGACAGGATCCCGGCTCTGACGATCTCCGCCATATAGGCGGCCTCGTTCAGTCCCAGGCCCAGTACGGCGGCGGTGAACAGGGACACCAGGTCGTTGTAGTCCCACGAGTGGAACGAGGGGCCGAAGGGCACACCGATGGAGATCGTGGGCCACAGGGCGCCCAGGAAGTTCCAGACGAACAGCTGGACGAGTACCGGCGTGCCGCGGAAGACCCAGATGAACAGCCAGGACGCGCCGGACAGTATGGGGTTGCGCGAGAGCCGCATGACGGCCAGCAGGACACCGCCGACCAAGGCGATTCCCATGGCCAGCACGGTCAGTTCCAGTGTGGTCCGCAGACCGCGGAGCACCGAGGGGTCGGCCATGATCCCCCCGACGGTGCCCCAGTCGAGACGGGGGTTGGTGAGCATGGCGTGGCCGAACATGGCGCCGAGCAGCACGACGGCTGCGGCTCCTGCCCAGCGGCCGGGATGACGGACGGGCACGGCCGGGATGTCCTCGGAGGGCCGGTTGCGGGCGGTGTCCGGGGGAGCGAGAAGTTTCACGGTCTTTCCTCGGATAGCGCTGGCTCAGTGGGTGGCGGCATTGACGGCCGCGCGTTTGATGGCACCGGAGTTGACACCCCAGCGGGTGAGGATCCGGGTGTAGGTGCCGTCGTCGATCAGCGCCTGGACGGCGCCCCGTACGGCTTCGGTGAGCCGCCCGTCGCCCTTGGGCACGACGATCCCGGAAGGGTCGACAGCATAGGCGGTTCCGAGCTGCTGGATCTGACCGCCGGACTGCTTGACGGCGTAGGCGACGACGGAGGAGTCGGAGATCATGGCGTCGTCACGCCTGGCGATGAGGGCGGTGGTGACATCCGTCTGGAGTTCGAAGCGGTGGCCGTCGCCGGGGATGGCCGGGCGGCCCTTGGCTTCGCATTCCGGGTTCCGCCGGTCCTTGATGTCGTCGGCCGAGACGCTGCCGGTCTGGACGGCGACCTTCACCCCGCACATCCGGTCCGGGTCGATTCCTTTGGGGTTTCCCTTGTTGACGGCGACGGCGAGACCCGCGGAGAAGTAGGTGACCATGTCGACCGACTTCTCGCGTTCCTTGGTGGCGGTGAAGGACGACATGCTCAGGTCGTATTTCCGGGCCTGGATCCCACCGATGATCCCGTCGAACTTGGCGTTCTGGAAGTCGGCCCGCAGACCCAGCTTGCCGGCGATCGCCTTGCCCAGGTCGATGTCCACGCCGACGATGGTTCCGTCGGGTTCCTTGTACTCCATGGGCGCGTACGAGGCGTCGGTGGCGATGGTGAGCGTGCCCGACTTCTTCAGATGCGGTGGGACCATCGCGGCCAGTTCATCGTCCGCCGCGACCCGGACGGGCCGGCCGGCCGAGCCGGTGTCCGAGACCGGGCGGCAGCCGGTGATGAGGACGGATCCGGTGAGGATCAGTGTGACCGCCACACCGAAGGGCGGTCCGGTCTTCACGGGCATGCGGTGTTCTCCCCTTGCGGAGGCTGGTCATGGACGGGGACCCGACCGGTCAGCGGGCGGAGAGGACGTCGCGGAACTGCGCGAGGGCATGGTCGATCTCGTCCTTGTCGATCACCAGTGGGGGTGCGATCCGGATCGTGCTGCCGTGGGTGTCCTTCACCAGTACGCCGCGCCGCATCAATGCCTCCGCGACCTCGCGGCCGCTGCCGAACCGCGGAGCCACGTCGACTCCGGCCCACAGCCCCCGGCCGCGAACGGCGGTGACCGCTCCGGTGGCGGTCAGCGAGGACAGCTCGCCTCGCAGATGCTCACCGAGTTCGGTGGCGCGCCGCTGGTACTCACCGGTCCGCAGCATCGCGATGACCTCCAGGGCGACGGCGCAGGCGAGCGGGTTTCCTCCGAAGGTCGATCCGTGGCTGCCGGGGGTGAACACTTCCAGCACTTCTCGTGAGGAGACCACGGCGGAGACCGGGACGACTCCGCCGCCGAGGGCCTTCCCCAGGACATACATGTCGGGTACGACGCCCTCGTGGGCGCAGGCGAAGGTCGCGCCCGTGCGGCCGAGTCCGGACTGGATCTCGTCGGCGATGAACAGCGCCCCGCGCTCGGCGGTGATCCTGCGGACGGCCGCGAGGTATCCGGCGGGCGGCACCAGGACTCCCGCCTCACCCTGGATGGGCTCCAGCAGTACCGCCACCGTGCGGTCGTCGACGGCGGCGGCCAGCGCCTCCTCGTCGCCGAAGGGAACGGTGACGAAACCGGGGGCGTAGGGTCCGAACCCTTCCCGGGCCTCGGGGTCGTCGGAGAAGCTCACGATGGTCGTGGTGCGGCCGTGGAAATTGCCGGCCGCCACCACGATCCTGGCCTGGTCGGCGGGGACCCCCTTGACCCGGTAGCCCCAGCGGCGCGCTGTCTTGATCGCCGTTTCCACGGCCTCGGCGCCGGTGTTCATCGGCAGCACCATTTCCATTCCGCACAGCTCGGCCAGTGCGGAGCAGAACGTGGCGAAGCGGTCGTGGTGGAAGGCCCGTGAGGTGAGCGTGATCTGGTCCAGCTGTTCCTTCGCGGCGGCGATCAGCCGCGGGTGGCGGTGGCCGAAGTTCAGCGCGGAGTAGCCGGACAGCAGATCGAGGTACCGGCGGCCGTCGACATCGGTCAGCCAGGCCCCCTCGCCGGAGGCCACGACGACGGGGAGCGGGTGATAGGTGGGTGCGCTGTGCGCTTCGGCGGCGGCCCTCAGCGCCGCACCGCCCGGGACGAACGTCTCCGACATGGCTTCTCCGTACCTGTGCTGGGTCATTCTTTGACGCCAGAGTCAAAGATAGGTGCGGGAGTCATGTCAAGGGCTCAACCGTCGGTAGCCATTATTTCTCGTACCCGCCAGTTAAATAATTGGGTACACTCCCCGCATGGCCCGCCCGAAGAACCAGACCGCCCGCCGGGAACAACTGATCCGAGCAGCCAGCCGCGCCATCAGCGCCCAGGGGCTGGCCCGGCTGAAGGTCTCGGGCATCGCCGACAGCGCCGGGGTCACCCGCGGCTCCGTGCACTACTACTTCAGTGATCTCTCGGAACTGCTCGTCCAGGTCCACAAGCGCGCCCTGGAGCGGTTCTTCACCCAGCGCGCCACGGTGACCCAGACGCTGCCGGACGCCCGCGACCAACTGGTGGAGTCCATCCGCCGTGGTGTCCCCGACGGGCCCGACGACGAACTGGCCGTGGTCCTCTGTGAGTTCAACACCGCCATCAGGGACGAGCCGCTCTACTCCACCCTGGCCCAGAGCCGCTACGACCGGCAGGTCGTGATGTACACGGCCATCCTCGACGTCGGCACCGCGCAAGGCCACTTCCGGCTCTCCGAGCCGGCCCGTGACGTGGCGTCCAACATCGTCTCGCTGGAGGACTCCTACCTGCTGCACATCGTCTCGCGCAATGACTCTCTGCCGCCGCGACGGGCCTTCGAGCTGATCCTGGGCTACGCCCGGACGGCCACCGGTTGCCCCGACCTCACCCCCGACCGTCCTCAGGCCGGACCGCCTTCCGTCACCGATCCCGACGCCTGAAGCCGAACGCACCAGCGTCGGGTGATGCCGGGTTAGGAGCTCAACTCTCCAGTGAGAGTGCGTTCTTGGCGTGCGCGACGGATTCCTCCGAGGCGGGCCCGCCGGGATTCTCGGTGGCCAGGGCCTGGTTGAGGGTGACGAAGGGGCGCATCCGCCGCTCGTAGCGGGCATACGCGGTGCGGTGGTCGCCGTTGTCCCGGGCGAGGCAGTCGGCCAGTACATGGGCGCCCACGAGGGCCAGGCTGGTGCCCTGCCCCGAGAGAGGGGAGGGGCAGTAGCCGGCGTCTCCGAGCAGGGCCACCCGGCCCCGTGACCACTGGTCCATGCGGATCTGGGCCATGGCGTCGCAGTAGAAGTCGGGTGCCTTCCGGGCGGCCTTGGCCAGGCGGGTCCCTTCCCATCGCAACGACGCGAGCTTGTCCGCGACGAGCTGCCGCAGAGTCGCGGTGTCGCGGCGGTCGTGGGCGAGGGGGGCGGACTCGAAGCCGAAGGCGATCCTGAGTTCGGTGTTGTCGCGTACGGGCATGATGCCGAAGCCCGCGTCGCCGTCCCGCAGCCATATCTGCCAGTTGTCCAGGCCGAGGAAGTTGCCCGCGCTGAACACCGAGAGGTAGCTCCCCAGGTGGTGGGCGAAACCCTCCTCCGGGCCGAAGGCCAGGCGTCGCACGGTGGAGTGGAGGCCATCGGCTCCGACCACGAGGTCGAAGGTGCGGGACGGTCCGTGTGCGAAGTCGACACGCACACCGGTCCCGTTCTCGTCGAGCGCGGTGACGCTGTCGCCGAAAAGGTACTCGACGTCTGCGCGCGTGTGCTCGTACACCATCCGGACCAGGTCCTCGCGCAGCACTTCGATGTCTTCGCTGTCGAGCCGGCCGCTGCTGAAGGTCGCCTCGGTGGAGCGGTCGATCTCGTGGCCGTCGGGGTCGAGGATCGACATGCCGCGCATCCGGGTCCGTACGCGGCTCGCGTGCTCCAGCAGTCCCATCCGCTCCACGACGTCGAGCGCGACGCCACGGATGTCCACGGCCTGGCCGCCGGGGCGTTGGCCCGGAGCGCGTTCGACGACGGTGGGTGCGAAGCCGTGGCGGCGCAGCCAGTAGGCGAGGACGGGTCCCGCGATGCCGCCGCCGGAGATGAGTACGGTCTGCATGAGAAGCTCCTCCAGTGCTCTGTACGGTGTACGCGCTCTGAACGTACGTCGTACGTGCAGGCCCTTCAACTGGCCATATGCGGTGCGTGTACTAGGACAGGGCCCGTTCGTTCCGCGTTGCCGCTGCTACCCTCTGCACTAGTACAGGAGAGGAAGGCGGCAGGACGTGACGAAGCCCACGGGAACAGCCGGTGATCCGCCCTATCTGCGCATCGTCGCCACGATCCGGCGGCGCATCGCGGAGGGTGAACTCGCCCCCGGGGACCGGGTTCCCTCGACCCGTCAGATCGCCGGGGAATGGGGCGTCGCACTCGCCACCGCCACCAAGGCCCTGACCACTCTGCGTCTGGAGGGACTTGTCGAGTCCCGGCCCCGGGTTGGCACGGTCGTCGCCGGAACCGCCCCCGCCGCGCCGACTCGCAAGCGCCCGCCATCCGCCCCCGACCCCGAGCAGGAGCTGAGCCTTGCCCGGATCGTCCGTACCGCCATCGAGATCGCCGACGCCGAGGGGCTCTCGGCGCTGTCCATGCGCGGCGTCGCGGCCCGGCTCGGCGTCGCGGCGATGTCGACCTATCGGTACGTCGCGAGCAAGGAAGACCTCGTCCTGCACATGGCCGACGCCGCGTTCGGCGAGGAGACCTACCCCGCGAACGCCCCCGAGGATTGGCGTACCCGCGTTGAGATGGGTGCCCGGACCCTGTGGAGCTTGTACCGGAAGCACCCGTGGCTGGCGCAGCTCGGCTCCCTCACACGCCCGTTGCTCGTGCCGAATCTGATGGTCCACGGCGAGTGGGTGCTGGGCGCCCTCGACGGCCATGGCCTCGATCCCACGAGGGTGTTCGACATCCACGTTCTGCTCTACAGCCATGTCCAGGGCCTGGCGGCGCATCTGGAGATGGAAGCGCACGCCGAGGCCGCCACGGGCCAGTCGGAGGACCAGTGGATGGACAGCCGCGCCCCGGCCCTCCAGGAACTGGTGGAATCCGGCCGCTTCCCGACCTTCACCAAGGTGGTCGGAGCCTTCGAGGACGGGTACGACCTTCGTCTCGACGCGCTCTTCGAATTCGGCCTCAAGGCACTCCTCGACGGCCTGACTTCCCTCATCGAGGGTCAGGAAGTCGCCGCGTAGACACGCGGGTTCCCTCGTGGCATGAAACCGGTGTCGCACACCTGGCGGACACTTCGTATATCGAATACGTTCAGCGTGCCGGGGGCCGCTGGGTGACATCCATCCGTGTACGGCCCTCGCTCCCGCCCATGCAGACGAGGAGAATCAGACATGCCACCCCCCAACCCGCTGCCACGCAGAACCATGTTGCGTGGAGCCGCCGTGGCCGGAGCCGGAGCGGCGATGTGGCCGCTGTTGGACCAGTCCCATGCAGTGGGCGCGCCCAAGGACGATGCGGCCGCCTACACGATCCGCTTCGACAACGGCCGCAAGCAGACGCTCTGGGGCCTCGGCTTCGAGATCCAGTCGGATTCCATCAACTCCGGCAATGACGGCATGGACGACAAGGTGGTCAGCGGTGTTCCGTATGACCTGACGGACAGTGAGCGGGAGCGCTTCTACGGGCAGCTGCTCAAGGCGGGCTCCGGACGCGGATTCCGCTACTGCCGCCTGGCCATGGGGCTGTACCACCGTGGTCTTGATCCCCAGAAGAAGCACATCGTGGACCGCTACAAGGGGCAGACGGCACTGCTGGCGGACATGATCGAGCGGACCGGGATCGAGGGTATCTCCGCGGAGTACTGGTCACCCGCTCCCGGCTGGAAGAAGAACGGATCCTACGTCGGCGGCAAGCTGGCCTCGTTCTCCCCCGAAGCCCTGGACGCCCTCGGCGACGCCATGGTGCGGGACCTGGACTATCTGGCCGCTCGTGGTGTGCCGATCTCCATGTGGGGATTGCAGAACGAGCCCCGCGCCGACACCAAGTACTCCTCGTGCACCTACTCGCCCGATGAGTATCTGAAGACCTTCAAGGCGGTCGCCCCCAAGATCAAGAAGAAGTACCCCCGGACGCGCATCATCGCGGAGAGCCAGGACGGCTGGAAGCGCGGAATCGGCAAAGCGATCAAGGCCGATCCGGACGCGCTCCGCCTTGTCGACGCGTGGACGTTCCACCGGGTGGGCACGTCGAGCAAGGAACAGATCGAAGGTGACTTCACCTCCGGCCGGGCCGGCAAGACCGTGTTCAACAACGAGTTCGAGTACCTGCACTACGGCAGCGTGAAGCCCAGGCACACGATCAACACGGCGCAGTCGATCATGAACTGGATGACCTTCCAGAACGCGCCCTCCTGGTTCTGGCTGCACGCGCTGAAGCCCACGTCCAACGCGGAGGCACTCGGCTACGGACTGGGCTTCTGGCGCTCCCCGCACGGTAAGCACCTCCCTCGTTTCCCGGACCTCAAGCCGGGCCACTGGACCTTCAACGCGCTCAACTGGAACGCCGTGGCCGGGTTTCTGCGGTACATGCCGTGGGACTCCGTTCGCTACCACGTCGACGAACCCCGGCACGCCGACGGTACGCCGTACACCGAGCACCGGATCATGGCCTGGCGCACCCCCAAGGGCGACCCCGTCTTCGCGGTCACCAACAGTTCTGAGAACAAGCCGTTCACCTACAGCGTGGACACCCAGACCAAGGAAGCCTTCCATGGCCACCGGTACGGACCGAAAGTCAACGACATGAGCATCGGCACCAAGCACGGACCGCAGCTCACCTTCACCGTGCCCCCGCTGTCCATCGAGTTCTGGGCATCCGGCTCCTGAAGGGCCGAAAGGGAAGGCGCATACGGCGGGCCGTACCGGCAGCAACCGGTACGGCCCGTACTCCGGTGTGCGCGTATCCCGCGCGCGGCAGGGACAGGCAGCGCCAGCGGGAGTCAGGGTGCACGGAGACACCGAACGCCAGGGCCGTATCCTGAGGCAGGCGATGCAGGCACTGCCGATGCGTCGCAGCCGGGTGCCGCCCCACTCCGGGTACCTGATACCCGGCAAGCAATCAGGAGTTGACCGGTGATCAGTCTGGCCGCAGTGGGGGGAGTGGCCCTGGTCGAACTGGGCATGGCCCTGACTCCGGGACCGAACATGATCCACCTCGCCTCTCGCGCGATCACCCAAGGCCGCAGGGCGGGCCTGGTCAGCTTGAGCGGGACCGCCGTGGGATTCCTGTGCTACCTGCTGGCCGCGGCCGCGGGCCTATCGGCGTTGTTCACCGCCGTGCCGCTGGCGTTCACGGTGGTCAAGCTCGCCGGGGCCGCCTACCTGGCCTACCTGGCCTGGGACATGCTCAAGCCCGGTGGCCGCTCGCCCTTCGCCCCGGCCCAGGGTCTGCCTCCGGTCTCTGACGCCCGCCTGTTCTCGATGGGGCTCCTGACCAACCTGCTCAACCCCAAGATCGCTCTCATGTACGCGGCTCTTCTGCCCCAGTTCATGGACCCGCATGCGGGTCCGGACTGGGCGCAACTGCTCCAGCTCGGCGGTGTGCAGATCATCGTGGGAATCTCCGTGAACGCTCTGATCATGCTGGGCGCAGCGCGGGTGTCGGGGTTTCTGGCCGCCCGGCCCCGCGTGATGACCGCTCAGCGGTTCGCGTCAGGCGGCTTGCTCGGCGTCTTCGCGCTGCGCACCGCCCTGTCCCGTACGCCGGCCTCGGCCTGAGCCATGCCCGCGCGACCGGATCGGTGCGGGCGCCGGCCGCAGCCGATGCGCTTGGACAGTGGTGGAGTCCACCGAGATGTCCCAGTCGATCTCGCCTGCGGCGTCGGCCGCGGCCTGGACCTGCTGGAGCAGACGTTCCCAGGTGCCGTCGGCCGACCACAGACGATGGCGTTGATGGACGGTCTTCCACGGCCCGAACCGTTCGGGCAGATCACGCCACCGCACCCCGGTCCGCACCGTGTGCAGAATCCCATCGATCACCTGTCGGTGATCCCGCCACCTGCCACAACGTCCGTTGCTGACCGGCAGGAACGGCCGAAGCCGTTCCCACTCGGCGTCACTCAGATCACCCCGCCCCTAGCCGCAGGTCAGCCGGGCGCGTGCCCAGTCGGCGTGGTCGTGGCTGTTGCCGTCGCCACCGTCGGTGACGCGTAGTTCCAGCACCCGTGCTCCGGTGATGTCCGTGTCCAGGGGCACTCCCGTCCCTCGGCCGGTAATGACGTCGGTGGTGCGCAGGGGCTTGCCGTCGGCCAGGACGGAGAAGACGGCGCTTCCGGCGTCGCCCGTCTCGTCGTCGATTCCGGCGACGCCGGTGAAGCGGGTACACGAGCCGCCCAGGTAGAGGGTGACGGCGCTGTTGGCGTGCACACCGAGGCCGGTGTCATAGCGCGTGCCCGCGATGGTGATGGGTTTGCCGTCGCGCGCTTCCTCCTCACCGTTCGAGGTGTTCCGCTCGACGGGGCCCCAGCCGTTCTCGGCGTCGAACTCCAGTGAACTCACTTCCTGGGTACCGGCGTTGGGCGGCGGGGGAGGGGAGAGGACCGTGGCGGGGGCGCTCGCCGTGGCGGGCCGGCCGTCGGAGGTGTAGTGGGCGGTGGCGGCGAAGGCCGCCGTCCACGGGCTGCCGGTCCCGGAGGATGCGGTGACGGTCCATGAGCGCTTCACGGTCCGGCCCGCGGGGACGGTGCCGAGCTCGCGTGGCTCGGCCGGATCCGCCTTCCATCCCGGCGGCAGTCCCAAGGCGAGCGTCGCGTTCCGGGCCGCCGACCGGCGCGGGGTGAACGTGGCGGTGACGGTCCCGGTGGCGCCGCGGGCGATGGTGTCCGGAGCGGTGACCCGGACGTCGGCGCTCGCCTGGGCGTCGCGGTGCGGCACCTGTGCGTAGGTCGGGGAGGCGAGGTCGCCGTACCGCAGGGGTGTGGTGTGGTTGCCGTAGGACTCCAGGGAGACGGATCCGAGCCCGCCGCCCCGGCCGTCCTCATTGATCACCGCGATGGCGATGGTGTTGCCGCCCTTGGTCCTCAGCATGCCCGGCGGGACGGGAAAGGACTTCTGCGGTCCGAGGTCGTTGATGTAGAGCCCGGCCATCCAGCCGTTGACGTAGAGCAGAGCGCGGTAGTGCCGCTTGCCGTCATCGTCGATCCGCAGCCCGAGCGGTACGTCCTGTCCGGGGGGCAGGTCGAGGTCGACGGTGGTGCGGTACCAGGAGACACCGGGGGTGTCGTCGCCGTGGGGCAGTGTGGTCTTCTGCCAGCCGTCGGACGGGTAGCCGGGCAGGTGCATGCCGTGGCGTTCGCCGTACAGACCACCGGTGTTGAGCGGTCCGCGGACCGGGTCGGCGAGGTCCTCACCGCCGAGCGCGCCTTGCAGTCGCCACCCGATCCGCCGCTCGGAGCCGGTCAGAGTGGCGCCGAGCAGACCTCTCGGCTCCTTGTGGCTGTCGTCCGCGGACCAGTCGACGTTGTGCGCCATGTTGGCCGTGAGGACCGCCAGGACGTTGTCCTTCCCGGGCTTGAGGACACCGCTCGGGATGGTGAAGGTGTGTTCACCGGCGCGGCTGCTGCCCAGGAACCGGCCGCCGAGCCAGACGAGGTAGGAGCCCGCTTTGCCGGGGGAGACGTTCAGCCGTACCGATGTCTCCTGGCCGGTGGCCGTGAAGTGGCCGCGGTACCAGACGGAGCCGGTGTGGAAGCCGTAGTGGTCGGCCGCGAGCGAGGGGCCGTCGGCGGCGCGCCAGGCGGCGTCGTCGAAGTCGGGCCGGGCCTCGGGGGTCTCCTGCTGGAACCGCCAGTCTCCCAGCTTCGGAAGGGTGACGGGATTCGGTCCGGCCAGCGCGGCGCCGGTGGTGTCCAGGGCTCCCGGGACGCGCTCGCCGTTCCAGGTGACCGAGGTGGCCCGGGTGCCGGTGAGTACCCGCAGTCGCGCTGCCTTGTCGGTGTCGCCGGTCAGCCGCAGCACGCCGTTGTCGTGGTCCGCGGTGCGCAGCAGCTCCGGTCCGGCGGCCAGTACCGGGCCGTCGGAGGTGTCGAGCCGCCAGAAGGTGTCGGCCGTGGCGTCGTCGGCGAGGAGCAGCAGCACCGGGGTGCCGTGCGCGGGGGTGACGAGGACCTGGGCGAGACCGTCATGGCGGTAGTTCAGCCGCAGGTCCCCTTTGCCCGCGTCCCAGTGTTGTGCGACGGAGCCGCTGACCACCTTGACCTCGGGGCGCGCGTCGTAGTGCAGGACGCTTTCGCCGTCCTGCCCGTGGCGGCCGTAGAGCAGTGCCACATCGCGGTCTCCGAAGGTGTCGTGCGTCATGATCTCGGAGGTCGAGTAGCGGAGCCGCTGGTGGTCCATGGCGTAGTCGGCGACGAGTGTCTTGGTGTCACGGGCGTCGATGGTCAGCGCGGTCCCCGGCTCCTGCGGCACGGTGGGGTACGAGCCGAGGGCCAGGTGTGTGGTGTCCCGGCTCTTGTCGTTGACGTCCTTGTGGCGCACCA
The DNA here is from genome assembly GCF_024295805.1 of Streptomyces cucumeris. Taxonomy (GTDB): domain Bacteria; phylum Actinomycetota; class Actinomycetes; order Streptomycetales; family Streptomycetaceae; genus Streptomyces; species Streptomyces cucumeris. Next base: position 44,221 of record NZ_JANCLX010000029.1, read on the forward strand.
CCGTGAAGGTGGTGCCGGTGTCGGGGTTGCGGCGGTCACGACGGGAGATCGCGGTGTTGTCCGGGGCGGTGGCGGTGTGCGGCCCGGTCCTGGTGAGCGGGGCCACCGCCTGGACGAAGTACCCCAGTCTCTTGTTGACCAGGTACTTCTCCGTCAGTTGCCGGTCCTCGCTGATCGAGGCGCCGTAGTCGTAGGAGGTGTAGACGTTCTTCGGCGCGGGCAGCCAGCCCCAGGACGTGCCGCCGTAGGCCATGTAGAAGTTCTGGAGAGTGGCGCCGGAGGCGATGTTGTTCTCGTACGCGGCCTTCTCGAACTCCCCGTTGGTGAGCTGTCTGCACTTGCCGTAGCCGGGGCCGCCCCAGGGATCGAAGGCTCCGCCCTGGAACTCGGCCAGGAACAGGGGCTCGTCCGGTGCCTTGGCCCGCGACCAGTCCGGCAGCTTGTTCCAGCGGTCGGGACTTGAGCAGTTGAAGCCCTGCGGGTAGGAGTCGCTGCCGTCGATGTCGAGCTCTTTGGCGAACGTGCCGTTGTGGTTGCCGGTCAGCGGCACCGTGATGCCGTGGTCGCGCGCCTGGTCGACGAGGTGGCGGATGTAGGCGTGTCCGTCCGCGGTGTCCTTGTAGTACTCGTTCTCCACCTGGTAGGCGATCACCGGCCCCTTGCCCTCACTCAGTTGGTGGCGGGCGATGATGGGGTCGATCTTGGACAGCCATTCGTCGACGGACTTGAGGTAGTCCGGCGCGGTGGTGCGTGCCTTTCCCTTCTGCGTGGTGAGGTAGCCGGGAAAGCCTCCGCCATCGGTTTCGGCGTTGATGTAGGGGCCGGGCCGGGCGATGACGTAGATGCCCGCCTCCTCGGCCATGTCGAGGAGGCGGTCGACGTCGCGCAGTCCGGTGAAGTCGTAGGAGCCCGGCTTGGCGGAGTGGAAGCCCCAGTCGAAGTAGAGGGAGGTGGCGTTGTAGCCACCCGCCTTCATCTTCTGCAGGATGTCGCGCCAGGCGTCCGGGCTGGGCAGCCGCCAGTAGTGGAACTCACCGGACCAGATGTAGAGCGGCTTGCCGTCGATGGTCAGGGAGTGGGCGTCGTAGGAGACCTTGTGAGGCGTGGACATGTCGGGCACGGACGACGCGGCGCCGGTCGATGCCGGAGAGGCGGCGGTGGCGGCCGGAGATGGCGCCTCCACCGGTGGACTGGCCTGCGCCGGGACCGCGAGGGAGCCCGCGGCCGCGAGGGCGCAGGCGGTGAGGGTGACCGTAAGGGCCGTGCGTCTGCGGTGCTTTGGGGTGAGCATGGACGTCGCTCCTCGGAGAGTTGAGCCGTGGGGGCGAGCCGGTGCAGCGTGAAGTCTAGAAAAGTTAAGGTTTGATGGGAACAGTCGGAACCTGTTTGTTTCTGGGCGGCGCTCTGGCGTGACCTGACGGAGTGTGGGGTGACCTGCTGATCGGCGCTGCCGGGCCGCCGCAACGGATATGTGGGAAGCGGCTGTCGTGTCGCTCCGCTACGGTGCGGGCATGGCGAACTTCGTGCTGGTCGCGGGTGCGCGGCTCGGATCGTGGGCGTGGGACGACGTGGTGCCGTATCTGGGTGCGGCCGGCCATGGCGTCCACCCGCTGACGCTGTCGGGTCTCGCCGAGAAGCGAGGTGTGCCGGCCGGACAGCGGACCCACGTCCAGGACATCGTCGACGAGGTTGAGCGCCAGGACCTGCGTGACGTCGTCCTGGTGGGTCACAGCTACTCAGGCATCCCGAGCGGTCAGGCCGCCGGACGGATCGGCGACCCGCTGGCCCGTATGGTCTTCCTCGACGCCAGTGTTCCGACCGACGGTGAGCCATTTGTCTCCGCCTGGCCGGATGGCGGGGCGATGGTGCGGGCATCGATCGCCGAGAACGGAGGATTCTGGCCGGTCGCCCCCGTGGCCCACTTCGAGGGCCACGGTCTCACCGATGAGCAGATCGCACGGATCGTGGCCGGTTCGACGCCGCACCCGGGCGCCACGCTGACCGAACCCGCCGTCCTGGGAGTGCCGCTCGGGGGTCTCCCGTCCACGTACATCAAGTGCACGCTCGGCGACCCCGAACCGAGCGACGACGTTGCCGAGCTGCTGACCAGCGAGCACTGGCGGTTGATCGAGATGAACACCGGCCACTGGCCGATGTTCTCCCGGCCACGCGAACTGGCGCGGATTCTCCTCGACATAGCCGGCGCGTGACCGTAGTTCCGTGTGTGCGAACTCCTTGCCAGGGGTGCACCAACTGCGCTGATGCAAGGACTCGTTGACGGCTGCGCGGAGGACGGTCGTCTCGTAGCGGACCGGAGTCGTCAGGTCGCCAGTACACGCTTGATCTCTGCGAGCTCCTCCTCTGCCAACGGCCCGAAATGCAACGCTCCGGCATTCTCCTCCGCCTGCGTGACCGACCGGAAGCCGGGGATGGGTACCGTCCGCGGGCTGCGCGCCCACAGCCAGGCCAGAGCGCCCTGGGCGAGAGTGCGCCCGCGGCTCGTGAGGACGGACCGTACCGCCTCGACGCGTACCAGCCACTGCGGATCGGCCCCACGACCCGCCGCGAAACCTGGCAGCCAGGCGGGCGGTGCGCTACGGATGTCACCGGAGGCGTGCGAGCTCCCCGGTGTGTACTTTCCGGTCAGCAACCCCATCGCGAGCGGGCTGCGGTTGATGCTCGCGAGGTCGGACTCCTCGCAGAAGGCGAGCATTTCCGGCGCGTCCTGGAGGATGTTGCAGCGGTGCTGCACGGCCGCGCAGTGCGGACCCGCAGCGAAGACGGCCGCGCGCTTCGGGTCGTCGGTGCTCCATGCGTACGCGCGGATCAGCCCTTCCCGTACGAGATCCTCGCAGGCGGTCCTCAGGAGGGCGGCTCGTTCGGGATCCGCGTCCGACAGATGCAACTGGTACAGGTCCACGTAATCGGTGCCGAGTCTGGCGAGCGACGCCGTCAGCGCACGTCGTACGTACGCCGGTGAATCGTCGCCGCCCGTCATGACCTTGCGCTCCTCGTCGAAGAGGTTGCCCCACTTGGTGGCCACGACGACATCCGCCCTGCGCCCGCCGAGGGCCCTTCCCAGTACGCGCTCGCTGTGCCCGGTCCCGTAGACGTCGGCGGTGTCGAAGAAGGTCACGCCGAGATCCAGGGCACGGCGCACTGCGCGCACGGACTCCTCATCATCGACTTTGCCCCAGCCGAGCGGGTTCCCGTCGGGCCCCTGCCATGGTCCGCCGATGGCCCAGCAGCCGAAGCCAAGAGCACTCACCTCGATTCCGCTTCGGCCGAGGGTTCTTGTGTAGGGCGCGTGCGCACCGGTGGACGTCGTCTCGCTATTCGTCTCCACCCCTGTGGAGGCTAGGAGTTGGAGTGCATGCGAAGGCAACCCTCAGGCCCGGTAAGCCGCCAGAGCCGAGGCCGAGGAGCGCGGTGATTCGCGCCCAGGCTGTGGGCGCCGGGTGGGGGAGTGACCGGAGGGCGTGGGACACCGTCGGAGTCCCGGCCGGCCGCGTCCCTCGGTGTGCTACGAGGCGTCGGCGGGACGCGCTGGTCCGAGGCCGGGCTCCGCTTCGGGCCCCTGTGTGTCGTGCGGGCGGGACAGGGGGCTCTCGTTGCGCACAAGCCATTCGCGGTACGCGCCGCTGGCCCACGCGATCTCGGAATAGGCGTCGTCCAGGTCGTCGAAGAGCGCGCCGATGTCCAGTGACCCGGTGGCTCCGGGCGTGGCGTCGTGGCGTCCGGACGTCGGCTCCTTCGGCCAAACCAGCAGAAGGCGGACCGCCAGCGGGTCCCTGTGCAGCGGACGGATGGCCACGCCCTGGCGTGGCCGCTCGGTGGGCTGGCAGTGGGTGACGACCTCCCCCGAGGCGACCAGTTCCATGGCGTTCGCGTAGTCGCCGTACACCACGCGTGGATTCAGCCCGAGGGCGGAGAAGGCGCGTTGGAGTCCCGCACCTCCACTGTCCATGGCCGGATCGATCATCCACTGGGCCGCGGCGAGGTCCGCGAGGTCCACCTCCGGACGACCGGCGAGGGGGTGGCTGTCCGCGAGGGCGACGAACTGTGGTTCGCGGGTGACGAGCACGCGGCGGTCCAGCCCGGTGGGGATGTTCAGTGGAACTCCCTCGGCCTCGTGCACGAATGCGGCGTCGAGTTGGCCTCCCGCGACCATCTTCAGCAGGGTGTTGGCCGACAGGTCGATGTGAATGCCGGGTTCGGCCTCGGGGTAACGCTTGCGGAGCCTGCGCAGCCAGCCCGCCACGGCCCGGTTGCCGGTGCTGCCGACGCGCGGCCAGGCACTGGCCTTCTGGTCGGCCTCCCGCTGCACCTGGGAGATCAGGGCGCTCATCTCGGCGACGATCGGTCGGGCCCGGCTGAGCAGGCACTGTCCGAGCGGAGTCGGGCGGCTGCCGGTGACCTCGCGGGAGAACAGCCGACCGCCGAGGGTCTTCTCGATGCGCAGAAGCTGGGTCGTCAACGAGGGCTGCGTCATGCCCAGTTCGCGCGCGGCTTTGCGCAGACTCCCGTTGTCGGCTATGGCGCAGAGTGCGCGCAAATGCTTTACCTCGAGGTTCACGCGGTGAGCATAACTATTACGTCGTAGTCACACCAGTCACAATTCCCACACCAAACCCTCACACAGAGAGGCGAGTTGTGGTCTCATCACGGTGGATGGGCCGTCAGGGGGCGGGTAAAAAGACAATATGCCGAGAGGGGTATTTAACGGATCTATCACCAATTGACATCTTTGCGCCGTGGTGAGGTGCCTCAAGACTCTGGAGCGCCAGGAGCCCAACTCATAGCTCCGGCCACCGGTTTCCCTCTGGTCACCGGTGCTCCAGATCCACGAGGAGTCCCCCACATGAAACTCCCCAAGGTGGCGCTGACCGCCACCCTCGGCCTCGGCCTGGCTGCGGCCGGCATGTCCATCGCATCGGCGTCGGCGTCCACCGATGTCCCCAGTGGCGCGGCCGACCGCGGCTACCTCGCGGCCTACACCCCGGGCGACGGTGACAAGCTGGACGCTGACAGCTTCAGGGAGGCGGTGCTGAAGTCGGCGCTGGCCAAGAAGGCCAAGTCGAACGACCTGTCGTCGACCGTCACCATCACCTACGACGCGAGCCGCGCCGGCAGCTTCCGCTCGCAGATCAAGCGCAGCGCCAGCATATGGAACGCGGCGGTGCACAACGTGAAGCTGAAGGAGGGCAAGAACGCCGACCTCACCTACGAGGAGGGTGACGACCCCCAAGGCTCGCACGCCAACCCCCAGGGCGGTGGACGCGGCGATGTCTTCATCGACCACAAGCAGTCCAGGCAGTACGACTCCGTCCGGATCGTCGCTCATGAGACCGGCCACATTCTCGGTCTGCCGGACCACTACGAGGGGCCGTGCAGCGAGCTGATGTCCGGCGGCGGCCCCGGCCCGTCCTGCCACAACGCCAAGCCCAACCGGACCGAGGCCCGGCAGGTGGACCAGAACTTCGCCGACGCCTGGGGCGACTACAAGCGGGGCTTGGCCCGATAGAACGGGTGAACCGCGGAGCCCGGCGGGCGCGAGGCGCCCTTCCCCTAGACGCCTGATCCCGCCCGGCCACTCCCCGCGGTCACCCGTAGTCCGCCCCCGGCGCCTCATCGCCGGGGGCGGGCGCGTTCGCCCACCAGGTCATCGGTGACGACTCATCGGTGCCGTCGCTCAGTCCGCGGTCCAGAACTCGATGGACAGCGGGGGCAGGGCCAGGGTGAGCTTCGGACCGGTCTTGGTGCCGACGCTCTTGTTGTGGGTCGACGGACCGTACCGGTGGCCGTGGAACTTGCCCTTGGTCTGGGTGTCCACGGTGTAGGTGAACGTGTCCTTCTCGGACCGGTTGGTGACCACGAGGGCCGGCTTCCCCCCAGGGGTGCGCCAGGCCATGATCCGGTGCTCGGTGTACGGCTTGCCGTTGGTGTGCCGGGGCTCGTCGACGTGGTAGCGGACGGAGTTCCACGGCATGTACCGCAGGAATCCGGCGACCGCGTTCCAGTTCCGGGGGTTGTAGTCCCAGTGGCGCTCCTTGATGTGCCGGAAACGCTCGGGGTTCTTGACGTTCGGCGGCCTCCAGAAGCCGAGTGAGTAGCCGTCCGACTCGGAGTTGGTGGTGGGCTTGAGGGCGTGCAGCCAGAACCAGGTGGGTGAGTTGTGGAAGGTCATCCAGTTCATGATCGACTGCGCGGTGTTGATCGTCCGCCAGTCCGTGGTTCCCCCGTGCAGGTACTCGAACTCGTTGCAGAACACGTGCTTGCCGGATCGTCCGGAGCTGAAGTCCTCGGTGATCTGCCGGTCGCTGTTGTGGTGCCCGTTGCCCAGCCGGTGATAGGTCCAGGCGTCCACGCAGCCGAGTGCGTCCGCGTCTGCCTTGACCGCCTTGCCGATCTCGCCGCTCCAGCCATCCTGGCTGTCCACATGGACGAGTGCGTCCGGATACTTCTTCCGGATCTTGGGAGCGACCGCCTTGAAGGTCTTCAGATACTGCTCGGGCGTGTACTGGCAGGAGGAGTACCCGGTCTTGAACCGAGGCTCGTTCTGCAGACCCCACATGGAGATCGGCACACCCCGGTCGCTGAGATACTTCAGATCGCCGACCATGGCGTCGCCCAGGGCGTCGAGGGCGTCGGGGGAGAACGAGGCGAGCCGCCCCCCGATGTAGGACTTGTTGTTCTTCCAGCCGGGTGCGGGAGACCAGTACTCCGCCGCCACGCCCTCCACACCGGATTTCTTGAGCATGTCCGCCAGCAGCGCGGTCTGACCCTTGTAGCGGTCGACCATGTGCTTCTTCGTGGAGTCCAGGCCCCGGTGGTACAGCCCCATGGCCAGGCGGCAGTACCGGAAACCACGGTCGGTGCCGCCCTTGAGGATCTGCTGGTAGAAGCGTTCGCGCTCACTGCCCGTCAGGTCGTACGGGACCCCGCTGACCACATCAGGCATGCCGTTGTTGCCGGAGCCGATGGAGTCCGACTGGATCTCGAAGCCCAGTCCCCAGATGGTCTGCTTGCGGTCCTTGTCGAAACGGACGGTGTAGCTGCCCGAGTCGATGTCCGGTGCGCCGCTGGCGCTGGCCTGGTCGAGTACCGGCCACAGCGCGGCTCCGGCGACGGCGGCGCCGGAGCCGCGCAGCAGGGTTCTGCGTGACAGGGGGTGGTGGGACGGCATGGTCTCGCTCCTCGTGCGGTGGGGGCGCGGGCGGAGTCGGCGGCTGCCGAGCGTGACCGCTCCGTCGTATGGCCGGATGGCGGTCTGCTGGCTGAAACCCGATGGCCCGTTCGAAGTTGAGGGCAAACGTATGCGATATACGAAGCAATCGCCAGGGGTGTGACCGGTGGATTTCCAGAATGTTTCAGACGCTGTGGCGGCGAAGGGGCCCTGGTTCAGGGGGCGTTGGGGGAGGCAGTGCCGATGGCGCTCGTTGAGCTGGACCCGTCGCTCACAACGGGCGCTTCGTCCGTGCCAACGGTGAAGAGGTGCGGACTTCGCTCATCGCCACCGCCCTGCCGGGGGGCAGATGCCGAACGCTACGGAGAGCGGCCGGGTGCGGTTGAGGGCTCTTCGCGGAAGTGGTGGGCTTGGCGGCCGGTGTCCAGCACGAGGACGCCGGGTGGCGGGACGCGGTGAGCCGCACGATCGCACGCGATATTCCCGGCGACGTGGACGGTCATCCGGGATACTGGTCGCCCATGGATGAGGTCCAGGTCGTCGTCGCCCATTCCGAGCGCGCGACCTTGCGCGTCGGCGACGTGTTCTTGAAGGTGGACGCCGATCAGGCGCGCATCGATGTCGAGGTCGAGGCGATGGCCCTGGCCCCGGTCCCGACCCCGAAGATCCTGTGGCGCAAGCCGCCCGTGCTCGCGATCGCCGCGGTCCCGGGGAAAGCGCTCGGCCGCCTAGGCGAGCCGTCGGCCGCGTCCCGGCGGCGTGGGCCGCGGCGGGTGCCGCCGTCCGGAAGTTGCACGACGCGCCGTTGCCGCCCTGGCCCGGCCGGGGCGGCCGGGGACTCGACGAGTTGGCGGCGGATCTCGACGGCGAGTGCGAGTGGCTCGTGACGAACGGCGTCCTGCCCGCCGACCTGGTCACCCGCAACCGCCACATCGCCGAGGCCGCGCTCCGGCCGTGGACTCCGGTGTTCACGCACGGGGACCTGCAGATCGCTCACGTGTTCGTCGACGGCGACGAGATCACGGGCATCATCGACTGGTCCGAGGCGGGCCAGGGTGATGCCCTGTTCGACCTTGCGACCTTGACGCTCGGACATGAGGAATACCTGGGTGACGTCGCCGCCGGCTACGGCGCCGACGTCGACCTCGACGTGATCCGTGCGTGGTCGTCCTTGCAGAGCCTGATGGGGGTTCGCTGGCTGGTCGAGCATGGCTTCGACCCGACCGCGCCGGGCTGTGAAGTTGATGTGCTGAGATCCCGGATGTGACGCTGCGCGGGCCGACGGCCGTGAGTGCGTTCTGGCGCATCGAGCAGGTCCTCGTTCCCGCAGGTTCGCCCCCTTCGAGTCAGCTCCAAAAGAGAACTGTCGCATCGTCGTGCAAGGGCTCTCCGGGTGTACGGAGTTGGCTCAGGAGGCCATGGAAAAAGGGGACGTGGCCGAGCTGAATGCTCGCGTTCAGCTGGTTCCTCCAGCTCTCCCGGGAGCCTGGTCGAGGCCCCGCGGCAGAGTGCCTCCGGTATTGATCGGTACATCCAGGCTCATGACGATGGATGGAACGGTGAATTCGCAGTTCATCCCGGATGGTTACGCACGCATGGTGTGCAGCTAGGTGCACAACAGCTTGCTGCACGCCCCACAGGTGGCGGTCCGGATCTCTCCTTGGGCACAGTGTTTCACGTGCTTGCCGAACGGTTGAATGCGGCGTCTCCACCGCTGCATCTGCTCAACCGAGCCTGATGAGGGATGGATAGTCAGAAGTTCAGAGGTCCGCCTGACTGATTCGTTGTCGACGCGCCGGAATTGCGCTGCCAAGAACGAATTGAGGAATGATGCAGAGTCTTGACACGCTGATTGAAGAAAGCCCTGATTCCACCGCCGAACGATTTCCACTGGACGCCATCGGTGGGCGGTACCGTACGCACTTCGCAAGCACCCCCGCCGAGCTCTTGAGGGAGCTGCCGCTCACCGAGGCCGCGGCCCGTTCTGTGAGTGCCGGCCGCCGGATGACCCGCCGGGTGCTGAACGGCGACGACGACCGTCTGCTCGTCGTGGTCGGCCCGTGCTCGATCCATGACGTGAACGCCGGACTGGCCTACGCCGAATTGCTGGGTGAGCTGGCCGCCAAGCTGGCTGACGACCTGGCCGTCGTCATGCGGGTCTATGTGGAGAAGCCCCGCACCACGGTCGGTTGGACCGGGCTGCTCACCGATCCGATGCTGGACGGCAGTCTGGACCTCGACCGAGGACTCCGTACATCACGGACTCTCATGCTGGCGATCGCCGACCTGGGCTTACCGATCGCAACGGAGTGGCTGAGCCCTTCGGCTCCCGCGTACCTGGCCGACCTGATCTCCTGGGGAGCCATCGGAGCACGGACGGTGGAGAGCCAGGTTCACCGGCAGTTGGCGAGCGGGCTGCCCATGCCGGTGGGCATGAAGAACGGTAGCGCCGGTTCCGTGGGGGTCGCTGTCGATGCCATCCGGTCCGCCGCCACGGCCCACGCCTACCTCGGCCTGGGCCCGGAAGGCCGGGCGGCAACGCTGCGGACCAGCGGGAACCCTGATTGCCACGTCGTCCTCCGGGGCGCGTCAGGCAGCCCCAACTACCGCGCGGAAAATGTGCGCGAGACGGTGGGACTGCTGTCAGCGGTCGGGCTGACGACCGGCGTGGTGATCGACGCCAGTCACGGGAACAGCGGCAAGGATCACGAGCAACAGGCCGTGGTGGCCCGGGAGATCGGAACGCAGATCACGGCGGGCAATACCGATATCCGCGGCGTGATGCTGGAGGGCTTCCTGGCGCCCGGGCGTCAGGACCTCGGTGTCGGCGAGCCCGAGTTCGGCCAGAGCATCACCGACGCCTGTATGGGATGGGACGCCACCGTGGATGTGCTCCAGGACCTCGCGGCAGCGACCCGTCAGCGCCGGGCCTCACGAGCAGCAGAGCGTTGACCGCCCTGTCCGCCGTATCCCCCGCACACCACGTGACTGGCCGGAAGGAGCAGGAGAGCGAGCATGCTGGAGATCCCCGCACTGGGTCCGGCCGGGCCCTACCGGACACGGAACCGCACCGCCGTAGCGGACGCCTCGGGCCTGTCGGCCCTTGAACTGGCCTCCGTCCCAGGTCTGGTCGTCTCCCACTGGATCGATCAGCTCCGGGCACACCCGCCCCTGCCTGTCGCCGAGGTGGCGGCTGTGCTCCACAAGGCGGCTGATGCCTTCGAGACCGAGGAGATCCTGGGAGACGACCTGGCAGCCCATGAGCGGCGGGTGTCGTCGCTGACGGGTACGCCCCTGCCCGTCGTCCGTGAATGCGGCGCGCTCATCACGCGGACCCTGCGCGATGTGGGACGCGCGCCGTCGGCGGCCCGGCCCACGGGCTGCGCCCCGGTCGGCACCGAGGTGTCGGCGGCTCCGTCGGCGGGCGCCCTGTGGTGCCGTGTCGGGGACGTCTTCGCCGTGCACGCCGCGAGCAACAGCCCAGGGGTCCACGCCATGTGGCTGGAAGCGCTGGCCCTGGGCTACCGGGTCGTCGTCCGACCCTCCACCCGGGACCCGCTCACCCCCTTCCGTCTCGTCACGGCGCTGCGGCGGGCGGGTATCCCCGCGAGCCAGCTCGTCATGGCACCCTGCAGCCACTCCACGGCAGATCTGATCATCGAGCGCTCGGACCGTGCCCTGGTGTACGGCGGTCAGGACGTCGTCGACCGATACGGCAACCGCGGGGACGTCCTGCTCCAGGGCCCGGGCCGCTCGAAGCTGGTCGTGGCCGCCGACGCGGACCGGGACACCGGAATCGGTATCGCTCTCGACGGCGCGCTGTACCACGCGGGCACCGCGTGTACCGCGACCACGGGCGTGCTGGTCGAACACGATCCTTCGGGATTCGCCGGTGAGCTCGCCGCCGCGCTGAAGAAGACCCGACGCACTGGGCCGCTCGACGACGGGGCCCTTCTGCCGTGCATGCCACAGGCCGAAGCGGAACGGCTCGTGGAGGCGGTCCTGGACCGGGCGAGGAGCGCGACGGTGCACCTGGAACCGCGGGTCGAACGGCTGGGCGGCTCGGGCTCGTTGGCGACGATCACACCTGCGGTCGTGGAACTGGTATCGGCGCACGACCCCTCGTTGTCGTACGAGGTGCCCTTCCCGTGTGTGTGGGTCGCGCCGTTCGAGCGCAACGCCCTGGACGTCCTCGACGGTTCGCTGGTGCTGTCGCTGCACACCACGGACCACGCGCTGGTCACCGCGGCCACCGAACTCACCGGCGTCTCCAATGTGTACCAGGGCAGGCCGACGTCCTGGGTCCATCCGGACGTACCGCACGACGGGTTCCTCGGGGAGTTCCTGATGCGCGCCAAGGGGTTGGCCCATGGTGCCTAGGCCCGATCGAAGGGGGCGCGCCGGCGCCTCGGCTCACTCGTCGCAAGCAAGGAGTGGAATATGAAGATCAACTCCAGGGGTGACCTCGACTTCATGGAGCGGATCCAGCGGGAGGTGACCGCTCAGCACCCCGAAGCCGGTTCCGCCGCGGCCTATTACGCGTCGAAGCTCTCCGACGCGTGGCACCGTGCGGAGCAGGCGTCGGCCTACGCCTCGCTCGGCGCCTTCTCGGCGCAGGCGTTCCAGAACCTGCCGACGACGTCCAAGGACGACCTCAAGGCCCGCCCTCTGGACTACCTGCGTGTTCCGGTCGGCGAGGGGCTCAAGTACTACCAGACCACGGGGACGACGGGGACTCCCACGCCCACGCCCCGCACGGCCGAGGACATGATCGCCAACACCGTGTCCGTGGCCGAGGCATGGCGTCCGATGCTGTCGGGCGGCGACCACCGCGCGCTGATCCTGCTGCCCTCGGACATCGTGCCCGTGGCCGATCTGATGGTCGGCGTCTGCGAGTTCCTGGGGATTCCTCACGCCAAGGCGTATCCGTACACCACCGGGATCTCCGACTGGGACCGGATCGTCGGTCTGTGGGAGGTCTTCCGGCCGACGGTGCTGTTCGTGGCGCCGGGTGTGCTCCTGGAGTTCTCCCAGGTCCTCAAGCGGCGCGGTCTGCTGGACCGCATGCGGGAGTCTGTCCGGCTGCTCATGCTGCTCGGGGAGGTGAGCACCCCGGAACTTCGTGAGATGGCCGGCCAGTGGTGGAACGCGCGCGCCTACGATGCCAGTTACGGCAGTACGGAGAGCGGCACCTTGGCCGCCTGCTGCGATCAGGACCGGCTGCACCTGCTGCGCCGGGCGAACTATTTCGAGATCGGCAACGAGAACGGCATAGAGCCCGCCGAGGCCGGCCGAGCGGGCCGGCTCGTCGTCACCCCGCTCAACAACGACGCCCGCCCCCTCCTGCGCCTGGACATGGGTGACGAGGTATCGCTGACCGACGGCTGCCCCTGCGGCATGAAGACCCCGGTGGTGACGGTCCATGGCCGGGGCAGCGACGGAACCGCGATCAAGGGCAGCCGGGTGCGTACCCGCGACCTCGAAGGCATCGTCTACGCCCACCACGATGTCATGGGCTATTTGATCGAGATCGACTCGGGCGGCACCTGGGCCAGGCTGCTGCTGGAGCGGGATCCGAGTGGCGACCGGCAGGCCGAACCGGCGAGGAACGACCTCATCCAACGGAGCACGGACGAGCACCTCGGCTTCCGATGGGACGAGGTCCGGTTCGTCAACCGGCTGCCGGTGACCACGAAGAGCGGCGGCTCCCAGAAGAGCTGGAAGCGCTCCAACTTCCGGGTCGTCGACGAGGTGGTGCCGGCATGACGTACGACACGCTGCTGGATTCGTCCGGGGTCGTTTCCGGGGAGTCCGACCTGTGGTGCACCTACGCCGCCGTGCGTACCCTCTCCTGGCTGGGCCGCATCGACGACCTGCCTTCCCCCGATGGTGTCGTCGGCTTTCTCTCCTCGCGGCAGAACTCCGACGGTGGGTTCGCATGGTCGGCCGGGATGAGTTCCGATGCCTGGGCCACGTACTACTGCACCCAGACGCTGGCCGATCTGTCGGCCGACACCCATGGAGCGGTGGGCCGATCGAGCTCGGCGTGGGTATGGAGTGCCGCCCACGCGGACGGCGGGTTCGCGATGACACCTGGCCAGACCTCAGATGTCTGGGCCACCTACTACGCCGTACGTACGCTCGTGGAGATCTACGAAGAGCGTCCGCCGGGGACACTGTTCGACTGGCTGGCCGCGCTGCAGGCCGAGGACGGTGGGCTGGCGTGGAGTCCGGCCCACGCGAAGAACGGCACGTCCGACGTACGGGCCTGCTACTACGCCCTCACCGCCTGGAGTACTGCCACCGGTGGAGAAGGCCCGTTGCCGTGGGACCGTCAGCGGCTCACGGACTGGCTCAAGGACCGGCAGAGCACGGACGGCGGATTCACCTTCCAGGCGGGCGACGAGACGGACTGTCTGTGGGCGACGTTCCGCGCCTGCAACGCACTGGACCGCCTGGGCGAGGCCCCGAGGGATCCCGACGGCTGTGTCGCCTGGATCCGCGCCCGGCTGGACGCGGAGGGGGCCTTCACCCGCTGGCCCGGCTATCCCGTGCCGGATGTGTGGGCCGCCTTCTGTGCGGTGGGAGCGCTCAGGGCGCTCGGCGCCGGGCTCGACGACCTGGCGGACGGGTTGGTCAGGACGCTGCTGTCCTTCCGTACCGCCCAGGGCGGATTCACCTACCGCGCTCCGGAGTTCGCCTCGGACGTACTGACGACATCCGCCCAGGTGATGGCCGGCCGCTTCCCGGACTCCGCGGCGCGCGAGGCCGTGCGCTGGATGGAGAGCTGCATGCTGCCGAACGAAGACGGCATCATGTACATGCCTGGGCGCGGTAGCGAGGTGCGGTGCACCCTCTGGGCCCTGTCCGCGGGGGCGTTCGAGGAGGACGCCGACGCCCGCGGCAGGATCACCAGGTGGCTCGGCGACGCCATCCAGAACCCCGACGGCGGATTCGGGTACTGGGAGGGCCGTGCGTCGGACATGGTGTCGACGTGCGCGGCCGCGGAGATGATGCACCGTACGGGAGGGAGCTCCGCCGCCGCGCCGCTGCGCGGTGTCGCCGCGTTCGTGGCCACCTGTGAGACGGCGCCGGGCCAGTACGCCAACGTGCCCGGCGGCCGGCCCACCCTGCGGGCCACCCTCCAGGCGCGCAGGGCACTGCAGCGGGCGGGCACGGTCGACGGCGCACCCGTCGTCGACGCACTCGCCCGGCACCGGGTCCGCGGCGGCGGCTTCGCCAACGAGGGCAACCGGGTGCCCGACCTGCTGAGCACCTATGAGGCCGTACTGGCGGCGGACGCGTTCGGGCTGGCCTGGGACACCGGTCATCTGGCGAAGTTCCTCGACAGCGTGCGCACGGTGGACGACGGATTCGCCTGGACCCCCTTGATGGCCACGAGCGGTGGCCCGCTCGCCGACTGCCTGGGGCGGCGACTGGAGCTGCGGCTGACCTCCGATCAGCACACCCTGCCACCCCTGGCCCTCTCGTGAAAGGCGCGGAATCTTGCCGACCGTCGATGTGACCAGCAGCCCCCTGACCCCTTCCGCCCGGCTGAAGGCCACGCTGCGCCTCACCCGGTGGCTGGCCGCGCACGGTTCGGACGCCGCGCATGTCGTGGTCTCCTTCCGCACCGCGGAACCCATGGCGTACTTCGCCGGGGGAGTGCCGTTGACGAAGTACGAGGACGGCACGGAGGAGGGCCGACAGGCCCGATGGGCGTCGGTCGTGTGTCACGTACACCCCGACCGCGACCACACGTACCGGTCCGAGCTGGCCGGGGAGATCAGGGAGGCGCTCGGCCTCGACGCGGTGAGCGCCCACCTGATGGTGCGGTTCGAACCCACCCACCCCGACCGGGTGTTCTACCTGGTTTCGGGATCCCTGACGAGCGGCGACCCCCTGCCGGTCACCCGCGATGACAAGAAAGGTCTCCCTCATGCACACCGCTGACCGCAGCGAGATCAGCGCCCGTGTCCTGACGGTCCTCGAGAAGCGCTTCGGCGACGCCGCCCACGCCCTGGCTCCGGACGTCGACCTGTCCGACACCCTGCCGGGCTTCGACAGTCTGGCAGCCCTGGAATACGTCACCGCGGTGGAGGGCGAGTTCGGCATCGAGGTGGATTTCGTCGGCGACGATGTCCGCTACTGGTTCAGCACGCTGGACCGGACCGCCCTGTACGTCCACGAGCGTGTCGAGGATCAGGCGGCGTGACCACGACGCCAGGACGCGACGGGGGCTCCCGGGCCTGGGCCCTCGACGAGATCTGGTTCGACACCTCCGGCAGCACGGGAGCCGCGCGCCGCTGGTTCCGGCTCCCTCATCAGATGGAGCGCGAGGTGCGGCTGATCGGCGAGAGCCTGGTCGGTCCGGTCGACCATGTGGTCAACTACGCCCCGCCGCAGCATCTGTTCGGCGCCCTGTTCGGCCAGTGGCTGCCGCGCATGGCGCAGGTCCGCGTCCACCAGGCGTGGTCCTGCCCGTACGAGCCGCTGCCCATCACGCCTGGCGAGCGGGTCCTGGTCGTCTGCGTCCCGATGGCCTGGGACCTGTTGCGCCGGAGCTGGTCGACACTGGAACGCGCGGGCTCAGTCGTCGCCCTGCACAGTTCGGCGGCCCCGCCGTCCGCGGCCCGTGACCTCGTGCGCCGCGCCGCTCCACTGCTTCGGGCCCACGAGATCCTGGGGTCGACCGAGACCGGGGGCATCGCTCACCGGCCGCTGGTTCCCGGGGAGAACGCCGAGGGCCGCTGGCGGGCCTTCCCCGATGTGTCCTTCGTCCATGACGCCAAGGCGCCGGCGGGAAGGGCTCAGGAACTGGTCGTCAGCGGCCCCCGTCTGGCCCGCCCGGAGAGCAGGACGTGCCCGCCCGCCTACTGGGCCACCGGCGACCTGGTGGATTTCACCGGTCCCCGTGCTTTCCGGCTGGTCGGGCGCAGCAGTTCGCTCCTCAAGGTCAACGGGATCAAAGTGCATCTCGCCCGGGTCAGCGAGCGGCTGAGTGCCCGTTTGCCGCAGGCCGAATGCGTGGTGCTGCCCGTGTCCGACGCTCCTCTCACGGGGGAGGGATACATGATCTTCTGGTCCGACCGGGGTCGTGGAACCGGTGTGACGGACATCAGAGAGGCCCTCCGGGAATTCCCGAGCCCGGCACGGATCGTGCACTTGGCTGACCTGCCGAGGACCGCCACGGGAAAGCCGGACCGGAAGGCCCTCTTGGCGGCCCTCTGACCGCCGTCGGCCGCCCCTGCCCCACCGCCAAAGTTCATTCAAAGGAAATTCGATGGTGCCCAGGTTGATCGTGGTGACCGGTGCGAGCGCCGGCATCGGCAAGGCCACGGCGAAGCGGTTCGCCGAGAACGAGGACAAGGTGCTGCTGGTCGCCAGGGGGCAGCAGCGGCTCACCCGAACGGCCGAGGACATCAGGTCGAGTGTGCCCGGAGCGGACCTCGACACCCTCGCCCTCGACATGTCCGACGTCGAGTCGGCGCAACACCTTCAGCAGCACATCCGGTCGACCGGGCTGCCGGTCAGCGGGCTGGTGTGCTGCGCGGGCTCGGTGCCCGCGTCCGAGGACGAGGGCATTCAGGCGGTCGCGACGGAATGGGAGGACGCGTACCGCTCGAACGTCATGACCGCCGTCATCGCCGTGGAAGGTCTGGCCCCTGTGATGGCTGACGGCGGAAGCATCGTGCTCTACAGCTCCATCGCCGCCTACCGCGGGTCCGGAGGGACGGGCGGCTACGGTGCCGCGAAGGCGGCCCTCCACTCGTACGTGCACGTCCTCGCGACCCGCCTGGGAAAGCGCGGCATCAGCGCCAACGCCATCGCGCCGGGATATATCGCGGGCACCGAACTGTTCGGTGACGGTCTCCCCGTCGCACGGGAGCGGATGCTCGTCCGCCAGACCGCCTTGGGACGCGCGGGAGACCCCGCGGAGGTCGCGGAGCTGGGTTTCTATCTCTGCTCGGAGCCGGGCGGCTACATCACCTCGCAGATCCTCCAGATCAACGGTGGCTCCTACCACGGGGTGTGAGCCGCCTTTCCCCCTTACGTACTTCGAACTCCCCTCTTCGATCAAGAAAGCGCGGTGACCCGTCATGAACGCCCGCGAAAAGGCGGACGCACACGTCCGAGCGATGATGCGCTGGCACTTCGATCCCGCCACAGGCTCCCGGTTCTGGCTGGAGCGCCGGAGTCGGCTGGGTTTCGACCCGCTGGAGGACGTGCGGTGCGTCGACGATCTGCTGCAGTTTCCCAATCTGGTGGACGAACTCCGTGACGTTCCGGTCGAGGCGCTGATCCCGCGGGGCCTCGGCACGGACGAGAAGATCTTCGCCGTGTACGAGAGCGGCGGTACATCGGGGGCACCCAAGCGCTTCGTGATGTTCGAGAACTGGTTCGACACATACATGGCATGGGAGAACTCCCACTACGGCGAAGACGGCGAAGGACACACCCTGGCCGTGGCGCCCAGCGGCCCCCATATGCTCGGTGAGTACTCCAAACGGATCGCTCAGGCCAGGGGAGGGATCCGGTTCTCCATCGATCTGGATCCCCGCTGGGTGAAGCGCCTCATCGCCGTCGGCGACAAGGCGGGCGCCGCCGCCTATGTCGACCACCTCGTCGACCAGGCCGAGCTGGTCCTGCAGTCGCAGGACATCGCCTTCCTGATCACCACGCCGCCGCTGCTGGGCCGGATGGCCGAGCGGTCCTCGGTCCGTGCGCTGATCCAGGAGAAGGTCCGCCTGGTGATCTGGACCGGAGCGCACATGGACGTCGACACGCTGGACTTCCTGGCCACGGAGCTCTTCCCCAAGACGCGGTTCCGGGGCTCGTACGGCAGCACATCGGTCCTCAGCGGCACGGTCCAGCGCCCCGCCCCGGACGGCGCGGACGATGTGGTCTTCGACTCGTACGCCCCCTACGTCTTCTACCGCGTGGTCGACCCCTCGTCGCACCGGCCGGTGGAGTTCGGATCGGAAGGCGCCGTGGTCATGAACTATTTGACCAAGTACGGTCTCGTGCCCAACAGTCTCGAACGCGACCTGGCCACGCGGGTTCCCAGCCCCACGCGGGTCGGGGACTCCCTGCGGAACATCCGCCCGGTGGCCGAGATGGACGGCCAGAAGATGATCGAAGGCGTCTACTGACCCATGCCTGCGGCCCCCTACATCGAACTCGACGGAACCAGCCTCTCGCCCCGCGCGGTTGCCGCAGCGGTCCGCGGCCGGGACGACGCCCGGGTGAGCCTCAGCCCTTCGGCCGTCGAACGGATGCGCGCCTCGGTCGGCCTCAAGGACTCGCTGCTGGCCGAGGAAGTTCCGATCTACGCCGTGACCACGGGCTTCGGAGACAGCTGCGTACGGCAGATCTCACCGGACAAGGCGCACCGGCTCCAGCGCAGCCTGGTGCTCTATCACCTCAACGGGGTCGGCCCGAAGGCCGTACCCGAGGTCGCCCGGGCAACCATGCTCATCAGGGCGAACGCACTGGCCAAGGGTGTCTCGGGGGTCCGCCCCGAAACGGTGTCGACCCTGCTCGAATGCCTGGCCCGGGACATCCTGCCGTTGATCCCCGAACGCGGGTCGGTCGGCGCCAGCGGTGATCTGGTACCGCTGTGCTACCTGGCCGCGGCCCTGATAGGCGAGGGCCAGGTCCTGCACCGCGGCACCGTGCGTCCGGCGCTGGACGCCCTGAGCGACGAGGGCATCCCACCGCTGCGGCTCGAGCCGAAAGAGGGCATCGCGCTCATCAACGGGACCTCGTTCGCCGCCGCGTACGCGGTCCTCGCCGCCGCGGACGCACGGGAGCTGACCTTCGTGGCCGAACTCGCGACGGCCATGACGCTGGAGGCACTGCACGGCAACGCGTCGGCGCTGCACCCCTTCGTCCATGCGAACAAGGCGCACCCCGGCCAGGTCGCGTCGGCGAAGGTCATCCGGACCCTGCTGGAAGGATCGCGGCTGGCCACGTCCTTCGAGGACATCCTCGTACGCCGCGAAAGACTGGACGGGCGGGGCTATCTCCGCTTGAACGAGAAGATCCAGGACACGTACTCCGTGCGCTGCGCCCCACAGATCATCGGCATCGTCCGGGACACGCTCGACTGGACGGACCGATGGCTGGGCACCGAGATCAACTCCGCAACGGACAACCCGCTGTTCGACGTCGACGAGTCCGGACTCCACCTCGGTGGAAACTTCTACGCCGGCCATGTCGGACAGGCGATGGACAGCCTGAAGACCACGGTGGCGGGCCTGGCCAATCTGCTCGACCGGCAACTCGCCCTCGTCGTGGACGAGAAGTTCAATGCGGGGCTGCCGCCCAATCTGATCGTCGCGCGCCCTCCGGACGATCCCGAGGCGGGGCTGCACCACGGCTTCAAGGGGATGCAGATAGCGGCCTCGGCCGTCACCGCCGAAGCCCTCAAACAGACCGGGCCGGTATCGGTGTTCTCGCGCTCCACGGAGGCGCACAACCAGGACATCGTCAGCATGGGCACCATCGCGGCCCGTGACGCGCGCACCGTCAACGGACTGGTCCGCGAAGTGGCGGCCATACATCTGCTCGCCCTCGCCCAGGCACTCGACCTGCGAGGGGTCGAGGCCGCCTCACCGGCGGTCCGGGCGGTGCACCGGCTCATCAGGAAGCACAGCGCTTTCGTCACCCATGACCGCCGGCTCGATCACGACATCGAGGCGGTGATCGGGCTGATCGAGACCGGAGCCCTGCGGCGTGCCACGGGCATCGACGACAACGACGACGACACCACCGCCTGACGACACCACGGTCTGACGACAACGAGGAGACTCATCGCATGATCAACAAGAAGATCCGCCTGTTCGGTATGGCGGGAACCGGAGTGCTGGCCCTGGGCATAGCCGCCGTGTTCGCCTTCCCCGCGCAGGCCACGTCCCAGCGGGTCATCGACCTGGAGATCGGGAACGACGGAGTGGTGCATACGGATGTCGGCGCACGCGGCCTGAGCGTCGGGGACGAGTTCGTCTACTCCGACAAGCTGTTCCAGGACGGGAAGCAGGTCGGGGAGGACGGCAGTTCCTGCCAGGTGACCAAACTGGTCGGCGAGAAGATCACCACCAACTGTGTGCTGTCCGTCCAGCTACCCGACGGACAGCTCACCGCGCAGTCGTTGTGGACCAAGGGCACCGATACGGTCCGGATGGCCGTCACCGGTGGCACCGGCGCCTACCGCGGTGCCACCGGCGAGTTGACCTGCAATGACATCCAGACACCGCATGAGACCTACCGCATCGCGCTGGACAGGTGAATCCGCCCCCCGTCCGCACGGGGACTACCTCTCACCCCGTTCCGGGTGTCCGGTGAGTTCCGGCTCCTCGGGACTGGCCATGTCCAACAGCAGCATCGCATCGTAGTCCGGGGTGCCGGGCGCAGCCTGATAGGTGACCAGGCGCTGACCGTCCGTGCGGAAGATCGCCATCACCTCGAAGTCCAGGCACATCGCACCGACCTCCGGATGCTGGAAGTGTTTCTGGCCGCCACCGCGCGCCTGTACGTCGTAGCGCTCCCACAGCCGGGCGAACTCGGGGTTCTTCAGGACCAGTTCACCGACGAGCCGGACCAGTTCCGGCTCGTCCGGATCCGCGCCCGCGATAGCACGCAGATGAGCCGCGCTGTGCGCGGCCATCTTCTCCCAGTCGCGGTACAGCGTCCGGGCCGTCGGGTGCAGGAACATGTAGCGGGTGAGGTTGCGGCGCTCCCGCGGCCAGTCGGTGATGCCCGGGAAGAGACGCAGCCCCGGCCTGTTGGCGGCCAGCAGGTCGTTGGCACGGCTGACGACGTACGCGGGTGCTGGGCGCAGTGTCTCCAGCAGGTTGCGGACCGATTCCCGCACCGCACGTGCGGGCCCCGTGGACGGGGTGGGTGTCTGGCCCGCGGCGAGCGCCACCAGTTCGTGCAGCCGGCGCGTCGCGTCGGCGGAGAGCCGGAGCGCCTCGCCGATGGCGGTGACGACGGCGGGTGAAGGTCTGGTCTCCCGGCCCCGCTCCAGCCGTGTGTAGTAGTCGACGCTGACCCCGGCCAGTGTCGCCAGCTCCTCGCGGCGCAGTCCCGGGGTACGTCGAAGACCCGTGCCCACGGGCAGACCCACGTCCTGCGGGTGAATCCGCGCGCGGCGAGCACGAAGGAAGCGACCGAGTTCCGTACCTTCACTCATCCCTCCATTGTCCCCAGAAGCCACCCATTCAGAGGGGCCCTGTCAGGGCCAGGAACGCTGGTGCCCCTAACACTTCGGTCTGTCAGCGGCCGTGCGCACCGGCCACGCTGGCCTTCCACGTCGTGATCCACATCCGATGTCCGCATTCGAATCCGTTGCCCGTATCCGATGCCGTGCCCAGCAGGGGCGCTGCAGTGAGGAGTAGTGCACGATGGGCGTGCAGCAGTCCGAGACAGACACAGGGACGGAAGAGGCCGCGGCCTCCGGGGAGGAGTCGGGGGGTACCGGCTCCGCCACCGCGGCTCTGGTCGCCGCCGTCCTCGGCTTCTTCGTGATCACACTTGATGTCTCCGGCGTCAACGTCGCGCTGCCCGCCGTGGGACGGGACCTGGGCGGTTCGTTGTCCGGGCTCCAGTGGGTCGCCGACAGCTACACCCTGATGTTCGCGGCCCTGATGCTCTCGGCCGGCGCGCTCTCGGACGCGGTGGGCGCGCGGCGCGCGTACGGCTGGGGGCTCGGGCTCTTCGTCCTGGCCTCGCTGGCCTGTGGGGCGGCGCCGACGCTCGGGGCGCTGACAGCGGCGCGGGTGGTGCAGGGGAGCGCGGCGGCGGTGATGGTGCCGGCCTCGCTGGCGCTGATCCGGCAGGCGTTCCCGGACCCGCAGGCGCGGGCGCGAGGCATCGCTTTGTGGACGGTCGGCGGTGCGGTGGCGATCGCCGCGGGGCCGGTCCTGGGCGGGCTCCTCACCACGGAGTGGAACTGGCGAGCCGTTTTCTTCCTCAATGTGCCCGCCGGGCTGGCCAGTGTTCTGATGCTGACCCGGGCGGGACGTTCGCCACGCCATCCTGCCGTGTTCGACCTGCCGGGGCAGCTGACGGCTGTGCTGGCGCTGGCCTCGCTGACCTTCGCCGTCATCGAGGGCGGGCACGACGGGTTCACCGGCACCGTGCTGGTCTCGATCGGGCTCGCGGTGGTGGCCGGGTCCTGTTTCGTGGCCGTCGAGGCACGACGGCGTATGCCGATGCTGCCGCTGGAGCTGTTCCGGCTGCGTGGCGTCAGTGTGCCGGTCGTCGCGGGTTTCGCCCTCAACGCCGCTTTCTACGGTGGGGTGTTCGTGCTGAGCCTCTTCTTCCAGGAGCAGCGCGGTCAGTCGGCGTTCTCAGCCGGGCTGATGTTCGTGCCCATGGCGGCGGTCACCGCCAACTTCAACTATCTCTCCCCGCGGCTGGTTGCCCGCTACGGCCCGCGGGCGGTGGTCGTCGCAGGGCTGCTGACCGGGGCATCGGGCAGCGGCAGCCTCATCGCCGTCGACACCGGCACGCCTCCGTGGGTCACGGCCCTGCTGATGATCCCGCTGGGCATCGGTGGTTCCCTCGCGATGCCGGCGTTGACGTCCCTGATGCTCGACAGTGTCGCCGCGGAACGGGCCGGCACCGCGGCAGCGCTGCTCAACACCAGCAGGCAGATGGGCGGAGCGCTGAGCATCGCCGTCTTCGGCGCACTCCTCGCGGGAAACTTCGCCACGGGCATGCGGGAGAGTCTTCTGATCACCACCTGCCTGCTGTTGGCCAACGCCTTGGGCGCCACGGCGCTGTTGCCGCGAAAGTGAGAACGTGAGCGAGCGCCGGGCGATCCGAGTGCCGCCGCCCGACGCCACGCGCCACTCACCGGATCCGCAGGCCGGCGAGGTACGAGGTGATGTTGCGCCGGGTCTCCGGCACGCTGTCGCCGCCGAACTTCTCGGCGACCGCGTCCGCCAGGACCAGCGCGACCATGGCCTCGGCGACGATCCCGGCCGCCGGGACGGCGCATACGTCGGAGCGCTGGTGGTGTGCCGTGGTGGCCTCGCCGGTGGCCACATCGATGGTGGCCAGGGCGCGCGGCACGGTCGCGATCGGCTTCATCGCGGCGCGCACACGCAGCAGTTCACCGGTGGTGATCCCGCCCTCGGTGCCGCCGGAGCGGCCGGAGGCGCGCCTGACGCCGTCCTCGGTGGCGAGGATCTCGTCATGCGCCTGGGACCCCGGCACCCGCGCCAGCTCGAAGCCGTCGCCGACCTCGACACCCTTGATGGCCTGGATGCCCATGAGGGCGGCGGCGAGCCGGGCGTCCAGGCGTCGGTCCTCGTGCACATACGAGCCGAGGCCCACCGGCACCCCGTAGGCCAGGACCTCGGCGACGCCGCCGAGTGTGTCGCCGTCCCGGTGGGCCTGGTCGATCTCGGCCACCATCGTCTTCGACGCGTCAACGTCCAGGCAGCGCACCGGGTCGGCGTCCAGCTTCTGCACATCGGAGGGGGTCGGGTACACCCCGTACGGCGCCTTCGCGCAGGCCAGCTCCACGATGTGCGAGACGATCTCGATCCCCGCGGTCTCCTTGAGGTACGACCGGGCGATGGCGCCCAGCGCGACGCGGGCCGCCGTCTCGCGGGCGGAGGCCCGCTCCAGGATCGGCCGCGCCTCGTCGAAGCCGTACTTCTGCATGCCCGCGAGGTCGGCGTGGCCCGGGCGCGGCCGGGTCAGTGGAGCGTTGCGCGCGAGATCCCTGAGCACCTCGGGGTCGACCGGGTCGGCCGCCATGACCTGCTCCCACTTGGGCCACTCGGTGTTGCCCACCATCACCGCCACCGGGGAGCCGAGCGTCAGCCCGTGCCGGACACCGCCGAGGAACGTCACCTCGTCACGCTCGAACGTCATCCGTGCCCCGCGCCCGTGGCCGAGGCGTCGCCGTACCAGGTGGTCCGCCACCATCTCCGTGGTGATCGGGACACCGGCGGGAAGTCCCTCCAGTACCGCGACGAGTGCGGGGCCATGCGATTCCCCGGCGGTCAGCCAGCGCAACCTGCTCAAGGGTGCTCCTTTCGCGTCTCAATTACCAGAAAATGAGTCCGGGATAGTTGAGCGATCTCCGTGTATGCGACTGTGACACTAGTCGTACATTTGCGGCCCGTGACGTGCAACAAGCTGCACTACAGGTTTCTGCACGCCGTTGCGGCGAGGAACCACTGGGATTCGTGCGGGATTTCCGCTTCAGTTGATGTGTTCTCCGGTGCACGCAATAAGAGATGGGGGATCATCATGCCCAGCACCGTCGCACTGTCGCTGCCCGCCAAAGGAGCGCCTTTCACGCTGACCGAGATCGAGCGCCGCCCGTTGCGCGATGATGACGTCCGGATTGACATCATGTTCTGCGGGGTCTGTCACACCGATCTGCATTTCGGTCATGACGACTGGGGTGGGACGTTCTTCCCTCTCGTTCCCGGTCACGAGATCACCGGGGTGGTGTCCGAAGTGGGCCCCTCCGTCACCACGTTCACGGTCGGCGACCGCGTCGGGGTGGGCTGCATGGTCAACTCCTGTGGAAAGTGCGCTCCGTGCGCATCGGGCGAGGAGCAGTACTGCACCGAAGGCTTCGTCAAGACCTACTCCGCGCTCGACCATGACGGGGAAGTGACCCTGGGTGGTTACAGCCAGTCCATCGTCGTGGCGGAGCCCTTCGTTCTCCACATTCCCGAAGCGCTGGACCTCGACAGTGCTGCCCCGCTGCTGTGCGCAGGCGTCACGGTCTACTCGCCGCTCCGGAAGTGGCAGGCGGGACCGGGCAAGCGGGTCGGTGTGCTCGGGATGGGAGGGCTCGGACACCTCGGCGTCAAGATCGCCGCGGCGATGGGGGCCGAGGTCACGCTGTTCGGCCGGTCACCGGACAAGAAGGACGACGCCCTGGGCTTCGGCGCCGCCCGGTTCGTGGACACCGGCGCGAGCGCGGACCTCGCCGGACTCGAGGGGTATTTCGACCTGCTCATCAACACGGTGCCGGCGCGTATCGACGTGGACGCGTATCTGGGGCTGCTCGGCCTCGGCGGCACCCTCGTCAACGTGGGCGCACCGGGCGATCCGATCGCCTCGTACAACGTGTTTTCGCTTCTGGGTGCCCGTCGTTGTATCGCCGGATCCTCCATCGGCGGAATACGTGAGACGCAGGACATGCTCGACTTCTGCGCGGCGCACCGCATCACCGCTGAGGTCGAGAAAATCTCGGCGGCCCAGGTATCAGAAGCCTGGGAAAACCTGTCGGACGTCCGGTACCGGTACGTTATCGACATCGCCACGCTCACCATGGCCTGACTCATGGAATCACCCGGAGAGCGATTCCCGGCTCACTTCCTGTCGTCTGCCGGCATTCAGGAAGAAAGCTGCTCGGGCCCGACCCGACTTCGCGGAAAAGAAGTTACGGAGGCAGATGTCATGTCAGTACAGCGGGTTCCCGTCCTCGTCGTCGGCGGCGCCTATACCGGGCTCACGACCGCGCTGAGTCTGGCAGCGCGCGGTGTGCGCCCCCTTCTGGTGGAGCGGCGGACAGCCATCTCCACGCTGCCGAAGGCATGGGGTCTCAATACCCGGTCCCAAGAACTGCTCAACACCTTGCCAGGTGTGGCAGAGCGCATCCGCGCCGCCATCGCCGATGCGCAGTGGCCGCGTATGAGCCACGGCACCTCTCTGGCCGATCCCGAGCGACAGTATCTCGACCCACCCCTGGAGCCCGATCCGCAAGAGCTCTCATCGGTGCCGCCGCTCGCGTGGATATCCCAGGCACGGGTGGAGGAGATCCTCCGCGCCAGCGCGGAGGAAGCCGGTGCGGAGGTGCGCCTGGGTACCGAGATGATCTCTCTTGTCCAGGACGAGGAGAAGGTCACCGCGACGCTGCGCGAGGCATCCACCGGGCATGAGTATGCCGTCGAGGCCGACTACCTGGTGGCAGCCGACGGAAACATGAGCCCCACACGGCACATGGTCGGGATCGGTGTCCAGGGCGGCGGAGTGATCGGCCATATGTACGTCATCACCTTCGAAGCCGATCTGACGCGGTACGTCAAGGACGCTGTCGAGGTCATCGGCATGCCCGGCAGTGGCTGCAGCTTCATCCTGGACGGCTCCGAGCGGCACACCCTGTGGGTCGACTACTTTCCCGAGCGTGGCGAGACACCGGAGGACTTCACGGAGCAGCGCTGTGTGGACCGGATCCGCCGTGCGATCGGCGACCCGGACATCGACATCACCTTCATCAACGCCCGCTTCTTCCCCATCAACCACAAGCTGGCGGACCGCTTCCGTGAAGGCCGGGTCTTCCTGGCCGGTGACTCCGCACATGCCTGCCCGCCCAACGGCGGCCAGGGCGGCAACCTCGCCATCCAGGACGCCTACGATCTGTCCTGGCGGCTCGCCCTGGTGCTCACCGGACAGGCCGGGCCCGATCTGCTGGACATGTATGAAGTCGAACGGCGCCCGGTCATCGACATCACGCTCAAGCGCGAGGTCGAGCTCGCCAAGGTCTCGGAGGGCCGGGTGCCCGCCAGCTACAACCCCGCCGATCCCCATGCCCCCATCCCCACGCCCAAGGAGTTCCTCGGCTTCCGCTATCGCTCCCCGGCGATAGGGACCGAGGCCGACGATGACGGCAGCGTGCAGGAGGATCCGTGGCATCCCACCGGGCGCCCCGGAGGACGCGCCCCGCATGTCGCCCTCACCGATGGCCCAGGGGAGATCTCCACCCATGACCTGTTCGGTCACGGCTTCGTGCTGCTGGCCGGTCGCGAGGCCCCCGGCTGGGTCGCCGCCGCCGAAAAGGTCGCCCGCAAGCTGGGGGTCACCCTGGCCGCGCACCGGATCGGCGACCGCTATGCCGACAGCGACGACCTCTGGTGCACTCGCTACGGCATCGCGCCGGACGGGGCCGCGCTGATCCGTCCCGATGCCGTGGTGACCTGGCGTGCCAAGACGGCCGCGGACGACCTTGAGGGTGCCCTCACGACGGCCCTCAGCCACGCCCTCACCCGCTGACGGGAGCGTTGTCGCATCCGGTTCGGGTGCGGCAACGCTCATCGGCTTCCTGTCGGTGTGACGTGGCGCCGTGGTCTTCCGCATCCTGGCCGACGCCGGAGGCGAGCATATGGTCGCGCATGATCCAGCCGGCCTGGAAGCGGCTCTGCGCTCCCAGGTCGCCGAACATCTCCGCGATGTACTTCCGGCAGGTGCGCACTCCGATGCCCAGCCGCTTGGCCACGACCTCGTCCTTGTAACCGGCGGCGAGGAGTTGAAGGATCGCGCTCTTCGTCTCCTGGGTGAGGCACTCGGGGATTCTGCTGTTCCCGCCGGTCGGCCGGAAGGCCACACTGGTGGCCCAGGCGCTCACCACCATGTGCACGATGAACTCCACCAACGCTCCGTGCCTCACGATATGGGCTCTTCCGGTGTCCGCGCCGTCCAGCAGGAAGGCCACGGACCGGTCGAAGACGATGAGGGCGGGCAGGGTCGCCGCGGCGGTGCGGACCTCACCCCCTGCCGCCAGGACGTGCTCGACGCAACCGCGCACCTCCGCGTCGTAGCGCGATAAGTGCGGGAGCAGCACCCGTACGTTGACCGACGGGTTCAGCAGTCCGGAGTCCCGGCAGGTCACGTCCCGGGCGATCGAGGACACTCCCCGTCCCAGCGGCTGCACGGCGAACACTTCCTCTGCGCACCGCGCCGCGTAGTCCTCCACCATGTCACGGATGTCCGACGCGCCCTCGACCGTGACCACGGGGCTGACACCGACGTTCTCCGCGTCGTCGGCGCAGAGCCCGGAGATCATGTCGAGCTGCTCGCGGATCTCGTTGAGTTGGGTCTGCCAGGCGTCGATGGCTCCCGAGAGCGGCTTGGCGTACTGGAGTCTGATCATCTCCGGGTGCACCGCGGTCCAAGCGCCGTGCCCCTCGGTGTTGTGGCGCGCCAGCCGCATTCTCTTCAGTGTGGACAGCACGCCCTCCGCGTGTCCCGCGCCCCACCCGAGGCTTCTGGACAACCCCTCCATGGTGGCTCCGCCCGTGGTGACGAGGAACTGATAGGCCGTCAGCTCTTCATCGCTGATCAGCGGAATGATGTGCCCGAGGTCCACAGCCTTCTCCCATACTCGCTCCGAACCCGCTCTGATGACTGCGAGTCAAGAATAGACACGCAGTCATGTATGGACGCAAGTACAGACTTTGACTCGAGTTCGCGATGCAAATTCACAAAGGTCCGTACAAGCGCCCAGGTCAGTCAAATCTGCCTAAAGAAATAGTCGGGCTTGAGGCAAAAAATGTTCCGCGGTGTATTTTTGCATCCCTCTTTAACGATCACTGACTCACTCACCCACCCACCTGGAGTCGTCCGTGTGCGGAGCAGAACTCATGCCTTACACACCTGTCGCGATCGTCGGCATGGGATGCCGGTTCCCCGGAGCCGAGAGCGTCGACGAACTGTGGGACGTGCTCATGGGCAACACCGGCGCCGTGAGCCCGGTACCGCACGAACGCTTCGACATCGCCGACTGCTACGACCCCACCCCCATGACCCCCGGTCGAACGGTGTCGCGCCACGGTGGTTTCCTCACCGACCCCTTCGGCTTCGACGCGGCGTTCTTCGGTATCTCACCCGTGGAAGCAAGCGAGATGGACCCGCAGCAACGGCTTCTGCTGCACGTCGTATGGGAAGCCCTGGAGTCGGCGGGGATACGTCCATCGCTGCTCGCGGGAAGCCAGGGCGGTGTGTTCGTCGGGCAGGCGACGGCGGAGTACGCGGAGACCCCTCCCCGAGCCCATGAACCCGATGTCCGCGCCATGGTCGGCAGCCGGCTGCGTTCGGTGACGGCCGGCCGTGTCTCCCACGCCCTCGATCTGCGCGGTCCCAGCGTCGTGCTGGACACCGCGTGCTCCTCGTCCCTGGTGGCCGTGCACGCCGCACGCCAGAGTCTGCTGACCGGTGAGAGCGACCTGTGCATCGCCGCCGGAGTCAACGTCATCATGTCCGCGCACGACTCCATCGCCTACTCCCAGGGCGGCATGCTCTCACCCGGCGGACACTGCCGGTTCGGCGACGCCCGCGCCGACGGATTCGTCCGCAGCGAAGGTGTGGGCGCGGTCGTGCTCAAACGGCTGGACGACGCGCTGAGAGACGGCGACCCCGTGCGCGCGGTATTACTCGGCAGCGCGATGACCAACGATGGCGCGGCGAGCGGACTGCTGGTCCGCCCTTCCGTGGAGGGCCAGGCCGATGCGCTGCGCCGGGCCTGCGCCGGCGCCGGCGTCAAGCCTTCGGAGCTCGACTACATCGAGGCGCATGGCACGGGAACGCACATCGGAGACGAGGTGGAACTCCGCGCGCTCGCGGAGACGGCAGGGCTGGGGCGGGCGCCGGACCGGCCGTTGCTCACCGGGTCGGTCAAGACCAACCTCGGGCACCCTGAGGCCGCGGCCGGTCTCGCCGGACTGATCAAGACGGTGCTCATTCTCGAACACGGTGTCATTCCCGCGTCGCTGCACCTCGACGAGGCGCACGGCCTGCTCGCACAGGACGACTTCCCGGTGCGCGTGGTGACGCGGAACCAACCGCTGGACACGGCCGGTTCCGGTGCCCTGCTCGGCGTCACCTCCTTAGGACTGTCCGGGACGAACGCGCACGTCGTCGTCGGCACGCAGATCCCCGAGCGCACATCCACCGCCCACCGCACCGCCACGGACTCCGGGCCCCACCTGCTGGTGCTCAGTGCGCGGACGACCAGTTCCCTCCGCCGCCTGGCACGGGATTACGCGGACTACCTCGGGCCCTCGGGCCCCGGGCGTCGTCACCGGCTGGGTGACATCTGCTCCGCCGCGGCCATGGGACGCGACGCCCACCCTCAGCGGCTCTGGGTCGTGGGCGACGACCACGACTCCCTGTCGCAGCGGCTGCGGGCCCTCGCCGACGGCGAGATGCTTCCGGACGGCGGCATCGCGGAGGCCGGCCTGTCGGGGGACAAGCGCGTCGTCTTCGTCTTCTCGGGCCAGGGGTCCCAGTGGGAGGGCATGAGCCGCACGCTGTATCGCTCTTCGCACGCCTTCCGGGCCACGTTGGACGCATGTGACCAGGCCGTGCGCAGGGAACTCGGCTGGTCGGTCCTGGACCGTCTGATGTCCGACGACACCGAACTCCCCACCGACGTGAGCACCGTCCAGCCCGTCCTGTGGGCAGTGCAGGTGGCCCTCGCCGCCGCCTGGCGCGAACGTGGCGTGGAACCGGATCTGTGCATGGGGCACAGCATGGGGGAAGTAGCGGCCGCCCATGTCAGCGGCGCCCTGTCGCTCGAGGACGCGGCCGCGGTGATCTGCCGACGCAGCCGGCTGATGCAGCGCACGGCGGGGCAGGGCGCCATGCTGGTGGTCGAGCTGTCGGCCGCCCAGGCGCGGCAGCACATCGAGGGCCACGGCCGAGCCGTGTGCATAGCGGCGGAGAACGCGCCCACCACCACGGTGCTCACGGGTGATCCCGTCGCTCTCGACGCCCTGCGGGCCGAACTGGAGGAGAGCGATATCCTCTGCCGTCCCGTGAAGGTGAACGTGGCCTCGCATTCGCCACAGATGGACGCGCTGCGGGACGACCTGCTCCAGGAGCTCGCCGAGCTCTCCCCGCTGCCCGCCACGACGGGGATGATCTCCACCGTGTCCGGCACCGAGGTCAGCGGCCGGGAACTGGACGCCGCCTACTGGATGGACAACCTGCGCCGGCCCGTCCGGTTCGCCGATACGGTGCAGAACGTGGTCCGCGCGGCAGAGAGCGTTCTGCTCGAGGTGAGTCCGCACCCGGTCCTCCTCGCCGCTCTTGACGACACGTCGGACGGCGATGCGGCCGCGGTGGCATCGCTGCACCGTATGTCCGACGAGCCCACCGAGCTGGCACGGGCGGCCGGCCGGCTCTTCGTCCATGGCGGGCGGCTCGACTGGCAACGCTGGTACGGCGGTGACGCCCCGCGGCACGTGCCGTCGCTCCCCACCTACTCCTGGGACGTGGTGCCGTTCCGGCGCGCGGCGGCCGACCCCGTTGCCGGACATCGTTCCGGTGCCGCTCGGGTCCGGCACATCGATCTCGCGTCGTGGAGCGAGACCGCCGAGTGGGGTGACGGTATAGCGGTCCTGGGGTTCACACCCGTGCCACCCGTCGTCTATCTCTCGGCGATGCTGGAAACGGTGCAGGAGGCCGATCGCACCGCGGCGTTCGAACTGCGTGACGTGACGCTGGGCGATGTGCCCGTACCCGCCGAAGCGGCCGGGGACACAACCCTCCACGTCGCCCTGGGCGAGTACCACGACGGTGCAGGACAGGCCCGCGACGTGACGGTGCGGGCCTCGCTCCCGGGCTCCTCCGCCACGGTCGTCTGCGCTTCCGGACGGGGCATCAGAACAGGCACCGCGGATGCTGTCCCGGACACCTCGGGTGTCCTGGATGCCGCACTCGCACGGTGCCCCGACTACGTCAGCGCCGAAGGCTACTTGTCGCTCGCCCAGCGCCACGGATACGACATCCGTGGGCCGTTCCGGGCCGTCGAACACCTGTGGCGGGGGAAGGGCGAGGCCGTGGCCCGGATACGCCTGGCGAAGCCCCTGCCGCGGGTCGGGTGGGAAGCGGGACTGCTACCGGTTCTGGCGGCGCGGCCGGACACCGCGTCCGGAGACGACGGCATCCATGTCCCGGTCGCCATCGACGCGGTCCGGTTCTACGGCGAGCCGGAGTCGGAGTTCTGGAGTCTGAGCACCGTACGGGCCGGGAGCGATGAAGGCTCACTGCTGGCTGACGTCGTCCTGCTCTCCTCGGACCAACGCCCCCTGGCGCGATTCTCCGGAATCCGTATGCAGAGCCTCGCGCGGCGGGCCGGCACGAGCGCACCACTGCCCTCCGTGTTCACACGTATGTCGGCACTGACCGAACGGTACGTGGCACCAGTGGCCGGCGCGGTCAAGAAGGTCACCCAGCCTCTTGTGGACGGACTCCTCACCGCCCTGCTGCGTTCCGCTACTCCTCCCGCCGCCGACCGGCCGGCCACATCAGGCACGACGGGTACCGCCTTCCCCGAGGCGCGCACCGCGGATCCCACTTCTTCCCCGCGCCCCCAGCCGGGAGACGCCTCGACGTCACTGCTCGAACACTCCGCGAGGCTGCTGGGCATGTCCCAGTCGGAGATCGACGAGCGAAGGTCGCTGCGTGACCTCGGACTCGACTCCCTCATGGCATCCCAGCTCCGCCAACGCCTGCGCCAGAGCCACGGCATCGATGTCCCCGCCGGACGGCTGCTGAGCCGGGAGAGCCTGGCCACCCTGCGAGAGAGCCTCGTCCCGCCGCACGCAGGATCGGAACAAGCCCAGCACGAGGAGCCACGCCACATGACCTGAAGCCAACTCGCGTTACATGTCCGTTCCTGTCGAACTTCGGTGGCACAAGCACCAACTAAACTTGCACTGTGGTATAAAAAGTTGGAGGTTGGCCCGATGAGAGCGTCACCGGGATAGGCAGCACCGCTCCCGGCGGAGCCGTAGCCCTCAGCTTCACCAGCTCAGCACGAACGGGAGGGACGGAATGAACGTGCGCGCAACGCCGCCGCCGATCAGCCGCCGGGAACGCAACAAACAGAGAGTCAGGGAGCGTCTCTACTCCGCGGCGCTCGAGCTCTTCCTGGAGAAGGGGTACGACCAGACCTCCATCGGTGAGATCGCGGAGCGGGCCGATGTGGCACGCGGGACGTTCTTCAACTACTTCCAGCGCAAGGAAGACATCATCAGTGCGTGGGGAGAAAGGAGACGGGCCGCGCTTGTGACTGGTATCGGTGAATCCGACACGTTCACACCCAGTTCGATCGCGCAGCTGCAGGAGTGCATGGCGATCCTCGTCCGTATCAACGACGAGGAACCGCAGCTCACGGCGGCGATGCTGACTGCCTGGGTCAAGGCGGGGCGGCCGATACTTGAAGAGCCGTATGTCGCGGAAGTGTTTGGAAAGATCATTGACGGTGGCGTGCACCGGGGTGAGTTGCGCCCGGAAATGTCGCCCAGCGGAGTCGGTAACGTTCTGCGCGACGTCTATCTCGGAGCCCTCTACCGGTGGGCCAGTCAACCAGCCGACGAGACCAGGCCATCACTCGCCGAAGAACTTCAGCAAATTCTGCGGCTTCTCCTGGAGGGCATGGCCCCGGTGGCCCCACCTGCTCCTTGAGGTGGTAAGCGGCTCTGCGGAGATGTCCGTGAAGGCGATCACGGATTTCGACTGTGCAGACTGTCCGTGTCCACTGTCCTCGACGAGTGGAATCCGCTCGCGTGGGAGAGAAAAGCCGTCCCGAACACCCGGTGGGCTGAAAGGAACGCGGATTCCGCGTTGGCTCAACCGTTTCTGCGGTGCCGCAGATCCCGTTGGGCGACGTACAGATTGGCCGGTTTCACCGAGGTGTCGCCGTAGCCCTCCAGCCGGGAGCGCAGCGGTCCGCTGAAGTCGGGCTTGTCGATCTGGCCGCTGTTGGTCACTTTGGAGATGCCGACGGTGGCGCTGTACGGGGCCACGTCGTCGATCTTCACGCACCCGGCGCGCTTGTTGGTGACCTCGATGTTCCAGTGCGTGAACCGGGCGCCGTACAGGGGTCCGGCGTCGTCGCTGCCGCCGTGCTGACCGTCGTTGTTGATGGTGATCTCGGTGCGCACATTCCCGAAGGGGAGCGCGCGGTGAGTGTCGAACGTACCGGCCGCCATCTGCCCCCGCGACCAGACGTTGCCGCAGGAGAGCCCCTCGACGTCGACGCCGTGGTGAATCGAGCCGGGCGTCGGCTTCTCGGTGAAGGCGTCGATGGTGAAGTCGTCGAAGAGGTTGTCGTGGGACTGGTGCCGACAGGCGTAGGAGTGGTGCTGGCCGCGCCCGGAGATCCGGGTCCGCTTGAGGGTGACCCCCTTGGCGGATACCAGCAGGATGCCGTTGTCGCTGTTGACGACGCGGACGTCATCGGCCCAGCAGTCCCAGGCGCACTGGAAGGCCAGTCCGTTGAATCCCTTGTCCTCCAAGTGCCTGGGACGCTTGGTCTTCACCATCTCGATGGTCAGGCCCTCCACACCTGAGTCGGTGACGATCGGGCACATCGTGGTCAGTCGGGGCTTCCAGCGGCCACGGACGGCGAGTGGCAGCGGCTGGGCCAGGGTGACCCGCTCACCGCTCACCTTCGCGATCCGCACCGGCCATACGAAGGGGGCCAGGGACAGCAGCTTGGTCTTCTTGGCCCAGGGGTACGTGGCGGCGCCCGGGATGTCGCCGCACATGTGCTTGAGCAGGCTGTGCTCGCGGTCGTCGCTGAGCTGGAGCAGCACGCGCTGGTCCGGCCGCAGCTTGCCGCCGTCGGCGACGGTGATGCTGAAGGCGCCCCGCGAGGCGTCGGCGGAGATCGTGGTGATCGCTTTGCCCTCGTCGCCCTTGTTGCCCGTCCAGCCCTCATCCGGCCACCGGCGGTGCCGGATGGCGTCGATCAGGTCGTGGAGGCGGTCCCGGTGGCAGACCCAGACCAGCCCTCCCGACCAGCTCCAGGCCGATTTCGTGGAGCTGCCGTAGCGGTCGTGGTTCTTCCCCACGATCGACTCCAGTGAGTGCGGGGCGTAGAGGGTGGTGCGGTCGCTGCCCTCGCCACGCAGCGTCACATTGCTGTGGCCGAGCTGGATGATGTGGTCGATGCGGTATCTGCCGGCGGGGAGCAGGACGGCTCCGCCGCCCTTGGCGCCGACATCGGCGATGGCCTTGTTGATGGCGGCCGAGGCGTCGGCCGAACCGTCGTTCTTCGCACCGTACTTGAGGGCATTGGCGTGTACTTCCCGGCGCGGGAGGGATTCACCGGTCCGGTACCCGGCGTACGCCACATTGGGCACCTGGGGGTGGTCGAAGGGGTTGTCGGTGAACTCCTGCCATATGCCCTTCGGCGCTGCGGAGGCAGGGGCGGGCAGGCCGCCGAGCATGGCGGCGGCCCCCGCCGCGGTGCCGAGCTGAGCGCTGCCGATGAGAAGCGTGCGGCGTTTGATGGGCATCTTGGTGATCCCTTGGGTGTGGGGGAGGAGTGCGGAGAGTGGCCGCGGAGTGGTGTGACCGAGAAAGCACACGAACAAGAACCAACTCAAGCCAACGTGGCCGAACGGAAGCGCAACACATGACAGCCGCGTTTCCGAGGTGTGTCAATAGTGTTGCCAGGATGGATCGATGGCGCATGTGCGAGATGCGCCCCCGGCTCGGCACGATGACCCCGCCAGGGTAAAGCGATGGCAAACCCCCGTGATGGATGACTAGTTGAGTGGTCGTCACATGTGGAGAGCAACGCACGGCACCCCGCTGATGACGAGGGAGACCACTCGTGAATCGCCGACACTTACTTGCCAACGCTGTCGCACTCGCCGCGACTTCTGTTGTACTCAGCAACGCCGACGCGACGGCGTCCGTCCAACGGCCACCCGCGACCCGACTGCCCTCACCGAACGACATCGCCCAGGTCCTGCACCGCGTGGCGGACCACTGGGTCGGTACGCACGCTGACTCCGGTGACAACAAATGGGCCAACGCCACGTTCTTCAGCGGTCTTCTCGCGCTTCAGCGGATGACCAAGAACCTGCGCTATCTGCGCTACGCCCATGAGTGGGCCGAGAAGCACGACTACGGGCTGAACGCGGGTTCCACCACACGGCACGCCGACAACCAGTGTGTGGGGCAGGTCTATCTCGACCTCTACGAGATCGATCCCCGTGGGCACAAGATCGAGGCCCTCGAGACGTGTCTGCGCCGCATGGTGTACGACGACCGGCCCGCCAAGGACGACGACTGGTGGTGGGTCGACGCCTTGCATATGGCCATGCCGCCGTTCGCCCGTCTCGGCCGCCTCCGCGGGGACCGGCGATACGAGGAGAAGCTGTACCGCCTCTACCAGCACACCAAGCGCAGAGAGGGCGGCCCCGGGCTGTACCACCGCGACACCGGCCTCTGGTACCGGGACAAGCGGTTCCTGCCGGGCCACATCACATCCCCCTCGGGTAAACCGGTGTTCTGGTCACGGGGGAACGGATGGGCGGCGGCGGGCCATGTGAAAACCCTCAAGGCGCTCCCCGCCGACGCTCCCCACGTTCCGGAATACCGTGAGGCCCTGACCCGGCTGGTGAAGGCCGTGGCCCAGCGGCAGCGCCGGGACGGCTTCTGGAACGTCAACCTCGGCGACCCGGAACACCTGCCGGGCCCCGAGACGAGCGGTACAGCCTTCTTCGTCTATGCGACGGCGTACGCGATCCGGACCGGCCTGGTCGACCGCGCCACGTTCCTCCCGGTCGTCGCCCGCGCCTGGCACGGTCTGGTCACCATGGCCGTGCACCGGGACGGCTTCCTCGGCTATGTGCAGGGCGTCGGTGACCGGCCGGAGTCCAGCCAGCCGGTCACGAAGGACACCACGGCCGACTTCGGCGTCGGGGCGTTCCTCCTGGCGGGTACGGAGGTGGCGCGTCTGGCGCGGTGAGCCGCCCGGCGGCCCACCGCGCCGCCGGATCAGCGCGCGCCGCTCGGAGCGGCGGATACGGATTCGGCGAAGGCGACAGTGGAGCACTCAGGTGTCCGTCGGTGCGAGGCCGATGGCCCGGCCGCCCTCCGGCCGGTGGTCGCGCAGCCCCAGCGGTGACTGGCGCAGAAGCGCGACGAACTCCCGTACCAGCCCCTGGGGTTCGCCGCGCAGATAGCAGGTGAGCTCACGGAACAGCCGGGGCCGGGCCGGCCGGACCTCGGCGTCGAGCCCCGCCGGGAGAGCGTTGTCCGGGAGCAAGGCGGGGCCGACGCCGGCGGCCGCCAACCGGGCCGCCGCGTCGACCTGCCAGGTGCGCACCGCCGGGGCGGGCTGGAACCCCTCAAGCGTGCAGGCGGCGTGGACCAAGTCGTTGAGGCCGTGCTCCTGCCCGAAAAGCACCCAGTCACGGTCGGCGAGATCGCCCAGCGCGACCCCACCGGGGTGCCGGGCCGCGGCGGTGGCGGGCAGCACCACGACGAACTCCTCGTGCCCCAGGGAGAGCACCGGCCCGTCCCAGGAGGACGGGCGGGGTCCGATGGCGAGGTCGCCCAGCCCGTCGTGCACCTGTTGCTCCAGCAGGTTCCGGTGGTGGAACTCATGCAGCCGTACGGCACTGCCCGCCCGCCGCTCGTGCCAGGTACGGAGCACCTGCGGGAGGATCCCGGCGGCGATCGAGGACACGGTCGCGATCTCGATCTCGCCGGCATCACCGGTGGCCACGGCCCGCGCCACCCCGTAGGCGCGGTCGGCCGAGCGTACCGCGGCCCGGGCGTGCGGGAGGAAGGCGCGGCCCGTCGGGGTCAGCCGCATCCCTCGGGACAGGCGCTCGAACAGGGGACCGCCGACGTGCCGTTCCAGCGCTCTGAGCTGTTGGGAGAGCGAGGGCTGGGCGATGTGCAGCTTCGCCGCGGCCTGGCTGAGGGAGCCCTCCTCCGCGATGGCCAGGAAGTACTCGAACTTGCGCAGGCTCATGCCATCAGTCTAGGTATAGGCATTGCCTAAGTGAATCCCCAGAGAACAAGTCTTGGACTCTGGGCGGCTCGGGCGAGCATGCTTCCGGTATGACTCACCACGAGCAGCTCACCCCCACGGCTGAGGAGCGGGCGGCCGCCCGCGGCAATCGGGACGTCGGCACGCGTCTTCTGTTCGAGAACGACGCGGTGCGGGTCTGGGAAGTGCGGCTCGCTTCCGGAGAACGTGCACCGTTGCACTGTCATGCACTCGACTACTTCTGGACCTGCGTCGAGGCCGGAACCGCCGGTCAGATCACGATGAACGGCTCGGACTGGCAGCGGACCCGTGTGGACTACACCGTCGGGGACACCCGGTTCTTCCACCACGGCCAGGGCACGCGCACCATCCACGACCTGCACAACATCGGCGACACCACA
The DNA here is from genome assembly GCF_024295805.1 of Streptomyces cucumeris. Taxonomy (GTDB): domain Bacteria; phylum Actinomycetota; class Actinomycetes; order Streptomycetales; family Streptomycetaceae; genus Streptomyces; species Streptomyces cucumeris. Next base: position 82,370 of record NZ_JANCLX010000029.1, read on the forward strand.
CTGCGCTTCATCACGGTCGAACTGCTGGGCACCGCGCACCAGGGCACAGACGGCCCCCTCTGAGAAGGAACACCGCCATGGCCATCCGGCTCTCCATGCACAACTGGATGCGTCCCGAGCCCGTCGAGGACACCGTCTCCCGACTCGCCCGGCACGGCTACGACGCCATCGAGATCTCCTCGGACCCCCGGAACATGGATGTCGCGGACATCCGCCGACTGCTCGGCGAGCACGGTGTCGCCTGTGCCGGGGCGCTGGCACTCTTCATGGGCGGGCGGGACCTGGTGCACGAGGACGTGTACATCCGCGAGGCATCCCTCGGCTACCTGATGGACACGATCCAGCTCACGGAGGCGCTCGGCGGCACCTTCGTCACCGTTCCCTGCACCGTGGGCAAGGTCGTGCCCATGGCGGACCCCGAGGCCGAATGGGCCTGGTATGTCACAGCGCTCCAGCGGGCGCAGCGGCACGCCGCGAACTGCGGGATCCGGCTCGCCATCGAACCGCTGACCCGCTACGAGACCTATCTGATCAACCGGGCCGATCAGGCACTGCGGCTGGCCGAGGAGGTCGGTGACGACTGCGGCATCTGCCTCGACATCTTCCATATGAACATCGAGGAAGCCGACTGGAAGGCCGCTCTCCGCGCCTGTGCGCCCCGCCTGGTCAACTTCCACGTGGCGGAGAACAACCGGCTGGCCCCGGGTTCGGGCGCCATCGACTGGTCGGTGCTGATCGAGGAACTTCTCGCGGTGGGATACGACGGCCATCTGTCCGTGGAGTTCATGCCCGCCGTCGACCGCACTCCGATCTCCGACCGCCACATCCTCGACGCCGATGACGCCACACTCGGCCGGGGCATGGCGAAGTGGCTGCGCGACCACGCCTCGGGCATCCTGCCCGCGGACCTCTACGACGCCTACACCGCGCAGTCGGCTCAGACTCTGCGTCACCATCTGACCAAGGCGTACGCCCGCCGCTGACCGAGGCTCTCGCCTCCGGCCGAAGTCCGTTCCCTGTTCACGGCGCGTGCCCGTCCTCCCCCTCTCCGCTCCGGGCACCGTGCCGTCACCGGCCCGCGCCGCTCCGCGCGTTCCGCCGCGTCCCCGCACCGCTCTCCCCGTTCCCCCTGGAGCCGCACCATGCCCAGACCCATCCCACGCGTGTCCGCCGACACGACCGCCCCGGACATGTCCCCGGCCGTCGTCCGGCGGCTGTTCATCGGCAGCTGTATCGCCCTCGCCGCGACCGGTATGACCTTCTCCGTGCGCGGCGACATCATGGCCGCGCTGGGACAGCAGTTCTCGCTCGACCACTTCCAGCTCGGCCTGATCGCCGGCGCCGCCTTCTACGGATATGTCGCCGCCATCCTGGGCGGCGGGCTCCTGGTCGACCTGCTCGGCGTCGGGCGGATCCTGCACGCCGCGTTCGTCGCGCAGATCGTGGGGCTGCTGCTCACCATTGCCGCCCCCGGCTTCGCGCTGCTGTTCACCGGCACCCTGGTGGTCGGCCTCGGCAACGGACTGGTCGAGGCCGCTACCAATCCGCTGGTCGCCACGCTCTATCCGCGGCGCAAGAGCCAGCGGCTGAACGCCTTCCACGCCTGGTTCGCCGGGGGCCTCATCGCCGGCGGGCTGGTGGGCTACGGCTTCACCCGAGCCGGGCTGGACTGGCGCGTCAAACTGGCGGCGATCATCGTGGTCACCGTCGCCTACGGTGCCGTCTTCTTCCGGATGCGATTCCCCCGCACGGAGCGGGTGACCTCCGCGGTGTCCACCGGCGAGATGTACCGCACCGCGACCCGACCGATCTTCCTCGTCTTCCTCGGCTGCATGTTCCTCACCGCCTCCACCGAGCTCGGCCCCAACCAGTGGATCCCCGAAACCCTGGGGCAGACCGCCGGTGCCTCAGGGATCCTGGTGCTGATCTTCATCAACGGCATCATGTTCGCCTCCCGCACTCTGGGGTCCCGGCTGGTCGAGCGGGTCAGCCCGGTGACCGTGCTCGCCGTCTCCTGTGTCCTGGCGGCTGCCGGACTCCAGATGCTGTCACGCGCACACTCGCCACTGGCCGCCTACGGCGCGGCGGCCATCTTCGCCCTCGGCATCGGGCGGATGTGGCCCACCATGCTCGGAGTGGTCGCCGAGCGCTACCCCACGGGCGGGTCGTTCGTACTGGCTCTCATGGGCTCCGGCGGCATGCTCGCCACCGCTTTCACCCTGCCGTGGATGGGCCACCTCATCGACACCCAGGGTGTGGCCGCCACCTTCGCCACGGTCAGCGTGCTGCCCGTGCTGTGCGCGGTGGTCTTCCTGGCGGTCTGGCTGCGCGACCGCGCGGGAGGCGGTCACCGCGCCCAGAAGCCGGGCTGCACCCCGGATCTGCCTTCGCTCACCCGGCCTGAGGCCGAGACCCCCTAGGCATGTTGTCCGGCCTGGAGCCCCTGGGCCCAGGGGCTCCAGGCCGGACCCGGCAGGAGCATGATGGCAACAGGGGCAGAACGGATACGCAGGGAGCCACCGCCATGCCATCGGCAGGCCGGAAGCACATCGCGTCCCGCGGCCCGGGTTCTCCATCACCGGACCGGGCGCCGCTCCAGACACCCCTGACCTCGGCGGTCCAGGAGGCCGTCGTCGAGCTGGACGCCGTCGCCGGGATCGTCTACTTCGTGGAGGACGACCGTGAAGGGCTCCGGGCGGCTCTGATCGGCGGCACACCTCCGGCCGTCTTCACCATGCCCGAGCGGATCCCGTTGGACGGCCCCTACGCCTCCTCGACGGCATGGCGGACCGGCACGATCGTGGTCATCGGCGAGCCGGTGATCCGCCCCGACGACCCCGGGCTCGCCCGTCTGGTGCCCTTTCCGTACTCAGCGGTGGCCACCCCGCTGAGCGCCCACGGCCACCGGCTCGGGGTCCTGACCCTCATTCGCATTCCCTCCCGGGACGGCATGCTGACCGCCGGGCAGCGCCGACGGCTGCGGGAGATCGGCGACCGGCTGGCTCACGACCTGGTCCCGTCGGCGGAACGCGGGGCGCCGTCGGCGCCCGCACCCGACCCGGTGGTGTTTCCGGTCTATCCCGCCGACCCGTGTCCGGCCCGCGCGTCCGCCGACGTCTGGGGGCTGCCCGATGTCCGCGGGTCATCCGGGATGACGCTGATGTACCAACTGCACAAGCTCAGCGGGGCGCTGAACGAGGCCGTGGACATCGACGCGGTGGTCGCCGCCGCCCGGTCCCGGATCATGGAGCCGTGCCGGGCGCGGTCCGTGGTGATCAGCACCGTGAGTGACGGCCGTCTGTGGGTCGTGGGCCACTGCGGCACCTCCACTGGTGTTCTCCGCCTGCTCCACGGTTCCAGCGCGGACGGCGGGTCCCCGACTGCCGATGTCCTGCGTGGCCGGGACCCCCTGCTCTTCGCCGACCGCGCCGAGCTGCTCGCCGCGTATCCGGACACACCGGAGGACGGCTGCCGCGCCTGGGCGTTCCTCCCGCTGCGGGCCCACGACACCGCGGTCGGCGTATGCGGTCTCGGCTTCGCCGAGGAACGCCGGTTCGGGGCGGAGGAGCAGGCCGTGGTGATGATGATGGCGGGGCTGCTCGCCCAGGCCCTGGAACGCGCCCGGCTGAGCGAGAGCGCACACGCGCTCGCCGAGAGCCTCCAGAAGCGACTGCTGCCGCGCATCCTGAGTGATCTGCCCGATGTGATCACGACGGCGCGGTATCTGCCCGCCCCCTCGAGCGCCGGAGTGGGCGGCGACTGGTACGAGGTGATCACCCTGCCCGGCGGGCGGATCTGCCTGGTCGTGGGAGATGTGGAGGGCCACAACGTGGAGAGCTCGGCGGTCATGGGCCAGCTGCGCAGCGCGGTGCTCGCCTACGCCCGCGAGGGGCACGGCCCGGCCGCGGTGCTCACCCGGACCAGCAATCTGCTCACCGAGTTGGCCACCGAACTGCTGGCGACCTGCTGTTTCGTCTGCCTGGACGTTACCGAGGGGGCGGTCGAAGCGGCCCTGGCCGGCCATCCGGCACCACTGGTGCGCCGCCCCGACGGCCGTACGGAAGCGCTGGACATCCCCGCCGATGTGCCACTGGGCGTGTACTCCGACGTTCCGTACCGAACCTATGAGACCACCCTCGAACCCGGCTCGCTGCTCCTGCTGTACACCGACGGCCTCATCGGCGTCCGGACCCCCGATGCGCTGCCCCGGGTCCGCTCCCTGCTGGCGGCGGGCCACCGCAACCGCGAGCACAACCTCGAAGGGCTCGCGGATCGGCTCATCGCCACCGTGCCCCCGCCCCCCGAGCGCCGCGACGATGTCGTCCTGCTGCTCGCCCGTTACGAGGGAACGCCGCTCGAACTCGGCTCCCGGTTCAACCGGTTGGAGATCCAGCGGCACGATCTGCAAGGGGTCAAGGCGACGCGCAGATTCATCCGCGAGAGCCTGGCGGCCTGGGACCGGGACACGCTGGCCGACGATCTGGAACTCATGGCCTCGGAGGTCGTGACCAACGCGCTGATCCACGCCGACAGTCATGTCGATCTGCGGCTGCGCGCATGCCCGGACCACATCCGGCTGGAGGTGCGGGACTCCGACGCGACGCCCCCGGTGCCTTCCGCGCTCTCCGCCTCCGACGAGGAGAACGCACAGGCGGAGCACGGGCGCGGACTTCTCATCGTGGAGAGCCTTGCCACCGCGTGGGGCACCTCGCCCAGCGGGCGCGGCAAGACGATCTGGCTGGAGCTGTCCACCTGAAAGGCGGTCAGTCCTCGTGGGGGCAGCCTTCTCCGCCCACCCACTCCTGCCAGTCGAGGTAGCTGGTCGAGTCCTTGTCGCCGACGAGGAGGTCGGCGGTGGTGAGCAGATGGCGGCGCATCGCGCGGGCCGCGCCGGAGGGGGCGCAGGTGGCGATCGCCTTCGCGATGGTCTCGTGCTCGGCGATGATCTGACGCGCCATGCGCCGGGCCGGGAGGGTGCGCCGTCCCTGGAGGGCGATGGCGTCGCGCAGGCTCGAGACATGGTCGGCGAGCCGGTGGTTGCCGCTGCCCCGCAGGATCACCTCGTGGAAGCGGCGGTCCGCGGCGAAGAACGCCTCCTCGTCCTCGGCCCTCTCCCGCATGTCCTGGAGCGCCGCTTCGAGGTCCGCACGCTCCTGGTCCGTCATACGCGCGGCCGCGCGGCGCGCCGCGGGCGGTTCGAGCAGCAGGCGCAGGGTGCAGATCTCGGCGAGGTCCTCATCGCTGGTGGTCATGATGCGGACGCCGCGGTTGCGCTCGATCCGCACCAGTCCGGCGTCGGCGAGCCGGAGGAGGGCCTCCCGGACCGGTGTCCGGGAGACACCGAAGCGCTGGCCGAGTTCCTGGGCGGAGTACAGGGAGCCGCCCACCAGTTCTCCCTGACCGATGGCGTCACGGATCGCGGTCGCGAGTTGATCCGTCTTGTTCGGTACGGCACCCCGTGGTTCCACAAGAGTCCCCATCATTCTGTGCGGCGGCATCGCCGCGTGGCGGCCGGGCGGGCGGAACCGTATGGCCCCGCCCATCCCACTCTGCTGTCCCGTTGTTTCAGGAGACCGTATCCTTCACCGGCGCGGCCGCCTTCGGCGACGGCTGTGCGGTGCGGTCGCGGCGGGACCTGAGGGCGAGGATCACGACCGTGATGAGGGCCAGGGCATCGGCGGCGATCATCACGGACATCGACAGGCCCACGTTGCCGCCGGTGGCGTCCTGGATCCAGCCCACCGCGAACGGGCTGACGAAACCGGCGGCGTTGCCCATGGAGTTGATGAGCGCGATACCGGTGGCCGCCGCGGCTCCCGAGAGATAGGCCGTGGGCAGTGACCAGAACAGCGGCTTGGCCGTCTGGGCGGCCACCGTGGCGATGGTGATCATCACAAAGGCCAGGGCCGCGGCCTTCAGGCTGAGGGCGGTGGCGATGAAGGCCACGAAGGAGACCGCCAGCGCGAGGATGACCGGCATCGCCGACCTGCTGTGCCGGGACGCCTTCCGTCCGGCGACGTACATGCCCACCGCGGCGAAGGCGAACGGCACCGCGGTGACGAAGCCGAGTTCGGTCTTGCTGAAGTTGCCGAGTTCGTCGATGACCGAGGGCATCCAGTAGACCAGCGGGTAAGCACCGCACTGGAGCAGGAAGTAGATCAGACAGAGGGTCAGCACCCGGCCGCTCCGGAACACCTCCCAGTGGCCCAGCGGGGCCGCTTCCCGGCGTTCGGCCTCCTCCGCCGCCAGGGTCCTGTCCAGCCAGTCCCGCTCAGCGGAGGTCAGCCAGGGGGCCTTGGCCGGGCTGTCGGCCACGGTGAAGAAGAACACGAAGGCGAGGGCCACGGCGGGCAGTCCGCCGACGATGAACACCCAGCGCCATGCCTCCAGGCCCAGCGTGCCTTCGAAGGTGCTCAGGATCCAGCCGTTGAACGGGCCCGCCAGGGCGGAGCTGAGGGGGATCGCCATCATCAGGACCGCGATCATCCTGGTCCGCTCGCGGTTGGGGTACCAGCGGGCGAGGAAGACGATGATGCCGGGGAAGAATCCCGCCTCTGCCGCGCCGAGCAGGAACCGGGCGGCGTACAGGGTGGCCGCGCTGTTGACGAACGCGGTGGCGACGGCGATCACACCCCAGGTGAGCATGATCCGGCTGAGCCAGATCCGAGCGCCGACCCGGTGCTGGACCAGATTGCTCGGCACCTCGAAGAGGATGTAGCCGATGAAGAAGATGCCGGCCGCGAAGCCGAAGCCGGTGGCACTGAGGCCGAAGCTCTCGGTGAGTCCGAACTTGGCGAAGCTGATGTTGATCCGGTCCACGTAGCTGACGAAGTACCCCGCGATCAGGACCGGCATCAATCGCCAGGTGACCTTGCGCAGGGCTCTCGCTCCCACCGCGTCCGCGTGTTCCTTGATGTCGGGTGCCGTCGACACAGCGCACCCCTCGCCTTCTTGGATCGTGGGCGACATGGCTGCACGAAGTAACATGCAACCCTGGAGGTGTCGAGCACCATAGTGGGTTACCGATGGGCAGGGAACCCTTGCGGCAGGCGGCGGAACATATGCTTCCGATTCGGGCATCCGCTCACTTGAGCTGCACAGATAAGGCGTAGGCGGCGACATGAGTCATGTCTGAGGTGGCTCCTTGTGTGGAATCTTCGCCCCATCATTTGCATGTAACATGCCGCGTCACGCACGGCTTGCTGAACAGACATGACCTTCGGGCCCCACGCCGGGAGGAGAAGGGATGCCATCGTGACGCGCACAGGACCGGACGCCGCTCATCGATCCGATGTCCTCGAGGAGTTCCGGGCGCGGCTCGCCCTGTCCCTCCCCGAAGCCGCCCGCACGGATCTCGCCGCACGAGCGGCCTACAGCTCCGACGCCTCCGTCTATCGGCAGGTCCCCTGTGCCGTGCTGCACCCGCGCCACCCCGCGGACGTCCGCCAGGCGCTGGCCCTCGCCACCGCTTCCGGGATCCCCGTGGTCGCCCGCGGCGGCGGCACCTCCGTCGCGGGCAACGCGATCGGGCCCGGGCTCGTCGTCGATTTCTCCCGGCATATGAACCGGATCCTGTCGATCGACCCGGCGCGGCGGACCGCCGTCGTCGAACCCGGAGTGGTCCTCGACGACCTGCGGGCGGCCGCCGCGGAGCACGGCCTCACCTTCGGCCCCGACCCCTCGACCCATTCCCGGTGCACCATCGGCGGCATGGTCGGGAACAACGCCTGTGGCTCCCACTCGGTGGTCTGGGGGACCACCGCCGACAACGTCACCGGCCTGCGGATGATGCTTCCGGACGGCAGGGAGATCGACGCCCGCCGCGGGACCAGCGGCGACCCCGTCCTGGACGACCGGCTGCGAGACCTGCGCGACAGGACCATGGCGCCGCTGAGGGTGGAGCTCGGCCGGTTCCGGCGCCAGGTTTCCGGCTATGCCCTCCAGCATCTGCTCCCGGAGAACGGGTTCGACGTCGCCAAGGCGCTGGTCGGCAGCGAGGGCACCTGCGGGCTGCTGACACAGGCCACGGTCCGGCTGGTCGAACCCCCCGCCGCCCGGGTCCTGTTGGTGCTCGGCTTCCCTGACGTCTACGTGGCCGCCCAGCACGCCCCACGCCTGGCCAAGGCCGGAGCCCTCACCGTGGAGGGCATGGACGCGGGTCTCCTCGCCGCGCTGCGGAGCCGGCCAGGAGGCGAGAGGGCCGGTGCCACGCTGCCCTCGGGCACCGCCTGGCTCTACTGCGAGACCGGCGGCCACACCGTGGACGAAGCCGAGACGGCGGCGTACGCACTGGCGGACCTCGTACCGGAGGCTTCCCGGACCGTGGTGAGGGCCGGAGCGGAGAGCCGTGCACTCTGGCGCGTCCGGGAGGAGAGCGCGGGTATCGCCACCCGCGGCGCGGACGGCGGTGAGGCATGGCCCGGATGGGAGGACTCCGCCGTACCGCCCGAGCACCTGGCGCCCTACCTCCGGGACCTCCACGCCCTGCTGCGGCGGTACGGGCTGCACGGCTCCCCCTTCGGACACTTCGGCGAGGGCTGTCTGCACCTGCGCACCGACTGGGACCTGACCACGGCGCCCGGCATACGCGACTACCGCGCCTTCGTGGAGGAAGCGGCCGACCTGGTGGCGGAGTACGGCGGCACCCTCTCCGGGGAACACGGCGACGGCCGGGCCCGGTCGGAACTGCTTCCCCGGATGTACCCGCAAGAGATCCTGGACGCCTTCGCCGCGTTCAAGGCCGTCTTCGACCCTGGCGACCTGCTCAACCCGGGCGTCATCGTCGATCCCGCGCCGCTGGACGAGGCCCTGCGCCCCGGCCCCGGCGGCGACCGGCTGGAGCTGATCCCGGTCCATGCCCTGGAGCGGGACGGGGGCTCCTTCGCCGCGGCGGTCCGCCGCTGTGCGGGGGTGGGCAAGTGTCGGGAGGAGACCCAGGGCACCATGTGCCCCTCGTTCAAGGCGACCCGCGACGAGGTGCACTCCACACGCGGCCGCTCCCGGATCCTGGCCGAGATGCTGCGCGGCGACTCCATCCCGGACGGCTGGCGTTCCACCGAAGTGCGCGACGCACTCGACCTGTGCCTGTCCTGCAAGGCGTGCGCCGGCGAATGCCCGGTCAACGTCGACATGGCCACCTACAAGGCGGAATTCCTGCACCACCACTACGCCGGGCGGCTGCGCCCCGCCTCCCACTACTCGATGGGCATGCTTCCGCTCTGGTCCCGGCTGGCGGCCCGGATGCCCGGCGCGGTCAACGCCGTCACCTCCCACCCCACCGCGTCCTCGGTGCTCAAACGCCTCGGCGGGATCGAACCGCGCCGCGAGATTCCCCGCTATGCGCACCAGACCTTCCGCTCCTGGTTCGACGCTCGGGAGACGCCACCCGCGGCGGCGGATGCGACCCCCACGGTGGTCCTGTGGCCCGACACCTTCACCAACTTCTACACCCCGCAGGTCGGCAGGGCGGCTGTCGAGGTCCTGGAACGGCTCGGATTCCGGGTCGTCCTCCCACCGCGCCAGGTCTGCTGTGGCCTCACGTGGTACTCGACCGGACAACTCACCACCGCCCGAAGGAAGTTGCGCCGGACCCTCGCCACGCTGCGCGACCATCTGCGGTCAGGGCACACCGTCGTGGGGCTGGAACCGTCCTGCACTGTGATGCTGCGTGACGAGGCCGTCCGGCTGCTGCCGGACGACCCGGACGCCGCGCTCCTGCGGTCGGCCACGACCACCCTGGCCGAGTTCGTTCTCGCCCAGGACGGCCGGTGGCCGTTCGAGCGAATCGACACCACCGCGGTGCTCCAGCCGCACTGCCACCAGCAGTCCACCACCGGAACCGAGGCCGATCGCGCACTGCTCACCCGCCTCGGGGTGGAACAGGACGTGGTCTCCTCGGGCTGCTGCGGCCTGGCCGGGAACTTCGGTTTCGAGAAGGGGCACTGGGAGGTGTCCCAGAGCAGCGCCGAACGGGAGCTGTACCCGAAGGTCCGGGCCGCTCCGGAAGGGCTGATCCTCGCGGACGGATTCTCCTGCCGAACCCAGATCGCCCAGGGCACCGGCCGGGAGGGCCACCACCTCGCGGAAATCCTCCGCCGCGCGATGGAGCCGTTCTGAGGCGACCGGGGTGGTGGCTGTTGTCCTTGCGTCTACGCAGGTAAGTCCGGGTGCGGTGATAGCGCACGCCTCGCCGGTTCGCGATGTGTGGGTCTGCTCTGGTGCTGGTGACAGCCCGGGGGACTTCGCGCCCCGCGTCACCCGGCGGCTCGTGCCGCACCCGGGGGGTGGCCGCTCGTACTGCGTGGTGGCATCAGCCAGTGGCGCAGAGGGGCCAGCTTGTACGGCTACCACCCGACGGGGGCGCCCAGCGGACTCGCCTGTACACGGGATCGAGAGCTGCGTCGTTATGTCCGTCGGTTGAAGCCAGTGTGGCGCAGGCATTGCTGCCACGTGCATTCACGCTGAAGGCAAATGGGCAGCCTCACTCGTTGAATTGATAATGAATCCGGATCAACTTTGGCTCATTCCATCCGCACATTGGCGGGCTGGTCAACCGTGCGTTGACCAACCTCTTCTTCTGGGGCAGAGTGTGTGCAGTCACACGGCAATTCATATAAATCTCCCCGGAGTTCTCTGACTCGCCGACCCCTGGCTCCGAACGCAAATGGTGCTTGAAACAGTTCGGTTTCATGCCTGGCCAGTCCGTCCCCGTGACTTGCATTCTGATTCGTTCACTACGAGTTGGAGATACCCTTGCGACGCATACGCAAGAGACCACTGGTGTTCGCGGGTACCGCGGGCACCGTCATCGTTCTTTCCTTATCCGGTATCGCGCCGGTCCATGCCGCAGCCCCCACGCGTGCGTGCAGCTTCGCCTACGGCGGCAACATCGTCTCGTACGCAATGACGTGCAGTGAGCCCGGTGAGCCGATGTATGGCGGTTTCGCCACATGGAGAAACGTTCCGATCGGCTTCGACCAGGTCGAAACGCGCAACAGGACCGTCCTCGCCTCCGTCTATCTCCGCGTCACGCCCAACACGGAGGAGTCTCCTGTTGCGCAGAACATCGAAATCGGCCTGTACGCCGAGAAAACCGGAAGAACAACCAAGACCTACGGTCCCAAGTGGTGGGAACTAGGGAAGCGTGGTGGGAGAGTCACAGCAATCAAAGCCGGTGTTGACCCCAATAAGCCTGATAGACGAAACCATACCTACATGGCTCTGCGGAAGTCCACCGGAAACCAATGGGACGTCCTCTACGACTTCAACAGCGTCGGCAGTACAACAGAGCAGCTGAAGGTAGTCCCCGGATCTACGAACCGGATCGACACGGGGCTGCACCTCATGGGGCACGAATACATGGACGTGCCTGAGATCGCGGACCGCATGCGCTTCATGGACGGCAACAACACATGGCGCAGAGTCAAGAATGAGAACGCCGCCAAAGTGGTGTCGCTCCCTCAGTGCAGTGCAACAAAGAAGCCCCCGAACTGCTTCAAGACAAGACTCAGCACGGACGGCGCGGTGTTCAACCAGTGGACGGTGAGCAAACCACGCAGAGCAACACCGGCCAAGGCCGCTGCCCATGACGCTCGGCCCCAGACCCCTCTCGGTCCCAAGGCGCAACCAGCGCAGTTCAACGGAGTCGACCAGACTGCGCTCCAGAAGTGCCTGGTCGAGGACGCCGACAGCTGTCTGGCCGCAGTCCCCGGTCTCGCCGAATGCGTTCGGACCACACGCGTGTGCAATGCCGCTGCCCTGGAGACCGACGCCACGTCCGCCGAACCTGACGCGGAAGTCGACTCAGCATCGATCAAGGAACGGGCAGCGACCGCCTTCGATGTCGATCCACAGCAGATCAGCGTTGGTGGTCCCAACCCTGCCAAACAGGTTCCTGCGGGGTTTACCGATCACAGTCTTCTGACCGTCACCTCATCCGCTGCGACCCCCGGTCTGCGGCCGAACGGCCAGAGCTACGAAGGCTTTCAAGCCACCTACTCCAGGACAAGCGGTGACCTTGTCGAAGCGTGCTGGGGAGACATGTGCGGCGCCTGACACGCAAATCAACCCGCACGTCGGACCACTCACGAAGCCCCCTGAACCTCTTTGCGTCCGTACAACCGCGTCGGGAGCCGAACTTGTCCAAGCATAAACCGATAGCTCGCTGGGTCCGCGGTGCCATGGCGGCCTGGACCCTTGCTTTCTTAGCCGCCTCGGGTGCCTCGGCATCCCCGGCAGACATGCAGGCCGGAGGAGAACACGCGGGCCGTCCGCACTTCGTGGACACCGCAACCGTGCCAAGGGAAGAACTGCGGGAACTCCCTGACCCGGTGCCACTCAGCACCTACCTGCACACTGGCAAAGACAAGGTCGCTGCTTCACCCTCTGAGCGCCACGGCATCGCCGGCGAAGGGGACCTGCGCGCTGAGTGCGCCAAGCACGAAGCCCAGGCGAAGTCCAAGAAGGGCTGGATCAAGAGCCGTTTCGAAAGCTGCTTCAAGCGCCACTACGATCTCTTCCTTCGTAACCGGGCAAACACAGAAGCCATTGGAAGGCTCATCTTCGATGCCTGGGTCCTCGGTTTCGCGTATGACGGAAAACGAAGGGTCGACTTCGCCGTCAGTGTTGAGAACATCTACGTGGCAGCAGACAGTGGTCAGAACGCCAGGACCTGGCGCATCGCCCAGGAGTTCAGCCATGCAATCGACACAGGAGAGAGCGACCCGGGCGCGGCGGTCACGGAGCCGACTGTGAAGCGGCGGGACGATCTGCTGGGGGAGTGGAACTCAACTCCCCACTGGAATCTGGTCTACACTTCCCCTGACAACGGACCTCAGCACCGTACGGGTAACTTGCAACGCGTCCAGACCATCATCGACATGGACACAGCGGTCACCTCTCCCAGCGTCGACCCGTATGTGGAAGTCGCGAGCCATCAGAACCTCGTCCGCTTCGACTACGCGGGGCCGATCGTGGGGAAGCATAAGGGAACGGTCTTCACACAGGCTCGGGTTGAGCTCGTCATGAGCAAGAAGAATCCGGAGGTCAACGAAAGCGCCCTGCACATATACGACGCGCAGGAGCGACCGGAACGGACCTTCCCGTCCTTCGTGGGGAAGACAGTGCCCGGAGAGAACGACCCTCTGCATCGTGTCACCGATCCCAACAAGATCGAGGACCAAAGGCGGCATTCAATCAAGGAATGCAACAAGGTGTGGGGCGACTACACGGGGACAAGGCTTCAGTGCGACGAATATCCGTTCGCGAGTACCCGAGAGGGTTCGCTCAAGGGTGACAATCGCTTCTCCGTAAGGCTCATCGAGGGAACCGACAACCACAACGGCGGAAAGGCGATTCAGGCGACCTACGATGCCAATCGGATCCTCAACGGTGATCCATTTTACGTAAAAATCACGTCCTAGCGCTAAGAGGAGGACGCCTTCATGGTGCCCCTAGCCGAGTACAGCGTCAAAGCCACCCCTGCTCGAGGAATGGTGGAGGTGTACGACGCTGACGCGTACCTCGGTGACGATTCCGCCTTGAAGGCGTCGGAGCGACAGGTGGTGGCCGGCAACGGCTACCACCTGTACCTTCGCAGCCTCCAGGCCGATATCCAAGTGACGGTCACCATTCGCATTTGGCCGTCAGAGCAGCAACCCCCCGCAGAGGCTGACGGCACTACCGCCGTAACTCTGGAGTCGGAGACCGGACTACTGGTCATCAGACAACCGACCTACGGCCCGGCCGGGGAAATGGAGCTGCCGGAACCGGGAGTGTACGAAGGGTATGCCTGGTGGACGGGCAGAGAGTCCACCGGTGCCTACTACAACGAGGCCCTCGCCCGTATCGGCGACGATTGGACCATTGAACAGATCGGTCAAGGGTGGGCCGAGTGCCCCTTCGAGGAGGTCTACACCCTCGATCTGCACTTCGTTCGCCCGTCCGAAGAAGTCGATGAGGATGACTGACGGACTGTGCTAGGCGTGACCTCCATCTGCCGTACGCGCGAGGGTGGATGGAGCGCCTGGATCGTCTGGGCGTGGCGAGCCAACGCGGACCGCATCGACCGGCTTGCTTTGGCGCGCGTGTGGATATTCGGCAGGTGCCGGTCAGCGCGGGCCTGGTCGAGGAAGGCGCTGACATGGGCGATGCAGCCGTTGTCTCCGTCCAGGGCATAGCCGACGCGCATCAAGAGCTCGCCTGACCCGCCGCAGCCTATCGGCATGTGACCTGCGGGCCGCCGTACAAGAGCCTGTCTTGCGTAATCTGTGCCCGGTCCGCCTCGGTGCCCTCATTGACCTCCTTCCCGCCATGGAAGAGGCACTGAACGTCTCGCCCGTGCTCCGGGCTGGGTCGGGAGCTGCGAAACCGGGACGACGTAGCGCTGACGTTCGCGGCGCACACCTCCTCCCGGCGGTAGTCGCGGCCGCGGGATCCGCCTTTGCCGCGGCCGTCCCGGGCGCGGCAAAGGCGGCCGCGCGGGCGTCGGGATTCGGCGGTGACGATTCGCCGGTTTCGAGGGCTTGACTGATGCTCGAATTCCTTAGAGAACAAGAGCATACCGGAAGTCGGAACTGGCCCGGGACGCTCAGGGACGCAGCGCCGTGCGGTACTATCTGGCATGGCGTGATGGAAGTCAGCGCCTGTGCGGCACTGTCCGGTTGGGCCCGTATAGATTTCGCAGTCGAGTCGGCCTCGTGTGTCAGCACTGTCACGCCGGGTGTGCCCGCTCTCGGAATCCCAGAGAGTGAGTTCTTCCAGTGGTGCGCTACCGGCTGGCGACGATCTGCATCGCCCGCATGAGCCGCACCAATTCACCGGTACTGGTTTGGCGGCTCCTTTCTGGAGATCACGTTGAAAATCCTGCCCGAGATTTCTCGTACCCTGAGTGAGTATCTCCTCATTCCCGGCCTGACCACGGAAGACTGCACGCCGGATAATGTGGATCTCGGTGCGCCGCTGGTGCGTTACCGGATCGGTGAGGAACCGCGGATCCGGATAGCCACGCCCATGGTGAGCGCCATCATGCAGGCGGTGTCCTCCCCGACTCTGGCGGTGGCTCTGGCGCAGCTCGGAGGCTTGTCGTTCATCCACCAGAACCAGCGGATCGAGGATCAGGCCACAGACGTGCTGGCGGTGAAGCGGCACAAGGCCGGCTTCCGGACCAGCGAGGTCATCGTGGCGCCGCAGACGCCCCTCGGCGAGCTCGCCCGACGGCTGTCCGAGGCCGAGCAGGGCGTGGCGGTGGTCACGCAAGATGGGGAGGTGGACGGCGAGTTCCTCGGAATCATCGGTCTCGACGACTTCCACCTGGAGCGTCACGGGGCCTCCGAGCTGACCGGCAACCGGATGCGGGGCCGTGACGGCTTGGTCACCGCGCCTGTCTCGGTCACCCTGTCCGAGGCGAACGAGCTGATCTGGAATCACCACTTGGACGTGCTGCCGGTGCTCGAGGACGGCCGCGTCGCCTCCCTGGTCCTCAAGCGGGACTACCAGGCCCACAAGACCTTCAACCGGGCGACGGTGGATGGCGAGAAGCGCCTGCGGGTGGGCGCCGGCATCAATTCCCGCGACTACAAGGACCGCATTCCCGCCCTGGTGGAGGCCGGTGCGGACGTGCTGTGCCTGGACTCGTCCGATGGCTACTCCGTGTACCAGGCGAAGACCATCGAATTCGCGCAAGAGAAGTACGGCGACGACGTCTTCGTCGGTGCGGGGAACGTCGTGGACGAGCGGGCTTTCCGCTACCTGGCCGATGCGGGCGCGGCCTTCGTGAAGGTCGGGATCGGCGGCGGGGCCATCTGCACCACGCGGGAACAAAAGGGCATCGGCCGTGGCCAGGCTTCCGCACTGCTCGATGTGGTTCAGGCTCGCGACGCGTACGCGCAGGAGACCGGGGTGTACGTGCCGCTTTGTTGCGACGGCGGTCTGCTCAACGACTCGCACATGGCGATGGCGATGGCGATGGGGGCGGACTTCATCATGCTCGGCCGCTACTTCGCCCGTCTCGACGAGAGCCCGTCGCGGAAGATCCAGATCGGCGGCCAGTGGTACAAGGAGTACTGGGGCGAGGGCTCGCGGCGCGCCCAGAACGAGGCCCGGTACGGCCAGCGAGGCCGGATGGTCTTCGAGGAGGGCGTCGACGGCTATGTGCCCTACGCCGGCAGCATGTACGACAACGTGGAGCGGACCCGCGCGAAGCTGATCTCCACGATGATCAGCTGTGGCTCGACGAATCTGGGGGACTTCCACCGGGATGCGGTGCTGGTTCCGGTGTCCTCGGAGTCGTTCAAGCAGACCGGGGCGGAAATCGAGGTACGTCGGCCCGCGATTGATGCTGGGGACTAATTCGACCGGTGCAGGCCCGTGGCCGTCGGCCTGAACGCGCCCACGGCATCTCGACTCCGCGGGGCGGTGGTCCTGGCGGGCCTCCACGAGGGCGCGCCTTCGTGATGGAGGAGCTCCAGCAGGGCGACGAGTGGCTGATCGACAGTGTTGTGTACACCGGAGAGATCCGCTTCGCCTCCCTCACCGAGTGCACCCGACCCTGCCTGAGCGTGGTTGAGTCGCAGACGTCATTGCAGATTCGCTGGTTCGACCCTGCCGCGGAGGCGTGGACGTACGATCCGGCGGAGCCCGTGGTCGGAGCAATCCAGTGGCGGCCATCCGGTCCGGCTGAGCCTGCCACTGGCGGCCCGGTTCTCGGACCGCCAGTGGCTGGAGGTCTTGAGGAGGACGCGCGGCAGCCGTCGACCTGATGGTGATGGCTGGTTTCAGCTCCAGCTCGGTGAGGTTTTGGGCCACTTGCTGTACGGCACCGGTCGGCCCGTGAACGCGTCCAGCAGAATGCGATTGCCGGTGGGCCGGTCCAGCGGCACCGTCAACCTTTCACCGCGCATTTCGCTGGTGCACACTCCGTCCTTGGCCCCGACGGTGGCTGCCGACAGAACCACGCTGTTCTTCGTCTCCAAGACGTTCACCGTAGGTCCGTCGTCGCAGGATCCGTGATTGGCCGCCACGGTGACGGACCGCCCAGCCGCCGTGACCCGGACCAGCCCGCCCAGTGGCGCCAGCACATCGGTGGATGTCCGTCCGGCAGGCTTGATCGGTGACTCGGGGAGCTTGGAGGGTATGACAGCGGCCCGCTTGAGCGGGGCGTCGTAGCCCTTCAGGGTGAACAGCCAGGCCAGCACAGTGGCCTTGCCACGGCTGGTCATCACCGTCATCTCACCCAGTTCCGCTCCGGTCACCGTCAAGCGTCGTCCGGGGCTGCTGTCCCGGTCCAGGGCCTTGTACGCCCGACGAACGCCCATGAGCGGCAGGGTGAGCGAACCGCCGCTCTGCCACGTCACCCGGGCGTCCTTCTGCGGCAGGTCAGGGAGATCGCCGTCCAGATCGAAGTTCCCCGCCTCGAAGGCCCGCTGGTCGGCTTCGTCATGGAGGCCCCCTTCGGGTACCTGGACAACCTCTCCCATGGGGTAGAAGCCTTGGTGCCACATCTCGGCGGCCTGGGAGCCGTCCCATGCATCGGCCACCTGACGGGCGCGGATTCCCCACGGTGGTGCCGGCTCGGTGTGACGTGCCCTGTCGTCATCGCCTTCGCTCTTCCCGCTGCCGCAACCGGCGACTGTGCTGATCCCCCATGCGCATGCGGTGATGACGACGGACAGTCGGCCAAGAGTCTTGGTGGTCCCGTGCATGGGTCTCCCCGAGCTGATGGTGACGCCTGGTGTGTTGCCATGAAGGCAGGGATGCCTCACCGCTCCTGTGACGTGTCCGCCCCGAACGAGGTTCGGTCGTGTTGGGTCGTCACGGTTGCGTCCAGCGGGGTGGCAGAAGCCTGGTGGTGGATGTGAGGAGGCCCGCATCCGCCCGACGCCCGGGCCTTGATCCATGTCAGCGCAGCCGTAGGATGAGTGCCGCCTCGGGCAATGGCGATCCGCTCAGCACGAGCTGCTGCAGCTCTTGCAGTTGTTTCGACGGTTCCAGTCCGAGTTCCTCGCCGAGCCTGTTGCGCAGCATGTGGTACGCGGCAAGTGCATCGCTCTGCCGACCCGACAGATACAGCGCGAGGATGCGGGCCATCCAGAGGCGTTCACGGAACGGGTGGGTTCGGATCGGCGCATCCACTGCCGCAATGACCTCGGCGTGTTCCCCGAGAGCCAGCGCGGTGTCGAG
Organism: Streptomyces cucumeris; assembly: GCF_024295805.1. Lineage (GTDB taxonomy): Bacteria > Actinomycetota > Actinomycetes > Streptomycetales > Streptomycetaceae > Streptomyces > Streptomyces cucumeris. The sequence continues at coordinate 100,547 of NZ_JANCLX010000029.1, forward strand.
ATACTCCTCCATCGCCGAGAGCCTGAGTTCTTCGAGATGAACGGATTCCGCATAGAGAGCGGGTACCGACAGGACGTCCGCGAGCGCCTCCTCCTGCCAGCCTGCGAGTGCTGTGCGGAACTCTGTGAGGGCGCCGCGCAGATCGCCGCGGGTGCGCTGCCGGCGGGCGGAGGCGACGCGCCGTTCGAACGAGGCGAGGTCCAGTTCATCCGGTCGCAGTGCGAGTCGGTACCCCGGTGGCGCGTGTTCCAGCCGGTCTGCGGCGTTGTGTTTGCCGAGCACTTTGCGTAAATGCCATACGTAGACCTGTAAGTTCTTGCCGGCACTCGGCGGGGGAGCGTCTTGCCACAGGGTGTCCATCAACCGCTCGACGGAGACCGCGGCCCCGTTGGCGCATGCGAGTTGGGCGAGAAGTGTGCGTTGTTTGAACGAGCCGATCCGGAGGGTGCGCCCGCTGACGGTGAGCCGCACCGGCCCCAGGATCTTTAGTTCCATGAAGTCCCCTTTGATACCGGTCCCCGACCGTGAGGCGGTGGTCGACACCTCTCGTCGACTCCCGGCCACGTCCGGGATCGACCCTTCCTCTGCGTTCGACTCTGTGGGGAAATGGTGACAGTTGGTGCACCAATGGGTCAACTGGTAGACGAATCGCCAATACAGTTACCAACTGGTAGTTGATGTGGGAGTAGATGCGATCGGAGGTGCTCATGTCGGACCAGCCACACGGGGCGCCACTGTCGGAGTTGTTGGACCAGCTGTTCCTCGGCAGCCGTCCGGAAGGGCGTCGCTGGACCAACGACGAGGTGGCGGCCCGTATCAAGGAATCCCACCCGCGGATCCGGGTGAGCGGCGCGTATCTGTCGGCGTTGCGCAACGGCAAGCGCACCCGTCCGTCTCCTGAACTGCAGGCGGCCCTGGCCGAGTTCTTCGGGGTGTCACCCGCCTATTTCGTCGACACCGGCCACGCGGAGAAGGTGCAGGAGCAACTGGCTCTGCTCGACAGCATGAGTCAGTCCGGCGTTCGCGCTCTCGCCCTCCGGGCGGTGGGGCTGCCGCAGGAAAGCCTGGAGGCGATCGTCACCGTGCTCGACCAGGTACGCAAACTGCAGGGACTACCCCCCGTGGAGGATGACTGATGTGTGCGCCTGGCTGTCCGACCGACGGCCTGATGCGTAGACGACATCTCAAGAAGCTGCGGCGTGCCTGTCGGGAGCGGCTTGCCACGCTGGACATTCCGGCGCTGCCGGACATGGCAGCCCTCTGTGCCTTCCTGGGGGGCCGTTCGGGGCGTCCCGTGCACCTGCTGCCCGTGGAGCTGCATGGCACCGGGGCCTTCGGACTGTGGATCCGAGCTGATGACGCCGACTACATCGCCTACGAGCGACACACGAGCGCGGCCCACCAGTGGCACATCATCGCCCACGAGGTGTCGCACATGCTCTGTGGCCATCACGGTGACGGCACGACCGCGAGTGTTCCCACCGAGCTCTTCACCGGTCTGGATCCGAGCGTCGTCCGGGGCATGCTGAAGCGCTGCGGATACGCGAGGGAAGTGGAGCAGGAAGCCGAAGTCATGGCGTCACTGCTCCTTCTGTCGTTGAACGCACGGCAGCAGGACGCCGAGCCCGCACGGCGTGCTGCTCCTGGCCATCGGGAGACCTTGGCACGCATCGAGGACGTGATCGGGCCGGCCGGTGGCGGGATGATGGCGCCCGACATCACCCGTGGCCGCCGAGGCTGCGGATGACCTACCAAGCCCTTGCCTGGTGCTGCGTCACGGGGGGCATGGCGGCGTTTCTGTACAAGGTGCCGGGGCTGGTGGGGGGTCGCACCGACCCCGCGCGCATCGCCCTGTGCGTCTATTTCCTCGCAACCTGCCTGTATTTCGCCGTCAGCCTGGAACCGCTGCGGTCGTTGACCGTCACACTCGTCGGTCCGCCCGGTGCCATGCTCCTGTTCGTGGAGGCGATGGTGATCGTCCTTACCGCCGCTCAGCAGGTGGTGCTTGTCCACTGGGCGGATCCTCCCGAGTCGGCAGCCCGCAAGGCCCGACGCCGCATCGCGGGCTACGGCATAGCGCTTCTCGCCCTGAGTCTCGCCTTCGTTCTCCTCGAGTTGCCTCGGTACCGAGTGAACAGCGACGCCGACATGCTGCGGAACCTGCGCGACCCGTGCTACGCCACGCTCTATCTCGCGCACCTCGCGCTGTACGCGGTGGGACAGTTCGAGACGGGCCGCCGCTGTCTGCACTACGCCAGGATCGCTGGTCGCCCCTGGCTGAGCCGGGGTATGTGGGCGGTGACGGCAGGATCGGTGTGCATCCTGTGCTATTGCGTGATGCGGAGCGTGGAGACACTCGGCACATGGCTCGGCTCGACGACCCTCTGGAGTTCCCATTGGTGGGTCACAGGGAGCATGGGGCCGCTCTTGCAGATCTTCGGCTGGACAGTTCCCTGTTGGGGGCCGAGGGTGAGTGCCGCCTACCGCTGTGCCACCGCCTACTGGTCCTACCAGCGGCTGCGTCCATTGTGGGAAGCCCTGTACAGGATCACGCCGGACATCGCTCTGGAGCCACCACGATCCCGGTTCATCGACCTTCTGCCGCGGCGCGGATTGTCCTACCGCTTGTACCGGCGTGTCATTGAGATCAGGGACGGACAGCTATCGCTGCGTTCATACCGTGTCGAAGCGGACGAGCGCCCGGTGGCTGACCGTCAGGTTCAAGAGATCACTGTTGCGCAGGAGGCGGCCATGATCATGGCGGATGTGCGTGCCCGCATGGCGGGCTCTTCGGCGGTGGCGGCCCCAGCCGGTGTTCACGCGTCGTTCTCCCCGCAGAGTGGTCTGTCCGCGGAAACCCACCGGCTCACCCAGGTCGCGCGCGCTTTTCGGCGCCTGCAACGGCAACCATTGAACGGATTCCGGGAATGACCGCTCTTCCGGCCGGCGTTCACGGTGACCGTGTTCCATCGAGTGTCCGCAGGCGCAGTGCCATGGTCGCAGGCAGTAGATTCGCCACCAGGGCGAGGAGCACCGTCGAGACGACGGTACCGACCACCAACATGATCGGCAGTGACGGCAACACCGAACCCGTCGCCCCACGACTGAAGACCATCAGCGGCAGTACGGCCACGATGGCACCCGCCAGCAGGGCGAGCACGGAGACGGCCAGCCACTCCCACATCACGACCCGCATCAACTGGCGTCGATCAGCGCCGAGAGTCCGCATCAGCCGCAGATCCCTCTTCCGGTGCACCGAGGCCATCGTGAGGGCCGTCGCCGCTGCTGCGGCACCGAAGGCGACGAGCGAGCCCAGCAGCAGGTAGCGGCTGCGTGTATCGGCTGTGGAAACGGCCTCCACCTGCTCTGCGGCACGTGTCCGATTCAGCACCAGCCCCGCCGGAACGTGCTTGCGCAGCCGGTCCAGTTGGGCATCGGCGTTCGGAGCCCCCGGGCGCAGGGCCAGATACAGCTTCGTGATCAGCCCGAGCGAAACGTGGCGCAAGGCGAGGTCGTAGGGGAGGAGCAGCTCACCGAATCCCTCGGACCGCTGAAAGACCGCCACCACCCGCAGACGGGCTGTCGTCCCGTCCCCCAGCACCACGGCCACACGGTCACCGACGCTCCATCCCGCCTTCCGGGCCAGAGAAGCGGACACTGCCACTGTCTCGGCCCGCAGAGCGGCTAATTGTCCGGAACTCACCTCCAGGTCCAGGAGGTCCGCCGTGGTCTCGGGCTCCACGCCCTGGGCGGGAAACGACTCCAGGATGTCTCCTACCGGGCTCGAATGCCGGACCACGACTCCGGTCTCCACCGCGGGAGCGACCTCACGCACCGCAGGGAGCTTCCGGGCGGCTGCCACCACGTCAGGGGGCAGCCCCTCGGTGCCGTCCGCGACCAGCACACGGTCCACCCGGTTCATCCGCGCCTCGGCTTGCTCAGCGCACCGTGTCTCCAGCGTGGCCCCGGTGAAGAGCACGGTCCCGGTGAAGGCGCTGACCACGGTGAGAGGTACGACCGCACTGGCCAGCCGGCGGCTGTCCGTGCGAAGGGCGCCCCGGGCGACCCGGCCGGACACTCCGCCCAGGCGGACCATCAGCGGGCCGAACAGGATCATGCCGCCCCGTACGACCAGCGGGCCGATCAGCACCACCCCCAGCAACAGGACGCCGACTTGGGCCAGGGTCTTCATGACCCCGACCTCGGTCCCCGTGCTCCGCAGGGTCAACACGATTCCCGCCGCGATGGTCAGAACCCCGGCGAGGACGCGTACGACGGACATCCGTCCCGGGGGCCGCTCGGCCTCGCGCAGAGCCTCGACGGGCCGGATACGGACCGCTCCGCGAATGGCGAGCAGCGCGGCGGCCTGTGTGCCGACGAGGCTCAGCAACGCCGCGGCAAGGATCGGTAGCGGCCCTCTGACCAGGGTGAGCCCCGCAGGAAGCACCCCCATCGAGACGAAGAGGTCGCGGACCGGCCCGGCCAGGAGGAGCCCCAGCGGTCCGCCGACCACCACGCCGACACAGGTCAGGGCCAGCGCCTCACCGCAGAGCAGAGCGCTCACCCTCCCGCGCGTCGCACCCACTGCGCGCAACAGGGCGATCTCGCGCCGTCGTTGCTGCACGGCGATGGTGAAGGGTCCGATGACGATGACGGTCGCGAAGAGCGCGGCCAGAAGGCCGAAGGAGGCGGACACGGCGAGTGCGAAGTCGCGTCCCTGGACGATCTCCCGTCCCTCGGCTTCGCCCTTGTCGCTGCCGTACAACACACGAACACCCGGACGGTGGAGCCGATCCTCGATGCGTGCGGCGAGCTCGCGGGCGGTGACACCGTGGTCCGCCACGACGGCGATGGCGTACGGGCCAGGGACCCCGCCCGCCGCCCGGGCCAAGCCCTCTGCCGCGCGATCCGAGAAGAACAGGGCAGCCTCGGCCCTCCACCCACCTCCGGAGGACTCTTGGCCGGCCCGACCGCGTTCGGCGATGCCGCTGACACGGTAGTTCCGGGCCCCTGACGCGGTCAGCACGCGGATCTCGTCCCCCGGCTCGACGCCGGCCTCCTCCGCCGTGCGGCGATCGGGCATCACCTCACCCAGTCGGGCGGGCGGCTTCCCGGACACCACACGGAAGGGCCCGAGCGCTGCGGTGCGCCATGAGTACCCCCTGGAGTCCCTATCGCCGGACGCACCCACCACCTTGCCGTCAGCGTCCGCGAACCGTGCGGAGAAGGGCCGGTCGGCGACCGCCTCCCGCACTCCCGGAACGGCGCGGATCCGGTCGGTCAGGTCCTCTGGTAAGGGGCGTTCTTCAGGGAGCAGCGCTTGGAGCCGCCGCCCTCCGGGTTCTGTGTCCTTCACCCAGGGATCGCCGTCGACCACGACGTCGGCCGCGGCGAACCGCTCGGGTACGGCTTTCATCCGCAGGCTCGACTCGAAGCACACCCCCCATACCGTGGTGAGCACCACGCCGAGCAGGATGCCCACGAGCGCGCCGGCCAGTCCCGGAACCCGACCCCGTACCGTTCGCCATGCGATAGGCGGCATGGTGCGTCCTCAACTCTCCAGCCCCAGTTCCTCGCACAGGAACGCCAGTGTGTCGGCGCCCAGAGCGGCTGCCTGGCTCATCGTTCGTCTGCCGTGGCCGCTGCCTCGTTCGTGCCGCAGGAGCACCGGTCTGCCCGAACTGCTCGCATGCTGCACGGCGGCGCACATCTTGCGCGCGTGGGCAGGATCGACACGGGTATCCCCTTCGAATGTCTCGAACAGCACCGCCGGATAGGCCGTGCCCTCCCGGACGTGATGATACGGAGAGTAGCCGAGCAGCCACTGCACTTGCTCCGGATCGTCCGCGCTTCCGTATTCGGCGCGCCACAGCCGTCCGAGACCCATGCGTTCGTACCTCAACATGTCCAGAACAGGAGCCGAGCAGACCACCGCCCGGTACAGATCGGGACGCTGAACCAGGGCCGCGCCCACCAGGAAGCCACCGTTCGAACCACCCACCGCGCCGAGCTGACCGGGGGTGGTCCAGCCATCAGCCACGAGCCACTCGGCTACCGCGTTGAAGTCGTCGATGCTGTTCTGCTTGCCCGCGCCAGTCCCCGAGCGGTGCCAGTCCGCTCCCTGTTCGCCGCCACCGCGTACCTGCGCTATGGCGTACACGCCGCCTGCCTCGACCCAGGCCACGGCATCGGGCTGGTACACGGGGCCGATGCTCACGCCGAACCCTCCGTAACCGGTCAGCATGGTGGGGCGTGGGCGTCGGGGTGTCGTGTCCCGGGCGAGGATAAGGAGGCCGACCAGTGTCCCGTCCTTGCTCGGACAGCGCATATGGCGCACCGTCATATGCGGTGGACGCCGGTGCCGTGTGGTGCGTTCGGGGCGCACCGGTTGCCACGAGCCGATCTCGTACCGCAGCACGTGGCCGGGTGTGATCAGGCTCGAGTAGCCGATCCACACCTCGCCCGCCGTGTGCCCGGCGGGGGCCGGTACGGATACCCCGGTGACGGTCCCCGGTCCGGGGAGCGATACCCGAGCCGTCACCTCACCTGTGTCGATACGGTGCGCGGTGGCGTCGCCGATCGCGTCCCGTTCCCACACGGCCAGCAAGAGACCACCGCCCAGGTGGGTGAATCCGGTGAGAACGGCCTCGGGGTGCTCACCTATGAGTTCCCGCATCGTCCCGTGCGGCTCCGCCGGGTCCATGACGCACAATCTCCGACGCGGGGCGCGGTCGTCCGTCAGCAGGTACAGGCGGCCATCCGGCCCGATTTCGCCCCGCACACGCGCGTGTGCGGCGCTGCCTTCCGGATGGATGCGACGCCACTGTGGCCGGTCCGGCCGGCACCGGGCGAGGTCTGCGAGCAACAGTTCGTGTGGGCGGGCGGGGCCGTCGGCGAGGGAGGCCAGAAGCAGGCGTCCGTCGGGTCCGATGCCGATGTCGTAGACGCGTCGGGGGTCGTCCGGGCCACCCAGCACCCGCACATCGGCACCGGCGGATCGGCCCACCCGGTGCAGCCAGAGCCACCGTTCGGTCCCAAGCCCGCCACCGGCATCGGCCGGGATCGGAGGACGCACGTAGAAGAAGGACCGGCCGTCGGGGAGCCAGGCGACCGGCGAGGCACGACACCCCCTGATCCCGTCGTCTCCCAGCCGTCCGGTCGCGACGTCCAGGACCTTCAGCACCGCCGTCTCGGCTCCGTCGCTGGACAGCTGGCATGCCACAAGGCGACCGTCGGGGGAGGGGGCCCAGGATTCCAGCATCGTCGTCCCCGGGCCCTCCGACCGGGCCGGGTCGAGCAGTACACGCTCCGGCTCGCCCGGCGCCGCCGTGTACAGCACTTCGTGCTCGCCACCGGGTGGCCGCCGCACGAAGAAGCGGCGTCCAGCGCACCAGCGCGGGACTTCCTGCGCGGTGGTTCCGTACAGTTCACGCAACCGGGGGCCGAACCGTGTCGTCCACTGGCGCCGGACCTGTTCGAACCGAGTGTCCTGGGCGCGCTGCCACTCCAGCGTCCTGGGTTCCGCGGTGTCCTCGAGCCAGCGATAGGGGTCAGGCACCCGATGTCCGAAGAGGTAATCGGTCATGGGGTCCCTGAACGCCTGCCCCGGAATTCCGCGATCGGGGCAGGGTGTGCTCTCCGCGCCGGTCACAGCACGGATGCGGCGAACCGCAGAACCGTCACCAGATCGGCCATGGCACCGGGGCCGCTACGACCGGTGTGCACCGAGACTCCCTGCTGGGTGGGCACCACGTAGTAGCCCTCCTCCTCGACGCGTGCGAGATTGCGTTTCAGCGATGGACGGCGCAGGGCCGCCTCGGGAAGCGACGGCACGACGATCACGGGGCTGACGGCGCTCATCACGATACTCAGGGCCAGGCTGTCGGGCATACCGGCCGCGCACTTGGCCACGAAGTTGGTGGTGGCCGGCATCACGAGGACCAGGTCGGCCCAAGCGGCGAGGGCTTGATGAGGCGCGACACCATCAGACGTCGGCCACGTCGGTCCCCATACGGCGGCGCCGGCGCCCGCGGCGAGCGCCTCGCGCGCCACGAGCCGCTCCGCCGAGTGGGTCAGGCATGGCCTGATGGACCAGCCGTACCAGGAGCGCAGCAGTGCCGCCCATCCGGGCAGTTCCGCGACGGAGAACGCACCCGTTCCGATGAGCACCACCTGACCGCGGGCAAGCGGCAGTTGACGCGGGGCACGCGGTGGAGGGAGCGGTACCGCTGAGGTCTCTTGCCCCGCGGTGAGCGGCGTCATGTCCATCAGACAACTCCTCTGCGGAACAGCGAAACGGCCCACCAGACGATGGTGATCACCAGCGCACCGATCACGGCGAACCCGGTCGGCACGGCGGCGTCGGTGAGGTGACCTGCCATGAGGCTTCGGGCGGCCTCGACGGCGTAGTAGAGCGGGTTGGCCTGTGCCAGCATCCGTAACCAGCCGGGCGCCAGCGCCACAGGGAGCAACAGACCACTCACCAGCGTCATCGGCATCGTGACAAAGTTGACCGCACCGGCCAGGGTGTTCTCATCGCGTACCACGAGGGCCAGGGCGTAGGAGGCGCCGGCGCCGAGGACACCGACCAAGGCCACCAGCGAGAGTGCCAGTGCGGTACCGGCCAGGTGGATGTGCAGGCCCATGGCCGCGCCGACTCCCAGCAGCAGAAGCGCCTGTGCGGTGAGCAGGGTGACGTCCCGCAGCAACCATCCGATCAGCAGGCACACCGGGCTCACCGGAGTGACCGCCAGCCGTTCGAGGAACCCCGCGCGCAGATCCGCCAGCAGCCCCAGTCCCATGAAGGTGCTGCCGAAGAGAGCCACCATCATCAGCAGCCCGGGGACGAACATCTCGAACTGGCCGCTGTGCCCCATGCCGGGGCCGGAGAGGGATTCCAGCAGTGGCCCGAACAAGACGAGCCACATCACCGGCTGCCCCAGGCCCAGCATGATCCAGGCGCGGTTGTTGACCGCCTGGTGCAGGGCGAAGCGGTAGAGCACGCCGGATGTCCGAAGGAGGATCACCCCGCCACCTCCGGTGCGCACGCAAGGGAGCGGCCCGTGTGGTGCAGGAAGACATCGTCGAGACTGGGGCGGGACAGGGCTACGGTGTCGACGGCGAGACCCTGAGCCTCGAGGACACGAAGCGCGGCGGGCAACGCACGTTCGCCGTCGTCCGCGTACAACCGCAGCACCCGGCCTTCCGACCGCACCGAACGGACCGACGGCAGGCCGGCGAACAACGCGTCGGCCGAGGCACCGGGGTCCTTGCTCAGAAGCAACCGCAGGACATCGGGCGACAGGGCCCTCTTGAGCTCACCCGGTGTGCCACGGACCATGATCCTGCCCTGGTCGATGATGGCCAGGCGGTCGCAGAGGCTGTCCACCTCGTCCAAGTAGTGGCTGGTCAGGAAGACGGTACAGCCGCGTTCGCGAAGACCGTGGATCTCCTGCCACAGGCCTGCCCGGGCACGGGGATCGAGGCCGAGTGTGGGCTCATCGAGGAAGAGCAGATCAGGGGCGTGCGCCAGGCCGACGGCCAACGCGAGCTTGCGGGCCTGGCCCCCTGACAGACTGGACACACGCCGTCCCGCCAGATCCTCGAGGCCGAACAGCCCGAGCATCGCGTCGGCCCGCCGCAGTGCCCGCGCTCCGGTCAGTCCGAACAGCCGCACCTGGAGCAGCAGGTTGGCACGTACGCACGTCGCGGGATTCACACCGCCGTTCTGGCTCACGTAGCCGATACGCCGACGGACCTCGTGCGGCTGGGACAGCAGGTCGTACCCGGCAACCGTGGCTGTCCCACTGTCCGGGGTGAGCAGCGTGGTGAGAAGCCGGACCGTGGTTGTCTTGCCGGCGCCGTTCGGGCCGAGGAAGCCGAAGATCTCGCCGCTGGGCACCGACAGATCGATGCCGCGCACCGCTTCCACCACTGGCCCCTGCCGGTCCCGGCGTCGTCGGAGGGGCTTCCGCATCGCATACGTCTTGCGCAGCCCCTGGACCTTGATGGCGGCCGCGCGTGCGCCCTTGCCAGTGGACCGGGTTTCTTCCGCCGGTCCGGCCGGACGTGTGAAGGGCCCCTTCATCCGCCGAGCGCTTCCGAACGGTTGAGGAAGGCCCGAAGGTGGTGTCCCGTATCGCCGGACAGCAGACGTTCCATCGCGTGGCGGGCCGCCACTCGCTCCTCTGACGGAACCGTGTCCTCCAGGACGGGGCCCGTCGTCGTGGAGCACATGGCGTAGTAGTCGTCCCGGAGCATCGATATGGCCACGCCGTCGTGGTAGCGGCCGTCGAAGAACAAGTAGTCGCGCAGTAGCCCCTCCACGATGAAGCCGCGGGTGCAGACGAGCTGAATACTGCGTTTGTTGTAGAGCCCGACGACTCCTTGAACCCGGTGCGCGTTCTTGGAGTGGAACAGATGACGCAGGAGGAGCCCCAAGGCGTCGGCTCCGTACCCGGCTCCCCATTGCTCCGGGTCCCCGATGTTCACGCCGATCTCGTAATTGCCCGGATAGGTCACCCGGGCGTAGTCCACGACTCCGACGTGCTGTCCGTCGTGGGTGACGACAGCGAGGTAGACGTGGCCGCTCCGCCGTGCGAAGTCCTGGAGCTCCGCGCCGGAGACGAAGTCCGTCGATCCCGAGGAGTAGGTGCCCGAGCGGTCCGAACACCACTCGGCGAGATGTTCGTAGTCCTCGTGCGACATACGCTTCAGACGGACGAGCTTGCCGACCAACGCCATGAGTCTCTCTCCAAGGGGTTTGCCGGATCCACGAGAACCCGTACGGTGGGTGCCGGGTCCGCTGCTGACAGAGGTGGCATCCTCGTGGCAGCGCAGCGGACCCGGCCGGCATGTGTGAGGCCATGTGGTGGTGGCAGCGGCTTCACACCGCCCTTTCACAGGCTGGGCACTGTGGTCAGCAGTGCCAGCTGGCGGTGCTCACGGGAAGCTCGGATCCCTCCGTGGAAGTCTCCAGCTCCTGGAGTTCGAGAATCGTGGCCATGTCTGTCACCTCCTCACGTCGATGGTCGGGTGTCCCTCATCTCCCCTTCCGGAGCAAGGGCCGTGGGACAGCGGCCCTGCCGGTTGCCCGCTGCTCGTGTCAGGGTGTGCGCGGGCGGAAGAAGGGAAGAAACTCGGCCGAGTCGGCGAAGGCGGATGTGATGCCCAGCAGCACTCCGGCATTTCCGGTGGCCAGGTCCATGGACAGCCGGAGGCTCTGGTCACCCGGAAAGGCGAGTTGGCCTCGGTAGGACAGTGCCAGCCAGCGAAAGCGCCTGAGGTGACGCTCCACTACCTGTTCGGCGTCACCTGCGGGTTCGTGGTGGCTCAGTCGGGCCAGCGTGGCCAGCAGTCCTGCCCGCCCATTGAAAAGGTGTGATTCCACGATCAGTTCGGTACGGCAAGCGGACACGATGCCCCGCGCGGCTGCGGCCAGCCGGTCGTCCGCGCGGTGGGCCAGGAACTCATCGGCCACAAGACCGACGCCGGCGCTACCGCTCTCCAGGTAGGTGAGCGTGCGACGACCCGCCTCCAGAACCTGGACGGTTCCGTTGTCGAGCCGCACACACCCCGCGAGGTCACGGCTGAGCGCGGCACGGGCCGTGTCGAGGTGGGACGGATCGCCCGTGTCCTCGTAGAGCCGGATGAAGAACAGCGCGGGGCCGGACCAGCCATGCATCAGCCCGGTTCGGTTCTCCGCCCCCGGCTGTCGACCCGTGCGGATCAGTTCGGCCAGGCGATTCGCGACGCGCTCCGTCTCCCGGCGCGCCTCTTGTTCCCCATAACCCTGTGCGAAGGCCAGCGAGTTGAGCCCGATACCGGCCAAGCCGCTGAACAACGAGATGCCATGGACCTCTTGGGCGAGCGGATGAGCCTCGGCCAGGACGGAGCGGGCGGTCTCACGGTAGCCCAAGCGGTCCAGCGCGTAGGCGGTTCCGTGCAACCCGGTGTAGAAGCCCGGTCGCGGTGCCAGCCCGGCGCGCACCTTCGCCAGAAGCCATTCCTCGTGTTCCGGAAGCCGTTCCTGGCCGGTGGCGGCCAATGCCCACAGCACCCCGGCCGCTCCATGGGCGAGAGTGGCCGGGGCGTAGCGGAACTGACGCGCATCCCCGGGGTAGAGCCGGTCCGTGCGTTCCGGCGTTGCGCTCAACCGGATGGCCTCCGCGAGTGAGTCGCACAGGACGGTCCAGTCCATCTCCTCGGCCTCGAAGTCGACATCGAGAGACTCCCCGAGAAGGGAGCTCCGGGCATTGGCGAGCTCGGCCGGCAGTGCGGGCGGCACCTGGTCGCTGCGGCCGTTCATGACTCCCATGTCCCGCAGGATCCGGGTCCCGAAGTCTTCCGGTACCGGAAATCTGTCCCGCACGGCGGCCACCGTCTGAGCCACCTTGGTCGGCCCCAACGGAAAGATCCGGTTGACCGGGAGGAAGAACCACAACGTCAGGGCCGCCAGCGCATACCGGTCCAGGTCCTGCCCGCGGCGCAGCCACGGAGCCGCGAAGCCCTGGGCTCCCATCGCCGGCCGGTCGGGCTCTTCTTCGCGGAAGGCCGTCTCGAAGTCGATGAAGGAGACACTGCCGTCCGCCGCGACCAGGACGTTGCCCGGGTGCAGGTCACCGAAGAAGACCCCTTGCCGGTGTATGCGCTCCAGCAGCTCGGAGATGCGGTCCAGAAGTGTCAGTGCCGTGTGCGTATAGCGGGCGACGTCCTGCTCGTCCGGGTCGGGCTGGAGCAGCGCGTGCTCGCGCCCGGCCCACACATGCAGGGAATCGCCCGGCAGATATTCCATCGCCAGGAACTCGTGTTCCCACGCGGTGAAGTAGTCCTCGACGGCCGGGACACCGTTCAGGCCGGAGAGCTGGTTCAGTACGTCCCGCTCTCTGCGCAGCCGCGCAACGGCGTCGCGGCCGTCGCGGTCGAGCCCGGCACCTGGGCGTGCCTCCTTGAGGACCAGGGGTGCACCGTCGGCCAGACGCTCCGCCAGGTAGACGCCTCCGCCGTTGGAGAAATGAAGGGCCTTCTCGACGCGGTATCCGAAATTCGCGTCACCGGCGCGAGCCGCCTCCTGGTGCGGTCGCAGGAAGTCGGGCAACTTCACCCAGCCCGGCAGATGGAAGACCGGTTTGCGATGGTCCTGGACCAGAGCGCCGTCCGGTCGCTCCAGAGCTGACACGAGTTCGCCGTCCATGGTCAGGACTTCTCGGTGGCGGAACCCTCCGTAGCGCACATAAAGGGGGCCCTTCCCCCAGCGCAGGTCGCTCAGTACATAGGGCCCGTCCTCCGTCTCCAGCAGCGGGGACAGTTCCTCCAAGACCGTTCGGCACGCCTGGTCATCGCTGGGATACAGGGCGGCCAGCTTGCCGCTCGAATGCCGCGGCGCGTACTTGGAGTTGAGGATGAGGTGCATATGGGCATCGCGCAGATGCTTGAAGGGCAGATGGTGTGCGACGCAGTAGTCCCACACGATGCCAAGTACCCGGTCGGCGTTGTCCGCTCGGGAGGAGACGTGGATCTTCCAGCCCTGCGCGGGCGGCAGGACGTGTTCAGGGCGCAGTACCGTCCACAGGTCCTCCGCCGAGCGGGTCCAGCCGTCGGGCAATGACCGCTGGGTGACCGCGAACTCCGCGTCAGGGTCCACCCAACGGCTCGGAGTGTCGTAGAAGACCAGGTCCGACCATCCGAACAGCTGGTGGTTCTCGTCCACGGTGTCCTCGCCCCCTCTCGTTCGTCCGTGTGCCACTGTCGCGGTGTATCGATCGGACCGGTGTCCCGTCCGTCCGGCACAGCAGAGAACCTACAAACGGGGTGGTTTACCGCCGGTATAGAGCTGCTATACGCGCTGCTCCCAGGGGGGAGGGAGAGGTCGGCCCAGGCTCTCGGCGGCGGCCCGAGGGCGGGCGACGCCGTGCGCCTCTGATCCCACTCGTGTGGTGAGTGGATGTTGTGCCAGTGAGCGCATAGGTCCTGATGTGGCCCGGCCGGTCGCGGTGGCCACATCTTCTCCGCGTCCCTCAGGTGCCAGGTCCGGTACATCCGAAGGGTTCTGGTGTCGCCCGGCGATCACACGCGCCCGGAAGAGGTGGACCGCCGCGGGGTCGCCGACGCTGTGGCGGACTGTTTCCCGAGCGAACGTAGCGCCGGTGCGACGGGGCCACCGGGCTGGATGGAGGGGGGGCTGACCGGCTGCGGCCGCCGCCCGCTAGGGGGCGACGGCCGCTACCGTTTTGACCTGCGAAAACGCAGTTTTGTTGAACTATGAAGCTGACGGTCCGACGCGTACGGTCATCTTGGAGCCGTCCTTGCGCTCCTTGAG
>NZ_JANCLX010000003.1:0-431596 GCF_024295805.1 Streptomyces cucumeris
GCTCCAGCGCAGGACGCCGACGAGCGAACTCACCCGCAGAGAACGACGCCTCACCAACCCGCTTACCACCCCCGTCCACGATGCTGTGCACCACAGCCTGCTGATGCCAACCACGGTCCACCCGACCGGTCGACGAGGTCGGCGGCTGTGGCTTCACCTGGGCAGTCCGAGGAGTCTGATCCCGCACACCGCTCGGTACGGCGACGCTCTCGGCGGTCTTCGCACTCTCGGCGCTCCCGGCCGTCTGCCGCGGGGCCGGGGCGGGTGTCCCGCGGTCACGCGGACCGTCGGACGAGGTGGTGATGGCGACCGGCGGGGCGGCGGGGGCGAGGTCGTCGGAGATGAGACCGCCGGGTTCGGTGGCGTCCTCGATGGTGCGGAGCTGCTCCAGGGGGACTGCCGGGCCCGGCAGTCCGTCCGGGCCGGTCTCGCCGTACCCGTCCGTCAGTCCGGTGTACCGCATCACCCGGCGCAGCGCCGCCGTGTCGTCGCGCCGTCGGCGCTCCTGCTCGGCCGGTGCGGTGGCGGGCCCCTCGGAGTACGTGGGCACATGGAGCTGGTCGACGCTCGGGGGCGTGTCCGAGGTGCTGAGTTCCACGGCGCCGGGATGGTCCGGGGAGTCGACGAGCTTCAGCTCGACGTGGAGCTGATCGCCCGAGCGGGGCAGCGGCAGACCGTGGTTGACATGGGTGTCGAGCAGATCAGTCAACCGATCCTGTACGGACTGGAGTTGCGCGGGGTCGGACCCCTCGGCGAACCGGACGGGAAGTTCCAGCGACAGCTGCCGCACCCAGCGGCCGTCGTCGGCCTGTACGCGCTGCACCGAGGGACGGACCGCGTTCTCGGGCCCGGCGACGGGTGTCACAGGAGCCGTCGGGGTGTGCGGCGCCAGGAGTGGCTCCGGTGTGTACGCCGTCTCCGCCGTCCGGGCGGCCTCGTCCTGGTCCGTCGCCGTGGTGTCGGCGGCGGACGCCTCGCGGCTCCCGGGACGTGCGAACGGATCGGAGGCGTCCTGCTGGTGCGACCGCCACTGTTCGGGACGCACGGGGTCGCGGACCGGGTCGACCAGACGGGTCTGGGCACCCCGGTCGGACTCCGCCGGGATCCCGGAAGCCGCGGGAGCGGTGTCCACGGCGTCCTGGTCCTCGGTGCCGGACGTCGCGGACTCCTGCTCGCTGCCGTCGAGGGCGTTGCCGTCGCCCGTTTCCTGCCGCGTGGAGTCCTGCTGGGTGGTGGCGGGTGACGTGTTGCCGTGGGATCCGTGGGTGGCGTCCGCCGGGCCGGTGGCCGGACGCCCGGACGGCACCTGGCGGGTGTCCGCCGTGGTGTCCGGTGTGCCGTCGGGCAGTGTGCCCTCGCCCGGGGTCGTGCCTTCCGGAGTGGTGTCTTCCTGGAGCGTTCCGCCGGGGAGGGTCGTCTCCGGTGTGCTCCGGTCCAGATCACGGGGGCGCGACGGCGAGGACGTGGTGTCCCCTGTGGACGAGTGCGGCAGCGGCGACGCGGTCGTGTCCGGGCGTGAGGTGGCGGTCGTGTCCGGCAGGGACGCGGGAATGGTGTCCGGCAGTGGATCGGGGGTGGTGGCTCCCGTCTTGCCGGTGGGCAAGGGTGCCGTGGCCGGATCGGTGTCCGCGAACGGCGTGGTCTCCTCGTAGTCGGACCAGTCGGTGATGTCCGAGGCGGTGTCGTCGAAGGTGGTGTCCGATCCCGCGATGGACTCGGTGTCGGAGTCGTAGAGGGACTCCGAGTCGGAGTCCGGGTAGAGATCCGTATCCGCGTACGGATCCGCCGTCGTGATGGGGTCGTTGTCCAGGACACCGTCGCCGTCACCGTCGACCGGTGTGGGGGCGGTCGTGGTCGGCACGGGGGCCGTGACCGGCGGGGTGACGGTCGTGGGTGGTGTGACCGTCGGGGTGGTGGTGACCGGCGGCGGTTCGTGCGGGGTCGGAACGGCGGCGGGCGGGGTGGACGTCTTGGAGCCACCGTGACCGGAACCGCCGCCGAGCACGGACTCCGGCCCGGGCAGCGGGTTGTGCGTGGTGAAGATGTTCCTGCCACCGAAGAACTTGTTGTTCAGGTCCTTGGCGATGTTCTCGATGGCGGTCTCGATGAGGAGTTCGGAGACGGCGCTGACGCCGCCGCCCCACAGGGTCATCGGGTCGAACTTCCACTTGCCCTCGAAGGCACCGTTGATCAGCACCTCGGCGGCGGACTCACCGGGTCCCTCACTGGCGAATGCCCGGAAGATCTCTCCCCCGAACTTCGCCCACTTGTTGTCACCGAAGTTCTTGAACTGGTGCTTGAAGATGTTGCCGATGAACTGGGAGAGCCCGCTGGCGAAGAAGCCGGCCAGGGCGCCGAAGGCCGCCGACTTGCCGATGTTGCCCCAGTCGATGCCGTCGGGGCGCCGGTCGCCGTCGTTCAGGGTCAGCATCGCCAGCCGCACCGCGAAGGTGGTGAACGCCTCCTCCAGGGCCTCGCTGAAGGACGGCAGCAGATGCGTGGAGCGCAGCAGCCGGTCGAGCGTCATCAGGATCGCGACGGTGCTCCGGGCCTTGGCCGCGGCGCCCTCGCTGAAGGACAGCCCACCGGTGAAGAAGGACAGCGCCGCGATGATGGCGAGCTGAGTCATCAGCAGGATGATCTCGGCGATGATCTCGAACTTCGACTCCATGATGTTTCTGGAGTGCTGTATTTGGTTTTTTGCGAGCTGCCCTCTGAGCTGCTGGGCGAGTTCGGACAGCGGATCCGAGCCGTTGCCGCCGATCAGCGGCGCCATCGCCTCTTTGTACTGCCGGGCGACGGCAGGCGGCAGCGCCCCATCGACTTTGTTCACCAGGTCCGTGAGGGTGTCGCGCAGCGCCACCACACGGTCGGCCCAGTCTTCGAAGGGGTTGCTGCTGCTGAACGCCAAGTCCGACGACGCCTGGAGCGGCATCTGGCCCAGCAGGGCGACGAGGAGCCTTCGCTCATCGTCGTTGAACTCAATGCTGTCCGGGATCACGCTCAGTGCTTTCCGCTACCACTCTCACCGACGTTGTGCGTCGCCGCCTTGGCCTCCTGCATGTTGTCCATGGCGAAGTTCTGGGCCTTCTTGATGCCCATGATCTCCTGGAGCCGTCCGCCGCTGATACCGGCGACGGCCGCACCGATGGCCGTGAAGGTCGCCCGCACGGAGTCGACGTCCTTGCGGTACTGAGGGCCCGCCTCCTTCGCGAATTCATCGTCGATCCCGTACCAGTTCGAGTACGGCTCGAGGTCCGCCACGAAGTCATGGCCCATGGAGCGGACCGACTTGGCGACCCGCTCGTTCTCGTCGAGGAAGCTCTGGAGCCGACCGGGGTCGGCCTCGAACTTGTCGTCGTATCCGAAACTCATTGCGCTACCTCTTCTCGCCGTCTTCATGGATCTCGTCACGCAGCCCGTCACTGGCCCCGCCGCGAGCGCTCGCGCCACGGGCCACCGTGTCCGTGAGCGGCCCGAAGATCTGGTCCCAGTCGACACCGGAGCCCTCGATATGGGGCCTGGCCCCCGCGGTCTCGGACAGTGGCCGGAAGGTGTCCAGCACCGTCTGCGCCATCTGTGCCTGTGCCTGCCGGGCCGCCTCCATCACGGACGCCGAAAGCTGCGATGCGCCCAGGGACCGGTACTTGCCGTCGAGGAACTTCACCTCGCTGAGCTGCCCCTGTGCGTTGACGGTGACCTCCACGCTTCGGTCGCGGGATCGCACGGTGACCGACGCGGTGCTCAGCTGCTCCTGCGCATGCGCCACGGCCTTCTTGGTCTCTTCCAGCTGGGCCACGGCCTTGGCCAGCCGGTCCTTGATCGATTCGCTCACGACCGTCCTTCCCTCGCTCCGCTCACCGTGCTCAACGTCCGATCACCGCGGGCGCGCCGCCCTCGTCGGTACCCCAGACGTCCTCGTCCTCCTCCATCCAGGAGGCGCGTTCACGGTCGGCCGACTCCGTCTGCTGACCGCCCCCGCCCATTCCGCCACCGGGCGGCATGAAGGG
Organism: Streptomyces cucumeris; assembly: GCF_024295805.1. Taxonomy (GTDB): domain Bacteria; phylum Actinomycetota; class Actinomycetes; order Streptomycetales; family Streptomycetaceae; genus Streptomyces; species Streptomyces cucumeris. The sequence continues at coordinate 4,011 of NZ_JANCLX010000003.1, forward strand.
CATACCACCGGACATGGTGGAGGTACCGCCCCGGGTCGCGACGGGCACCTCCTCCTGCTGGTAGCCACCCCGTGCCTGGCTGGGAACGCGCCGGGTGATGGGCTGCCCGTCGTCCATGACACCGCGGACGCGCTCGCTCTCGTTCGCACCGCCGCCGGTGGTCATACCGTTGATGCGGGTGCCGGGGGGCAGCATCGGCATACCGCCGCCCGGCCCGTTGCCGGAGCCGAGTCCGCGCTGGCCGTCGTCCGAGTTGGAGAGCTGGTCGTACAGCTCCTCCTCGTAGCCCTCGCCGTCGTACGAGGGCGAGTAGACCGAGCCGCCGTGTGAGCCGCCGGGGAGGGATGCGCCACCGAGCTCACTGGGGAGTGTCTGACCGCGTTCGATGGGGGTGGTGACGGTCGTGCCATCGGGCTGGTGGTTGGTGAGCGTCCCCTTGTCCGGGTCCAGGACGCTGCGGCTGCCGTCGGGGAATTCGGTGGTGAGGGTGCCGTCACGGTTCATGGTGGTGACGGAGCCGTCGCCGTTGGTGATCGAGTGTCCGGGGCTCAGCGAGTCGGAGATATGGGAACCGTCGGGCAGGGTCGTCGAGACGTCGCCGCTGGGCAAATCGATGGTCCGGGAGCTGCCGTCGGGGGAGTCCAGGGTGACCGACCCGTCGGAGTTGAGGGTGGTCGTGGCGCCGTTCTCGCCGGGGAGTCCGGAGTCCGGACCGAGGTCGCCGAGCCCGCGTCCGCCGCCGAGTCCGAGTTCGCCGGCCTGCTTGTTGTAACGCTCCTCGGCTTCCTTCTGCTTCTGTTCCTGCTCGGCTTCCAACTGCTGCTGGCGCTTCTCGGCTTCCTGCTCTTTCTGTTCCTGCTTGGCCTCCTGCTCAGCCTGCTTCTGCTCCGCCTCCTTCTCCTTCTGCTCCTGCTTGGCTTCCTGCTCCTGCTGGAGCTTCTCGGCCTTCTTCTCCTGCTCCGCCTGCTTCTGCTCTGCCTCCTGCTCCTTCTGTTCCTGCTTGGCCTCCTGCTCCTGCTGCAGCTTCTCGGCCTTCTTCTCCTGCTCCGCCTGCTTCTGCTCTGCCTCCTGCTCCTTCTGCTCCTGCTTGGCCTCCTGCTCGGCCTGCTTCTGCTCCGCCTCCTTCTCCTTCTCCGCCTGCTTGGCCTCCTGCTCGGCCTGCTTGGCCTCGTACTCGCTCTCGGTCTTGATCCGCTGCTGTTCGGCCTCCTTCTCCTTCTCCTCCTGCTTCTTCTCGGCTTCCTGTTCCTTCTGCTCGGCCTTCTTCTCCTGCTCGGCCTGCTTCTGCTCTGCCTCCTGCTCCTTCTGTTCCTGCTTGGCCTCCTGCTCGGCTTCCTTGCGTTGCTGTTCCTTCTTCTGCTGCTCGCGCTCGGCTCGCGCCGTATTAGTCGCAATAACCTGCTGTTGTTCCTGCTCCTGCTGCCGCTGCTCGGCCTTCTTCTCCTGTTCGGCCTGCTTCTGCTCGGCTTCCTTCTCCTTCTGTTCCTGCTTGGCCTCCTGCTCCGCCTGCTTCTGCTCCGCCTCCTGCTCCTTCTCCGCCTGCTTGGACTCCTGCTCCTGTTCCTTCTGCTCGGCCTTCTTCTCCTGCTCCGCCTGCTTCTCTTCGGCTTCCTTCTCCTTCTGTTCCTGCTTGGCCTCCTGCTCGGCCTGCTTCTGCTCCGCCTCCTTCTCCTTCTGCGCCTGCTTCTCTTCGGCTTCCTTCTCCTTCTGTTCCTGCTTGGCCTCCTGCTCCGCCTGCTTCTGCTCCGCCCTCTTCTCGGCCTCCTCCTGCTTCCTGTCCTGCTCCTTCTGCCTCTCCTCCGCCTTGCGGTCGGCCTCTTCCTGCCGCTGCTCGGCCTTCTTCTCCGCGTCTGCGGCCCTCTTCTCCGCCGCTTCCTCCTTCTTCTTCTGTTCGGCCCTGTCGTGCGCGGCCTGATCCTTGGCGAACTGCTCGCTCAGGCTGGTGGTAGCGGTGTCGATCTTCTTCGGGAACTTCTGGTCGTTGAAGGAGTTCTGAACGTCGATGAGGGCCTGTTTGCCTGCCGTGCCCAGGACATCGATGACGCTCTGCTGCCAGCGCTTGATGGCCTCCTCGCCGATCTTCTTCCAGGTCTCCTTGTCCTCCAGCGGCCCGTACTTCCGGGATCCGCCGTAGAAGCCATCAAATTTGACCTTGTGGTCTCCCCTGGTTCCCACGCCGTGATAGGTGCTGCTGATCTTGTAGCGAACCTTCTTGATGTTGTTGTCCCACACGTCGTCCGTGACTTCGAGCAGGATGTCGTGCAGCCAGCGCAGCGGGTTCCCGGTGAGCCGCTGCCAGGTGTCCCACTTGGCCTGCAGCTTGCGTACGGCCGTCTCGATGTCCGTCCGGAACTTCCGCAGGTCGTTGCCGTACTTCGAGTGGAGGCTCCCGGAAACGGGGAACTGCTCACTGTACGACTCATAGTTGCGGGCCAGGCCATGGATCATGTCCCTGAAGACCCCCGCGGCCTGGCCCTTCCAGGAGGCTTCCTCCTTGCCGAGGTCGAACTCCCAGTCCTGGAGGTCCTTGTACCGGTGGGCGAAGAACTGAGCGGCCCGGTCATAGGCCTCGGCCGCATCCTTGAACGACTCCAGGTTCACGGCGTTCTTGTTCTCGACCCGGAGATCGTTCCAATCGAAATCGATGGTGCTGCCGTGCTTCAGCAGCCAGTCCAGCGCCCTTCCGGTGCCGTAGCTGTACTGCGACAGGGCCTTGTTGCTCCAGACCGTGTCCTTGCTCTGACCCTGGAAGTCCTTGCCCAGCTTGCTCTTGAAATCACCGCCCACGACCACACCGCCCGCCGGGGGTGAGTCGGTACCCGCGGTGCCCAGCAGGGTGACACGGGCCTTCTTCATCTTGACCTTGGTGCCCACCGCGGCGTCCCCGATCGAGCCGTGCTTCCCTGAGTAGAAGGGCACCACGAAGTCGGTGTTCTCGATGCGCCACCCGGAGTTCTCGGTACGCCACTCCATGTCGTTGACCGCGTCGAGCGTGGCGTTGGACGGCTCTCCGTCATGGTCCGAGAACTCCACCCGCATCAGCGGAATCTTGTCGTTCCCGAGGAGGTCACCGAAGAGGTCCTGCCGTAGTGGCGCCTCATACCCGGTCAGCACCTTGACGGCGAGGTGCCAGTAGTCGTCGGTGGAATGAGCGGGGAAGACCCGCTTGGACTCATCGGACACGACGTGACTTCTCCGGAGGCTGGACGATGGGGGTCAGAGCGGTACGGGGGCGGTTACTCGGTCAATCGTCGTCGTTGTCGTCCCCGCCCCCGCCACCCTTGCCGCCGCCCTGGAGGTCCTCATCGACGTCCTCGAACACGTCCAGGAACTCCTGGCCGTCTATCGACAGCAGGTTGTCGCTCTGCGCCTTGAAGAGAGTGTCGATGGTGTCCCGCAGGTTGTCCTCGATGTCCTTGAAGAGCTTGGTCTGCTCCTCGTAGAGGGTCGTCAGATCAGTGGCGGTCTTGCCGACGGCCTTGTTGAGCTGCTCGCCCTTGCCGCCGAGGTTGGCCGCCTGCAGCATGAACCCGATGCCCAGCGGCTTGCCGGTGTCATAGGAGTCGAAGCCCTCCTCGGTGATGTCTGCGTCACCGATCAGCGTGGCCATCGTCGGCCCGTTGCTGACGTCGTCCAGGCCGATCTTGCGGATCTCGTCCTTGAAGGGCAGGACACGGTCGTCCAGGAACGACTGGAGCCCCGCCTTGTCCATGGACAGCTTCTTGGTATGGGAGTTCGGGTCTTCCTTGGCCACGACGTGTCCTTTCCTTCGCTTCCTTCGGGGGCCTCGGCCGCGCCGACCGGCGTCAGCGGCCGATCTTCACCGAGCCCCACATCTCGGTCAGTGACTTCTCGCTGTACTGGTAGTTCTCGGAGACCGAGGTCAGCAGGGTGGAGTGCTTGGTCAGCAGGTCCTCCATGGCCTTGACCGCGTTGTCCCACGCCTGCTGCTTCTGGGTGTAGACGTCCTTGTCATCACCGATCCACGAGTTCTTGAGCTCGTTGAGCTCCATCTCCAGGTTGGAGAGTGTGGTCGCGATGGCCTTGGTCTGACTGATCATGTCGTCAGCGGCGTTGCTCATCTGCGAGTAGTCGACGTAGATGTAGCCGTCACTGAAATCGCTCATTGCCTGTCCTCGTCTCGCTTCGGATGCGCAGGGGTGTAGGTCCGGACTGTGCCGGTCAGCCGGCCAGGGCGTCGAAGACGGAGTCCGACGCCGCGTAGGCCTGGTTGATGGCCTCGTTCGAGGAACCCTGCTGCTTGCCGTGCTCGGCGAGGGTCTGGTTCAGCGTTTCGATCATGTCCTGGACGTTGGTCAGGATGACGTCGGCCTTCTCCTCCCAGGAGGTGACCAGGTCCTTGAAGGCGCCACCGTCACTGCCCTTGTAGTGGGCCATGAGGTTGTTCTTGGTGCTCTCCACGTCCTGGCGGCACTTCAGGACGCCGCTGAACGCCATCTCCAGCGCCTGGACGCCGTTCCGTGTTGCGGATTCCTCCGACTGCTGCATTCCGTTACCGGCCACGGGTGTCCCTCTCGTCGTTTCGATCCGGGACCGGTGATGCTAGGCGTCGGGGGTTGTCTTCCCGTCCTTCTGACTTGTCGTCAGATTGCTTTTTGTGTGTCCGGCCTTCTTCCGCACGTCACAGCGCGGCGCCGTGACATCCGCACGGCCGCTCTCGGCGGCCTTGGGGTGCAGGTCAGGGCCGGAGGGGAGCATCGCCAGCATCAGCAGGGGCAGCTCCTTCGGTGTCACCTTGTCGTAGCCCAGCGCGGCCACCGCGTCCCCACTGGACAGGCGGTACTTCACCCCCGTCTCGGTGACGAGGTAGACCGTGTTGCCGACCTTGCCGCCACCCGCGCCCACGGCCCGTACCAGCGCTCCGCCGCCCGGCGGCACGGTGATCCGGTCCACCGGCAGACAGGCCGCCGCGGCCACTCCGGAGGCGTGCTGGGCGGCCGGACCGAGGTCGGGTGTGGCGGGCAGGGTGACCCCGACGCGCGTTCCCTTGCCCTCCGGCGTCACCCGGGCGCACAGGGCGTGGCCGCCGGGCACCGCCACCGCCTTCGGCGGGTTCTCCGGGGACTCCCCCGGACCCTTGGACTGCCCCGCCCCGGGGGCGAGGTGTTCCCTCAACGCCTCCGAGGTGAGCGGCACGGGCGCCGGGGAAGCGCCGCCGTACGCCTTCTGGCGGGTGCCCGGGTCGCCCAGCAGCAGGGCCACCTCGGTCGGGGTGAGCGGCTTGAGTCCGTCCTCGCCGAGCACGTAGTAACGCGTACTGGCACCCGGTACGGCCAGCTTGAAGACCTGGCCGACCGTGGTGCTCCGGCCGCCCATCCGGGGGCCCTCATCCCCGAGCCCGGAGGTACGCGGAGCGGCCAGATCGGGCCCCGCGGGCAGTGCGTTCAGGAAGGCGGCCGAGACCGGGACGGGCCTGGTGGACGCGTAGCCGAGCGCCTCCTCGGCCCCGGACTTGCGGTCCAGGCGGAGTCGGCTGCCCTGCCACACCAGGTAGTCGGTGCCCTCCGGCCCCGCGACCAGCAGACCTTCACCGGTGCCGAGCCCGTCGCCCTGGGCCTCGTTGCCGACGGCGAGCGTGGTGACGGCCCGGGGGCCGGACTTCGTCACGGCGGGGACGGCGGTGGAGCACACCTGCCAGGGCTCGTCGGACAGCGCGTCGGGCCCCGGGAGTTCATCGGGCGCGCCCTCGATGCCGATCGGAGTGCCGTAGGGGGTGCCCTTCAGGGAGGCCGAGCTCACGGTGGTGGTGCCCATGTCGGCGCCGCCGAGGAGCAGGGCCGAGGAGTAGTTGCGCACCGGGCGCAGCCGGCCGTCGAGGTAGAGGTAGCGGCCGCCGGTCTCCTTGTTGACGATGAGGTCGCCGGAGGACCGCCAGGAGCTCTGCTGGCCGGGCTTGATCAGGCCGAGCACAAAGGCTCCGGCACACAGCAGCACGGCGATGATGATGCCGATCGTGATGCCCCGGTTGGTGCGGCCCTGGGGGCTCTCGGGCGCGTCGGGGTCGGAGCGCAGCATGCTGGAGGTGAGTCGGCCCATCAGGAACATATGGGCCTGGACCTGGTCGCGTTTGTTCTGCATCGGAACGGGTCCTCCGGACTATCCGTTGAAGGCGCGCAGCGCGCCGTACACACCCAGCACCCACAGCGACAGGGGCAGCAGGCTGATGGCCATGGCGGAGTGCAGCAGCTCGGCCGCCCGGCCCCAGTAGGGCACGAGCCGCCGGCCGGGGACGGTCCAGGAGGCGATGGCGGTCGCCGCCGCGACCGCGAGCAGCGAGGCCGTCAGCAGCAGTCGCCCGGCGGGGGTGGCCGAGGTGGCCGCGTCGTGGGCGAGCAGCACGGCGCCCCAGACCCCGGCGGTCACGAGGGAGAGCCGCTGGAGGGTGTTGCCGAGGCCGCGGCTGTGCAGCAGCAGGAGCAGCGACAGGGCCACGACGGTGAGGGTGTTGGGCAGGCTGGGCCGGTAGGCGAGTCCGTACAGGCAGGCGGCGCAGATGGCGCCGGTGGCCGCGTACAGACCGGTCATCCAGCCGTCGGCGACCACGGTGCGGGCGGCCACGGCGGACGGGGCGTGCGGTTCGATGCCCTCCTGGAGCTGCTGGGCGTTGGTGGGAAGGGGTGGCATGCGCAGCCCGGACAGCCGGAAGGACATCGACGGGACGAAGGCTCCGAAGACGACCGCCGCCAGGGCGATGATCCCGGCCGCGTGGGCCGGTCCGAGGTCCCAGGTCATCATCAGCACCGCGGCCAGGACGGTCGCCACCGCGACGGCGACCAGGGCGAGGAAGAGCGCGGCGAAGGCGGCCACCACCGCGACCGCGAGCATCGCCCCGCCGGCGCCCGCAGCTCCCGCCGCCAGCAACCGGGCGCCCAGGGTGGTGTAGTGGTGCGGGCCGCTCAGCTCCCCGCCGGGCAACAGCCAGCCGGCCAGCGCGAAGTAGGGCACGGCGGTGAAGCCCAGCGCGGCGCCCGCCTCGGCGTCGCCGACGGCTCGGCTCGCGGATCCGGCGCCGCCGAGCAGCAGCACACCTGCCGCGGCCGCGGCCAGTGCGCGCACCGAGCCGGAGTAGCCGGGCTGGGCCAGTACGACGAGCCCGGCGGCCAGGGTGAGGACCAGCAGTGCCAGCAGCACCCGGCGGGCGGTCCGCGCCGTCCAGCCGAAGGGGCGGTCCGCCATGGTGGTGGCGATGCCGTCCACCAGGTCGTCCAGCAGGACTTCGGGCAGGGTGTCGGCGCGGGGGCGCAGATAGAGCGTCTCGCCGTCGAGCAGTCCGAGGGACTCCAGACTGGCGTCCTCCTCCAACGGCCCGCCACCGAGCCGCTGAAGGACCCAGCCTCCGTGTTCCAAGCCCTCCTCGGCGAGTGTGTCTCCGGCGTAACTCACCAGGGTGGGCAACAGATCTGCCACGGGTACGTCCGCGGGCACCGCGAGGTCGATGGACTTGGCGGGCGCGCGCACCGTGATGCGGCACAACCCTGCCGTTGCACTGTCGGTCATGGGGAAACTCACGCTTCGTCGGGAGATTCGGGGGTTCTCCGGGAGTGGCTTGCGTTGGACGTGTGCGCGGATCGGTTGCACACTACTTGCTGCACCGCCTGCTGCTTCGCGGCCGTTTCAACGCACCGTGGAGCGGCCGTCTCAACGCACCGTAGAGTCGGATCGTAGACTCTTCACACCCCGGCCGGGGTTCCTGCCCCCGGTCCGGCCCACACGGCCCTGCCGTCTCCTGCGCCTGCCCGCTCACTCGTATCCCGCTGCCCTGCCACCCAGGTCAGCGCCCGAACGCCGCCCCGGCGTGCCGTGCCGGGTGCACTCCCCCGGCAGCACCCCTAAGGAGACCGCTCACTTGAGTACCGTCCTGTTCCGCAGGCCCGCGCGTCGGCGCGGACCGGACATGCCCGAAGGCGAGCTGAGCCTCCAGGAGCCGCCCACGCTCCCGGAGGTGACGCCGGACAGTTCGGCGGTGTGGAACTACCTGCCCATGGCGCTGATGTCGGTGTCCATGATGTTCATGTACATGAGGCCGGGGGGTTCCCGGAGCGGTGCGTTCATGTATGTGGCGCTGGGCATGATGGTGGTGTCCGCGGGCGCCATGATCCTGGGGCAGTTCGCGCGCCGGGGCAGCGAGCGCAAGCAGCGGCTCAAGGGCGAGCGACGTGACTACCTGCGCTATCTGCGCCAGACCCGGCGCAAGGTGCGCTCCGCGGTGGTCGACCAGCAGCGGGCGCTGGCCTGGCGCCATCCCGCCCCGGGCGCGCTGTGGTCGCTGGTGGGCACCACCAGGCTGTGGGAGCGCCGGCCCGGCGACGACGACTTCGCCGAGGTGCGGGTGGCGGTCGGCGACCAGAAGCTGGGACTGCGGCTGGCTCCGCTGTCCACCAAGCCGGTGGAGGACCTGGAGCCGCTGAGCGCCCATGCCCTGCGCAGCTTCATCCGGGCGTACTCCACCGTGCCCGAGCAGCCGATCGCGATCTATCTGCGCACCTGGGCCCGGGTGTTGTTCCGGGGGGACGAGGAGCGCAGCCGGGCGCTGGCACGGGCGATGCTGGCGCAACTGGCCGTGGTGCACGCGCCCGAGGATCTGTGGATCGCGGTGTGCGCGGCCGACGAGCGGCGCGCGGACTGGGAATGGGCGAAGTGGCTTCCGCACAATCTCCACCAGCAGGAGTCCGACGGCGCGGGTTCGGTCCGGATGGTGGTGTCCTCGGTCAACGAGCTCGACGATCTGCTCGGGGCGGAGTTCGGCGAGCGGCCGCCGTTCGAGCCCGATGTGACGCCGGGGCGTGAGGAACCGTACACCGTGGTGGTCCTGGACGGCGTGACGGTGCCGGGTGGCCACCGGATGGACGGGCCGGGTTTCCGCAACGCGGTCGTCCTGGACCTGGCCGGTTCGCTCACCTGGCGGCCCGGCCGGGCCACCTTGCGGCTGGATCTGGCCGAGGAGGTGATGCGGCTGGTGCGCACCGACCGGGAGCGCAAGGAGCAGACCACCCCGCTCGGCCTGCCGGACCGGTTGAGCACGGGCACCGCCGTCTCACTGGCCAAGCGGCTGGCCCCGTACCGCATCGGTGTGGCGCAGGAGAGCGCCGAACCGCTGGCGACGGACACGGAGCTGACGACCCTGCTGGGTATCGCGGATCTGTACCGGCATGAACCGCCCTCGCTGTGGTCCCGCCGCACCGGGTCGGACCGGCTGCGGGTGCCGATCGCGGTGGGCACCGATGGGGCGCCGGTGGAGCTGGACATCAAGGAGTCCGCACAAGGCGGCACCGGTCCGCACGGCATGCTCATCGGCGCGACCGGCTCCGGCAAGAGCGAACTGCTGCGCACCCTGGTACTGGGGCTCGCACTCACCAACTCCTCCGAGACACTGAACTTCATCCTGGTGGACTTCAAGGGCGGCGCCACCTTCCTCGGCCTCGACGAACTCCCGCACACCTCCGCGGTGATCACCAACCTCGCCGACGAGGTGGCCCTGGTCTCCCGGATGCAGGACGCCCTCCACGGTGAACTCATGCGACGCCAGGAACTGCTGCGCGCCGCAGGCAACTACACCTCGGCCCTGGAATACGAGAAGGCGCGCGCCGACGGGACCCCGCTGGTCCCGCTGCCGAGCCTGTTCGTGGTGGTCGACGAGTTCAGCGAACTGCTCGCCGCGCACCGCGAGTTCATGGAGCTGTTCGTCATGATCGGACGGCTCGGACGCAGCCTCGGAGTCCATCTGCTGCTCGCCTCACAGCGGCTTGACGAGGGCCGGATGCACCAGCTCGAGAGCCATCTGTCCTACCGGATCGGTCTGCGCACCTTCTCGGCCATGGAGAGCCGCGGAGTGCTGGGCGTACCGGACGCCTACGAACTGCCGCCGCGCCCCGGAAGCGGTTTCATCAAGACGGGTGTGGAGGCACTGACCCGGTTCCGCGCCGCCTATGTCTCCGGTCCGTACCGGCGCCGCAGCGGCACCGCGCACCAGGCCCGGGTGGCCAGCCAGGTGGTGCCGTGGACGGCCGGCTGGGTCGTACCGCGCCAGATGCCCGACCTGCCCGAGAACGAGCCGGAGGAGCCGGACGAGGAGGAGGGCGACTCGCTGCTGTCGGTGGCCGTGGAGCGGATGCGGGACGCCGGGCCCCCCGCACACCAGGTGTGGCTGCCGCCGTTGAACGAGCCGTCGACCCTCGATGAGTTGCTGCCGCCGCTCGTCGGGCATCCCGAGCACGGACTGACCGTCGGTGACGCGGCGCGGCGTGGCCGGCTGACCGCGCCGGTCGGTGTGGTGGACCGTCCCTTCGACCAGCGCCGTGACGAACTGCTGGTGGACCTCGCCGGTGCCGGTGGCCATGTGGCCATCGCCGGTGGTCCGCAGAGCGGCAAGAGCACACTGCTGCGCACCCTGATCATGTCCCTCGCGCTCACCCACAGCCCGCGCGAAGCGCAGTTCTACTGCCTCGACTTCGGCGGTGGCACCCTGGCCGGACTGGTCGACCTCCCTCATGTCGGCGGTGTGGCCGCGCGGATGGACAAGGAGCGCGTCGGCCGGGTGATCGCCGAGATCACCTCGCTGCTGGCCCACCGGGAGCGGTTCTTCCTCGACCACGGCATCGACTCGATGGCCACCTTCCGGCGCCGCCGGGCGGCCGGGGAGTTCCCCGAGGAGAAGCATGGCGACGCCTTCCTGGTCATCGACGGCTGGTCCACCGTCCGGCAGGACTACGACCAGCACATCGCCACCTTCAATGCCATCGCCGCCCGTGGCCTGAACTACGGCATCCATCTCATCGTCACCACCGCCCGCTGGGTGGAGCTGTCCTCCGCGGTGCGCGACCAGTCCGGCACCCAGCTCGAACTGCGCATGGGCGACCCGATGGACTCCAACATCGACGTGCGCAAGGCGGCCGGGGTGCCGCGGATCGCCGGCCGCGGTCTCACCCGGGACTCCAAGCTGCACTATCTGACGGCGCTGCCGCGGATCGACGGACGGCCGGACGCGGAGGACCTGTCCGAGGGCGTGGCCGATCTGGTGGCGCGGGCCCGTGCCGCCTGGCCGGGCGAGCCCGCGCCGCCGGTCCGTATGCTGCCCACCCTCCTGCCCGCGGCCGAACTGCCGCCCGCCGAGGGCGATCTGCGGGTGCCGCTGGGGATCGAGGAGGACGGGATGGACACCGTCTGGCACGACTTCGCGGCCAATCCGCACATGATCGTCGTCGGTGACACCGAGAGCGGCAAGACCAATCTGCTGCGGCTGATGGCGCGTGCCATCACCGAGCGCTACACACCCGCCGAGGCCCGCATCATGGTGGTGGACTACCGCCGTGAGCTGGTGGAGGCGGTGCCCGACGCGTACCGGCTGGGACACGCGGTGTCCATCGACGCGCTCAAGGAGCTGGTCGACGGAGCGGCCCGTGCCGTACGGACCCGGGTGCCGGGTCCCGATATCGCCCCGGCGCGGATGCGGCTGTGCGACTGGTGGACGGGGCCACGGCTGTTCGTCCTGGTCGACGACTACGACATGGTCGGTGGCGGCGGTCCGCTCAACCAGCCGTTCGCGCCACTGATGGACCATCTCGCGCTGGGCTACGAGGTCGGGATGCACCTGGTGGTCGCGCGGTCGGCCGCGGGCGCGGGGCGCGGACTGAACGAGCCGCTGATGCGGCGGCTCCAGGAAGTCAACACGCCCGGGATCCTGCTGTCCTGCCCGCCGTCGGAGGGCTATGTGTTCGGCAACGTCAAGGGCCGCAACCTGCTGCCGGGGCGTGGTGTGCGCATCGCCCGCCGGAAGAGTGTGCAGATCCAGACGGCGCTGCTCGAGACCGAGCCGGACCCGGCCCCCGCGCCGCCGACCCGCCCGGACACCACGGGCGGGGGCCCGGCGGGCCCGGACGCCCCGGGGCCACGGTCCTCATGACGAGCGGCGGGAGTGCCGCGGACGCGGGGAGACGCGCTGGGCGCGCCCCCCGCGTCCGGGGCGTTGTGCGGGGCCCGTGGCCAGGGCGGGTGCCGGGCCGGTGCTCAGGTCCCGTCGGACGGGGTCCGGTCCGCCGGGCGCCAGCCACGGGCCTTGCCACGGGGGACGATCACCATCGCCGCGCCCACGAGCAGCACCAGACCCAGGCCACCGGAACCGATCATCAGCGCCCGCTCGCGGGGGGTGGCGGACGCCGCCGCCGGGATGTGCGCCGGACCCGGCTCGGGCTCGGCGGCGGCCGCCTCGGTGGGCAGGACCGCCGTGAGCCCGGCGTAGGTGTCCAGCCTGGGCGCCTCATCGGGGTACGCGGCCTGGAGCAGCCTGCGGGAGACCTCCGTCGCGGAGAGGTCGGGGTGGTAGGAGCGGATCAGCGCCGCCGCCCCCGCGACGTGTGCGGCGGCCAGCGACGCACCCGAACCGATGAAGTGGCCACGGCCCTTGGGCCCGATACCGACCACCGCGTCACCGGGCGCGGCGAGGTCGGCGTCGAGTACGCCGGGTGCGTCCTTCGGACGGCCTCCGGCGGGTCCGAAGTCCACGACGGACAGCACCCGGGGGACACGGGCCGGCCAGTACGCGCGAGCGCGGGTGTCCGTCTTCCCATCGGCTCCCTTGGGCGCGATGTCCGGTGTGGCGGGGGCGACGACCAGCACGTCCTTGGCGGTGGCGTGGGCCACCGCCTCCGTCAGCTCCTTGCTTCCGGTGGTCAGGGTCTGGCCGACGTACACCACGGAAGCGCCCTGGTCCACGGCGGCGGTGATGCCGTCCGCGATGCGCTGGGCGCTGGGGTTGCCACGGTCGTCGGTGCCGCGGATCGCCAGGACGCGCGCATGCGGCGCCACTCCGGTCACCGCGCCCTTCCCGGTGGGAGCGGCCGCGATCAGGCCCGCCGCGAAACTGCCGTGGCCCACACAGTCCTGGCCGGCATCGTCCACGGCGGTGACCCGGCCGGACAGCGCGGGCGCGCTCTCACCGACGCCGGTGTCCACCACGGCCACCGTCACCCCCGTGCCCTGGGACAGCTGCCAGGAACGGGAGAGTTGGAGCGCCTGGCGGGTCCATGGCTGGGTGTCGGCGGTCTTGGCGGAGGCGGTGGCACACGTGTCGTCGGCGCCCATCCGCAGGCGCAGGGGTGGGAGGCTCACCGGGTCACCGGCATCGGCGTGGACTGGCTGGGGCAGCACCAAAGCGGGAATCGCGGCTGCCGCCGCAATCGCCAGAGCACGGCGGTAACGGTCGCATCGCATACGGCACATGTTATGGGATGGGATCCTGGGACCGGGCTCGGTCCGGCTCATCACGAATTCAGGAGGGCACAGCGTGTCACGGCAGGTACTTACGGTCGGCCCGGAACAGCCGGACGGTTTCCGGACCATCGGTGAGGCGCTGGCCACGGCACGTACGGGGGCGGTCCTCCGCGTCCGTCCCGGCCGCTACCCCGAGAACCTCACCGTCCGCACCCGGGTGACCATCGTCGCCGAGGGCGAACCGGGCAGCGTGGAGATCTGTCCGCGCCGCGGCTCGGCGCTGACGTTGATGGCCGACGCGGTGATGCTCACCGATCTGACACTGCGCGGCGGTGGCGAGGACGTGCCCGTGGTCGATGTGCCACGTGGTCAGGTCGCCATGGAGCGCTGCACCGTGATCGGCTCGGGGTGGACGGCGGTGCTGGCCAGGAACACCGGCTCGCTGGCCATGCGCGGCTGCCGGGTCACCAACCGCGAGGGCGCCGGCATCGTGGACACCTCCGAGAGCGGCAGCGCCATCGAGGACTGCGTCCTGGAGAACCTCGGCACCTCGGCCGTGGTCCTCAGCGAGAACGCGCGCTCCACCATCCGCGACTGCCGGATGCGGGACGCCCGGGGCAATGGTGTTCTCGCCAACGGCGAGGCACAGGGGTCCGTCGAGTCCTGCGACATCTCCGGGACCGACAAGCCCGCGATCGCCCTCGAGGGCAACAGCACCACCCGGGTGGTGCGCACCACCGTCCGGGACAGCGCCGTCGGCATCTATCTGACCAGCGGCTCCCGGCCCACCGTGGAGCAGGTGGCGGTCTCCGGCACCTCCGGCCCCGGGATCGCCCTGTCCGCTGGGGCCGATCCGCTGCTGCGCCGGTGCACCACCACCCGGACCAAGGGTTCCGGTCTGGTGGTCTCCGAACGCTCCCGCGGCACCTTCGAGGACTGCGAGTTCACCACGTCGACGGGGTCCGCGATCCGGGTGGCCGACTTCAGCTCGCCGTCCTTCCTCCACACGGTGGTGCGGGACTGCGCGGATCCGGTCGCGGCGGTGCTCCTCGTCGAGGACTCCACCGCGGAGTTCGACCGGCTGGAGGTGTCGGGCGGCGCGGGAAGCGCCGTGTCGATCCGCTCGCGCGCCAACCCGCTGATCCGGCACGCCCGGTTCTCCTCCCCCGGCAGGTACGGCGTCGAGGTGGGTGACGAGGGCCGCGGACGGCTGGAGATGTGCACGGTGGAAGGCGCCACCGACACCGGGATCCGGATCGCCGACGGTGGCAACACCCAGATCGGTGACTGTGTGGTGCGCTCCTCCGGGGAGACCGCGGTGTCCGTGGGCGGCGAGGGGATCGCCACGGTCCGGGACCTGGAGATCGAGGACTGCGGCGCCTCCGGTGTGGCCGTCGACTCCGGCGGGGAGGCATCCCTGGCCCGGGTGCGGATCAGCGGCGCCGGAGCCCATGGTGTGCTCCTGGCGGCCGGGGCCCGCGCGGAACTGAACCGCTGCGAGGTGAGCGGCAGCGTCGGTGACGGCATCCGGGTGGACAGCGCCGAACCGGTCAGCGTCACCAACTGCACGGTGCGGGACAACCGGGGCGCCGGGCTGACCCAGACCCGGGCGAGCGAGCGGCTGGAGGTGCTGGACCTCACCAGCGCCGACAACGGCACCCCGGACGTCTGGGGCGCCGAAGTGGCCGGGGGCGGCGGCGCGTCCGGCGCAAAGGACTCCGGCAGCGCCGAGCCCAAGGAGCCGCTGGAGGAACTGGAGGCCTTGATCGGCCTCGACGGCGTCAAACACCAGGTGCGGACCCTGGTCAACCTCAACCAACTCGCCCAGCGGCGCGCCCGGCTGGGCATGCCGGTGCCGTCCATGAGCCGCCATCTGGTGTTCGCAGGACCGCCCGGCACCGGCAAGACCACCGTGGCCCGGCTCTACGGTTCCATCCTCGCCCAGCTCGGCGTGCTGCCCTCCGGCCATCTCGTCGAGGTGTCCCGCGCCGATCTGGTGGCGCAGGTCATCGGCGGTACGGCCATCAAGACCACCGAAGCGTTCAACGAGGCCATCGGCGGTGTGCTGTTCATCGACGAGGCGTACACCCTCACCCCCGAGGGCGGCAGTTCCAACGACTTCGGCCGCGAGGCCGTGGACACCCTGCTGAAGCTGATGGAGGACCACCGCGAGGACGTGGTGGTCATCGCCGCCGGATACTCCTCGGAGATGGGCTCCTTCCTGGACTCCAACCCCGGTCTCGCCTCCCGCTTCACCCGCACCATCGAGTTCACCAACTACTCGGTGGCGGAGCTGGTGACCATCACGGAGAGCATGTGCGGCTCCCACCAGTACGAGCTGGGGCCGGGCACCACGGACGCGCTCGCCGCCCACTTCGAGCGGATGCCCCGGGACGCCACGTTCGGCAACGGCCGTGCTGCACGGCGGGTCTTCGAGGAGATGGTCGACCGCCAGGCGTTCCGGCTCGCCACCATGTCCGAGCCCGCCGAACGGGATCTGACGCTGCTGCTGCCCGAGGACATCTGCGATGACTCCGCCGCCGAGCAGGGGCCCGGCGAGGACCGCGAGGCACTGCTGGCCCGGCTGGAGGCGATGGTGGGCCTCGGCGCGGTCAAGCGCGAGGTCACTGATCTGGTGAGCCTGCTCACCACGGCGCGGCAGCGCGAGGCCGCCGGACTGCCCGCGCCGCGTATCAGCCAGCATCTGGTGTTCTCGGGTCCGCCCGGAACCGGCAAGACCACCGTGGCCCGGCTGTACGCCGGGATCCTGCACTCCCTGGGTGTGCTGCCGCGCGGCCAGCTCATCGAGGTGGCCCGGGCGGATCTGGTGGGCCGCTACGTGGGCCACACCGCGCAGCTCACCAAGGAGGTCTTCGACAGCGCCAAGGGCGGTGTGCTGTTCATCGACGAGGCGTACACCCTCACCCCCGAGGGGTCCTCCTCCGACTTCGGCCGGGAGGCCGTGGACACCCTGCTGAAGCTGATGGAGGACCACCGGGACGAGGTGGTGGTGATCGTGGCGGGCTACACGGACGAGATGCGCCGGTTCCTGGACTCCAACCCCGGTCTGGCCTCGCGCTTCTCACGCTTCGTGGAGTTCGAGAACTACTCCACCGATGAGCTCCTCACCATCCTGGAGCGGCATGCGGAGGACTCCGGCTACTCCTGCCCGGCGGACACCCTCGGCGCGCTGCGCGAGCGGGTGGAATCCCTCCCGCGCGACCGGTCGTTCGGCAACGCGCGGCTGGCGCGGAAGCTGCTGGAGAGCATGATCACCCAGCAGGCCCGCCGGCTCACGGCGAAGGCCCAGCCGAGCGTGGACGATCTGCGGACGCTGCTGCCGGACGACCTGCCCGCCGCGGGTCTCGGCGCGCTCGGCTGACGGCAACCACACACGCGGTGGTGGGGGGGGGGGGGCCGCGGCGGGGGGGGGGCCCAGCCGCGGGGCAGACGCGACCCGCGCCCCCCGGCCCCCCCCCCCCCCCGGGGGGGGGGGGCCCCCCCCCGGGGGGGGGGCCCCCCACCACCGCGTGTGGAACGGGCGATTCACCGCTCTCCGAGCCATGTCTCCGCCGTCGTGACCCGCGCGCCCCGCTCGGGGAAGATCCGCTCCATGAAGACGTCATGGACGTCCCGCTCGGCGTCCGCGCAGGCGTCGTCCAGGACGGTGACCCGGTAGTCGCGGTCCATGGCGTCGTAGAGCGTGGCCGCGACCATGGCGCTGGTCGCCACTCCGGTCAGCACGATCGATTCGATGTGCTGGGCGCGCAGCACCAGGTCGAGTTCGGTCCCGGCGAACGCGCTGGCGCGGCGTTTGGTGATGACGACATCCTCCGCCGTCGGTGCCAGGTCCGGTGTGACGTCCGTTTCCCCGGACCCCTCGTGGAAGAGCGTGCCGGACCGGTGGAATGCGGTGAGCACCGTGTTGTTCGCGGAGACATCGATTCCCGAGGCGCGCAGTTCGGTGCGGATGAACACGACGAGCACATCGTGTGCGGCACGCGCCGCGGGTACCAGCGTCCGCAGCGGGGCCAGGGGTGCCCTGGTGAAGGGGTAGTTCTCCAGGATGCCCGTCTGCATATCGCCGACGATCAGTGCGGTGGTGGTGCGTCCGGTCACGCGGTCTCCTTCGTGTCGTGGGTCTGCGGCAGTGGGTCCCGCCGCTGTGGCGGTGGATCCTGGGCGGCCGACGCTTCCGCCTTCCGCCCGGCCGTCAGCAGGATCACCAGTCCCCCGGACATGATGAGGGCGATGGCCAGGAGGGCGTAGGTGAAATCGCCGGTCGCGTCCGCGATGGCGCCGGTCATATAGGGGCCGAGGAAGCCGCCGGCGTTGCTCACCGAGTTGATCAATGCGATGCCCGAAGCCGCGGCGGCGCCGGTCAGGCACAGCGGAGGGAGTCGCCAGAACTGCGGCATGGCGGTGAAGATCCCGGAGACGCTGACGCAGAACGCGGCGATGAACAGGACATCGTGGTGGGTGAAGGTGGCCAGCACCAGCCCCACCACACCGAAGGCCAGCGGTATCGCCGTGGAGAACACCGCGGACCGGCGTGCCGCCACCTTCGCCCAGCCGAGCATGGCGAGGATGGCGATCGCCGACGGGATTCCGGCGAGCAGCACACTGCTGACATCGGAGACGGCGGAGGCGTGGCCGGTGAGGGTGGCGATCATCGTCGGCAGGAAGAAGGCGATGGGGTACAGGCCGAAGACGATGGCGAAGAAGGCGAGGGAGAGCATCCAGACCCGTCCGCTGGAGAGCGCCTGGCGCATTCCGGTGAGCGCGCCGTCTGCGTTCTGACGGGCGGTCTCCTGGCCGAGCCGCCGCTGGATGGCGTCCTTCTCCTCGGGGGTCAGCCAGCGGGCGTCGGCGGGACGGTCCGGCAGGAAGGCGTAGATGACGATTCCGGAGACCACGGTGAACAGGCCCTCGGTGAAGAACAGAGACCGCCACCCGGTGTGCCCGGTGAGCTGTTGGCCCCAGGACAGCATGGCCGCGGCGAGGGGTGAGCCGATGATGCCGGACAGCGGAAGCATGATGAAGAAGGCCGACATGGCCCAGGCGCGCTGTCTCCTGGGGAACCAGAAGGTCAGGTACAGCAGGATTCCGGCGGCGAGACCGGCCTCCGCGAAGCCCAGCAGGATCCTGGCGGCGTAGAGCTGGGCCACGTTCTGCACGGCCCCGGTCGCCATGGTGACCAGACCCCAGGAGACCAGGATGCGGGTGATCCATTTCCGCGCCCCGAACCGGCGCAGCATCATATTGCTCGGTATCTCCACGAGGACATAGCCGATGAAGAACAGGCCGGAGGCCAGGCCCGCTTGTCCGGCGGTCATGCCGAGGCTCTTGCTGAGCGGCTGTGCCGCATAGCCGAGGTTGGCACGGTCGATATAGCTCATCACATAGGCGAGGCCGATGAGCGGGATGATGCGTAGACCTGTTCTGCGCCATACCCGGCGCATCTCGTCGTCGGTCGGTACGGGGGTGGTGACCTCGGCCATGGCGGGGTCCTCTCGATGAGCGGGTCCGAGGGTGGTGAGGTGGGGGGTTGGGGCAATCGCGCGGGGACGGGGTGTCCCGTTCTCGCCGCTAGGCCGTGTCTTGTGGATCGGCTCGGATCAGCCCGCGGCGTCTGGTGCGGTGGATCGCAAGGCGGAGGGGCGTCCTCGTAGTGGGCCTACTCGGATGCTCCGACAACGCAGCGAGGTGCCGTGCCAGGCGTCGCGGGCCCGAGGTGATCCACAAGACACGGCCTAGTGGCGCGGGGCGGCGCGGCGCCGCCGGGTCTCCGCGGCGTCGATCTCGCCGTCGGCGGTGATGACCACGCCGTAGTCGCGGATCGCGCCGGAGATGGTGACCTTTCCGTCGAGGACGTCCCGCAGGACGTGTCCGGGGTCGCGGGTGAAGGGGTCGCCGTGACCTCCCCCGCCGGCGGTGATGTGCCGGTGGCGGTCGCCTGCGCCGAGCTCCCGGACCACCTTGGCCGGGAGCACCTGCTCATGGCGGGTACCGGGGTTGAGGATGTTGGCGGAGGTGGTGCCCGGGGATCCGCCCCGGAGTCCGTAGGGCAGATGGATCCGCCGGTCGGAGCGGATCTGCACCGAGACCGCGGGGGCGAGCACCGTCATATCGCGGAAGGTGGACAGACCGCCGCGCCACCGGCCGGGGCCGCCGGTGTCGGGCAGATAGCCGTAGCCGTCGATACGCACATGGCCGGCCTGTTCGAGCTCCTCCACCGGTATGTTGGCCAGGTTGGCACCGAGCGGGCTGATGCCGTCCACCCCGTCACGGTCCGGCCGGGCTCCCCAGGCCCCGCACAGGATGTCCCACAGCACGCTGGTGGTTCCGTCGGCGCCGGTGACACCGATGGCCACGGAATCGGGACCGCCGTCGCCCGCGGCGGGGACCCGCTCGGGGAAGACCGGTGCCAGCGCTCCGAGGACGGTGTCGATGATGCGGTAGGCCACCAGGCCCCGGGCGCCACGGGCTGCGGGCCGCCTGCCGTTGAGAATGGAGGCTTCGGGGATGGTGAAGCCGATCGGGCGGTAGAAGCCGCTGTTGGCGGGGATGTCGGAGCCCAGGGCGCCCTGGAGGGCGGCGTAGGAGGCGGACCGGGTGAAGGACGCGGTGGCGTTGAGGGCCGAGGCCACCTGGGGGGAGGATCCGGTGAAGTCCAGGTGCAGGGTGTCGCCGGTGATGGTGACGGTGACGCGGAAGGGGATGGGCGGCGAGCCCATACCGTCGTCGTCGATGAAGTCCTCGAACGCGTAGGCGCCGTCGGGGGCTTCGGCGAGCGCCGCGCGCAGCAGTGTCTCGGAGTGGTCGAGGAGTTCCTCGTTGAGCGCGGCGAGCCCCTCGGTGCCGTGACGTTCGGCCAGTTCCCTGAGTCCCTGGCCGCCCGCGTGGCACGCGGCGAGCTGTGCCTCCAGATCGCCGCGCAGCAGGGCGGGTTCGCGTACGTTGCGCAGGATGAGTGCGAGGAAGGTCTCGTTGAGCCGTCCCGCCTCGTACAGCCGGGACGGCGGGATCTGCACACCTTCGGCGAAGATGCTGGTGGACTGCACCGCCATGGACCCCGCGGCCCAGCCTCCCACGTCCACGTGGTTGACCACGGTGACCGAGTAGCCGATGAGCTCCCGCGCCGGGGTGAACACCGGCGCGACCGCGAAGATGTCGGGCAGATGCATACCGCCCAGGTCGGGGTCGTTGAGCAGATACACATCGCCCGGACGGACCGTGTCACCGAACGCGTCCAGCACCGCGCTCATGGCGTCGGGGAGGGAACCGAGGTGCACCGGACAGGTGTTGGCCTGCGCGATCACCCGCCCCGAGGCGTCGCACAGCGCGGCGGAGAAGTCCATGCTGGACGCGACGATCTGGGAGTGCGCGGTGCGCAGGATGGTGATGGCCATCTCGTCCGCGAGTCCGGTGACCGCGTTCCGGTGGACCTCGAACGTGGCGGCGTCGCTGATCGGGCGCGGGCTCATGCGGATGCCTCCGGGGCGGTGGTCGTCCAGACGATGACGATGTTGTTCAGGTGGTCCAGGTGGGCGGTGGCCCCCGGCGGTACGAGGGTGGTGGCGTCCATGTCCTCGATGACCAGGGGGCCCGGACGGAGGTCCGCGGACAGCGCGGCGCGGGTGATGACCGGGGTCGGCTCGCTCCGGTCGAACCGGCACGCCCGGGTGGTCGCGGGGCGGGTCTCCTCCGGTGGCAGGCTCAGGATCGCCTCGATGCCCACGGGGTTGCGTATCCGTCCGCGGACACGCAGGTTGACGATCTCCACGAGTTCATCGGCCCCGGTCCGTCCGTAGGTACGGTGGTGTTCGGCGTGGAACCGCTGCCGGGCGGCTGCCATCAGTCCGGGATCCAGCGGGCCGCCGGGGACGGTGACGGACAGTTCGAAACGCTGGCCCCGGTAGCGCATATCGAGGATCCGCAGGATGTCCGGTTCTGCCGAGGGGTCGGCCTCGAGGAGGGTCCCGGTGACCTCCTGGGCCATCCGGTCGAATTCCGCGGTGAGCAGGCCGAGTGCCTCCAGGTTCGCCCGGTGGGGTGTCACGGCCTGTCGTTCGGTGTCGGCGACGAGCAGCCCGAGGCTGCTGAACAGTCCGGTGTGCACGGGGACGATGACGGTGTCGATGCCGAGTTCCCGGGCGATCGCCGCGCCGTAGAGGGGTCCGGCGCCGCCGAAGGCGACCATGACCGCCTCCCGCGGATCGCGGCCGCGTTCGCTGGTGACGGCCTTCACCGCTTTGGTCATGCTGGACACGGCGACCTGATAGGCGCCACGGGCGGCCGCCGGGACATCGACCCCCAGATCCCGGGCCACCGGGTCGATGGCCTTCTCGGCGAGGTCCGGACTGATCGCCACCCGTCCGCCCGCCAGGGCCTGCGGGCTGAGGTAGCCCAGGACCACGTTGGCGTCGGTCAGCGTGGGGCTGGTCCCCCCGTTGCCGTAGCAGGCGGGGCCGGGCCGGGACCCGGCGCTGTCCGGTCCGACACGAAGGGATCCGGCGGCATCGGTGGAGATGACGCTGCCGCCGCCCGCGCCCACTTCGGCGATGTCGATGGAGGGCACGCGCAGCGCGTATCCGGCGCCCTTGCCCATGCCACGGGTGATGTTCATCCCCCCGCCGACCTCGTAGTCGCCCGCGACGAACGGCTCCCCGTTCTCGATCAGGGACGCCTTGGCCGTGGTGCCGCCCATGTCGAAGGCGACCACCGACGCGAGTCCCATATGCCGCGCGAGTTTCTGGACGGCGATGACACCGGCGGCGGGCCCGGACTCGATGATCTGTACCGGACGCCGCACCACGGAGGGAGCGTCGAGGAGGCCACCGCTGGACTGCATGATCATCAAGGGGGCGGAGACACCCGCCTCCCGCAGTCCCTCGCCGAGCGCGGTGACGTAGTCGTGCACCTGGGGGCCGACATAGCTGTTGACGACGGCGGTGCTGGTGCGCTCGTACTCCTGCATCTGCGGGGTGATGTCCACGGAGGCGGTCACATACCTGCCCGGCAGCAGGGCCCGCAGCTCGTCCGCGACCCGGCGCTCCTCCTCGGGGCGGACATAGGAGTTGATCAGGCAGACCGCCACCGCCTCGAGGTCCGCGGCCGCGATCCCGGCGGCCACCCGGGCCAGTTCCGCGGGGTCCGCGGGGGGTTCCAGCCGGCCGTCGGCGGTGATGCGCTGGTCGATCTCGTAGCGGTGGCGCCGGGGCACGAGCGGGGTGGGCCGCTGCCAGGACAGGTCGTACAACCGCGGACGGCGCAGTCGGCCGAGTTCCAGGACGTCCCGGAATCCCCGTGTGGTCACCAGGGCGGTCCGGGCTCCGCGCGCTTCCAGAATGGCGTTGGTGGCCACGGTCGTGGCGTGCAGCATCGCCCCGACCTGCCGCGGGAGCGCATCCGCCGCGGACAGCGCGGCAGCGGTTCCGTCGAGGACGCCGCTGCCGAAGTCCGGCGGTGTGGACAGGACCTTCACCGGCACCACACGGCCCCCCGGGCCCAGGGCGATGACATCGGTGAAAGTGCCACCGATATCGGCGGCGACGCGCCAACTTCCGGCGTCGCGAGCGGTCTTGGCGGGTCCTGACACGTTCGGCTCCTTCGAGGTGGTTCCTGGACTGTCGAGATGGGTCCTGAGCTGTGGGGATCCCAGAAGGCTCAACTGAGATCTTTACGGGGAGCGCGGGAGACCCCGCGCGTCAGCGCCCCGAGCCGCCGCCCCGCCTCCTCCAGACTGGCGACGGATCCGCCGTACACCATGCGGACATGGGTGTCCGGTCCGGCGAAGGCGTCTCCGGCGATGGCGGCCACCCCGTGGTCCAGCAGCAACCGCTCCAACGCCCGCCCGCGGAGGCCGAGTCGGGCACAGTCGACGAATACGAAGACACCGGCGTCGGGCCGGGCCGAAGGGAGTCCGGCGCGCTCCAGCCCGCCCCGGAGGACGTCCCGGCGGGCCCGCAGGGTGGCGAACTCCCGCTCGATCCAGTCCTGCGGTCCGGTGATGACGGCGTGCGCCGCGGCCATGGCCATATCGCCGACGTTGATGGCGTCCCACTCGAAGGCACGGTGGATCGGCCCCATCAGATGGGCCGGGGCATGGACGTATCCGACCCGCCAGCCGGTGAACGCGTAGTTCTTGCTGAGGCTGGTGACCGTGACCAGATCGGGGTGGCGGTCACGCAGCAGCATCTGCGGTACGTAGCCGGGCCCGTCCCAGACGTACCGCTCGTAGCATTCGTCGGAGAGGACGGTCAGCCCGTGGCGGGCAGCGACATCCAGCAGCCCGCCCAGCAGCTCACGGCTCGGCACATGGCCGGTGGGGTTGTTGGGGTTGCAGATCAGCACGGCCCGGGTGGCCGGGGTGACGGCGGCCTCGACGGCTTGCGGACCGCACTCCCAGCCGCGGCCCTCGTCGGCCCGTATATACACCGGCCGGGCCCCCGCCAGGCGGATCATCCCGTCGAAGAAGTAGCTCGGCGCGGGCACCAGGACCTCGTCCCCCGGCGACAGCAGGGCCCGCAGGACCACGCTCATCCCGTGCTGGGCGCCATGGGTGATCAGCAGCTCGCGCTCCGGGTCCACGGCGAGCCCGTGCACGGCCTCCAGCCGGGAGGAGATCGCCCGGCGGAGCGCGCCGGAACCGCGGCTGCGCCGGGGGAACACCTGCCCCGCGGCCGTCCGCACCGCGTCCACGACATGCGGGGGCATGGGGAGCGTCGGCACACCACGGAACGGGAGCAGATCCGCGCGGTCTGCCGCCACCGCGCGGACACGGTCGGCGAGGACGAGAGCGGGCAGCCGGTCCAGTGTCATCAGCTTCCCTCCACAGAGTGATGTGCGCTTGAGATCTCAGATACTCTCACTGAGATCTCAGACCAGCTCACCACTCGGAAGGAACAGCCGTCAACCCCCCGGCGGACCCCGGATGGCTCCGGCGCCCTCGGCTCAGCTCAGGCCGATGCTGACCTCGGCGAGCGACGCGTGCGACACCAGCTTGTCGATGATCTGGTCCTGCGAGGTCTGCGTCCTGGCCCGCATGGCCGCACGGGCCGCGGCCGGATCACGGTCCCGGATGGCCTCGAGGATCTCCCGCCGCTGATGCGCGGAGGACGCCGAGAACGGCAGCGACGCCAAGGTGATCCGCAGGACCCGCTCCAGCTCGTCGAAGGCCCGGACGATCGACTGGGCCAGCATGTCGTTGCCGCACCGGTTGGCGATGATCGCGTCGAACTCGAGATTGGCGCGGAGGAAGGCGTCGACGCTCACCATGTCGCCCGCCTCGTACGTCACCGACAGAAGCTCTTCCATCCGGGCGAGATCGCCCGCCGGGCAGCCGAGTTCCGCCGCCAGCCCCGCGGCCTCGACCTCCAGCAGCCGGCGGAAGGCACACAGATCGCGGGTGCCCTTGAGGGTGACCGGGAGGACGCGGTAGCCCGAGCGCGGCAACGCCTGCACCAGTCCGTCCCGCTGCAACCTGGTCAGAGCCTCCCGCACGGGCATCGTGCTCGCACCGGCCCGGCGCTCCAGGGCCGACTTGGTGACATGGGCGCCCGGCTCCAGCTCCAGCTCGATGATCTGGCGCTTGATGGCGGCGTAGGCACGCTCGGTGGCACTGAGGCTCGGATGGTCCTCGCTCAGGATGGCCGGCAGATACTTCACGCCTCCACCCTAGCCCTCTGTGATCTCACCTCACGACCCCGTGGATCCCAGCCGCCGGGAGCTGACGCTCCGTCCGCCGTCCGGCACGGGATGGATCCCGACACTCACTCAGGAGCGGGCCCTGACCGTGATCCACCCCCGAAGCGGTAGAAATAGTTTATGGCCGGAATTATGGGTAGAATCCGACGCGGAATTTCGCCCAGGAGTACGCCCCAGGGGAAACCGGGGCGCCTGCTCAGGGGGCTGAGTTCCATGCTGAGCATGCGCAGCCTGGCCGGTCAGGTGTTCCTGCTCCAACTGGCCGTCGTGGTGCTGCTCGTCATCGCCGCGCTGATCGCCCTGGTGGTGCAGGTGCGGCGCGACAGCATGACGGACGCCCGGCACCGGACGCTCGCCGCCGCCCAGGCGTTCGCGAACTCCCCGGGGATGCTGGCCGCGCTGGACAGCTCCCACCCGACCGCGGTGCTCCAGCCGCGCGCCGAGGCCGCCCGGAAGGCGGCCGGTGTCGACGCCCTGATCGTGTACCGGGTGGACGGGATCACCCTCACCCACAGCGACCGGCGGCAGATCGGCAAGCACATCATCGGGCCCTACGCGGAGGCGGCCTCCGGGAAGGCCTTCACCCGGACCTTCCAGGGGTCCCTCGGCCTCTCCGTGGTCTCCGCCGTCCCCGTCAAGGACAGGGACGGCACGGTCGTCGCCGTCGTCGCCGCCCCCGTCACGGTCGGAACGGTGCAGGAGGGGGTGGACCGGCAGCTTCCGCTGCTGTTCGCGGGCGCCACCGGAGCTCTCGCCGTCGCCGCCGCCGGATCGGGTCTGGTGAGCCGGCGGCTGCGGCGGCAGACCCATGACCTGGGCCCGGCCGAGATGACCCGGATGTATGAGCACCATGACGCGGTGCTGCACGCGGTGCGGGAGGGGGTGCTCATCGTCGGCGGCGACGGGCGGCTGCTGCTGGCCAACGACGAGGCCCGGCGGCTGCTGGACCTGCCCCAGGACGCGGAGCGGCGCCAGGTCACCGATCTCGGGCTGGGGACGGACCTCGCCGGACTGCTGGCCTCCGACCGCCCGGCCACCGACGAGGTGCACCTGGCGGGCGACCGGCTGCTGGCCGTCAACAAGCGGCCCACCGCCCCCCGGGGAGCGTCCGGCAGCGCGGTGACCCTGCGCGACACCACCGAGCTGCGGGCCCTCTCCGGCCGGGCCGAACTGGCCCGCGAGCGGCTGAAACTGCTCTATGACGCCGGGGTGCGGATCGGGACGACGCTGGACGTCACCCGCACCAGTGAGGAACTGGCCGAGGTGGCGGTCCCCCCGTTCGCCGACGTCGCCACCGTCGAGCTCCCGGATCCGGTGCTGCACGGCGAGGAGCCGTCCGGTACCAGCACCGCGATGCGCCGCACCGCCGCGGTCGGACTGGAACCCGACCACCCCCTGTACCCCGTCGGCGAACTGATCCGGTTCGCCGAGGCGCACCCCTTCACCACCGGGGTGGCCAGCGGCCGGGCGGTCCTGGTGGGCGAGTTGAGCGACGACGAGGGCTGGCGGTCCCAGGATCCGCAGCGCGCCCGGCGGGTCCTGGACTACGGCATCCGCTCCCTGGTCGTGGTCCCGCTGCGGGCCCGCGGGATGCTGCTCGGGACTGCGCACTTCTGGCGGGCCGCATCCTCCCCGCCGTTCGACGAGGAGGACGTGTTCTTCGCCGAGGAGCTGGCCGCCCGCGCGGCGGTGTGCATCGACAACGCCCGCCGGTACACCCGTGAGCACTCCACGGCCGTCGCCCTCCAGCGCAGTCTGCTCCCCCGCGGGCTCCCCGAGCAGTCGGCCCTCGAGGTGGCCTACCGCTACCTCCCGGCCCGGGCCGGTGTCGGTGGTGACTGGTTCGACGTCATCCCGCTGTCCAGCGCCCGGGTGGCCCTGGTGGTCGGCGATGTCGTCGGTCACGGTCTGCACGCGGCGGCCACCATGGGGCGGCTGCGCACCGCGGTGCACAACTTCTCGGTCCTGGACATGCCCCCGGATGAACTGCTGGGCCGGATGGACGAACTGGTGGCCCAGATCGACGCCGAGGAGGCCGACTCCGGGGAGGAGCCGGGCATCACCGGAGCCACCTGCCAGTACGCCATCTACGACCCCACCTCCGGACATGTGGCCGTCGCCACCGCCGGTCATCCGGCCCTGGCGGTGGTCCACCCCGATGGGGCTGTGGACTTCCCGCCGGTGCCGGTCTCCCCGCCGCTGGGGCTGGGCACCGGTCTGCCCTACGAGAGCGCGGAGCTGACGGTGCCCGAGGGGTCCCGGCTGGTGCTCTTCACCGACGGGTTGATCGAGGGCCGCGACCTGGACGCCGGGCTCGGGGACCTGCGCCGCGCCCTGACCGGGCCCGACCGCGACCCCGAGGCCACCTGCGCCACGGTGATCGAGGCCATGGTGCCCGTCCAGTCCAGGGATGACATCGCGCTGCTGGTGGCCCGGACCCACCGGCTGGACAGTTCGCGGATCGCCGAATGGGACGTGGCCTCCGACCCCGCGGCGGTGGCCCCGGTCCGCGCGGAGTGCGTCCGGCAGCTGACGGAGTGGGGCCTGGAGCAGATCGCCCTCACCGCCGAACTCATCCTCAGCGAACTGATCACCAACGCCATCCGCTACGGCACCGAGCCCATCACCGTGCGGCTGCTCCGTGACCGCACCCTGATCTACGAGGTCTCCGACGGCAGCAGCACCTCGCCCCGGCTGCGGCTGGCCAAGGTCACGGACGAGGGCGGCCGCGGACTCTTCCTGGTGGCCCAGTTCACCGAGCGCTGGGGCACCCGCTACACCCCCACCGGCAAGGTCATCTGGGCCGAACAGTCCCTCCACAACAGCGCCGGGCCGTCGGCCGAGGGCATCGGCGACCTCCTGCTCGGTGAGGTGGACGACACCATGTGGTGAGGGCGGCGGTGGCCGGGCCGGCGGACCGTTCACTCCACTGACCCGACGTGCCTGCCACCACCAGGGGCCCACCGGTGATAGCGCTCGTTCCTGTATCCCGCCTCCTGGAGCCAATGTGACTTCACCCCGTGCCCGCACCGCGTCCGTCTGCGGCTGCCTCACCCTGCTGGCGGCCCTGAGCTCCTGCGACGAATCACCGTCCCCCGCGCACCGGAAGCCCTCGGTGGCCGTCTCCGCGAACGAGATGGGCGGTATGAACGCGCTGATCGCCGCGGCGAAGGACGAGGGCAGGCTCAACGCGATCGCGCTTCCGCGCGACTGGGCCAACTACGGCGGGCTGATCCACGGCTTCGAGAGAAAGTACGGGATCAAGGTCACGGTGGCCCAGCCGCAGGGCTCCAGCCAGGACGAGATCGACGCCGTGCGCAAGAGCGGGAAGAGCCGCACCGCTCCCGATGTGCTCGATATGGCGAACACCTTCGCCCGGTCCGCCGCCCGGCAGAACCTCCTCGCGCCCTACAAGGTCGACGCCTACAAGTCGGTCCCGATCAGCCAGAAGGACCCCAAGGCCCGCTGGGTCAACAACTACGGCGGCTACATCTCCATCGGCTGTAACGCCAATCGGCTCAAGGTCTGCCCCCGGACCTTCTCCGACCTGCTCAAACCCCGTTACAAAGGCAAGGTCTCGCTGGACGGTGACCCCACCCGGGCCGGTACCGGCTTCGCCGCGGTGTTCGCGGCCGCCTTGGCGAACGACGGGTCCTTCGGCAATATCCAGCCCGGTCTCGACTTCTTCGCCACACTCAAGAAGAAGGGCAACTTCAACCCCGCCGACGCCACCTCGGCCGCTGTCGCCAGCGGTCAGACCCCCATCGGCATCGACTGGGACTACCTCAATCTCGCCTACGCCGAACAGCTCCGCCGCAAGGGCGTGAACTGGCAGGTCGCGATCCCCTTCGACGGCAGTTTCGCCCAGTACTACGCGCTCGCGGTGAACAGGAACGCACCGCATCCGGCGGCCGCCCGCCTGTGGCAGGAGTACCTCTTCAGCCCGGAGGGCGGAAACCTCCGGCTCAAGGGCTTCGCCCGTCCGGTACTGCTGGACGCCATGCGGAGGGACGGCACCCTCGACGAGGCCGCCGCGGCGCAACTGCCGACGGTGGAGGGCACACCGCTGTTCCCCACGGACGCCCAGCTGGAGAAGGCGCGCGTGATCGTCGACCGGGGCTGGGCGAAGGCCGTCGGCTGACACCCGCCGGTACGAGAACGGTGGTGGTCCGGCCTCCCCACCGGCCCGGTGGCCGGTGGGGAGGCAGATGTACGCGAGGCACCGGCGCGAGGCCGTCAGCGGCCCCGCTCGGGTGTGTGCCGTCCGCCCGCCGTACGCAGCCGCGCGGGGGACTCGTCCCCGCGGCGGGCGAGCGCACACGCGAGGGACGTCTGTAACAGCTGCCGTGATGACGGGGTGAGGGTGCCCAGCACGACCTCACGCACCAGCTCCGGGAAGCGATAGCTCCCCGTCGCTCCGACGCCGGGCCCCTCGTCGCGGACCAGCACCCGGGCGGTGACGGCGTAGTCCACCAGCGGCAGCAGCCGGTCCCACGCCATGCCGAGCACCTCGGCGAGCAGTTCGACGTCGATCCGGATGCCGTCGGCGGCGGCGTAGGCGAGCATGGTCCGGGCCGGCACACTGAGTTCGGCCAGCCGCGCATGGACGACGCTGCTCACCGCCGCGGGTACCCGCGCCCCCGGTCCGAGGCGCCGCTCGGGCGCCAGCTTCACCAGCTCCTTCAGGGTGAAGGGGTTGCCCTCGCTCCGCCGGTGCAGTGCCGCGGCCTCCCGCGAGGTGACGCGCTCACCGGCCGCCGTGAGCCAGGCGGCCACGTCCGCGACCGACAGCGGCTCCAGCTCCAGCCGGATCGCCCCGTGCCGGGCGAGTTCCGCCAGCAGCCCGCTGGCCATGGGGTCTTCGGCATGGCGCAGGGCACACACCACGGCGACGGGCGCGTCCCTCAGCAATGCGGCGAGCCGGCGCAGCAGACCGTGGAAGTCCGGCGGCGCCCAGTCCAGGTCGTCGATCACGCACAGGGTGGGCCGCCGGGTCAGCTCCCGCACCAGTGTGGCCAGATGCTGGTCCACGGGAGGGTCCGCCGCCGCGGGGGCCTCCGGGGCGCACTGCCCCAGGGCCGCCAGGAGTTGGGTCAGCGGACAGACCAGGGAGATCCCGTGGCGCTCGCTGAGCGCCTGGCCGCCACTGGCCCGCGCCACGGCGAAGCCGTTCTCCTCGGCCAGCGCGGAGAACTCCTCCAGCAGCCGGGTCTTGCCCGAGCCCTGCTCCCCGGTGACGACGGCCCATCCGCTGTGCCCCGCGGCCGCCGCCTTCAGCAGCCCGTTGACCCGCGACACCTCCTCCGCCCGGCCCACCAGCCGGCCCCGGGCCGGGGCCCGGCCCTCGGAGAGGGACGCCACCGCCCGGGGCGGGCGGGGGTCGCCGAGGACCGCGACATCGTGGCGCAGGATGGCGGTGTGCAGTTCGCGCATCCCCGGTCCGGGGTCGAGTCCGAGCTCCGCGGCCAGCATGGAGCGGTACCGTTCGAAGCGCCGCAGCGCCTCCACCGGCCGTCCCGCCTTGTACAGCGCGCGCATCAGCAGCACCCAGGACGTCTCGCGCAGCGGGGCGTTGACGACCAGGTCCTCGGCGGCGCCGATGGCACGCGCCACGTCGCCCTCGCCGGTGAGGATGGAGACCCGCAGTTCCTCGGCGTCCTGGCGGGCCCGGTCGAGCCGGGCCGTCTCCCGGATCGCGAAGGCGTACCCGGCCGCCTCACCGAGCGTTCCCCCGCGCCAGAGGCCGAGCGCGGCCTCGATCTCCTCCCGTGCGACGGCCAGGTCCCCGCGCGCCATGGCGGCACGGGCCCGGGTGACGGACTCCTCGAAGCAGGTGGTGTCCAGCGCCTCGCGGGGCACCTTCAGGACGTACCCCGTCGGGCCGTTGGCCAGCAGCCGGGACGGGCCGTGCCGTACGGGTTCGAGGACCGAGCGCAGTCTGCTGATGTGCGCCCGCACCGAGGACACGGCACCGGTGGGCTGGGCGCCCTGCCACAGGTCCTGGCAGAGCTGTTCCACGGAGACCGGTCTTCCTCCCTCGATGAGCAGCCGCACCAGGAGCACCCGGCGCTGACGCGGCCCCAGGTCCAGCACGGTGTCACCGCGCTGGACCTCCACGGGACCGAGCAGACCGTAGCGGGTGGGGTGGCCATGAGGGTTCACGGGGATCGTGCACCTCCTGGTGACGCCGTCCGAACCGCTGAGGGGCACCGCGAGTCCAGGCCTCGGGGAATGAGCCGTGCCAAGGCCGGTGCCGAGAGGTGAGGTGTAGACCATCTTCACATGATCTGCCGTTCATGGTCGGCCGGGTCTCCGCGACTTCTTTCACGGCTCGAACGCTGGCAAAACACCTAGAATCCCTGCCCTCCGGCGAACCTCCGGCACCGGCGGACCTTCGGGGGTGGGCGCGTTCACAGCCGGGCCGTTCACAGCCGGGGCGTTCACAGCCGGGCCAGTTCATCCACCAGGTCGTCCAGGCCCAGCGGGCCCTGGGCGAGTGCCGCGGTGTGCCACTCCTTCAGGTCGAACCGCCCATCCCGCCGCCGTTCGGCCCGCGCCCGCCCCTCCCGCCAGGCGCGTTCCCCGAGTTTGTAGCCGATCGCCTGGCCCGGCAGACCGAGGTACCGGACCAGTTCGCTGTCCAGGAAGTCCCCCGGCCGGCCGATGTGTCCGGCCAGGAACTCGGCGGCCAGTGCGGGAGTCCAGCGCGCCCCGTCATGGCCGGATCCGGCGTCCGCGGGGATGCGCGACCCGAGGTGCAGTCCGATGTCCACCACGATCCGGACGGCCCGCATCATCTGGGCGTCCAGATGACCCAGGCGCAGCGCGGGATCGGTGAAGTGGCCCAGCTCGTCCATCAGCCGCTCGGCGTACATCGCCCATCCCTCGGCATCGGCGTTCACCGAGCCCAGCGTGGCCTGGTACAGGGAGAGCCGGTCGGCCAGCAACACCCGGGTGGCGAGCTGCACATGGTGGCCGGGTACGCCCTCGTGGTACCAGGTGCTCACGAGTTCATGGACCGGGAACCGGTCCCGGCCGCCCACCGGGAGCCAGGTGCGCCCCGGCCGGTTGAACCCGAGGGACGGTGGGGTGTAGTAGGGCGCCGCGGCGCCCCCGGCCGGGGCGATCATGGCTTCCACCCTGCGGAGCGGGGCCGGTAGGTCGAAGTGGACACCGTCCAGGGCGGTGATCGTCTCGTCCATGAGGGTCTGCAGCCAGGTGCGCACCGCGTCGGTCCCGTGCACCGCCGTACCGTGGGAGCTCAGATGCGCCAGGGCCGTACGCGGGGTGGCGCCGGGCAGCACCTCCTCGGCCGCATCGCGCATGAGGCCCTCGATACGGCGGATCTCCTCCCAGCCCCAGGCGTAGGTCGCGTCCAGATCGGCGCGGCTGCCGGTCCAGTGACGGACCCACAGCGCGTAGCGGTCCCGGCCGACGGTGTCGGGAGCGTTCCGGACACGGGGCCCGTAGTCGTCGCGCAGCCAGTCGCGCAAGTCCACGGCCGCGGCCGCCGCGGCGGCGGCCGCGGTGTCGAGTCCGGGGCGCAGCCGGTCCGGCGCCCGGGAGGCGAGGTCCTGGAGCCATCCGCCCCCCTCGGTCCAGCCGGTGAGCTGCCCGATCACCGTGTCGACCTGGGCGGGGCCGCCCCCCATGTCCCGCTCCGCGCCGAGCCGCAGGGCGGCGCGGTAGCCCTCCAGGGCCGTGGCGACATGGCGCAGCCGGGTGCCGACGGCGGCCCAGTCGTCGTCGGTCCCGGTCGGCATCTGGGCGAACGCGCCGCGCACCGCCTGTACGGGCGAGGCCACGGCGCCGATCCTGCGCAGCCCCTCCCCCGCGTCATGCAACGCCAGCCGGGTGGAGACCCGTTCCCGCAGCAGGCGCGCACAGCGGCGCTGGGCCGGGTCGTCCCCGGCGCCGCTCTCCGCGAGGTCCAGCGTCCGGACCGTGGCGCGGTCGAGTTCCGCGGAGCGCTCCAGTCCGTCGGGTGAGTAGTCCGGGAACCCCTCCCGGGAGGTGGGGAGCCCGAACCGCTGGGCGATGAGCGGATCGGCCATGGCCACGTCGGCCACGTAGCGGTCGGCCACCTCCCGTGGCGTGCTGCCGGTGGCGGGGGTGTGCGGGACGAGGGCGGTCATGTGGTCTGCCGTTCTCCAGATCCTGGGATGGATGTAACACGAATCCACCGACCACGGGCACGCGTTGCCCGGACATGGTCGGCCTTCGCATGACGGAAGTGCTGGTCAGCGCAGATGAGGGCGTTGCCCCGGCTGACCGTGGGACACGGGACACCGCGGCCGCGGCATGGTGCAGACAAGGGACCTGCAACCCTCCGGCAAGGTGCGTCATTACGCTGAATTGCGGACGTTGAGTCCCCGGGTTCCGGCCCGGCACCACCCCCGCTCTCGGCAAGGAGTGTTCGATGCGAGAGGCACGGCACCGAACACTGCGCGCCGCGCGCCGCAGGCCGCGTTGCCGCTGTGTCAGTGGTCATCCGCGCCGTCCGGAGCGTGTCCGGCGCAAGCCGGGCCGCCTCGTCCGGGCCGCGGGCCTGCCGTGGGAGCGGGATCCTTCGCCGGACGAGGAACGGTTCCGGAAGCCGGTTCCCGGACGGGGCACCCCCCACGGCACCCGTCGCTGACCCTCCCGGCCACGGCCCCCACCGCCCGTCCGGCGGGCGTGCGGGCCGTGCACCGGCCCTGCGCCGGACCGGAGTTCCGGTGCCACGGTGCGCACCGGAACCGGCACCGGCACCGGCGGAAACGGGCGCCGCCGCCGGGCTCTCCATGTCCCGGCCGTCCCGGCCCGCCCGTCCTCGACGCGTTCCACGACGAGCCACGGGGTTTTCCGCACTGCTGGAAGGACGTCGTTCCGACGGTCGGCGGATCACATCGCCGACCGAGACCGCTCGACCAAGGGGAGTTCCCATGACCACTGACTCCGCGGACCCATCGCCCTCCTTCGGCTCCGCACTGCGGTCCCACCGCATGGCCCGGGGGATGTCGCTCGGTGACCTGGCCCGCCTGGTGAACTACAGCAAGAGTCATCTCAGCCGCGTGGAGACGGGGAACAAACAGCCGACCACCGGCCTCGCCCGGCGGTGCGACGAGGTCCTGGACGGCGGAGGGTGCCTCAGCAAGCTGGCCGCCGACCTGCCGGTCCGCGTGGTCCGCAATACCGCGTCGCTGGCGCAACTCCCGCGTGTGGTACCGGATGTGATCGAGCGGGAGGAGCTGGTGAACCGGCTCGACGCCGCACTGGAACTGCTCGGTGATCCCCATGCCGGACGGAGCGCGGTCGTCCTCCTCGATGGTCCCGTCGGCGCGGGCAAGACCACCACGGCGGTCCACTGGGGACACCGCACCGCCCGGCACTTCCCCGACGGCACCCTCTTCGCCGACCTGAACGGTTTCGGCCCGGCGCCGGAAGCCACGTCGCCCGCCACGGTGCTGCGGGGCTTCCTCCAGGCGATGGGCGCGGCGGCCGGCACCCTGCCCGAGGACACCGAGGCACTGGCCGCCCGCTTCCGCACCGAACTCACCGGGCGGCGGCTGCTGATCGTGCTGGACAACGCGGCCGACGCCGCCCAGATCCGGCCCCTCCTGCCGGCCGAGCCCGGCTGTCTGGTGCTGATCACGAGCCGCAACCGGATGCCCGGACTGGTGGCGCGCGACGGTGTGCGGCGCGTCACCGTACCCCCGATGACCACGGCGGAGGGCCTGCGGCTGGTCGCCTCGCTCACCGAGGACACCTGGGACGAGGAGGCGGCGCGGGGCCTGGTGGAGGCGTGCTGCCACCTCCCCCTGCCGATCCGGGTGGCCGCCAGCGAACACACCTGGCCACCGGTGGAGGCCCCGCACGCGGTCATCGACAACGCCGCGCTGCTCTGCTTCCTGTCCCTCTCCGAGGACGACACCACCACCCTGAGCGGGCTGCTCGGCCACTCCTACCGCGCACTGGACATGGAGGCGGCACGGGCCTTCCGGATCCTGGGCACCGGAGCGTTCGGCGGGTTCACGGTGCGGGAAGCCGCCGGCCTGCTGGGCTCCGGGGCCACCGGGGCCAGGCGGGTGCTGTGGTCCCTGGCCAATGTGCACATGGTGCGGTACGCGGACGGCGAGTTCTCCTTCGACTCCATCCTGCGGGCCTTCGCCCTGGAATGCGTCCGCTCCGTCGAGACCGGCCGGGACAGTGCGTGACCCCAGCGGAGCGGTCATGTCCGGACCGTCGGCGCCACCGGTCCGCGTGTCCCGCCGGGAATGCCGCCCTCGCGCAGCCGGTCCAGTTCCGCCAGGGCTGCGGCGTGCCGCTCGCGCGGCACGACCGCGTCACACACCAGCAGATAGGCGCCGACGGGGGTCAGCAGCAGCGCCTCGTCCCCGTACCAGTGCACCCGCGCGGTCTCCAGGCCCCGCAGTTCATCGGGCGACCCCAGCGCGATGCCGTGCACCGGGCCGCCCGCGGCCAGGGTCTCCCGCACTCCGGTGGGCTCCGGTCCGGGCTCCGTCCCGGCCCGCCGGGCCCGTTCGGCCTCGGCGGCCTCTTCCAGCCGCGGCAGAAGACCGGTGAAGCGGTCCACCGGGAGCAGCTCGGAGGTGTACGTGATCAGCTCCACCAGTTCCGGTGCCAGCAGCATGCGTGCGGCGGCGTCGACGATCTCGTCCCCGGACGGTCCGTCCGCCTGGCCCGCGAGCGCGTAGAGGTCCAGCGCGTCCCGGGGGTGGAAGCGCCGCTGGAGCCGCTCCTCCGCCAGACACACCAACGCGGAGAGCGTGGGGTCGGCGGGGGGCAGGACCCGTACCGGTACGGCGCCGAAGTCACCCAGCAGCCCCGCCGTCGACAGCTCCACCCGGTGCTCCGGGTCGAGCAGCGGCTCCTCCGGCGGCCAGACCAGCGTGACCAGCAGATGGTGTTCCGGTCCCACCACCGTCACCCAGACCCGGTCCGGCTCACCGCGTGCGCTCAACTCCCGTACCGCACGCCACAGCTGGCGTTCGTCGGGCACGATGAGATCGACGTCGCCCTGGGGGCGCAGCACCCCCGGAGGGTAGGCGGCGGCCAGCGCCGGCCCCTTCATCACGGTGTACGGCAGATCACCGGGCAGCTCCGCGACCAGGTTCCGGTAGTGCTCGGCGCGGCGCCGGGCCCTCGCCAGTTCACCCGCGGCCGCCGGGCCCATGGGCTCACCCTCCCGCTGGAGCGCGGACAGCACGAGAAAGGGGAGCGTGTAATGCGCCTGCCGCGCCGTGTAGACCAGACGGCCCGGCCCTTCCTCCTCCGAGACGTCGAAGATGTCGTACAGCGTGCGCACCGTGATATCGGATGCCGATGTGGGTGAGACGGTCATGAAATCCATCGTGAAAGCGCCCGGTAATGGCGGCAAGTCGTTGTCCGGTGCCCTTCGATGAGGCACCGGGAAGCGAATGACCCGGTGAAATGGGCGCGGTTGAGGCCATCGGAAGAGTTTCCCGCCCGTCTTTTCGTTGCCCGTTGCGCAACGAAAGCGGAAACCCGGATCCCCTTGAGTGCCATGGGCGCCGCGATGAGACTTGACCGCCGCGGGACATCCGCCTGTGGCCGTCTCCCGGTCACGGACCGCTCGTGCCCGAAAGGACGGCCCATGCGCACACAGGTGGAAGGCATCGTCTCGGCGATGGGCCTGGCACCGGACGAAGCGGGCGGCTGGTCCGCGCCGGTCGCCCGGAGCGCCCCCGGGACCTCGTCCGCGCACACCCGGCTGCTCGGTCCCGGCACCCGGCTGCGCTGGCGCCGCGCCACCACGGACACCGTGCTCTTCGCACACCCCGGGGCCGTGACACAGGTGCATCTGCGCGATGCTGCGCGCGGTACCGCGCTCGCGGTCCTCGGTGACGATCCGGCCGCCGGCCACCTCCCCCAACTCGCCCTTCCGGCACGGGTCAGTCACACCCTGAGCCCCGCCCCCGGCGGTCTCGCCCTGTGGACCGAGACCGCGGCGCGGGGGAACGGCTGGGAGTTCGACGACCGTCCCGGCCCCCCTGCCCTGCGGCCCGTTCTCGGGGACGGTCCACGTCAGGGCGCCGGCGCGGACCCGGATCCGGACCGTCCGTTGCGCACCGGTCCTGCGGGCCGGTTCCCCTCCGGGCTGACCCGGGTCCTCACCCGCCGCGTTCCGGTGCGCCCCCTGCACCGGGCCGCGGCGGACGTCACCTATCTCCTCCATGCCGGCGGGCCGTTCCAACTGGTCGCGCTGTCCCTGGAGGGGACTCTGCACGAGTACCTGCTCGGCCGGGACCCGGGCGCCGGGCAGATCATGGCCGTCACCGTGCCGGGAGGCTGGTGGCGTGCCGCCGGTCTCCCCGCGGGGACGCCCGCGGCGACCACCGGCGAGGCCCACTTCGGCCCCACCGCCATCGCGGGACCGGCCGAGTCCCCCACCGACGTCTTGCGCAGATTCCCCCGGCTGGCGGGGCGGCTGCTGCCCTACAGCGCCCGCTGAACCGGTCCACGCGATCCCCGGAAGGCCCGATGAACCCCGTCTCCGACGTCCGTCCGTCCTCCCCCTCCCTCGACGCCTCCGTGAAGGCCGATTCCGTGAAGGCCATCTCCGTGAAGGGGGACATCGACACCGGGCGGCTGGTCTCGCTCCTCGCGGACGCGGGTCACACCGTCACCGTCACCCGCTCCGGGGAGGGCTCCGCCGCACCGGAGGACGCCGCCGGCACCGCGGTGTTCGACGCGCGCGACCACACCGGTCCCGATCCCACCTGGTGGGCCGCCTCGGAGTTCCTGCGACGCGCCCGCCGCGTACCGGACGCCGACGCCTGCGGCTCCCCCGGGCTCGAGGACGTGCTGCGCACGGGCGAATGGAGTCATCCGTCCGCCGGGGCGGTCACCCCCGTGCCCGTCGACGGCGTCGTCGTCTTCAAACCCGGTGTCCGCGTACTGCCCGAGACGCTCCGCGCACTCGCCGACCGCCTGGCCGAATGCGGTTACCGGGCCACCCGGGCCCGGCTGCTGTCCGGCACCCGGATCCGGGACGAGGACCTCGCCTCGCACCACTACCTGCCCCATGTCGATCTCGCGGACCGCGGTGAGCTGTCGGTGCACGAACGGGCGCGGTTCCTGCGGCTGTACGACACCCCCGCGTTTACCGAGCGCTTCGGCGAGCGCGCCGACGCCGTCGCGGTACTGCCCGCGCGAGCCGTCACCGAGGACCTGGGAGTGCCGCCCGCGCTGCTCGACGAGTGGAGCGAGCGGTCCACCCTGCGGTGGGGGCTGGACAGCGGTGCGCCCGACGGCCCCAACGGTGTCGGCGACTGTCTGTACCTCAATGTCTTCCAGGACCCGGGCCGTCACGGCGGACGTCCCTTCGTGGTGCTCAACCCCCATCTCCCGGGCGTCCTGGCCCAGTTGCGCGACAGCGCCCACCAGGCCCTGTCCATCCTGGTGGAGGCACACTCCCGCACACCGCTGCCCTGGGACCGGATGCGCCGCGAGTTCTGCGGTGTGACCGATCCCGAACGCGCCCTGCCCGGCAGTCTGCGGGGCGACGCCCGGGCCGGGGCCCTGGCGCTGCGCAACGCCGACGGAACGCCGGTGCGCCGCACCAACAACGGTGTCCATCTGAGCAACGGGGCCGTGGAGGCGCTCCAGGACGCCACCACCTGGTTCGGGCTGCGGCCCGGCGACACCACGGCCGGGGGCCGGCTGCGGGAGACCGGACTCGATCCCGAACGGGTGCTGCGCTCGGCGTTCGTCAGCCTCGCCGGGCGCCGCCGGGCCGTCCAGGAGGTGACCGACGGGCTGCGGGCGCAGGACGCGGCGGCGGCGCTCAGGGGCGGTCGGCTGATGGAGCACTGCGACGGCTGGGACGACATGAGGTCCCGTGAACTGGTCGACATCGCCTGGCGTTTCAGCGCCGGTCGACGCCAGGACCCGGAGGTGGCGGCGGTGTTCCTGCACGGTTCCGCCGGACGCGGGCGCACCTCGACACGGTCCGGCATCGACCTGCTCGTCGTCCGCGACACCGCCCGGTCCGCACCGCCGGTGGACACAGGAGCGGGGACGGCGACGGCCGAGGGGGTCCCCGTCCGCGTCCGGACCATCGGCATGGCCGATGCCCGCCGCGCCGCCACCGAGGCCCCCGCCGATCCGGCCGCGCTGGGCACGGTCGCGGCCCTGGCCGGGGTGGTGCTGTGGGACCGCGGCGGCGTGGGTGAG
The DNA here is from genome assembly GCF_024295805.1 of Streptomyces cucumeris. Lineage (GTDB taxonomy): Bacteria > Actinomycetota > Actinomycetes > Streptomycetales > Streptomycetaceae > Streptomyces > Streptomyces cucumeris. The sequence goes on from NZ_JANCLX010000003.1 coordinate 43,146, forward strand.
GAACTGCGCGCGGCAGCCGTACGACTGCCGGTGCCGGCCGCGCTGCGTGAAGCGGAACTGGCCCGGGTGGAGGAGCTGTTGCGCACCGCGCCCCAGGACACGGACGCGCTCCGCGAGGCGTCCTTGCGTCTTGCGGGGCTCGCGCTGGATCTGCATCCGCTGCGCAGGCACCACCGCCGGTGGGCGCTCACCGACCTCGACCGCGCCGCCGAGGGCGGACTGCGTGACCTCCTGGCGGAGGTGTGGGCGGTCGGCGGCGCCGGTGACACGGAGCTGCGGGAGGCCCGCCGGCTGGTGCGCGATGTCCTCGGGGTCACGATCGGCCATGCCCGCCCCGGCTCCCCTGAGGAGGAGCTGTTCCGGCTCCGGGTCGCCGGATGGAGTGCGGCGGAGGCCCCCGCGGGCTCCCTGGCGCGCGCCGCACGGCGCCGTCTCCTGGACGACCTCGGCGGCGGACGGCGCCGCGAGACGGCCGCCGCGCTGGCGGAGGCGGGCGAGGAACTGCGGCACCGGGACCGCTCCGAGCACCACGGCTGAGACCGCGGCCGCCGTCATGGAGGAGCGGGGGGGGGGGGGGGGGCCGCCGGGGCCCCCCCCCCCCCCCCCCGGGGGGGGGGGGGGGGCCCCCCGCCCCCCGCCCCCCCCCCCCCCGCTCCTCCATGGGCCGGCGCCGACTATCCCACCGGCGGGTCGTAGTACCGCAGCAGCGTGGGGCGTCTGTGGGCCGCGTACGACGCCAGCAGACCGTGCTGGCGCCGGACCCGGGCCTTCTCGGCGAGCCGGATGGCCTGCACCTGGCGCAAGGTGCGCTCGAAGTCGTCATTGACCACGTGGTATTCGTGCTGGTCGACGAAGTCGAAATCACGCTCCGCCATACGCCTGCGCAGGACCAGTTCCTCGTCGCTCTCACTGCCCCGCCCGCTCAGCCGGGTCCTCATCTCCGCCACGCTCGGCGCCATCACGAAGATGCCCACCGTATGGGCGGGATAGAGCCGCTTGAGGTTGAGGTATCCCTCCGGCGAGTAGTCGAAGACGAGATCCTGCCCCTTTTCGAGGGCGGCCTCCACCGGCCCCCGCAGCGTGCCGTAGAACTCGTCGAACGAGGGGTGGATCCACTGGGCGAAGGCGCCTTCGTCGATCATGCGGAGGAATGTCTCACGGCTCACGTGGTCGTACAGCCGCTCGGCTGCGCTGCGCGGCCGGCGGGTCGTCACCGACCGGGTGTAGCCGATGTCCGGGTCCGAGTCCATGAGCGCCTGGGCCAGCGAGGTCTTGCCCGTGCCCGAGGGGCCGGACAGCACGAACAGGCAGCCCTCCGGGGTGGTGTCGAGCGGAGTGTTGTCGGGATTCACGTTCGGATGCCTTTCTCTCACGCGTCCGGCGGCCACGGTTCGGAAGGGCTGCCGGAACACGTACGGCGACTCCTTCCACGATGTCGCCCCCACTCCGCGCGGGCGACAGTTGTCCGTTGCCCGATGGGAAAGGAAAAACCGGACCGGGCAGGGGGTGACGCGACCACCGGACGCGAGCGGAACGCCTTTTTGAGGCGCCGCAATTCACATGTGTGCCGCATTCCCTTGTTGCGCCGTTGCCCTTCGAGCGGACACCGGACAACCTCTGGATCAGGGGTGGCCCGCATGGCAGATTTCCACTCGGCGGCAGGAAATCTCCCGGACGCCGAAGAGGAAGGCAACGGGAAGACGCTGCCAACGACTGACGAAAGGGGATTCGACATGCAGCACGTTAGCGCCATGCGTCCGCGCCTCGACAAGATCAAGAAGCGCTGAATCACGCAGTGAGAGGTGGGCGCCACCGCACCGTCGGTGGCGCCCACCGCCACCCCGTCGCCCGGTCGGCACCTCCAGGCAGGACACCACACATGCTCGATCACACCTCGATCTCCTCGGTCGTCGACCCGGGACTGCGCACGGCGGGCATCTGTCTGGCCGTCGATTACGGAGCACGCCACGACCCCGTGGAACACGGCGGTCTGGCGCATGTCCTGGAACACCTGCTGATGGCCAATCCGCTGCGCGGCGCCGAGTCGCTGTGCGAGCGGGTGGAACGTCTCGGCGGCCGGGCGAACGCCGAAACCGGCCTGGAGCAGATGCTCTTCCACGCGCAGGTGCTCGCCGAGGACACCGAGGACGTGCTCGACCTGCTGCTGCGGGCCGTGACCCGTCCCGAACACGACGCCGGTGTGCTGGAGGCCGAGAAGACGGTCGTCCTCCAGGAACTGGCCGCCATGGCAGCGGACCCGGTCGATGTGGTCCAGGACGCCTTCCTCGCCGATCTGTTCCCCGGACATCCCCTGGGACGTCCCGTCGGCGGCACCGCGGCCCAGGTCGGGGCACTCGACCTCACCGCGGTCACCGAAGGACACCGCGAGCGGCTGCTGCCCAGCCGGGCGGCGCTCGTCGTCGTGGCCCCCTTCACCCCCCAGAACCTTCCCGCCGCGGCCGAAGCGGCCACCGGTGCCGCCGCACCGCCGCTCCCCCGGCCCGCCGTAGCCCTGGACACCGCTCCCCGGCACTCCGCGCCACGCTGGGCGGACGACTTCACCTGGGTCGCGGTCGGCGCCCGCTCCGCCGTCACCGGCGCGACGGAGCGGCACCGCTTCCAGATCCTCGCCGAACTCTTCGGCGGCAGTCCGTCCTCCCCGCTGTACCGCCTGCTGCGCGGCGAGAAGGGTCTGGCCTACTCCTTCCAGGCGTGGGACCGCAATTACACCGAATCCGGCGCCTGGCGCGTCCTGGTCGGCGCCGACACCGGCAAGGGCGAGGCCGTCATCGAGGCGGTCACCCGGGCGCTGGAGGAGATGGCGACGCACGGTCCCTCCGACGTCGATCTCGACGCCGCCCGCCGGCAGGCCCGCAGCGCCCTGCTGTTCGGGCAGGAGAACGCACTGGACCACGCCCGGCTGCTGGCCCGGCACCGCGTCGCCGACCCGGCCTGGACCGTGGAGACCGAGGAGGCCGCCCTGCGGTCGGTGACCGCCGAACAGGTCGCCGGGGCGGCCCGTCAGGTGCTCGACGACCTGGTCGTCACCATCCGTCCGGAGCGCGCATGACCGTCAGCCCCGCATATCTCGACGGCGCCGAGGAGGCGGGACTGCTCTCCCGCCACCAGGGACTGCCCTTCGTCGCGGGCGGCTACGACGAACCCGTCACCGGTGAGCGCCAGTTCCTCGTCACCCACTGCGACCCGGAACTGGTCCGGCGACCCGCGTGGTGGTCCGAACTCGTCCGGCTGGCGCGCCGCGCCGACCCTGCCGCCGAGGCGATCGTGCTGCGGGTCCCGGGGGACATCTCACCCCCGGCGCCCTGGCGGCGCCTCATCACCTATCTGCGCCACGAGGGACAGGTGGAAGGCGGCCCCACAGCGGCGGATGACACCCCGGTCTCGGTCCTGCCCGCCACGGCGGAACACCGGCCGCTGATCGCGCGGTGGCTCGCCACCGCCCTCACGGCCGCGGCCGACGCCCACGGCAGCCCCGGCCGGTCCGCCCCGCCCGACGTCGTCGACTCGCTGCTGGACGCGCCGGGACGCGCCAGTTACGTGGTGGTCGGCGAGGGCACCGTGATCGGCCACGCCACGCTGCTGGACGACACCTATGACGATGTGACGGGCCGTCATACCGTCGAGCTCTTCGACATCCTCGTCGAGGCCGGGGACGAACTCAGGCGCCGGGCCACCACGGCGCTGACCGCCGTGGCGGCCGCCCACGCCGCAGACCGTGACCTGCCGCTGCTGGGCAATGTCGTCCACTCCCCGACCCTCACCTCCGATCCCGGGGAGCGGGTCGTCTCCACCCTCACCTCCCGCGGCTGGCTGACCGACCATGTGCTCTGGCGGCTCGCGCTGCCGCCCGAGTCCACCGGAACCGCGGCTGGGGCGGGGCGATGACCGCCGCCGTCCACACCCGCGGACTCACCCGCGCCTACGCGGGCCGCAAGACCGACCGCGGCCGGGACCACCTCGCCCTCGACTCCTTCGATCTGCGCGTCGAGGAGGGCGAGGTACACGGCCTGCTCGGGCCGAACGGAGCCGGCAAGACCACCCTGTGCCGCATCCTGAGCACCGTCCTGCTGCCCACCGGCGGCACGGCGGAGGTCCTGGGACATGACGTACGGACCGAGGCGGACGTGGTCCGCCGCACCGTGGGCATCGTCTTCGGCGGCGAACGCGGTCTGTACGGACGGCTCACCCCCCGGCAGAATCTGCGCTTCTGGGGCGCCCTGTACGGCCTCGGCGGGAAGGAGCTGCGCCGCCGCACCGACGCCCTCCTGGAGCGCACCGGCCTCGGCGGCCGCGCCGACGACCGGGTCGACACCATGTCCCGCGGGATGAAGCAGCGGGTGCACATCGCCCGTGGACTGATCACCGACCCGCCCGTGCTCATCCTGGACGAACCCACCAACGGTATGGACCCGGTGGCCGCCCATGACTTCCGTGCCATGATCACCGAGCTGCGCACCGACGGCCGTACCGTCCTGCTGACCACCCATGACATGGGAGAGGCCGAGGCGCTCTGCGACCGTGTCACCCTCGTCGACCGCGGACGCGTCATCGCCACCGAGACCACCGACTCCGTCGGCGCGCTCCTGGCCCGGCACGACCGGATCGACGCCACGGACGTCCCGCCCGAGGTGGTCACCGCCCTGCGCGCGCTGCCCGGCACCGAGTCCGTGACGCCGCTGGGCGGTGACTCGATCCGCGTCGTCACGGCCGACGCCGACACCGTGGGCGAGGTCCTGCGCCTCCTCGTGGCCTCCGGTGTCACCCGCGTGACCACCGCGCCGCCCGGTCTGGAAGAGGTCTACCTCGGTCTCATCGGCCGGCAGGGCATGCGGGTGAGGCCATGAGGCTGTTCCTCAACGGGTTCCTCTTCCAGCTGCGGCTGTCCCGGCGGTCACCCGACACCTTCCTGGTCTGTGTGACCGCGCCGCTGCTCACCACCGTCTTCCTCAGCATCAACGCCTACACCGGACGCCATGAACTGACCTCCTACGCGGTCGTGGCACCCACGCTGATGTCCCTGTGGGCGCTGGCGCTCTCGGTGGCCGGCAGCGCGCTGACCGAGGACCGCGATCTGGGCACGCTGGAGGGGCAGATCGCGGCCCCGGCCCCGATGGCCCTGACCTTCCTGGGCCGGATGTGCTCGGTGGTCGTCGTCGGCAGCATGGCCTTCGCCGAGACCTGGCTGGTCGCCGGAGCGCTCTTCGGCCGCTGGATCGCCCTGCCCCACCCGGTCGTCTCCGTGGCGTGCCTGCTGGCCACCGCCCTGGCGACGGCCGGTACCGCGGGGCTGCTGTCCCCCCTGTTCGTGCTGACCCCCTCCGCGCGGACCCTGCAGAACACGCTCACCTTCCCCTTCTATCTGCTCGGCGGGGTGCTGGTACCCGTCAGCGTGCTGCCGCAGTGGCTCAGGCCCGCCTCGTACACGGTGTTCCTGTCGTGGAGCGCCGATCTGCTGCGTGACAGCCTCGCCACCGATCCCGTCTCCCGTCCCGCCCTGCGCCTGCTGGCCGTACTAGCCCTCGGGGCGGCCGGGTACGGCATGGGCATGCTGCTGCTGCACCGGGTGGTCCTGCGCGTGCGCCGCACCGGGACCCTGACCCGGACGTGAAAGGCCCAGCCGTGGAACCCCTTCTCGTCATCCGCCACAGCGCCGCCAACGCCTTCGCCGATATGCGGGCCGTCTACACCTGGCGGATCTGGACCTTCGGCTGGCTCGGCCGGATGCTGGCCCAGGTCACCTTCTTCACCCTGCTCGGACGCGGTGGCGACGAGGAACACCTCGCCTATCTGGCCCTCGGCAACTCCCTGATGACCTGCGCCCTGGAGTGCATGTCGGTTGTCGCCTCCACCACCTGGGAGCGCATCTCCGGCACCCTGCCCCTCCTGGCCGCGGCACCGGCCCGACCGGTCTGGGTCTTCTTCGGACGGAGCCTGCAGTGGCCGATCAGCGGCAGCGGAACCTCGATCGTGGCGCTCCTGTGTCTCGCCCCGCTGTTCGGTGTCTCGTGGCAACCGGCCCAGATCCCGGTGGTCGTCCTCCTGGTCGTACTGACCGCCCTGACGACCTATTGCTTCGGGCTGTTCCTCGCGGCGCTCGTCCTCAACGCCAACGGTGTGCGCAACATCGTCTCCAGCGCGGCGTATCTCGTCATGATGATCGTGTGCGGGGTGAACGTACCCGTCTCCCACTGGCCCGCCCCGGTCCGGCTGCTGGCCGATCTTCTGCCCCTCACCCACAGCCTGCACGCGCTCCGGCTCGTCGGGGACGGTGCGGGCCCCGGCCCGGTCCTCGCCGCGACGGGTCTGGCCCTGCTGTGCGGGGCGCTGTGGCTGGCGGCCGCCGGGGTCGCGTTCGACGTGTTCATGAACCGGGGGCGGCGCTCAGGAGGCAGCGACCACTTCTGACTCGCGCGCCGACGCCGGTACCCCGCAACCGCCCCCGACCCGAAAGCAGACCGCCATCGTGACTTCCTCCACTGACACCGTCACCAGCGCTGACACCGCCACCGCCACCCGCGAGGATTTCGCCGTGGCCGACATCGGTCTCGCCGCGGCGGGCCGCCGCGCCATCTCCCTGGCCGAGCACGAGATGCCGGGCCTGATGGCACTGCGCGCCGAATACGGCGCACAGCGGCCCCTGTCGGGCGTCCGCGTCACGGGCTTCCTCCATCTGACCGTCCAGACCGCCGTCCTCATCGAGACGCTGATCGCACTGGGCGCCCGGGTCCGCTGGGCGGGCTCCCACCAGGACTCCGCCCAGGACGAGGCGGCGGCGGCCCTGGCCGCCGGACCGCACACCGTCCCGGTGTTCGGCTGGAAGGGCCAGAGCCGCGAGGAACTGTGGTGGTGCGCCGACCGCGCACTGTCGTGGGAGGACGGCGGCGGACCGGACATGCTGCTGGACGACGGCGCCGGGATGACGCTGCTGATCCACCACGGCGTCGCGCACGAGGCCGGGCGCGATCTGACCGCCTCCGTACCGGCCCTGCCGCCCGAGGCGGCCCGGCTGGTGCGGAAGCGCGGCGCGGCCGACCCCGGCCACTGGAGCCGTACGGCGGGCAGGGTGCGCGGGGTCAGCGAGGAGACCACCACCGGCGCCCGGCTGCTCCACCAACTCGCCGACGCCGAGGCGCTGCTGTTCCCCGCGATCAGCGTGAACGACTCGGTGACCAAGTCCAAGTTCGACAACCGCTACGGCTGCCGCCATTCGCTCGTCGACGGGCTGAACCGGGCCACCGACACGCTCATCGCGGGCAAACTGGCCGTCGTGTGCGGCTACGGAGACGTCGGCAAGGGCTGTGCCGAGGCGCTGCGCGCCCAGGGCGCCCGGGTCGTCGTCACCGAGATCGACCCCATCTGCGCCCTCCAGGCCGCCATGGACGGCTATCAGGTCGCCGCTCTGGAACGGTTCCTGGAGGAGGCCGACATCGTCATCACCGCGACCGGCGCGCCCCGGGTCGTCACCGCCGGCCATATGAGCCGTATGAAGCACCAGGCCATCGTCGGCAACATGGGACACCTCGACGCCGAGATCGACGTCGCCGGGCTCCAGGGATGCGGCACCGCCCACCGGGTGCCCATCAAACCGCAGGTCGACGAGTGGGTCTTCGACGACGGCCACGCCGTCATCCTGCTCTCCGAGGGACGGCTGCTCAACCTCGGCAACGCCACCGGTCATCCGTCCTTCGTCATGTCCAGTTCCTTCACCAACCAGGTACTCGCCCAGCTCCACCTGGCCACCGCCGTCCGGCCGACCGCCGTGAGCACCCTGCCCAAGGTGCTGGACGAGAAGGTCGCCCGGCTCCATCTGGGCCATCTGCGCATGGAGCTCACCACGCTCTCCGAGGAACAGTCCCAGCACCAGGGCATACCTGTGGAAGGCCCGTACAAGCCCGACCACTACCGGTACTGACTTCGGAGCACCCCCATGGCACAGCACCCCGCATCCGCCCTCCCGGCGGCCACCGCCACCGCGCTGACCGGCGCACTGCGACTGACCGGCGACGGGCCCGAGGGCTGGTTCACCGGCCCCTGGCACGACACCACCCTCGCCGACGGCACCTGTGTGATGCGCCGCCGCACCCTGCTGCGCACACCGGGCAGCGCCTCCGTCTGGCGCCGGAGCACGGCCGACACCGTCCTGTTCTTCCACACCGGGGCCCCGGCCGCCGTCGTGACCTCCGGCCCCGGCGCGACCGACACCACGGTGCTGGGCGCCGACGCGGCCGTCGGCCAGGTGGCGCAGTGCACGGTGCCCGCGGGCACCTGGCACGCCCTCGCCCCGCTGGCCGAGGAGTCCCTGCTGTGGAGTGAGGCGTCGGTGCCCGGTGACGCCGAGTGGCAGACCGCGGACCCGGCCCGGCTGCCGGACCCGGTGCCGCCGACAGCGGATGTCCGCGCGCCGCGTGCGAGCGGCACCACGGCGGAACTCCTCGGTATGACGGCACATGTCGAGGGCGGCTACTTCCGCGAACTCTACGCATCCGCCGGCACGGTCCGGACCCCGGTCGGAACAAGGCTGTTCGCCAACACCATCCACTATCTGCTGGACTGCCGGTCGCCCGTGGGCCATCTGCACGGCAATGTCTCCGACATCACGCACTTCCTGCACTCCGGCGGCCCGATCACCTATCTGATGCTCGCTCCGGACGGACGTCTGGAGAAGCAGGTGCTCGGCTGGGACGCCGACCGCGGCCAGGTCCCGGTCTTCACCTGCCCGGGCGGCTGGTGGAAGACCAGTTTCCTGCCCGAGGGCGTGTCGGAAGGGCTCATCAGCGAGATCGTGGCCCCGGGTTTCGACTTCGCGGACCAGCGGATGGCCACCGCCCAGGATCTCGTCCACGCCTCCCCCGATGACGCCCGGCGTCTCGCGCCCTACCTGAGCCACTGACGGAGGAACCCATGACCACCCCCGACATGCCCGTCCGCAACGTGGCCACATCCGGCCAGGCCACCGGAACCGACGGACCGGACCTGCTGCGCCGGGCCCACCGGGTCATCCCCGGCGGTGTCTGGGGACACAACCGGTACCCCGCCGCGTACGACCCCGACGCCTATCCGGCGTTCGCCGAACGCGGCGAGGGCGCCCGGCTGCTGGGCACCGACGGCCGCTGGTACAACGACTTCCTGTGCGGCTACGGCGCCATGATCAATGGCTATGGGCGCCAGGAGATCGACGGGCCCGCCGCGCGCCGCGCCGCGGGCGGCCCCACGCTGACCACCGCCACCCCGGCCTCGGTGGAACTCGCCGAGCTCCTCGTCGACCTGGTCGACGGCGCGGACTGGGCGACCTGGGGCACCAGCGGATCCGACGCCACCTGGACCGCCCTGCTGCTGGCCCGTGCGCACACCGGCCGGCGGACGGTGGCCGTGGTCGACGGCGCGTACCACGGCTCGCATGGCTGGTGCGGCTGGTGCAACGCCCCGCACGGGCGGCACACCGACGACCGCGCCGCCGTGCTCACCCTGCCGTGGAACGACATCGGGGCACTCGACGCACTCTTCGCCGCGGAGGGTCACCAGCTCGCCGCGGTCATGATCACGCCCTTCCACCACCCCATCCCGGGTGCGTCCGAACTGCCCGACCCCGCCTGGCTGTCGGCCCTGCGCGCCCATTGCGACCACTGGGGCACCCTTCTGATCAGCGACGACGTACGAGCCGGCTTCCGGCTGGACCTGCGGGGTTCTCATACGGCGCTGGGCTTCTCGCCCGATCTCGTGTGCTTCTCCAAGGCGCTGGGCAACGGCTGGCCCATCGCCGCGGTGGTCGGACATGCGCGGCTGCGGGCCGCCGCCGACGAGATGTTCCTGGCCGGCACGTTCTGGAACTCCTCCCCCGCCATGGCCGCGGCGGCCGCCAATCTCGAACTCCTGCGCAAGGAGGACGGCGTCGCCCGGATGCGTGAGGCGGGCGAGGCGTTCGGCTCCGGCCTGGTACGGCTCGCGGAGCGCCACGGCGTTCCCCTGCGGATCAGCGGACCGGCCGCCATTCCCACGGCCACCGTGGACGGGGACGAGGACCACGCCTGGATGCGGCGGTTCGCCGTCCATATGGCGGCGCAGGGCACCCTCATCCATCCGATGCACAACTGGTTCGTGTCCACCGCCCATGACAGCGCCGTGGTCGAGGAGACACTCGCACACGCGGACACCGCCATGGCCCGGACCCAGGAGGAGGGACCGGCCGCGTAGCGCGAAGGCCTCCCCCGAAAGAACGGAATCGGTCAAACCGGGTGACACGGGTGACGCAGCGTGGGACCTTGTTACTCAATGACGACAAGGGGGGACATATGCCCAAGTTCGCCAAGACCGACGCGGAAGCGGACGCCAGTCTGCGGGAATTCTGTGACTCCATCGACTTCGATCCGGAATGGATCACCCCGGAGCAGTGGGCCACGACCATCAGGATCGCCCGCGACAAGGACACGGGCTACGAGGAAGCCCAGAAGTCCATCATCGGCGACCGTGACGACATGGCGAAGGCGAGTGCGAAGAAGGTCCGGCTCGAGAGGCTGAACGGCGACGCAAGCGATCTGCTCGACACGGTGGAGGGCGACCCGGTGTTCAACGGGTCGATCGTCCTGGACGTCCTCAAGGAGTGCGCACAGGCGTACGTGGGCGGGCAGCGGGTCAATCTGGGGCTCGGTGGCTCCCCCATGCACAGCAGCCGCTACGCGGAACTGCGGAAGCTGTGGGACAAGGCCGCCAAGCGCGCCGTCGGCGGTGTCTTCACCGACTTCATGAGCCATGCGCCGCAGGACAAGGCGGCCCTGGGCAAGGGCAATGTGGGCGACACCCTCGACAGGCGCGGGGTGCAGGGCAATCTGCTGGTGCGGATCGACGGGGTGCGCTTCAACATGCACATCAACATCGCCTCCTAGCCAGGACAGGGCTCAGTCCCGCCAACACCCGGACCCGGCCACCGGGCCACGTTTCAGTGCGTGGCCCGGTGGCCATCTGTTCGAGAGGGGGTCGGCGTGACGATGGGGAGGGACCATGGTCAGGTGCGGGTTCACGGTCCGAGCGGGAGTGGTCCTGGCGACCGTCCTCGCACTGCTCTCCCCGGGCGCCGCACGGGCGGACGCGCCATCGCCGCCGACGGCCGCACCACCGCCCCTCACCGATGACCGCGGACGGACCCTGACCCTGCGCGGCTGGAACGTCGAGGACAAGACGCACCGGGGCGCCGACGCGCTCAGCGCCATCACCGAGCGGCACTTCCGCGATCTGCACGACCAGGGCTTCAACTTCGCGCGCCTGCTGGTCTTCTGGGACGATCTGGAGCCCCGGCGCGGCCACTACAGCGGGCGCTACCTCCGCTCGATCGAACGGATCCTGGACTGGGCCCACCGCTGGCGCGTCCAGGTCGTCATCGACGCCCACCAGGACGTCTTCGGGCCGGAGTTCGGCCACCGCGGGATCCCCGAGTGGGCCACCCGCACCGATGGGCTGCCCTTCACCCCGCATCCGGAGGACTGGTTCGCGGAGTACTTCGAACCGGCCGTCCAGGCGGCCTTCGAGCACCTCTACGAGGACCGGGACCTCCAGCGGGCCCAGGCGAGGATGTGGCAGGTGCTCGCCCGGCGGCTGGGCCACCACCCCGCCGTACTCGGGTATGACCTGATCAACGAGCCCATGGGGCAGCTCCGTCCGGGCGAGGACCTTCCGGCGGCCGCCCACCGCATCGAGTCGGAGCAACTGACGCCGATGTACAACCGGATCGCGGACGCGATCCGCACCGTCGACCGCCACAGCCGGCTGTTCGTCGAACCGACCCCGATCGTCGGCGAAGGGCTGCCCACCGGCCTCGGCCGCGTCGATGACCCGAAGGTGGTCTACGCACCGCACTTCTACAACGCCACCATGGAGGCGGGCGGTGACTACGACCCCTCGGCGCGCTGGCTCGAGGACTACGAGAGCGCCGTCACCGGTTATCCGGCCGCCCAGCGAATACCGGTCGTCGTCGGTGAATGGGGCCCGAGAGACAGCTCGTTGCCCCGGATGGGGCGGTTCTACGATGACGCCCTCGCCTCGCTGGACCGCTACAGCTCGGGGTGGGCGGGCTATGTGTGGTGCTACGGCGGCGGGTACTGCGCCATGGACGAGGACGGCCACTTCCTCCCCAACAAGGGGCGCACCGCACGCCCCTTCGCCCCCGCCGTCGCGGGCTCGGTGCGCCGACAGCACTTCGACCCCGCGACGGACACCTTCCGGCTCGTCTACACCCCCTCGGGGCGGTCCGGCGTCAGCGAACTGTCCACTCCGGCCACGGCCGCGGGATGGCGGGTGACGGTCCGGGGCCCGGCGAAGGCCCGGCCGTCGACCGTTCCGCCGGGAGAGCGGGGCACGGTGCGCGTCATGACACGGCCCGGCGCCTCCGGTGAGGTCACGGTCACGGTCTCGGCGCGGAAACGGGGTTAGCTCTCGGAGGGCACGGACACGCCCCGGAGGAGAGTGACCACGACCGGCGGGACGAACGGGAGCCCGGCCCGCCGGGTGGCTCAGACGGAGGTGCCGTTCTCCTCGATGGGCGGCATATAGGCGCGCAGCCACCGTTCCGTCTGGGACACATGCGCCTCGGCGGCGCCCGCGGCCGCGCCGGGGTCACGGTCGGCGATCGCCTGGGCCAGCACCCGGTGGTCCTCGTCGCTCTTGCGGCGCAGTTCGGGGCCGTCGGGCAGATTGAACACCTGGTACTTGCGGGACCGGGCACGGAAGACGGCGAGCAGGGACATCAGGGTCGGGTTGCCACCGATCCTGGCGATCTCGGCGTGGAAGCGGTGGTCCAGCTCCGAGGCCTCGGTGGGGTCGTCGGTCGCTTCCATGGCCTCGATGAGCGAGAAGAGCGTCCCCACCGCTTCCGGGGTGGCCCGCGCGGCGGCCTTCGCCGCGATATGCGCCTCCAGCACACGCCGGATCTCATAGACCTCCAGCAGTCCCGTCAGCGGCAGCAGTTCCAGTGTCAGCGAGAGACTGCCGATGATGTCCTCCGGCCGGAGCTGGGAGACGAAGGTGCCGGAGCCGTGGCGCGGTTCGACCACTCCCAGGGCGGCGAGCATCCGCACGGCCTCGCGCAACGAGCCGCGGGAGACACCGAGTTCCTCGCAGAGGTCCGCCTCGGGCGGAATGCGCTCGCCCGCGCCGAGACGCCCCGACGCGATCATGTGCCGCAGGCCGTGGAACGCCTTGTCGACTGCTGACATCCGACTCCTCCTTGCCGGGCCGAGCCCCGTCGACCGACCCCACCGACCGGCTCCGCGACCGGCCTCGCTGCACTGTAGCGAGGCGGCGGGCGACAGCACTCGGCCGGAGTCATCAGATGTCTTCCCTACATCGATCGGGATTCATCTGATGACTATCCTGTGCACGCCCCTTGTTCGCGCAAAATCCCTATGCCAGCATGCTGAGTCATCATACATGTCCTGGTCGCGATCTGCTGTCTCCTGAAGGGGAGGGGGCGGGTCCCATGGATGGGGAGTCATGTGAGCGAGACCGAGGTCACCACCGCGCCGCGCCCCCTGCTGCTCGCCGACGGCCGGCCCGCCGCACGGGCCTGGTCGCTGGACCCCGCCCTGCGCCATCTCAATCACGGTTCGTTCGGGGCGGTCCCCCTGGTGGCACAGACGCGGCAGAACCAGCTGCGCGAGGAGATGGACCGCTCCCCGGTGGTGTGGTTCCCCGCACTGCCGGGGCGCGTCGCCGCCACCCGGGTCGAACTCGCGGCGTTCCTGCGGGTCGACCCCGGCGACCTGGCCCTGGTGCCGAACGCGAGCGCGGGCGTCAGCACCGTCTACGCCGCGCTCGCTCCGCGCCCCGGCGGGGAGATCGTGGTCACCGATCACGGCTACGGGGCCGTCACCATGGGCGCCGAGCGGCTGGCCCGCCGCTGGGGCGGCCGGGTGCGCACCGCCCGGGTGCCGCTGGAGGCGGACGCGGAGCAGGCGTACGAGGCGGTGATGGCCGAGGTGGGCGACGCCACCGGCCTCATCGTCGTCGACCACATCACCTCCGTCACCGCGCGCCGGATGCCGGTGGACCGGATCGGTGCCGAGGCCCGACGGCGCGGTATCCCCCTGCTGGTGGACGGTGCGCACGCCCCTGGGCTGATCGCCGACCCGCTCTCCGGTGTGGCGTGTGACGTCTGGGTCGGCAACCTGCACAAGTGGGGGTGCGCGCCGCGCGGGACGGCGGCGGTCGTCGCCCGTGGACCGCTGCGCGAGCACCTCCACCCGCTGATCGACTCGTGGAGCGCCACCGATCCGTACCCCGACCGCTTCGACCAGCAGGGCACGCTGGACGCCACCTGCTATCTCGCGGCGCCCACGGCGCTCGGCTTCATCGAGCGCACCTGGGGCTGGGAGACCGCCCGCCGCTACATGGACGACCTGGCCGGTTACGCCGAGCGGGTCGTCGGGGCCGCGTTCACCGGAATCACCGGTGACAGCAGCGCCGTCGACGTCGGAATGCCGGTCCCCGGTATGCGGCTGGTCCGGCTGCCCCCGGGGCTGGCCGCCACCCGCGAGGAGGCCGACGCCCTGCGCGACCGGGTGGCCGGGGAACTGGGCGTGGAGACGGCCTTCACCAGCTTCGGCGGCGTCGGATACCTGCGGCTGTCCGCACATGTCTACAACACGGCGGCCGACTACGAGTACTTCGCCGAGTCGTGCGTTCCCGTCCTCGGCGCATGGGCCTCCGCGGCCCGCGCACGCCACCGCGCGCCGTAGCTCCGCGCCGCGCCCCATCCCCTGCGTCCCGAAGCCGCTGCCAACGCGGCGTTCACCCCCGGAAGTCCCAGGAACCCCAGGTAGTCCCAGGTAGTCCCAGGAAGAGGTCGGCACGATGAAGAGAAGGACGGCGGCTCTCGCCCTCGCCACAGCCGCCACAATGATCCTCACCGGCTGTTCCACCATGAGCCCCGGTGAGAGCGGAACGGTCACCCTCAACATGGTCGAGAGCCTGACGAACCCGGCCCGGAGCGACCTGCTCAAGGAGCTCATAGCCGACTTCGAAGAGCGGAACCCCAAGATCAAGGTCAATCTGATCTCGCCGCCCACCGAGCAGGCCGACCAGAAGATCCGGCAGATGCTCCAGTCCGGCAGCGGTGTCGATGTCCTCGAGGTGCGGGACATCACCGTCGGCCCGTGGTCGAACAACGGGTGGCTGTACGACATGAAGAAGGGCCTGGGGGGCTGGAAGGGCTGGAAGGCCATGACGGAGAACGCCGTCAAGGCCGCCGAGGACACCAAGGGCCGGACCTACTTCGTCCCGTACGGCTTCTACGGGCTGAGCCTCTTCTACCGCACCGACCTGATCAAGGAGGCGGGCTTCAGCAAGCCTCCCACCACCTGGGACGAACTGCTGGAGCAGGCCACCGCCATCCACGATCCCTCGAAGCGGCGCTACGGCTACGCGTTCCGGGGCGGGGCCAACGCCAACAGCAACGCCACCGCCGTGATCGAGGCGTATGTCGCCGACAAGATCGACACCAGCAACGGCTACAAACTCGCCAGCGGCAGGACCATCTTCTCCGCGCCCGAGGCGCAGGACGCCCTGAAGACGTATCTGAAGCTCTTCAAGGAGGCATCCCCCAAGTCCTCCGTCTCCTGGGGCTATCCGGAGATGGTCGAGGGGTTCTCCAACGGCTCCACCGGCTTCCTGCTCCAGGACCCCGAAGTGATCGCCACCGTCTCGGAGTCCAAGTCGGTCGCGAAGGACCAGTGGGACACCGCCCCGCTGATGGCCGGCCCCGGCGGCAAGACCGTCCAGCCGCTGGCCACCGCCGGATGGGGGGTCGCGGACGGCAGCGACCACAAGGCGGCGGCGGTGAAGCTGGTGAAGTTCCTCTCCGAGGGCAAGGCGTCCACCTCCTTCACCAAGAAGAACAGCCTGGTCCCGATCCTCAGGACGGCGATCGACGACCCCTTCTACAAGACGGGTCCCTGGTCCTCCTACGTCACCATGACCGAGCACCCGGACACGTACCTCAATGTGAGCCAGCCGCGCGGGGTGGCCTGGTGGACCGAATGGGAGCAGAAGGCCGACGCCGATGTGCAGAAGATGGTGCTCGGCAAGATGACGCCCAAGGAGCTGCTGGCGGGCTGGGACGCGTACTGGACCGCGAAGTGGCAGCGGGAGAAGTGAGGATGCCCGCGAAGGTGTCGCAGCGCTCGTCCCGCCCCAGAGGCGGCCCGCCCGTCCCTGGGGCGGGACGCGGCCGTCAACGCCCGGAGTTCACCACCCGCCGTGGTCTGCTGATCGCCGCCTTCATGGCCCCGGCCGCCGTCTTCGTGGCGGTGTTCACCTACTACCCGATGGTCGCCGGCAGCCAGATGGCCTTCCGCAACTGGAAGCTGGCGGATCTGACCGACACCTCCTGGGTGGGGCTGAAGAACTTCGGCGATGTCTTCGGCGACCCCATCTGGGGCACGGTGCTGAGCAACTCGGCCCTCTGGGTGTTCGGTTCGATCGTGCCCCAGCTGGTGATCGGCTTCGCACTCGCCCTCTGGCTGCGCCGCCGGTTCCGCTTCCGCGGCCTCTACCAGGCGCTGGTCTTCTTCCCCTGGGCGATCTCCGGGTTCCTCATCGGCATCCTGTTCCGCTGGATGTTCAACAGCGAGTTCGGCGTCGTCAACGACCTGCTGCAGAAGGCCGGTCTCATCGACGAACCCATCGCCTGGCTGGCCGATCCCAAGATGGCGATGATCGCCGTACTGATCGCCAACATCTGGTACGGCGTCACCTTCTTCGCCATCATGATCCTGGCCGCGCTGCAGTCGATCCCCGACGAGCTGTACGAGGCGGCGGCCCTGGACGGCGCGAGCCGGACACGCACCCTCTTCCAGATCACCATCCCCTACATCCGCACCACCCTCGCCCTCACCGTGCTGCTGCGGATCATCTGGATCTTCAACTTCCCCGACCTGATCTTCGGCATGACCGGTGGCGGGCCCAACAACGAGACACAGATCGTGACCACCTGGATGATCAAGATCACCCAGCAGGGCGACTACGGCAGGGCCTCCGCGCTCGGTCTCCTCGTCGTCGCCACACTGCTGGTGTTCGCCGTCTTCTTCCTGCTGGCCACGCGTGAGAAGCGAGGGGTGAAGCGATGATCGGCAAAGCGACCGCAGCCGGCCGGACCGCACGGTTCGCCTTCCTGGGGCTGTGGCTGGTGTTCACCGTGTTCCCGCTCTACTGGATCACGATCACCTCGCTGAAGGCCCCCGGCGACATCTTCGCCTTCCCGATCGCCTACTGGCCCGAGCACCTCTCCCTGGAGAACTACCGCGCGCTCTTCGGCAAAGCCGACTTCGGGACCTACGTCACCAACAGCCTCCTCGTCGCGACGGTCGCCGGCGCCGTCGCCACCGCCATCTCGATGCTGTCCGCGTACGTCCTGGCGCGCTTCGAGTTCCGCACCAAGTCCGCACTGCTGATGGCCGCCCTGGTCACCCAGATGATCCCCTCCTTCATCGCCCTGGGCCCGCTCTACCTCCTGATGACCGACCTCCAACTGGTCGACAACCGCCTCGGGCTGATCCTCGTCTACATCGCCGTGTGCATCCCGTTCTGCACGGTGATGCTCCGCGGCTTCTTCGAGAACATCCCGGACGCCCTGGAGGAGGCCGCCATGATCGACGGCCTCTCCCGCTTCGGAGCCCTCTTCCGGGTGCTGCTCCCGGTGATGAAGCCGGGCATCATCGCCGCCTTCATCTTCAACTTCGTCAACTGCTGGAACGAACTCTTCCTGTCCGTGACCCTGCTGAACAGCGACAGCAACAAAACCGTCCCCACCGCCCTCAACGGCTTCATCTCCAGCTTCAACATCGACTGGGGCTCGATGTCGGCGGCGGCCGTCTTCACCATCCTCCCCACGATGCTCCTGTTCGCCTTCGCGAGTCGCCATATCGTGCAGGGGCTGACGTCGGGGGCGGTGAAGGGATGAGGATCGCTCCCGCTCGACCAGGCGCCGCCCCTCGTGCACATCGCTGATACAGCCGCCCGCCGTGGGAGGCCCTCACCCTTGGCTACGCCGACAGGGCTTGCCGGTCACTGAGCCAGGCAGGAGCGTTCTCTTCGCCGGGAAAGTTACCGTCCCTGTCCGGCCAGACCAACTGAAGGGCTCCGAAGGGTGTCTCCCCGTAGAACGTCGAAGCCTGCACCAGGTTGGCGACCAGCAGATCTTGAGGCACCGCTCGGAACTGCACACGAGATCCCTCAAGGATTTCACCCGAGATGTCGCCATCCCCATACTCGCGCCCTTCGGCGAGCACGGTCTGGACAGACCTCAGTACGTCCCCCGACACCTCCTCCGGCAGCCCGACCACGACCACTTCGGGATGACCAAAACTGCTTCCGAACCCGATGCTGTAGGCAAAGGGGGAGTGTTTGGCGTCAGGGTCGAATACCCAGATCCAGCTCCATCCCTGCGCTGCCACATCGCTCTGGACCTTCCGCTGGATCGAGCTGCGGTCCGCCCCGTCCAGTTCATCACTCACAGGCAACACCCTTCAGTTATCCGAGTTTCCCTGTTGCAGACCCGGCACAAGACCTGACCATTAGAGAGCCACCAGAGGCGGTTCCGAGCCCAATCGACCACGCACGGTTGCACCGCATCCGCTTCCATGACCTGCCCCCGCTCGACGGCAACCCTGGCTCTCGAGCATGGCGTCGGCCTCGTGGCGATCAAAGAACTCCTCGGCCACGCCAACATCCGTGTCACCGCCACCGTCTACGCCCACGTCGGACGACACTCCAACGCGACGCCATCGGCTCCCTCTGCACGGCGCTCGACGGGCATGAAGAGCCAAGACTGACCGAGCTGACGGCGACGAACCACCAGCCTGCGCGCCCTCGTCCGCTGACGTTGCCCTCTACGACTGTCATCACCCCGCGCGGAAGCCCCGCCAGGACACACCTGGCGGGGCTTCCGATATGTAGTTGTGAAGTCTCCAGACTCCCGTCGGGCGTCTGTTACTGGGCTTGCAAACGGCGGACGTCCATCTGCTCACCCCATCCGTGCTCCAGGCACACGCGGACCAAGTCCATCCGAACCGCCCCCAGCGATCGAGCCATGTCGCGAGCGCTGACCGTCGCCTGCTTGCCTGCGCCGTGGGCATTGAGTGAAACGCTCACGGCGCCACCGCCCTGACCGACCAGATCGATCCAGAACGGGCCATCGAAGAACCTTACCCTCCTGCGTCCTCCCTCAGCGTGGCGGACGAAGGCAAAGGCGTCGAGTAGTTCCGCAAGGAACGCGACTGGCATGTCGTTCCAGTTCGATTCTGGAAAGGGGCATCCGGCGACATCGATCCAGACGTTACCCCAAATGGAACCTGATCTGGCGAGATCGAGAGATTCCACGTCGCAGAACAGTTCGAAATCCATCGACCTCACCTCCAAACCGGGTAGGCGGTCTCAATCATACGTGTCTCTTTGTTCACCCACATCTCAACTTCAAGCCCATTCGCCGATCCCCGCAGGAAGACTCGATCCCCCTGAGAACGCCCAGCGACCGAAGACGACCTATATACCTGGCGAGCCTCCGGTCTGGCCGGGTTGGCTGATCGTTCGCGCAGGCCGGCGTCGTGTCCGCATCAGGCGTCTGCCGAGGTGGATGCGGCGGTGTGCGAGCTGCGGCTTGAGCATCCGCGGTGGGGTCCGCGGCGGATCGCTCATGTGCTGGAGCGGTCCGGGGCGGTGAGTCCGGTGCCGTCGCGGATGACCGTGTATCGGATCCTGGTCCGGCATGGCCTGGTGGAGCCGGGGGCGCGGCGGAGGAAGCGGTCGGATTACAAGCGCTGGCAGCGAGATCGGCCGATGCAGCTGTGGCAGATGGACGTCGTCGGCGGTGTGATGCTGGTCGACCCGGTGACGGGTGAGTTGCCCGAGGTCAAGGTCGTGACCGGTGTGGATGACCATTCCCGGTACTGCGTGATCGCGTCGGTGGTCGAGCGGGCGACCGGGCGGGCGGTCTGCGCGGCGTTCGCCCAGGCCTTGCAGACGTTCGGGGTGCCGGAGGAGGTGCTGACCGACAACGGAGGGCAGTTCACCGACCGGTTCGGGCAGGGCGGTGAGGTGCTGTTCGACCGGATCTGTCGGGAGAACGGGATCGCGCATCGTCTCACCCAGCCGGCGTCGCCGACCACGACGACGGCAACGACCCGCCACTGTGCGGAGCCCTCGTCCGCTGAAGTCGCCGTCAACTACTGCCGTCACCCCCCGCAGAAGCCCCGCCAGGACCCACCTGACGGGGCTTCACTTCGCAGTTCGGAATCGTGCGGGAAGGTCGGCATCCTCCGGTCGGAACGACGCCCTCACGCCACGTGCGAGAAACAGAAGAGGCCCACGAATGGAGCCTCGCCCGCTCCTGCGAGTTTCAAGGAGCTACTCGCCTTCCTCCCTCAGCAAGATCTGAACCTTTGACGGAAATTGCGGATCATCCACCATTACCGAACAGATCACAGAGTCACGGAACCCCGAGAATTGCAATCGGGCATGTTCGTTCGGGTCGTGCAATACAAGCCACCCAGACGGACATGGGAGTGACACCTCGAAGTGGTTCGCAGGAAGCACCGCGGGCGGAGTCGACTTCCATACCTCGCATTCGACAGGACCGTCCACACTGGCCTGGACGCCGAAGATGAGTGAACTGCCCTCTCGATACCAGCTGCTTGACGCCGGATCCCAGTCGCTGACGTCGTCGTCACTTCCCGCATCCTGCAAGATCAGACAGCCATGCTCGATTTTTGCCAGGAATGCAACCACAGGGCTATTAGCTACCATTCCTTCTTACTCTTTCCTTGTGAAAGTTGTGAGACAACCCCACCCTGCCGCCTAGCGCAGGGCAGACAGTGAGGATACGCCGTCTGAGGAGATCCGGGAGCGACGAGACTAGACGGCGGCTGATGATCGGGAATCCAATCCCCGTCCTTGGTGCCAGGGGTCGTGGCACCGCAAGTGTGGCAGCCGTACTTGTTTCCGGATTCATTGATCAGATCTCGAACACCATCCGCTTCAATGTCACCGTTCTCCAGCCCCACTCCCTCTCGAGCATTCGGACCAGCACCCAGCGTCAGATCGCACTTCTGGCTTGGCGTTGCATTGTGAACGAGTACCGGAGTCTCGCCCGCCAGCACATAGTACGTGTGGAGATCCGAGACTGTGAGGTTACGGACCGTGGCCTGCTGGGTCCAGCGCTTGACCGCCGTGATCTGAATGTGGGTGCCGGACGAGGTGCGGAGCCACTGGCCGCGGTGGAGGTCGGTGGCGTCGATCCAGGCGTGGAGTGCGGGGACCCAGAAGGGGTGGCCGTCGGTCGCGGTGACGGAGGCGGTCTTGTCGCCCTTCTTGCCGTCGAGGTCGAGGGTGATCCTGACGAGGTGTTTGAGGCCCTTGCCCTTGATCTCGGCCGTGACCGTCTTGGTAGTGGTCTTGCCGGTCTCGGGATCGGTGGCGACGACCTCATCGCCGATCTCGACGTCCTCGATGGGTTTCGTCGTGCCGTCGGCCATCAGCACTTCGGTGCCTGGTGTGAAGCTGTTGCAGGCTTTGAGGACTTTGACCCCCTTGAAGACCCGCGCCCAGGGCAGATCCAGGGCGGCCTCGCCGCAGGCCTTGGTGCTCTTACCGCTCAGACAGCTCTTCCACGCCCCGATGTCCGGGGAGGCCAGGCTGATCGCGACCCCGGTGACCGCCCTCGCGAACGGGTCCTGGTCATAGTTCACCAGTCCGATCGCCTCGGCGGCCGAACAGAAGGCCTTCGGCTTGTGTTGCGCCGAATAACAGGTCTGCTGAGCCCACCTCTCGAGCTGCTCTTCACCCTCGTATCCAGGGAAGCGTTTCCCCAGTTCTCGAGCGCCCGGAATCCGGATGCCCTCCAGGAACAGATCACTCTTCTTCTGCGTAATGTTGATCGTCCGGCCGGGGTGGTAGGAGCTGCCACCACTGGGACGGCCTCGGGAAGGGGCGTCATTGACGCGGGAGATGATGCGGCCCCTGGTGTTGTAACAGCCTTCCGTGGTGCAGCCCGGTCCGTGGCTCGGGGTCCACCGGTTGTTGGCGCCGTCGGCGCTGCAGCCGTCGCAGAAGAGTCCGGTGGGATCGGAGCCGGTGACCGGATTGTTGTTGGCGTAGGCGTAGCCGTTGATCTGCTGGGGGTCGGTCAGATCCATGACCGGGTCGACCGACAGGAAGCGGCCGGTGGTGGGGTCGTATTCGCGCGCGCCGAGATGGGTGAGGCCGGTGGCCTTGGTGTCGTCGGTCCCGCCGACGAACCCCTTGGTCCCGGGCCAGACCGCGGGTTCTTCACCACGAAGGTCACCGAACGGCAGAGTGCGTCGCTGGGTGAGTTTCTGCGAGGCCGCGTCGATGGCGAGTTGCGCCGTGCCGTGATGGTCGGCGAGTGTGAAGGACACACTGCCGTCGTCCTGCTGTACCGCCTGGTGGCCGTCGCCGAGGTCGATGTAGCGGGTGGCCCGCGGCGTGGAGGAGCCCTTGGGCAGTGTGATCTCGGTGGTGCCCAGGTAGAGCGTGGTCTCGGTGGGGGTTCGCCCGATGAGCCGGTTACCGTCGGCGTCGTAGAGGTATTCGGTGACCTTGTCGGCACCGCCCTCGACCGGTTCGGTCACCTTCGACAGGTGTCCCTCGGCATCCCAGGAGAGGGTCTGGGTGTCGCCGCCCAGCCTTCGGCTGGTGTTGTTGCCACTCTCGTCGTAGCCGAAGGTGTCTTCCGCCGTTCCGCTGGGCCCCGTGGCCTCGACGGAGGTCAGGGCGTGCGGCCGCGGACTGCCCGGAGCGGGATAGCCATAGCTGCGTCTGGTGCTCTTGGCAGCGTCGCCCGAGAGGTCGTGGAGGGTTTCGGAGCTGCGGTTGCCGACCTTGTCGTAGGTGTAGGAGGTCCAGTAGGGAGCCGGACCACCCAGTACACCGCCGCTCGGGCTGGTGGCGCAGTCCTTCGTGCCCTGGGTCCAGGCTTCGGTCAGTCGCCGCAGGTGGTCGTAGTTGAAGCACTGGTTGTCGGTTCCGGATCGGGAGACGTCCGAGACCGACAGCACGTTGCCCATCTCGTCGTACCGGTAACTGCTGTACTGGTCGACGCCCGCCACGTCCTGCCGGTCCACCCGCGCCGTGGCCAGACGCTGTGTGCCCCACTCGTAGGTATTGGTGGCCCAGGTCTTCTTGCTGCCGCCGCTCGAGAGTTCGTACTGCAGCGGCTTGCCCGTAAGGCTGAACAGAGCGCTGGACTTCACTCCCTGACTGCCGTCGACGGCCACCCGCCGCAGGGTCGCGTCCTCATAAGTGAAGGCCACGCTTGCCGCCGGCAGAGAACCCGCCTTGGGGTAGCCGACACTTTCCACCGCGTCGAAGACCTTGTACGCGGTCGCCGAAAGATAGGTGCCCTGAAGTGCCCCTTCGGAGGCAGGAATGGTGACGGAGGAGCGCTGTACGCGGTAGAGACGGTCATAGGCCACGACCTTGGACGTGTACGCCTGGCCGCCTTCGTAGCGAGTGGACTCGGCGAGCTGCCCCTTGGCCCCGCTGATCGTGTCGTAGACCCACTTCGCGCGCAGCTGGCCACCGGACGAGTCCTTGTGGATCTCGGTACGCCGACCGAGACCGTCGTAGACGTAGGCGAGGGTGGTCTTGCGCCCGTCGGTGGTGGAGATCAGCTGACCGCGGTCGTCGTAGGCGCTGAGAGTGGTTCCCTTGTCCGGGTCCTTGGCCTCGGTGAGCTGGCCGAGCAGGTCGTAGTCGTACCGCCAGATGTTCTTCGCGGGATCGGTGACCGTTCTCAGATCACCGTGGGGTGTGTAGGTGTACGTGGTGGTGTCGTAGGCGGCATCGGCCGTGCGCTGATGGTGCTGGCGCAGTTCGGTGATCTTGCCGCGTGCGTCGGTCAGCGTGGTGGTGGCGGTGCCACCGGTGGGCGGGATGACTGTGGTGCGATCCCCACCGTAGATCGTCTTGGTGACGCCCAGCACCGTGCCGCCGTCGCCGTTCCCGGCGATCTGCCGCTCCTCGGTCTGCCGGCCCATGCCGTCATAGCCGTAGCGGTTCTGCGTTTCGACGTTCAGCGCGTCGTCAGGTGTGAACAGGGTTCCGCTCGGCTTGCCGTCGGCGTAGTAGGTGGCGAAGTCCTTCGCCTTCAGGCCGCGTTCGTCGTAGAAGACGTCGGTCAGCAGTCGTCCGCCGCCCGGTCCGGGAGCCTGTGTCTGCCGTTCGCGCAGCAGGCCGTCGTAGAGGGTGTAGGAGGTGTGCTGAGCACCGTTGTTCCCGAGCGTCTTGGTGCCGACCGCCACCGGCTGACGGTCATTGACCGTGTAGGTGAACTCGTAGGTGGGGGTCTGGCCCGTCAGCCGGTCGGCCAGCCACACCTTGGTGGAGCGGCCCAGGCCGTCGTAGGCGTAGGCGGTGACCTTGCCGTTGGTGTCGGTCTGGGTCAGCGGCAGGCCGCGCAGCGCATCACGGGTGGTGGTTGTGGTCTGCGCGGTGGTCGTGTCACCACTCTTGGCGGGCGGTGAGGTCACCTTCGCGCTGGTGGGAAACCCGGTGGTGGGGGTGTAGGCGGTCGTGGTGGTACGGCCGTCGGTCCGGGCGGTCCGCTTGACCGTTCCGGACGCGTTGACGGTGACGTCGGCAGTCACGTCGGTGCTGGTGAGTCCGCGCCCGTAGGGGTCGTACGTGGCGCCGGACTCCACATAGACGGCGGTGGCTCCGTCGTATTTCTTCAGCAGTGCGGTCGCGGTGGCATCGCCCTTCGTCGGGGAGTCGCCGTAGCTGCCGCCGTCGTAGGCGGTCCGGGCGTCGGAGATGACGTCGCCCGGTCGGTCGGCGGTCGTGTCACATGCCGTGGCGACGGCCTCTACACGGGAGGGCAGAGTGAGGATGTTCTTGTCGGTGTTGGTGGCGTATGTGGAACGGGTGCAGATGTTGTCGTCGGCGGTGTCGTTGTCACCGAAGTCGTCGACCTGTCTGACGCGGCCAGCCACCGTGTCGAAGCTGGTGGCCGTAGACGTGGTCCGCCATCTGGTACCGGCGCCGTCATCAAGTGAGGTGAAAGTCTTGGTGTGACCGGTCCCGGTGAGGTTCGCCGTGACCGTCCCCCAGTCGCGGACCTTCTTCGCGGTCTCATGCCTCCAAGGACGGTTCACCGTCTTGGTCAGGACCTTCCCGCCCGGAGCGGAGTAGCTGACGGTCTTGTAGACGAAGCCCGCGGTCGACTCGTGGTCGGTGATCGGGTCACCTTCGTCGTCGTCAAGCGGGACGGTGACGCTCTTCGAGCCGCCCGTAGCGTCCTTACGGTCGCCGTCCATACCGCGCAGGAAGTAGGTGTCCTGCTGCGACTTCATGGCGCTGGCGCCGCCTTGGCCCCCGGTCTGGACCCGTACCTGCCCGTAGCCACGCCACTGTGACCAGGTCTTGAACTTCTCCTTCGTCAGGCCGTCGTCATCGTCGTAGTGCCAGGCCGCACCGCCCTTGTAGTCGTACGCGGTGACCTGGTCGGGCGCGCCACCGGTGCGGTCGGTCTGTGTCACGGAGGTGACCACGTACTTGTTGAACCACTGCCGCTCGGGGTCGTCGCTCCCGCTGCCGCCGATGTACTGCGGAAAGCAGCGCGTGGTGTTCGTTTGCGGGGTCGGCAGTGTGGCCCAGTTGCATTCCTCGCCGGAGTAGTTGACGTCAATCTGCCCGCCGGACTCGTCGGCGACCGTGGCCAGGCGGTCCTTGATGAACGGTGCATAGCCATCGCCGGTCTTGTCCAGTCGATTGGCCATCTGGGCGTAGGCGAAGGTCGTCTTCGGCAGCGTGACGGCCGGGTCGGCACTGCGACCGGTGCGTTGGAGGGACTCCAGCTCCAACTGGTAGTCGGTGTCGGCCTTGCCCCAGCGGTGGCCGAACGCCCAGGAGTCGACGTCCTTGTAGGCACTGCCGTCGAGGGCCTGCGTGGTGATCCGCGTCAGTCGCTTACGAGTGAAGAACACCGGGGAGAGACGACCGTCATCGCAGTCCTCGTCCGCCGCGCAGTTCAGGTCCCAGGGGGTGTCGTACCAGTAGAACGCGTCCTTCTTGATGGACTCGCAGTCGGTGTTGGAGTCGGGCAGACAGCGTTCCCCACTCGTGAAATCGACCTTCGCCAGAGCCTTGGTGGCATACATCGAGGACGACTTCAGGCCGTACTCGATCCGGTCCAGATCGCCCCCGCGCACATAGCGGGTGTTGTCCTTGGCCTTCAGGTTACGGCCGTAGGAGTTCGTTTCCTTGTCGTAGTAGTAGGCGATGGCATTGCCATGAGGATCGACGACGTAGTCCAGGTTCCATCGCCACGCCTGCTGGCACCAGGAGTCCGCGAACGTCGCACCGTGACAGGGTTCGCCGTCACCATTACCGAACACCGGTGCCGTCCAAGCGGAGTCGGTGGTCTCCTTGCCGTCGGCCCATCCCGGCAGCCGGTTGTAGCCGAAGTAATAGCGGGTGCCGTCAGATGTCGTGACCCGCCAGTACTCGTCGTTCCTGGCACCGTTGCCGCGCACGTTGTCGGCGGATCCGTAGAGACGATCGACCTTCGTGCCGTCATCGCTTTTCAGTTTCCAGGAGTTGGTGCCGTTCGGTACCAACTCACCGCTCTTGCCGTTGAAGGAGATGAACGCGTTGTCGTAGAACCAGCACAGGTCACCCGGCTTACCGCCGTCCGCGTGCTTCACCCCGTCGTCTGCACACGTCTTGTACTGACGCTCGATATAACCGGGCCACAGATCGAATCCGTCGCCCACCCAGGAGGACTGGTTGTTGGTGTTCGCGGTGCGGCCGTCGACTCCGCCCGAGGAGTAGGACACCCCCACGTTGGGTGTGAGTCCGCCCGGCACGTCCGGTACCTGCATGCCGTACGACCAGGTGAAGTCACCGGTGTTGAGGTTGGTCTCCCAGGTCGCCGAGGGAGACAGCGAGGTGGCCTTGAAGTCCCCCTTGTCCCCCTTCCCCTCCGCCACCGTGGCCAGCACCGTCGGCTGCCCGGCGCGCAGCGGCACTCCTCGGGCGGTGAGGGTCCGCTTCTCGGTGTCGTTGACGACCTCGACCCTCTTGGCCGTGCGGCACGACCGCTTGGCCGGTGTCTTCAGTACGCACGCGGGCAGTTCGGCCAGTGTCAGCCGGGACGCGTAGCCACCGCCGTAGGCCCCGGCGAAGGACGAGTAGTCGACTCGCGCCCGCACCCGGCCCACCGCGGCGCTCTTCGCGCCCTTCCGTCCGGTGCCGGCCTGCAGGCTGAACAGCGGGCCGTTGACCCCTGCCTTTCGCGAAGCCGCGCGATCCAGCACCCGGGCGGTGACCTGGCCGTGGGCTCCGACACCCCCTTCCACCTGCGCGTCCAGCGCCAGCGGCAATCCGCGAACCGGCTTCGGCCCCGGCCCGGCCTTCGTCAGGGCTACGGGCAGCGTCACCACCGCTGACGCGGCCCTCGGCCAACTGGCGCGCGGGGCGGCCTCCGGCGTACGGGGTCCTTTCATGAGTGTGCGCGGTTTGACCTTGCCGATCGTGCCGGATACCGGCTGCTCGCTGTGGGGACGGGCCGGGCGACCCTTCCCGTCGTCCGCGGCGGCAAGGGGCTGCGCCACTCCCTGCAGCAGGGTCGCCACCATGAACACGGCCGAGGCCAGCGCGACACGAGGTCGCAGCACACGGCCCCGTTTGCTCGATCTGCCGTTCATCCCTGTCCTTCATCCCTCACTGTGTGCACCGCCGGACGCGTACGCCCCGGGGTGAAGAGAAAGCCGCTCATCGGAGGTGCCAGTGGTCGCGCGGCCGGAAGTCGTTCAGCCGCGGCCCATAAGGAAGGTCAGCCACCGCCCGGTACGTTCGTGGGCATGCCCGGCATGCCCACGGCGAGCTGGGAGATCTGCGGGTCCGTCAGTGCGCCCTGGAAGGCCCATACGTCCGAGACGGCACCGGGCCAGTACTCGCCCCAGTTGATCCCGGTCTTGGCCCGGCCCAGTTGCAGGGGCTGCGTGGCCTTGAAGGACAGCACGTTCTCCGCCTGGGAGATCCGGTCGGCGCAACCTGTGTCATCCGGGACACCGTCCTCGTCGGTGTCCCCACAGGCGACCTCCTCCAGCTCTCCGTTGACGTAAAGCCGGAGTTCCCTGGCGAACCCGTCGTAGACGAGTGCCAGATGGGTCCAGTCGGTGGGGCCGTGGAACTGGCCGTTCTCGACCTGAGCGACCGTGGCGTCCTTGCTGTCCGTGCCTGCCATCGAGATCTGCCACCGCCCAGGATCCATATCCGGGTTCGCGCTGGGCGCGTACCGCACCGCGAACGCGCTCTGCTGCGCCCCCGGCGCACTCAGCAGTGTCACGCCGTTCTTGGGTACGGCCGCGGCCTGTGCCCATGCGGTGACGGTGAAGCTGGCGCTGGTGTCCACCGGCACGGTGGACGTCGTGGCGTGGTCGTCGATGCCGTCGAGCGACACTCCGCCGTCGACCCAGCCCGGTCCGACCTTCGCGCCGCCGTGGAGTGTCATGGTGTTGCCCGAGGCGGAGGCATCCGGTGTGGTGAGCGGTGAGCCGGATGTGCCGGATGTCTTCTCGAAGGTCCAGCGGCCCTTGACCAGGGCGCGCTGCTTGAAGAGTTGCTGCACCTCACCGGCCGAGACCGGGCGGTCGAAGAGCCGGACGTCGTCGATGGTGCCCGGGAAGTGGTTGCCGACGTTTCCGTCATAGGTGCCGGCGCCGATGGTCATGGCCCGGTCCGCGTAGAACGCTCCGGCCAGCCGGGTGGATCCGGCGCGTGTTCCGTTGACGTACAGGGTGAGCGTGTCGGCGACGGTGTCGTGCACACCGGCCAGGTGCACCCATTCCCCCGCGCGCGCCGTGGTGCCGTCCGGCTGCATCGCGCGGATGGGGTTCGCGTTCGTGGTGTCCGCGGAGTACTGGTTGACCGCCCATCGGTCGTAGGTCTTGGAGTAGTACAGCTCGAAGCCCGGAGCGTGTTCACCGCCCTGGGCCGTGATGACGGCCGTGCCGTCCGGTGTGCGGTCCAGCTTGGCCCACGCCGAGACGGTGAAGCTGCGGGAGGAGTTGATATGCGGGGCCCGGTCCCGGCCGATCCTGGCGTAGCCGTCGGTGCCGTTGAAGTGGGCGGCCTTGCCCGCCACCCCGGCGGCGCCGGTGGTCACACCGCCGGAGTACGTCGCCGGGATCACTCCGCCGTGGCCCCGGACCTCGGTGGCTCCGGTGTCCTCGTCGAGGGGGAAGACGGCCAGGGCCGGGCGGCCGGGGTCGCCCACGGTCTGCCGGGTGTAGAGCGTGTGGACCTCGTCCTGGGCGACCGGCTTGTCGAAGACCTGTGTCTCGTCGATGGTGCCGGGGAGGAAGTTCTTGGGCTTGCCCTGCGACGCACCCGCGCCGAGTTGCAGCCCTCTGCGCGCGTTCCAGTCGATCTGGTGGGAGGCCGAGCCCACGAGCTTGTCGTTGACGAAGAGCTGGAGCTTGCCGTCCACACTGTCATAGGTACCGACGAGATGGGTCCAAACCCCGGCCTGGACACCACCCGGTGCGGGTGCCATCGCACGCACGACCGTGGCATCGGCCTTGTCGTCGGCGAAGGTGTTGAACACCCAGCGCTGGTACGTGGCCGAGTAGTACAGCTCGTAGCCCGCGGTCTCGTTGCCGATCTGCGAGGCGACCATCGCGGTGTGGTCCGGCACCTCGGCGAGCTTCACCCAGGTCGATACGGAGAACCCGCGGGTGCTGTCGACCACGGACAGATCGGTGGAGGCGTAGCCGTCGGTGCCGTTCAGGGCGAGGCCCTTGCCCGCCACGCCCTCGGCGCCGGTCTCGGCACCGCCGTGCAGGGCGAGGGTACGCGGCGGGGTGGATCCCTCGGACCGCGTCGCACCGGCCGGCTCGTCAAGCTGCCAGGTGGCGCGCTCGGGCTGGCCGGCCTTCACCCGGAACTGGTAGGTGCGGATCTCCGATCCGTTGCCCGCCTGGTCGAAGGCCTGTGCCGTGAGGAAGTTCAGCCCCGGTTTCGCGGGAAGGACCTTGACCGAACGACTGGCTCCGCCGGAGGTCGCGGTCTGGTTCGCGGACACGGGGTCGCTGTTGACGCCCCACCGGTAGCGCGTCACATCGGCCGAGGAGGAGTCGAAGGTGAAGGTGCCGTACTGGCCGACTCCGTCCAGCCAGGGGTCATCCGGGTCCTCGGGGTCGGAGGACGGGTACTCCCCGGAGCCGATCGCGGGTGCCTTCGGTACCGAGGTGTCGTGGATGAAGTAGCAGCCGGTCGGATCGCCCGCGGTGGACCACGGTGAGTACTGGGCGCCGTCGTAGGACCGGACGTACCAGTCCACGGCCTTGTTGGACGGGATCGAGGACGGCAGGGACACCCGGAACTCCGACCCCGACCTCTTCGATGACGTCAGCCCCGGTTTCCACCGTGCGACGACACCCTTGCCGTCACCGTTGTCCCAGGCGGCTTGGAACTGGACCGCGACCCGGTCACCATCGGGATCGGTGATGTGGTTCGCGTAGATCTTGCCCAGCGTCCGCACCCGCGGCGCGTCCCCCGGCTTCTTGCAGACGCCCCCGTACTCCATGGTCAGCTGCGACATCCTGATCTGACCCGGCGGGCGGTTGTACTTCACCCGCAGATAGGCGTCGTCGGAGAAGCGCTTCCAGCCGTAGGGGTCGCTCTCGCTCGACGCCTTGAGCCCGAACGTCATCGTCGGCCACTTCTTGTCCGCGGCCTGCTGCACCGCAGACTTCACCGAGAACTCCGCGTCCTTGGCCGAACATCCCTCGAAGCCATGGGCGAACGACTCCGTGGCCAGGTGATCGGCCCAGAAGCCGGAGGAGTTCTGGGAGTTCCAGGTGGTCGAGGAGGAGATGCCCTTGGTGCGCCACAGCTCCACCCCACGGTCGCTGCAGGAGGCGGACCAGGTGTTGCGCACCACGAACTCCGCGGACAGCACGGACTTCCCCGCGAACCTCGAGGTCGGTATCCGGTAGAAGAGCCGCTTGGTGTCCTCGGGCTTGCAGTAGTTCCAGCCGCAGTAGCCGAGACCGCCGTCGGAGTCACCGTTGAACTTCCACTGCGGTGAGGAGGCCCAGTACTTCGACGCCATCGTCCAGGCCGTCGCCTTCGGCGAATACCACTGCGGATCGATGAACACCGGGTAGACGGTGTCCTTCCCCTTCAGCACCTCGGTGTCGGGCCTGAGCACCATCTCGTTCTGGGCGCCGGGGACTTCGACCCCCACCGGAGCCAGTTTGCCGGACTCGCCCGCACCCGGTTCCTGGTCCGGCCCACCGGCGGTGTTCAGCGGTGTCCGCTCACCCGTCCGGCCCTTCGTACCGCTCTTGTCCTTGCGCTGGGAAGGGGCGGCACCTGGGCTGGAGTCCCACATCACCGGCTGCGGCGCCTCGAACACCGTCCCGCCGGCGCCCTTGTCCTTCGCCTCGACACCACCCGACTCGGCCTTGCGGACATCGAGCCCCTCGGCGTCCAGCTTGAGCCGTAACTCAGCCAGCGCCCGACTCGAGGCCGCCTCGGCGGACTTCACCACCAGCAGCTGTGTGAAGCCGTCCTCCTGCGCTCCCATCCGCAGATCCACACCCGGTAACACATCCGGGTACGTGGCGGTGTCCCCCTGGAGACGAGGCGTCGGCAGAGCGGCGGGCCAGGAGAGCGCCAGCTTGCGTCCGGCCTTCACCATCCGGACCAGCGGCTCGTCGCCACCACCGGAGAACGCGAGATCGACGGTCGTGGCCTTGGGGGCCACCATCCCGCCCCCCGCGGTGGCCAAGGTGGTGTCGATGGGCTTCCACGCGCCGTCCACACGAGCCCGTACCGGCCGCAGATACTCCCTGGCCTCCAGCTTCCCATCGGGAGTGGCGAAGACCTCGCTGCTCTCCCCACGCAGGGAAGCGATCTCCACAGCCTCGCCCTCCCGCTCGGCGAGGGCTCGCGCCCGGCCTTCGTCAGCGGCCGTCTTCGTACCGTGCTGGGTGGCGGCCGCCCGACGGGTCGGCTCCTGTGCGACGGCGGACCGCGCACCGTGTGTCGGTAAGACCCCCAGCACCACCGCCGCGGCCAACACCGCGCCGGGCACACGAGTGCGCCGCCATCTGCCCCGAGGCATGACTGACTCCCCCCACAGGGCCTCCCCAGACCCCATGTTTATTTGTGAACGATTCTGGACGGAATCGTGAAGATGACGCTACGAAGCAGTTCGCACACCCGTCCAGGGGGTAAAAAAAGTACATACGGCCATTTAAGGTGCAATCACATCACCAACTTCACGTGACATGTGCCACACGCCACCCGGCAGACAGAGCCACAACGCGGTCTACCACGGCCACTTCACGTGCAACCGGAACGGTCCCCGAGGCGGGCCGCGCCTCCTGAGGGCGACGCGGGAGCGCGCTCCCACACGCTCCCTGTATTCGTTGATACGTCTTGATAAAGTCCGATTCATGCATGCATCATCGGTGATGTTTGTGAGCGACGGCGTCTTCGGTATCGCGGATGATGTCGAAGAACCCTTCGGCACGGCCTGTTGGTCGGCCGGGCTGGCCGCACCCATGGCATACGGGGCATGGGTGCGCACCGGTATCCACACCGGCTTCGTGAAGATCGGGGCCGAGACCGCCGATACGGCGCCACCCGAACAGACGGCGCCGTGGGAAGAGGTCGTCGAGATCAGTGTGCGGTCGGTGGAGGGGGATCTGCGGGTGGCCTCCGCCCATGACGCCGTTCTCACCGAACTTCCGGTGCTCAACCCCCGGGGGCCGGGCTGGTACCGCGTCAGGGTGCACGCCCGGGGACGGGCGTCGAACCCCGGCGGGACGAACACCGTGCCCACCGAGCGCTATCTCGTCACCGCCTGGCCGCAGGAACCGGCGCCCCCCGTGGTGCTCCGGAGCAGTCCGCTGATCGTGGAGACACAGCTCGCACACGCCGATGACCCGCCGTGGGAGCGGCGGTAGCCGTACGCACCTGACGCCCGGCCGGGGAAGCGCCCCGGGTCAGCGGGCTCCGGGGATCCGCCCGGTCTTGACGACCATGTGGGCGACGTCCCGGAGCTTGATGTTCTGGTCCTGAGAGCTCTTCTTCAGTACCTCGAACGCCTGGTCCTCCGTGACCTTGAAGCGCTCCATGATGATGCCGAGCGCCTCGCCGATCTCGTTACGGGTCTCCATCGCGGTGTGCAACTGGGCGGTGCTGCGGGCGCTGGAGAAAGCCACCGCCGCATGTGAGGCGAGGATCCAGCCGACGTTCTCGGAGGTGGCGGTGAAGACGCCGGGCCGTGAGGAGTACAGGTCGAGCGCCCCCAGGGAACCCTCCTCGGTGAACAGGAGGAACCCCATCATGCTGCCCACGCCCAACTCCCGGGCCCTGGGGGCGTAGCGGGGCCAGCGCGGCTGGCTCTCGGTCATGTCCTTGATCCGGTACGCCTCGTGCAGGGTACGGGCCGCGTCGAAACACGGGCCCTCCCCCGCGTCCTGCTGCGCCGCGTCGGACTGGTGCACCAGATCGCTGCTGGCCGCCACTGTCCGCACACTCTTGTGGTTCTCCAGGATGAGCACACCCGCGTTCTCACACCCTTCGACGAGGTTCACGGCGTGCCGGACGATCTCGTCGAGAGTGCTCTGCACCGAGGGCTGCGCCAGCAGCGTCCGTGACATCTCCGCCACCGCCACCGCGAGCTCTTCCCATGTGCGCTGCTCTCCCATGAACGTCTCCCACTCCGGTCTTCCCGCCACCACCTGGGCCGGGGACAGCTTTCCACACCGCGTGGCGGGCCATGTCCGGGCACGCCACAGCCCGTCACACGGGCGGGGCGGTCTGAGTACGTCCTGAGTATCCGGACGGATGCGGGGTCCTGCGCATACCCCGATTCTTGTCCGCATGAGTGACACACCGGTCAAACAGCAGAGTACGGCCGCGTTCTACGGTCAGGCGGTCGCGTCGTTCTCCATCGCCATGGCGGCCACCGCCGTCGGCATCTTCCGGCTGGAGGCCGACGCCTGGGTGCGCGGTTTCCTCGCCATCGCCGTGCTCTACCTGGTGACCTCCGCCTTCACCCTGGCCAAGGTGATCCGGGACCGGCAGGAGGCCGGACAGATCGTCAGCCGGGTCGATCAGGCGAGGGTGGAGCGGCTGCTCTCCGAGCACGACCCCTTCGAGAAGCTGTGAGCGCCACCGCCGGGAGGTGTCGGCCGGCCCGTCCCCGGGCCGCTCACCCCTCCCAGCGGTGCCCGCGCAGATAGTCCTCCAGCGACAGCGTCCCGGGGCGCTCCTGCCGCAGCCGCGCGAGGTCGGCCGCGTAGCCGGTGGTCTCGAACCAGCGGTTCATCACGTACATCTCCTCGCCCTGCTGGGCGCGGAAGTCCTCCCAGGAGACGCGTCGCACCTGAACCGCCCGTCGC
Organism: Streptomyces cucumeris; assembly: GCF_024295805.1. Lineage (GTDB taxonomy): Bacteria > Actinomycetota > Actinomycetes > Streptomycetales > Streptomycetaceae > Streptomyces > Streptomyces cucumeris. Next base: position 77,591 of record NZ_JANCLX010000003.1, read on the forward strand.
AGAACCCGGGCGAAGACCTCGGCGGTCCGCGTCATGGACAGCTCGTCACCGGCCAGATCCACCGACCGCCCCTTCCACTGCGCGGGTCGGCTCAGGGCCAGCAGGGTGAAGGCGCCGATGTCCTCGACGCTGACCTGCTGTACGGGCCGGTCCGGTGACAGCGGTGTCTCCAGGACACCGTCCATGAGCTCGGACCGGCGGCCCTCCCAGTTCTCCATCAGGAACACCGGCCGCAGGACGGTGTACGGGAGCCGGCTGCGCGCGAGGTGCCGCTCGATCTCGTACTTGCTGTCGAAGTGCGGAATACCGGTGTTCCGGTCGGCGCTGCCCACCGAGCTGAACACGAAGTGGTCCACCCCCGCCTGCTCCGCCAGGTCCACCATGAGCCTGCCCTGGCGCACCTCGCCCTCGTAACCGGCCTCGAAGAACTGCGTCACGCAGAACACCGCGGCCACCCCGTCCAGGGCCGCGCGCAAGGAGTCCGCGTCGCCCAGGTCCCCGGCCACCACCTGTGCGCCCCGGTCCGCCAGGGCACGGGCGGCCGGTTTGCCCGGGCTGCGGGTCAGCGCCCGCACCGGCCGGTCCGCCGCCAGCAGATGCCGCGCAACGGCTCCTCCTTGCTGCCCGGTGGCTCCCACCACCAGCACCACGCGGCGCGGCTCTTGCCCATCAGACGCCATCGGGACCCACCTCACGACACATCCAGCGGGGCCGACCGCTCCATGAGCGGCCCGGGCCCGTACCGGCAGCAACGGTCCATCGGTACCACCGGCCGCCCGTCGGCCAAACCCGGCTCTCCTCGCCACCGCCACCGGGCCCGGACATGGGGATGCGGTCCGTGTCGGGCGCGATCGCGCTCAGCACGGACCGTCGAAGTCCGTATGACGGGGTGGTCTCCCCCGCCCTGTCCCCCAGAGGCGGTCGTCAGACGTCGGGCTGGTCATTCCCGAGGCGACTGCTGACCGCCGGTGCCGTACCGACCGAGGTCATCCGGTCGTCGGCATCATCAGCCGTGCCGCCGAGGTCTACTTGGCGAACACCGCTTTCCCGTTGCCCTCACAGGACGCCTTCTCCGCCGTGGTCATGGGACGGCTGCGGACGACGACCGAGCTGTTCTTTCCGCCTGTTCCGTTTTCCGCCGGGCTGGTGATGGTGTCCGGCACGAACCAGTAATAGTGGTCCCACTTGGGGCTGTCGTAATGCGTCTGCCATTCACCGGAGACATCCCGCATGAGCTGGGCACGGGAGATCCACGCGACTTCCCCGGGCTTCGCCGTCACGTTCTGCTCGTCGGACTCCGTCGACTCTCTGGTCCAGGTGTGACCGTAGGTCGTGGTCACGCTGAGATCGACGATGTCCATGATTTTCGCACCGACGGTGATGGAAACGCCGATGGAATCGGTGGAACCGACCTTCTGCGTCCAGCTCAGCTTCTTGGTGCTGTCCGAGGTGCTGCAGTTGTAGAGGGTGTCCGAGACCTGCTGGAAATTGCCGAGGTAGGGCTCACCCATCTGAGGGGAGTTGAAGGTGCACTTCCCCTCTCCGGATTCGCAGTCCGCCAGCAGCTGCTCACGCGTGGGCTCGTCGGCCGCCGAAGCGACCACCGTCCCGGCCGTCGCGAGCCCGCAGGTCGCTAGGGATATCACTAGCATCCGGCCGGCGTTCCGCCGCATGTGGCGCAGGGCCATGTGAACGCACCTTTCTCTTGCCGTCTGACGGCACGCCAACAGACCGCACCGGCGAACGGCGAGGGGGAGGCGTACGACCTCAGAGGGAAGATGGAATCCGCGGAAGAAGTCCCTCCGCGTGAAAAGAGTTTCTACCATAAACAGGTAAACCGCGGAAGCAGCGTTCACATCTGACGCATCGTCAATAAGGCGTCGCAGCAAGCCGGACGGGATTTCGATCGGAGCGCGGAGTCATTGCATAAGTCTTCAACGATGCATGTACATGAAGGATTGAATAAGGAACATCGACGCCGCGGTAAAGAAGAGAACTGATCACCTTTACGCCGGAGGCCGCAGACCGGCCAGGAGAACCCGGAGGGCCAGATCACTGGCCTCGTCGAGCGGGGTCTCGTCCAGCAGACCGCCGACGGCCAGCACGGCGAGTCCGTGCACCGTGGAGAACGCGACCTGGGCGAGGCGGGCCGGGTCGCCGGGGCGGACGGCGCCGGCCGCCTGCGCCTCCGCGAGCAGCCGGGACGCGATGTCCAGGGAGTGATGGCCGAGTTGGCGCAGCTCCTCGCTGGACCGCTCCTCGTGCTTCGCGGCGAACATCAGGTGCAGCAGGGCGTGACGTTCGACCGCGAACCCGAGGTACGCCCTGCCGAGCGCCTCCAGGCGCCGCTCGACCCCGCCGGGACCGTCCGCGGCCTCGCCCAGACGCCGGTTGAACTCGGTGAATCCACTGACCGCGAGGGCGTCGAGGAGGGCCTGCCGGTCGCGGAAGTGCCGGGTCGGGGCGGCGTGACTCACCCCGAGGTCACGGGCGAGACCGCGCAGGGAGAGCCCGGCGGGGCCGGACTCGGTGAGCACGGCCTCGGCGCGCTCCAGCAGGGCGGCCCTCAGGTTGCCGTGATGGTAGGAGCCCTCGGCCACGGTGATCTCTCCTCGCTGTCGCCGGTCGATGCCGTCGATCAATGTTGTCGGTTGACTACAATGCTGGCAGGTGCCTACATTCATTATCCCGTACGTCGCCCAGCCCGAGAAAGCGGAGTGTCCGACCATGCCCACCATGACCTACCGGGGAACCACGGCCCTGATCACCGGCGCCAGCGCCGGTCTGGGGGAGGAATTCGCCCGTCAGTGGGCCGAGCGCGGCGCCGATGTGGTGCTTGTCGCCCGTCGCCTCGACCGGCTGGAAACCCTCGCCGGGACGCTGGAGCGGAACCACTCCATCACCGCCACCCCGATCGCCGCCGACCTCTCCCGGCCCGGGGCCGGAGCGGCCCTGCGGGCGGAGCTGGACGCGCGCGGCATCACCGTGCAGACGCTGATCAACAACGCCGGATTCGGAAGCCACGGCGCCTTCCTGGAGCAGGACCCGGACCAGATCAGCCGCATGATCCAGGTGAACATCGGCGCGGTCGCCGACATCACCCGCGCCTTCCTCCCGGATCTGGTGTCCGACGGCCGCGGCGCCCTGGTGACGGTGGCCAGCACCGCCGCCTACCAGCCCACCCCAGCCATGGCGGTCTACGGCGCCACCAAGGCGTTCGTGCTGAGCCTCACCGAATCGCTCGCCTACGAGAACCGCCGGTCCTCGCTGCGCGTGCTGGCAGTGTCGCCGGGGCCGGTCAACACCGAGTTCTTCGACGTCGTCGGCAACCAGGACGCCGCCGTCGGACGCGTGGCGACCCCCGCCCAGGTGGTCACGGCGACCCGCCGCGCCCTGGAGCGCCGCAGCACCCCGCCGAGCACGGTGGCGGGCCTGGGCAACCGTGTGTCGGCGGTGGCGTCCCGGTTCGCGCCGCGCCGGGTCGCCCTCGCCGTCGCGGGCCGCGCGCTCAAGGCCTGAGGGCCGGGCGTTGCGGGCGCCCGTACGCTGAGCGCACGGACCGGTGGCGCCGCCGCGGCGTCAGCCGGTGCGGGGCCCGGTTTCCGGGGCGCGGGGTGGAACGACGACCAGGGTGGTGGTCACACCGCTCTCCCGCAGCTTCGCCACCGTGGTGGTCTCGGCATGGGAGTCGGTCACGATGGTGTGCACCGCCGCGGCATCGACGATCTTCGCGCGGTGCACCCGGCCGAACTTGGAACTGTCGGCCACCACGATGGTGTGGTCGGCCTGTTCCAGCATCGCCCGGTCGACGTCCGCGCCCCGGACACTGTGGCGGGTGAGCCCCTTCTCGGGGCTGATGCCGTCCACCCCGATGACGGCGAAGTCGAACCGGTAGGAGCGCAGCGTCCGTTCGGCACCCCGGCCGACGAGATCGTTCGAGAGCGGACGAGCCTGTCCGCCGGTCACCACCACCTGGACCAGTTGCCGGGAGAGCAGCGAGTCCACCGTGTCGAGCCCGTTCGTCACCACCGTCAGATCCGGCCGTCCCGCCAGGTGCTGGGCGACGAAGCGCACGGTGCTGCCACCGCTCAGCGCCACGGTCAGCGGGCGGCGGGGGATGAGGGACGAGGCCAGGGCTCCGATGCGCTGTTTCGCCTCGGTGTTCCGGGCGTGCCGGAAACTCACCGGCATCTCGGCGCCCTGCCGGGCCGCGGCGATCTTTCCGTAGGACCGGAGCAGCAGGCCCTTCTCCTCCATGAGGGCCAGATCGCGGCGGACCGTCGGCCCGGAGACCTTGAGCAGCCCGGGCAGGGTGTGGACCTCGACCTCCCCGTACCGGGTGAGCAGCCTCATGATCACGCACATGCGTTCCTGGCGCCGGTTCTCACTCACCGAACGCCCCGGGAAGGTGTGGGGCGGGCGGCTGCCGAAAGCCCGGTCGGACGGGGCGGACGGGTCAGTCGGGCGCGACGGGTTCGAGGGTGAATGCGCGTTACCTAAGCTCATGGAATGTTCTGTGGGGTGTGGCCTCCACCCTGCAAGACCGGGGCCCCTGAGCGGATCAGGGGAAACCACTAGTTCCCCTGCGCCGTTCACCGGGAGCGCGCCAGGGCGCCGTCGGCCCGTCGCCGCGTCCGGCACCACACGCGAAGCGGCCGGTGGTGCTGTCACCACCGGCCGTGTTCCGCCCGCTCGCACCGTCAGAGCCGGGCGTCGCCCTCCCGCGCATCGCACAGCTCGAGAACGACTTCTCCGGCGTCGGCGCGGGCACCGCGCGCGGGCCGCACCATGGCGCCCGTGTACACCAGATGGGGTGCCGCGCCGATGACCCGGCAGGACACCACGAAATCCTCGGGGAAGCGGACCAGGGCCTTGTTGCGCGCCGGTCCGGTGCCGGGCTGGACGACCCGGGACCGCATCACGACGCCCGGTCCCGCGCTGTGCTCCGTCTCCAGGTCGCTCGACGCGCACACCGGACACAACAGTCGCCGGAACGAGGCGGTGGCGCACCAACGACACCGCTGATAGGCGAATCCCGCTTCGGTTTCCGTCGGCGTCATGACGCCGATCCCGCTCCCGGACATCTCCGACATCCCTCGGCCTCCCGCGCTCGCCCGGCGCATGCCGGGCTGTGGCCGCGCCGCCTCCGCAGCATATGGCACTGAGTGCCGCGCAAGGAAGAGACTGAGTACCCTTCGATGGGGATTCAGTCGTCCCGCAGGGCCGATTCCACCCGCTGGATGACGCGCCACATGGGTGCGCCCTTGGGCGCGACCATGACGACGACCTCGTCGTCCTCGGCGCCGGGGGCGGGGGACTGCGGAGCCGCGGCCCACATGGTGCGCACCAGATCGAGCGCCTGGTCCACGGCCGCCTCGGCATCGCCCTCGCCGCCCGAGCGCAGCCAGGAGCGGAGCCCGTTGTTGTGCGCGGCCACCACCGAGGCGGCGGCGACCTCCGCGCGCAGCGCTCCGTTCTCGGCGCCGTTCCAGCGCTGCCGCAGATACCCGGCGAGCGTGCGCTCGTAGCGGCGCACCACCGACAGCTCGTACGTCCGCAGCCCCGGCACCTCACGCGTCAACCGGTAGCGCTGGACCGAGAATTGGGGGTCGGCGGCGTACAGCCGCAGGACCAGCCGGGCGCCGTCGCACACCACGTCGATGGCGTCGCGCTCATCGCTCGCGGCGTCGAGGAACGCGGTCATATCGGCCAGGCAGCTCTCGTGGTCCGGGAAGACCGCGTCCTCCTTGGACGGGAAGTAGCGGAAGAAGGAACGCCGCCCGACCCCGGCCCGCGCCACGATGTCGTCCACGGTCGTCCGTTCGAACCCACGCTCCAGGTAGAGCTGGAACGCGGCGTCGGCCAGCACCTCCCGCATGGGTGCCTTCTTCCGTGCTCCGGTGACCTCGCCCGCCTCGCTCATGCCGGGAACGTAGCATCGCGCGGACCACTTTGGCACTACGTACCTTTACAGAGGGAACTGAGTGCCATACGTTGGCATCCTTACGACACTCTGAGCGAGGAGAGCCGGCGTGAGCTTGAGGATCGTTGTCTGTGTGAAGTACGTGCCCGACGCCACCGGTGATCGGCATTTCGCCGAGGACCTGACTGTCGACCGTGACGATGTGGACGGTCTGCTCTCGGAGCTGGATGAGTATGCGGTCGAGCAGGCGTTGCAGATCGCGGATGAGGCGGATGACGCGGAGATCACGGTGTTGACCGTGGGTCCGGAGGATGCCAAGGACGCGTTGCGCAAGGCGTTGTCGATGGGTGCCGACAAGGCTGTGCATGTCGAGGACGACGATCTGCATGGCACCGATGTGCTGGGCACGTCGCTGGTGCTGGCCAAGGCGGTGGAGAAGGCCGGGTATGACCTGGTCGTCTGCGGTATGGCTTCCACGGACGGCACGATGGGTGTGCTTCCGGCGCTGCTGGCCGAGCGGCTGGGTGTGCCGCAGGTGACGCTGCTGTCGGAGGTGTCGGTCGAGGACGGCACCGTGACCGGGCGCCGGGATGGTGACACCGCGACCGAGCAGCTTCAGGCGTCGCTTCCGGCGGTGGTGTCGGTGACCGACCAGTCGGGTGAGGCGCGTTACCCGTCGTTCAAGGGCATCATGGCGGCGAAGAAGAAGCCGGTGACCTCCTGGGACCTGTCCGACCTGGACATCGAGGCCGGGGAGGTGGGTCTGGAGGGTGCCTGGACGAAGGTCGACGGCGCCGATGAGCGCCCGGCCCGTACCGCGGGCACGATCGTGAAGGACGAGGGCGAGGGCGGTAAGCAGCTCGCCGAGTTCCTGGCGGGTCAGAAGTTCATCTGAGCCGCGCTGTCCACTGCCGCCCCTTTGCCGCCTCGCATCGCAGGAGAGAAGAAGTCCCATGGCTGAAGTCCTCGTCTATGTCGACCACGTGGACGGTGCCGTCCGCAAGCCCACCCTGGAGCTGCTGACCCTGGCCCGCCGGATCGGTGAGCCGGTCGCCGTCGCGGTGGGTGCCGGTGCCCAGGAGACCGCCGCCACGCTGGCCGAGTACGGTGCGGTGCGGGTGCTGACCGCCGATGCGCCGGAGTTCGCCGACTACCTGGTCGTGCCGAAGGTGGACGCGGTCCAGGCCGCGTTCCAGGCGGTGTCCCCGGCCGCCGTGCTGTTCCCCTCCTCCGCGGAGGGCAAGGAGATCGCGGCCAGGCTCGCGGTCCGTATCGGCTCGGGCATCATCACCGACGCCGTCGACCTGGAGCCGGGCGATGAGGGTCCGGTGGCCACGCAGTCGGTGTTCGCCGCCGCGTTCACCACCAAGTCCCGCGTCTCCAAGGGCACGCCGGTCATCACGGTCAAGCCCAACTCCGCCGCTCCGGAGGCGGCCGCGGCCGCGGGCACCGTGGAGCCGCTGGAGGTGTCCTTCTCCGAGCAGGCCAAGGGTACGAAGGTGACCTCGCGGACGCCGCGGGAGTCCACCGGGCGTCCGGAGCTGACCGAGGCCGCGATCGTGGTCTCCGGTGGCCGTGGTGTGGGCGGTGCGGAGAACTTCCCCGTGGTGGAGGCGCTGGCGGATTCCCTGGGTGCTGCGGTGGGCGCCTCGCGGGCCGCGGTGGACGCGGGCTGGTACCCGCACACCAACCAGGTCGGCCAGACGGGTAAGTCGGTCTCCCCGCAGCTGTACATCGCCGCGGGTATCTCCGGCGCGATCCAGCACCGCGCGGGTATGCAGACCTCCAAGACCATCGTCGCGGTCAACAAGGACGCCGAAGCCCCGATCTTCGACCTCGTCGACTACGGCGTCGTCGGCGACCTCTTCGAGGTCGTCCCCCAGCTCACCGAAGAGGTCAAGACCCGCAAGGGCTGACCCCACACAGAACACGCCCGATGGCCGGAGCCCCGTCCTTGCCGGGGCTCCGGCCATCGGCTTGGAGCCGGTGTCCGCCGGACGGCCGCTCCCCCGCCCAGTCGCTACTCTGTGCTCATGCCACCGACCCGTCGCACCGCCCGCCAGACCGATCTCCTGGAGCGGCTGGTGGCGCTCATCGTGGCGGAGGGGTTCGCCTCGTTCACCCTCGACGGGCTGGCGGAACGGCTGCGCTGCTCGAAGACCACGCTCTACCAGCTCGCCAGCAGCAAACAGGGGCTGGTGCGGGAAGCGGTCAAGCACTATTTCAAGAACGCGACCGCCGCGGTCGAGAAGCGGGTGGCCGACACCTCCGCACCGGCCGACCGGGTGCTGGTGTACCTCACCGCCGTCGCGGAGCAGCTCCGCCCGCTGTCCCGGCAGTTCCTCGATGACATGGCCGACTTCGACACCACCCGTGAGGTGTACGAGGCCAACACCCGGCACGCCGCGGAACGCATCCGGCAACTGATCACCGAGGGGGTCGCCGCGGGCGCCTTCCGCGACGTCCACGCGGCGTTCGTCGGTGAGGTCGCCGCCGCCACCATGGAGGCGATCCAGCGGGGTGAGGTCACCGCGCGCACCGGACTGGGCGACGCGGACGCCTACGCCGAACTGGCGTCCCTGATCGTGCACGCCGTCGCCTCCTGAAGGCCCGCGGCACGGCGGCCCCCGGAGGTGGTCAGCGGGGGGACATCCGGAGAGCCCCGTCCATGCGGATGGTCTCGCCGTTCAGGTAGTCGTGGTCGACGATGGAGAGCACGAGCTGGGCGTATTCGTCCGGCCTGGCCAGCCGACGGGGAAACGGCACGCCCGCGGCGAGCTGGGTGCGGAACTCCTCGGACACGGTGGCGAGCATGGGGGTCTCCACGATGCCCGGCGCGATGGCGCACACGCGGATGCCGTACTGGGCGAGGTCACGCGCGGCGGGCAGGGTCAGGCCCACCACACCTCCCTTGGAGGAGGCATAGGCGGCCTGGCCGATCTGGCCCTCGTACGCCGCGATGGACGCGGTGTTGACGATGACACCGCGCTGACCCTGCTCATCGGCCGCCGTCTCCGCGATGGCCTGCGAGGCGAGCGTGAGGACGTGGAAGGTGCCGACCAGATTGACCTGGACCACCTTCGCGAACAGCTCCAGGTCGTGCGGGCCGCGTTTGCCGAGCACCCTCATCGAGGGGGCGATTCCGGCGCAGTTGACGACGGTGCGCAGCGGGACGCCCGACGAGGCGGCAGTGGCCACGGCGGCCCGCACCTGGGCGGGGTCGGTGACATCGGTGGGGATGTGGTGGACCCCCTCACGCGCCGGTGCGTTCCCGAGGCTGTCCGGGAGGTCGAGGGCGAAGACCGTCACACCGCGTGCGGCCAGCGCTTCCACCGTCGCGGCACCGAGCCCGGAGGCCCCGCCGGTGACGATCGCGGCGGTGCGGCCGATGTGCATCAATGCTCCTCATGCCGGTCGGAGGGGCCGGTCAGGGCCGTCAGGACTCCCCCGTCGGTCTTCTTCAGCGCCCGGCTTATCACCAGGCGCTGGATCTGGTTGGTGCCCTCGAAGATCTGCATGACCTTGGCCTCGCGCATATAGCGCTCGACGGCGAAGCGGCGCGAGTAGCCCTCGTCGCCCAGCAGTTGCACCGCCGCGCCGGTGACGTTCATGGCGTTGTCGGTGGCGACCATCTTGGCGATGGACGCCTCCCGGCCGAAGCCCAGCCCCTGGTCCTTCAGGCGGGCGGCGGTGAGGGTGGTGGCCCGTGCCGCGGCGACCGAGGCCGCCATGTCGGCCAGGGCGAACGCCGGGCCCTGCTGCTCGATGAGGAGCTCGCCGAGGAACTGGTGCTCACGGGCGTAGCGGACGGCGTCGTCCAGGGCCGCCTGCGCAAGACCGGTGGCCACCGCGGCGATGCCCATACGTCCGCAGTCGAGAGCCGCGAGGGCGATCTGGAGTCCCTGGCCCTCCTGGCCGATCAGCCGGTCCACGGGAACGCGCACCCCCTCGAACCGCATGGTCGCGGTGGCCGAGCCGGTGAGCCCCATCTTGCGCTCGGGAGGGTCGGCGAACAGGCCGGGGGTGTCGGCCGGGACGAGGAAGCACGAGATGCCGCGCGACCGGTGGTCGGAGGTGCGCGCCATCACCGTGTAGAAGTCCGCGTGTCCGCCGTGGGTGGCCCATGCCTTCACGCCATGGAGCACATAGTGATCGCCGTCCAGGACGGCCCGGGTGCGCATCGCCGCCGGATCGGATCCCGCCTCGGGCTCGGACAGGCAGTACGCGCCGAGCAGTTCACCGCCGAGCATGTCGGGCAGCCAGGTCCGGCGCTGCTCCTCGGTGCCGTAGGTGGCGAGCGCGAAGCACGACATCACATGCACCGAGACCCCGACGCCCACACTGGCCCACGCGGTGGCGACCTCCTCGAGGGCCTGCAGATACACCTCGTAGTCCTGTCCCCCGCCCCCGTACTCCCGCGGATAGGGAAGCCCCAGCAGGCCGGTGCGGCCCAGGATCCGGAAGACGTCGCGGGGGAAGTCCCCCTCGGCCTCGGCCCGGGCGGCACGCGGTACGAGTGCCTCCTGGGCCAGTTCACGGAGGTGGCCGACGAGGCGGACGGCCTCGGGACTGGGCAGCGCGCGGTCAGCGGGCAACGTCTCCCCCTATCCGGGTGATACGGAATACGGCACCACAGTATCATTGAGCGTATTACCGCAGGGAGGCGGCGGCGTCCGCCATCTCGGTGGTGAGGGCCCAGCGCTCGTGGTCCCGCCACACGCCGTTGATGAGCTGGAAGCCGGGCGAGCAGCCCTCCCGCCGGAAGCCCAGGCGCCGGACGAGGTTCAGCGAGGGGTTGTTGTCCGGCTGGATGTTCGCCTCCAGCCGGTGCAGTCCGAGCTCACCGAAGGCGTACCGGATGACGAGACGGAGCCCCTCGGTCATATAGCCGCGGCCGGTGGTCGGGGCGTAGGCCGTGTAACCGAGCGTCCCGCCCTGGAGGGCACCGCGGACGATGTTGTTGATGTTGGCACCGCCGACGATGGCGCCGGTGTCGCGCAGGCAGATCACGAAGCCCTCATGGGTGGGCCGCTCGAATCGCTCCAGGTAACTCTCGAACGCCTCCACCGTGTTCTCGCGCGCCCCCAGCCAGCGATGGAGCATCTCCGCGCTGACCCGGGTCAGCGCGGTGAGCTCTTCATGATCCGTACGACGGACATGCCGTATGGCCACGCGCGGCGCGTGCAGGAGGTAACCGGTGATCGTCATCCGGGGATCCTACGGACCGGACCACCGCTCGGAGTGGTACGCGGCTCAGTCGGTCAGCGCCGCGAGCTCCGCGTCGGCGCGCGCGGTGACCAGGGCGAGGACACGGCCGGCGGCGGCCAGGTCCTCGGCGGGTATGCCGCCCCAGATACGGGCGGAGAGGGGCGCGGTCGCCGCACCGAGGGTGGCGATGAGCTCGCGCCCCGCCTCCGTGGGACGGAGGTGCGCACCGTCCGCGACGAGCAGATCCCGGGCCAGCAACTCGTCGAGCGTGGCGCGGATATCGGCCGGATCGGCCTTGAGGAAGCCTTGGACCTGGGCGATGAGCTGCTCCGGCGTCGGCGGGGTGTCGGCGGTGACGGCGGCGCGCAGGGCGACCTGCTGCTGGAACGTGGTGCCGTACCGGGCCAGGACCCACTCCAGGACACCGCGGGCGGCGTAGTGGGCGAGGCCGAGGGCGCGGGCGTCGGCGATGGGTGCGGTGGTGGTGGCGGTGGAGGCCGCGGGTGTGGTCATGGTGTTCTCCCCTGAGTGCTCTCGTGGTGCGGTACGGATGGCTCGAGAGGTGCGTCGAGCAGGGTCGTCAGCTCGTCGGTGAACGCGTGGGTCCGCTCGGCGTCGAGGCCGCCGAGTGGCTCCAGCAACTGCTGGAGCAGTTCGTGGACCACCCCGATGGCCTGCCGCGTGACGGTCCGGCCCTGTTCGGTGAGCGCGAGCTGTACGGCGCGCGGATCACGGGGATCACGGGTGCGCTCGATCAGCCCGGACGACTCCAGGGCGCGCGCCAGCTTCGAGACGTACAGCGCCTCCAGACCGGTGTGGTCGGCGAGCCGACGCTGACTGGGCCGCTCGCCGGTGCGCTGCATGCCGTACAGCGACGCCACCAGTGAGTACTGCGCATGGGTCAGACCCAGTGGGGCCACCGCGCGATCGACCGCGACACGCCACTTGTTGGCGAGCCGCCATACGAGAAAACCGGGCGTGGGACCCGGGGAACCCTTGCTCATGGAAAATAGAGTACATGGCTACTATGTCCATGGCTACTGTTCTTGGAAGCGAGGTGACCGCGCGGCCCGGCGTGGTGCGATGAGTTCCGACCGGGCCGCGGGTCTGTACTGGTGGGCGTCGCAGGACCACGCACGGACGCCCCCGGTACGAGACTCCACGGAGGACACCATGACGACCACGCCCGGCACCGCGAGCGGCGATCTCCCCGGCAAGCCGCCCGTCGTCGACCTGGCCACCTGGCAGGCGGCGCGCGAGGAGCTGCTGGTCCGCGAGAAGGCGCACACCCGTGAGGGCGACGCCATCGCCGCGGCCCGGCGGCGGCTGCCGATGGTCGAGCTCGACGGCACGGTGGAGGTCGTCGGAGCCGACGGACCGGTCCCGTTCCTCGACCTGTTCCAGGGCCGCGACGAGCTCGTGGTCTACCAGCACATGTGGTACGACGGCGCACCGCACCAGGGCCAGTGCGAGGGCTGCACCACCACGGCCTGGCATATGAAGGACGCCGCCTACCTCAACGCCCGCGGTGTCTCGTTCGCCGTCCTGACCACGGGCCGGTGGGACGAGGTGGCCTCCTACGTCGCGTTCATGGGGTACACCCAGCCCTGGTACTCGGTGCGGGGCGTGGACGCGCCCATCGGCGGGCAGATGGGGCACCTCATCTGCTTCCTGCGCGACGGCGACCGTGTGTTCCTCACCTACTCCACGACGGGCCGCGGCAACGAGCCGGTCAACGGATCGCTCGGTCTGCTCGACATGACGCCCTACGGCCGCGGCGAGGCATGGGAGGACACCCCCGAGGGCCGGCCCGTGATCGGCGATGTCCGCGAGGGGTATCCCGCCGAGGGCCGCCAGGCCTGCTGGTACTGGCGCTCGGACGCCGACGGTGTGGCGACCTGGGGGCCGACCAGCCGCCCCGTACCGCAGTGGACCCGCCCCGGGGCGACCCCCGTGGAGACCCTGGGCCGACAGGGCGAGCACCACTGACGCGCCGTCGTCGGCGAGCGCCTCCGCCACCGGCCGCGCGCCCCGGTCCGGTTACGTCCCGGACACCGCCACCACCTGCTTGCCGACCACACCGCCGCGCTCGAACGCCCGGTGCGCCGCGGCGATGTCCGCCAGCGGGTACACGCTGTCGACCACGGGCCGCAGTTCCCCCGAGGTCACATACGCGGCCAGGTCGCGCAGCACGGCGGTGCCGGGATTGGAGCTCAACATGCGTACGCGGCGGGCGCCGTGCACGCTCGACGCGCAGATCGCGGCCATGGAGGAGGCCGACAGGGCGATGGTGGCCATCCTGCCCGTGCGGGTCAGCCGACGGCGGTACGCGCTCAACTCCGAGCCGACCGTGTCCAGGATGGCGTCGAACGGCCCGATCCGCTCCGCTGTGGTGACGCCGTAGTCGAAGACCTCGTCGGCTCCCAGCTCGCGCAGCACCCCGGCGTGACGGTCCCGGGCCAGCGCGGTGACATGCCCGCCCATCGCGCGGGCGAGCTGCACGGCGGCCGTACCGACTCCTCCGGCGGCGCCGCGCACCAGGAGGCGTTCGCCACCGGTGAGCCGCAGTGTGTCCCGCAGCGCGGTCAGCGCCGTCGTTCCCGCGACCACCAGGGAAGCGGCCGCCACCGATTCGAGGCCGTCCGGCGCGGGGCCGAGGCGGTCCGCGGGGACCAGGACGTACTGGGCGGCCCCAGCGGTGGTGTGCCGCTTGAGCGGGTGCACGGTGCCCCACACCCGGTCCCCCGCCCGGTACTGCTGGACCCCGGTGCCCGTCGCGGCGACGACTCCGGCGAAGTCCAGTCCCACACCGATGGGGAACCGGCGTCCGGTGACGATCCGCATCCCTCCGGCGCGGACGATGGTGTCGAGTCCGTTCACGCTGGACGCCTCGACCGACACCAGGACCTCTCCGGCGCCGGGGGCAGGGCGGTCGACATCGTGGATCCGGAGGACATCGGGGGTGCCGTAACCGGTGATCTGAGCGGCCTTCATGTCACGTTCCTATCGGTGGTTCTCCGCACGGGGCGGTGGGGTCGGTGGGGATCGGGGAGATCGGAGAAGGAGGGGTCAGGGAAGGAGGAGGATCTTCCCCTGGTTGCGGCGGGCTTCGATGTCGGCGTGCGCGCGGGCGGCCTCGGCGAGCGGGTAGGTCCGCCAGACGGGGATGTCGAGCCTGCCCGCGGCGATCAGCGCGGCCAGCTCGGGCAGGGCACCGGGGAAGCGGTCGGCCGGGTCCGTACCGGTGAACCGCACCCCGTGCTCGGCGGCGGACGGGTCGGCGATGGTGATGACCCTGCTGGGGTCACCGGCCAGCGCGACGGAATCGGCGAGGACACCCGCGCCGGAGGCGTCGAGGACGAAGTCCACACCGTCCGGCGCGACGGCCCCGACGCGCTCCGCCCAGCCCTCGCCGTACCGCACGGCGGTGGCCCCGAGCCCGTTGACGCGTGCGGCGTCCCGCTCGGCGGTGGTGCCGATTACCATGATTCCGCGGGCGGTGGCAAGCTGCACCGCGACGGTTCCGACGCTGCCGCCCGCGCCGTGGATCAGCAGGGTCCGCCCCGGCTCCGCACCGAGGTGCTCAAGCGCCCGGTAGGCGGCCTCGCCGACCGTGATCATCGCGGCCGCGGTCTCCGCGGACAGCCCCTCGGGCCGGGGGAAGGGCCGGTCGAGCAGGGCGTACTCGCTGTAGCCACCGGTGGCGGCGACCCCGAAGACCTCGTCGCCGACCGCGGCGGAAGCGCCCTCCCCCACCGCGTCGACGACCCCGGCCACGTCCCAGCCCGGGACCATCGGGAACTCGACCGGGAAGATCCCCCGCATCAGCCCGGCACGGATGCGCACATCGATCGGGTTGACGGAGGCGGCCTGTACGCGGACGCGGACCTGACCCGGGCCCGGTTCGGGGGTGGCGACCCGCGAGGGAGTGAGGACATCGGGTCCGCCGTACGCGGAGAAGGTGATCGCGGTGGACATGGGGCACTCCTTGGGGGTGAGGGGCCGCACGGAGCATTAATCATCCAGTGCGTGTGATTTCTTTGTATCACACAGGGTGGATGATTCGAATGATGACACGCATCACACATGACGTATGATTCATACGTTCGCCCTGGTCACCCCGGGTGAGTAGCGGAATCAGCGCCCAGGCGGTGGGGCGGAAACACGGCTGGAGCCGCCCGCAGGAGAAGGCGAGCGCTCGACAGGGGTGGACGACATCGGCGGCGGGGGCCAGATGGACCCCCGGCTCTTCCCGGCAGCACTCAGGAGGCGGTGCCGGGCGTGCCCGGATGCGTCAGGTGAACAGCCCGATATACGACGAGGCGAGGCTGGTGATCAGCCAGAACAGCCCGTAGGTCATACCGATGATGAGGAGTATCGCCAGCACATTGTCTATCTTGCCGACCAGTGTGACAGGCGGGCGAGGCTCCAGGTCACGTGAGCTCATTTGCTCAATATACGACAAGAAGTGGGCTTACGTGGAGGCATGTTGATGTTCCTGCGATCCTACGGTCTCCGTTCGTTCATCTGAACCGACCTCGGCGCGGCCGCCGGGGCGCCGAACCCCCGGCGAACCCCTGCCGATCCCCCACTGATCTCCCGGCCGGACCGGTACTACCGCCGCTCACGGAGCCGGATCCGTCCGCCCCGGGCGGGGATGAGCGTCACCGACACCAGCCGTGCCGGTTCCAGGGCACCGGCCGGTTCGGGGACGGCCAACGCGAGGAGCTCCCGGAGGACGGTCTCGATCTCGAGCTGGGCCAGCGACACCCCGATGCAGCGCCGCACACCACCGCCGAACGGGGTCAGCGCGTACGGCGTCTGGTCCGTGCCCAGATGTCGCCCGGGCCGGAAGACGTCCGGTGCGGGCCACAGCTCGGGGTCGAGCTGGGTGACCGGGAACAGTGCCGCGACGAACGCGTGCCGCGGCACCGGGTGGCCACCGAGCTCCGTGTCCTGCGCCGCGGTGCGCATGGCGTTGTAGACGGCGGGACGCAGTCGGCCGGACTCCTTGATCACCGCCTTGAGCAGACGGTCCGAACCCGCGTCGAGATCGTCGATGAGGTCGTCGCGGGCGGCGGGGTGGTGGGCGAGCAGATGCAGCGTCCAGGCGATCGTGGTCGCCGTGGTCTCGTACCCGGCCAGCACGAGGCCGGTCAGCTCGTCGAGGAGCCGGCCGTCGTCCAGTCCGGCCCCGTGCTCGTCACGCGCGTCGAGCAGCAGGGACAGTACGTCGTCGCGGTCGGCCCGGTCGGGCGCGGCCCGGCGGGCGGCGATCTCCGCACGCGTCAGGTCCCGTACGGCCGCGCGGCGGCGGTGGAAGCCGCCGCCCGGCGAGAGCGGCCCGAGATCGCGCCGCAGCGGTTCGGGCAGGAACAGCACGGCGAGGTTGGCCGTGCCGACGAACGCGTTCAGCGCGTGCCGGAAGGCGGCGACCCGGGCCGGGTCCGTCAGACCGAAGACGACCCTGAGGATGACATCGAGCGTCAGCCGCTGCGCCCACGGCCGTACGGGTACGCCGTCGCCGGTCAGCAGGCCGGGCAGTCCGGTGTGCACGAGGTCCCGCACCCGCCCCGTCCAGCGGGTGATCCGCGCCCCGTGGAACGGGGGCAGCAGGAGCTTGCGGTGGTCCAGGTGCACCGGTGGCGGGGTGCAGATCAGCGATCCGGCACCGACCGCGGGCGCCAGCAGGGCGGCGGCATCGCCGCCGGTGAAGCGCTCGTGGTCGGTCAGCACCGCCCGGTTGGCGGCGGCGTCTGCCGCGCACACCAGGGCCCCGCGGTAGGGGTACGCGCGGAGCGAGAACACCGGGCCGAACCGCCGCCGCAGGGCGCGCGGATAGCCCTGGGGGTCCCGGAGCATCCGGACCGTCTGCACGGCCCGCGGCGCCCGGGCGGCGGGCGGGAAGAGCCGGGGATCCCACCGCGGCTCCCGGGTGAACGCGTCGCTCATGGCCGGTGCCCCTCCTCACGTCGGCGGACGGCGGATGACGGACGGCGGACGGCGGACCGGGGTGCGGACGGCCGGTTCCGGTCCGGCTCAGCCGGCCGGCCCCGACTGCCAGGGGCCCGCCGGGTCGTCGTAGGCGGCGGTGTAGTCCTCGGTCGCGATGGGCGCCTGGAGGAGCGCGTCCGGCACGGCGAACGCCGCCACGAGGGCGAGCGCGTGGGGGGCCAGCGCGGCGCCGAGACGGTCGACGGCGGGGGCCAGATCACGGACCGCTTCGGTGGTGAGGTGTCCGTCCGCCAAGAGCTGACCCGTGTGCGGGGCAAGGCGCTGCAGGACGAACAGCCGGAAGAGCCGCTCGAGCACCTGCCGCGTGGCGTCGTCGGCGATGCTGTCGGCGGCGGCCAGGAACGCCTGGGCGGCCCGCCGGGTGGCATACGCGTCGACGAGGGCCAGGGCCGGGTTCACCACATGGTTCCAGCGGTCCATCGGATCGGTGCTGGGCAGGTTGAGCCGACCGCGGGCGTGATGGAGACAGTGCAGCTCATGACGGACGAGCAGGTCGAGCAGAAGGGCGCGGTCGGTCAGCGGACCGCTCCGCGCGGCGGGTGCCGCGGGCGGGGCGTAGCCGCGGCCGGTCAGCATGTCGGCGGCGGCCTTGGTCCAGATGACCAGATTGTCCCCTTCGGCCGTGATGGTGCTCTCGATGGGCGTGATCAGGTCGACGATGCGGTTGGCCGACAGCAGCCCCTGAGCACCGCAACGTTCCCGGCACTCGGTGACGATGTCCCTGGCCTGCCAGGTGATCCAGCCCTTCGCCGCCGCGACGAGGACCTCCTCCCCGGGCGGTCCGGCCTCGGCACCGGTCGCGCGGATGGCCTCGCGCAGCAGGAACGTCGCGGCGTAGGCGCGGGCCACCGCGCCGAGCAGTCTGGTCTGGTGGCAGCGGTAGGCGAAGACCGGGACGGCGGATCTGCTCGCCGGGGCGAAGGTATGCCGCCGATGGGCGTACCGGACGGCCACGGTGAGGCTCGCGCGGGCACCGCCCAGCGCCGCGGCGCTCAGACAGAGCTTGCCCGTGGTGACGCGTTCGATGGACCTCAGGAACCGGCGGCGCCGGCTGCCGATGGTGCTGCGGAAGGCCCCCTCGGCGGTCAGGTCCCCGTGGTCGCCCGCCAGCAGCGCGGTGCGCGGCAGCACCACCCGGTCGAACGAGGTGATGGCGTGGTCGACCGCCGATCCGGGTGTCTCGGACAGCAGGCGCACCCGGATGCCGGGCAGCGGGCCGTGTTCGTCGCGCAGCGGTACGAGGAAGAGGAACACACCGCAGTCCTGGCCCCGGACGATCAGCCGGGCCGCGACCAGACCGCTCTTGCTCCCCCCGGCGGGGCCGGTGTTGGGCATGAACTTCTGGGCCCCGGATGAAGGGGTGTGCAGGACGAAGGTGCCGGTGTCCGGCTGGTGGGTCGCCGTGGTCTCCAGTTCCGCGGCGTTGTTGCCGTATCCGAGCTCGGTGATCAGAACGGTGCCGTACCGCCGCAGCCGGACGAACGGTTCACGGTCCACCGTGCGGTGGGGATCGAGCCGGAGGAGGCTGCCCAGGAAGAGGTTGTAGTGGATGGTGGCGAGGGTGGTCAGGGTGCCGTCGACCACCCCCAGCCACTCGTGCAGTGACACCAGTCGGTCCGTCGAGGCGACCATGTCCTCGACGCCGTCGATGCCCTCGTTGATGACCCGCAGACGCTCATAGGCGAGTTCGGAGCGCTCCGCGGGCGACAATCCGTCGCGGTACCGGAAGACGCCCCGGCAGAAGAATTCCGCCCAGGGTCCGTGCAGATCGCCGAAACGCCCGTCGAAAAGCGTCTCGGTCAACTGCGCCACCGTTACCCGGTCCGCCGGGACGGCAGCGCCGTCGACCGGGGCGCCCGTTTCCCCCACCGCGAGGAGATTCACCGCGGAATTACCTCACAGTGCGCCGAAGAAGAGATGACTCGCGGCGTTGTCCGGATTCTCGTCGCGGTAGTACAGGGTGGCGGCGGTCATCAACTGGTCCTTCGTCAGCTCCCCGTCCCGCTCGGCCAGCCGGTCGAAGGTCGCCCCGGCCTCATCCGCCGGGACACCGATGGCGACCAGGACCGCGATGAAGTCCTCACGGCCGACCCGACCGTCGTCGTCCCGGTCGGCGAGGTGGAATCCCGCCTGGTAGAGCGGGCCGATCAGGGTGTCGAACCGATCGCTCACCTGGTGCAGGGCCTGGCGGAACTCATCCCTGTCGATCCGGCCGTCGCCGTCGGCGTCGGCCGTGTCGCGCAGGGCCCGCCAGTAGTTCATCATCTCGTCGGCGTAGGTCTCCCCCTTCGCCGCGCGCTCCTCGCTGAAGGAGGCGCGGACCCGGCCGGCCATCAGCGTGAAGTCGTCTTCGGCGATCACACCGTCGCCGTTGGCGTCCAGTAAGGAGAAGAGCTTCTCGTATTTCTGATCCAGCAGCGCGCCCATGTGGTCCTCCTGTGCCGACGGTCCGTGCTGAACGGTTCTCCCGAAGCGGATTGAGAATATCGGCGGGCGATCAGATGAATCCACCCGGCGGGGAATCCCCCTTCGAGTGAAAGGCCGATCTCAAAGGTGACGCCGTTCGATTTCCGCTCGGCCCGCCACCAGATCCAGGGCGATATCGGTGATCATGTCCTCCTGGCCGCCGACCATGGCCCGGCGGCCCACCTCGACGAGGAGGGAGCGGGTGTCGAGGCCGTGGCGGACAGCGGCGGCCTCGGCGTGCCGGAGGAAGCTGGAGTAGACCCCGGCGTAGCCGAGGCTGAGGGTTTCGCGGTCGACCCGCACCTCACGGTCCTGGAGCGGGCGGACCAGATCGTCGGCGGCGTCCATCAGCGGGAAGAGATCGCAGCCGTGCTCCCAGCCCATCAGGTCGGCGACGGCGATGAACGCCTCCAGGGGGCAGTTGCCCGCACCGGCGCCCTGGCCCGCGAGGGACGCGTCGACGCGGACGGCGCCGTTCTCCACGGCGACGACGGAGTTGGCGACGCCCAGGGTGAGGTTGTGGTGGGCGTGGATGCCCAGTTCGGTGGCCGGGTCGAGGATGTCGCGGTACGCGCGGAGGCGGTCACGGACCCCGTCCATGGTGAGCCGGCCGCCGGAGTCCGTGACATAGACGCACCGGGCGCCGTAGGACTCCATCAGCTTCGCCTGGCGGGCGAGTTCGGCGGGTTCGGCCATATGGGACATCATCAGGAACCCGGCGACGTCCATGCCCAGCTCACGGGCGGCGCCGATGTGCTGGGCGGAGATATCGGCCTCGGTGCAGTGGGTGGCGACGCGGACCGAGCGGATGCCGAGGGCGTGGGCGCGGCGCAGGTCCGCGACGGTCCCGATACCGGGGAGCAGCAGCGTGGTGGGGACGGCGTGCCGGGCGCTGTCGGTCACCGCCTCGATCCACTCCCAGTCCGTATGGGCGCCGATGCCGTAGTTGACGCTGGAGCCGGAGAGCCCGTCGCCGTGGGCGATCTCGATGGCGCCGACCCCGGCCGCGTCGAGCGCCGCCGCGATGGCGCGGGCTTGGCCGACGGTGTACCGGTGCCGGACGGCGTGCATCCCGTCCCGCAGGGTGACGTCCTGGACGAGGAGCGGACCGGACGGGACGGTGCCGGAGGTGGTCATCGGGGCTCCCCCTGAGCGGTGCGGTGGGCGGCGAGGCGTTCGGCGGTGCGCAGCGCGGCCGAGGTCATGATGTCGAGGTTGCCGGCGTAGGCCGGGAGGTAGTGCGCGGCGCCCTCGACTTCGAGGAAGACCGAGACGCGCAGGGCGGGTCCGGTGGCGCCGGGCGGGAGCAGCCCGCGCAGCGGGTCGTCGGGGGCCACCGGTTCGAACTGCACCCGCTGTTTGAGCCGGTAGCCGGGGACGTAGGTCCGCACGCGGTCGGCCATCTCCTCGACGGAGGCGGTGATGTCCTCGGTGGCGCACGCGGAGACCAGGCAGTGCACGGTGTCCCGCATGATGAGCGGGGGTTCGGCCGGGTTGAGGATGATGATCGCCTTGCCCCGGGCGGCGCCGCCGACCCGTTCGACGGCGCGCGCGGTGGTCTCGGTGAACTCGTCGATGTTGGCGCGGGTGCCGGGCCCGGCGGAGCGGGAGGCGATGGAGGCGACGATCTCGCCGTAGTGCACCGGGGTGACGGCCCCGATGGCGGCGACCACCGGGATGGTGGCCTGGCCGCCGCAGGTGACCATGTTGACGTTGGGGGCGTCGAGGTGGTCGGTGCCGTTGACCGGGGGGACCACGAAGGGGCCGAGCGCGGCGGGGGTGAGGTCGACCAGGGTCCGGCCCAGGGGGCGGAGCACCTGGTCGTGGCGGTGGTGGGCACCGGCCGAGGTGGCGTCGAAGACGATCCCCACATCGGTGAACTCGTCCATGGCCACGAGCCCTTCGACGCCGCCGTGGGTGGTGGCGACGCCCAGCCGGCGGGCGCGGGCGAGGCCGTCGGAGCCGGGGTCGATGCCCGCCATGGCGGCGATCTCCAGGCTCTCCGAAAGCCGTAGCACCTTGATCATCAGATCGGTGCCGATGTTGCCGGAGCCGATGACGGCGACCTTGGTGGGGGCGGGGGTGTCCCGGCTCATCGTCCGCTCCCTTCGGGGGCGAACTCGACCCGTACGGAGCCGAGGTGGGATATACGGGCTTCGAAAGTGTCGCCGGGGGCGGCGGGGACCATCGGGCCGAGCGCCCCGGTCAGCAGCGTCTCCCCGGCGCGCAGCGGGTCGCCCCGCTGCGCCAGGGCGGAGGCCAGCCAGGCCGCGGCGGCGAGCGGGCTGCCCAGGCAGTCGGCGCCGGTCCCTTCGGAGACGGTGGCCCCGGAGCGTTCCAGGGTCATGGTGACCGTGCTCAGGTCGAGGCTGCCGAGCGGGACGGGACGGTCCCCGAGGACGTAGAGGCCGCAGGAGGCGTTGTCGGCGATGGTGTCGACGATGGAGATGTCCCAGTCCGCCACCCTGCTGTCGACGATCTCCAGGGCGGGGAGCGCGTACGCCACCGCGCGCAGTACGTCCCGCGGGGTGCACAGGTGCTGGGGCAGATCCCGTCCGAGGACCAGCGCGACCTCGGCCTCCACCTTGGGCTGGAGCAGCAGTCCGGCCGGGACCACACCGCCGGGGACCGCCATGTCGGCGAAGAGGGTGCCGAAGTCGGGCTGGTCCACGCCGAGCTGGCGCTGTACGGCCGGGGAGGTCAGCCCGATCTTGCGGCCGGTGGTCCGGCGCCCCTCGGCCAGCGCGCGGCGGACGGTGAGCCGCTGCACGGCGTAGGCGGAGGCGAGGTCACCCTCGTCGAAGAGGGTGCGCACCGGGGGGCAGGGCACCAGGGTGCGGGCGGCCCGGTCGAGGGCGTCGGCCGCCTCGTTGACGGCCTCGGAGGTGGTGCGGACGGGGGGTGCGGGCATGGGACGGCCTCCGGGAGGGGACGGCGGTGGAGTGGTGTGCACACCGGGACGATGGGGGGCGCGAGTCCGGGCGAGGAGGTTCCGGTATAGACAGGGCCCGGCCGCCGCGGCAAAGTTCGTTCCGTGACACGGAACAACGCCGCCGGGAACATGCTGGACAAAGCAGGACTGATCCTGGACTGCTTCGCTCCGGAGCGGGAGTCGTACCGCCTGTCGGAACTCTGTGAGCGGACCGGACTGCCGAAGCCGACCGCGCACCGGCTCGCCGCCGATCTGGTCCGGCTGGGGTGGCTGGAGCGCACCGGGCACCGGTACCGGCTCGGGGCGAAGCTCTTCGAGCTGGGCGCGCGGGTGCCCCGGCGCCGGGATCTGCGGGAGGCGGCGCTGCCGTTCCTCCAGGACCTCTTCGAGGCCACCCGGGAGACGGTCCACCTCGGCGTCCGCGAGGGCCTGGACGTGGTGTACGTGGAGCGCGTACACGGCCATGACGCACTGCGGCTGCCCTCCCGCATCGGTGGCAGCCTGCCGCTGAGCTGCACCGGGGTGGGTAAGGCGCTGCTCGCCTTCTCCGGGCCGGAGTTGGCCGACGAGGTGCTCGCCCACCCGCTGCGGAGCCTCACGCCCCGCTCGATCACCGATCCGGCGCTGCTGCGCACGGCCCTGGAGAAGGCGCAGGTCGCCGGGCTCGCCTACGAGGAGGAGGAAGCCGCGCCCGGGGTGAGCTGTATCGCCGCGCCGGTGTTCGCCCGGGGCACGGTGGTGGCCGCGCTCTCGGTGGCCGTGCCCCGGGAGCGGTTCAGCGCCGCCCGGCTCGCCCCCGCCGTCCGGACGGCCGCGCTGGGCCTCTCCCGGGTCCTGCGCGGCGGCCCCGGCGGCTGACCGGAGCCGTCCGGCCGGGGAGTCGGTTACTGTCGTGGCGTGGAGATGCCCCGCCTGTTCGACGGCCGGCTCAAGGTGCGCCACCTGCTGCTGGTGGACGCCCTCTCGCGGCAGGGCACGGTCGTCAGCGCCGCCGCCGAACTCCATGTGACCCAGCCCGCCGCCACCCGCAGCCTGCACGAGGTGGAGGACATCCTCGGGGTGGAGCTGTACGAGCGCGGCCCCCGCGGGGTGACACCCACGGTCTTCGGCGAGGCGTTCACCCAGCACGCGCGGGCGGTGCTGGCGCAACTCGTCCAGGCCGGGCGGCATGTGGTGGAGCTGGCCGAGGCGGACCGCGGGACGGTGGTGGTCGGCACCCATCTGGCCGGGTCCAACATCCTGCTGCCGCGCGCGATCGCCGCCCTGAAGCATGACCACCCCCATCTGACCGTGATCGTGCGCGAGTCCACCCCCGAGGAGCTGCTGCTGGGGCTGGAGGCGGGCCGGATCGACCTGGTGGTGGGCCGGCTGACCGCGCCCTCCGGGGAAGGGCTGCTGCGCCGGCCGCTCTACGAGGAGTCGATCGAACTGACGGTGCGGGCGGGCCATCCGCTGGTCGGCACCTCCGGGATCCGGTTCGCCGATCTGGTGGCCTATCCGTGGATCCTGCCCGGACCGCAGACCGCGCTGCGCGGGGAGGTGGAAGGGCTGTTCGCCCGGCACGGACTCGGTCTGCCGGAGAACCGGGTGGAGACCACCTCCTTCCTGACGGTGCGTCAACTCCTGCTGGAGACGGATGTGGTGGCCGCACTGCCCGCGCTCCTGGTCCGTGATGACGGCAGACTGGCGCAGCTCCCGGTCCCGCTGGAGGCCGTCGGGCACAGCGTGGGGGTGACCACCTCGGCCACCCGTACGCTGAGCCCCTCGGCGCGGGCGATGGTCCGGAGCCTGGAGGAGGCCGCCGCCGGGATGTCCGGCGGCGGACATCCGCAGGACGGGGAGGCAGCCGGTGCGGACGCGGAGACAGCCGGGCCGGACGAGGCGGGGCACGGCGGGCCGGGGGGACGTCAGAGCCCCAGATAGCGCCGGGCGTTACCGCGCTCGATCTTGCGCCGGGCCCGCTCGCCGAGGAAACCGCTCTTGCCGACCACCGCGCCCACCGGGCGCTCGCCCAGCGGGTAGGGGTAGTCGCTGCCGATCATCACCCGGTCCTCGCCGACCGTGTCCACCAGCAGCCGCAGCGCCCGGTCGTCGAAGACCACCGAGTCGACGTAGAAGCGGTCCAGGTAGTGCGAGGGCGGGTGCAGTGAGGTGCCGATCACGTCGTTCCGCCCGTACCAGGCGTTCTCCATCCGGCCCAGCCAGAAGGCGAACGAGCCGCCGCCGTGCGCGAAGCAGATCCGCAGCCGCTCGTCCACCCGGTCGAAGACCCCGCCCAGCACCATGGCCAGGATCGACAGATGGGTCTCGGCGGGCATCGCGGTCAGCCAGCGCGCCATCCACCGGTCAAGGCGGGGCGAGTTGTCCATGTCCCACGGGTGCACGAAGACCGGTACGTCCAGTGCGGCGCAGTGCTGGAGGAAGGTAACCACCCCCGCGCTGTCCAGGTCCCGGTCACCGACGTGGTTGCCGATCTCGACGCCCCGGTGTCCGGCCGCGACACAGCGCTCCAGCTCCCGGCAGGCGGCGTCCGGGTCCTGGAGGGGCACCTGACAGAACGGCAGCAGCCGTTGGGGTGCAGGGGCGACGATCTCCAGCGCCAGGTCGTTGAAGATCCGGGCGATCTTCGCGGCCTCGGCTCCGTCGCGCCCGTAGGAGAAGAACGCCGGGGTGGGCGACACCACCTGGGTGGCCACCCCGTCGGCGTCCATGTCGCGCAGCCGGACCTCGGCGTCCCAGCAGTCCGCCCCGATCCGGCGGAACTCCTTCGAGCCCATCATGATCATGGCCTCCGCCTCTGACTCGATCCGCAGCCACGGGGCCTCCGGCCCGCCCACCCCCGACAGGTCCGGCCAGCCGTGCGGCACATAGTGGGTGTGGACGTCGATCAGGTCCGCCACCGCTCAGCCCTTCCCGGGGTGCGGGGCGCCGCAGGCGGGGCAGGTGCGGGCCCGCTCGTCGCGGTAGAACGCCTCGAAGACCGGCGGCAGATCGGCCACGATGTCCCGGACCTGGAGTTCCACCTCGTGCACCGGTGCATGGCAGGCGACGCAGTACCAGCGGAACTTCTCCAGGGTGCCCTCTTCCCTGACCCGTTCGATGACCAGCCCCACCGAGTCCGGGTCGGGGCGCTGCGGGGAGTGCGGGACATTGCCCGGGAGCAGCCAGCACGAGCCCTGGGGGATGTGCACAGTGCGCGGACCGTCCTCAGTCATCAGGTTGACATGCATATCCCCCTTGACCTGGTAGAACCACTCCTCGTACGGGTCGATATGGAAGTCGGTGCGCTGATTGGGGCCGCCGACGACCTGCACGATGAAGTCATCGCCGAGCGCCATCGTCCGGTTGTTCACCGGGGGTGTGAGCAGATGGGCGTGGTCGGTGATCCAGCCCTGGAAGTCGATCACTTCGGGGATGCGGGTCATGGGGACTCCTTCGCGGAGGAAGTGTCGGAGGGGGTGTCGGAGGCCGGGGCGGCGGCGGACGGCACATGGGCCACGGCCTGGATCTCGATGAGCAGATGGGGGTGGGGAAGCTGGTGCACGGCGACGGTGGTCCGGGTGGGACCACTTTCGTCGAAGTACCGGCCGTACACCTCGTTGTAGCCGCCGAAGTCGTTCATGGAGACCAGGTAGCTGGTCACCTGCACCAGATCGGAGAGGCCGGCGCCCACATCGGCGAGGATGTCGCGAATGTTCTCGATGACCGCGGCGGTCTGCGCCCGGATGTCGAGGTCGGTGGTGCCCGTCTCATCGGCGCGGACCCCGGCGAAGGTGTTGTCCGGCCGCCGTGAGCTGGTGCCGGAGACATAGACGAACTCCCCGGCCCGGCGCAGATGCGGGAACCGGCCCCGGGGCGTGGCCTTCCCGGGGACGACGCGTGCCCTGTCCATCACACCCCCCGCACGGTGACGGCGCCGAGGCCCTCGACCTCGGCACGGGTGGTCCCGGCGGTGAGCGGCACCGCGGCGGTGGCCGCTCCGGCGAGGACCACGTCCCCGGCCCGCAGCGGGATCACCCGGCGGTGGCAGATGTCCCGCAGCGCGCGCAGCGCCCGGGCGGGGTCGCCGAGGATCGCCGAGGTGGAACCGGTGGTCTCCTGGATGCCGCTGGTCAGTACGACCTTCAGGTCGCGCAGGTCCCGCGGCGGGCTCCAGGGGCCCAGGACGTAGGCGGCGGCGGAGGTGTTGTCGGCGATGACGTCCTCGTAGGTGAAGCGGAAGTCACGGTAGCGGGAGTCGATGACCTCCAGCGCGGGAGCCACCGCGTCGACGGCCGCCAGGAGGAAGTCCGTCGGGTCCCCGGGGTCCACATCGCGGCCGAGCCGGTAGGCGATCTCCGGTTCGACCTTGGGGTGGATCAGCCCCCCGAGCGCGAGGTCCCCGTCGTCGGTCACCCGCATGGCGTCGGTGAGCCGTCCGACGATGACCTCGCTGACGCCCATCTGCGCCATCTTGGCCTCGCTGGTGAAGCCCAGTTTGACCCCGGTGAGCCGTTCACCGCGGGCCCGCCGCCGGGCGACCAGGGCCCGTTGGACGGCGTACGCGCCGTCGACGTCCAGCCGGTGGGTGTCGGTGAGACTGGGGACGGCGGTCCGGGTGGTCCGCGCGGTGTCCAGCCGGTCGGCCAGCGCCGCCGTCGTCTCTGTTGCGTCCACGATCACTCCTCCTCGCCGCCCGCCCGTCGGGGCGGCGGCTGGTCCGTCGGTCCAGGCCGGGTCCGGGCGCGGACACGCGCCGGGGCATCACAGCCGGACGCATACATTGGTGGGCTCGGTGTAGAAGTGGAGCGAGGCGTCGCCGCCCTCGCGGCCGAGGCCGGACAGGCCCGTCCCACCGAAGGGCGCGCGCAGGTCGCGCAGGAACCAGGTGTTGACCCAGGCCGTGCCGACGTCCATCGCCTGGGCCACCCGGTGGCCGCGTCGCAGGTCCCGTGTCCAGACCGAGGCGGCCAGTCCGTATTCGGTGTCATTGGCGAGTGCCACGGCCTCCTCCTCGGTGTCGAACGGGAGCAGTGCGGCCACCGGGCCGAAGATCTCCTCGCGCACCGGCCGGGCGGTGTGGTCAAGACCCGTCCAGAGCGTGGGCTCGAACCAGGAGCCGCCGTCCAGGCCGTCGCCCAGTGTGGGAACGCCACCGCCGGTGAGGACCGTCGCGCCCGCCCGTTCGGCCAGTTCCGCGTAGCCGCGCACCTTCTCCCGGTGGGCCGTGGAGATCAGCGGTCCGGTGGTGGTCGCCGCGTCGGCGGGGCGGCCCAGCCGCAGCGCGCGGGCCCGTTCCACCAGTCCGTCGGCGATGTCGGCGAACACCTCCCGCTGGATGTAGACCCGCTCGGTGCAGAGGCAGACCTGCCCGGTGTTGGAGAACACCGAGCGGGTCAGCCCGTCGAGGGTCTCCTCGAGGTCGGCGTCGGCGAAGACCAGCGCCGCGTTCTTGCCGCCGAGTTCGAAGGAGACCGGCCGTACCCGGGGCGCCACGGTCCGCATGACCTGGGCGCCGGTCGCCGAGGAGCCGGTGAAGGTGACGCCGTCGATCCCGGGGTGGGTGGTGAGGTGTTCACCGGCCGAACCGGGCCCGAAACCGTGCACCACGTTGTACGCGCCGGCAGGCAGACCCGCTTCGGCCAGTACCCCGCCGAGCAGCGCCGCGGTGCCCGGCGTCTCCTCGCTCGGTTTGACCACCACGGTGTTGCCGCAGGCCAGGGCCGGGGCCACCTTCCAGGTGAGCAGCAGCAGCGGCAGATTCCACGGGACGATGACCGCGACCACGCCGAGGGGTTTGCGCACCGCGTAGTTGAGGGCCCGGCCACCGTCCGGCAGATCGGTCAGAGATGACTCCTGACCGGCCGCGGCCACCAGGTCCGCGAAGGTGCGGAAGTTGGTGACGGCGCGGGCCATGTCCAGCTCGCGGGCCTGGGTGACGGGTTTGCCGGTGTCCGCGACCTCGGCCGCGGTGAACTCCTCGCGGCGCTCCTCGATCAGGGCGGCCGCCCGCCGCAGCACCTCGGTGCGCTCCCGCACCGGAGTGGCCGACCAGCCGGGCAGCGCACGCCGGGCGGCCGTCACGGCGCGGTCCACCAGAGGGGCACCGGCCTCGTGGACACGGGCGTGGACATGTCCGGTGGCCGGGTCGATGGCGTCGAAGCCGTGGCGTTCGTCGGGTTCGACGAGGTGTCCGTCGACGAAGTTGCGGATCCAGCGCGGGGTGGGTGCCGTCATGGCTCCCACCCTGGAACCCGTGGTCATGCCTGACAAATGACCTTCTCGTGGTCCGCTATACCGGTTTTTGCATGGCGGGTCCGGGGCGTGGCGCTTCCCGGCCGGGCGGACCGGGCGGCGGCTTCTGGCCGCCCGCTATAGCGAAACCGCTATGGCGGCGCCCCGCTTCGGTATTTGTGCGTCATGTGCGGTGCCGTGAGGATCCAGCGATACACAGCCCATCGCCCGCCGCCACCAGCGAGAGGTCTCCCCATGAGCACCGCAGCACGGCCCCCCGGGGGCGTGAGCAGAACGGCGATCGCCACCCTCGTCGGCACCACACTGGAGTGGTATGACTTCTTCCTCTACGGAACCGCCGCCGCCCTCATCTTCAACCAGCAGTTCTTCCCCTCCCTCAGCCCCACCGCCGGTACCCTCGCCTCCTTCGCCACGCTCGCCGTCGGGTTCATCGCCCGGCCACTGGGCGGACTGGTCTTCGGACACTTCGGCGACCGGGTGGGCCGCCGCGCCACCCTGGTCGTCTCGCTGCTCCTGATGGGGCTGGGCTCCACGCTCATCGGTCTGGTCCCCACCTACGACACCATCGGGCTGTGGGCCCCCTTCCTCCTCGTCGTGCTGCGTGTCGTGCAGGGCATCGGGCTCGGCGGTGAGGGGGCGGGCGCCACCCTGATGTCGATGGAGCACGCCCCGGCCGGGCGGCGCAATCTGTACGCGGGCTTCCCGCAGATGGGCACCCCGGCCGGACTGGTCGTCGCCAACCTCGCCTTCCTCGGGACCAACTCCCTCGCGGGGGACGCCGCGTTCACCGCGTGGGCGTGGCGGATCCCGTTCCTGTTCAGCGTCGTGCTGGTGGCGGCCGGGCTGGTGATACGGCTGCGGATCGAGGAGTCCCCCTCCTTCGCCCAGGTGCGGGAGCGGGGTGAGGTGGCGCGCTTCCCGCTCGCCGCGGCCCTCCAGGTGGGTGTGGTCCGGCTGGCACTGACCCTGCTCGCGGTGGTGGCCAACTCCGCCGTCGCCTATGTCTTCATGGTGTTCACGCTGTCCTACGGCACCCAGCACGCGGGCTACGACAAGCAGTTCCTGGTGCTCGGGGTGAGCGGGGCCGCCGTGCTGTGGTTCGCCACCATCCCGCTGTGGACCGCCGTCGCCGACCGGCACGGACGGCGCACCATGTTCCTCGCCGGATCGGCCGCCGTCCTGGTGTGGTGCGCGGTGTTCTTCCCGCTGCTCGACACCGGGAACAACGCACTCGCGCTGGTCGCCCTCGCCGGAATGGGCCTGATCATCCCGGTGACGCACTGCGTCCAGGGCGCCATCATCGCGGATACCTTCCCCGCCCGGGTCCGCTACTCCGGCTCGTCCCTGATCCTCCAGGCGGGAGCCGTCCTCGGGGGCGGACTGGCCCCGATGATCTCCACCGCCCTGGTCGGCCCGGACGCCTCCTCGGCCGGTGTCACCTGGTATCTCGTGGCCATCTGCGCACTGAGCCTGGCCGGTGCGGTGGTGCTGTTCCGCACAGTCCCCGAGACACGGCCGGGTGCCGGAACCGCCCGGCTCCCCGAATTCGCCTCGGAGGCATGACCGGCGCCCCCGTCCTGACACCACGGCATCCGGCGCCGGCCGGTCATTCCGGCGGGGCGGTGCCGTCGACGCTCGCGCGGACATGGGCCGGGATCAGCTCGCACTCCTCCGCGACGAGGTCGAGGAAGGCACCGGTGACGGAGTCCGGGCTGCTGTGGGTGTACGCGGTGAGCGTCCTGCGGATCGGCGGATCCGGGCGGAAGAGCCGGCCCGTGAAGTCACCGGGGACGTTGTTGCCGGGGACGAGGGAGAGTCCCATCCCGGAGGCGGCGAAGTTGGCCGCGAAGGGCGCCTGTTGGGTGCGTACGGCGACGCGCGGCCGGAAACCGGCGGCGGTGCACGCCTGATCGAGCACATCGGCCAGGCCGCTGGTGGGGGTGAAGTGGACCCATTCGCGCTCGGCGAGGTCCGCGAGGCGCACCGAGGTTCCGGAGACCCGCTCGACCAGCGGGTCGTCGGCCGAGGTGACCAGGAAGAACTCCTCCGTGCCGAGGTAGCGGACGGTTCCCTGCCACGCGGGCGGCGGCGGGCCGATGGCGACGTCCGCCTGGCCCGCGCCCATCGCCTCCGCCAGTTCGTTCATGTGCTGGTGCTCGAAGAGGGTGATGCGCATGTCGGGGTGGCGGGAGCGCCATACGGTGAGGACCTTGGGCAGCACCCCGTAGCTGATCGAGTAGAGCGTGGCCAGCTGGAGATCGCCGGAGGCGAGGCCGGTGGCACGGCGGGCCGCCGTCATCGCGCGCCGGGCGTCGGCGATGGCCGCGCGCGCCAGGGGCAGCATGGCCCGCCCGGCGGCGGTCAGCCGGACCCCGCGCGGCAGCCGTTCCACCAGTCGTCCGCCGACCTCCTTCTCCAGGGCCTGGAACTGGTGCGACAGTCCGGGCTGGGTGATGTTCAGGCCGGTGGCGGCACGGGTGAACGACCCCTCGTCCGCGATCGCGATGAAGTACTCGAGCTGACGCAGCGTAGCCATGCGCTCAGCTTATCGATCCGACAAAATCCTGTCCTTGGACGCATGGGCCACGGGTGGTGCAGGCTGATGGCACACGGGAAACGCCGGGAACGGCGGCCCCCGCCGCACTTCCCCCTCTCCCCCTTCTCCGAACAGGAGCCGTCGTGCCCGAACCGTCGCGCCCTCCGTCCCTCACGGTGGGTAACATCGCCCTCTCGTTCCACCGTGCGGCCGCCGCGGTCGTGCGCCGGGTTCTGGAGGACGCCGGGCACGAGGTGCACGGTGTCGAGGCGCCGCACGAGCAGCTCTTCGGCCTCCAGGCGGCGGGGGAGATCGATCTGCTCGTCTCGGCCTGGCTGCCCGCCAGCCACGGCACATATCTGGCCCGGTACGAGGACGAGGTCCAGGTACTGGACCCGCACTACGCGCCCTACTGCGTATGGGCCGTGCCCCCGTACGTACCCGTCGAGGCGGTCGCCGAGGTCGCCGACCTGGCACGGCCGGAGGTCGCCGACCGGATGACCCGGACCCTCGACGGCATCAACGCCGGGGCGGGTATCAGCCGCTTCTCCGCCCGCATGATCACGGAGTACGGGCTCGACCGGTCGGGCTACGCGTTCCGGCCCGGCACCGAGCAGTCCTTCATCCACCGGGTGGAACGCGGTATCGCCGAGCGGGAGTGGTTCGTCATCCCGATCTGGCGGCCGCAGTATCTGAACCGCGTGCACGGACTGCGCCCGCTGGCCGAGCCCAAGGGACTGCTCGGCGGCACGGACGCGGCACGTCCGGTCGTCACCAGGACCGCCCTGACCACCATCGCCCCGGCCGCCCTGGAGCGGCTGCGCACCCTGCGCCTCGGCAACGACGGTATCGAGGCGATCGACGAGCTGATCAACGTCGACGGGCTCACCCCGCTGGACGCCGCCGACCGGTATCTGCGGGACGCCGAGCGCACGGCCCGCTGACCGGCTCATGACCCCCGGCGGGCCACCGGACCCCACGGCCCCGGCCCGCCGTCACCACCACACCGCACACAGGAGACCGACCCATGTCCACCGACTCGCTCAACCAGGGCCTCGACCACATCGCCCTGCGCGCCTACGACATCGACGCCACCGTCCGCTTCTACACCGACGCCCTCGGGTTCCGGTTCCTCAGCGAGTGGGCCGCGCCCGAGGCGGGTGTGCACCGCTGTGTGTTCCTGGACGCCGGTGACGACCGGATCATCGAGATCTTCGATGCCGCCTCCACCCCGCCCGGCGGATCGGCCGGCCCGCTCTCCCCGGACGCGGCCCGCCCGAGCGACGAGGAGCGGGCGCTGCACGCCGCGCTGGTCCACTTCGCGGTGCGCACCGCTGACCCCGCCGAGCTGTTCCGGCGCGCGGTCGAGGCCGGGGCCAGGCCGCTGATGGCACCGGCCGAGGTCGAGGCCAAGGGCAGCACCCCGATGACCCTTCAGGTCGCCTTCGTCCACGGCCCCGACGGTGAGGTCATCGAGTTCATCAAGCGGCCCGCGCTGCGCGACGCGTAGCCCGGACGGCACCACGCGGTACGAGCGGGGGCCGGGAACACCGACGAGGTGTTCCCGGCCCCCTTCCGCCGTAGCGGCGGCCCGCCCCGGGGCCGCGGTCACACCAGTGACGCGGGGGCCTCACGGAACGCCCTGATCAGCGGCGGCAGTTCGGCCAGCCCGGCGTCGATCCGGCCGCGCAGCGCCTCGGCCGCCTCGGGGCGGGCCAGTTCGGACCGCTCGGCCACGATCTGGGTGGGCGCGGACCAGCCGCCCAGCGCACGGACCACCGATCGCAGGTGGTCACAGGCGGTGGCGCCGTTGTAGAGACTGGCCGCCGCGGAGGCGAGCAGCACCGGTTTGCCGCGCAGCGCGGTGGACGGCAGGTGGTCCAGCGCGTTCTTCAGGGCGCCCGACAGACTGCCGTGCTGCACCGGTGTGGTGAGGACGACCGCGTCGGCCTCCGCCACCTCCTTCAGCAGCCGGCGGACGTCGAGATCCTCGAAGAGCTCACCGGAGACATAGCGCTCGGGCGCCAGCACGGGCAGCGCGAGCAGGGCGCGGTCCAGTTCCCGGGTGTCGAACCCGACGCCCTCCGCACGGTCGCGGATGAGCGCGGTGAGCCGGTGGCAGCCGGAGACGGCCGCGGTGGTGCCGGAGATGAGACACAGTTTCATCGGGCGCTCCGCACGTCGTCGCCACCGCGCTGCCGGTCCCAGGCGGCGCGCAGCTCGCCGAGGTGGTCCAGTCCGGCCAGTACCTGCCCGGGTTCGACACCGAAGTCGATCAGGCAGGCGATCTCGTCCACACCGATGGCCTCCAGCCGCGCCAGCAGCGGAAGGGTGTCTTCCACGGTGCCGAAGAGACCGCCGGTGGAGAAGTAGCGGTCGAACGACCGCTGGACGAGGAACTCCGTGTCCTCGGGGTCGAGGTCTTCGGGATCGACACCCGGCAGGATGTCCCCGGCCGCCTTCATGATCAGGCCGAGGGAGCTGCGGATGTACTCGCTGAACGGCTCGCGGACGGTCTCGCGGACCGCGTCCTTGTCGGTGCCGAGGAAGGTGTGCAGCATCAGCGCCACCTTGCCCGCCGCGGGGTTGCGGGCGCCCTCGTCCGCGGGCAGATGCGCCCGGTACTCGGCGATCTTCTTCTCCAGGTCGGGCAGTTCCTGGCCGAGCAGATGGGTCAGCAGTCCGTAGCCGCGGCGCCCGGCCTCCTGGAAGGTCTGCGGGCTTCCGGCGCTGGTCACCCAGACCGGCAGCCGGGGCTGGACGGGCCGGGGGAAGGTGCGCACCTCGGCCGGTTCCCCCTCGCCGTCGGGCAGGGTTATGGACTCCCCCTGCCACAGGCGCTCGACGGTCCCGATGGTGTCGGTGAGGACGGTGCGGCGGTCGGCGTAGTTCTCCGGGCGGAGGATGAAGTCCCTGGCGTGCCAGCCGGAGGCGAACGAGAGCCCGACCCGGCCTCCGGAGAGGTTGTCCACGACCGACCAGTCCTCGGCCAGGCGCACCGGGTGGTGCAGCGGGCCGACGACGCTGCCCGCCCGGATGCCGATCCGTGACGTGACGGCGGCCACGGCGGCGCCGGTCACCGCCGGGTTGGGATAGGGGCCGCCGAACTCGTGGAAGTGGCGTTCGGGCGTCCAGACGGCGCTGAAGCCGTGCCGGTCGGCGAAGCGCGCGCCGTCCAGCAGGAGCTGGTAGCCGTCGGCACCGGCCTCCTGGCCGGCCGCGAAGTAGAAGAGGCTGAAGTCCATCGGATGCTTCTCCCTGAAGTACTGAGGCGTTCCGGGTGGGGCGGGGTGGGGCGGCGGGTCAGCCGCCGGCCGCCTCGGACGTCGCCTCCGGGCCGGGCAGCGGGGCCGCCGTCTCCTCCGCGGGCCGTGCGGCCGGCCGCACTCGGACGGCGAGGGTGGCGGCGGCACCGGCCAGCATGATGGCGACGGGCAGCAGATAGGTGATGCGGATGGCGGTGGTCATATCGGTGCGGTCGAGCTGGGTCTGCAACAGCGCACCGACGGCCGCGCTGCCGAGCAGACTGCCGCACAGCCGGGTGGTGTTGAACAGTCCGGATGCCGCCCCGGCCATCGCGGGGTCGATGTCCTGGAAGGCGACGACGCTGGCGGGGGCGAAGGCCACGCCCATGCCGACGCCGACGAACACCAGCCCGGGGAGCGCGGCGGCGGGCCCGGAGTCGGCCCGGATCAGGGCGGCGATGAGCGCGATGCCCCCGGAGAACGAGAGCAGCCCGGTGATCATCACGTACTTGCCGCCGAACCGGTCGGTGAGCCGTCCGGAGTACGGGGCCAGGAACACCGACACCAGGGGGGCGACGGCGATCACCAGCCCGGCGCGGAACGCGGACAGGTCCTGGACCTCCTGGAGGTAGAGCCCCGTCAGCAGCAGCATGCCGCCGAGTCCGCAGGGCAGGACGCACACCACCGCGGACATCAGGGTGAAGTTGCGGTTGCGCAGCATCGCGAAGGGCACCAGCGGATCGCTGTCCTGGCGGCCCCGCTCGACCAGGAAGAACACCCCGAGCACCAGCAGTCCGGCGACGACCAGGGCGGGAACGGTGACCGGGCCCCACACCGTGCCCCAGTTGTGCGACTCGCCCTCCAGCAGCCCGTAGACGATGGCGAGCATGGCGACCGACAGCAGGACCGATCCCACGATGTCGATCCGCGGTCTGCCGCGGCTGGACAGCCGGGGGACCGAGAGCAGCACCAGGGCACCGCCGATCAGGCCGATCGGGATGTTGATGTAGAAGATCCAGCGCCAGCTCAGCGAGGCCACCAGCATGCCGCCGACGGTGGGTCCGGCGGCCGCCACGATGCCCGCGAAGGAGCCCCAGATACCGAGCGCCGCGCCCCGCCGCTCGGCCGGGAACATCTGATTGATGATCACCAGCGTCTGCGGGGTGAGCAGGGCGCCGCCGACGCCCTGGAGCGCGCGGGCGGCGATGGCCTGTCCGGGGTCCTGGGCGAAACCGCAGGCGGCGGAGGCCAGGGTGAACAGCAGCAGACCGGCCAGGAACACCCGGCGGGAGCCGAACAGGTCGCCGAGGCGCCCGCCGGTGACCAACAGCACGGCGAAGGACAGCAGATACGCGTTGATCACCCACAGCACCTGGGTGAGCCCGGTGTCCAGCCCGGTGGTGATGGCGGGCACCGCGACATTGACCGCGGTGGTGTCGAGCAGTACGACGGCCTGCGCGAAGCAGACCGCGAACAGCGCGAACCACGGCCTGCGCATCCGCTCCCGCGCCGTGGCGAGCGGCCCGGCGGGCGCGGCGGCGCGGGTGTCCGTCCGCTCCTGGCTGTTGGTCATGGGGACTCCTAGGAGCGTGCGGCGTCGGTGGCGCGGACCAGGCTGAGCGGTCGCATATCGGTCCAGTGGGTCTCGATGTGGTCGAGGGCATCCTGACGGCTGGCGGGCCCGAAGGCGGTGTGCCACCCCGCGGGTGCCTCGAGGGTGTGGGGCCACAGGGAGTACTGGCCCTCGTCGTTCACCAGGGCGAGGAAGGGGGTCTCCGGGTCCTCGAACGGATTGGTCTGCATGGCCGTCCTTCGTATGGGTGCGGGTGGAGTGGCTGCGGGTGGGTGCCGGGGCCCGCGTGCGGGCGGGCCCCGGGCGGTGCGGAGCTCAGCCGTCGGTCAGCGCCTTGGCCAGGACCGGTCCGATCACGGCGAGCGCGTCCGGCTGGACCATGGCGCCGTGCGCACAGGGCACCGGGTGGTGCAGGACCCGGCCGGTGACATGGGCCGTCCAGGCGGTGTGGCGCGGTGTGTCCCCGTCCGCCGGATCGCGGTCGGCCGCGGTGAAGCAGAGCAGGTCCCCCTGGTGGACGCCGGGGGTGAACCCGGCGGCCAGGCGGGCGTTGTCGGTGAAGGTGGTGACGACGGCGGCGAGCCGCTCCTCGCCGAGGGCGGCCAGCGGGCTGAAGTCGGCCCGCAGCAGCCGCAGGACGCCCGCCGGGGTGAGTTCGGCCGGGTCGGCGGCATCGTCGGGGACTCGGTGGCCCAGCGATTCCAGTAGCTGGGTCAGGGTCTCGGGGCCGGACGGCGCGGTGCCGCCGGTCCCGTCGCCGACGGCGCTGTCGAGCAGCGCGAGCAGCGCCACCCGCTCCCCCGCCGCGCGCAGCAGGACGGCCATCTCATGGGCCACCGCGCCGCCGAAGGACCAGCCCAGCAGGTGGTAGGGGCCGTGCGGCTGGATCTCGCGGATCCGGGCCACGTAGTCCTCGGCCATCTCCGCCACATCGGCGGGGGCGGCCTCCGGGTCGGTCAGCCCGCGGGACTGGAGCCCGAACACCGGCCGCCCGGGCTCCACATGGCGCAGCAGCCCGGAGTACACCCAGCCGATGCCCGCGGCGGGGTGGACGCAGAACAGCGGCGGGAGGTCGCCCTGCGCCCGCAGCGGCAGCACCACGTCGAAGTCGTCGCGCGCGGCGCCCCCGGTGGACCGGTCCCCGAGGCGGCCGGCCAGTCCGGCGACCGTGGGAGTCTCGAACAGACCGCGGATGCCCAGTTCGGTGCCGAGCACCGACCGGATACGGCTGATCAGCCGGGTGGCGAGCAGGGAGTGGCCGCCCAGGGAGAAGAAGTTGTCGTCGATACCGACCCGGGGCAGCCCCAGCACCTCCGCGAACAGCTCGCACAGCAGCTCTTCGTGGACGGTGCGCGGACCGCGTTCGGACACCTGAACGTCCAGGGTGGGTTCCGGCAGCGCGTTGCGGTCCAGCTTGCCGCTGGGGGTGAGCGGCAGTTCGTCCAGGACGACCACGGCCGCGGGCACCATGTGCTCGGGGAGCGCCCCGGCCAGGAACGAACGGACCTCGGCGGCGGCCAGGGTGGCCCCGTCGCCGGGGACGGCGTAGCCGACCAGGAACCGGCTTCCGTCCTCGGCGGTGCGGGCCACGGTCACGGCGGAGTCGACGGCCGGGTGTTTGGCCAGTGCCGCGTCGATCTCGCCGAGTTCGACGCGGAAGCCGCGGATCTTCACCTGGTGGTCGACCCGGCCCAGGAACTCGAGCTGGCCGTCGTCCCGCCAGCGCGCCAGGTCGCCGGTGCGGTACATCCGCGTGCCGGGCGGGCCGTAGGGGCAGGCCACGAACCGCTCCGCGGTCAGCACCGCCCGGCCCCAGTAGCCGCGGGCCAGTCCGTCGCCCGCGATGTACAGCTCACCGGCCACCCCGGGCGGCACCGGCCGCAGCGCGCCGTCCAGGACATACACCCGCGCGTTCCACACCGGTCGTCCGATGGGCGGCGCGGTGCCGTCGGGGGTGAGCGGACTGCTCATCGTCGTCACCACGGTGGCCTCGGTGGGGCCGTAGACCTGCATGACACGGCGGCCGGGCGCCCAGCGCTCCACCAGTTCGGCGGAGAGCGCCTCACCGCCCACCACACAGCCGCGGAGGGTGGGCAGCGCGCCCTCGGGCAGCGAGGCGAGCATGGGTGCCACCAGGTCGGTGTGGGTGATGGCGCGGGTGCTGATGAGTTCGCCGAGTCCGTCGCCGAACACCGGCTGTCCCGGCTCGGGGACGACCAGGGCCGCGCCGCAGATCAGCGTCATGACGATATCGGCCATCGACACGTCGAAGGAGAGGGAGACCAGCAGCAGGAAGCGGCTGGTCTCGTCCAGGCCGAGCCGCTCGATGTGCACCCCGGCGACCGCGGCGATCCCGGTGTGGGTGACGACCACGCCCTTGGGCAGTCCGGTGGAGCCGGAGGTGTAGATGACGTACGCGGGGTGGGCGGGGCTCAGCGGGGCCCGCCGCTCGGCGTCGGCCGGATCGTGGACGGGCCGCGCCGCCAGGGCGTCGACGGTCGCCGGATCGTCCAGGACGAGAGTGGGGACCTCACCGGGGACCGTAGCGGCCACGGCAGCGGTGGTCAGGGCCAGCACCGGCCGGCCGTCGTGGACCATATGGGCGATGCGCTCGGCCGGGTAGGCGGGGTCCACCGGCAGATACGCCGCACCGGCCTTCACGGTGGCCAGGAGGGCCACGACCATCTCCACCGAACGGGGCACGACCAGGGCGACGAAGTCCTCGGGACCGACGCCGCGGGAGATGAGGTGGTGGGCGAGCCGGTTGGCCCGCTCGTTCAGCTCCCGGTAGCCGACGGTCTCGTCGGCGAAGACCACGGCGTCATGGCCGGGGGTCCGCCGCACCTGCTCCTCGAACAGCCGGGGCAGGGTACGGACCGGCAGCTCGCGCCCGGTGTCGTTCCAGGTGTGCAGGATCCGTGTCCGCTCCTCGTCGGGAAGCAGGGCGATCCGGCTGAGGGGCCGCGTCGGGTCCTCGGCGACGGCTCGCAGCACCCGCAGCAGATAGCCCGCGATACGGCGGGCCGTGCTCTCCTCGAAGAGTTCGGCGCTGTACTCCAGCACACCGCTGATGCCGTCGGGCGTGCCGTCGGCGGCGCGCCGCTCGGTGAGGTCCACCGCGAGGTCGAACCGCGCGGTGCCCAGATGCGGGATCTCGACGGCGCCGTCCAGACCGGGCAGGTCGAGCTCCGGGCGCAGACTGTCCTGGAAGGCCAGCAGCACCTGGAACAGGGGGTGGCGGGCGAGCGAACGGGCCGGGTTGAGCACCTCCACCAGCCGCTCGAACGGCAGGTCGGGGTGGCCGAAGGCGGCCAGGTCGCCTTCCCGCACCCGGGCGAGGAGTTCGGCGAAGGTGGGATCCCCCGAGGTGTCGGTTCGCAGCACCAGGGTGTTGGCGAAGAAACCGACCAGGCCGTCGAGGGCGGCGTCGGTGCGGGCGCCCACCGGGCTGCCGAGCGGGATGTCCTCGCCCGCGCCGAGCCGGGTGAGCACGGTGGCCAGGGCGGCCTGGAGCGCCATGAAGACGGTGGCGCCCTCGGCACGTGCCATCTCACCGAGCCGCCGGTGCAGGGCGGGTTCGATGTCCACCGGTACGGTGCCGCCGCGGTATCCGGCGATGGCGGGCCGGGGCCGGTCGGTGGGCAGGTTGAGCTGGTCGGGCAGACCGTCCAGGGCGGCCCGCCAGAAGGCGAGCTGGCGGGCGAGCCCGCTGTCGGGGTCGGTCTCGGTACCGAGGGTGCGGCGCTGCCAGAGCGCGTAGTCGGCGTAGGTGACGGGCAGCGGCTCCCAGCGGGGGGCCGTACCGGTGGTCCGGGCGGCGTAGGCGTGGGACAGGTCGCGGGTGAGCGGGGTGGTGGAGGGTCCGTCGGCGGCGATGTGGTGCAGCACCAGCAGCAGGACGTGTTCTTCCGGCGCCAGCTCCAGGAGGTGGGCGCGCAGCGGGAGTTCACGGGT
The DNA here is from genome assembly GCF_024295805.1 of Streptomyces cucumeris. GTDB lineage: Bacteria > Actinomycetota > Actinomycetes > Streptomycetales > Streptomycetaceae > Streptomyces > Streptomyces cucumeris. The sequence goes on from NZ_JANCLX010000003.1 coordinate 117,677, forward strand.
CAGGTCGAAACCGCGCCGGGACAGCTCGCTGACGGTGTCGTCGACGGCGTCGCGCTCGCACCGGCGGTGCTCCAGGGGCGGTTCGGCCGCGGCACCGTCCAGGACCCGCTGCCGGGGCTCCCCCGCCACCTCCGGGAAGACCGAGCGCAGCGACTCCTGATGTGCGGTCAGATCGGCCAGGGCCGCGGTGAGGGCGGTCCGGTCCAGCGGCCCGTCGAGCCGGAGCACCAGCGGGATGTTGTAGAGGGCCCCGTCGTCCTCGAAGCGGTTGAGGAACCACAGGCGCTGCTGCTGGAACGAGAGCGGCACCGCGGCGGGGCGGTCGGCCGTCCGCGCCAGGGGTTCGCGCTCACCGCGCTCGCCGTCGAGGTGCTGGGCGAGGGCGGCGGGGGTGGTGGACTCGAAGAGGTGGCGGACCTTCAGCTCCCGCCCCAGGAGGGAACGGGCGCGGGTGATCAGCCGGATGGCGAGCAGGGAGTGGCCGCCGAGGGCGAAGAAGTCGTCCTCCGGGCCGACCGCGGGCAGGTTGAGGATGTCGGCGAAGAGCTCGCACAGCAGCGCTTCGCGGGGGTTGCGGGCGGCCCGGCTCCGGGCCCCGCCCTCGGCCGTGGCGGCGGGGGCGGGGAGGGCGGCACGGTCCAGCTTGCCGTTGGGTGTGAGCGGCAGCGCGTCCAGGACGACGATCGCGCCGGGGACCATGTACGCGGGCAGCCGCCGGGCGGCGGCCGTGCGCAAGCCCTCCGGGGCGAGGGGGCCCGCACCTGGCGCGGGCACCGCGTAGCCGGTCAGCCGGGGATCGCCGGGGGTGTCCTCGCGGACGACCACGGCGGCCGTGGCCACCTCGGGCAGATCGGCGAGAACGGCCTCGATCTCACCGAGTTCGATACGGAAGCCGCGGATCTTGACCTGGTGGTCGACCCGGCCCAGGAACTCCAGCCGGCCGTCGTCCCGCCAGCGCGCCAGGTCACCGGTGCGGTACATCCGCGCGCCGGGCGGACCGTAGGGGCAGGCCACGAACCGCTCCGCGGTGAGCGTGGGGCGGCCGCGGTAGCCGCGGGCCAGTCCGTCGCCCGCGATGTACAGCTCGCCGGCCACTCCGGGGGCCACCGGCCGCAGCGCGGTGTCCAGCACATACACCTGGGTGTTGCGCATCGGCCGGCCGATGGTGGGTGCGCCGTCCTCGCCGTCGAGCCCCGCCACCGTGGACCAGATGGTGGTCTCGGTGGGCCCGTAGAGGTTGGTGACGCTCCGGCAGTGGCGGCGCAGCCGCGCGGCGAGGGCCTCGGGGAGGGCCTCCCCGCCGGTCAGGGCGCGCAGCCCGGCCAGGGCCCGCGGGCGGTGGCCGGCCAGGGTCTGCCACAGCGAGGGCGTGGCCTGCATGAGGGTGGTGCCGCTGTCCTCCAGCAGGGCGCCGAGCGCTCCCGGGTCACGGACGGTGTCCTCGTCGGCGAGGACCACGGCAGCGCCGCCGAGCAGCGGCAGGTACATCTCCAGCGCCGCGATGTCGAAGGCGATGGTGGTGACGGCGGTCAGCCGGTCGCCGGGTCCGGGGTCGAACCGCTCCCCCATGGCGGCCAGGAAGTTCTCCAGGGCGCCGCGCGGTACGACCACGCCCTTGGGGCGGCCGGTGGAGCCCGAGGTGTAGATGACGTAGGCGGGCCGGTCGGCCGGGAGGTGCGCGGTGTCCGGGTCGGTGTCCGGATGTCCGGCGAGCACGTCCGCGGTCGCGGGCAGGTCGAGCAGGAGCCGGGGCACGGACTCCTCGCCGGGGAGCGCGGCCGTGGTGGCGGTGGTGGCCAGCGCCAGCGCGGGACGGGCGTCGTCGAGCATGTAGGCCACGCGGTCGGCGGGGTAGCCGGGGTCCAGCGGCAGATACGCGGCCCCGGACTTCAGCACCGCCAGCAGCGCGACCAGCAGGTCGGGGGTGCGGGGCAGGGCGATGGCCACGAAGTCCTCGGGGCCGACGCCCCGGGAGACGAGGTGGTGGGCGAGCCGGTTGGCGCGGGCGTTGAGCGTGGCGTAGTCGAGGGTGTCACTGCCCGCGAGGAGCGCGGGCGCGGCGGGGTTCCGGGCGGCGAGGGTCTGGAAGCGCTCGACGAACCCCTGGGCGGGCGGGGTATGGGCGGTGTCGTTCCAGCCGCGCAGGACCCGCTCCCGCTCGTCGTCGCCGAGGACGGCGAGCCGGGTCAGGGGGCGCCCGGGGTCGGCCGCGGCGTCGGTGAGCAGCCGGGCCAGCCGTTCGGTCAGCAGCTCGGCGGTGGTCCGCTCGAACAGCTCGGTGCTGTACTCCAGGACACCGCCGATCCCGGCCGGGCTGCCGTCGGCGCCGTACTCCTCCTCGAGGTAGAACGACAGGTCGAACTTGGCCACGGGCAGTGCCACCGGCTCGGTGGCCGCGGTCACGCCGGGCAGCCGCAGCCGGGGGCTCGGGCCGCCCTGGAGGGCCAGCAGCACCTGGAACAGGGGGTGCCGGGCCATCGAGCGGGCCGGGTTGAGCGCCTCGACCAGCCGCTCGAAGGGCACGTTCTGGTGGGCGTAGGCGGCCACGTCCCGCTCCCGCACCCGGGCGAGCAGTTCGCCGAAGGCCGGGTCGCCGGAGGTGTCGGTGCGCAGTACCAGGGTGTTGATGAAGAGTCCGGCCAGGCCCTCGGCCGCCTCGTCCTCACGTCCGGCCACCGGGGCGCCGAGCGGGATGTCCTCGCCCGCGCCGAGCCGGGTCAGCAGGGCGGCGAGGCCGGCCTGGAGGACCATGAACAGGGTGCAGTGGTGGCGCTGGGCGAGGGTGCGCAGGGCCTGGTGCAAGGTGGCGTCGAAGCGGACCGGGAGGCTGTGGCCGCGGTAGCCCAGCCGGGCGGGCCGGGGGTGGTCGGTGGCCAGGCCGACCTGGTCGGGCAGACCGGCCAGGGCCTCCTTCCAGAAGGCGAGTTCACGCGACTGGAGGCTGTCCGGATCGTCCTCGGCGCCCAGCAGCTCCCGCTGCCACAGCGCGTAGTCGGCGTACTGCACGGGCAGCGGGACCCAGTCGGGGGCGGCTGCGGCGGTCCGGGCGCGGTAGGCGCGGGCCAGGTCGTCCAGCAGGGGCTGATGCGACCAGCCGTCGTCGGCGATGTGGTGGAGCGTCAGCAGCAGGACATGCTCCTGCTCGGCCAGCCGGAACAGCCGTGCCCGCAGGGGCGGTTCGGCGGCCAGGTCGAAACCGCGTCCGGCCTCGTCGGTCAGCGCCCGGGACAGCTCGGCCGCGGGGACACCGGTGACCGGCAGCTCGGGCGCATGGCCGGGCAGGACGCTCTGATGGGGTTCCCCGTCGGCGGAGGGGAAGACGGTGCGCAGCGCCTCGTGGCGGTCGCAGACGTCGGCGAGTGCCCGCCGCAGGGCGTCGGTGTCCAGCGGTCCGGTGAGCCGCTGGGCCAGCGGGATGTGGTACGTGGCGGGCGGGATGTCGTCCATGCGGCTGAGGAACCACAGCCGCCGCTGCCCGTAGGACAGCGGGACGCGCTCCGGCCGCACCATCGGGAGCAGCGGCGGACGGTCCTCCTCGGTCCGGTCCGGGTCCTCCAGGCGCCGGGCCAGCGTCTCGGGGGTGGGGGCCTCGAACAGACCGCGGGCGCCGAGCACGGCGCCGGTCGCGGTCCGGATCCGCCCCACCAGCCGGGTGGCGAGCAGGGAGTGGCCGCCCAGGGCGAAGAAGTCCTCGTCGGCGCCGACCTCGTCGAGGCCCAGCACCTCGGCGAACAGCTCGCACAGCAGCGCTTCGCGGGGGCTTGCGGCCTTCCGGCCCACCGCCTCGGGGGCGCGGGTGCCGGACGGTGCGGGCAGGGCGGCCCGGTCCAGCTTGCCGTTGGGGGTGAGCGGGAAGGTGTCCAGGACGACGACGGCGGAGGGCACCATGTACTCGGGCAGCAGCCCGGCCAGCCGGGCGCGGACGGCGACCGGGTCGGCCGGTTCCCCGGGCTCGGGCACCAGGTAGCCGACGAGCCTGCGGTCGCCGGGGCGGTCCTCGCGGATGATCACGGTGGACTGGGAGATCCCCGGCAGGGTGGCGAACGCGGCCTCGATCTCGCCGAGTTCGATGCGTACGCCGCGGATCTTGACCTGGTGGTCCACCCGTCCGACGTACTCGATCGCACCGCTCTCGCGGCGCCTGGCCAGGTCCCCGGTGCGGTACATCCGGGAGCCGGGCGGACCGCCGGGGTCGGCCACGAAGCGCTCGGAGGTGAGGGCGGGGCGGCCCAGATAGCCGCGGGCGAGCTGGACGCCCGCGAGGTACAGCTCACCGGTCTCGCCGGGGGCCACCTCCCTGAGGTCCGGGCCGAGGACATGGACCCGGGTGTTCCACACCGGGTACCCGATGGGCACGGTGTGCGCGCCGGGTTCGGCGACGCACTCCCAGTAGGTGACGTCCACGGACGCCTCGGTGGGCCCGTACAGGTTGTGCAGCGAGGCGGTGGCGCCCAGGGTGGTGCGGAACCGCTCGGCCAGGTCGGCCGGGAGCGCCTCACCGCTGCAGATGACATTGCGCAGGGACGGGCAGCGCGCGGCGGCCGGCTCCTCCAGGAAGAGCTGGAGCATGGAGGGGACGAAGTGGATGGTGGTGATCCGCTCGCGGCGGATCACCTCGGCGAGGTACCCCGGGTCGCGGTGCCCCTCGGGCCGGGCCATCACCAGGGCGGCGCCGAAGGACAGCGGCCAGAAGAACTCCCAGACGGAGACGTCGAATCCGGAGGGCGTCTTCTGCAGGACGCGGTCCTCGGCGTCCAGGCGGTACTCCGCCTGCATCCACTGAAGGCGGTTGACGATCCCCTCATGGGGCACGACCACGCCCTTGGGGCGTCCGGTGGAGCCGGAGGTGTAGATGACATACGCCGCGTCATGGCCGGTCAGCGGACGGGCCGGTACGACGGGGCCACCGGTGGAGGCGGCGAGGCGCTCCCGGGTCTCCGGGGCGTCGAGCACCACGGTCTCCAGCCCCTCGGGGCGGGCGCCGGACGGCAGCACGGCCTCGGCGGCGGTGTGGCTGAGGACGAGCGCGGGTGCGGAGTCCCGCAGCAGATAGGTGATGCGGTCGGCCGGGTAGTCGGGGTCGACGGGGAGGTAGGCGGCCCCGGCCCGGACCACCGCCATCAGCGCGGTGATCAGCTCGATCGAGCGGGGCACGGTGATCGCGACGACGGTCTCCGGGCCGACGCCGTGGTCGATGAGCAGCCGGGCCAGCCGGTCCACCCGCTCGTCGAGCTCGGCATAGCTGAGACGGTGGTCCTCGTGGATCAGTGCGACCCGGTCCGGTGTGCGTGCCACCTGCGCGGCGAACAGCTCCGGCAGGGTCCTGTCCGTGCCGGGCAGCGGCACGGCAGTGTCATTCCAATTCACCTCAATGCCCTTCCAGAGCCTGCGAATCCGAAAAATCTAACGACGGGTGATGTGTGGTCCCCCGGCCCGGCCGTGCCCGCTACCGGCAATGGCCGGTAGCGGCCAGCGGACGGTCACGGGACGAAGCTGCGCGCGGTGCGGGCGCGCAGCGCGTAGGGGGTCGTGGCGTCCACGGACACCCGGCCCGGGGGCCGTTCGGTGCCGTGGCGGGCCGCGGCCCACTCCGGAGTCTGGGACGGGTCCATGGGCACCGGCCGGAACTGCGGCCAGGCCCTGGTGTCGGCACCGAGGTTGCAGCGGGTCAGCAGGGCCCACAGCATGTCCTCGGCGCATCCGATGGCGATGTCGTCGTCGGTGAAGACCACGGTCTTCACGAACGGGTGGCGGTCCAGCAGTTCGCGGGCGAGCACGTCAAGGGCGCGGTCACCGTCGGCCGACTCCTTCGTCACGGCGACGGTCAGCAGCAGCATGCCGCCGCCCGCCGCGGCCAGGTGCATGTCCCGCACCCGTACGCCCGCCGCGCGCGGCAGCACCGCACGCAGCGACAGCGCGGCCGAGAGCGCCCCGGCCGTGCCCAGGATGTGCGACTGCTCGCGGCCCGGCCCGATCACCGCCTGGTACAGCGGTGCGGTCCGGTGGGTGACGGCGGTGACGGTCAGCACCGGCAGTCCGGTGCGCGCGCCGCCGTCGTAGCCCAGGAACTCGGGGAGGGATCCGGCGGGTCCGGCCCCCGGCAGCGCCTCGTCCGCGAGCGAACCGTCCAGGTACCCCTCCAGGACGATCTCGGCCTCCGCGAGTGCCGGGACGGGCTGGGTGAGGGCGGGTGCCGTGGTGACCGGCTGCCCGGCGAGCGCACCGGCGACGGCCAGCTTGTCCAGACCGCCGGGCAGGAAGCGGGAGCCGAGCGCGGAGGCCACCATCGCGGCGGGCGGCACCCCGATGTTCACGGTGACCGGCAGCCGCCGGCCGTCCTTGACCGCCCGCTCGTACAACGCCCCGAGCTGACGCCCCGGCACCATCCAGACGGTGAGCCGGGTGCGGTCCAGGACCAGCATCCGGTGGGCGGACAGCGCGGTCTCGCCCGTCTCCGGGTCCTCGGCACGCACCAGCGCGGCGGTCAGGTACGGGCCCGCGTCGCGCGGGGTGCAGGTGAGCACCGGAAGGGACGTCAGGTCCAGTGCGTCACCGGTGATCCGGTGCTCCTGGCAGCCGGGGCCGGTCACCGTCACCGGCGCGGCCCGCGGTCCGGTGGCCTCGGCCACCAGCCGGTCCGCGGTGTCCGGGGCGGTATGCGCGGGCAGCCCGGGCAGCCAGCGGCGCAGCCGCCGCTCGTCCCCGTACAGCCCCAGCAGGACCGGGCCGCCGCGCACCCCCGTGTAGAGCACGGCCGGTTCGTCGCGGGACAGACCGGTGGCGGGGACCCCCGCGTAGGTCCGGGCGTAGTGGTCCGCCACCCGGGTGGGGGCGGTCGGTCCTTCGTGCGCGGGGACGGCGCCGGGGTGCTCCGCGGACAGCTCGGCCAGTGCCGCCCGCAGGGACAGTCCCGGTCCCGGTACCGCCGTCACCCCGCTCACCAGGTGTCCCCCCGTCCGCGCTCCAGAGCGGCGAACCAGCCCGGGAGGTCGTCGTGGAGCAGCAGCCCGGTGCCCACCAGCAGCGCCCGGTAGCCCGCGGTGAGCAGTCCGGCCGCCTGCCCGGGGGTGTGGATACCGCTGGCACTGGCCGGCACCGGGGTGCCGGTGGCCAGGACGGCGGGCAGCAGGGCGTGGCTGCGGCCGGGGTCGCCGGGATCGCGCTCCCGCTGCCGGATGTCCTTGTTGTTGACGGCGATGACGCACCGGTCGGCGTGGACGACCCGGGACAGCTCCTCCTCGGAGGTCACCTCGACGAACGGGGTCAGCCCCAGGGACAGCGCGCTCTCGGTGAGCCGGGGCAGGACGGTCCGCGGCAGCAGGCCCGCGGTGAGCAGGACGGCGGACGCGCCGTCGGCGGCCGCCCCGGCGAGCTGGCGCTCCTTGGTGAGGAAGTCCTTGACCAGCACCGGCAGCCGGGTGGCCGCCGTCACCTGGGCCAGCAGTGCGGGGTCACCGCCGAACCAGGCACCGGTGACCACCGAGAGCGCCGGTGCGCCCAACGCCTCGTAGATCTCGACCAGTTGCTCCACCGTACGGCCCCGGAACAGATCGGCGCCGTGGGCGCTGCGCCGCTTCAACTCCATGATCACCGGGGTGCGCGCGCCGAACAGCGCGTCGGCGAAGGGCGCCGGGCCGGTGCCGGGCACCGGGGCCGGGGCGGCGGTCATGACGCGCACCGCACGGTCTCGCGCCGCAGGCGCCAAGCGGCCGACAGGGCGTCGACCCGGCTCAGCCGCAGGGTGCCGTCCCCGCCGCGCAGCGCGCTGTCCACGTCCAGACCGCGGAACCCGCTGTGCCCCAGCAGTGCGTCATAGCGCTCGGCGCCGTCCGCGCTGATGCCCCCGGCCAGCAGGAACGGCAGCTCGGCACGGTCCAGGACCCGAGCGGCGGCGCCGGGGTCCAGCGGGGTGCCGGTGCTGCCGACCCGGCCGTCGTCGCCCACCGAGTCGAAGAGGAAGAGATCGGCCCCCGCCCGCCGGTAGGCATCGGCGAACGGTTCCTCGACGGCCTTCCCCTCCCGTACGTGGACCACCTTGACCAGGGTGACGTCCGGCAGCGCCGCCCGGATCCGCCGCACCCCGGCCGGGGCCGGGTAGCCGTGCAACTGGACCCAGCGGACGCCGGAGGCGTCGACCGCCTCCCGCAGCCGCACGGGGTCGTCGAGCAGGGTGACCAGCACCGGTTCCACGGCCATCGCACGGGCGGCGGCCGCCAGTTGGGCGAACCGCTCCAGCGACAGGTCCCAGCGTCCGCCGGGCACGCCGTACCAGAGCCCGGCCAGTTCCACGGGGAAGCAGGACATCCGCCGTAGCTGGTGGACATCGGTCACCCCACACACCTTCAGCAGCACGGCGCCTCAGTTCTCCTGTCCGGCGGAGCCGGGGACGTCCGGGAGGGCGGCCAGCGAACGCGCCACCCCGTCGGGGTCGAACGCCTCGTCGCTCAGCTCACCCGCGAGGTACTTCTCGTACGAGGCCAGATCGAAGTGGCCGTGTCCGGACAGACCGAACAGGATCACCCGCGGCCTGCCCTCCTCACGGCAGCGCACGGCCTCGTCGATGACGACGCGCACGGCGTGGGTGGACTCCGGCGCCGGAACGATGCCCTCACTGCGCGCGAAGGCCAGCCCGGCCTCGAAGCAGCGGGTCTGCGGCACCGCGCGCGCCTCCATCAGCCCCTCCGACAGCGCCTGGCTGACGAGCGGGGAGATGCCGTGGTAGCGCAGCCCGCCCGCGTGGATGGACGGCGGGACGAAGGCGTGGCCGAGGGTGTGCATCCGCATCAGCGGGGTGAGCCCGCTGGCGTCCCCGAAGTCGTAGGCCACCGTGCCACGGGTCAGCGAGGGGCAGGCCTCCGGCTCCGCGGCGATCACCTGGACGGAGTCACCGCCGCGCAACTGGGCGCCGAGGAAGGGGAAGACCAGTCCGCCGAGGTTGCTGCCGCCGCCCGCGCAGCCGACGATCAGATCGGGGTAGTCGTCGGCCATGTCGAGCTGGGTCATGGCCTCCTGTCCGATCAGGGTCTGGTGCAGTACGACGTTGTTGAGCACGCTGCCGCCCGCGTAGTTGGTGTGCGGGTCGTTCATGGCCAGCTCCAGCGCCTCGGAGGTGGCGATGCCCAGGCTCCCCGGGCAGTCCGGGTCGTCGTCGAGGATCCGGCTGCCGACGTCGGTGGCGCGGGAGGGGCTGGGCAGACAGGTGGCGCCGTAGGCGTGCATCAGGGCGCGGCGCTGGGGCTTCTGGTGGTAGCTGACGCGCACCATGTGCACCTGGACGTCGAGCCCGAACAGCGCACCGGCGAAGGCGAGGGCCGAACCCCACTGCCCGGCGCCGGTCTCGGTGGTCAGCCGCCGGATGCCCGCCTGCTGGTTGTAGAAGCACTGCGGGATGGCGGTGTTGGGCTTGTGGCTGCCGGCCGGGCTGCCGCCCTCGTACTTGTAGTAGATCCGCGCGGGGGTGCCCAGGGCGCGCTCCAGCCGGCGGGCGCGGAACAGCGGCGAGGGCCGCCACTGGGCGTAGAGCTGCCGGACCGGGTCCGGGATCTCTATCTCGCGGGTGGTGGACAGCTCCTGCTCGGCGATCTCCTTGGGCATGATGCCGGTCAGGTCGTCGACCGAGGCGGGGGCGCCGGTGCCGGGGTGCAGCGCCGGTGCGAGCCGGGGCAGATCGGCGGCGATGTTGTACCAGGTCCGGGGGATCTGGACGTCGCTGAGCTGGTACTTGACGGATTCCACTGCGGCTTTCCTCTCGGTCAGTGGGTGGGGAGCGCGGCGGTGCCGGCCGCGTCGGCTTCCAGCGAGCCGGCGACGAACCGGTCGCCGCCTCCGGCCACGAAGAGGCCCGGGTGCTTCAGGCGGAGCCCGGCCAGCACCTCGTCGTAGGGGAGGTCGTCGAACTCGCCGTGCTCCCGGAGGAGTTCCATGTGGTGTTCGCCGGACTCGTCATAGGGGTGGTAGACGCTGTCGGCGGTCCCGTCGAACTCCATGGGCTCGATGCGGTAGAGGCGGCACAGCAGGCGGTTGAAGACCGGGGTGGCGCGCAGCCACCGGTCCAGTCGCAGTGAGGTGAACGCGTGGTAGTGGAAGACGTCGCCCCCGACACGGGCGCGCACTGCCTCCGAGGACAGGTGATTGCGGACGTCGGCGAGCACCAGCCGGGCGGGGATGCCCACCGAGCGCAGCGCGGACACGTAGAGCACCGACTTGTGGATGCACAGCCCCTTGCCGGAGCGGACCACCTGGGAGGCGGTCAGCCCGGTACGGGTGAGGTCGGCGCCGTAGATCTCGTAGCGGATCCGGTCGCGTACGGCGTAGTAGAGCGCCACCGCGCGTTCCCGGTCGTCGGTGCCGGTGTCGCGCAGGGCCCGCTGGACGAACTCCGTCACCTCGGGGGCGTCATGGTCCAGGAAGGCGGTACGGGCGAGTGCGGGGTCGGTCTCCATGGGGCCTCGTCGTCTCGGTGGGTGGTCGGGCGGCGGGCTCACAGGCCCATGGTGGCGGCGACGCGGGAGGACTGGATCTCGGAGGTGCCCGAGTAGATGGTCCCGGCCACCGCGTTGCGCAGCTCCTGCTCCAGGCCGTACTCCGCGGTGTAGCCGTTGCCGCCGAAGATCTGGACGGCGCTCAGCGCGGAGGCCACGTTGGCCTCGCTGACCACGCGTTTGGCCATGGCCAGGTCAGCGGTGATGTTCTGGCCCCTGGTGTGCTTCTCGGCGGTGTCGTAGAGCCACTTGTGGGCGCTCTCCACACCGATCCGCATATCGACGATGCGGTGCGAGACGGCCTGGAAGTCGCCGATCGGCCGGCCGAAGGCGCGGCGCTCCTTGGCGTAGGCCACACAGCGCTCCAGGCGCCGCCGCATCTCGCCCAGGGTCACGGCGAAGGAGCACAGGATCTCCCAGCGCATGACGTGGTCGAGGATCAGGAAGCCGCTGCCCTCCCGGCCGATCAGGGCGTCGGCCGGGACCCGGCAGTCGTCGAAGAAAAGTTCGCAGAACGGCGAGGACTTCAGCCCCATCTTGGCGATGGGGTTGCCGAAGACCAGCCCGGGGGTGTCGCGCCGGAGCAGGAAGGCGCTGACCCCCAGCGGCCCGGCGGTGGCGTCGGTGCGGGCGTAGACCACGACCAGACCGGCCACCGGGCCGTTGCTGACGAACGTCTTGGAACCGCGCAGCACATAGCTGTCGCCGTCGCGGGTCGCGGTGGTCCGCATGCTCATCGCGTCGGACCCGGCGTCCGGTTCGCTGATGGCGTGCGCGCCGATCAGCGAACCGTCGCACACCGCCGGCAGGTAGCGCCGTTTGAGGGTGGCGGATCCGAAGCGCTGGAGCGGCACTCCGGTGCTGACCATATGGGTGGTGACCGAGAAGTTCAGCCCGCCGTTGCGGCAGCCGTACCCGAGGCCGTCGAGTACGTACATGGTGGTCAGGAGCGACTGGCCGAGCCCGCCCCACTCCTCGCCGAACGGCAGCCGCAGGAGCCCGCTGTCCCGTACGGCCTCCCAGGGGCCGCGCGGGAACTCGGCCGCGGCGTCGTAAGCGTCGTGTTCGGCGGCGAACTTCTCGAACCAGGGGGTGAGTCCGTCGCGCAACCGCGTCTGCTCATCGGACCATTCGATCACTGGGGCTCCCGCGTCTTCTCGTCGTCTGCCGGTCCGGTGTCTCAGTAGTGGGAGGAACCGGCGTCGCTCAGCGAGTGCTTCTCGTCGCCGCGCAGCGCCGGGGAGAAGACACAGACCAGCCGCAGGTCCTCGTCGGGGTGGGCGATCAGCCAGTGCGCATCGTGCTCGTCCAGCGCGTAGAGGGTGCCGGGGCTGACGGGGTGGCTGTCCCCGGCCATGTCCACGACCTCACCGCTGCCGGATATGCAGTAGCAGGCCTCCAGGTGGTGCTTGTACTCCAGCAGGGACTTGCTCCCGGCCGTCACGACGGTGTCGGTGACCGTGTAGCCCAGGCCGTCCGAGGCCAGCAGGAAACGACGGCTCAGGCCGTTGCCCCATTCGACGGACGGCACCTCCGCGAGCTGACGGATGATCATGGGTTCCTCCCGTTGGACGTGTCCGAGGTACTGATGAGCAGGTCCGCGACGCAGGCGCGGGCCTCGGCGACCGGATCCTCACCGGCCAGCAGGGCTGCCTCCAGCCGGGCGACCAGGGCGGTGCCGACGACGGCGGCGTCCGCCCCCGCCCGGCCCAGCGCCGCGACATCACCGGCGGTACGGACGCCGAAGCCCACCGCGAGCGGTGCGTCGGTCAGCTTCCGGAGCCGGGTCAGGACCGGTTCCAGGGACACCGGTTCGACCGGTGTGGCGCCCGTGCGCCCGTAGTGGGCGACGAGGTAGAGATAGGCCGACGCGGTGCGGGCGGCCTCGTCCAGCACGGCCGGTTCGGACCGGGCGTAGCAGGTCGTCACCATCGGCTGGCCGATGTGGTGGGCGGCCTCCAGGCACCGGGGCCGGGCGCGGGGCGGCGCCCCGTGCACGAGCACCGCGTCGGCGCCGCTGTCCCGGGCCCGCCGCATGAACTCCGGCGGGCCGAGCGGGGCCACGGTGTGCCGCCAGTCGGCGAGCAGGGCCACCGCGGTGTGCCGCATCCGCGGACGGACCCCGGCCAGCAGCCGCAGGGTCGCCGCCAGATCGACACCGCGGTCCAGGGCCCGCTCCGCGGAACGCCGGATCACCGGTCCGTCGGTGATCGAGTCCGGGAACGGCACGGCCAGTTCCACACAGTCCACCCCGGCGTCGTCCAGGGCGAGCAGCAGATCGGCGAAGACCTCGGGCGGGCCCGGGTCCCCGGCGTTGAGGAACAGTGCCAGTCCGGGGTCATGTGGTCCGCGGCCGGGGAAGAACGGACGGGTGGGCGGGGTGGCTTCAGCCATGGCCGGTCGCCCCCGTCCCGGACCCCGCGCGGGGCGCGGTCAGCCGCTCGACGAGACCGAGCGCGGTGCCCTCGGCGAGCGCGTCCCGCGCGTCGGCCAGGGCCGTCGCCCAGTCGGGCCGGGCGCCGCCGAGGACGGCGGCCGCGGCCGCGTTGAGGGCGATGGTGGACAGCGCGGCCTCCGGCCCCCGGCCGCCGAGGAGTTCCTTCAGCAGGACCTCGGGGGGCGGCCCTCCGGGTACGGGGGCCAGATCGGCGAGGGTGCCCCGGGCGGGGTGCAGCGCGGGCAGGGTGCCCGGGCCGACGCGCTGCGCGGTGGTGTTGTGCGAGGGGACGGTGGTGTCGGTGACGCCGGTGTGGTCGGTGGTAGCGGTGGTTCCGGTGAGGACGGTGTTGTCGGTGAAGCTGACCAGTTCGTCCACGCCGAGGTCGTTGGAGAGCAGCCACAGCCGGTGGCCGGGGCGGGTGCGCAGCGCGGTGAGACGGGTGAACACGGTGTGGACGTGCGGGTCCGAGACCCCGGTGAGCTGTGTGGTCACCGGGACGCGGGCCAGCAGCGGCCCCAGGGTGTTGACGGCCCGGCCGACCTGCTTCAGGCCGTACGGCAGGATGCGCCGGGCGAGCGTGGTGAGTTCGGGCGGGTAGACGAATCCGCCCGCGAACGCGATGCCATGGCGGTCCAGGGCGTCCTCGCACTGCGCGTAGGACGTGGTGAGCGGGATGCCCAGCCGCTCCAGGACGTCGACCGATCCGGTGCGGCCCGAGTAGCCGCGGGAGCCGGTCTTGACGATCCGTACGCCGAGGGTGGCGGCGAGCAGGGCGGCGGCGGTGCTCAGATTGACGGTGGGCGGACCGCCGCCGGTCCCGACCAGGTTGACCGTGCCCGGCCAGTCGGCCGGAACCGGTCCGCCGCCGCGCGGACCGTCCTCGCGCCGCTCGTCGAGCGAGGTGAGGAAGGCGTCCAGGGTCTCGGCGCCGGGCAGCAGCGTGGACATCGCGGTCAGCGTGGCCAGGGCCTCGCCGGGCGGGCCGTCACCGGAGCGCAGCCGGTCCCAGAACGCGGTCCACAGATGGACCGGGACCGGGCGGTCGCGGGCGATGAGGGCGGGGAGCAGGTCGTTCACGGCTGGTGTGCCCCCGTGGCGGCGGTCTCCGCCGAACCCGCCGCCCCCGCGGCCGCGTCGCAGAACGCGTCGATCGCGGCCACGGAACGGAAGTTGTCGGGCGCGACGTCGAGCACGTCCACGTCCAGTCCGTAGGTGTCCTCCAGCCAGCTCACCAGGGTGAGCAGACCCAGGCTGTCGATGACGCCGCCGGCCAGCAGGTCGTAGTCGTCCGCGAGTTCCTCGGGCTGGATCTCGAGCGAGAACTGCTCGATCAGGTACTTCTTGATCTGCGTGGTGCGGGCCATGGTCAGTCTCCGGTTCCTTGGCTGGGGCGGGTGTCGGCGGACGCGCGGGCGGCGAGGGCGCCGACGGCCGCGGGGGCACCGGGCGCGCCGGACGCGGACGGCCCGGTGGCGAGCGCGTCCGTCAGCGCGGTCCGGTCGAGCTTTCCGGTGGAGGTGCGGGGCAGCGGCTCGCCGGACCAGCGCACGGTCCGGGGCAGCGCGGCGCGCGGCAGCCGCTGCCCGAGGTAGTGGCGGAGGGTGAGGCTGTCGAGGGTGGCGGCGGGGGTCCGGCGGACGACCGCGTGCAGCACCTTCCCGGCCTCGTCGTCGGGGACCGCGAGGACCGCGGCCTCCTCGATCCCGTCGTGGGCGCACAGGGCGGCCTCCACCTCGGCGGTGTTGACGCGGACGCCCCGCACCTTCACCACGAAGTCCCGGCGGCCCTCCAGGGTGAGCGTGCCGTCGGGGTGCCTGCGCACCAGGTCACCGGTGCGGTAGCAGGGGCCGCCGTCCGGGTCCTGCGGATGCGGGACGAACGGGCTGACGGCGGGGGCGGCGCCGGTGTAGCCGGGCGTCTGGAAGGGCGTGCGCACCACGAGTTCACCGCGCCCGGGACCGTGCAGCACCCCGCCGTCGTCGGTGCGGATCCACGCGGTCGTGCCCGCCACGGGGGAGCCGAGCGGCAGTGCGCCGTGCGGCATGGGGTCCCGCGGGTCGATCTCGTGCACGAAGCTGTCGTTGGTCTCGGTGCAGCCGTAGACGTTGTGGAAGCGCGCCCGCGGGAAGAGCGGCGGGAGGGCGGCGAAGGCCGGGCCGGAGATCGCGTCACCGGTGATCAGAACGTGCCGGACCGGGGCGAGGTGGGAGGCGGCGCCGCCGGCGGCGCCCCGGGTGAGCAGGGCGTGGAGCAGGGGCACGCCCTGGACCACATGGACGGGCCGGGCGCGGAGGATCCCCTCCAGATGGGCCGGGTTGACGGCGAGGTCCTGGTCCACCAGGGCGACACAGCCACCGCTGCCGAGCGTCGTCCAGAGATCGAAGAGGCACAAGTCGAAGTTGAGTGGGGCGTGGTTGAGTACGGTCGTCTCCGCGTCGAGGCCGAAGTGGCCGGCCGCCCACGCGGTGAAACGATCGAGCGCGCCGAAGGTGACCGGCGCGATCTTGGGGATGCCGGTGGAGCCGGAGGTGGTCAGCAGCAGAGCGGTGTCATCGGGGTCGTCCGCGGCCGGGTACGGCGTGGTGGGCACGGGCGGGACGCCCTCGTCGGGGCGCGCGGTGAGCTCCGTGGGATCGGGCAGCCGTTCCGCGCCGGCGGACGCCAGCAGGGCGGAGAGCGCTTCCGCGCCGAGGTCCGTGGAGGCGATCAGGAGGGGGCGGCGCAGCAGCAGACACGCGAGGACCACGGCCACGGCCTCGGGTGACTTCTTCGCGACCAGGGCCAGCGGGCCCGGCCGTTCGCCCAGGGCCCCGGGCCGGGGGGCTCCTGAACCACCGCGGTGGGTGCCGATCCACGCGGCGGCCCGGTCGGCCATGGCGACCAGCTCGCCGTAAGCGGTGGTGTCTCCGTGCCAGAAAAGGGCGGGTGCGTCAGGGTGGTTCGCCGCGTGCCGCGCGATCAGCGCAGGCAGACAAGCGGGCATGGGTCAGACCTCCTCGGCACGCGGTCGCGTGCAAGGCAAACGGCGGGAAGGGGCAGGCGAATTCAGCACCCGGCACACAGGAATGCCAAGATGTTGAGCGCCGAACATTTGAAATGGGGGCCTATCGGTAATCCGGACCGGCCCCCAATGGCCGAAAACGTGCTGTCGCGGACTCAGCCGCGTGACACGATCAGCCCCACTCGAAGTCGTCCCCACCGTCCTGGCGCGCCCAGGAAGCGGTTTCTACTCCCCGCTTCGCCGCGACCACGGTGAACGGCGTGCCCGCCGCTCTGACCGGTGATCCTTTGACCGTCCCCCGCCTCATGCGCGCCGCCGTACCGGCGGACCCGCATGCAGTCACTGTTCCCATCTCCCCGTGCACTCCTTTCAACCGTTCCGCCCCCCAGCGGTGCGATCCCGCGAGGAAGGCGCCTAGGACAACTCTGCTGCCGGAAAAAAGGTCAGTAAAGTGACCAAGGCTGGCCGACAAGGGACGTGACGCACATGGGCCAGCAAAATGAATCATTCCGTTTTGCCGCAAGGGGGTTCACCCGTGGATATCGAAGAGGACCGAAAAGTGCTTGCGGACCTGTATCGGAACATGCTGAAGGAACCGTCGCTGGAACTCCGCGAGTTAGGTGAACGCACCAGCCTCGATCCGGACGCCTGCCGCGAGGCGACCGATCTGCTGCGCGAGGTCGGGCTGCTCACCGATGCGGGTCCCGGCCGGCTCGCCACCGTCTCCACCGAGAAGGCGCTGGCCAGGCTGGCGCTCCAGGCCGAGGAGTCGGCCGATATGTGGCTGGCCGACACCGTGCGGCTGCGCAAGGCGATCCGGCTGCTCTGCACCGAACTGGCCGACCAGTACCACGATCAGCGGAGCCTGGCCCCGGCGGAACTGATCATCGGCATGGACCGGATCTCGGAGGTGCTCGAGGACTCCTCCGAAATCGCGGTCAACGAAGTCCTGAGCATGCAGCCCGGTCCGGTGATCGAGAGCCGCACCCCGGACCGCATCAACCGCAACGAACGGGTCATCAAACGCGGGGTGGCCATGCGCACCATCCACCTCGCATCCACCAGCCGTATCCCGCACGGTCTGCGCTATCTGCGTGAACTCCAGGCCATCGGGGCCGAGATCCGGCTGGCCCACACCATCCCCTTCCGGCTCATCGTGGTCGACGACGTCATGGCCTTCACCCCGGCCCCCGGCAACGAGGACCAGGCCGCCGCCCTGGTCACCCGCGGCCCGCTCATCACCCATCTGCTGCGCCGGGTCTTCGAGCACTGCTGGCATTCGGCGACCCCCCTGGACAGCATGCATCCCGACAGCGGCCGTGAGCAGGCCCCACCGCTGGACACCCAGCAGTTCACCGTGCTCCAGATGCTCAACGCAGGGCTCAAGGACGAGGCCATCGCCCGCGAACTGGGCGTCTCCATACGGACCTTGCGCCGGATCACCGCCGACCTGATGGACAAGCTCAACGCCACCAGCCGCTTCCAGGCGGGGGTGCGGGCGCATGAACTGGGCTGGCTCGATCACAGCGCCGGAACCACCGCGAAGAGTCCCAGCGAGATGTAGACCGCTCCGACCGCCTGCGGCTGGCGCCGCAGGATCCGGGGGCGGTCGCGGAGCCAGCCGCTCAGCAGACCGCCCGCCAGGGCGTAGACCAGGTCCAGGGCCAGCGCCACCAGGAAGAACACCGCGCCCAGCACCAGCATCTGGCCCCGTGTCCCGGCCGTGCCCTGCCCGGGACCCACGAACTGTGGCAGGAAGGCGAGGAAGAACAGGGCGACCTTGGGATTGAGCACGTTCACCAGGACGCCGTCCCGGAACACCTTGGTGAGGGGGATCCGGGCCGCCGTCCCGGACAGATCCAGCGCTTCGGGCCGCCGCAGGGCCCGCAGACCGAGGTGGACGAGATAGGCGGCACCGGCGTACCTCAGCGTCGCGTAGGCCACGTCGGAGCGGGCGATCAGGGCGGAGAGCCCGAACACGGCCGCCGCGATGTGCACCAGCGTGCCCGTCTCCACCCCGAGCGCCGAGCACACCCCCGAGCGACGCCCCTGGCTGACGCTCCGGGTGAGGACATAGACCAGGTTGGGGCCGGGGATCAGCACGAGGGCGAACGACGCGGCGATGAAGGCGAGGAGCCGCGAGGTCTCCGGGATCATGTGCCCTCCAGCGCTGTACGGTACCGGCGGTCGAAGCCTGCCTCCGGCGGGGTCCCCTCCAGCCTGACGGTGCGGGAGGATTTCCGACCGGGCCAATGAAGGGGGAAGTGGACCGGATGACGGACCTCGGCACGGACCGGGCGGCCCATCCACCGGAGCTGCTGCTCCTGCTCGACGACTGGATGGCCGGTCCCGGACCGCTGTACACCAAACTGGCGCGGGCGCTGCACCGCGCCGTGCGCGCGGGAGACCTGGGCGCCGGCGGCCGGCTGCCCTCCGAACGGGGACTGGCCAAGGCCCTCGGTGTCAGCCGGGCCACCGTGGTGGCGGCCTACGACGAACTGCGGGCGCTCGGCGCGGTGGAGAGCCGCCGCGGCAGCGGCACCCGGGTGACCCCGCGCCCGGTCCCCCGCCCGGCGGGGACCGACGGACGGGTCTCCGGCGGCCGGGCGACCGCGCTGATCCAGCGGATGGTGGACCGCCGGGAGGACACCATCTCGCTGGCCATGGCGGCCGAACCGGCGGTGGCGGAGGTGCGCGAGGCGCTGCAGGACGTACTGCGCACCGATCTGGCCGGGCTGATGGCGGACACCGGGTACCACCCCGGTGGACTGCCGGGTCTGCGCCATGCGCTGGCGGACCACTTCGCCACCGCCGGGCTGGCCACCGCCCCCGAGCAGGTGCTGGTGACCACGGGGGCGACCCAGGCGCTGGGTCTGGTGGCCCAGTTGTATCTGCGCCGGGGCTCGGCGGTGGTGGTGGAGTGCCCGAGCTGGCCGGGGTGTCTCGATGTGTTCCGCGCCGCCGGTGCCGTACCGCACGGGGTGCCGCTGGACCAGGACGGGATCCGGGTCGACGGACTCGCGGAAGCGCTTTCCCGGCACCGTCCCGAGCTGGTGTACGTGACGCCCACGTACCACAACCCGACCGGGGTGCTGATGTCCGCGGGGCGCCGCCGCCGGGTGGCCGAACTCTGTGCCCACCACGGCGTACCGCTCGTCGAGGACCTCGCCTATGACATCGGTATCGACGAGGGGGCTCGGGAGCCCGCGCCCATCGCGGCGTTCGCGGCGGCGGGCCCGGGCCGCGGGGTGCGCCAGGGCGCCGAGGTGCTCACCGTGGGCTCACTGGCGAAGGCGGTCTGGGGCGGGCTGCGGATCGGCTGGGTCCGCGGCCCGGCCGAGGTGATCGGGCGGCTGGCCCGGCTGAAGGCACTGGCGGACCTGGGCAGTCCGGTGGTCGACCAGGCCCTCGCGGCCCGGCTGCTGCCGCGGCTCGATGAGCTCAAGGCCCGCCGGGCCCTGACCCTGCGCCGCCGTCTGGACCACCTGGAGGGGCTCCTCACCGCGAGGCTGCCCGCCTGGCGGTGGAGCAGACAGCCCGGCGGTTCCGCGCTGTGGGCGAGGCTGCCCCATGACACCGACGCCCAGGTGTACGCCCAGGTGGCACTGCGGCACGGGGTCGAGGTCGTCCCCGGAGCGGTGACCGACCCCAGTGGGGCGCACGACAGTCACATCAGGATTCCGCTCACCCTGCCGGAGGAGCGGCTGACCGCACTGGTGGACCGGCTCGCCGCGGCATGGGCGGATCTGAGCCCCTGACGGACGGGGCGGGGACGGCTACCTGACCTGCCCCGGCAGCCGGACGACCTGGACGAAGAAGTCGTCGATCTGACGGACCGCGGCGATGAACTGGTCCAGGTCCACCGGCTTGGTGACATAGGCGTTGGCGTGGAGCTTGTAGCTGCGCAGGATGTCCTCCTCGGCCGCGGAGGTGGTGAGGACGACGACGGGGATATGGGCCAGCTCCGGATCGGACTTGATCTTCTCCAGGACCTGACGGCCGTCGTACTTGGGCAGGTTCAGATCGAGCAGGATCAGATCGGGCCGTGGTGCGTCGGGGTGGTCGCCGCGCCGGTAGAGGAAGTCCAGTGCCTCCTCGCCGTCCCTGACCACCAGGAGGGTGTTGCCGATCTTGTTGTCCTCGAACGCCTCCCGGGTCATCAGCTCGTCCCCGGGGTCGTCCTCGACGAGGAGCACGACGATGGGGCTGGCGGCAGGGGTGGTCATGTCAGGGCCTCTGTCTCGGTGGGGGCGCCGGACCCGTCGGGGCTCCCGGCGCGGGAGGTGGGGAGGACGAAGCGGAAGCGGGTGCCGCCGGTGTGGGCGGTGTCGATCCAGATCCGCCCGCCGTGCTGCTCCACGATCTTCTTGCACAGAGCCAGACCGATACCGGTGCCCCCGTAGGCCTCCCGGCTGTGCAGGCGCTGGAAGATGAGGAAGACCTTCTCGGCGAACTGTCCGGGGATGCCGATGCCGTTGTCGGTGACGCCCAGCAGCAGGCTGTCCGGGTTGTCCGGATCGGTTTCGCAGGTGATCGAGACCTGTACGGGGCGCTCGGGGTCACGGAACTTCAGGGCGTTGCCCACCAGGTTCTGCCAGAGCATGGTCAGCAGGGTCGGGTCCCCGATGACCTCGGGCAGCCGGTCCGGCCGGTCCACCCGGGCGCCGGACTCCTCCACGGCCGCCCCCAGGTTGGTGAGGGCCTTGTCCAGCGGCTGGTGGAGGGCGATGGGCGTCCGGCTGTCGTTGACCCGTCCGACGCGGGAGAAGGTCAGCAGGTCGTTGATGAGCACCTGCATACGCTTCGCCCCGTCGACGGCGAAGTCGACGTACTGCCGCCCCCGGTCGTCCAGCTTGTCGCCGTACCGCCGTTCCAGGAGCTGGCAGAAGGACGCCACCTTGCGCAGCGGCTCCTGGAGGTCATGGGAGGCGACATAGGCGAACTGTTCCAGTTCGACGTTGGACCGGCGCAGTTCCACGGCCTGGTCGTCCAGGTGGGCGGCCTGCCGGGTCAGCTCCTCCTGCTGGTCGCGGGAGGCGGCGAGTTCGGCCACGATCCGCCGGCGCATACCTTCGACGTCATCGGCCACCGCGGTCAGGTCGGCCGGTCCCGCGACCTCGATCACATGGCCGAAGTCACCGCCCGCCACCCGCCGGGACGCCGTGCGCAGCTCCCCCAGCGGGCGGGCCACCAGCAGCCGCACCAGGACGGTGAGCGCCACGCCGGTGATCAGGAAGGCCGCCACCATGCCCGCCAGCATCGTGTTGCGCACCGTGCGCTCGTGGTCGAGGCGGGCCTTGCCCTCCCGGAGCGTCTCCGCCAGGCCGGTGTTCTGCTCGGACCACGCGGTGCGCAGCCGGTCGAACGCCTTCTTGCCCCGCTCGGCCGTCCGCCGGTCGACCGGCTTCGGCTCGCCGGGGGTCACGGAGGCGGTCAGGGGTTCGGCGTAGTCGCGCCGCCAGTCGGCCGCCTGCCGCTCGACGGCCCGCAGGTCCGCGAGCAGTTCGGGCTGGTCACCGATGAGCGTGCGCAGCCGGGCGGCCGCGTTCGCCTGGTCCCGTTCGCCCTGGGTGTAGGGGGCGAGGAACTGGCGGTCGGCGGCGATCGCGTAGCCGCGGATACCCGTCTCCTGGTTCACCAGGGCGGCCTGGAGCCGGTACGCCTCGGTCTGGGCGGGCTGGACGCGCTGGAGGAGGCGATCGGTCACCTCGGCGGTCCGGTCCAGCAGATTCGCGCCGATCACCGTGCCGACGACCACCACCAGTGTCATCAGCGCCAGCACCAGGTAGAACCAGCTCTGTACCGTCAGCCGGCGCCCGATCCCCGCCCGGCCCTTCCCGTCCGTCACCGTCCGCTCCCCACACCACTCACACCGGCCGCGCGGTTCCAGCTCAGATGGACGACGGCGACGTCGTCGGCCAGTCCGCCGCGGGCCTCGGCCAGCCCCTCGGCCCTCTTGATCAGCCGGTCCACGAACGTCTCGGCCGGGAGCCCGGCCGCCTCCCGGGCCATGGCCAGCAGGCCCTCCTCGCCCAGACGCTGGGGACCACGGCTCACATGGCCTTCGAAGAGCCCGTCGGTGAACAGCACGATCGACGCGCCCGCCGGAATCGGGAGCTCCGCGGTCGGCCAGTGCGCACCGCCGGGGACCATGCCCAGCGCGGGCCCGCCGGGCACCTCCACCCACTCCACGGCCCCGCCGGTCCGGTGGAGCAGACCGGGGTGGCCCGCCCGCACGATATGGGCCCGCTGTTCGCCCGGGGCCGCGGCCAGGCTGACGAGGGTGGCGAACACCTCGTCGCGGACGCGCTCGGCGACCAGGAGTTCCTCCAGCCGGGCCACCTGCTCGGCGCCGGTGACCCCGCTGAGGACCAGGGTGCGCCAGGCGATCCGCAGGGCCACGCCCAGGGCCGCCTCGTCGGGGCCGTGCCCCGAGACATCTCCGACCAGGGCGTGCACCGTGCCGTCGGCGCTCTGGACGACATCGTAGAAGTCACCGCCGAGCAGGGCCTGCGCCCGTCCGGGCCGGTAGCGGGCCACGACCTCCACGCCCTCGGCCCGCAGCAGCGGACGGGGCAGGAGGCCGCGCTCCAGCCGGGCGTTCTCCTGTGCCTGCATCAGGCTGGCCTGGAGGGCCACCGCCGCCTGCTCGGCCTGTTTGCGCTGGATCGCGTAGCGCACCGCCCTGCCGAAGAGCTCGGGTTCGACCCGGCCCTTGACCAGGTAGTCCTGTGCGCCGGCGGCGACCGCCGCCAGCCCGGTCTGCTCCTCGGCGAGCCCGGTGAGCACCACGACGGCCACCTGGTCGGTGTGGGCGAGGACCAGGGAGACGGCCTCGAGTCCCTGGGCGTCCGGCAGGTTCAGATCGAGGAGCACACAGTCCGGCATCTCGGCCGCGAGCGCCGCGGTGACCTCGGTCATCGAGCGGACCCAGCGCAGCCGCATCTTCAGGGCGCTGTCGGCGACCAGTTCCTCCACCAGCAGCGCGTCACCCGGGTCGTCCTCGACCAGGAGGACCGAAGGCTCCCCCCGCTCCCATGCCGCCGCGCCGGCCCGGGCCACTGACATCACATCGGCTGTCTCCGCCTGCGACGCCACCATGACGGTCCCGCCTTCCCACCCCGTATGCACCGCATACCGTCGGACGTTGCCGACAGGCAACGATCGAGGATACCCAGGATGGTGGCCGAACCTTCACCGGTCCCCCACAGGGGTTCGTCCCCCTTCGTTGGCGTTCCTCCCGCTATGGCATTTGACTGGACCGTGGTGACGGCGCTCCGGACGCAGGAGGACCCCATGACCGCATATGCCGCGGGCTTCGACCCGTCCCGGGTGGCGCATCTCAATGGACGGTTCGCCCCGGTCACCGAGGAGGTCGACGCGGTGGACCTGGAGATCACCGGTGAACTGCCGGAGGAGCTGGACGGGGTCTATCTGCGCAACGGCCCCAACCCGCGGTTCACCCCGATCGGCTCCTACCTCTATCCGATCGACGGCGACGGCATGCTCCACGGCGTCTGGATGTCACAGGGACGCGCCCGCTACCGCAACCGCTTCGTCCGCACCCCGGCCATGCGCGCCGAGGAGGCGGCGGGACGGGCCCTGTGGGGCGGTCTGGAGTCCATGATCACCCCGGGCCCCGAGGAGGTCGGGGAGGCGCTGGCCGGCACCTTCAAGCCACTGCCGGACATCAACGTCATCGAGCATGCGGGACGGCTGCTGGCCCTCGCGGAGTCCGACTGCCCGTTCCGTGTGGGCCCCGGGCTGGAGACCCTCGACAAGGAGACGTTCGGCGGTCTGCTGCCCGCCGGGATCACCGCCCATCCCACGATCGATCCGGCCAGCGGTGAGATGGTGGTCTTCACCTACGCCCTCGAACCCCCTTTTCTGACGTGGTCGGTCATCGGCCCGGACGGCGCGGTGAGCGGCGGCCCCACCCCCGTGGCGGGGGTGACGGAGCCGTCGATGATCCATGACATAGCGCTCACCGGCCGCTATCTGGTCCTGGTTCTCGCCCCGGCCTTCTTCGACCTGGCCGCGGCCATGAGCGGCGGATCGTTCCTGGCCTGGCGGCCCGAGCGCGGCACCCGCTTCGCACTGATCCCCCGGGACGGCGGCCCGGTCCGCTGGGCGGAGGACGAGGCGTTCTGGCTCTGGCACACCGTCAACGCCCATGACACCGCCGAGGGGAACGTCGTCCTCGACTACGTCCAGTGGCCCGCCCTCACCCTCGGCAGCGCCGTGACCGGCGGGACCGCGCACCACGGTCTGACCCGTGCGGACATCGATCCGGTGGCCGGTGCGGTCCGGCGGGTCCAGCTCGACGACACACGGGTCGAACTGCCCCGGATCGACGACCGCTCCATCGGGCGCCCGCACCGGCGCATCGCGGTGGCCGCGGGCAGCGGGCGGACCGCCGGTCTGCTCCCCGGTGAGTACGACGCCCTGCGCTGGTACGACGTGGACGAGAGCGGGCTGATGACGCTGGGCTGGGACGCGGGCGACCTCTCCGTCGGCGAACCCGCCTTCGCGCCCGCCCCGGGCTCGAGCGACGACCGGCTCGGCCACTGGCTCACCTTCGCCACCGACCGTACCGACGGCACCAGTTGGCTCCTCGTCATCCCCTCCGAGGATCCGGCCGGAGGCCCGGTGGCACGGGTGCGCATTCCGGTCCGGGTCCCCCTCGGCCTGCACGGGATCTGGCTGCCCACCGGGGAATGAAACCGGCTCACCGGGGCGTTCCGGCCGCGCCCGGTGCGGAGCGGCGCAGGGCCAGTGCGGCGGGGACGACGGACGCGGCCACGGCGAGCACCGCGCAGGCCCCGACCGCCCCGCCGATGGCCGTCCACGGGAGCACGGGCACGGCCGGCACCGACAGCAGGCGCAGGGCGGCCCAGAGCCCGGTCAGATTGAGCCCGGCGACCAGGAGCCCCAGTACCCCGCCGACCGCGACCACCATCACCGCCTCGGCACCCACCAGCCGCAGCGCCTGTCCCCTGGTGGCCCCGGCACGGCGCAGTGCCACCAGGTCGGGTATCCGGTCGGAGGTGGCCATGACCATGGTGTTGACCAGGGAGATGGCGGTGTAGAGCAGGGCGATGCCGAGGACCAGCAGAAAGCCGGTCCTGGTCTTCTCATCCGTCCCCGGCCGGGTGGAGTCCAGCCACTGGTCCCGGGTGAGCACCTGGCCGCTCGCCCCGTGCAGCGCCGCGCGCACCCCGGCGGCCACGGCGTGCGCATCGGCCCCGTCCCCGACGGTGATGTCGACGCGGTCGACGGCCGCGCCCGGGGCGTTGCGCGGTGTGAGGTAGACCCCGTTGTCACCGGTGCCGGTGGCCATCACCGCGGCGATCCGCAGGGTCCGTTCACTGCCGTCGCCGAGCCACACCCGCACCCGCTGTCCGACGGTATGCCGCTGCCACTCCTCGTTGACGATGATCGAGTCGTCGTCGAGGTCACTCACCTGGCCCGCCACGACCGGCAGCCGGGTGGTCCGGGCGAGGGGTCCCGGTTCGGCGGCGCGGGCCTCGGAGGCGACGAGGGCCACCCCGTCCTCCAGGACGTGCACCGCGCCGGCGGAGGTCGCGGACACCTGCGCACCGGGCACCGCCCGCAGCCCGCGCACGGTCGCCGCGTCGAGACTCCCGCCGTGCGCCGCCGGGACCACCACGAGGTCGGCCGCGGTCCGGGCGCGCGCCTCCGCGGCCCCGGCCGCGTTCAGCGTGCCGGTGGCGCCGAGCAGCGAACCGGCGAGGGCGACCGTGACCAGCACCGGCGCCGCGACGGCGGCGGTGCGCCGGACACCGGCGGCGGCGTTCTCCCGCACCAGCGTCCCTCCGGCGCCCGGCAGTCGGGCGGGGAGCCAGCCGAGCAGCCGGGTCAGCGGACGCACCACGGCGGGGGTGAGCAGGGCGACCGCGGTGATCAGCAGCATCGGCCGGCTCACATGGCTCTTCCGGTGCAACAGCTCCCCCGGGTCGCCGGACAGCGCGATTCCCAGGGTCACGGCGGCCGTCACCAGCAGACCGAGTCCGGCCAGCAGTCGGCCCCGGGTCAGCGTCGCGGTGTCCACGGACGCCTCGCGCAGCGCTTCGGTGGGGCCGGTGCGCCCCGCCCGCCAGGACGCGGCCACCACACCGCACAGCGCGACCAGGAGGCCGGTCCAGAAGGCCAGGTGGTACGGCCAGATGTGGTGGCCGATGGTGAACCAGTCCGGCGCCAGTCCGCGGTCGGCCGTCCAGTCGGCCAGCAGCGGAGCGCCGTACGCGCCGAGCGCGCAGCCGGTGGCCGAGGCGAGCGCCCCGATCAGCAGGGCCTCGGTCAGCACCATCCGGCGGAGCTGTCCCGGCGTCGCCCCGGCCGAGCGCAGCAGTCCGAACTCCCGGCGCCGCTGGGCGACCCCGAACGCGAAGGTGGACGCCACCACGAAGGCGGACACGAAGGCTGTGACGCCACCGGCCGTGCCGAACAGGGCGTTCATCGCCGTCAGCGCCTCCTTGTCGCGGTCCGGGCGGGGGTCGGCCGCCCGGCGCGCGTCCCCCGTCAGCACCCGGACGCCCTCGCTGCCGCGTACCGCCGCGCGCACGGCGGCGGCCTCGGCGCGCACCACGAGCTGCACACTGCGCGGGGACAGTGCGGCGGCGCGCCGGTCGGTGAAGAAGACGGCGTGTCCGAACCCGCCACCGGTGACGGTGCCGACGACGCGGACGGTGCCGCGGTCGGTGCGCACCCGTTCACCGGGCCGGGCCCACCCGCCGCTGACGACGACCTCGTCGCCGGTGCGGGGCGCACGCCCGGCCTCGATCGCGTACCGGCCGAAGGGGGCCGTGGACCAGGGGTGGCCCACCAGGTCACCGGGCGCGCCCCGGGCCCGTACCCCGAACGACCGGTCCTCCACGACGGTGCCCAGCCCGCGCAGTTCCGCCACGGTGGCGGCGGGTACGGGGCGCGGCTGGGTGAGCGGATGGACCCGCTCCCCGGCGGCCGTGGGGACGCGGAGGGTGTCCGCGCCGCGCACCACGACCGGTGCGGCGGCGAACCGCTCGGGTCCGCGGGTGGGCGGGTCCAGCGACGAGGCCAGGGCCAGGCCCATCACGGCGACCAGCGCGACCCCCAGGGCGAGTGCGATGAAACTGCCGGCGAAGGTGGTCCAGCGGGTGCGCACGGTGTGGAAGGCGACGCTCAGCACGGGGCGGCCTCCAGACGGGTCATCCGGGCGGCGATGTCCTCGGCCCGCGCCCCGGTCAGTTCACCGCTCACCCGTCCGTCGGCCAGGAACACCACCCGGTCGGCGAACGCGGCTGCCACCGGGTCGTGCGTGACCATGACGACCGTCCGGCCGTCCCCGTCGACCGTGGCGCGCAGCAGGCCGAGCACCTCACGGCCGGTCCGCGAGTCCAGCGCACCGGTGGGCTCGTCGCCGAAGAGCACATCGGGACGGGTGATCAGGGCACGGGCCAGGGCGACCCGTTGCTGCTGGCCGCCGGAGAGCTCCGCCGGACGGTGCCGCGCCCGGTCCGCGAGACCGACCTGACGGAGCGCCTCGCGCACGCGGGCCGGGGAGGGGCGGCGCCCGGCGAGCCGCAGCGGCAGTCCCACGTTCTGCTCCGCGGTCAGCGACGGCAGCAGGTTGAACGCCTGGAAGACGAACCCGATGTGAGCGCGGCGCAGCAGGGTCAGCCGGGTCTCGCCGAGCCCCGTCAGCTCCGTCCCGCATACCGTGACCGTGCCCGAGGTGGGGCGGTCCAGCCCGGCGGCGCACTGCAGCAGCGTCGACTTGCCCGAGCCGGAGGGGCCCATGACGGCGGTGAAGGTGCCGCGGTGGAAGGTGAGGGAGACCTGGTCCAGCGCCCGCACCTCCTCCGGGCCCGACCGGTGGTGTCTGCTGACCGAACGCAGCTGGACGGCGTCGGCCCCTTCCTGTCCGTCCGTCCGTACCCGCTCGTCCGTCTGCCGTCCGCGTCGGCCCGTGCCCCACAGCGTCATCGGATGCCGCCTCCCTGTCCCTCGTTCCACCGGCGGCTCAACGAAACCGCGCGGGAGCCGTCCACCGCAGTACGGCGGGATCGAGAGTGGGGGTAGGGCCTGCCCCACCCTCCG
Source organism: Streptomyces cucumeris (assembly GCF_024295805.1). Classification (GTDB taxonomy): domain Bacteria; phylum Actinomycetota; class Actinomycetes; order Streptomycetales; family Streptomycetaceae; genus Streptomyces; species Streptomyces cucumeris. Next base: position 145,698 of record NZ_JANCLX010000003.1, read on the forward strand.
CACTCCCCCTGGGGAGATGGCGGTGGTCCCAGCGGGCCTTCTACGGTGACGCCCATGCACCCGGTGACCTCCGTGGCCCCCCGGAACGTGTGGCGGGCCATGTCCGCACGGGGCTTCCTGCTGTCCTCCTGGCCGTGGCGCGCGGCCGGCTATCTGCTCACCGGCGCGCTGGCCGGTGCCGTCACGCTCGTGGGCGTCACGGCGCTGGTGGCGCTGGGCGGTGTGCTCGCCCTCGTGCTCGTGGGGCTGCCGCTGCTGGTCCTCGCCGCCCTCGCCGGACTCCCGGTGGGCCGGATGGAGCGGTACCGGCTGCGGCTGATCGACCGGGAACCGGCCCCCGACCCGCATCTCACCCCCGGTGCGCACGGTCTGCGGGCCTGGCTGACGACCCGTCTGCGGGAGCAGGCCACCCGGCGGGAGCTGGGCTACGTGCTGCTGTTCGCCGTCCTGCTGTGGCCGGTCGACGCCCTCGTGGTCATGGGCGCGCTGCTGCTCCCGCTGTCCGTGGTGGCGACACCGCTGCTGATGGCCACCGTCGGGGGCGGCCAGGAGGCGAAGGTGGTGAAGCTGTGGACCGTCACCACCTGGCCGACGGCGTGCGCGGTCGCCGTCCTCGGTCTGGTCCTCATGGCCCTGGGCGGCTATCTCCTGGGGGCCGCGGCCGGTGCCAGGGCCGCGCTGACGCGGCTGCTGGTCGCCCCGCGCGAGGCGGCGCTCGGCGCGCGGGTCGTCGAACTGACCCGCTCCCGGGTCCGGTTGGTGAACGCGTTCGAGGCCGAACGGCGCCGTATCGAGCGTGATCTGCACGACGGTGCGCAGCAACGGCTGGTGGCGCTGACGATGACGCTCGGTCTGGCCCGTCTCGACACCCCGCCGGGCCCCCTCGCCGACCAGCTCGCCAAGGCCCATCAGGAGGCGGGCGCGGTACTGGCGGAGCTGCGCGAGCTGATCCACGGCATCCATCCGCAGGTGCTCACGGACTTCGGCCTCGGGGCGGCGGTGGCCGATGCCGCGGACCGCTCCCCGGTCCCCGTGGACGTGGACCTGGACCTGCCGGGACGGCTGCCGCGGGCGGTGGAGGCGGCCGCGTACTTCGTGGTCCGCGAGGCCCTCGTCAACACGGCCAGGCACAGCGGGGCGAGCCGGGCGGAGGTGAGCGGCGGGCACCGCGACGGACGGCTGGTCCTGCGGGTGCGCGACGACGGCAGGGGTGGCGCCGACCCGGGGGCGGGCAGCGGGCTGACCGGACTCGCGGACCGGGTGTCGGTGCTCGATGGCAGACTCTCCCTGTCCAGCCCGCCGGGCGGACCGACCCTGGTGTGTGTGGAGTTTCCTTGCGAACCGACCGACAGCGATCCTCCGGCCGGCCTCTGCGCGTCGTGCTCGCCGAGGACGGTGTGCTGCTGCGGGAAGGGCTCATAGAGCTGCTCGGCCGGTGCGGCCATATGGTGGTCGCGGCCGTCGGTGACGCCCCGGCGCTGCTGGCCGCCGTCGAGGAGCACGCGCCGGACATCGTGGTGACCGATGTGCGGATGCCGCCGGGGTTCCAGGACGAGGGACTGCACGCGGCGGTGCGGCTGCGCGAGCGGCGGCCCGCCCTGCCCGTCCTGGTGCTCAGTCAGTACGTGCAGCGGGCGTACGCCTCGGACCTGCTGGACTCCGGTGACGGCACCGGCGTCGGCTATCTGCTCAAGGACCGGGTGGGGCAGGTCGAGGAGTTCATGGACGCCCTGGGCGCGGTCGCCGACGGCGGCACCGTGGTCGACCCCGAGGTGGTGCGCCAACTGCTGCGCAGGCGCCGCGATCCGCTGGAGCGGCTGACCCCGCGCGAACGGGAAGTCCTCGCCCTGATCGCGGAGGGCCGGTCCAACGCCGCGATCGCCCGTGCGCTGGTGGTGTCCGACGCGGCCGTGGGCAAGCACATCAGCGGCATCCTCACCAAGCTGGACCTCCCGCCGGGCGAGGACACCCACCGCCGGGTGCTCGCCGTGCTGGCCTATCTACGGGCCTGAGGACGAGCGGTCCCACAGGCGTGAGGACGAGCGGAGCGGGTGGTTCCGAACCCACCCGAACCCGGCCGTACCGCGCGACCGGCGTGCGACCGCGCGCCCCCGAGCGCGCTTGTCACCACCCCGATCCGGGCATTACTGTCACCACGCCTTGGTGAACGGGAAATCGGTGTGATGCCGGTGCGGCCCTCGCCACTGTGATCGGGAAGTCCGGCTCCGGCCCTCACGGGCAGCCACTGGGTCCTCGGACCCGGGAAGGCGGAGCACGGGCGGTGGTACCCGTCAGCCAGGAGACCGGCCGAGGCACGTCGTCCATCCACGAGGTGCTGGAGAGGGTCTGCTGAGCCATGCACATAGCCGAGGGTTTTCTGCCTCCGGCGCACGCGATCGCCTGGGGCGTCGCGTCCGCGCCTTTCGTCGTCCACGGAGTGAGGTCCCTCACCCGTGAGGTCAAGGAGCATCCGGAGAGCACCCTGCTCCTCGGCGCCTCCGGAGCCTTCACCTTCGTCCTGTCGGCCCTCAAACTGCCCTCGGTGACCGGAAGCTGTTCCCATCCGACCGGCACCGGTCTGGGCGCCATCCTGTTCCGCCCGCCGATCATGGCGGTACTGGGCACGATCACCCTGCTCTTCCAGGCGCTGCTGCTCGCACACGGCGGCCTGACCACGCTCGGCGCCAACGTCTTCTCGATGGCGATCGTCGGGCCATGGGCCGGTTACGCGGTGTACCGGCTGCTGCGGCGGACCGGGGTACCGCTGATGGTCGCCGTGTTCTTCGCCGCGTTCGTGGCCGATCTGTCCACCTACTGCGTCACCAGCGTGCAGCTCGCCCTCGCCTTCCCGGACCCGAGCAGCGGGTTCCTGGGCGCGCTGGGCAAGTTCGGCTCCATCTTCGCCGTCACCCAGATCCCGCTCGCGGTCAGTGAGGGATTCCTCACGGTGCTCGTGATGCGACTGCTGGCGCAGTCCAGCAAGGGTGAGCTGACCCGGCTGGGCGTGTTCCCTGCCGATGAGCGGAAGCGGACCGAGACGACCGAGGCGGTGGCCCGATGAGCCGTAACACGAAGATCAACGCCCTGCTGCTGCTCGCGGTGGCGGCGCTCGCGATCGTGCCGCTGGCCCTGGGGCTCGGCGACCACAAGAAGGAGCCCTTCACGGGCTCCGACTCCGAGGCGGAGACCGCGATCACCGAGCTGAAGCCCGACTACGAGCCGTGGTTCTCACCGCTCTACGAACCGCCGTCCGGGGAGATCGAGTCGGCCCTGTTCGCCCTCCAGGCGGCCCTGGGCGCCGGCGTCCTCGCCTACTACTTCGGGCTGCGCCGGGGACGGCGCCAGGGCGAGCAGCGGGCGCAGGAGCGGCAGGAGGCCGAGGGCGCCTCCGTGGCCGCCCGGGAGCCGGACGACGAGAGCGTCTGAGCCCCCGTGCTGCCGATCGACGAGGCGGCGCACAGCAGTCGCTGGCGCCGCCGTCACCCCGTGGACAAGGCCGTGCTCGGACTCGGCCTGACCGTACTCGCGATCTCGTTGCCGCCGTGGCCCGGCGCGGCGCTGGTGATGATGACCGCGCTGACCGTAATGCTCGGCCCGGCGGGTGTGCCGGGGCGGCGGCTGTGGCGCGCCTACCGGGTTCCGCTGGGCTTCTGTGTGACCGGGGCGGCCACCCTGCTGGTGCGGGTCGGCGGCGACGGCTTCGTGGGCCTCGCCGAAGGGGGACCGCAGCGCGCGGGAGAGCTGCTGCTGCGCACCTCCGCCGCGTCCCTCGGGGTGCTGCTGTTCGCGTTCACCACCCCCATGTCCGATCTGCTGCCGCGGCTGGTGAAGGCCGGAGTGCCCGCGCCGGTGGTGGACGTCGCCCTCGTGACGTACCGGATGAGCTTCCTGCTCCTGGACTCCGTGCGCAGCGTGCGGCAGGCGCAGGCGGCCCGGCTGGGACACACCACCCGGGCCGCCGCCTGGCGCTCGCTCGCCGGGCTCGGCGCCACGGCGTTCGTCCGGGCCTTCGACCGGGCGGCACGGCTGCAGAACGGGCTGGCCGGGCGCGGTTACGACGGCACCCTGCGCGTCCTGGTGCCCAAGGCCCGGGTCTCCGCCCGCTTCACCACGGCGAGCGCCGCGCTGCTGGCCGCACTGATCACCCTCACCCTCGTACTGGAAGGTCCGCTGTCATGAGCGAGCCGGTACCCCTGGTCGCCCTGCGGGGCGCGTCCTTCGCCTACGAGGACGGCCCGGCCGTGCTGGACGGGCTCGACTTCGAGGTGCGCGAGGGCCGTGCGCTGGCGCTGCTGGGCCGCAACGGCAGCGGCAAGACCACGCTGATGCGGCTGCTCAGCGGTGGACTGAAGCCGCACTCCGGGCAGTTGACGGTCGAGGGTGTACCGGCCGCCTACGACCGCAAGGGGCTGACCCGGCTGCGGACCACGGTGCAGCTGGTGGTGCAGGACCCGGACGACCAGCTCTTCGCCGCCTCCGTCGAACAGGACGTGTCGTTCGGCCCGCTGAACCTGGGCCTGCCGCATCCGGAGGTCCGGGCGCGGGTCGCCGAGGCGCTCACCGCCCTGGACATCGCGGCCCTGGCCGACCGCCCGACCCATCTGCTGTCGTACGGCCAGCGCAAGCGGACCGCGATCGCCGGTGCCGTGGCGATGCGCCCGCGCGTCCTGATCCTCGACGAACCGACCGCCGGGCTCGACCCGGACGGGCAGGAGCGGCTGCTCACCACCCTCGGCGGGCTGCGCGAGAGCGGCACCACCGTGGTCATGGCCACCCACGATGTGGACCTCGCACTGCGCTGGGCCGATGACGCGGCACTGCTCACCCCGTCCGGTGCGTACACCGGCCCCGCGGCCACCGCGCTGTCCCGCACCGATCTGCTCCGGCAGGCGGGGCTGCGCCTGCCATGGGGGGTGGCCACCGCCGGACTGCTGCGGGCGCGGGGGATGCTGACCGACACCGAGCCCGGACCGCGCACCCCGGAAGAACTCGCCGCCCTCGCCGCGGGGGTGCCGGCCGACGGCTGAGCCGGCGCACCTGCCGGGGCCTCGGAGGAGGAAGCGGCCCCGGCGTCTGCGTGCTCCCCAAGTGACGCAGCCGACTGATCGCGTGACAAGCGTTCCGACCGGACATCACCCCGTTGCCCCAGCGCCCGGCACCACCCCCGTCCCCCGCTCCTCCACCCGGCCCCCGGCGCACCCCCGGCGCACACACCCGCACTCCGGGAAGCACGACCTGTCCGGAGGACCGGGCGGTGAAGATCAGCGGCGGAGGGGGGTTACGTGGCGCATATGGGAGAGTTTCTCGGGGTTGCGTACGGCGTAGAAGCCGGTGATGAGGCCGTCGTCGACGCGTACCGCGAGGACGGTGTCGAGCGCGCCGTCGAGGTGGAGGATCAGGGCCGGGTAGCCGTTGACCTGGGCCGGTCGCAGTGAGCCCTCGGCGGAGATCCGGGTGAATCCGGCGGCGAGGAGGCGGGCCACCTTGTCGGCTCCGACGACGGGGCGCGGGATGGCCTTCTTGATTCCGCCGCCGTCGCCGAGGAAGACGACGTCCGGGGCGAGGATGTCGAGCAGGCCCTGGATGTCGCCGGTTTCGGCGGCCCGCTGGAACGCGTCGAGCGCGTCCTTCGCCTCTCCGCGGGAGACGGGCCCGCGCGGGCGGCGGGCCGCGACGTGGGAGCGGGCGCGGTGGGCGATCTGGCGGACCGCGGCGGGGGTCTTGTCGACGGCTTCGGCGATCTCCTCGTACCCGAGGTCGAACACCTCGCGCAGGACGAACACCGCCCGCTCGGTCGGCGTGAGCGTCTCCAGCACCAGCAGCATCGCCATCGAGACGCTGTCGGCCAGCTCGACGTCCTCGGCCACGTCCGGGGTGGTCAGCAACGGCTCGGGCAGCCAGGGGCCGACGTAGGACTCCTTACGGCGGCCGAGCGTACGCAGTCTGGTCAGCGCCTGGCGGGTGGTGATCCGGACCAGGTACGCGCGCTGGTCCCGCACCGTGCCGAGGTCGACACCCGCCCACCGCAACCAGGTCTCCTGGAGGACGTCCTCCGCGTCGGCGGCCGAGCCGAGCATCTCGTAGGCGACGGTGAAGAGCAGATTGCGGTGGGCGACGAACGCCTCGGTTGCGGGGTCGGTGCGTCCGTCACCGGGGTGCCGCCCGGCCGTGTCCTCCGCGCCCGCGCCGTACTCGCTGTCCTGGCTCTCCACCGCGTACTCCCGCCTGTCCGCTCCCGATGCCGTCACGCGCACAAGACGCCGCTCGCCACCGCCGTGTGACATCCGCGGCCGGTGGTACACGTCACACCGGCCGGGCGTCACACCGGGCGGCGCACCGGCGTCTCGTGTTCATCCACCGCACCACCACATGTGAGGACGAGGCCATGGACGCCCGATTCAACCTGTTCGACAACGCGTTCGCCGACAAGTTCATGAAGCGGTTCGCCAACGCCGGCATGGTGCTCCACCAGTCATCGCTGCCCGCGTCCACCCAGGAGCTGGTGTCCTTGCGCGCCAGCCAGATCAACGGCTGCGGCTGGTGCATCGATATGCACACCAAGGAGGCGGCGGCCGCCGGTGAGACCGCGGTACGGCTCCATCTGGTGGCCGCCTGGCGGGAGTCCACCGTGTTCACCGACGCCGAGCGGGCCGCGCTGGCGTTCGCCGAGGAGGGCACCCGGCTCGCCGACACCCACTCCGGTGTCTCGGACGAGACCTGGGACCGGGTGCGCGAGCACTACGACGACGACCAGACCGCCGCGCTGATCTGTCTGGTCGCGCTGATCAACGCGGCCAACCGGCTCGCCGTGACCGTGCACCAGCGGGGAGGTTCCTACGAGGCGGGCATGTTCGCCGCCGCGCTCGGCTGAGGCCGAGGGGCGGACGCGAGTGGCCCGGCCCGGCGTCCTCGGACGCGGGGCCGGGCCATGGCCCAGTGGCGGTCCGTCAGCCCCGGCGGGGGCGTCTGCGGGCCGCCGACGACCGGCGGCGGGCACGGTCCTGGCCCTTGTCGCGGCTCCGCCCCAAGGAGGCGTCGGAGGCGTCCCGGACGGTGCCCGACGCGTCGTCGAGGAACGCCGACAGGGCGCCGACCGTCGGATGGCGGAAGAGGTTGACCATCGAGAACTCCCGCTCCAGCGCGGCCTCCAGCAGGCCGTGCACCCGGGAGAGCTGCAAGGAGTGGCCACCCAGGTCGAAGAAGTTCTCCTGCGGGCCGACCCGGTCCAGGTCCAGCACCTCGCACCAGATCCGGGCCACCAACCGCTGGGTGGGCCCGGCCACTTCGGCCGCGTCACGAGGCCGGACGGCGTGGCGCAGGGCCCCGCGGTCCACGGCCCCGTCGGCCGTCCGCGGCAGCGCGGGCAGCTCCGCCCGATGGCAGGTGGCGGGGATCCCGTAGCGGTCGGGCAGCGCGGGGGGCGCGTCGGCGGCGGAACCGCCACCGGACTCGGTGTAGGCGGTCAGCCGCTCGACGGGACGGACGGGCGCGTCGAGGCGGCCCCGGATCCACGGCTTGGCCGGGTCCAGCCCGATGAGGAGGTGCGGACGGCCCTGGCGCAGGGCGTGGACGAACGACCGCACCCCCTCCGACCGTCCGATCGGGCGGTAGCCACGGGCCCGGCCGGGTTCGGCGAACCCTTCGTCACGGCTCATTCCCGTCTCGTCCCACATGCTCCAGGCCAGGCTGTGGAAGCGCCCGCCCCGTTCCTGGTGGCGGTTGCGGACGAAGGCGTCGGCGTGGGCGTTGGCGGCGGCGTAGGCGCTGACCATGGCGCCGCCGAACGAGCCGTTCACCGAGGAGAACACGATGAACGCGGGGTCCGCCGTGCCGTCGAGGCAGTCGAGCAGCACCCTGGTCCCGGTGGTCTTGGGCGCCATCACCTCCGCCAGTTCCTCCACCGTCTGCTCGAGGACGGCCCGCTGCCGCAGCGTTCCTGCGAGGTGGACCACCCCGGACGGGGTGAGGGACCAGCGGTCCTCCGCCCGCCGCAGCGCCGCCCGCACCTCGTCCTCACGGCATACGTCGGCCACGGCGTAGAGCACATGCTCGCTGCGGGCGCGCAGCGCGCGGTACACCTCCAGACGGCGGCCGGTGGCATCGCCGCTCGCGATGCGGTCCTCCCACTCCTCCTCCGGTGGCAGCGGGGTACGGCCGAGGACGAGCAGCCGCGCGTCATACGCCTCGAGCAGATGGGCGCAGATCTCCGCGCCGATACCTCCGAGCCCGCCGGTGACGACGTACAGCCCCCCGCGGTGGAGCGGAGCGGCCGTGGCGGACGACCCGGCACGCACGGTGGCCAGCCGTGGCACCCGCCGCTCACCGTCCCGTACGGCGGCCTCCGGCTCACCCTGCCGCGCCCCCAACTCTTCCAGTACATACGGGAGTTGTACGTCCACCGGCGCCTCGGGCAGATCCAGATGGGAGCAGTGCAGCCAGGACACCTCCTGGGCGAGGCTCAGCAGCAGGGCGAGCCGGGCCGCGCGGTCGCAGTCCAGCACATCGCCGGGGACGACCCGCTGGGTGTGGCGGCCCACCACCCGGAGGGTGATCCGCCCTCCGGCGCGCCGGGCGGTGATGGCCTGGAGCAGATGGATCAGAGCGGCGGTGTCCCCGGGGACGGTCCACCGGCCGCCGGTCTCCGCGGGCGGCCCGTACGTGGTGAGGTCCAGGACCTCGCTCACCTCGAAGCCGTCGGCGGCCAGCGCATCGAGGAGCCGCGTGTGGTCCTCGGCCCGGTCCGGGCGGACACGGAAGTGGCCCTCCCCCGTCCGGCCGAACTCCGCACCGTGGTCGACGCGTACCCATCGCCGTCCGGTGGCGGTGAACTCCGCCGTCAGCCGGTCGGCCAGACCGTGCGCATCGGACAGGACGAGTACGGGGGCGCCGCCGTCGGCGGGACCGGGCAGCGGACGGGCGGGGCGCCAGACGCGTTCATGGAACCAGTTGGGCAGGGTGCGTTCATTGCCCAGCAGCAGATCGGTCTCCGCCACCAGATCGTCGAAACCACCGCTCTGGAAGCGTGTCCGCAGCCTGGCCCGCTGGATCTTGCCGATCTCGGTCTTGGGGACGTCCTCCCGCCGCACCGGCAGCACCTGGCGCGGATTGATGCCCAGCCGGTTCACCAGCAGACCGCGGATCTCCCGGATGGTGTCCGCCACTTCCGCTCCGGCACGGGTGTGGAAGAACAGGGCGAGCCCGTCGGTGGTCGCGCCGGTCTCCCGCACCGCGCAGGCGGCGGTCCAGGAGTTCTCCACCGCGTCGAGCTCCTCCACCACGGACTCGATCTCGTGGCAGTAGTGGTTGACGCCATTGACGATGAGGACATCCTTGGCGCGGCCGGTGATGGTGAGCGCGCCATCGCGGACGACCCCCAGGTCGCCGGTCTCGAACCAGCCGTCCGAGGTGAACGCCGCGGCGTTCTCCTCCTCGTTCTCCTCGTAACCGGACATCACGGTGGGCCCCTTGACCAGCAGCCGGCCGGGTACGCCCTCGGCCACCGTGTCGCCCGCGTCGTCCGCGATGCGCAGCACCGTACCGGGGAGGGGGCGGCCCACCTCGGTGAAGGGATCGCCGTCACCGGTCGAGGCAAGGGTGAAGGCGTCCGAGTAGGTGACGGCCGACGAGGTCTCGGACATGCCCCAGGACGGACGCATCGCCGTGTCCGGCAGACCGAGCGCACCCAGTGACTGGAGGAAGCGACGGGCCACGCGCGGCATGATGGCCTCGCCCGCGTTCTGGATGAACCGCAGGCAGGACAGGTCCCAGTGGTGCCCGCCGCCCTGTGCGAGACGGTCGTTGACCAGTCCGTAGGCGAAGTTGGGCGCCCAGGTGAGGGTCACCCGGTGCCGGTCGGCGGCCTCCAGCCAGCGCAGCGGATCCTCCAGGATCCACGCGGTGGGGGCGTGGATCTGACGGCAGCCCAGGAAGACATCGCGTACGTGGAACATCACCACACCGCCGACATGGTCGAGCGGCATCCAGTTGAACGTCACCTCGTCGGGTCCGAAGCCGTTGGCCGCGGCGGTCGCCGCGCAGCGGGCGAGGACGTTGCGGTGGCGCAGCGGCACCGCCTTGGGACGGCCGGTGCTGCCCGAGGTGAGCAGCAACAGCGCGACGTCGTCGGGGTCGGGGACGTGCGGGCTGTCGTCGGGGTCGGCGCGGCGCAGTTCGTCCAGGACGCCGAGGCGCAGCGCGTCGCCCCAGCCGTGCCGGTCGCCGAGTCCGCGCAGTGCCCCGGCGGTCGTCGCGTCGGTGAGGATCAGCGGCGCGCCGAGCAGTTCCCAGGCGCTCCGCAACCGGTCGGTCTGGGGGGTGTCCCCGGTGTGGGCGGGACCGGGGGCGAGCGGGACGGGGACGAAGCCGCCGAGGAGACAGGCCCAGAAGGCGACCAGGAAGTCATGGTTGTCCGGGCACTGGAGGACGGCCCGGTCACCGGGGGCGAGGCCCAGACGGCGCAGCCCGGACAGCACCCGGGCGGCCTCGGTGGCCAGTTCGGCGTGGCTCATGCCGCGGGCCGTACCGTCCTGGCCGATGAGCAGGATGCCGCCCCGGTCGGCCGCGGCCGCGCGGCGCAGCGCCTCGGGCAGGGTCCGGACACCGGGATCGGGCGCCTCCGGGCCGGTGGCCAGCGCCGGGACCGGGGTCGCGGAGAGAGCTGCCGGGTGTCCGGTGCGGGATCCGGTGTCCGTGCCGGTGTCCTCCGGCGGCTCCGGTGTTCCGGTGGCGCCCGACCCGCCCACATGGACCCGCTCCTCGGCGTCGCGGGGCGTGTCCTCCTCCAGGACCACGGCGGCTCCGGGGAGTTCCCGCTCCCAGCGGCGCGCGAGGCCCTCGTCGATCACCGGCAGGGCGGTGAGGGCCGTGGTGTTGAGACGGCCGTCGCGGTCGAGCGGCAGCGTGGTGACGGCAAGACAGCGGCGCGGCACCAGAGGCGCCGGAAGCAGGGTGGCGGCCCTCTCGCGCAGCCGCGCGGCGCTGAACGCGCCGACGGGCACCACATAGGCGACGAGTTCCTCGACCCCGTCCGCGGTGATCCGGGGCAGGACGGCGCACGCGCTCAGCGCGTCATCGCTGAGCAGCGCGTTCTCCACCTCGGCACGATCGGCCTCATGGCCGTCGAGGCGCAGCCGGTGCGGATCGTCGTCGGACACCGCGAGACGGCCGTCGGCGAGCCACCGGCCGTGGCGGGTGGTGGGCACCGGACGGGGGTGACCGGGTGTGCGGATGTGGAGGCGTCCGGGCACCCCGTCCGGCAGCGGGCGGCCCCGTTCATCGGCGACGGTGACGTGCCGGTTGCCGGGCTGCCCGGCGCCGAGGTCGGTGTCCGTCTGCCCCGGCAGACAGCGGTGGGCGGCGACATGGCCACCGGTCCCGGGGAGTGACCACAGCCGGTGGAGCGCCGCCGCGCAGACGGTGTGGAAGCGGTCGGCGAGACGGGCGGTGAGCCGGCCGTCATCGGTGAGCACCAGGCGCAGCGGGTCCGGGCGGGCGGGGTCCGCGGTGTGCTCCCGGTGGGTGACGAGCGCGGCCAGCGCGGTGGGCGGGAAGAGGGCGACGGTGACGGCGTGGGTGTCCACGGCCGCGCCGAGGTGTGCCGGATCGGGGAGGTGTACCGGATGTACGGCCGCGCCGTGCAGCAGTGGCCACAGCATCGCGTGGACGGCCGACGGCAGCGGGGCCGTGCTGTGGTGCAGGACCGTGTCCCGCGGGCCGAGTCCGCCACGCTCCTGGAGCCAGTCCAGGGTGTCGCAGAGGTCGGCGTGGCGGATGACGACCGGGCCGTCGCCGCCCTGGACGACATACGCGGGGTCCGCCCCCCGCGGTCCGGTTTCGGTTCCGGCGGACGGGAGCGGCTCGGATCCGTCCCGGGGGACACCGCCGACATCGATGACGGCGACGGCCTCCGGTACGGGCGGCGGCGGTGCGCCGGACGGGTCGGTGAGCAGGGTTCCGGCCCCGGCCGCGGCGATCCACCGCAGGGCCGCCGGGTCCGGGAGGTCCGGGTCGACGGGGACGCAGACCGCGCCGAGGGAGAGCAGGGCGAGGGTGCTCACCACGGATGCGGTTCCGGGCCGCAGATGCAGCCCGACGCGCTGCCCCGGGGTGACACCGCGCTCGCGCAGCCATTCGGCCATGGCCTCCGCACGCCCGCACAGCCGGACGTAGTCCAGCGTCCCGTCCGCCGTGACCACCGCGACGGCGCCGGGGGTGCGGTCCGCCTGCGCGGCGAAGGCGCGGGGGACGGTCGCGTGTGCGTCACGGACGGCGGCCGTCGCCCCGGCGCGGGTGTCCGCGTCCTGCACCGGCAGGTCCGCGACGGGGACATCGGGGGTACGCACCGCCTCGGCCAGCAGTCGGCGCAGATGGCCGGTCAGCCGGGTGATACCCGCTCGGTCGAAGAGATCGGTGCTGTACACCACGGCGCCGTGCAGCCGGTCGCCGTCCTCCCACAGGTGGAACTCCAGGTCGAACCGGGTGGATTCACGGGGCAGCGCCTCGGCGCGCAGTTCGGCGCCCGGCAGGGAGAACTCCATCCGGGGCGGGTTCTGGAGCGCGAACAGGGTCTGGAAGAGCGGGTTGCGGCCGGGGGCGCGCTCGGGCTGGAGGGCCTCCACCAGTTTGTCGAGCGGAACGTCCTGGTGGGAGTAGGCACCCGTGCACATCCGGCGGGTCCGGGCGAGCAGTTCGGTGAACGCGGGCTCACCGGAGAGATCGGCGCGCAGGGTGAGGGTGTTGACGAACAGGCCCAGCAGCGGTTCGGTGTCGGCCTGGTCCCGGCCCGCGATGGGCGAGCCGACGAGGATGTCGTCCTGGCCGGTGTAGCGGTGCAGCAGGGCGGACACCCCCGCGAACAGTGTCATGAAGAGGGTGGCGCCATGGGACCTGCCGAGCTCGCGCAGCGCCGCGGTCAGTTCGTCCGGCAGCGCGAAGTCCACCCGCGCACCGTGGAAACTCTGCGTCTGCGGATGCGGCCGGTCGGTGGGCATGCGCAGCACGGGCAGTTCACCGCGCAGTTGTCCGCGCCAGTAGGCGAGGCCGCGGTCCAGCGCGCCGTCGTCGAGCCGCTCCCGCTGCCACTCGGCGAAGTCCGCGTAGTGGATCGGCAGGGGCGGGAGGGCGGCGGGGTCTCCGGTGCGGTGTTCGCGGTAGCAGGCGGCGAGTTCGCGGGTGAGGATGTTGAGCGACCAGCCGTCGGTGACGATGTGGTGCAGACAGAGCAGCAGCAGATGGCGGTCGGGTGCCGTGGTGACCAGCGCGGCCCGGAACAGCGGCCCGGTGGTGAGGTCGAAGGGACGGGCGACCCAGTCCTGGGCCCACTGCTGCTCCCGTTCGGCGGACAGCTCCACCGTGTCCAGCGTGACCGCGCCGCGGTCGGCCACCCGCTGGAACGGTTCGCCGTCCCGCTCGACGAAGGTGGTGCGCAGCACCTCGTGGCGGGCCACGAGGTCGCCGAGCGCGGACCGCAGCGCGTCGTGGTCCATCCCGCCGGTCAGCCGGAGTGCCAGCGGGATGTTGTAGAACGGGTTGCCCCGTTCCAGACGGTGGAAGAACCACATGCGCTGTTGCGCGTAGGAGGTGGGGAAGAGCAGCGTCCCGCTGTCCTCGGCGGTATCGGGGGCGGGGGCTTGGGTGTTCTCGGCCGGGGACACGGCTACTCCGTCCTGTCGTCTCGGCTGGCGGCCCGGGTGTCGGCGGCGGCTCGCGCCCGGCGGGTGCTGGGCCGGATGCGCGACGCGGTGGCCGGTGCCGCCGCGTCGAGGACGGGCACCAACTCGGCGACAGTGGGGGCGTCGAAGATGCGCTGGAGGGACAGGTCGATGCCGCCGAGGTCCCGCAGCCGCGCGATGAGCTGCATGGCGAGCAGGGATTCCCCGCCGAGGTCGAAGAAGTTGTCGTGGACGCCGATGCCGTCGATGCCCAGGACCTCCTCCCAGACGCGGGCGACCTCCCGCTCCCGGTCGGTGCCGGGAGGGGTGTACGGCACGGAGAGGTCGGGGCGCCGGTTGAAGGACCGTCCGGCCGGGGCGGCCGTGGGCCGGGCCGGGGCCGGTGCGGCCGCACCGGTGCGGCGGGCGGCCACGAGCGTGTGGTCGGCAGGGGCGCCGTCGCCGGGGAAGGTGGTGACGTCGGCGAAGCCCTCGTCGCTCAGCAGCCCGGCCCACCGGTCCCGTCCGATGAGCGGGGAGCCGTCGCGCACATCGTCGTCGAAGTACCACCAGCCCTCGTAGAGGCCGGTCGTCATCAGGGACCACCGCTGCTGGCTCGACGCCTCCAGGAGCAGCAGGACGCCGTCCGGTACCAGCAGGGAGCCCGCGTTGCGCACGGCCCGGCGCACATCGGGGGTGGCGTGCAGCACGTTGAAGGCGAGCACGAGGTCGAAGCCGGCGGGCGGATAGCCCTGTGCGGCCGGGTCACGGTCGATGTCCAGGACCCCGAACTCCATCCCGGTCAGCTTCTCCTCGCGGGCCCGGCGCTGGCCGTCGAGGACGAACGAGCGGCCGAGGTCGGTGAAGTGGTACTCCACTCCGGGCAGCGAGCGCAGTTCCGCGGCCACGCTCCAGGTGAGGTAGCCGCGCCCGGCCCCGACCTCCAGGATCCGCACGGGGCGCCCGTCGGCCCCGGCCACCAGCCGTGCCACGGTCTCGGCGATCAGGCGCCGGTAGAGCGGGACGTCGCTGTAGGCCATGCGGCGGTCGATCAGGGCGCGCTGGCGGTCGTCGGAGCCGTCCGGCAGCAGCACCTCGGTACCGGCGGTGGTGCCGTCGAGGACCCGCGGGTAGTGGCGGACGCAGTGTTCGAGGAAGGAGAGGTCCTCGGCCTGGCCGGGGTGGTCCCGGAGGATCTCCCGGGTGAGCGCGGCGGGGTCGGGGACCTCGGCGGCGGCCGGGGTGAAACGCAGTCCGCCGCCGTCCGGTACGAGGATCCCGTCATCGGTGAGCAGGCCCAGCAGCGCGTCGAGGAACGGCCGGTAGGCGGACACGGTCCCGAAGGTCCGGTGCACGGCCTCCCGTTCGACGGTGGCGCCGGGTACCGGGTCGATCCCGGCGGCGCGGAGCACGGCGCACACATGGGCCACCGCCAGCCGGTCGAGACGGTCCGTCAGCTCGCGCGGGTGGCGCAGGGCACGGTGCTCCTCGCGCAGCCGTTCCTCGTCGCGGGCCATCCCCGGCAGATACGCGGAGAGCTGCACCGGGAAGGGCTCCGGGGACGGCGGCGGAGCGGTGGCGCGATCGGCCCCGGACGGCCGGTGGACATCGATCCAGTGGCGGCGCCGGGCGAAGGGGTAGCCGGGCAGCGGTACCCGCCGGGGAGCGCGGTGTGTGTGCGGGACCGGCGGTTCGGCCTCGGCGCCCAGCGCCCAGAGCTGTCCCACCGCGTTCAGCAGGGTGCGGTGGTCCGGTTCCTGGGCCCGGGGGTGCCGCATGGTGGACAGGGCGGGAGTGGCCGGTCCGCCCCGCTCACGGGCGAGCCCGGTGAGGACGGCGCCGGGACCGACCTCCAGCAGAACCGGCTGTCCTTCGGCCAGCAGCGTACGCAGTCCGTCGCCGAAGCGGACGGTCTCCCGGGTGTGGCGCACCCAGGCCGCGGGGTCGGTGGCCTGGTCCGCGGTGATCCAGGTACCGGTGAGATTGGAGACGTACGGGATGCGGGGGGCGGCGAGCGGAACGGCGGCGAGCGTCCGCGCGTAGTCGTCGAGGACCGGGTCCAGCAGGGCCGAGTGGGCGGCGGCGTGGAAGCGGATACGGCGGTGGGACACACCGTCGTCGAGGAGTCTGTGCTCGGCCCGTTCCAGCGCGGCCGACGGCCCGGCGAGGGCGCAGGACCGCGGACCGTTGACGGCGGCCAGCGAGAGGCCGTCGCCGAGGAGGGGGGAGACCTCGTCCTCGGCGAGGGCGACACTGAGCATGCCGCCCTCCCCCGCCGCCCGGGCGAAGAGCTCTTCCCGGTGGACCACCAGGGGCAGGACGTCCTCCAGCGACACCACCCCGGCCACACAGGCCGCCGTGTACTCGCCGAGGCTGTGGCCGAGCAGGGCGGTGGGGCGTACGCCCCAGGACATCAGCAGCCGGGCCAGGGCGTATTCGGTGGCCACGAGGGTCGGGAAGACACCGTGGCCGTCGGCGGCCGGTTCGGGACCGTAGAGCATCTCGCGGAGGTCCCGGCCGAGCAGGGGCCGCAGGATGTCCGCACAGCGGTCGATCTGCTGCCGGTAGACCGGCTCGGCGTCGTACAGGCCCCGGCCCATACCCGGGTGCTGGGATCCGGCGCCGGGCAGAAGGAAGACCACGGGCCGGCCGGCCACGGCCTCGGTGACCGGACCGCCGGACGGGCCGGACAGCAGACCGGCCGCGTCCATGGTGTTCCGGGCCACCAGAGCACGCCGGTAGGAGTGGGCGCGGCGGCCGGTGGCGAGGGTGTGCGCCACATCGGCGAGGGGCAGCCCGGGGTGGTCGGTCAGATGGCGGCCGAGGCGTGCGGTGAGGGCGTCGAGGCTCTCGGGGGTGCGGGCGGAGAGGGTGAGCAGCGCCGTGTCGTCCGGTTCCGGCCCGGGGCCGGGCGCGGGGTCCGGCGCGGCGGCCGGTGCCTCCTCCAGCACCAGATGGGCGTTGGTGCCCCCGATGCCCAGTGAGCTGACCCCCGCCCGGCGCGGTGAAGGGCCCTCCTTCCAGGGGCGGTTGTCGGTGGGGACGTAGAACGGACTGTCGTCGAGACCGAGGAGCGGATTGGCCGAGCGGTAGTGCAGGGTCGCGGGGATGGTGCGGTGTTCCAGCGCCAGTACGGCCTTGATCAGGCCCGCGATACCGGCGGCCGCGTCGGTGTGCCCGATGTTGCTCTTGACCGACCCCAGGGCGCAGTAGCCGGTGCGGTCCGTGGTCCGGGAGAAGGCCCGCTTCAGCGCCGCGACCTCGATCGGGTCACCCACCGGGGTGCCGGTGCCGTGTGCCTCGACATAGCCGATGGTGTCGGCGTCCACTCCGGCCACCGTCTGGGCGGCGACCACGACTTCGGCCTGTCCGGCGGCGCTGGGCGCGGCGAAGCCGACCTTGCGGTCGCCGTCGTTGTTGACGGCGCTGCCCTTGATGACGGCGTGGATGTGATCGCCGTCGGCGAGGGCGTCCTCCAGCCGCTTGAGCAGGACGGCGCCCAGCCCCTCCGCGGCGATCATGCCGGTCGCGTCGGCGTCGAAGGGGCGGCAGTGTCCGTCGTGGGAGAACGGGCCGCCCTCGACGTACCGGTACCCCTGGCGCAGGGCCGGGTTGAGCGAGACACCGCCCGCCAGGGCCATGTCGCAGTGGTGGCCGAGCAGATCCTGGCAGGCCAGGTGGACGGCGACGAGCGAGGTGGAACAGGCGGTCTGCACCGAGACGCTGGGGCCGGTGAGGCCGAGTTCATAGGACACCCGGGTGGCCAGGGTGCTGCCCACGTTGCCGAGCTGGGCGTGGTGGAGGGTGAGGGTGTCCTGGTCGCGCAGCCGGGGGTAGACGTGGTCGAGGAAGTAGCGGCTCTGGAGGGCGCCCGCGTAGACCCCGACGGAGCCGGCCGTGGTGCCGGGTCCGTATCCGGCGTGTTCGAGGGTGTGGTGGGCGCATTCGAGGAACAGCCGCTGCTGTGGATCGAGGAGTTCGGCCTCGGAGGGCGGATAGCCGAAGTACTCGGCGTCGAACCCGGCGATGTCGTCCAGCACCGAGGCGACCCTGACCAGGTAGGGGTCGTCGAGCCGGGCCGGGTCGCCGCCCGCCGCGAGGTAGTCGGCGGTGTCCAGGGGGCCGACCGACTCCCGGCCCGCCGTCAGGTTGTCCCAGAACTCCTCGAGGTCCCGGGCACCGGGGAAGCGTCCGGCCATGCCGATGATCGCGATGTCGGTGCCATAGGCGTCGTCGGTTCCGAGGGCGTCCTCGGTGCCGTGGGGGTCGTCCGCGCCGTCGGGGTTCACGGTGGTCATCGCGTCCTCTCTCCGGGCGTCCGCGCCCGCTGTTGGGCGGTCCGTGCGGCGTCCGCCGCACGCCGCGCCGCTCGCTGCCGCTGGCGCTGTGCCCGCTCCCTGACCCGGTCCAGGTCCGCTCCGCCGTCGGCCTCGGCGCCCCGGGAGAGCCGGGCGGCCAGCGATGCCACGGTGGGGTGGTCGTACAGCTCGACCAGCGGGAGCTCATGGCCGAGCCGGCGGTGGTAGAGGGCCTGGGCCCGGGCCAGCAGCAGTGAATGGCCGCCCAGGTCGAAGAAGTTGTGGCGCACCCCGATATCGGGCCGGTCCAGGAGTTCGCTCCAGATGGCGGCGATGTCCCGCTCCAGGGCGTCCTCGGGTGCGATGAACGGGGTCTCGGCGGCCTCCCGCGGGCCGGGGGCAAGAGCGAGCAGCGCCTTGCGGTCGGTCTTGCCCGCGCTGGTGAGCGGCAGGGCGGCCACCAGGTGGAGTTCATCGGGCACCGCGTAGTGCGGCAGCCGGGCGGTCAGCCAGTCGCGGAGTGCGCCGGTGGTCAGCGCGGCCTCCTGCTGGGGGACGCACCAGGCGGTGAGCCGGTCGCCGCCCGGTCCTCCGGCACGGACCAGGGCCACCCCCTGCCGTACGGCGGGATGGGCGGTCAGGGCCGCCTCCACCTCACCCAGTTCGATACGGAAACCGCGCACCTTCACCTGGCTGTCCACCCGGCCGATGAACTCGATCTGCCCGTCGGCCCGGTAGCGGGCGAGGTCCCCGGTCCGGTAGAGCCGTCCGCCGGGTCCGGATCCGAACGGGTCCGGTACGAACGACTCGGCCGTGCGCCGCGGGTCGTTGAGATAGCCCCGGGCCAGGGGCATGCCTCCGATGTACAGCTCCCCCGGCACCCCCACCGGGACGGGACGCATCCCCGTGTCGAGGAGGTGGAGACGGGCGTTGGGGTTCGGCCGGCCGATGGTGACGACGGCCCCGTCCTCGCGCTCCTCGAAGACACGGCAGCTCACCCCGATGGTGGCCTCGGCGGGGCCGTAGCCGTGGTACATGGTCGCGTCGAGACGGTCCCGGAAGCGGCGGTAGAGCGCGGGGGTGAGCGCCTCGCCGCCGCACCACAGATGGCGGATCGAGCGGGCCTCCTCGGAGATGTCCTCCCGCTCCAGCAGCACCTCCAGCATCGAGGCCACGATGTAGAGGAAGGTGACCTTCTCCCGGGCGATCAGTCCGGCGAGGTGGCCGATGTCGCCGTGCGCGCCGGGGTCGGCCAGCACCAGCCGGGCGCCGTTGACCAGGGGCAGGAAGATCTCGTTGACGGAGATGTCGAAGCCCATGGGTGCCTTGTGCAGAACCCGGTCCTCGGGGGTCATCCGCAGCAGGGCCGACTGCCACACCAGCCGGTTGGCGATCGCCTGGTGCCGGATCATGACGCCCTTGGGGGTGCCCGTGGATCCCGAGGTGTGGATGACGTAGGCGACGTTCTCCATGTCGAGAGGGCGGGGCGGGACCGCGTGGGCCGGGGCGGCCGGGGCGGCGAGATCGATCACCGGCACCTCCAGCGGAGGCGGCGCCGGTGTCGTACGGCCGTCGGTGAGGACGAGCACGGGGGCGGCGTCCCGCACCACGGCCTGGGCGCGCAGCGCGGGCCAGTCCGGTTCCACGGGCATGAAGGCGCCGCCCGCCTTGAGGATCGCCAGCAGGGCGACCACGAGTGCGGGTGAACGCGACAGGTGCACACCCACCACGCGCTCGGGTCCGACCCCCAGGGCCCGCAGCCGGCCGGCCAGTTCATCCGACCGCCGGTCGAGTTCCCGGTAGGTCAGCTCGCTGTCACGGGCCACCACGGCGATGTGCTCGGGGGTGCGTGCGGCCTGCTCCGCCACCAGCCGGTGCAGTGGCCGGTCCTCGGCGGGTGCGTCATGGGACCGGCTCCATTCCACCAGGGCCCGGTGCTCCTCGTGCGCCGTGAGCACCGGCAGGGTGCTCAGCCGGTCGCCGGGGCGGCCGGTCGCGCCGCGGACGAGGGTGAGCAGATGGCCGAGCATCCGCTCGACGGCCTCCGGGGAGAACAGGTCGGCACGGGCGGTGAGTCCGAACGCGATGCCCTCGTCCGTCTCCCGGGCCTCCACCACCAGGGGGAAGCGGGCCGTGCCGTTGTGGTGGGGGTGTTCCGCGAACAGCACGGTGGGGGTGGCGACGCGCCTCGGCCGCGCGGTGACGAAGGAGAACACCGCGTCGAACAGCGGGGTCTGGCCCACCGCTCCGGCGGGCCGCAGCGCCTCGGTGACCCGGTCGTACGGGATGTCCTGGTGCGCGAAGGCGTCGGCGCAGGTGTCACGGGTGCGCAGGAGCAGCTCCTCGAAGGCGGGGTCACCGCCGAGGTCGGTGCGCAGCACCACGGTGTTGCCGAAGTTGCCGATGACGTCCTCGAACTCGGCCCGGCCGCGGGTCACCACGGGTGAGCCGACCGCGATGTCGCTCTCGCCGGTCCAGCGGTGCAGCAGCGCCTGATAGGCGGCGAGCAGCACGGTGTACAGGGTGACCCCGCGGTCCCGGGCCAGTGTGCGCAGGGCCCGGCTGTCCTCGGGGCCGAGCAGTGCGTCGCGCCGCACACCGTCGGTGGCGGCGGCCCCGGACGGCCGAAGGTCGGCGGGCAGGGCCAGGGCGGGCGGATGGGGCAGCAGCCGCTCGCGCCAGTAGCCGAGCTGGTCCTCCCAGGCGCCGTCGGCCTGGCGGTCGCACTCCCAGCGCGCGAAGTCGGCGTACTGCACCCGGGGGTGGGCCGGGGGCGCCACGTCACATCCACCGGTGGCGGTGGCGTAGCGGGCGGCGAGTTCATCGAGCACCCCTCCCCACGACAGATCGTCGAAGGCGATGTGGTGCACCGTCATGGTCAGCAGGTGGTCATCGGCGGCGAGCCGGAACAGGTGGAACCGCAGCGGGGGTTCGGCCGCGAGCCGGAAGGGGCGGCGGCCCTGTTCCGCGATCACCCGGTCCGCCTCGTCCGCCCGCTCCGGCGGCGGTACGTCACCGAGGTCGGTCAGCGGCAGGGGCACCTCGGCGGCGGGCGGGACGTCGCGGACCGGCGATCCGTCCTCCCCGGCCGGATAGCGGGTGCGCAGGATCTCGTGCGCACCCACCAGGCCGGTGACCACCTCGGCCAGCACACGGTGGTCCAGCTCCCCGGTGAGCCGTACACCGCCGCACAGGTTGTAGGCGATGTCGTCGGGGCGCAGCTGCCGCAGGAACCACATGCGCCGCTCGGCGGAGGACAGGGGTGCGGGTGCCCCGCCGTCCCCGCCGTTCCCGGCGACAGGTTCGAACGCCGGTCCGGATCCTTGCAGTCCGGCCTCGGCCAGCAGCAGCCTGGCCAGTTCGCGACGCTGCTCCTCCGGTGAGGGCTGCGTCTGTTCCTCGGTACTCGTCACTGCGTCCGGTCCCCTACCTCTCGCGCTTCGAGACGGCGGGCCAAGTGCCCTTGAGCGGGTCAGGGAATTCCTTGGAATTGCGGTCGGCGTATGGTGCCGGGAACCGCTCTCACTGGCCTCGGCCGAACGTAGCAACGGGTTGTGCGGGCGTCGTCCAACCGCGGTAGCCATTACGGGCTCCAACCGAGGTTTTCCCTTGCCGGTGTGGTCCTTGTCGCACGCCCGGAGGGTATGTACGCTCACGGCTCCTTGGATGTGGGGAATTCACCGGGCCGGACGCGGACGATGCGTGCCGGGCCATGGGCGTCGGGCGCGCGCCGGACGCGTGGGAGAGGAAACATGGCTGCGACAACGAAGAATTCCCGGGGGTGGATACGACGGCACCGGGGACTTCCGGGAGCACCACGGCTTGTCTGTTTTCCGCATGCCGGCGGCGGCGCCAGTTCGTACCAGGGTTGGGCGGCGCGGCTCGCCCCCGAGGCCGAGGTTCTGGTGGTGCAGTACCCGGGGCGTGAGGACCGCTTCGAGGAGCCGCCCGCCCCGGACATGGCCACGGTGGCGGACGAGGTGGTCGCGGCGCTGCCGCTGTCGGCGGACCGGCCGCTGGCGCTGTTCGGCCACAGCATGGGGGCGACCGTGGCGTTCGAGGTGGCCCGGCGCATCGAGCGCCGGTGCCCCGGCGGACTGGCCCGGCTGTGTGTCTCGGGGCGGCCGGCCCCGCATGCGGCGGCGGCCGCCGGGGTTCATCTGCTGTCCGACGACGACCTGGTGGAGGACTTGCGCTCACTGGCCGGTACCGCCGACACCATCCTGGACAACACGGACTTCCGGAGTCTGTTCCTGCCCGCCATCAGGAACGACTACCGGCTGATCGAGACCTATCGGCCCGAGCCCGGGGCACGGATCGCCGCGCCGGTGTCCGCGTTCTGCGGCGCCGACGATCCGCATGTGCGGCCCGAGGAGGTGTTGCGCTGGCGTGAGGTGACCACCGGGACGTTCCGGTCGAGGGTGTTCACCGGCGGACACTTCTATCTCCACGACCACCTGCCGGAGATGGTGGCCGAGGTGCGGCGGGACGCGCTGGGGCCGCGTCAGCCAACGTCTGCCCGATAGCGGGACTCTGCGGACACGCCCTAGGGCTGTAGGGCGGTGGAGCGCTGGTCCGGTACCGCTCCCGCGATCCCCATCTCATAGGCGAGGATCACGGCGTCGACACGGTTGCGCAGGGCCAGTTTGCGGCAGATGCGGTTGAAGTGGGACTTCACCGTGGCTTCCGACAGCACCAGCACATCGGCGATCTGCTGGTTGGTCAGCCCCTCCGCGACCAGCCGGAAGACCTGCATCTCCCGCGAGGTGAGCAGGGACAGCTCCCCGGAGGGGCGCGGTGCGGGCGACCGGTGGGTACCGCGCAGCGCCGTGAGGACCTGGCCGACGATCCCCGGGCTCATCGCGGCGCCACCCCTGGCCACGTCCCGCACCCCGGAGACGATCTCCTCGGGGGACCCGCGCTTGAAGAGGAAGCCGCGTACCCCGGCGCGGGCGGCACCGAGGACCCAGCCGTCCGCCAGTCCGCCTTCGGAGGTGAGCAGCACCACGGTGACGGGGGCGGGGCTGTCCTCGACCAGGGTGCGCACCAGATCGAGGGTGTCGGGACCGGGCAGGGTGGCGTCCATCAGCACCAGATCCGGCCGGTGGGCCCGGGCCAGGTCCAGCAGCGCATGGCCGTTGCTGGCCTCGCCCTGGACCCGGAAGGCCGGATCGGCCTCGAAGAGCGCGCGCAGGCCCCGGCGCACCAGGGGCTGTTCATCACCGAGCAACAGGCTCACCGCGGAAGTCCCGCTGGACGGCCGGCATCTCGTCCCGCCCAGACTCTCGGGGCCGTCCGTGCCTCGCATCACACGCATGCCTGTCATCGCCAAGTTCCCCCTGTAGACAAGTCGGTACGTATCTGTCGGCGCGCCTTTGACACACAGAGGTGCGCAGCCTGCTACTCGCACAGCCTAAGCGAGCACCATCTGAAACAGGAACCGTTTCCAGAATGGCGCGATTCCCATTTCCTTTCGCAGCTCGGCCATGGGGTGGCCTAGTTAATTAACCCGGGATGTTGGTTTTACCGCGAGATTGCACGGACTTTGTGCGATGACAATCATTGTCAGTGTCATCTATTGGCATGTGATTCAGCCACCCCACCACAGTGGTGCGCCTCGGCCATGGCTGGATCACGCCCATTGGAAGGCACGCAGCGCCTCGGTGTCGATCCGGCCTTCCGCGGTGAGCGGAAAGGTCTCGAGCAGGACGAAGCGGCCGGGCATCGGGCCGTCGCCCGCGCGCTCGCGCACATGGGCGCGCAGCTTGGCCGGGCTGAGGTTCTCCACCCGCCCGTACCAGGGCCGGTTGACCGGCCGCCGGGGCGGGGCGGGCTCGTCCGGGAAGCGCACCCCGGGCGCGGGTGTCCCGGAAGCCTCATGGCGCACCAGGGCGAGGTCGAAGGCGCCGTCCGGCAGCGAACGGGCCCAGCTCAGCCGTACCGCATAGGGCAGGTCGTCGCCGAGCGCCCACATCTCCTCGGGGTCGACCGCGTGTGCGGCGGCGTCCCGGGCCGTCCGTATCACCTCCGCCGCCTGCGCCGGGCGGTCGGGCCGGGCCAGCAGTTCGGAGGCGATGTGGTCGGCCAGCACCCGGGCGTTGGGGACGCCGAGCAGACCGAGGCCGGCGGGCCGCTCCGCCTCGAGGTGGCGGCGCAGTTGCTCCGGGGTCCAGCGGTCCCTCTCCCACGGCTGCCATGCGGGCACGGCCACCTCTCCCCCGGGCACCGCGTCGAGCCGGATCACCGCGTCGTAGCGGAACCGGTTCATCTCCGTGCGGCGCGTCCCCCGCCGCGGCAGGACGGACACCTGCGCCACCCGGGGCAGCCGGGTCCGCAGGGTGGTGAAGTAGCAGGGGTCGATGAGGAGTTCGGTGCCGGTGCAGCAGCGCCGCTCGACGAGCGTCTGGACCTTCTCACCCGGCGCCCGCTCCGGGGCCCTGGACAGTTCGAGGCCGGCGCTGAACGCCCGGTGCACCGCCGCGGAGCGCACGTCCCCGATGAAAAGGAAACCTCCTTCGGCCACCGCGTCCACGGCCTGGCGGACCACCCGGTCCAGATACTCCTCGTCCGGGAAGTACTGCGACACAGAGTTCACCACGAAGCCGTCGACGGACCCCGGGGCGACGGCCGAGAAGTCGTCGGCGGGCCCCTGGAACAGCTCCACCCCGTCCGGCAGCCGGCCGCCGAAGGAGTCCCGGATCCGCTCCACCGCACGCGCGGAGATATCACTCGCCACATAGCGGTCGGTCCCGCCCGCCAGCCGGTGCAGCAACAGCCCGGTGCCACAACCGACTTCGAGGATGCGGCGGGCACCCAGACCGCTGATCCTCGTCACCGTCCCGTCCACCCAGGCCTGCATGTCCTCCGCGGTCAGCTCACCACCGGTGTAGCTGCTCAGCCAGCCCCGGGTGTCGAAGGTCGGGTCCTCCGGGGCCTGTTGGGCGTAGACGTGGTCGTACACGCCCTGCCATTCGGCCACGTACTGGCGACCGAGCGCCGCGCCGTCGTCCACGACGGCGTCGTTCCGGCGCGGGACCACATAGGCGGTGTGGAGGGGGGTGCCGTCGGACCCCTCCCCGGTCAGTACGGCCGAGCGGTCGACACCGGGGTGCGCGTCAAGGATCCGTTCCAGCGCCGCCGCACCGTCCACCGCACCGGATATCACCGAATCGGGAGCAGACATGCACTTCTCCTTTTGATGCGTAGAGATGGCCTCTTGATTGCGCCTCAATACGGCGGCCACACCGGATTCGCGCACATGATACCCACCGGGATTACCGCCCGGAAGGTTCCACCGGGACGCTCCCTGCAGTGCACCTCTTGGTGCACAAGTACCCGGACTCTTCCACTCCTGGTTGCACGGAACAATGTCTACCCAGGTTGGAAGACCGGCCCCGGCCAGCGCTGGTAGCGTCCTGGCCGAGCAATGACCGAGAAAAGGAAAGCCACCAGCGGAATAGCGACCCCCGGGGTGATAACTGAAATGTCAGATGCCGTCATCGGTACCACACCCGAATGGGGCTCCGAATACCTTCGGAACTTGCGGGAGACCCTTCTTTCGGATACCTCCCCGTTCCCCTGCACATTCGCGGTGTCCGGGGTGAAGCGAAACAGTCTGCGTTTCGGCTTCGTTGAGTCGCTGGACGACGAGAAGACCTGGACCGCCCTCGACGACATGC
The DNA here is from genome assembly GCF_024295805.1 of Streptomyces cucumeris. Taxonomy (GTDB): domain Bacteria; phylum Actinomycetota; class Actinomycetes; order Streptomycetales; family Streptomycetaceae; genus Streptomyces; species Streptomyces cucumeris. The sequence continues at coordinate 171,324 of NZ_JANCLX010000003.1, forward strand.
TCATCAGGTATCTCGAGCAGTACCGTGAACTCGGGCGCGAGACCTCCCTGGTGGTCTTCTTCGGACAGGACGACGGGACCCGCACCATGGCCGAGTACCGCGAGCGGTTCTGGGCGGTGCTGCAGTATCTGCACGACACGGACACCGAGCCGTGGCCGGCGGACGTCCCCCGGGACACCGACGACCCCTGGTGGGAGTTCAGCTTCGGCGGCACACCGGTCTTCGTGGTCTGCAACACCCCGGCGCACCGGCTGCGGCGCAGCCGTCACAGCCCCGGCTTCTTCATCACCTTCCAGCCCCGGTGGGTCTTCGAGGAGCTGGGTGCCGACACCCCCGCGGGGGCGGCCTCGCGGCGGATCATACGCAAGCGGCTGAGCCGGTACGACGCCGTCGAAGCCTCCCCCGAGCTGGGTTCCTACGGGGACCCCCACAATCGTGAGTGGCGGCAGTACTTCCTCCCCGACGCCCAGGACGAGCCGGGTGCCGGGGAGGTGCGCTGCCCCTTCCGGCACCGCGGGACCGCGGGCACGGCCGGAGCTCAGCCGACCGGGGACGACAGCACCATCCGCTTGACCCCGAAGATGGTCGGCGAGTCGTAGTAGACCGGGGCCTCGGCGAACCGCAGCCGTCCGCACCGCTCCAGCAGCATCGACAGCGCGATCCTCGCCTCCATCCGGCCCAGCGGGGCACCGATGCAGAAGTGGATGCCGTGCCCGAAGGACAGATGGGGGTTGGGGCTGCGGGTGATGTCGAACGTCTCCGGATCGGTGAACTGGCGCTCGTCGTGGTTGGCCGACAGCACCCAGCTCGCCACCATCACGTCCGCCGGGATGTCCACCCCGCCGAGCGTGGTGTCCCGGTTGGTCAGCCGGTACGCCAGCGGTGCGGGCGGGCTGTACCGCAGCACCTCCTCCAGGGCTCCGGGCACGGCGGCGGGATCCGCGCGCAGCGCCGCCAGGGCCCCGGGGTTGGCGTCCAGGCACACCAGGCTGTTGCCGAGCAGCAGGGTGGTGCTGATGTGCCCGGCGAGCAGCATCATCAGGGTGATGGTGAACACTTCGTTCTCGCTGAGCCGTTCACCCTCGACCTCGGCCGCCACCAGCCGGCTGAGCACATCGTCCGAGGGGTTGCGCCGCCGGTGGGCGGCGTGGTCCAGGATGTAGGACTCCATCTCCAGCAGCAGCGCGGCCATGGTCTCCGGCACCTGGAGCCGGGAGGCGTCGACCGCCCCCGCGTCGTGGTTGGCGGAGACCAGGGCGTCCGCCCAGCCCCGGAACATGGCGTGGTCGGCGGCCGGGACACCGAGCAGTTCGGCGATGACGAAGACGGGCAGCGGGTTGAAGAACCCGGACACCATCTCGACCTCGTCACGGCCCTCCATGGCCTCCAGCAGGCCCGCCGTGAGCTCGGTGATCTTCTTCTCGAGTCCGAGCACCGCCCGCGGGGTGAGGGCCTGACCGACCAGCTTGCGCAGCTTGTGGTGGCGCGGCGGGTCGGTGACGCTCAGATGCCCCTTCAGCAGATTCGGCACCGGCCGTTCACCGGGAGCGGTCTCCGCGGGACCCGGCGCCGGAATCAGCCTGCTGAAATCGGAGGAGAAGGTCTCGGCGTCCTTCAGCATCCGCTGGGTCTCGGCGAATCCGAAGACCTGGCAGGAGCGACTTGTCTCATCCCACAGCACGGGGTTGTCCCGTCGGTTTCCGGCCAGCCATTTCCGTAATGCCCGGCCGCCGTCCGCTGTGTTCGACGGAGGCCCGGTCACGGTCTCGGTCATTACTCCCGCTCCTTTGCGATCGCCGCCGGGGTGTCCGGCCGACGCAGCAACCATAACCATCCGGTGACTGCTTGCCCAGGCCACGGAGGCTCAACTCCCGGTTGTGATCGGGGTTTCCAACCCAGGTTGGACGACGCATTCACGGCCGACTTGCTAGCTTCTCAACCGCTCGAGTTCGGACGCGGAGTTTCGGACATGAAGAGCAGCCGCCGGTGCCGAAGAAAGGGAAATTACCCATGTCCCCTGTCTCGCGTATCAGGAGCACACCGGACGACCCCAACGGAATAGTCCGGCGATACGCAGCGAACTCGCCCTTCCGCAGTGCCACGGCGGAAGAGCTGGTCAACGAGGACAACCCGTTCCGGCGTCCCGTGCGTCCGCACGACCTCGGATTCCTGGATTACGGGACGCCGCTTCCGGCCGACCGGGCGCTCCGGCTCAGTTCGCTGCTCGGCCATCGGATGCTGCGCACCGTGCACGATGCCGATCTGCTGTTCCTCCCGGCCGGTGGCGACGGGCATCCGAGCCAGGACGACGCCGCGGCGTTCCGTTCCGCGGAGAACCGGATCCTGGGGCGCCAGGCGGCCGGGGTCCTGGAACACCACCTCTTCCACTGGCTGGCGGAGGCGCATGCGCCGCTCGCCGGCGGCGACGTGGCCGCGCTCACCGCACATGTCCAGGGCGTCCTGGAGGAGCGGCGGGCCCGTCCCGGCCGTGCGCTGGAGGTGGCCCGTGGCTGCCGCCACCGCAAGCAGGCGGCGACGTTCACCCTCGTCCAGCTCACGGCGGCGCGGCCGGCGGTGCTCAGTGCCGTGGGCCGGACACAGCTGGGCGACTACGACACCGCCCACCCCGCGCTGCGCGGCCTCCTGCTGACGGACTTCCAGGGCCGGGCCGACCGGTCCACGCACTACCGGCGGCACCTGGCGGACGCGGGGCTCTCCGCCGAGCCCTACGCCTACTGGCAGTTCCTGCTGTCGTCATCGCTGGCGGGCGCCAACCATCTGCACACGGTGGCCCATGACCATGACCGCCTGGCGGAGTTCCTGGGCGCCTGGGTCCACCACCGGCTCGACGAGTCGGTCACGGCGGAGGGCTACGCCGAGGTGTTCCGCACCGCGTACGGCACCGAGGACGCGTCCTACTTCACCGGGACGCCGGAGCTGACCGCCGAGGGCGCGGCCACGCTGACCGAGGCCCTGGTGGCCCCGCTGCACGAGCGCTTCGGCGCGGAGGCCGTGGCCTCCTTCCACCGCGGGTTCGAGGACGCGCGGCGGCTGGCCGCGGTGGCCGATGAGGACCTGGCCGTCCAGCTCGACTGGGCCGACCGGCTCGACGAGTACAAGGTCAAGGCCGAGAAGCTGGACGCCCTGATCAGCTCCAGCGGTATCGAGGTCGACCTGGAGACGTTCGTGGAGTCCCACGAGGAGACCTCCACCACCCATGTCCACGACGACCACCGGCTGGTGGTGGTGGAGATCGGCCAGATGCACTTCTGGAACAACGTGGGCGAGATGATCCCGATGAACGAGGGCGACAAACTCCTCATCCCCGCCGAGCGGCTGCACGGTTCGATGGTGCGCTCCGGCACCTGCACCTATCACCAGCCGGTGATCACCGAGGAGTTGCTCAGCCAGGTCTGACCCGCCCGCCACTTCGCGAAGGACCTCCGGTGAGAAACGAGCAAGGCGACGGCCCGTACCGCGTGGTCGTCAACCACGACGACCAGTACTCCCTGTGGCCGGCCGACCGCGAGAACGCCCCCGGCTGGCACGACGAGGGCACGACCGGCGACCGGGCCACCTGTCTGCGCCGCATCGAGGACATCTGGACGGACATGCGCCCGGCCTCGCTGCGCGAGCGGATGGACGGACCGGCGCGGGAGGAGGCGGGCGGCCGATGACCGGGACCGAGACACCGGCGGCCGAGGGGAACCGGATCGCGGTCGTCGGCTTCTCCGGCCGCTTTCCGGGGGCCTCCTCGGCCGGGGAGTTCTGGCGTCTGCTGCGCTCCGGCCGGGAGGCCCACACCGAGCTCACCCCGGAGCGGCTCCGGGCCGCGGGGGTGCCGGAGGATCTGCTGGACGATCCTCATCTGGTGCGGACCCGGCCGCTCCTGGAGGGCGTGGAGCTGTTCGACGCCGCGTTCTTCGGCTACACGCCCCGTGAGGCGGAGCTGATGGACCCCCAGCAGCGGCTGTTCCTGGAGTGTTCCTGGGAGGCGCTGGAGTCCGCGGGCTACGACTCCGCGCGGTTCGAGGGCTTCGTCGGCGTCTTCGGCGGCGGTGGCCCCACCTCGTACTGGCAGCGCCACCTCTCGGCCGACCCGGACTATCTGCGGGAAGTGGGCGAGTTCCAGGCGCTGCTGGGCAACGAGAAGGACTTCCTGGCCCCCCGTGTCTCGTACAAGCTGGATCTGCGGGGGCCCAGCGTCACCGTGCAGAGCGGCTGTTCCTCCTCGCTGGTGGCGGTGCACCTGGCGGTGCAGAGCCTGCTCAGCGGTGAGTCCGACCTCGCCCTGGCCGGTGGCGCCACCGTGTACTTCCCGCAGGACGCGGGCTATGTGCACCACGAGGGGGGCGTCAACTCGCCCGACGGACACTGCCGGGCGTTCGCCTCCGACGCGAGCGGTACGGTGCCGGGCGACGGTGTCGGTGTGGTGGTCCTCAAGCGGCTGGAGGACGCCCTCGCCGACGGCGACCCGGTGCACGGGGTGCTGCTGGGCACCGCGGTCAACAACGACGGTGCGCACAAGGCCGGTTTCACCGCGCCGAGCGTACGCGGCCAGGCCGCGGTGATCGCCGAGGCGCTGGCCGTCGCGGGTGCCCAGGCGGAGTCGATCTCCTACGTCGAGGCGCACGGCACCGGAACGCCGCTGGGCGACGAGATCGAGATCGTGGCGCTGACCGAGGCGTTCGCCACCGAGAAGCGCGGCTACTGCACCATCGGCTCGCTCAAGCCGAACATCGGGCACACCGACACCGCGGCCGGTGTACTGGGCATGATCAAGGTCCTGCTGTCACTCCGCCACCAGGAGATCCCCCCGGCCGTCAATGTGGCCGTACCGCATCCGGACATCGACTTCCCCAACACCCCCTTCCGCATCAGCGGTGAGCCGACGCCGTGGCCGCGGACCACCGCACCGCGCCGGGCGGGCGTCAGCTCGTTCAGCGTCGGCGGCACCAACGCGCATATCGTCCTCGAGGAGCCGCCGCTGCCCGCGCCCGCCGTCCCTTCCGACGGCGCCGAGCTGCTGGTGCTGTCCGCGCGGACGGACACGGCACTGCAACGGGCCGGTACCGCGCTGGCCGACGCGCTGCGCGGCGATGACGCACCGCACCTGGCGGACGCCGCCCACACACTGCGCGTCGGCCGGCGGCCCTTCGCCCACCGGATGGCCCTGGTCTGCCGGGACCGCGCGCAGGCGGTGGCGGCCCTGGACGGCACCGGTGTCACCCCGGTGTCCGTGGGCCACGCGGACACGACCGGTCCCGCCCCCGACGTGGCGTTCCTCCTCCCCGGCCAGGGCAGTCAGTACACCGGGATGGGACAGGGCCTCTACACCGCGCACCCCGCCTACCGGGCGGTCGTCGACACCTGCGCCGAAGCCCTCCTCCCCGCCCTGGGCGAGGATCTGCGCGAGGTGCTCTTCCCCGATCCGGCCGACGCCGCGCGCGCCACCGGGCGGCTGACCACGACACGGCTGGCCCAGCCCGCCCTGTTCGTCACCCAGTACGCGCTGGCCCGGCTGCTGGACGGCTGGGGCGTACGTCCGGCGGCCCTTCTCGGGCACAGCGTCGGCGAGTTCACGGCGGCCTGTCTGTCCGGTGTGCTGGAACTCCCCGACGCCCTGCGTCTGGTCGCGCTCAGGGGCGAGCTGGCGCAGCGCTGCGCGCCCGGGGCGATGGTCTCCGTGCCGCTGTCGCGCACCCGGGTGGAGAAGCTGCTCCAGGACACCCCCGAGCTGTCGGTCGCGGCGGTCAACGCCGCGGAGCGCACGGTGGTGTCCGGACCGGAGGAGGCCGTCGGGGAGCTGATCCACCGGCTCGACGCGGAGGGGATCCGCACCACCCGGCTGCACACCTCGCACGCCTTCCACTCCGCCATGATGGATCCGGCCGTCGAGGAGTTCACCGCGGCCGTGGCGGGGGTCCCGCTGCATGAGCCCACGGTCCCCTATCTGTCGAACGTGACGGGCACCTGGATCACTCCGGAGCAGTGTGCCGACCCTTCGTACTGGGGACGTCAGCTCCGGGAACCGGTGCTGTTCGGGGACGCGTTGCGCACCCTGCGCCAGGTGTCCGGCCGATTGCTGCTGGAGGTGGGACCGGGCAACGCCCTGCGGTCGCTGGCCGCGCAGGACGCCGACCGTACCGTTCCCCCGGTGATCGCCACCCTCGGTCCGCACCAGGAGACCCGGGACGCGGTGCCCGTGCTGGAGGCCGTGGCACATCTGTGGACCCGCGGGGTGGACGTGGACCTGGCCGCGCTCGGCGGAGAGGAGCCCCGCCGCCGGGTGCCGCTGCCGACGTACCCCTTCGACCGGCAGCGGTTCTTCGTCGACCTCCCGGCGACGGCGTCCGTACCCGCCCGGAAGACGGTACGGCAGGTGGCCGACGCCCCGGAGGCACCGGAGCCGGAGCCGGTGGCGGACGGTCCGCGCCTGGCGCGCTACGGCCGGCCCGAGCTGCCGACCGCCTACACCGCGCCGCGCACTCCCCTGGAGGAGACGCTCGCCGGTGTGTGGCAGGAGGTGATGGGGGTCCATCCGGTCGGCGCCCATGACAACTTCTTCGACCTGGGCGGGCATTCGCTGCTCGCGGCCCAGGTCGTCGCCCGGCTGCAGAGCGTGCTGCCGGTCACCCTGACGGTGACCGACCTGCTCTCGGAGACCCAGACCGTCGCCGGGATGGCCCAGGCGGTCGAGCGGCGGCTGCACGAGAAGCTCGCCGGAATGTCGGACGAGGACGCCGCCCGGCTCCTCGCCGAGTAACCGTCCGGCACCGCCGGACACCCGGCACACCCGGCACACCCGGCACACCCGGACAACGGTCATCGCGGTACTTGCGGAGGTTGACGCTCTCATGGTCCCACCCGGCCCCCCGGCCGACGGCACGGAACTGTCGGTGACGAAGCAGCGGTTGATGGCGAAATGGCTGGCCGGTGGCGGAGCGCCGCGGGGGACCACCATTCCCCGCCATGACCGCCCCGGTCCGGTCGCGCTCTCCTTCGCCCAGGAGCGGCTCTGGTTCCTCGCCCAGCTCCACCCCGGCAGCCCGTACCACAACATGGTCGAGGCGATCCGGATCCGCGGGCCGCTGGACCGGGACGCCCTGCGCCACGCCCTGGAGCAGGTGGTGCGGCGCCATGACGCGCTGCGCACCGTCTTCGACGTCCACCAGGGGGAACCGCACCAGTTCATCCTGGAGGACCAGCCGCTCGCCCTCGTCGTCGACGCCGGGCCGGTCTCCGCCGAGCGGGCGGTGGAGGTGCTGCGCGAGGCGTCGCAAGCCCCCTTCGACCTCATCCGGGGGCCGTTGATCCGGTTCCATCTGACCCCGCTGGGCCCGCAGGAGCACGTCCTGATGGTGACGCTGCACCATCTGGTGGGTGACGGGATGTCGGTGGGCATCCTGTTCCGCGAGCTCTTCGCCTGCTACGAGGCCCGCACGGCCGGACGGGAGCCGACGGGTCTGCCGGAACTCCCGGTGCGCTACGCCGACTTCTCCCACTGGCAGCGGCACCTGCTGCGCGGCCCGGAGCTCGAACGGCGGCTCGACCACTGGCGTGCCGTCCTGCACGAGCCGCTGCCCGATCTGGACGGGATGACCGACCGGCCCCGGCGGGGCAACCCCAGTCTGCGGGCGGTCAGCCGCTCCTTCACCCTCTCCGCCTCCCTCTCGGCGCGGCTGCGCGCCCTCGCCCGCGACCACCAGGCGACCCTGTTCATGGCTCTGCTGGCCGGTTTCAACGTGCTGGTGCACCGGCGCACCGGCGGCGACGACATCGTGACCGGTTCGGTCGTCCACGGCCGCGACCAGCCCGAGGTGGAACACCTCATCGGCTTCTTCGCCAACACCCTGGCGCTGCGCACCGACCTCTCCGGCACACCGTCCTTCACCGAGGTGCTGGAGCGGGTGCGGCGGACCTGTCTGGAGGCGTACGCCCACCGGGACACGCCCATCGAGATCCTGGCGGCCGAGCTGCGGCCGGGGCGCAACGGCGGGGACAACCCGCTCTTCCAGGCCGCCGTGGTCGGTGAGAATCCGGCCGGGGCCGCGCGGATGGGCGATCTGGAGGTCGGGGCCTTCGACTTCGGGCTCGACACCTCCGAGTTCGACCTGGTGCTGCACTACTGGGAGACCGACGGACGGGTGGAGGGCGGGGTGCGCGGCAGCGCGGACCTCTTCCACCCCGCGTCCGTCGACCGGTTCACCACGGAGCTGGAGCAGTTGTTCGCCGCGGTGGTGGCGGACCCGGAGCGGCCGGTGGCCACGCTGTCCCTCTCCACCGCGCCCCCGACGGCGCCCGAGGCACGGCCCGCCACCGCGGAGACCCACGCGTCCGCGGCCCCGCCCCCGGTGGACGGCCCGGTGCCCGGCCCGGCCGGGGACGACTCCGCGCTGAGCCCGACCGAGCGGGAGGTCGCGGCGGTGTGGCGCGAGGTGCTCGGCGTCCGGGACATCGACCCCGACGAGGACTTCTTCGAGGCCGGCGGACACTCCCTGCGTGCCGTCCGGGTCCTGCTGCGCCTCCGGGAGCGGCTGGGCGTGGACCTGCCGGTGCAGGCGTTCTTCGAGGCGCCGACGGTGAGCGCGCTGGCCGCCGTGTTCGACCGGGCCCAGGGGTCCGCCGCGGCGGAGACCGCACCCGCCGGTGACCAGGACGGCCGGGACGACGCGGCCGTCCTGCTCGCCGACGCCGTACTGGACCCGGAGATCTCCTGCCCGGACGGCGCCGCCCATGACCCCGCGCTCGTGGCGGCGCCCGCACACATCCTGCTCACCGGCGCCACCAGCTTCCTCGGCATCCATCTGCTGGCCCGTCTGCTGGCGGTGACCGGCGCCCGGGTGCACTGCCTGGTGGAGGCGGGCGGTCCCGGGGAGGCCGAGAAGGAGCTGGCCCGTGCGGTGGACCGGTACCGGGTCCCGGTGGCGATGGACCGGGTCACCGTGGTCCCCGGCAGTCTGCGCGAACCCCTGCTCGGTCTGTCGACGATGACCTTCGCCCGGCTCGCGGGCACGATCGACGTGATCCACCACGCGGGCTGCGAGGCCAACCTGGCCCAGTCCTACCGGGAGTTGCGGGCGGCCAACGTGGGAGGCACCACGGAGGTGCTGCGGCTCGCCACCCGTGGCCGGATCAAACCGGTGCACTACGTCTCCTCCCCCGGTGTGCTGTTCGGCCGTGACACCGCGGCGGGCCCGCTGCCGACGGACGGACGGGTCCCGGCCGCTTCGGTCCTGCCGTCGGGCTATGTCCGCAGCCGGTGGGTCGCCGAGGAGCTGGCCGAGGCCGCACGGGCCCGGGGTATCCCGGTCTCCGTCTACCGGCCGGGCCGCCTCGGCGGTGACTCCGGCACCGGCGCAGGGGACCCGGACTCCGCCTTCTGGCGGTTCATCGGAGCCTGTACGGCGCTGGGCGCGGTACCCCGCTTCGGCCCGGACGCCGACTTCGACCTGGTGCCGGTGGACTACGTGACCGGGGCGCTGGCCGGACTGTCCCTGCTGCCCGGCGCACTGGGCGGTACGTACCACCTGGCCCATCCGGTGCGCACCCGGTTCGCCACCGTCGTCGAGCGGCTGCGGCGGGCCGGATACGCGCTGGAGGAGACCGAACCGGAGCGGTGGTCACGGCTGGTGGAGGCGGACGCCCTGGACGCCGGTCCCGACGACGGCCCTGACGGGACGTCGGCGTCGGTGGCCGCCCTGACGAGTTCATCGCGCGGCATGCCCGGCTTCGGCAGCCTCCGTCTCGATGTCTCCGGCACCCTGACCGCCCTCGCCGCTACCGGCGTGCGCTGCCCGGCGGTCGACGCGGAGCTGCTGGACCGCTATCTGCACCACCTCCTCGGCACGGGCCTGCTCACACCCCCGTCCGGACCGCGCGCTTCCCGATCGGAGATCGTCATATGAGTGCCGACCACGGCGCGGCCACGGCGCCCGCCGGTCCGCGTCTGCCCCTGCTGCCGACGACGGCCGACGCTCCGCCGCTGTGCCACCCGGTGACGCTGGACGCGCGGCGGTGGCACAGGATCTCGGCGCGGGCGGCCGAGGCGGGGCTCGAACCGGCGATGGTCCTGTGCGCCGCCTTCACCGAGGTGCTGGGGCTGTGGTCACGGGAGCCCGGATACACGGTGCGCATGCGCTCGGCGCGCGGCAGTGTGCTGGTGGACGCGGACGCCCTCGCCAACGGCGGTTTCCTGAACCGGGCGAGGGGGCTTGCCGGCTCGGCCCGCCCGGGCGACGCGTCCGGGTGGCCCGCGCCGCTGGTCGAGGTCGAGGACGCGGTCACCGGCCCGGCCGTGGACGCCCCGCTGGGCGCCGACCCCGTGCTCGTGCTGCGGCTGCGGCCGTCCGGGGCGGGGGTCACCGCCGTGTGGGAGTGTCCGCGGTCCGCCCTTCCGGAGGGCATGGCGGCGGACATGGCGGCCGTCTGGTCCGCACTGCTCACCGTCCTGGCCGAGGACCCGGCGGCCTGGACGGCGCCGGGCTCCCCCGTGACGCTGCCCCCCGCGCAGGAGCGGCAGCGGGCCGAGGTCAACGCGACCTCGGCGCCCGTGCCCGAGGGGCTGCTGCACGAGGCCGTCGGACGGGCCGCCGACCGCCACCCCGAGCGGGTCGCGGTCGTCTCGGGGCGGCGTGTGCTGCCCTACACCGAGCTGATGAGCCGGGCCCGCCGTATCGGACGGCGGCTGCGGGAGCTGGGCGCCCGGCCGGGCGCCCTGGTCGCGGTCTGTATGCGCAAGGGCTGGGAGCAGCCCGTCGGCATGCTGGGCGTACTGGAGTCGGGTGCTGCATGGGTCCCGGTGGACCCGGAACTGCCCGCGGACCGGCGGGACTATCTCTTCGAGACGACCGGCGCCGAGGTGGTGCTCACCCAGCGGGCGGTGGCCGACACCGGTGAGTGGCCCGCCGGGGTGACGGTGCTGGCCGTGGACGACGACGAGGAGTGGGCCGGGACCGCCGACGGACCGCTCACCCCGGCGCAGGATCCCGGTGATGTGGCCTACGTCCTGTTCACCTCGGGGTCCACGGGTCGTCCCAAGGGGGTGATGGTCCCTCACCGCGGGGCCCTGAACACCGTCCTGGACGTCAACGCCCGCTACGGCGTGACCTGCGAGGACCGGTTCATCGGGCTGTCGGCGATGAGCTTCGACCTCTCGCTGTGGGACATGTTCGGCGCCCTGTGCGCGGGCGCGGCCCTGGTGCTGCCCGATCCGGGCACCGAACGCGACCCGGCCCACTGGGTGGAGCTGGTGCGCCGTGAGTCGATCACCACCTGGATGGGCGCCCCGGCCCTCTTCGAGCTCTTCTGCGAACAGGTCGAGCAGGATCCGGAACCCTGGGTCGGCTCGCTGCGGCTGCTCATCCTCGGCGGTGACTGGATCCCGCTCTCCCTGCCGTCCCGAGCCCAGGACATCGCGCCGGGTGTGCGGTTCGTGAGCCTCGGCGGCAACACCGAGGCGTCGATCCTCTCCAGCACCTACGACGTGGAGACGGTGGATCCGGCGTGGCCGAGCATTCCGTACGGCAGGCCGCTGACCAACCAGACGCTGCACGTCCTCGACGCGGCCCTGCGCCCCCGGCCGGTCGGCGTACCCGGCGATCTGTACATCGGCGGCACGGGTGTGGCGCTCGGCTACTGGCGCGATCCGGACCGTACGGCCGCGGCCTTCCTCAGCCATCCGGTGACCGGGGAACGGCTGTACCGCACCGGCGACCTGGGCCGCTTCCTGCCGGACGGGAACGTGGAGTTCCTCGGCCGGGAGGACTTCCAGGTGAAGGTGGACGGCCACCGGATCGAACTGGGCGAGATCGAGACGGTGCTGCGGTCGCACCCCGGGATCGAGACGGCCGTGGTGACGGCGCTGCCGCGGCAGGACGGCGAACTGGGCAACCAGGCGCTCGCCGGGTACCTCGCACCGGTCGCGGGGACGTGGCCGGATGTGGCGGAGGTCCGTGGCCACCTCCGGGAGCGGCTCCCGGCGTACATGGTGCCCGCGCATCTGGTCGTACTGGAGTCGCTGCCGCTGACCGCGCACGGGAAGGTGGACCGGCGGGCCCTCCCCCGCCCCGGTGCGGAAGCCCTGGACGGCGCCGACGGTGGACCGCGCACCCCGCTGGAGACACTGGTCGCGGAGCTGTGGTCGGAGGTACTGGGCGTCGAACGGGTGGGCACCCACGACAGCTTCTTCGAACTCGGCGGCAACTCACTGCTCGGTATCCGGGTCATGAACCGGCTGCGGCAGCGGCTCGAACTCGACCTCGACGCGCACAGTCTGTTCCGGCACCGGACGGTGTCCGAACTGAGCCGGGCCATCGACCGGGTGAGGGCGGGCGACGGTCAGGACGGCGCACCCCTGCCGGCCGTGCGGCCCGACCCGTCGGCGGCATATGAGCCGTTCCCGCTCACCGATCAGCAGCAGGCGTACTGCGTCGGCCGGACCGGCTCGCTGTCCTCGGGCAACGTCTCGGCCCATATGTACCTGGAGTTCGAGGGCGAGAACCTGGACCTCGACCGGTTCCAGCGGGCCTGGCGGCGGGTGGTGGACCGCCATCCGATGCTGCGTGCCGTGGTGGTGCCCGAGACGATGTCGCAGCGCGTCCTGGAGTCCGTGCCCCCGTACGAGATGCCCGTCGTGGATCTGCGCGGGGCCGCGGAGGAGCGGGTGGCCGCCGGACTGGCGGAGATCCGGGAGCGGTACTCGCACGAGGTGCGACCGGTCGATACCTGGCCGCTGTTCGACGTGGTGGTGGCCCGGCTGGACGGCGGCCGCTCCCGGGTGCACATCAGCATCGACGCGCTGTGCGCCGACTTCGCCAGCGCCCGGGTGATGTTCGCCGACCTCACCCGCGCCTACGCCGAGCCCGGGGCGGAGCTCTCCCCGCCGCCGCTGGCCTACCGGGACTACGTGCTGTCCGTCGCCGGGCTGGACGGCACCGAGCGGTACCGGCGCTCGCTGGAGTACTGGGAGCGGCGGCTCCCCGCGCTGCCCCCGGCCCCGCAACTGCCGCTGGTGCGCAATCCGGAGGCGGTGACCGACCCGCGGTTCGTCCGCCGGTCGCTGCGGCTGGATGCGGACCGCTGGCGGCGGCTGGTCACCCGGGCGGGCGCGGGCGGCCTCACCCCCGCCGGGCTGCTGCTGGCCGTCTACGCGGAGGCGCTGGCGCCGTGGACGCATCAGCCCCGCTTCACCCTCAACGTGACCAATCTGAACCGGCTGCCGGTGCACCCGGACGTGGACGGCACGGTCGGTGAGTTCGCGTCGTTCGCCCTGGTCGAGGTGGACGCCACCGTGGCGGGGGACTTCGCGTCCCGGGCCCGCCGGGTGCAGGAGCAGCTCTGGAGCGACCTGGGCCATTCGCAGGTGAGCGGTGTCCAGCTACTGCGTGAACTGATGCGGTTGCGCGGCGGGTTCGACGGTGCGCTGATGCCGGTGGTCTTCACCAGCGCCGTGCCGCTGACCGGCGGTACCAGCACCCTGCTGGACGGGGTGCTGCGCCAGACGTACGGCATCACCCAGACCCCACAGGTCTGGATGGATCTGCTGACCGAGGTCCAGGACGAGGAGCTGGTGGTCAACTGGGACGTCGCCGAGGCGCTGTTCGCCCCGGAACTGCTGGACGGGATCTTCGCCGGGATGCGCGACCTGCTGACCCGGCTGGCCGATGACGACCGTGCCTGGTCGGCGGAGGAGCCGCTGGAACCCGCCGCGCTCCCGGCCCGGGACGGCGCGGGCCCGGCCGTCGCGGGCGAGGGCGCGTCCCGGGAGCTGCCGGATCTGCTGGTGCAGGACTTCTTCCTGGAGCAGTTGGCCCGGCAGCCGGACCGGACCGCCGTGATCAGCGGCGACCGGACGCTCAGCTACGCCGAACTCCACCGCGAGGCGTGCCGGGTGGCGCACTGGCTGCGGGAGCGGGGCGCGGGGCCCGGCAGGCCCGTCGGCATCGTGATGGAGAAGGGCTGGGAGCAGATCGCCGCGGCCTACGGTGTGCTGTACGCGGGCGCCCCCTATCTGCCGGTGGCCCCCGACGTGAGCGCCCGGCGGGTGCGGGAGCTGCTGGAGCGGTGCGAGGTGGAGCTGGTCCTCACCCAGTCGGGGCTGCGGGAGCTGGCCGGTGACCGGCAGACCCTGTGTCTGGACGCGCAGGAGCCGGACCCGGGCGCGGAACACGCGACGCTGCCCGAACGGTCGGCGACCCCGTCCGATCTGGCCTATGTGCTGTTCACCTCCGGCTCCTCCGGGCGGCCGAAGGGTGTGATGATCGAGCACCGCGGGGTCGTCAATGCGCTGCGCGAGACTCTCGAGACGTTCGCCCTCGGACCGCAGGACCGGGCCCTGGCACTGACCGCGCTGCACCACGACATGTCCGTGTTCGATGTGTTCGGGGTGCTGGGCGCGGGCGGGACGCTGGTGGTCCCCGACGCCGCCGCACGGCGGGAGGCCGCGGACTGGGCACGGCTGATGACCACGCACCGGGTCACCGTGTGGAATTCGGTGCCCGCGATGATGGAGATGCTCCTGGCGCATCTGGGCTCCGAGGACGGTCCGCTCCCCGGGCTGCGGCTGGCCTTCCTCGGCGGTGACTGGCTCCCCGTCGCCGCCGTCCGCCGGCTCACCGAACGGGCCGGGGTGGAGGTGGTGAGCGTGGGAGGCCCCACCGAGACCACGCTGTGGAACATCTGGCACCGGGTGGGCGAACTCGGCCCGGAGCGCCGCAGCGTCCCGTACGGCACCCCGATCGCCAACACCCGCTACCACATCCTGGACGAGCGGATGCGGGACCGTCCCGTGTGGGCGACCGGCGAGATGTACTGCTCGGGGGTGGGTCTTGCACGCGGTTACTGGGCGGACCCGGAGCGCACCGCGGCCTCGTTCACCACCCATCCGCGGACCGGCGAACGGCTGTACCGCACCGGTGATCTGGGCCGGTTCCTGCCGGACGGCACCATCGAGTTCGTGGGACGCGCCGACCTCCAGGTGCAGGTGGGCGGACACCGGATCGAACCGGGTGAGGTGGAGGCGGCGCTGCTGGCCCATCCGGCGGTGGGCTCGGCCGTGGTGGCCGGAGTGCCGCGTCCGGACGGGGGCGGACACCGGGGCCTGACCGGCTATGTGGTCCCGGCCGGTGCGGGCCGTGGCCCGCACGACCCCGCGCTGGGCGCACGGCTGCGGGACCATCTGCGGGAGACGCTCCCGGAGTACATGGTGCCGTCGGTCTTCGTCGTCCTCGACGCGCTGCCGCTGAATGCCAACGGCAAGGTGGACCGGCGGGCTCTGCCGACGGCCCGCCCGGAGGCCGGTGCCGCCGTGCCGTCCGCGCCGGATTCGGCGGTCGCCGAGGTCTGCGCCGCGGTCTGGGCGGAGGTGCTGGGGCTGGATGCGGTCGGCCAGGAGGACAACTTCTTCGCGCTGGGCGGGGATTCGGTACTGGCCACGCGGATCGTGACACGGCTGCGCCAGGTCTTCGAGTCGGAGCGGATCACCCTGCGGATGGTGTTCCTGTCGCCGACGGTGTCCGGGCTGGCCGAGGCGGTGACCGCGGCGGAGGAGGCCCCGGGACGGGCGGAGGCGACGGCCGCGATCCATCTGCGGATCGCGCGGATGTCCCCGGACGAGGTCGCGCGCGAACTGGCGGTCCGCCGGACCGCGGCGAAGAGCGGGGTGGGAAGTTGAGCACATCGGTCGACGGGACACCCG
The DNA here is from genome assembly GCF_024295805.1 of Streptomyces cucumeris. GTDB lineage: Bacteria > Actinomycetota > Actinomycetes > Streptomycetales > Streptomycetaceae > Streptomyces > Streptomyces cucumeris. Next base: position 187,021 of record NZ_JANCLX010000003.1, read on the forward strand.
GTCGGCGCCCGCCCCTGCATGAGCGGGTGGCCCGGCAGGCGGTGCTCACCCCCGACGCCGAAGCGGTCGTCGGGGGCCGGGACCGGCTCACCTACGGGGAACTGGACGAGGCCGCCGAGGCGCTGGCCCGCCATCTGCGGGGGCTCGGGGCGGGTCCGGAGACCCTGGTCGGCATCTGTCTGGGACGGTCGCCGTGGATGGTGGTGGCCATGCTCGCGGTGCTCAAGGCGGACGCGGCCTACGTACCGCTGGATCCCGCGTTCCCGGCCGAGCGCATGGAGTTCATGCTGCGGGACAGCGGCACGGAACTGGTCGTCACCGACGAGGCGCGGCGCGGCCGGTTCGCGGACCGGCCCGGCGCGGTGGTGTCGCTGGACGGCGACTGGGCCGGGATCGCCGCCGCGGCGGATGCCCCGGCGCCGGAGGGGACGGCCGACCGGTCCGCGGGCGGGACGGCCGACCCGGGCTCCCGGCTGGCGTATGTGCTGTACACCTCCGGCTCCACCGGCCGCCCGAAGGGTGTCGCGGTGGAACACCGCAGCGCGGCGGCGTTCATCGACTGGGTGCTGGACCGGTTCAGCGCCGAGGAGTTGCGGTACACCCTGGCCTCGACGTCGATGTGTTTCGACCTGTCCGTCTTCGAGCTGTTCGGCCCGCTGGCCAGTGGCGGCACGGTGGTTCTGGCGGAGACGCTGTTCCATCTGCCGGTGGTCGCGGCCGACCGGCCGGTCTCCCTGGTCAACAGCGTGCCCAGTCTGCTGCTGGACCTGCTGGCCTCGGAGCCGCTGCCCGCGTCGGTGGTCACCGTCAACCTGGCCGGGGAGGCCCTGCCGGCCGCCCTGGCCCAGGCGTTGTACGGGACCGGCACGGTCGAGCGGGTCTACAACCTCTACGGCCCGTCCGAGGACACCACCTACTCCACCTGGAGCCTGGTCGGCCGTGAGGGGGGCAAACCGCTGATCGGCCGCCCCGTCACCGGGAGCAGCGCCCATGTGCTGGACGCCGACGGCCGGCCGGTCCCGGACGGTACGGCCGGGGAACTGTACCTGGGCGGGGAGGGGTTGGCCCGGGGTTATCTGGGACGGCCGGCGCTCACCGCCGAGCGTTTCGTACCGGACCCGTTCTCCGGAGGCCCCGGGGCGCGGCTGTACCGGACCGGCGATCTCGCACGGCGGCTGCCCGACGGTGCGCTGGACTACCTCGGCCGGGCCGATCAGCAGGTGAAGGTGCGCGGTCTGCGGATCGAACCGGGCGAGATCGAGGGGGTGCTGATGGAGCACCCGGCGATCCGCCGTGCCGCGGTGCTGGCCCACGGGGGCGCCGCCGACTCCGCCGGGCTGGTCGCCTACGTGGCGTGCGAAGAAAAGCCGGATGTGTCCGTGATACGGCGCTATCTACGGGAGCGACTCCCTTCTTATATGGTGCCGGGAATATTCGTGCCGGTGGACTCCATCCCGCTCACCGTGACCGGGAAAGTCGATGTCAACGCACTGCCCGCACCGCACGCATAAACCCGTACGCCGCCGCCCCCAATCACCGGGCGGCGGCGGCCAATTCAGCTCGCCCCTCCTTCGAAAAGACGGAAATCCGGTGCTACACTCGCGCGCACCATGCGCGGTAAGGCAACCCTTACTCGACGATGACGGCGCACCCCGGAAATAACTACGGAAACGATTTTCAATGCACCGCGCACAACAAGGGGAACTCGCCGTGTCCCGTCACCGGAAGAGGAATTCGTGAGCGCCACGGATACCAAGGCGAGCCGTGAGGCTCGCATCGTCCTGATCATCACCGTCATTGCGTCGGCGCTATTGGTCATCGATATCACTATCGTTTCCGTAGCGTTACCCTCGATCCAGTCCGATCTCGGCGGCTCCCTGGCCGCCCTGCAGTGGATCATCATTGGCTACACCGTCACCTTCGGGGCCTTCCAGCAGGCCGCCGGATCGCTGTCGGACCGGCTGGGCCGGCGGTCCATGTTCATGGGCGGCATCGCGCTGTTCACCCTGTCCTCGCTCGGCTGCGGTGTCGCGCCCGACGCCCTGACCCTCGACATCGCCCGCTGTGTACAGGGGATCGGCGCGGCCTTCGTCCTCGCCAACGCGATGCCGCTGATCGCCCAGGTCTACGACGGCCAGAGCCGGAACATGGCCATCGCCGTCTGGGGCACCACGCTGGGCGCCTGCGGTGCGGTGGCCCCGGTCATCGGCGGTCTGCTGGTGGACCTCACCCAGTGGCGCTACCTCTTCCTCATCAATGTGCCCATCGGGCTCGTCGCACTGTTCCTGTGCCGCACCCGGCTGCCCGCCGACCCGCCCCGCAGTTCCCTGGCGGGGATCGACTGGACCGGCGCCGGACTGCTCGTCCTCACCCTCGGCCTGGTCAACTTCGCCCTCACCCGGGGCGAGGACCAGGGCTGGGACAGCGCCGCCACCCTCGTCCAACTCGGCCTGGCGGCCGTACTCCTCATCGCCTTCCTGTTCCTGGAGCGGCGGGTGGCGGCGCCCACGCTGGACCTGTCGCTGTTCACCGTGCCGACGTTCGTCGCGGCGTCCCTGATCGCGTTCTTCTCCCGCTTCGCCACGGTCGGCGGCTCGGTGTACTACATCCTGTACTTCCAGAGCGCCCGGGGGCTGAGCCCCCTGCTGACCGGGCTGATCATGATGGCCATCTTCGCCCCGCAGCTCGGGATGGGGCTGGTCGCCGGCAAGCTCCAGGCCAAGTACTCGCCGTCGCACATCATCGGGGCCGGGTTCGGCATCCTGGCGCTCGGCGGACTCGCCATGTCCTGGTCCTTCGACCGGGGGCAGAGCGTCTGGCTGGCGCTGCCCGGTCTGCTGCTGTGGGGAGTGGGCGGCGGCCTGGCGGGCAGCCCGTCCATGTCCCTGGCGGTGAACGTGGTGCCCAAGGCGCGCTCGGGCATGGCCTCCGGCGCGATCAACAGCCTCTTCATGTTCGGGGCCGGTATCGGCGCGGCGATCTTCGGCGTGCTGTTCCGGACCCGGATCTCGGACGAGGCCCGCGACGGGCTGGAGTTGAGCTCCGGTGAGCACGACAAGGTGGTCTCCGCGGTCGCCCAGGGCGATATCTCCCGCGCCCTGGACCAGGTACCCGACCACACCACCGGGCAGGTGCGGCGCATGCTGGAGTCCGCCATAGCCGACGGCGCCGCGAACGTGATGCTGTGGGCCGCCGTGATCTGTGTGGGCACCGCGGTCATCTCGCTGACCCTGGTCCGTAAGAAGGACCTGCTCACCGGTGCGCCCGAACCGGCGAAGGACGCGGACGCGGAACCCGAACCGGCCTGACCGCCACCTGTGGTGCGGCGGCCGCCCCCGCCCCCGGGCCCCCCCACCCCCACCCCCCCCACCCCCCACCCAGTCCCACCCCACCCTCACGCCGGCGGCGGGGCCCCCCCCCCCGCCCTCCCCCCCACGGGGGGCCCGCCCCCCCCCCGCCCCCCCCCACCACACCACGCCGACCCCGCACTCCACCGACCATGTCCCACCGCACCGTCAGGAGTCCGTATGCCCGTGTCCGGTCACCGCGCCCCCTTGCGCCTGCTCGTCCTGGGCGGCACCGGCTTCATCTCCGGCGCCGTGGCGGCCGAGGCGGTGGCCCGGGGCCATGACGTCACCTGCGTGGCCCGGGGCACCGGCGGCCGTCTCCCGGAGGGGGCGCGGCTGCTGCGCGCGGACCGCGACCGGCCGGACGCCCTCGCCGCCCTCGGCGGCACCCGCTTCGACGCGGTGGTGGAGACCGCGACCCTCGCACTGCCCCGGGTCCGGGAGGCACTGCGGGCCGTCCGCGCGGACCACTGGACGTTCCTCTCCTCCATCAGCGTCTACGCCGACACCTACACCCCCGGACAGACGGCCCGCACCGCCCGGCTGCGGCCCGCCCTCCCGGACGACACCACGCGCTACGACCCGGCGCGGGACCCCGAGCCCTCACAGGCCGTCTACGGCGGTGTGAAGCTCGCCTGCGAACAGGCGGTCCGGGAGGCGACCGGGGACCGGGCGTTCGTGGTCCGGCCGGGTCTTGTGGTCGGCCCGGGCGATGACGTCGGCCCCTTCGGCTACTGGCCGCTGCGGATGGCCCGGGGCGGGACCACCGCCGTGCCCCCCGAATCGGCCGCCGACGGGGCGCCGTTGCCCGCGCAGGTCGTCGATGTCCGCGACCTCGCGGCCTGGATCCTGGACCAGGCCGGTGACCGGGCGGCCGGGGTGTACGACGCGGCCGGTCCCCCGGTGCCGCTGCGGGCGCTGCTCCGGGACATCGCCGACGCCGTGGGCCATGACTCACTCCACCTGGTACCGGTCCCCGAGGAGGCGCTGCTGACCGCCGGGATCGGTCCGTGGACCGGACCGGCCTCGCTGCCGCTGTGGCCACCGCGCGCCCTGCACGGCGCGCTCTCCCGCGATGTCACCGCCTCCTTCGAGGCCGGGCTGCGGATCCGGCCGGTCGGCGAGACGGCCGCGGCGGTGCTGCGGGACCGGCTCGGACGGGGCGCCGGGAAGCGGCCCGTGGCCGGGCTGACCCCGGTCCAGGAGGCCGCCCTGCTGCGGTCACTGGGGCACTGACCAGCTCATATCCCGTATGTGCAACCGGGGTTGCAGGGAACGATGCCATCCACGGGTGGCATACATCCGGCCATTCCCATTGATACGTTCGGCGCGTTTTTGACGATCTGTCCGCCAGGAGACGCCGTGGCCCAGGTTCTGCCCCCGCTCCCCTCCGCAGCGAGACTTCCCTCGCTGACCGGTCTTCGCTTTGTCGCCGCCTTCGCGGTGTTCGCCTCACATGCCTATTTCGCCCTCTGGTTCGACGGCACCTGGGAGAACAACACCCCGGCCACCGTCGCATTGATCACCGCCCGCTCGGGCGTCGGATTCTTCTTCCTGCTGAGCGGTTTCGTCCTCGCCTGGTCGGCCCGGCCGGGCGATACCGCCCCCGCGTTCTGGCGCCGCCGGGCCGCGAAGATCTACCCCACGCACCTGGTCACCTGGTTCGGCGCCCTGGTGCTGATCAACTGGACGGGCGGCCAGGTCGCCGCCCGCCAGGCCCTCCCCAATCTCGCGCTGATACAGGCGTGGTGGCCGGTCTTTGACGTGTACGACAGCGTCAACGGGGTCTCCTGGTCGCTGTCCTGCGAGGCGTTCTTCTATCTGTGCTTCCCGCTGCTGATCCACCTCGTCCGCCGCATCCCCGCCCGGCAGCTATGGCTCTGGGCGGCCGGAACCGCTGCCACGGTGATCCTGCTCCCCCTGGCGGCCACGGCCGCGTTCGCCTCGGAACCGCGGTTCTTCGCCTTCCCGGTCAGCCTCCACCAGTACTGGTTCGTCTACACCTTCCCGCTCACCCGGCTGCTGGAGTTCGTACTCGGCATGCTGCTGGCCAGGGCCGTACTCGAAGGGGTGCGGGTAGGAGTCCGGTTCCGCCACGCGCTGCCCGCGCTGGCCCTCGGATACCCGCTGGCGGTCCAGGTGCCGTTCCTCTACGCGATCAGCGCCGTGCTGGTCGTCCCCATGGCCCTGCTGGTTCTCGCGGGCGCGGGTGCCGACATCCGGGGGTCCCGCTCCTGGGTGCGCACCCGGCCGATGGTGTGGCTGGGGGACGTCTCGTTCGCCTTCTACATGGTGCACATGCTGGTGCTCCAGTACGGCTACCGGCTGATCGACGAGAATCATGACGCGTCCCGGACCGTGCGTGCGGGGGCGGTCGTGCTCCTCTTCGCCGCCGCGCTCCTGACGGCGTGGGCGACCTACGCCCTCATCGAGCGCCCGGTCACCCGCCGCCTGGGATCGGGCCGTCCGCCGCGGAGCGGCGGGACGCAACGGACCACCGCCCGCCGCGCCGACGGGGACCGCGTGGCCCCCTGAGCCCTGTGAGCCGGGTGGACCGGCTCACAGGGCTCAGGGCAGGACTGCCGTACGGGGGCCGGCTCAGTCCCGGTCAGGTGGTCTCAGTGGACGGGGGTCTCCTTGCGGCGGGCCGTCCCGTGCGGGTCCTCGCAGTGCGCCCCGGCCGCCTCGCCCGGACCGACGCCCACCAGGTGCTCCGGGGCGTGGTCCACTTCCAGGGTCGCGTGCCGGATGCCGTACTCCTCGCGCAGTCCCGCCTGGAGCCCCTTGCGCACGGCGTGACAGTCCCCGCCGGGCTCGACCAGGACGTGGGCGGACAGAACGACCTCACCCGAGGTGATCTCCCAGATGTGCAGATCGTGCACCTCGACCACGGTGTCGTACCGCACCATCCGTCCGCTCACGTCGTCCGGCTCCACACCGGGGGGCGCTCCCTCCAGGAAGATCCGTCCGGAGTCGCGGACCAGCGACACCCCGGACCTGACCATCAGCACCACCACCACGAGCGAGGCGATGGCGTCCGCCCGGGCGTACCCGGTCAGCATGACGACGGCGCCGGCCACCGCCGTGGCGATGAAGCCGTACAGGTCGGTGAGGATGTGCTGGAAGGCGCCCTCCACGTTCAGCGAGGAGCGGTTGGCCTTGGACATGCACCAGGCGGCGATGACGTTCACCACCACACCCGCGAGGGCGGTCACCAGCACCATCGTCCCGCCGACCTCCGGCGGGTCCACCAGCCGTTCCACGCTCTCGTAGGTGAGCCAGACCGACAGCAGGAGCAGGGTGAGGCCATTGGCCTGCGCCGAGAGGATTTCCGCCCGCTTCAACCCGTAGGTGTACCGCCCGTGGACCGGCCGGGCCGCCAGCCTCATGGCCACGAGGGCCAGCGCGATGGCGGCGGCGTCGGAAAGCATGTGGGCCGCGTCGGAAAGCAGCGCCATCGATTCGGCGGCAAAAGCGACAACGACTTCCACCGCCATATAGGCGACTATGAGTCCCAGCGATATCGATAACCAGCGCCAGTCGGCGTCCTTGTCCACATGATGGCTGTGCCCGCCGTGTCCGTGATGGTGCCCGTGCCCGTGTCCGTGCCCGTGATGCCCATGGGCATGCTTGTCGTGCTGCTGCCCGCGCCGTTTCATGACCTTCCCATCGCTCCGCGACCTGGACAGGGAAGAGTGAAGCGCATCGCCTCCCAAATTTCAAAGGCTGCAATGGAGACGATTTTCAATGGCTCGGAACGCCTTACCAAAGCCCACTTGAGAGGACCGCTCATGAATTCGTTACGCATTTTTGAGCCCTGATGACGTCACAGATGGCCGAAAACCACGAGCCCGCCGGGCCACGGCCGGAGCCGTGGCCCGGCCGTGGCCCCGGGGCCACGACCGGCGCGCGGGTGGAACGGTCCAGAAGTTTCCGTCCGCCGGGCGATGAGTTCCGCGGGGCCGCGCAGTCCACCCCTGTGGAAGGCCACACACGAAGGAGACAGCCCGTGTACCAGCAGATGATCTTCGTAAACCTCGCGACGAACGACCTGGAGACCTCGAAGAAGTTCTTCACCGAGCTCGGCTACGCGATCAACCCGCAGTTCACCACGGATGAGTGCGCCTGTGTGGTCATCAGCGACTCGATCGTCGCCATGCTGCTCACCAGACAGCGCTACCAGGACTTCACCAGCAAGGAGATCGCGGACTCCACCACGACCTCGGAGGTGCTGCTCTGTCTGAGCGCCGAGAGCCGCGCCAAGGTCGACGAGCTGGTGGACAAGGCGCTGGCCGTGGGCGGGTCGCCCGCGGGCGAGCCCCAGGACCACGGCTTCATGTACGGCCGGTCCTTCCAGGACCCCGACGGTCACACCTGGGAAGTGGCGTGGATGGACCCGGCGGCCATCCAGGGCTGAGCCGCCCCGGGACGCCTCTGGAGACGCTCCGGCCACCGCGATGCGGCGGGTGGCCGGAGCGGGGCGACGACGCTGTCCGCCGGGTACGGGTCAGTCCTCCGGGTCCGGCCTTCCCGCCAGGAGCAGCGCACCCGCCACCAGACCGATGGCGAAGGTTCCGGCGGCGACGAGGAAACCGCCGCGCATGGCCTCGGCGGCGGCGTGCGCGCGTTCGGCGGCGGGTACGACCCGCTGCCGGCTGAGGATGACCGTGCCGATCACGGCGACGCCCAGGGTGCCGCCGAGTTGCCGGACGGTCTGGACGATGCCCGACGCCTGCGGCCGGTCCACGGCCGGGACCCGGCTGAGGGCGTCGGTGTTGACCGGTGAGAAGACCAGGCCCAGGCCGAGGCCGACCATCGCCATCCCCGGCACGTTGGCCAGGTACTCGACGCGGGTGAGCGTCAGGGCCCAGAGCAGGGTCCCGGCCGTGGCCACGGCCAGACCGGTCAGCAGGGGCGGGCGGGCACCGGAGCGGTCGTACCACCGTCCGGCGAGCTGCGCCCCGGCCATCAGGGGAACGATGAACGACAGCGCGGCGCAGCCCGCCCGCACCGGGCCGTACCCCAGCAGGTTCTGGGCGTACAGCGACGAGAACAGCACGATGCCGAGCATGCTGAACTGGGTGACCAGCAGGACCACGACATTGCCGGTGAACCCGTGGTGCCGCAGCAGGCCGAGTTTGACCAGGGGGTCGTGCGTGCGCAGTTGCGTGATGACGAAGGCGGCCGTCAGCAGGAGGCCCAGGGTCAGTACGCAGCCGGTGCGGGCCGAGGTCCACGTCCACGCGGACGACTGCTGCAGCGCGTAGACGGTGGTGGCGATCCCCGTCATCAGCAGGAGGCTGTGGACGACGGAGACGGTGAGGGCGGGCTGTGCGGGGTCGGCGGGCCTGGCCCTGCGGATCAGCCACAGCGCGGTGAGGCCGACCGGGAGGTTGAGCCAGAACACCGCGCGCCAGGTGACCCATTCGGTCAGTGCTCCGCCCAGCAACGGGCCCAGCGCCAGGAAGAGTTGACTGATACCGACGTACACGCCCATCGCGCGGCCGCGCACGGCGGACGGGAAGGCCGCCATCACGATGCTCGCACTGACCGGCATCATCAGGGCCGCACCGCAGCCCTGTGCCACCCGGGCGGCGATGAGCCAGCCCGGCCCCGCCGGCCCCTCAGGAGCCGCTCCGCACAGGGCGGATGAGAGGAAGAAGACCCAGATGCCGACGCGGAAAGTGGTGACGGGCCCGAACCTGGTGCCGATCCGCCCGCCCAGGGCGACACTCGCCGCCATCGCCAGTACATAGGCGTTGACGACCCACTGCTGACCACTCGCGGACAGCCCCAGATCGCGGGTCATCGTCGGCAGCGCCACCGTGACCACGGTCTGGTCCAGCATGATCATGGCCAGGCCGCCCGTCATGGCCGCCAGGACCGTCCAGGCCGCGCGCGTGGGCCGCTCCGCGACGGCGCTCGGTCCGGTGGCCACGCTCATGTCCGGGCTCCCGCGGTGCCACCGCCGACCCCGGCCGCGCTCGCCACGGCTTCGGTGCACTTGAGGCCGCCGAGGACCAGCAGGACGGGGATGACCCAGTTGAGCAGGATGTCACCGGTACCGAGGGCGCCCGCCAGCAGATGGCAGACCGCCATCACGAGGATGATCCCGGCCCACAGCAGCGAGATCCGCCGGTTCACGGCCCGGAAGGCGGGGCTGCCCCAGTAGCGGCGGTCGATCGACGCACGCGCGTACTGCTCGGTGAACGGCACGGTGAAGGCCGACACCAGCATCACGGTCCCGAGGACCAGCGCCGCGCCGCCCCGTCCGTAGTCGACCAGTGACCGCTGCACATCGGGGCCGCTCGCCAGGCCGATCGCGGCCAGCGCGCCGAACGTCACCACGCCCGCCGCGTCGATCACCTTGAGACCGTCGGTGACGGCACCGCGGACGGCCAGGACCAGGGAGCCGAGACAGGCAGCCAGTGCGGCCCAGCCCACGGCTCCGGTGCCGAGACGGTCGGCGATCATCGAGAACAGGACCCAGGGGGCCATCCCGAACAGCAGGGTCAAGGGTTTCACGGTGTCTTCTCCGGCATCGGGGGATCGGGACGGCACCATGCTGGATCGGTCGCGAAGCGCGATCATCCGCCGAATGACAGAGGAATCCGCGCCAACGACGCCTTGTGATGAGTTCGCCACTCACGGCGAAGTCGGGATGCGGCGCTCCTGAGCGGTACCCCGCGGCCCGGCCTTACACTTTTCGGGTGAACGACCAGCCATGGGCCCGTAGTCGTCGGGATGTGGCCGCCGCTCTGACCTCCGGTGTGAGCGCCGCGCTCACCGTGGCGCACCGCGGGGCATCGGCGTTCGTCCTCACCGGTGACGTCGGCGCGGGGAAGAGCCACTCGCTGCGGGAGGTCCTGGCGCGGGTCACCGCACCGCGGCGGCTCGTCCGGGTCGGCACGCTCACGGCCCGCGGCCCGTACGCCGTGGTGTGCGAGCTGCTCGGGGCAGACCACGGGCCGACCGCGCCACGCGACGCGGAGGAACGTCTGCTGGCCCGGCTGGACGCACTCTGCGCGGCCGGTCCGCTGGTGCTCGCGGTCGACGATGTCCACGAGGCAGACGCCGCGTCGCTGGCCGTGCTGAACCTCATCGCCTCGGCCGCCGAGGATCTGCCCCTGGCCCTCGTCGTGACCAGGCGGCCACGGCCCCGACGGGAGCACCTGGAACGGCTGTTGCGGAGGCCGTCCACCCAGGAGGTCCCGCTGCCGCCCCTGGACGAGATCGACCTGGACGCGCTGGTCCACGAGCAGACCGGGCGATGGCCGACCCCGGGGCTGCGCGCGGCGCTGCTGGCGCACCGGGAGAACGCGCTGCGCGTGACCACGCTGCTGGACGATCTGAGCCGTGGCGGCGCTCTGCTGACCGGCACCCATGACGACCACATCGGCCTCCACAGCGGACCGGACACCGCCGCAGCGCTGCGGCCCGGCCTCGACGAGGCGGTGGCGGCCGGGATCCGGTCGCTGCGGGGGCCGGTCCGCCAGATCATCAGGGTCCTCGCGGTCATGGAACGGCCCGTCACCCCCGAGGAGTTGGCCTCGGTGGGCGGTGTGTCACCGGTCGCCGTCGTCGAACCGGTGCAGACGCTGCTCGACCGCGGGCTGGTGGCGTTCGACCCGGCCGGGCGCGTCGCGTTCACGCATGACAGCTACCGCGACGCCGTCGCCCGCGCCATTCCGCCCGCGCTGCGCCGGGTGCTGCACACCGCCGCGGCCGACCACGAGGCATCCGCCCACCGGGTGCGCCATATCGTCGCCTCGGGGGCGCCGCCGGAGCGGGTGCTGTCCGCACTGGAGGAGGCCGGGGCCGAGCTGGCCGACGCTCCCGCCGTCGAGGCCGATCTGCTCGCCGATCCGCCCGAGACGTGGCGGACCTCGACGGCCACGGTCGAGCTGGCGGTGCGGCGGTCCCGGGCCCTGGCCCGCTCCGGTCAGATGCGCCGCGCGGAGGAGGTGGCCCGGTCGGCCCTCACCACCGCCATCGATCCCGCGCAGACGGTGGAGCTGAGCCGGGCGCTGATCTTCGCCCTGACCGTCCAGGGCAAGACGTCCGAGGCACTGGCGCTGATCGACCGTACCCCCTTCGACACCGCCTCCCCCCGTGTCCACGCCATCATGGAGGACCACCGCCGCCAGCTCTCCCTGCTGGGCGGCCTCCGGCCGTTGCCCCTGCGACCCCCGGTGGATGATCCGCTGGAGCTCACCCTGACCGGACTGGTGACGGAGGCCCTGCGGCTCTGTCTGACCGGCTCGCCCCGGTCGGCCGTCGAGCTGGCCTGGGAGGCGTCCCGCCGGCACCGGTCCGCGGAGGTCGATCCGTACGAGGGCTCGGCGAGCGATGTCTGGCCCCCGTTCGTCGAGGCGTTCCTCAACGGCCCGCGCACGGCGGAAGCGGCACTGCGGGAGGTGGAACGGCTGCGGGAGGAGCGTGCCGCGCAGTGGCAGGCCGCGCCGCACCAACTGCTGAGCGCCGCGATCGCGATGAGCGCGGGACGGCTGGACGAAGCGGCCGCCACGTTCGACGCGGGCCTCGACCTCGCGGAGACCGGCGAACTCGCCTGGACCTCCATGGCGGTGGGGGCACGTGCGCTGATCGACGTGCTGCGCGGCGAACCGGATGCCGCCGGGGCGCGGCTGGACCGCTGGAAGGCCGGGCCCCGGGTCCTCCAGTTCGGCATCCCCCAGCCCGCCCGGGCCGAGGTGGCCCTGCTGGAGGCCCGCCGCCGCTACGCCGACGCCGCCCGGCTGGCCCATCAGGTCCGGTCACGGGCCGCCGAGGGGCATCACACCGTCTGGCTGGCCACCATCGCCCCGGAGCTGGGCCGAGTGGCCCTGCGGGCCGCCGACGACCGGCTCCGGACGGCCATCGCCCAGGACATCGAGCGGCTGCCCGCCCCGCTCAGCCCGGCCCTCGTCCCCTCCGTTCTCCTCGCCCGGGCACTGACCGCGGTCGCCCACGACGAGACGGCGGCCCTGGCGGCCGAGGCGGCGGAGGCGGCCTCGGACATCGGGGAGGCGCTGGTCGAGATGGCCGCCTGGGAGGAGGCCGCGGTGGCGGCCGCGCACCAGGGGCACAAGGACGACGCGCGGCACCACGCCCGGAGCGCGTTGCGGTGTGCCGACCGGACCGGGGCGGTCCATGCCGCCGCCCGGCTGGCGAGCCGGCTGCGCACCGCGGGGGTGCGGCTGGGCTCGACGGCCGGACGGGTGCGTCCGGCCACCGGCTGGGAAGCGCTCACTCCGACGGAGGCACAGGTGGCGGAGCAGGTGCGGGCGGGCCTCTCCGGCCCCGATATCGCCCGCCGTATGCATATCTCCCCCCGCACGGTACAGACGCATGTCTCCCATGTGCTGGCCAAGCTGGGCCTGAGCAGCCGCGTCGAACTGGCCGCCGCCGCGGCAGCGCGCGCCGCCGGAACCCCGCCCGGCCCGGTGCCCGTCCGCCGCTGACGCGTCCCCTCATACGGCGGCCGTCCGGTACGGGGCCACGGGGCGCCGCCACGCGGCCTCACCACCGCCACGCCACACTGGGACGAAGGTGGCGGGACGGGACCGGCGCGGACGCCGGGAGAGGAGCGCGCATGCCGCAGCGGCCGTCGCTCTCCGCGTCCGTCGACGCCGGACGGCGGGCGCTGCGCGTCACGGTGGCCGCGGCGGCCGGGTTCTACCCGGCGGTGCATCTGCTGGACCAGCCGGCCGCCGCGATCTACACCCTGTTCGCCCCCATCGCGTTCGGCATCCTCTCCCCGCTGCCGGGGTCCGGGCGGCAGCGGGCGGGCACCGTGCTGCGCGCCCTGCCCATCGCCGCGGCGCTGGTCGTCCTCGGTACGGTCCTCGCCGTGGGGACGTGGCCCGCCGTGGCGGGCATGCTGCTGGTGGGGTTCGTCCTGCCCTTCGGCGCGGTGTGCGGTCCGCGGCTCGCAGGCACCGCCCCTGGTCTCCAACTCTTCTACATCCTCGCCTGCTTCCCCCCGTACGCCCCCGACACCCTGACCCTCCGGCTGGCCGGACTGGTCACCGGCACGGTGCTGCTGAGCCTGTGTGAGCTGGTGCTCCTCCCCGAGCCCCGGCAGCCGTCCTACCGCGACCGGGTCGCCGACGCGCTGGACCTCGCGGGCCGCGCGGTACGGGCCGGGGCCCCCGATCCCGGTCTGGCCGCGCGGCTCCGGGCGGCCGGCCGGGGGCTGCGCTTCTCCCGGCAACCGGCCGGGACCCGCCCCACCGGGGCGGGCCGGAAGGACCATGCGCTGGCCCAGGCGGGATCCGCGACCCGCCGATTGCTGGACCAGCTCGCCGCGCTGGCCGGGCTCCCCGCCACGCCCGCGGATGTGGCCTCCGAGACCCTCCTGCACGGCACCGCGGTGATGTGTGCCCGGACGGCCGGCGCCCTGCGCCGGTCGCGCCCCGCCCCCGGACCCGAACTGCTCGAGGAGATGATCGAGGAGTTCATGGCCGCACGCGGCACCGCCCCGGAGCCGCGCACCGCCCCCTCGCACGCGCTGTTGCTGCGGCAGTCGACGGCCCTGACGGCCGCGGTGTCGGCGGTGACCGTGTGCACGGCCGCCGCCCTGACGACCGGTGGCCGCCGCCCGGTGTACGGGCTGCCCCACGAGCAGTTCTGGTACGCCGACACCGGCACGGTCCGGCTGTGGTACTTCCGGATCAGGGGTAATCTCACCCGGCGTTCCGTGGTCTTCCAGAACGCCGTCCGTATGGCTCTGGGTCTCGCCCTCGCCCGCCTGGTGGCCGGCTCGCTGGACCTCTCGCACGGCTTCTGGGTCCTGCTGGCCGTCCTCACCCTGGGCCGCACCACGGCGGGCGAGGCCTGGTCCGCCGCCCGCTCGGCCGCCGCCGGGACCCTGCTGGGCGCGCTCGCGGCCGGTGCGCTCATCATCGGCGCGGGGGACGTGACCGAGGTGTACGCCTACCTCCTGGTGCCGATGATGCTGCTGGCCTTCACGGTGGGGCCGGTCGGCGGACCGGCGTGGGCGCAGGGGCTGTTCACCCTGGTCGTCTCCACCGCGTTCGCCCAGATCGCGGCCGTCACCTGGCGGCTCGCGGAGGCCCGTTTCCTGGATGTGCTGACCGGGAGCGCGGTCGGTCTGGTGTGTGGTCTCCTCGCCTGGCCCTCCGGGGCGCGCGCCGAGATCCGGCGGGGTGTCACCGCCCTCCTCCGGGCCACCGCGCCACTGGTGCCCGCCACCGTCGTGGCCACGACCGGCCCTGACGGCCCCGGACGGGTGCGGGAGATCGCCGACGGGGCGCTGTGGGCGACCCATCACCGGCTCCGCATGGCGCAGGCCGCGTATGCGCAGTACCGCGCGGAACCCGCCCCGCGGCATGGCGACGAGACCGGTTCCGACTGGCTCGCCGCCCTCAACTTCGGCAGCCGGGTACTGGTCGGGGCCTATTGGCTGCCGCGGTCGGAGGGCCCGCGGACCTTCCCGCCCGCCGCCCTGCGCTGGGCCCGCGACACCGCCGGGGAGCTGGAGGCGGTGACGCTCCGGGCGGCGGACCTCCCGGCGGACGGCATCCGGGTCCGGCTGGCCCAGCTTCCGGCGGACATCGCGTCACGGACCCCCGCGCGGGCCCTGCCCCTCCTGGTCGACGTGGAGGTCTGGCTGCGCGCGCTCGCCACCGACCTCGAGACCGGCACCGGCGGCTGAGGCGCGCGACCGCCTGCGGACACGCCCGCCGCCGGATAGCGTCATGGTCATTCCGAAGGGGGTTCATATTGATGGCAGAACGTGCGGTACCGCCCCGGGTGGCGCTCGCGGAACGGGCCGCCACCGAGATGGGGTTCACCAAGAGCTGTCTCCCCGACGTGGGCAGACTGCTCCGGCTGACCGCCACGGCGAAGCCCGGCGGTGTCATCGCCGAGAGCGGCACCGGCTCGGGGGTGGGCACCGCATGGCTGCACAGTGGCCTCGGCGCCGGTGCCCGTCTGGTCACCGTCGAGCGCGAGGAGGAGCTGGCCCGCCGGGCGTCCGGCATCTTCGCGGACGACGACCGCGTCAGCGTGCTCACCGGGGACTGGCGGCTGTTGGAGCGCCACGCTCCGTTCGACGTCTTCTTCTGCGACGGCGGAGGAAAGCGTGACGCCCCCGGGCAGGTCGTCGAACTCCTCGCTCCCGGCGGCGTTCTCGTCCTGGACGACTTCACCCCGTCGCCCCACTGGCCGCCACGGTTCGAGGGCGAGGTGGACGAGCTGCGCCTGTTCTACCTCACCCATCCGGACCTGGACGCGACGGAGGTCCTCACCACACCGACCACGTCGGCGGTGGTCGCGGCCCGCCGTCCCGGCCGGGTGGAGGTCACAGTCTGAGGGACCCGGGGCACGGAGGGGCGGACGGCCTGGGCATGTCCGCCCCGGGCCGTCCCCCGCGCGCACCGGCGTGATGCCCGCACCGTCTTGTGGCACCTCACTCATGGCCCTGACAATTACCCCCGGAACCAGCGGGGTCGGCCCTTCCCGGCGAGGAGGCGGAGCAGATGCGTGACGGCGAGGGAGCCCACCCCGTACAGCGCCGCCGCGAGGCCGGGGACGCCGTACCGCCGGTGCCACCGCGCGCCCCACGGCCCAGTGACCCACACCGCGGTCACCGAAGCCCTTCCGAAGGAGTCCCGTGCCCGAGCAGCCGAAGCTCATCCTCGACCCCACCGGCTCCGACCACCACGCCGAGCACCGGGCCCTGCGCGCCCGCGGCCCGGCCACCCGGGTGGACATCCTGGGTGTGACCGCCTGGTCCGTCAGCGACCCCGCCCTCCTCAAGCAGCTCCTCACCGGCTCGCACGTCTCCAAGGACGCCCGCGCCCACTGGCCCGAGTTCGACACCGCCGTCGCCGACTGGCCCCTCGCCCTCTGGGTCTCGGTGGCGAACATGTTCACCGCCTACGGGAGCGACCACCGCAGGCTCCGCCGCATGGTCGCACCGGCCTTCAGCGCCCGTCGTATCCAGGCCCTGCGGCCAGCCGTCGAGGCGATCGCCACCGCGCTCGTCGACGACCTCGGCACCCTCCCGGCCGGGGAGGTCGTCGATCTGCGCGACCGGCTCGCCTACCCGCTGCCGATCGCGGTCATCGGACAGCTCATGGGGGTCCCCGAGGACCAGCGCGACGGGTTCCGGGCCCTGGTCGACGGGGTGTTCGCCACCACACTGACCGCCGAGCAGGCCGCGGCGAACACGGTCGCCCTCTACGAGGCGCTCGACCAAGTGATCGCGGCCAAGCGCACGGAGCCCGGCGACGACATGACGTCGTTGCTCATCGCCGCCCACGACGACGAGGGCGACGGCAAGGGCTTCACCCACGACGAACTGCGCGACACCCTGGCGCTGATGATCAACGCCGGGTACGAGACCACGGGCAATGTGATCGACCAGGCCATCACGACCCTGCTGACCGATCCCGAGCAGCTCGCCCACGTCCGTGCGGGCCGCGGTAGCTGGGACGACGTCGTGGAGGAGACCCTTCGGCATGAACCCGCGGTGAAGCACCTGCCCCTGCGCTTCGCCCGCGCGGACATCCCGCTGCCCGGAGGACAGACGATCCGCAAGGGCGAGGCGATCCTCGCCTCCTACGCCGCCGCCAACCGCCACCCCGACTGGCACGGCGCGTCGGCCGATGTCTTCGACCTCACCCGGCCCGCCAAGGACCACATGGCCTTCGGCCACGGTGTGCACTTCTGTCTCGGCGCCCCGCTCGCCCGCTTCGAGGTCGCCATCGCCCTGCGACTGCTCTTCGAACGGTTCCCGGAGATGGAACTCGCTGTCCCGCTGGAGGAGTTGACACCACTCCCCTCCCTGATCAGCAACGGCCACCAGACCCTCCCCGTACGCCTGCGCCCGCTCCCCCGCTGACCCGGACCGGCTGCCGGGCACGGGGATCCGCCCCCTGAGACGCGGCCCGCGGTTAGGGTGCTCGTACCGGTCGACGAGGGGAGTTCCTGGTGCGGCAGCCGCTGAGCATCGCCGTGGCACAGCCGAGGTGTGCGGCCCATGAGGTGGCGGCGAACGCGGTGGCCCACGCGGATGCCGTGCGGGCGGCGGACGCGCGGGTGGTGGTGTTCCCCGAGATGTCGCTGACGGGGTACGAGCTGGACGCCGCGCCGGTCTCCCCGGAGGACGAGCGGCTCGCTCCGATCGTCGCCGCGTGTGCCGGGACCGGGGCGCTCGCCCTGGTCGGGGCGCCGGTACCGGGTCCGCATATCGGCATCCTGGCGGTGACGGGGGACGGTGCGCGGGTGGCCTACCGGAAGGTCCATCTGCACGGCGACGAGGGTGTCCACTTCGTGCCCGGTGAGCATGCCGTGATCGATGTGGACGGATGGCGGCTGGGGCTCGCCATCTGCCGCGACACCGGGATCCCCGAACACGCCGCGCGGACGGCGGCGTTGGGGATCGACGGCTATGTGTCCGGTGTCGTCCACGGCGAGGACGAGGCCGGGGTGCACGGGGAGCGCGCCCGCCGGGTCGCGGCGGACCACGGTGTCTGGGTCGCCGCGGCGGCCTTCGCCGGTCCGACCGGCGGTGGCTTCGCCCGTACGTCCGGCCGTTCGGGGGTCTGGTCCGCCGGTGGAGAGCTGATCGCCGAGGCGGGCACGGCTCCGGACGACCACGCGCGGGCGGTCTTCCGCGGATGAGCCGGGGGCCGCGGGGGCCGGCACCGGCTGTCCGTGACCCCCGGGGCGCGTACCGGCTCCTGCTCCGCCGGACGCGACGACGGATCCGCGGAAGACATTCCCTCCCGACACCGCTACGCACGGCGGAATTGCGGAGGAGAGCACTCATTCGGTGAAACCCGGACCGGCGACTCGTCATCTTCGCGTGCGGACCAACGGTCCCGTACCCACGAGGCCCGTACCCACGAGGCATTGCCGACCACCTTGCCGAGGAGAACTCCGCAGATGACCGCTCACTCCCCCCGCCGCCGGAACACCGCACTCGCCGCCCTCGTCGGCGCGGGCGCCGCCCTCGCCCTCACCGTCCCCGTGTCAGCCGTCGCCGCCCCGGGCGGCGGTTCCCCGGCCCCTGCCGCGGAGAAGGCCGCCGCCCCGGTCGTCTCCACCGCGTCGTACACGGTGAAGCAGCGCCGTGACGCCCTCGCCTACTGGACGCCCGCGCGGATCAAGGCCGTCGGGGAGTCCACCGATCTCGGGCCGACGCCCCCGAACGTCAAGCCCTGGAAGGGCACCGAGATGAAGACCGTCGGACGGCTCTTCTTCATGAACGGCGACGGCGAGGACTCCTGGTGCACGGCCACCGCCGTCACCAGCGCCAACCGCTCGGTGGTCATGGCCGCGGGCCACTGTGTGCGCCGGGGCTCCGCACCCGACTTCACCTACACCGAGATGGTCTTCGTCCCCGGGTACCACCAGGGCAAGCAGCCGTACGGCGCCTTCCCGGTCCGCGCCACCCTCACCCCGCGCACCTGGGCGGAGGAGTCCGACAACGACGTGGCCGCGCTCGTCGTGGACGCCGACCAGCAGGGCCGCAAGCTCACGGACGTCGTCGGCGGCCAGGCCATCGCCTTCGACCGCCCGGTCGGCGGCACGATCCGCGCCTTCGGCTACCCCGCGTCACGCCCGTCGCTCGGAGAGGACCTCCTGCACTGCACGGGCACGGCGAAGAAGGCCCCGCAGGCCGGTGAGCAGGTCATCCCCTGCGGTATGACGGGCGGTTCGAGCGGCGGTCCTTGGCTGGCGGACTTCGACACCACCACGGGCAAGGGCGTTCTGGTCTCGGTCAACAGCCATGGTGAGGGGCTGCAGGACACCGAGAAGATGTTCGGCGCGGTGCTGGGCGGCACCGCCAAGAAGGTGTACGACCAGGCGCAGCGCGGCTGATCACACGCTGCCGTTCCGCCCCGCGGCCGCCGCCCGATGACGGCTGCGGGTGCGGACAGCCATGGCGTCATATCCCGAATTTCACCAGTATCCATGCCTGAGTAAGAACTACTCTCTGGTGCCCATTCCTGCCGGGGATACCGTGAGCGCGCGCTGAACTCGCCGCATTTATCGGCACATTGAGGAAACGTCATTCGTCGGCGTCATTCCCTCGGACATGTTCTCGCGCACGGGCTCCATTCCAGATAGTTGGCATTTCCCTCACCTACGGGAGCAGGCTCAATGGACAGAAGGAACTTTCTGCGAGGTACCGCTGGAGCGGCCGGTGTGCTGGCCCTCGGCGGGGCCGCCGCGGTCGGCGGCGCCCAGCCGGCGGCGGCCGCGAGCGACGGCCGCCTTTCCCAGTGGTACCGCTCCCGGGAGGACTACCTGGAGAGCGAGGACCGTTTCGCCTGGACCGATGAGTGCCAGGGGCTTTCCCGGGCGAGGTACGGCGCCGAGGACTGGTGGTGGGTCGTCTGCTGCTCGACGGAGGAACTGCCGGAGTGGCGGGGCATCCACAAGCTCAACTTCCGCTGGGAGCGCGTGGACTTCCTCGCCTATGACGAGAACTGGTGGCCCGAGGGGGACAACAAGGACCACGTCGGCGCCATCCACGCGAACAATCACATCGTCTCGGGCAATTACACGGGACGGCTGTACGTTCCGGTCGAGCACGGAACACCGCGCGTCTGGATCACGAAGCCGTTCGGCGCCGCGGACAAGACCCCGGGGCAGATGTACTACCTGGGCATCGCGGGCTCCGGCCGCTACCAGACGAGCGCCCCGTGGTGCTCCACCGACCTGGACGACCCCCGTCACGTCGTACCGTCGGGCTCGATGCTGGTTCCCCACGGCGGATACCTGTACAGCTCCAACGATGACACCGACATCGTGTACGGGTACAAGTACAACTCCGCGTACCCCGGTGGCGCGCCGCCGAAGTTCGGGCAGCTTCAGACGATGCGCGCGTCCAGGATGCCGCACGGACTGGTCAATATCGCGGGTGGATTCGTCAAGGGCGGACGGCTCTATGTCTCCCGCGAAGGAGACCCCGGCCAGATCATCTGCTTCAAGTTCGGTCGCGAGAATCCCGGTACGAGCATCCACGACCTCGATCCCATGGTGATCGAGGGCACGTACACCCTCACCGAGACCGACGACGTGGTCGATGGCGCGACGGAGATCGAGGGGCTGTGCTACGCCCCGGTCGAATGGAACGACGGCGAAGGACACCGTTCCAAGGTCAGCGTGGTGGTGCTCGACCAGAACGGCTTCACCGGACGGCAGGACAACGCCTGGGTCAAGCACTACGACATGCCGGCCCACCAGGCACCCTGATCCGGAACAGTGGCGCCCGGCACCGAGCCGGGCGCCCGTCCCGGCCACCGCGGCGGGGGGGGGGGGCGCCCCCCCCCCCGGGGGGGGGGCCGGCCCGGGGGGGGGGGGGGGGCCCCCCGGGGCCCCCCCCCCCCCCCCCCCGCCGGCCCCCCCCCCCCCCCCCCCGCGCCGTCGTGCCCACCGGCTACCCTGGTTGGCTGTCCACGACCACGACCTCGGTGGTGAGCAGCAGGGACACGACGGACGCGGCATGGGTGAGCGCGGCGCGCACGGCCTGAGCGGGATCGATGACACCGGCTTCCAGCAGGTTCGCACGGCGCCCCGCGAGCACGTCGAAACCCATCCCCGTCGTGAGCCCGGCCACTTCGGAGGCCACCACGGCCCCGTCGTGGCCCGCGTTCTCCGCGATCCACCGCAGCGGTTCGGCGAGGGCGCGCCGGACGACCCCGATACCCACGGACAGGTCGTCCGGTGTGCCCGGGGTGCCGTCGAGCACCGTGGCCGCCTGGGCGAGGCATGCGCCGCCACCGGGCACGACTCCCCCGTCGAAGGCGGCACGGGTGGCCCACACCGCGTTCTCGACCCTCGCCAGGCGCTCGTCGAGCTCCGCCCGGGTGGCGGCACCGACCTTGATGACACAGGACCCACCGGCCAGATTGGCCGCCCGCGCGAGCAACTTCTCCTGGTCGACGCGCTCATGGGGCAGGGTCCGGCGCGCCGCCTCGGCCTTGATGTGGTCGCTGCGGAGCGCGATCTCCGGTGCCGGGCCATCGCCACCGACGATCGTGGTGCCCCGGCGGGTGACCCTCACCTGGTGGGCACCGCCCAGCACGCTCAGGCCGGCCCTCTCGAGGGTGGGTCCGGCTTCATCGGCCACCACGGTGGCACCGGTCACCGTGGCGATGTCCTCGAGGAGCGCATCGCGGTGTGCACCCGTGCCCGGAGCCTTCACGGCCACCGTCGTGACGACGCCCTGCTCGTTGTTGGCGAGCAGCGCCGACAGGGCGGTGCCCCGGACATCCTCGGCGATGATCAACAGCGGTCGTCCGGAGCCCTTCTCGAGCACCCTCTCCAGCAAGGGCCGCAGCGCGTCGAGGGACGTGATCGCGCCCCGGTGGACCAGCACGAGGGGGCGGTGCAGAACGGATCGCCCACTGACCCGGTCGGTGGCCATCTCCGGCGACAGATATCCCCCGGCCAGCTTCACGCCTTCGTCGAACTCCAGGTGAAGACCTAGAGCATGGCCCTTCTCCACCGTGACGATGCCGCCCTTCGCCATCGTCTCGACCATCAGGTCGCCGACTTCGCGGTCCTTCGCCGCCAGCGCGGCCACGGCGGCCATCTCCCCCGGGCCGTCGAGGCCGCGGGTGACGGACGCGAGGTACTCGGAAACGGTCCGTACGGCCGCCTCGATGCCCTTCCGCATCGCCACCGGGTCGGCACCGGCCGCGACATTGCGCAGGCCCTCGCGGAGCATCGCCTGCGCGAGCACGATGGTCGTGGTCGCTCCCTTGCCCGCCGCCCGCTTGGTCCGTTCGGCGGCCTCGGTGACGAGCCGGACACCGAGGTTCTCGACGGGGTCGGCCGGCGCGGTCTGCCGGGCGATGAGGAGGCCGTCATTGGTGACGGTCAGCCCGCCGCCCTGCACCTTCTTGAACGCACCGCCGTCCGGCCCGACCTCGACGTTTCCGATGACCACATTGCGGCCCAGGGGTCCGATCGTCACCTTGGCGACGTCCGCGACGGAGTTCACTCCCCGCTGGAGCGAACGGCGCGCGGCTTCATCAAACAGCAGGGTCCTGGACACCAGTCGACGCACACTTTCTCGTGTGGGGACCGCCTCCCCCGGTGGCGAGCTGGGATCAGCGAGGCGGTGAGGGCACGGCGGCACGGGAGTTGTGCCTGCCGTTGTGATCCTGCCAGGTCAGCGCGGGCAGAAGGTGAGTAGTCGATACTCATCGCGCGCGCGTACCAGACGACACCCATCACACCGACGGGGCTGGTAGCCGTCCGGACGATGGGCCAGACTGCTCACAGTTTCCAGGCCGAACGATGTGAAAGGTCCCTGATGGGCGCGTATGAGGAGACTTACCACCGAAGCCTCGAGGATGTCGAAGGGTTCTGGCTGGACGCGGCGGGGGCGATCGACTGGACCCGGTCACCGACCCGGGCCCTGGACGACTCCCGTGCCCCGCTCTGGCGGTGGTTCCCCGACGGTGAGCTCAACACCTCGTACAACGCGCTGGACCGGCACGTCGAGAGCGGCCGGGGCGAGCAGACCGCGCTGATCCACGACTCCCCGGTGACCGGTACCGTCCGGCGGTTCAGCTACGCCGAGCTCCGTGACGAGGTCGCGGTCTTCGCCGGGGCCCTGCGCTCGCTGGGTGTCACCAAGGGCGACCGGGTCATCGTCTACATGCCGATGGTACCCGAGGCGGTCGTGGCCATGCTGGCCTGCGCCAGGATCGGCGCGGTGCACTCGGTGGTCTTCGGCGGTTTCGCGCCCAAGGAGTTGGCCGCCCGTGTCGAGGACGCCGCACCGAAGGTGATCGTCGCCGCGTCCTGCGGGATCGAGCCGACACGGGTCGTGGAGTACCAGCCCATCCTCGATGCGGCGCTCGGCCTGACTGCGCACCAGCCCGACCACGTCGTCGTCCTCCAGCGCGACAGGGCGCGGGCCGAGCTCGGCGGACGCTATCTGGACTGGACGGAGCTCGTCGCCGGGGCCCGGCCCGCCGATCCGGTTCCGGTGGCGGCGACCGACCCGCTGTACGTGCTGTACACCTCGGGTACCACCGGCAGGCCCAAGGGTGTCGTCCGCGACAACGGCGGCCACGCGGTCGCGCTGGCGTGGTCGATGTCCGCCGTCTACGACATCGGACCGGGCGATGTGTGGTGGACTGCGTCCGATGTCGGCTGGGTGGTCGGCCACTCCTACATCGTGTACGCGCCGCTGCTGATCGGTGCCACCACCGTGCTGTACGAGGGCAAGCCGGTCGGCACCCCGGACGCCGGGGCTTTCTGGCGGGTGATCGGCGACCACGGTGTGAAGGCGCTGTTCACCGCTCCCACGGCGCTGCGCGCGATCAAGAGGGTCGACGCGGAGGCCACCGAGCTGGAGAAGTACGACCTGTCGTCGTTCCGCACGCTCTTCCTGGCCGGGGAGCGGCTGGACCCCGAGACCTACCACTGGGCCCATCGGAGCCTCGGCACACCGGTGATCGACCACTGGTGGCAGACCGAGACCGGCTGGCCGATCGCCGCCAACCCGCACGGGCTGGAGCCGATGCCGGTCAAGCCCGGATCGGCCACGGTTCCGGTGCCCGGCTGGGATGTGCGCATCCTCGACCAGGACGGCACCGAACTGCCCGCGGGCCGGGAAGGCGTGATCGCCATCCGGCTCCCGCTGCCCCCCGGCGCGCTTCCCACCCTCTGGGGTGACGACCGGCGCTTCGTCGAGGCGTATCTGTCCCGGTACGACGGCTACTACCTGACCGGTGACTCCGGGTACCGCGACGCGGACGGCTATCTGTTCGTCATGGGCCGCACGGACGACGTGATCAACGTCGCCGGGCACCGGCTGTCGACCGGTGCGATGGAAGCGGTGCTCGCGGCGCATCCCGCCGTGGCCGAATGCGCGGTCATCGGGGTGCACGACGAGCTCAAGGGCCAGCTCCCCCGGGGCTTCGTGGTCCTCAAGGCGGGCGTCGAGATCAAGCCTGAGGACCTCCACCAGGAACTGGTCGCGGCGGTGCGCCGGGAGATCGGTCCGGTCGCCGCGTTCCGGGCCGTCTCGGTGGTGGACGCGCTGCCCAAGACCCGGTCGGGGAAGATCCTCCGCAAGACGATGCGCGGGATCGCCGACGGACGCGACGAGCCGGTGCCGTCGACGATCGAGGACCCGGCGGTGCTGGACGCGCTGCGGCCCGTCCTGCGCCCCGAGCGCTGAGTCCCGAGCGCTGAGTCCCGGCGAACGCACACCGGCGCGGGAGGGCACCGTGCGGACCGGTTCCCTCCCGCGCCGGGGACCGGCTGTCGGGGCCGTCCGGGAGCCCTGAGACACTGCCGCCGTGACGCTCACCCCTCGTGCGCCGGAAGTCATCACCCCGGACCCGCCCGGCGAGACCCCCCGCCCCTTCCTCACCCAGTCCTGGCTCGATCTCGCGTTCCTCCACTGGGCCGCCGATCCGGACGAGGTGGCGGCGCTCCTCCCGGCCGGGACGGTTCCCGACACCCTGGACGGGGTCACCTACGTCGGGCTCGTCGCCTTCCGGATGCACCGGGTGGGCTGGTTCCGGCTCCCCGGCATCCCCTACCTGGGCAGCTTCCCCGAGACCAACGTCCGGCTGTACTCGGTCGACCGACACGGCCGCCGCGGTGTGGTCTTCCGCTCGCTCGACGCCTCCCGGCTGATCCCGGTGGCGGTGGCCCGCGCGGCCTTCCGGCTGCCCTACCTGTGGTCCCGGATGGCCGTCGAACGCGACGGCGACACTCTCACCTACACCAGCGCGCGGCGCTGGCCGGGCCCCCGCGGTGCGGGCAGCCGGATCGCGATACGCGTGGGTGAGCGCGTGGCCGAACCGAGCGAACTGGAGCACTTCCTGACGGCGCGCTGGGGCATGCACAACGCCTTCTTCGCGCGTTCGGTGTTCCTGCCGAACACCCACCCGCGCTGGCCCCTGCACCGTGCCGAACTGCTCCAGTGCGACGAGGACTTGATACGGGCGGCGGGCCTGTCCGCGCCCACCGGGCCACCGGTGAGCGTGCTGTACTCCCCGGGAGTGCCCGTGCGCTTCGGCCGTCCCGCACGGCCCGGCGGGATCCCCACCCCCTGACGTGCCCGGGTCAAGGCCGCCGCCGGGACGGAGGATGGCCCGGCAGCGGCCCACCCGGAGCGCACTCTACACAGACCGGCAACTGCCGTGAGCGCTTTGATATCTGACGATTAAAGGGCTCCGTTGTGCTGGACGAGTGAAGCTGCGCCGAACCCGAGTCCTTCCCCGATGAGCTTCGTTGTGTCAGGCGTCCATGAATTCACGGACAGTCTCAGACGGAGGATTTTCGAGTGAACATCGGCAAGAAGGCCTTTTTCCTGACCGCCGCGGCTGGCTCTCTGGTCGTCAGCGGTGCGGCCGGCGCCATGGCTCTGGGCAACACCAACAGCGGCTGGGTCGCCCAGTCCAACCACTGCGACACCAACGTCGGTGATGTCGCCACGGTCGGCGGGCTCGCCCCCACCGGTGATGTGAACGTCGGTTCCGACTGCATCAACTTCACCAACCGCGGTGCCGCCCTGCAGAGCAACGAGTGCGAGACCTCGACCGGTGTGATCGCCCCGATCGGTGCCGCCGCTCCGACCGGCGACGTCAACATCGGCTCCAAGTGCGCCAACATCGCCGTTGAGGACTGATACGTTCCGCCACTGAGCAATACGCGGAACGTCCCCTTGTGGGATGGCGGCCCTGGGACCCCCGGTCCCAGGGCCGCTGCCGTGTCACCGCCTCTTGAACTCCACCGGACCCCCGTTCATCTCGATGGTGCCGTCCGTGTGGAGGACCGGGCGCCGTTCGGTCATCCGGGCGCTGTACGCCTCGACATGGTGGATGGCCGCTCCGTCGGGAGCGGTGAAGTCCACGAGGGCGATGGCGACCCAGTAGCGGGTCCGGGTGTTCTCGAAGAGCGGGACGGTGACGGTGGAACCGCGGCCGTCGGAGACGACGACCTTCGCGCCGAAACTGCGGAAGGATCCGAAACCGTTGCTGAGCGCGGAGTATGCGCAGAGCAGTACGTATCCCTGCTCGGCAGGGCGGACGATTCTGATGGATTCACGTCCGGGCACCTGTGAATCACCGTCGAGCTTGATGAACGGCCGGTTGTTCAGCGAACCGCGGCGCCGGTAATAGACGACATCGGCCTGCTGCTCCTTCCCCTTTTTCTGCTTCTCCTTCTTCGTGGACCCCTTCGTCGCGGGATCGGCCGCCCGCCCGGTGTCCCCCGCGCCGGACGATCCCGGCGGCATCAGCGGATCACCCTGCGGAACATGGCCGGACTTGACGAGGGTGCCGGGTGCGTCCGTCCCCCGCAGCGCCTTGGCGGCGGGCACGAACAGGGCGTACAGATCGAGGTCGGCTCCCATCCGGCGCCGCCGTTCACTGCCGCCGTCCCACTCCAGCGACGCGGCGACCACCAATCCGCGGTCCCCCTTGTCCAGGCCCATCGAGACCTGGCCGCCCTTGTCCAGACTGATCGTGCCGAGCGGCGGTTTGACCAGGCTGGTACGGGGCGCGGGAGGGGGGTCCGCTGGCACGGGCGCGGCGGGCACCGGCTCGGGCCGCCCATCCGCGGAGGGCTCCTCCGGCTCTACGGACTCCTCGGGCTCTTCCGGTTCCGCGGGCTCTTCGACCCGCACCCCGAAGTCGGTGGCGAGACCGGCGAGTCCATCGGCATAGCCTTGGCCGATGGCCCGCAGCTTCCATATGGTCCCCCGGCGGTACAGCTCGGCCAGGAGAACCGCGCGTTCGCCGTCGACGAGCTCCGGCGGGCGGAACTCGACCGGCTCGGCACCGACTTGGCCCACCCCGATCACCACCTGCCGCACCTTGTGGAAGGTGCTCGTCGCGTCATCGGGGTCGCAACTGCCGACGAGCACCACGCGGTCCACGTCGGCGGGCAGGGACTCCGGGTCCACCTCGATCCGCTCGGGGCCGTCCGCGTCGGCGGCGAGGTGACGGACCGCACCGGACTCGGCCGACGGCTGGTTGTAGAACACCATGTCGTCGTCGGACCTGACCTTGCCGTCCGCCGCCACCAGGAGCGCGCTCAGATCGACCGGTTCACCCACCGCGCGCAACGCGACGGTGACACGCCCCTCAGCCATCGCCGTGTTCGCGCCCTTGCCGAGCTCTTTCATACCCGTACGCCCCCGTAACCCGTGTCCTCGACTTTCCCGAGCACCCTGTCACACGGGCCGGACGGCCGAGCGCGAGGACGGCGTGAAAGTGCGGATCACCCCCGGGGAATCCGGCCAGCCACGCGGCCGCCGGCGACGGCACACGGCCCTCCGAGCCAGGGGGAAACCTGTCGCCGCACCGCGGTCGGGGGATTCCTCTCCGGCCTCGGAAGCGGCCCGGAATGGGGGTAGTTCCAGGGGACACCGATCGTCGACTAGACCCGGGGCGTATGCCCCCCCGAGAACCGCTCCGGGCTGCTTCTGACGCACACCCAGGGCCGGTCCCCACGCCTCTTCCCATGGTGTTTCCGCCACCGTCGGGTCCCATATCTCCGCTCTGTCGCACAGCGGTTGATCAGGACCCCTCAACGGCTGATATCGTTGTGGTCGAGCAAGCACCATACGGTAAGCAACACACCAGATCGGCCATGTCGGAGCAGGTATTTCCATCCCTGTGCCCGGGGCTGTATCTCGGCTACCCGTGAGACCTCCGGACCAGCCGTACACGCACCGCCGTATCTGCCTGACCAGCAGTTGAACCAGACCACCTCATCGCGGTGTTCGCGCTTTCCGGGACGCCGTCCTCCTTCGCATGCCCAAAAGCAGGAATTGATGCCCGTTCAATCACCAGCGGAACTCATTCACTTCGCCCGCCGTAACTCGGGGTTCTACTCGGCGCTCTACTCCGGGTTACCCGAGGACGTCTCGGACCTGACCGCACTGCCGGTCATTCCCCAATCCGAGTTCTGGCAGACCAACACTCCCCACAACAACACCCTCCTGACCGGCCCGCTTCAGGAAGCCGTGGTATTCAAAAGCGGCGGAACGACCGGGGCGCCGAAGTTCTCCTTCTACACCCGGGAGGAGTGGCGGGAATTCACCACGGCTTTCGGGGCCGGACTGGCCGCGGCCGGGCTCCGGCCGGGGCAGCGGGTCGCCGATCTGTTCTACGCGGGTGACCTGTACGCCAGTTACACCTTCATCCTGGACAGTCTGGCGCACTCCCCGGTGGCCAACGTCCGTCTCCCGATCGGCGGTGCCACGCCCCCGGCGTCGACCGTCGCCACGCTGGAGCAGTTCGGCGTGGACGTCATCGCGGGGACGCCGACCACCCTGTGCTCCCTGGCCGAACATCTGAGAGCCGAAGGGCGCGTCCTGCCCGGTGTCACCACCCTGTTCTTCGGTGGCGAGAGCATCTTCAGCGATCAGCGGCGGCTGCTGTCCGGCGCGTTCCCCGCCGCCCGCGTGGCCTCCATCGGCTACGCCGCCGTGGACGCCGGGCTGGTGGGCCTTCCGGTGCCCGGTGACGATCCGCGGCTGCACCGGGTCCCCGCCCCGTACACCGTCGTGGAGATCCTCGACGAGCACACCGGGGAACCGATCACCCGTGCGGGCGTCCCCGGCCGGGTCGTCGTCACCGATCTGCGGCGCCGGCTGATGCCCGTGCTGCGCTACCCGGTGGGCGACCGCGCCGAGTGGACCGACCCCGCCGCCGGACTGTTCCGCATTCTCGGCCGCGCCGAGGAAGGCGTGCGTGTGGGCCCGGTGGCGCTGCACACGCAGGACGTGCACGACGTGGTGCGGGCCGCCGACGTGGCGGGCCGGATCAGCGGTGTGCAGCTCGTGGTGCGCCGCTGGGAGGACCGGGACGGTCTGCTGCTGCGCCTGGCGTGCGACGACCCGTCCGAGGATCTGTCGGAACTCACCGCGGCCGTCGAGAAGGCGTTCCACACCGCCCGTCCGATGTATGCGCAGTCGGCCGCGGCCGGGCATGTGCACCCCGTCGCCCTCGTCTGGTCGCGTCACGCCGATCTGGCCGTCAACGCCCGCTCCGGGAAGCTGATCCGCGTGCTCGACGAAAGGCCGCACGCGTGACCGCGCCGATCCTTCCCGGAGCGCCCGCGTCCACACCGCTGCCGAAACGATCCGCCTCCCGGCTGCCGGTCATCCTGCGCAACCCGGCATTCGGTGCCGTCTGGGTCGCCCAGGTGCTCACCCAGGCGTCCGCGCGGATGTTCCAGGTCGGCATCGTGTGGTGGCTCATCCAGTGGTCCGCGGGTTCCGAACGGGGCCTGGCCTCCGGTGCGTTCCTGGCCGTGAGCACCCTGCCCGCGGTGGCGCTCGCCCCCGTGGTCGCCGGTGTCATCGCCCGTCACCCGTACCGGACCGTCATGGCCGCGGCCGCCGCCGGGGCCGGGCTGGTGGCCGCCGCGACGGCCACGTGGGCGTATGCGACCCCGCTGCCGATGGGCCTCGCCTACGGCGCCGCACTCCTGCTGGCGGGCTGTCAGGCGCTGTTCGACCCGTGTCTGACCACCTCGCTGCCCGTCCTCGTCGACGACGCCGACATCGAGGCGGCCACCGGCTTCGAACTGGCCACGCAGTCCCTCGCCGGACTGGCCGGTGGGCTCCTCGGGCCGCTGGTGATCGATGCCTGGCAACTGCCGGGGGTCGTCGCCGGATGTGCAGGGGCGTACCTCCTCGCGGCCGCGCTCATCGCGGTGACGCGGTTCCCGGCTGCCCCTGCCACCGGTGACACCGGCGCCCCCGCGGCGCCGGACCCGGCCGACGGACCGCCCACCGCCCCGCGCCGCACACTGCGCCGTATCCTCGCGGACCTGCCGTTCATCCGCCGGGTGCTGCTGTGCTTCGCCGCGGCGAACGTGGTCACCACCGCGGTCTTCGTCGTCATGCCGATGTACACCGCCCTGGTACTGCACCAGGACGGTTCGACCGTCGCGCTGCTGGAAGCGGCGCTGGGCGCGGGGACACTGGCCGGATCGTTCACCGGCGGGCGGCTGCCGGGCCGTCCGGTCACCACCGGCACCGTCTGCCTGGGCCTGATGGCGGCCGCGCTCGCCGTACCGGGCTTCGTCACGGACCGCGCCGCCTACGCCGCCGCCATGGCCGTCGCGGGCTGGTGCGTGGGCACCATCGGCGTACGGTTCGTCGCCCTGTTCCAGCGGATGGTGCCCACGGCGGACAAGCCCGGCTTCTTCGCCGTGATGCAGTCGCTCCTCGGGGCCACGTTCCCCGTCGCCTCCCTGCTGTTCGGGGCGCTCGGGGACCAGATCTCGCCGCGCACGCTGTGTCTGGTCCAGGCCGCGGGCCTGGTGCCGGTGGCCGTCGCCCTGTGGTGGACGGGCACACGGGGCGACGCCCCGGGCGACACCGGCACGGCCGCCGAGGACACCATCACCGCCACCACCGGAGGAGGAGCACGATGAGCGTCACCATCACCCCCGCCGTCCTCCAGGACATCGCGGACCTGCGGCAATTGTACTTCGACGTCTACGGCCACGGCTATCCGGTGCCGCTGGGCAGCGACCCGGCCGAGATGCGACGCCTCATCACCGATCCGCACACCCACTGGCTGGTGGCCCGCCGCGCGGGCAGTGACGAGCCGACCGGTTCGGTGGTGGTGCAGACCGACCCCGGAACCCGTATCGGCAAGCTGGTCGGCCTCGCCGTCCACCCCGGCCACCGCCACGGCGGGCTCGCGGGCCGGCTCACCGCCGCGGGATGCGCCGATGCGCTGGCCACCGGCACGGTCGACTCGGTCTACGCCACGGTCCGCGTGGTCACCGAGGGCCCCCAGCACGTCGTGGTGCGCAACGGATTCCGGCCGCTCGGCCTCATGCCCAACGCCGTCGAGGTCGCCGGCTGCGAGAGCCTGGCCCTGTTCGTGCGCTACGCCGACGGGGTGCTGGAGCGGCGCGAGACCGTGACCCGGGTGCCCGAACCGCTCGCCCCGCTCCTCGCCGCCGCCGAGGCGGTGGCGGAGGTGGGCTACCCGCAGGTCGGCTCCGCCGGGGCGCGGCCCGTCGGGACCGCGGACGCCGTCCCGGTCCCCGGACCGGCCACCCCGGCCACCCCGGCCACGACGGCCACCACCGCCATGGAGATCGTCGCCGCCCGCTCCTTCGTCCGGCGCCGCTTCCTCGAACGGTTCCCCGACCCCGCCGACCGCTTCTTCCCGCTGCACTCCCCCAACGCGATCCTCACCCCGGAGGACGGTGCGTTCGAGGTGTACGCGGATCTCGACCCGGCCGCCCGGAGCTGCTCGCTGATCGCCGTGCACCCGCATCCGGCGGCCATGGCGCACGCGCTGGAACCGCTGATGGCCGTGGTGAGGCGCACCGGCGCGGACTACGTCGAGACGCTGCTGCCGCTGTCCGACACCACCGGGCTCGGCGCGTTCCTCGCCGCGGGCTTCGTGCCCAGCGCGCTCTACCCGGCCATGCGCCGCGTCGGCGACCGCTTCCACGACTACGTGGTGCTGTCCCGGACCAACCGCCAGATCGACTTCCGCACCGCCGCCGTCAGCCCGCTGGTGCGGCCGTATCTGAGCGCCTACGTACGGGCCTGGACCGCGACCTACCTTCCCCTTCACGAGGTTGTCTCATGAACCCGCATCTGCTCCCCGTCGAGGTTCCCGACCCCGGCGCCCTGTCACACGTGCAGCGGCTGTGCGACCTGACCGCACCGTATGAGCGGGGTCCCGAGGCCGACGCCCTCTTCGCGGCCGCCATGGCCGAGACCAACGCCTGGCACGCCGAACGCTCCCCGTTCTTCCGCTCGTTGCTGGATGACGAGCCCGCCACGCCCGCGCCCGGTGTCGGCCGGGACGTCCGCGCCCCGCTGGTGCACGCCAACTTCTTCAAACGGCACGAAGTGCTCTCCATCCCCCGCGAGGAGGTCCACCTCCACCTCACCTCCTCCGGGACCACCGGCCAGAAGTCACAGATGTTCTTCGACGAGTGGACCATCCGTGCCGCCCAGCGCATGGTGGCCCGGATCTTCGACCACTACGGCTGGATCACCCCGGACCAGCCGGTGAACTACCTGCTCTACAGCTACGAACCGGCGCCCTCGCTCAAGCTCGGCACCTCCTTCACCGACAACTACCTCTGCGACTTCGCCCCGGCCCGGGACACCACCCATGCCCTGCGGCACACCGGGGACGGCCACGAGTTCGACGCGCGCGGCTGTATCGAAGCCCTCCAGCGCTATGCCGACGAGGGCCTGCCCGTGCGCATCCTGGGCTTCCCGGCCTTCCTCCACTTCACCCTGGAGCGCATGCGCTCGCTCGGCGTCCCCCCGGTGCGGCTGCCCGCCGGATCGCTCGTGGTCCTCGGCGGGGGCTGGAAGGGACACGCCGACCGGGCCATCGCCAAGGACACCTTCTACGCCGAGGTGGAGGAGCAACTGGGCATCCCCTCCGAGAGGATCCGCGACACCTTCGGATCCGTCGAGCACTGCGTGCCCTACGTCGAGTGCGAACGGCACCGGCTGCACATCCCCGTGTGGTCGCGCGCCGCCGTGCGCGACACCGCCACCCTGGAGCCGCTCCCCTACGGCGAGCGCGGCTATCTGCACCTCGTCTCGCCGTACATCACCTCCGTCCCCGCCCAGAGCGTGCTCATGGGCGACCTCGCCTCCCTGCACCCGGGTGAGGAATGCGGCTGCGCCCAGCCGACCGAGTGGTTCACCGTGCACGGCCGGGCCGGGATCAGCCGCA
The DNA here is from genome assembly GCF_024295805.1 of Streptomyces cucumeris. GTDB lineage: Bacteria > Actinomycetota > Actinomycetes > Streptomycetales > Streptomycetaceae > Streptomyces > Streptomyces cucumeris. The sequence goes on from NZ_JANCLX010000003.1 coordinate 220,073, forward strand.
ACCGCAGCTGCGCGGTGGCCGCCGCCGAACTCCTGAAGGGAACGTCATGACCAGCGCACCGATGTCCGGGACGGCCGCCACGGCGGACACGGCACCGGCCCCCGGCACACCCGGCGGCGAACACCACTGGTGGCAGGGCGCGTTCATCGGCGACGAGGAGGTCACCGCCCGCCTCGCGGACCTCCCCGCCCTCACCGACCGGGCCCTGGGCGAGCAGTTGCCCACCGAGATCGTCCTCGCCGCCTGCGACCGGCTCTCCGGCGCGCTGGGCACCCCCGGCGGACCCGTGCACACCCGGCTCACCCGGTGCCTGACCGACGAGGGCACCGAGGCCGAGGAGGCGGTGGCGCTGCTCGCCGACCTCGCCGCCGCCCTCAGCCGTCCCGCGCTGGAGCGCAAACTCCGCCGGGAACTGGGCGGCCCGCACCCCGAGCGGCTCATCCGGCCCGACGCGCGCGAGACCGTCTACGAGGCGTGGGCGCCGGTGGGTCTGCTGGTGCACATCGCGCCCGGCAACGCCGCCGGGGTGGCCCCGCTGAGCGTCGTCGAGGGCCTGCTGTCCGGCAATCTCAACGTCCTCAAGACCAGCAGCTCCGACACCCCGCTCGCCCGGCTGCTGCTCGCCGAACTGGCCGCCGCCGATCCGACCGGCACCCTCGCCCGCCGGATCGTGGTGCTGAGCTTCTCCTCCGGACGGCGGGAGTGGCTGGAGCCCCTGTGCGCGGCGGCCGACGCCATCGCCGTCTGGGGCGGTGAGGACGCCGTAGCGGGCATCACCGAACTGGCGCCGCCCGGCTGCCGGGTCGTCGAGTGGGGACACAAGATCTCCTTCGCCTATCTGTGCCGCGGCTCCTGGTCCGATCCGGCCGTCCTCGCCGCGCTCGCCGCCGATGTCTGCCGCCTGGAGCAGCAGGCGTGTTCCAGCCCGCAGGTCGTCTACCTCGACACCGACGACGCGGACGAGGTGTTCGCCGTCGCCGGTGACCTGGCCGCAGAGCTGGCACTGGTCTCCGACAAGCTGCCCCGTCCGGAGCTGGACCTGGCCGAACACGCGGAGATCACCAACACCGAGCTGGTCGCACGGCTGGAACAGCACCTCGGTCTCACCCGTGTCATCGCCGCCGACGACGGCTCCTGGCGGGTCCTCGCCGACACCCGCCCGGCCCTCACCGCCTCGCCGCTCCACCGCAGCGTATGGGTCAAGCCACTGCCGCGCCGCGATGTCACCGCCACGCTGCGTCCGATGCGCCGCTACCTCCAGACCGCGGCGGTCGGCGGTGAGCGCCGTGATGTCGCCGCGCTCTCCCGCGCCCTGCTCTGTGCGGGTGTCACCCGGGTCACCCCGGTGGGAGCCATGCTGGACGCTTACGACGGTGAACCCCACGACGGCGTCTACGCGTTGCAGTGCTACAGCAGGCGGGTCGCCGTACGCGCGGACGAGCGGTTCACGGCCACCTCCTGTCTGGACGACCTCGTCGCCGCGCCGCTGCTGCCCGCCCCGCCCACCGGGCCGCTGCTGGACAAGGCGGGTGTGCAGGAGCAGTTGCGCCATCTGGCACCCGAACACGCGCATCTGTACTTCCGCAGCGGTGGCACCACCGGCGCACCCGCCCTGTCGGTGTTCACCAATGCCGACTACGACACCCAGATGCGCGCCGCCGCGCACGGACTGCTCGACTCGGGCTTCGACCCGGCCCGTGACCGCGCGGCCAACCTGTTCTACTGCGGCGGTATGTACGGGAGCTTCATCAGCTTCTTCTCCATCCTGGAGCGGCTCAACGCCACCCAGATCCCGCTGGCCGCCGGTGACGACCTCGCCGCCGTCGCCGAGGCGCTGGTGGCCTACCGGGCCGACACCCTCTTCGGTATGCCGTCCTATCTGTGGCAGCTCTTCCACACCCAGCGCGAGACCCTGCGCGCCTGGGGTGGTGTGCGGAAGGTGTACTACGGGGGTGAGCACTTCACCGGTGAGCAACGCCGCGTCCTTCAGGAGGACTTCGGTGTCGAGGTGATCCGTTCCGCCGCCTACGGCAGCACCGATCTGGGCCCGCTGGGCTACCAGTGCGAGCGCGCCGAGGGCTCGGTCCACCACATCCTCACCGATCTGCACACCCTGGAGGTCCTCGACACCGAGAGCGACCGGCCGGTGCCGGCCGGGGAACCGGGCCGTCTGGTCTTCACCAGCCGGGCCAGGGCCGGACAGCGGCTGGACCGCTACCAGATCGGCGATCTCGGCCGTGTGCCGGCGGGTGACTGCCCCTGCGGCAGCCGCACCCCGCGGGTCGAACTCCTGGGCCGTCACGGCGATGTGGTCCGTGTGGGCACGTACTCCTACCACTACCGGCGCTTCGTGGACGCCGCCCGGACGCACCTGGGGTACCGCGGTGAACTCCAGGTGGTCCTGACCGGCGGGACCGACCGCGAACGGCTCACGGTGCGCCTCGATGCGGCGTACGCCCCGTCGGCCGAGGAGGCCCGCGCCGCCTTCCTGACGGCGATCCCGGAGCTGCGCTCCTCGGTCGAGGAGGAGGGCATGCTGACCCTCTCCGTCGAGATCACCGATGTGGCGTCCTTCGAACGGGCGGCGACCAGCGGGAAACTCCGCGCGTTCGTGGACCGGCGGACGACGGGCTGAGCCAGGCCGCGGGCTACCGCCCGCGGGGAAGTGTCACCACCATCCGGGCCCGGTGCGGGGTGATCACATCGCGGAGCACGGGGTCGGTGAGCAGGACGACGGGGGCGATGCGGTCCGGATCGTCGGAGTGCCAGTGCCGCAGCGCGGCCACCACGACGGTCCACGCCCCCTCGTCATCGCCCTGCGCGGCCAGCGTACGGGCGAGGTCCAGGGCCTGTTCGAAGGCCGGGGCCTCGGGCAGACGGGGCGGTTCATGGGCGGCGGCGCGGGCGATCCAGGCGTCGTCGGACAGCTCGGCCTGGAAGGCCAGTCCGGGGACCAGCCGGCCGAGCGCCTCCGGCCGTGGCAGCCCGCCGTCCGGCCGGTGGTCCTCCACCGTACGGCGCAGGTAGAGGGGGACCGCCTCGGCCCGTACCCGCTCCTCGCCGACCGCCGCGATGACGCGGTCCCGGCCGAGGACGTTGGCACGGATCTCGTGGTGGACGGAGCGGGGGTCGAGGAAGGCACCCAGGATGGTCATCAGGTACAGACCGGTGCTCGATCCCTTGTCCGCGGCGCGCTCGAAGGTCGCGAGCGCCTGTTCCGCTTCTCCGCGCAGTGCCTGCTCCCGGCCCCGGGCGAGCAGTTCACCGGCCTTCCGGGGGTCCACACCGCGCCCCTCATGGCCCCTGAGCTGCTCGAAACCGGCACGCTCCGCGCGGACCAGCTCGGCGAACGACCCGTGTCGCTCGCCCAGTCCCGGGTACCAGCTCGCCCAGATGTACGCGGCCCACTCCCCGTCCTCGGACACATCGCCGGGGTCGAGCAGCCAGTACTGCGCGTCGCTCTCCTGGGAGATGAGCAGTGAGCGCTGGAAGACGGCGTCCTGTTCGGGATCGTCGCCGAGCATGAAGGCGTCGGCGAGGGCCAGATCCGCCTCGGTGAGCCAGTCCACGGTGGCGGTGGTGCGCATCTCCCACATGAAGTCGCTGAGGTACAGCCAGCCGTCGGAGGCGCCGAGGAACGAGCGGTAGCTGGGCGGGAGCCGGGTGCCGAGCCGCTTCTCCAGGGCCGTGAGCCGTGCTTCGTCCGCACCGTCGAAGCCCAGCCAGCCCGCGGCCCGCTGGGCTTCGCTCACCTCCGACAGCTCGCCTTCCTCGGACAGGCGGAGGATGTCGGCGCCGTAGTCGGCCAGATAGTCGCGCCACTCCTCGACGGTGCGGGGGCCGGGTTCTTCCCGGGCGGGTGTCCGCACCGTCCCCCGGAACCCCGTCGGCTCACCGCCCGTCTGCTGGCGGTAGCCGAAGAAGCCCTCGTAGGCGGCGACGGGAGCGGTCTCGAAGAACCGGACCTGGCGGAGCTGTACGGAGTCCGATCCGGCGTTGGCTGAGATCTCCAGGCGGTAGTGGCGGTAGGCCACACCCGTCCCGGCCGACACGGTGAAGCCACGCGACTGGTGCCTCCGGGCGAAGACCTGCCGGCTACGGGAGTCGAGCACGGCCCAGTGCCGTCCGTCGGACGACCCCTGGAGGGTCCAGTCCACCGGGTCGCGGTCGGGACAGTCGTTCGCCGAGACCAGCGCGTAGTGCCGGACGACGACCGGCCGGACGCAGTCGAACTCCAGCCATGCGCTGCCCGTTCCGTCGCCCAGCCACTTCCCGGCGGAGCCGTCCATCAGGTTCTTCGCGACCTCGCCCGCCGCCTCGTACTCGTCGTGCGCCCGCACGGCACCCACCAGGCCGGTGACCTCACTGCCGGGGTCGGGCCCGGTGGTGGCGGTCCGCAGCGCCACCGCACCGGATCCGATCGCCTCGCCGTGCCAGTCCAGGTGCACCACATGGGCGTCGCCGTCCTCGAGCAGCAGCGACAGATCCCCCGCGGTGTGCCATCCGGTGCCGTGGCTCTCCTCGGTGCGGAAGCGGTGGGCCGTGCTCTCCTCGGCGGTCTCGCAGCGCTCCCGAGTGCCGCGGTACTCCGCCGAGGCGCCCCCGGCACAGCGGTAGTAGCCGTGGAAGCCGTCCATGGCCGCCCGGAAGCCGATCGCCGCCTCCGCCCCGTCGCAGGTGCGCCAGCCGAGCCGCTCCAGTTCGAGCGCGGGCTCCAGTTCGAACCCCGGTCCCAGTCCGAGTCCGGGCGCGAGCGGTGACGGTTCGCCCGCGTCGACGGCGACCCGCAGCCGCGGGCCCGGCTCCCACGTCTCGGCGCCGTCCCGGCGCCGTTCGGTGCGGAAGACGTGGACCCTCTCCCCGTCAGTCGGTGGCACTGGTGCTCTCCTCACGCTTCCCGCGGACGAACGAGGGCACCACAGCCCTCATACGGGAGTCGCACCCTACGAGGCAGGGGGAGAACGACCGGCGCTCGCCGGTGGACCTCTAGAAGTAACCCGTGGACTTCGGGAGACATGGCAACGCGTACCACCCGGGAACCGTCTTCCCCCTTTCGCCGGGCGGTTCACCGGCCGGAATGAGGTCCCGGCCGCGCGCGCGATGGCCGCTCAATCGGCCGATCGTCACTTTTCCCGCCACAAACTGGGGAGATCCTTGGTGTTCCGACTCCTGGCTTGAAAGGACCGGACCCGTTCAGTGGTTAATTTCCTGTCGAGTCCGACACCCACGATCCACGAACAAGGACCACCATGCCCCCCACCGCCTCCACCGCCCGTGCCCGCGGACGCCACCGCAAGCCGCGACCGCTGAGTCCGGCGGCCCGCCGCGCGATCGTGATCGCGGCAGCCGCACCCATCGCCGGAACGTTCCTGACCGCCCCCTCCGCCTTCGCCGCCGGGAAGGACTCCGCGAAGACCTACGGCACCCCGGTACTGGACCCGGCCGAGCAGCAGATCGCGGAGAAGCTCAACGCCCGTGTCCAGGACCCCCGGCTGGGCGACACCTTCAGCGGTGTGGTGATCGACTCCGGGTCGGACAACGTTGTCTGGAGCCATGGCGCGGAGAACGCGCTGATGCCCGCCTCCAACACCAAACTCGCCACCGCCACCGCCGCGCTGACGGTGCTGGGCCCCGACCACACGTTCACCACCAAGGTCGTCTACGGCGACGGCACGCTCACCCTCGTCGGCGGCGGTGACCGCACCCTCACCATCCCCGATGTCGAGGCCCTCGCGAAGACGGCCGTCGACGGGCTGAAGAGCGCGGGCCTCACCAAGGTGAAGATCCGCGTCGACGACAGCCTCTTCCCCGAACCCACCCTCGCCACCGGCTGGAACAAGGATTACTTCCCGGACACCGTCGCCCCGGTGCGGCCCCTGGTGGTGGACGGGCGCACTCTCACGGACACCTCGCTGGACGCCGGCAAGGTCTTCGCCAAACGCATCGCCGACCGGGGTATCACGGTCGACGGTGAGGTCACGCGCGGCGTCTCCGGCAAGGGTGACGTCCCGGTGGCCCAGCACTCCTCCGCGAAGCTGTCCGAGATCGTCAAGCACATGCTCAAGGTGAGCGACAACAACATCGCCGAGACGCTGCTGCGGATGACCGCGCTCGGTGCGGGCCGGCCGGCCACGTTCGAGGACGGGGCGGCGGTCGTCCGTGACGTACTCAGCCAGAACTACGGTGTGTCGCTGGACAACTTCCAGATGCACGACGGCAGCGGACTCTCCCGCGCCACCCGCATCCCGGCACAGACCCTGGCGGACATCCTCGATCTCACCGTGGACCCGCGCTACCACCACACCCTGAAGTCCATCAAGGACGGCCTGCCCGTGGCGGGCGAGGAGGGCGCCAGCCTGGGGCCCCAGTTCGGCCGGTTCGACACCCCGGACTCCAAGTGTGCGGTCGGCAAGGTCATGGCCAAGACCGGCACCCTCAGCGGCGCCATCGCCCTGAGCGGCTTCACCAAGGCCGAGGACGGACGGTGGAAGGTGTTCTCGTTCATCGAGAACGGCGCCACCGCCGAGCAGAACGACACCAAGGACGCCTTGGACGGCCTCGCGGCGACCGTCAACGGCTGCTGGGCGTAGTTCCGCGCGCCGCCCGTCCCCCGTGCGGGCGGCGCGTCACCCCGCCATCCTGGACCGTCCCGGGGAAGGCCCTGCGGTAGTCGCTCGGCGTGGTGCCGAGCTGCTTCAGGAAGTGGTGGCGCAGGTTGTTGGCGGTGCCGAGTCCGCTCAGTTCCCCGACCTTCTCCACGGAGAAGTCCGTCGCCTCCAGCAGGGTCCGGGCGCGGCCCAGACGCTGGTGGAGAAGCCATTGGAGCGGGGTGGCCCCGGTGGCCGCCTGGAGCCGCCGGTAGAAGGTGCGCGGACTCATCGCCGCGCGGCCGGCCAGCTCCGTGACGGTCAGCGGCCGGTCGAGATGGGCACGGGCCCAGTCCAGGACCGGGGTCAGCCCCTCGTCGTCGCTGGTGGGCACGGACATATCGATGAACTGTGCCTGGCCGCCGGGCCGGTGGGCGGGCACCACCATCCGGCGGGCGAGCTGATTGGCCACCTGCGCACCGAGGTCACGGCGCACCAGGTGCAGACACAGGTCCAGACCCGCGGTCAGCCCGGCGCTGGTGAGCACATCGCCGTCGTCGACGTACAGCACCGAGGGGTCCACGTCCACCTTGGGGTAGCGCTCGGCCAGTTGACCGGTGTGCATCCAGTGGGCCGTAGCGCGGCGCCCGTCGAGCAGCCCCACCTCGGCGAGCGCGAAGGCCCCGGTGCACAGGGAGACCATGCGGGCTCCCGCGTCGTAGGCGCGCCGCAGGGCCGTGATGAGCTCCGGCGGAAGTGGTCTGCCCTGCTCGACGCAGGGGTCGGGCACCGAGGGCACGATGACCGTGTCGGCGCCGGCGAGATCGTCGAGTCCATACGGCGTCCGCCACGCGAGGCCACTGGCCGCCGTGTCCTCCCGCTCCGGTCCTCCGGTTCCGCACAGCCGCAGGTCGTACCAGGGGTCGGCCAGATCGGACTGCTGCTTCCCGAAGACGGTGCAGGGGATGCTCAGTTCGTACAGGTCCCACGAGGGAACCTCGACATCTCCCACGACGACCACTGCGACAGAACCGGCACCCATGCCCCGAAGCGTATGGCAGGAATTTGGTGACGGCTGTCACCGGTGTCACTTCTTCCGCCCGCCATGCGCTGCGAACGTGGGGCCGTACGTGAGAACACATCACGTACGGACCCACGCATACGAGGAGTTATGGGCATGAAGGCAGGACGCCAGGCCGTCACCGTCGTCGGACTGGGCTCGATGGGCTCGGCGCTGGCCGCCGCGCTGCTGGAGCGGGGACATCCGACCACCGTGTGGAACCGGTCCGCACACAAGGCACAGCCGCTGGTCGACGAGGGCGCCCGACTGGCCGGGACGCTCCGGGAGGCGATCGAGGCCAGCCCGCTCACCGTCGTCTGCCTGCTGGACCACGAAGCCGTGCGCACCGCGTTCGACCCCGTGGCCGATGCCCTCGCGGGCCGGTCGCTGGTGAACTTCACCTCCGGCACCCCGGACCACGCCGACCAGGCGGCCGAGTGGGCCCGTTCGCACGGCGCCGACTATCTGGACGGCGCCATCATGACCACGCCGCCGGGGATCGGCAGCCCCGAGATGATGATCCTGTACAGCGGCTCGCACACCGTCTTCGAGGAGCATCGGGACACCCTGGCGGCCCTGGCCGATCCGCTGCACCTGGGCACCGAGCCGGGCACCGCCTCCCTCTACGACGCGGCGCTGCTCGGTCTGATGTGGGCCACCATGACCGGGTGGCTGCACGGCACCGCGCTGGTGGGCACGGACAAGACGCCCGCGACGGACTTCACCCCCGTCGCGCTCCGCTGGCTGGCCGCGGTCCAGGGGTTCCTGACCACGTACGCGCCCCAGGTGGACGCCGGTCACTACCCGGGCGACGACGCCACGGTCGATGTGCAGATCGCGGCCATCGACCACCTCATCCACGCCGGGGCGTCCCGGGGCGTCGACAACGCCCTGCCCGAGCTGCTGAAGGCGGCCATGGTGAAGGCCAAGGCCGCGGGCCACGGCCAGGACAGCTTCGCCAGTGTCATCGAGGTCCTGAAGAGCCGGGCGGGCGAGAAGTGACCGCCACCACGGCTCCGGACCCCTCCCCGGCCGCCGCGGCCCCGGTGGCCGCGCCTCCCCCGGCGCGGTGGACGGACCTGCTGAAGGCCGCCACCGACACCTGTCTGGCCGCGCTCCTCGAGGGTGCGGACCGGGACTGGTCACATCCCGCGCACGGCCTCGACTGGAGCTGCCGCCAGACCCTGGACCACCTCGCCCTCGGTCTGACCGGCTACACCGGTCTGCTCGTCTCCCGCCCCGACGACCGCTACATCACCCTCTTCGCCTCGCTCGACCCCCAGGCGCCCGTCGCGGACTGCGTGGAGGGGCTGCGCATCGCCGCCACCCTCCTCACTTCCACCGTCCGGGACACACCGCCCGACGTACGCGCCTGGCACCCCTGGGGTCACTCCGACGCCGGTGGCTTCGCCGCCATGGGGATCACCGAACTCGTCCTCCACACCGACGACATCACCCGGGCCCTCGGCATCCCCTGGTCCCCGCCCGGCGAACTCTGCGCGGCGGCCGTGCGGCGCATCTTCCCCGACGCGCCGTCAGGCCATGAGCCCTTCGCCACCCTGCTGTGGTGCACCGGGCGCACCGCGCTTCCCGGGCTGCCCCGGCGCACGGTCTGTCAGTGGAACGGAACCGTGCGCTGATCCCGGAGAGTTGGAGGGATTACGCGGGCGGGGGTTGACTCTCCATAGGTGTGAGTGGTCTATTACTCACATGGGAACGACACCAAGTCGCCGACTCTCCACCGCGGACACACGACGCGGCGAGGTGCTGGCCACGGCGGCCGGCGCCTTCGCGGCCCGCGGGTACTACGGCACCTCCACCACGGAGGTCGCCAAGGGGGCGGGGATCTCGCAGTCGTATCTCTACCGGCTGTTCCCCGACAAGGAGTCGCTGTTCGTCGCGGTCGTCGAGGACTGCTCGCGCCTCATCCGGGAGCGGCTGGCCGAGGCGGCCGCGGAGGTCGGCAGCGCCGAGCCCGAAGCGGTGCTGGACGCGATGGGGCTGGCCTACGCACACCTCATCGCCGACCGGGACGATCTGCTGCGGGTCCTGATGCACGCGAACTGCGCGGCCAGCGAACCGGCGATCAGACAGGCCGTACAGACGCTGTACGCCCGCCTGGTGGAGTACGTCAGATCCGCCTCGGGCGCCGCGGACCAGCCGGTCCAGGAGTTCTTCGCGCGGGGCTTCCTGTGCAATGTGACGGTGTCCATCGGGGCGACCGAGGTGGACGCCCCCTGGACGAGGACGCTGCTGGCCGGTATCCGGCACTTCTGACACGGCGCGAACGGCCGCGAAAGGCGCGGCCGTTTCTTTGAGTCACTTAGTGAGTGATCAATCACTCTTTCTCGGGGAGGGGATATGGCGACGATGACGCGGCAGCCATCGCACACACCACGGGCCGCGCGCCCGGCGACGCCGCGGCGCGGGGCGGACGCCACGACCACCCGACAGGGCCCGGCCCTCGTGGCACTCGCCACCGCGCAGTTCCTCGTGGTGCTGAGCACCTCGATCGTCAATGTGGCCCTGCCCTCGATCAGCGCCGGTCTCGGGCTGTCGCCCACCGCGCTGTCCTGGGTGGTCAACGCCTATGTCCTCGCCTTCGGCGCCCTGCTGCTCGTCGGCGGCCGTCTCGCCGATCTGGTCGGCAGCAGGCGGATGTTCACCGCCGGGATGACCGTCTTCGCGCTCGCCTCGCTGGTCGCGGGCCTCACCAGCTCGGCACCGCTGCTCATCGCGGCCCGCGCCGTCCAGGGGGTGGGCGCGGCCCTCCTCGCTCCCGCCGCGCTCTCCCTGCTGCTGGGCACCTTCCCGCCGGGGCCCGGCCGGGGCCGGGCACTGGGGATCTGGGGTGCGGTCTCAGGGGCGGGCGGAGCCGTGGGCGTCCTGCTGAGCGGACTGCTCACCGAACTCTACGGCTGGCCCGCGGTGTTCCTGGTCCAGGTGCCGATCGCCGCCCTCTCCCTGGTCGCCACGCTCATCGTCGTCCCGCCGGGCCGGGCCACCGGCGGTGCGGTCGACATCCTGGGCGCGCTCATCTCCACGGTCTCCCTCACCGCCGTCGTCTACGCCCTGACCACGCGGAACGTCCTCGCCGGGGCCGCCGGGCTGCTGCTCCTCGCCGTCTTCGCCCGGCAGCAGACCAGGGCCCGTACCCCGCTCGTCCCACCACGGCTGCTGCGGACCGGCAAGGTCGCCGCGGCCAACCTCACCATGACGCTGCTGGGCGCGGTCTTCGTCGGCCTCTTCTCCTTCCTCCCCCTCTACCAGCAGCGGGTCCTCCACTACAGCCCGCTGGCCGCGGGACTGACCCAACTCCCCCTGGCACTCGCCGTCGTCACCGGTTCGATGGCCGCGCCCCGGCTGCCCGTCCGGGCGAGCACCGCCGGAGCACTGACCGTCCTCACCGGCGGACTGGTCTGGCTCTCGCTGGGCCCCGACCACGGCCCGTTCACGATCCCCTCCTTCACCGGGCAGTTGCTCGGACCCTCACTGCTGATCGGCGCCGGCCTCGGCATCGCCTTCGTCCGCCTGACCGCGCTGTCCACCGACGGGGTACCGGCCGCCGACTCGGGCCTGGCCGGAGGGCTGGTCAACACCACCCGGCAGCTCGGCGGAGCACTCGGCCTGGCCCTGATGACCGCCGTGGCACCGGCGGCCACCGACTTCGGCACCGCCTTCCTGACCGCGGCGCTCGTCGCCGCGTTCGCCGCCCTCACCGCACTGTTCGCCCTCACCGGAAAGAAGCAGTCATGAGCACCGAGCACCCCACCACGACCACCGCCGAGCGCCCCACCACGGGGCCGGCCGCGAAGCCGTACGTCTCCGGGCACTACACCCCCGTCGTCGACGAGGTCACCGCGCACGGGCTGACCGTCCACGGCACCCTTCCCCCGGAGCTGAACGGCCGCTACTTCCGCAACGGACACAACCCGAAGCCCGGTTACACCCCCACCCACTGGTTCAAGGGCAGCGGCATGATCCACGGTGTGCGGCTGCGGGACGGTCGCGCCGAGTGGTACCGCAACCGCTGGGTCCGCACACTCGCCCTCGACGGGGTCCCCTACCTGAGTGCCAGCGGTGTCCCCGACCTCAAGGTCAGCGAGGCCGCCACCCATGTCATCGAACACGCGGGCCGGATCCTGGCGCTCCAGGAGGCGAGCCTGCCGTACGAGATGACCCCGGAGCTCGACACCGTCGGCGCGTTCGACTTCGGCGGCACGCTGAAGACCGCGATGACGGCCCATCCCAAGACCGATCCGGCCACCGGTGAACTGCACTTCTTCGCCTATGGCCCCTTCCCGCCGCACCTGACCTACTACGTGGCCGACGCGGCGGGCGCGATCGTCCGCGCCGAGACCGTGGACGGGGCGGGACCGTCCCTGATGCACGACTTCGGGCTCACCCGGCAGCACGTCGTCTGGCTCGATCTGCCGATCGTCTTCAACCCGGCGGAACAGTCCGGCATCCCCTACCGCTGGAGCGACACCTACACCCCGCGCATCGGTGTGATGCCCCGCTCCGGTCCCGCCACGGTCCGGTGGTTCGAGGTGGAGCCCGGTGCCCTCCTGCACGTGGCGAACGCCTACGAGGACGAGCGCGGCCGGATCGTGCTGACCGGTCCGCGCTACGACCGCGGCGCCTGGGAGCAGACATGGAAGTGGTGGACCGGCGCGCCCGGTTATGCCACCGAGCCGATGGTCGGCGCCACGGCGCACCGCTGGATCCTCGACCCGGCGACCGGCCGGGCGGTGGAGGAGACGGTCGACGACTTCGTCACCGAGTTCCCGTCCATCAACGAGGACATGACCGGGGCGCCCCACCGCTTCGACTACGCGGTGGCCTTCCCCGGCTCGGGACTCGGCGAGTACGCGATCGTCAAGTACGACCACACCACCGGAGCGCGGGAGCTGGTGCCGATGGGCCCGGGCCGGATGCCCGGCGAGGCCGTCTTCGTCCCGGCCGCGGGCGCGACCCGGGAGGACGACGGCTATCTGCTCACGGTCGTCAGCGACCTGGAACAGGACGCCTCACAGCTTCTGATCCTCGACGCGTCGGCCCTGTCGGACACCCCCGTCGCCACCGTGGAACTGCCCCGCAGGGTCCCGTCCGGGATCCACGGCTCGTGGATCGCCGACGCCGGCCCCGACGCCGCCGAGGCCGGCGTCTGACTCGGCGCCCCCGAGACCCGGCGGTCGGCACCTACTCCCCTGGGGTGCCGGCCGTCGGCCTTTCCGGGGACTTTTCCGGGAAGGCACCGGACGCGCTGTGATCCGCGCCACAGGACGGCCCGGGAACTCATTCGATGTCCGATACGACTCCTGTTGCGGTACGGCATGATCCGACCGATGCCGTACGACGCGATCTGGAGACCGGTGATGGACGACTCCCGAGAATCCCCCTCCGGCGCGGGCGCGCCGCCGCGGAAGCTGGTTCCGCCGCCCGCGCTCTGCGGCTTCCTCCTGCTGCTGGCCCTGGTGTTCGTGGGGTCCTACGCCGTCGGGGCCTCCGCGGGTCCCGTCGCGCCCGGGATGCACAGCAGCACGAGCGGTGGCGGGGACGACGACGGCGGCGGGGGCGGCATGGGCGGTATGCACGGAGGGGACGGCCGATGAGCGCCGACGCGGTGACCGAATCGGTGACGACCGATCTGACCGTCGGCGGGATGACCTGCGCGGCCTGTGTGAAGCGCGTGGAGAAGAAACTCGGCCGGCTGGACGGGGTGACGGCGAGCGTCAACCTGGCCACCGGCCGGGCCCGGGTGAGTCATCCGCCGGGGATCCGCGCCGCGGAACTCGTCGCGGAGGTCGAGAAGGCCGGGTACACGGCCGCACTCCCCGAACCGCCGGAGGGGCGGCGCCACGACCAGGGCGGCGGTGCGCCGGAGGCCGGGGAGGCACGCAGGGAACGTGAGCGGCTGCTGATCACGGCACTGCTCTCGGTGCCCGTCCTCGTCCTGTCGATGGTGCCCGGATGGCAGTTCCGCAACTGGCAGTGGCTGTGCTTCGTACTGGCCGCGCCGGTTGCCGTATGGGGGGCGTGGCCGTTCCACCTGCGGGCGGCACGCGGGCTGCGGCACTCCGCGGCCACCATGGACACCCTGGTGTCGCTGGGTGTGCTGGCGTCGTTCTCCTGGTCGGCGTACGCGCTCTTCCTCGGCGGTGCGGGCGACCCCGGGATGCGGATGCCGTTCAGCCTGGTGCCCTCGGTGTCGGACGGCGTACCGCATATCTATCTCGAAGCGGCGGTGGGCGTACCGCTGTTCGTGCTGGCCGGGCGGTATCTGGAGGCCAGGGCCCGGCGGGGTACGGGGGCGGCGCTGCGGTCGCTGGCCGAACTCGCCGCCAAGGAGGTCTCGGTCCGCGAGGACGACGGCTCCGAACGGCTGCTCCCCATCGAGGAGTTGCGGGCCGGTCAGGTCTTCGTGGTCCGTCCCGGGGAGCGGGTGGCCACCGACGGACAGGTGGTGCGGGGCAGTTCGGCCGTCGATCTGTCCCTGGTCACCGGGGAGAGCGAACCGGTCGAGGTGGGGCCGGAGTCGGCGGTGGTCGGCGGTGCCGTGAACGCCGGCGGGCTGCTGCTCGTCCGCGCCACGGCGGTCGGGGCGGACACCCGGCTCGCCCGGATCACCCGGCTGGTCACCGAGGCGCAGGCGGGGAAGGCGAAGGCGCAGCGGCTGGCCGACGCGGTCGCCGGTGTCTTCGTGCCGGTCGTGCTGACGCTGGCGGTCACGGTGCTCGGCTTCTGGCTCGGCGCCGGGGCCGATCCGCAGGCCGCGATCACCGCGTGCGTCGCGGTCCTGGTCGTGGCCTGTCCGTGCGCCCTGGGTCTGGCGACACCGACCGCGCTGATGGCCGCCACCGGCCGCGGGGCGCAACTGGGCGTCCTCGTCAGCGGTCCGCGGGCGCTGGAGGGGCTGCGGCACCTGGATGTGATCGTGGTCGACAAGACCGGCACGCTCACCTCCGGCCATATGAGCGTCACCCGGGTCACGGCCGTCCCCGGGGAACCGGGCGAGGAGGCGGTGCTGCGGCTGGCCGGTGCCGTCGAGCAGGGCTCGGAACATCCGCTGGGCCGGGCCATCGCCGCGTACGCCCGGCGGACCCTGCCCGAGGCGTCGTTGCCGGAGGTGCATGACTTCCGGGCGGTACCGGGGCAGGGGGTGCGTGGTCGTGTCGAGGGATGCTCGGTGGAGATCGCGTCCCCGGAGGGCGAGTTGCCCGCGGTCCTCACGGCGGCCGTGGACGCGGCGGAGGAGGCCGCGCACACCTCGGTCCTGGTCCGGGTGGACGGGGTGGCCGCGGCGGTGATCGAGGTCGGGGACGTCGTACGGTCCGGCAGCTACCGGGCCCTCGACCGGCTGCGGCGCCTGGGTGTCCGGCCGGTGCTGGCCACGGGCGACCGGGAGGCCCCCGCCCGGGCCGTCGCCCGGGAGCTGGGCATCGACGAGGTGCACGCCCGCTGTTCCCCCGAGGACAAGGCCGACCTGGTACGGGACCTGCGCGAACGGGGCCACCGGGTGGCCGTCATCGGCGACGGGGTGAACGATGCCGCGGCGCTCGCCGGTGCCGATCTCGGCATCGCCATGGGGTGCGGCACCGACGTGGCCATCGGCGCGGCCGATGTGACGCTGGTGCGCGGGGAGATCGAGGTGCTGGCGGACGCGGTACTGCTGGCCCGGCGTGCGCTGGGCACCATCCGCGCCAATCTCGTATGGGCGTTCGGCTACAACGTGGTCACCGTGCCGCTGGCCATGGTCGGCCTGCTCAACCCGATGCTCGCCGCCGCCGCGATGTCGGTCAGCTCACTGGTGGTGGTCGGCAACAGCCTGCGGCTGCGCGGCTGGCAGCCCTCACCCGCCCGGAGGTCCACCCGATGACGGAGCAGTCCCCCTGGCGGCCGACCCGCGGCCGGGTGCTCGGCGCCCTGTACCCCGCGCTGGTCCTGGTGGCCGTGTGCACCGTGGCCCTGAGCGCGCTGACGATCTGGGTCGCGGCCGGGAAGGCGGGCAGCCCGGCCCGGATCTCCGTGTCCAGCGGGCGGGTCTTCCTGCCCTATGACCCCGGAGCGGAGACCGCGGCCCTCTTCGTGGTCACCAACCGCGGTGGCGCGGACGACCGGCTGCTCAAGGTGACGTCCCCGGCCACCGGCGGGAAGATCACCCTGCGGCGTCCTCCCCCGGCCGGCAGCCGGGCCACCTCCACCCCCGAGGTCACATCGGCCACCGTGCCGGCCGGTGGTGTGCTGTCCATGTCGCCGGAGGGCCTGGATGTGACCCTGACGTCCGCGGCGGGGTGGCGCGTCGGCGACACCGTGCCGTTCACCCTGCACTTCGAGCGCAGCGGGGCGGTCAAGGCCGTCGCGGTGGTGAGGTGACCGTCCGGTCACCTCGGCGAACCGCCCCATCCTCTCGGTGATCCGCCCGGCCTCCGGGCGGATCCGTCCGATCTCCTGCCACCGGGCCGGGAACTCACCGTGCGTCCGGTCCGACTTCTGGACCGGGTGCCGGAGACGCACCCGCGTACCGAGTGGAAGCTGGGGAGTTCGATGCGTTCTCGTGTGTGGGGCGGTACAACCGCCGTCGTGCTGGCAGGTCTGCTGGCGACGGGCTGCGGCGGCGGGAAGAAGGACACCGCGGACGAGGGCGCCGACCAGGCGGGGCCGGGTGACTTCCCGGTCACCGTCACCGACTGCGCGGGTGCCAGGACCACCTTCTCCGGCCCTTCGGAGAAGATCGTCACCAGCAACGCCTCCGGTCTGGAACTGCTGCTGCGCCTCGGTGTCAGGGACAAGGTCATCGGCACGGGCTTCCCGCCCGGCAAGGGGACACTGCCCGGTGCGCTGGACGCCCGGGCGCAGCGGGTGAAGGTGCTCGGCAAGCAGGTGATCCCGAAGGAGAAGCTGCTCGGATCGGGCGCCGATCTCTACATCGACACCTTCGCGTCGATGAACATGGGCGGTGGGATGGGTGATCTGCCGACCGAGGAGGAGTTCAAGGCGGCCGGGATCAAACACATCTATCTGAAGTCCACCGCCTGCGCCGCCCAGCGCAAGGGCCCGGTGACCGACCTGTCGGCCGTAGAGACCGACATCACCTCCCTCGGCGCGGTGACCGGCACCGGCCCGAAGGCGAAGGAACTCGTGGCCGGGATGCGGAAGAAGGTGGCGGCGGTCCGGAAGGCGGTCGGCGCTGTCCCGGAGGAGAAGCGGCCCACGTACTTCTTCTTCGACTACGACGCCGGGACCAAGCAGCCCACGGTCGTCTGCAACCGCCAGATCGCCAACGCGGTGATCACCCTGGCCGGGGCCCGCAACGCCTTCGCCGGCTGCGACGGCGACTTCAAGCAGGTCGGCTGGGAGGACGTCATCGCCAAGGATCCCGACTGGATCCAGCTCGGGGTGCGCAACCGGGGCAGCGAGGCGGCGAACGAGAAGGCGTTCGACGAGGCCGAGAAGTGGCTGCGGTCCCATGCCGCCACCAAGGGTCTGAAGGCGGTGAAGCGCGGGCACTTCCTGCGCATCGGCTCCGAGCGCACCACCATCGCCGGGGTCCGCAACGCCGACGCGGTCCAGGAGATCGCCGCTGCCCTCCACCCGGACCAGGCCGCCACCTCGTGACCTCGTTGCTGGAGCGCCGTGCCGTACCCACACCGGCGCGCGGTCTGCGGGCCGGGTCCCTGGCCGTCGTCCTCGGTGTGGCGCTGCTGGCCGCGCTGACCGCGGCGGTGGCCTGGGGATCGACGTCCATCCCGCCCGGTGAGGTGTGGGGCGTGGTGTGGCGGCGGCTGTCCGGTGAGGCGCCACGGCCGGGGACGAACGACCTGATTGTCTGGCAACTGCGCTTCCCACGGGCGCTGTTGGCCGCGCTGGTGGGCGCCGGGCTCGGCCTCATCGGAACGGCGATGCAGGCCCTGGTCCGCAACCCGCTGGCCGATCCGTACTTCCTGGGCATCTCCAACGGCGCGTCCCTCGGGGCGGTCGCCGCGATCGTGCTGGGCCTGGGCACGGGCGGGGCGCTGGGGCTCGGTCTGTCGGGCGCGGCCTTCGCCGGAGCCCTCGCCACCTTCGCACTGGTGTGGGCGGTGGCCCGGCGCCGGGGAGGGTTCGCACCGCTGCGGCTGGTGCTGGCGGGGGTGGCGATCGGCCAGTTCCTCTCCGGCTTCACCAGCTATCTCGTGCTGCAGGCCGGGGACGAACAGCAGACGCACAGTGTGCTGTTCTGGCTGATGGGCAGTCTCAGCGGGGCCAACTGGCCACTGCTCGCCGCGCCCGCCGTCGCCGTCCCGGTCACGGCACTGTGGCTCCAGGCACGGGCCCGGGGGCTGAACGCCCTGGTCATGGGGGATGAGACGGCGGCCGGACTCGGAGTGGACCCCGCCCGGCTCCGCCGGGAACTGTTCACCCTCACCAGTCTGCTGACCGGGGTGCTGGTCGCCGTCTCGGGCGCCATCGCGTTCGTCGCCCTGATGGTCCCGCACGCCTGCCGTCTGGTGATCGGTGGCGACCACCGTCGGCTGCTGCCGGTCTCGGCGCTGTTCGGCGCGCTGTTGCTGGTGGTCGTGGACCTCGTCTGCCGTACGGCCATGGACACCCAGGAGCTGCCGGTGGGCGTGGTCACCTCGCTCATCGGGGCGCCCGCGCTGCTGTATCTGCTGGACCGACGGCTGGGGGCCGACAGTTGAGGATCGACATCGAGGACCTGCGGGTCGCCTACTCCGGCCGCACCGTGGTGGCGGGTGCCCGGCTGATCGCGGCCGAGGGTGAGATCACCGGTCTGGTCGGGCCGAACGGCAGTGGCAAGTCCACCCTGCTGCGTACCGTGTACCGGCATGTGAAACCCAGCGCGGGGCGGGTGCTGCTCGCCGGTCAGGACATCGGGCGGATGGCTCCGGCCGAATCGGCCAGGCATGTGGCGGCCCTGCCCCAGGAGCGGGGCGCCGACTTCGAACTCACCGTCCGCGAGGTCGTGGTGATGGGCCGCACACCGTACAAGCGGGCCTTCGCCGGGGAGGATGCCGGGGACCGGGACATCGTCGCCAGGGCCCTCGCCGACGTCGGGATGGCGGACCAGGCCGGACGGCGGTTCACCGCGCTGTCCGGGGGCGAGCGCCAACGCGTGCTGCTGGCCCGCGCGTTCGCCCAGGACCCCGACGTCCTGGTGCTGGACGAGCCGACCAACCACCTCGACGTCCGGCACCAGGTGGAGTTGCTGGCCCTGCTCCGCGCCCAGCGCCGTACGACACTGGTCTCGCTCCACGACCTCAACGCGGCCGCCGCCGTCTGCGACCGGCTGCACGTGCTGCACGCCGGATCCGTGATCGCCTCCGGACCACCGCGGGAGGTGCTCACCCCGGACCTGATGGCCGAGGCGTTCGGGGTGCGCGCGGCCGTCGTCGACCATCCGCTGACCGGGGATCCGCTGATCGCCTTCGACCACCGGACCCCGGCCGGGGCCGATAACAGCGCGGTGCCGTCCGGCAGCCCTGCTCACTGACCTCGGGGAGCGAAGAGTGATACGCCGGAGTCCCGGTGGGAAACAGCGCGCGGACGACGCGCCCGTCAGCGAGGACCGCTGGGTGCTCGTGGCGCTGGCGGGCGCGCTGTCGTTCGTGGCAATGCTCGATATGAACATCGTCAACGTGGCGCTGGCGGACATCGCCGACAGCTTCGGGGTGTCCGCGGGGACCGCCCAGTGGGCCATGCTGGCCTATCAGCTCTCCGTGGTGTCCCTGCTGCTGCCGGTCGGCCGGTGGCTGGACGGTGTGGGGGCGCGCTCCGCCACGCTGACCGCCACCACCGGCTTCGCGCTGTGCGGCCTCCTGGCCGCGGCCGCTCCCTGGACCGGCTGGCTCATCGCCGCCCGGCTCGCGCAAGGGGGCTTCGGCGCGGTGCTGTTCGTGCTGATGCCGGTGCTGGCGCTCCGGTCGGTGCGACCGGAGCGGCGGGGCCGCGCCATGAGCGTACCGGCGACCCTGGGCCCGCTGGGCGCGGTGACCGGGCCCGCCCTCGGCGGTCTGCTGATCGACCACTGGGGCTGGCACTCCGTCTTCCTGGTCAAGATTCCGTTCTGTGCGCTGGCCCTGGCCGTGGCCTGGCGGGTGCTGCCCCGGGACGCCGGACCACGGCCGCCCGATCGCCGGTCCATGGCGGACGCCCTGCTGGTGGCCACCGGTGTCGGTGTACTGGTGCTGGCGTTGACACGGGCACCGCGCGGCGCGTGGTGGCTGTTGCTCGCGGCGGTCGCCGTGCCGCCGCTGTGGTGGTGGCTGCGCGGGACGGGCGGGCGTCCGGTCACCGGAGTACTGCGCACGGCGGGGCTGTTCCGGGCCCACGGGGCCGTACTGGCCCTCGCAGCCGGATTCGCGGCCATGCACTACGTCGTCGCCCTGCACCTCCAGCGGGACACCGGTCTCAGTGCCACGAGGACCGGACTGACCGTGCTCGCCTTCCCACTGGGCATGGGGCTGGCCGGACCGCTCGGCGGACGCCTCGCCGACCGGTACGGCCCCCGGCGGATCGCGGTCGCGGGTGCCTCGCTCACCACGACCGGACTGCTCCTGCTGCTGCTCCTGCCGCACGGTGGCTGGACGCCGCCGGAGGTGGCGTGGCGGCTGGCGCTGGCCGGTGCCGGAATGGGGCTGAACGGCGGCCCCACCCAGGCCCTGGTGATGGGCACCGCCCCACCGGACCGGGCCGCGACCGTGGGATCCACCGTGCAGCTCGCCCGCAGCCTCGGCTTCACCCTCGGCCCGGCCCTGGCGACGGCCGCCTGGGGGCTGAGCGGCGGGGCACGCGCGGGGCTGGCCCTGGCCGCCGCGTCCGCCTTCCTCGCCGTACCGCTGCTCGCGTGGTCCGGCGCCGGCACCACCGGCCGCACCGCAGCCGAGCCCGGGACATCATCCAACCGCCTTGTGAAGGAGCCCCGTTCATGACCATCCAGGAGCCCGGGACCGCGGACGACCCCCGGACCGGACCCGTGCCGCTGATGGGCTGCCCCTACAAGGCCGACCCGTATCCCCTCTACGAGCGGATGCGCGAGGCGGGCCCGGTGCACCGTGTCCTCTTCCCCAGCGGAGTGCGGGCCTGGCTCGTCACCGGCTACGAGGCCGCCCACTCCGCGCTCAACGACGACCGTCTGGGCAAGAACCACGACCGGGGCAACGACCGCTGGCGCGCCCGGGCCTCGATCATGCCGGAGCCGCAGCACTCCCAGCTCCAGGTGCACCTCCTCCACCAGGACCCGCCCCGCCACACCCATATGCGGCGCCTGGTCACCGACGCGTTCGCCCCGCGCCGCGTCGAACGGCTGCTCCCCCGCTTCCAGGAGATGGCCGACGCGCTCGTCGACGCCCTGCCCGCGACCGGCCCCGCCGACCTGGTCACCGGCTTCGCCGCCGACTACCCCTTCCAGGTCCTGGCGGAGGTGATCGGCCTCCCGCGGGAGCTCGCGGCCCGGTTCGACCGCGACTGGGGCAAGGTCGTCCAGCCGGTCGGCCCCACCGACCCCGGACGGCCGCGGTACGAGGCGCGGCTGCACGGCCTCCAGGGCTATATCGCCGACATCGTCGCGCACAAGCGGGCGCGGGAGGACGACGACCTGCTCAGCCGCCTGGTCATGGCCCGGGACCGTGGTGAACTGTCCCCGGAGGAGCTGGACTCCATGATCTTCCAGTTGCTGGTGGCGGGCCAGGAGCCGGTGACCAACCAGATCACCACGGCGCTGATCGCCCTCCTCCGCCACCCGGAGCAACTGGCCTCCCTGCGGGAGGATCCGGCGCTCCTCCCCGGCGCGGTCGAGGAACTCCTCCGCTACGACAGCGCCTTCGAACTCACCACCTGGCGCTTCTTCGACGAGGACAGCGACCTCCAGGGAACCGGGGTCCCGGCCGGTGACTCCGTGATCGTCTCGCTGTGCGCGGCCAACCGCGATCCGCGCCGCTTCCCCCACCCGGACACCCTCGACTTCCGCCGCAGCCCCAACCCCCACCTCGCCTTCGGCCACGGCATCCACTTCTGCCCGGGCGCGGCACTCGCCCGGGCCGAACTACGGGTCGCTCTCGGCACCCTGCTCACCCGTCTCCCCGGACTGCGGCTTGCCGTCGACGACGCGCGGATCGAGTGGATCCCGGCCGTCCTCGGCCGTGGCGCCCTCCATCTGCCCGTCCACTACGACCGACGCCTGTGACACCGCCGCCCGCTCCGCGTCGGTCCGGCTGACACCCCGTCCGGCCGACACCGCATCCGACGGACACTCCGTCCGACCGACGGCGCCCGGCCGCGTCCGCGGCACGGCGCGCGCCGTCATGCCCGTATGCCTCCCGCCCGTATGCCTCCCGGAGGAACTCCATGCCGTCCACCACCGCGCCCACCACCCTCGCCACGGACACCGGCGCCGCGATCCTGAGCCTGCTCCTGCCCCACCACCGGACGACCGGACGGGACACCGTCTCCCCCGCGATGTTCCCGCACCAGCTCCGCCAGATCACCGACTTCGTCCGCGCGGGCGCCCCGGTCCGCTTCACCCTGCCGGGCTTCCCCTGCAAGTCCCCCAACCCCGCCAAGGTGCTCGGCCACCTCCCCGATATGGGCGAACGCCTCTCCCTCACCTTCCTCGACGCCCTGTGCACACGGATCGCGCGGATCCATCCGCCCGGCGCGCGTATGGTGATCTGCTCCGACGGCCATGTCTTCAGCGACCTCATCGACGTACCCGACCACCACGTCGACGCCTACGCGGACGAACTCCGCGCCCTCATCCGCCGACTCGGCCTGGAGCGGCTGTCCGTCTTCGATCTGCGGGACGTCCTCGGCGACCTCCCGCACGACGCCAGACGCGCCCACGTCGACGCGGAGTACGCCCCCGCCCTGGAATCGCTGCGCGCCGACGTCCGCAGGGACGACGACACCCTCGCCCTCTACCGCGGCATCACCCGTTTCCTCGTCGAGGACACCCCCGACTACCCCGGCACCCGCTCCGCCCTCCAACGCCGCTGCCGGCAGCGGGCCTACGGAGTCATCCGGCGCAGCCGCGCATGGGGTGACCTCGTCGCCGACCACCATCCGCACTCCGTACGCCTGTCCATCCACCCGCAGCCGGTCGGCGCCACCAAATTCGGCATCCGCCTCCTCGACGCGCCCGATGCCTGGACCACCCCCTGGCACGCGTCCGCCCTGCGCCGCGCCGACGGTAGCTGGACCCTCATGCCCCGTGCCGGAGCGGCGCAGCGGGGGCGGCTGGTCTCACGGGACGGCAGACCGAGCCACTTCATCCAGGACCGACCCCTGGGACGGCACCCGGAACGGTAGGCACCACCGGCATGCGGCCCCGCACGACCGGGATACCGGCGCCCATGGCGGCGCGCCGGTTTCCCGGGGCAAGGCCCTACGCCGTGGGCCACCACGGCGCGGTGGCGTCACGCAGTGTGTTGGTGCCGCAGTGCACCTCGCCCATGCCGATGTGGTACGTGTACCAGTCGTCGATGTAGGACGTGGTGAAGCCCGCCTTCGCGTAGACGGAGTTCACGGCCTCGGTGAAGATGTCCCGGCCGCCGATGACCGGGCCCCACTGCCGGGGCGCGAGGTAGCGCGTCGGGCTGAGCAGGACGCCGTTGACCGCACCGGGGATATAGGCGCTCTTCCGTGAGACGGCGGCCTGCCGTGTGGCACCGCGTTCGGCACGGCCGTCGGCACGGCTGTCGTCACCGCCGAGCTGGCTGAACCGGCGCAGCGTATCGGGGCCCATGCGCCGCAGCTTGCGGCTGCCGCTGAGGCTGCCACGCTCGTCGTCGCGCATGTACAGGCCGGGAACCTTGACGATCTCCGCGTCGGTGATGCCGGTCTCCCGCTTGAGGATGTCCAGGTTCGCCTTGATGCGGGCGGCCGCCAGCTTGTTGTCGGAGCGGAACGTGGCCTTGGCGAGGACCTTGTCGATGGTCTCCTTGGGCGCCGGGATGTCGGCGGAGCGCGGCACGGAGAACATCTTCTCGCCGCCGTGACCGTCCCGCTTGGCCTTGCGCAACAGCTCCATACCGGCCGCCGGGTCGGCGACGCCGATCCGCCAGCCGCGCTCGGTGTCCGAAGGCAGGAACTGGATGAACTCGTCCACGTGCCCGACCGAGAGCCAGGATGTGTCGAGCAGCAGCGGCGCCTGCGCGCCCTGGGAGGACAGGAACGTACGCATCGCCTTGGCGGGCTTGATGCCGGTGTCGGCGCGGTAGCCCTGGATGATCCGCCCGGCGGGGTAGCTCTTGCCGCCCAGGGTGTACGGCGGGATGGTCTCCAGGTTGCCCATGGAGTTGAGCGTCCACCCCTCGTCGTTCTCCACCCCGCTGACCTGGACCACGCCCACATCCGGACCGCGCAACTTCTCGAACAGCTCGCGCCCGGCCTCCCGGTCGGGCTGCGCGGAGCGGATCAGGACGCGCATCACCTGCTGCTTGCCCCCCGGACCCGGCATGCTCGCGTACGCGGGCTCGACGAAGTCCTGCGCCCAGACGTCGCCGTACTTGGTGAAGGTGGTCAGGGGCTTGCTGATCCCGGCCTTCTTCGCCTGCTCGGCCAGGTCCTTGACGAACTTTCGCTGGGCGCGGCCGTAGTCGCCGCCGCCGGACACCTTGGTGACGAGGAGTTCCTCGGCCCGCTGGAGGTGGTGGTGGGTGAGCACGGGGGCGGTGCGCAGCACGACGTCGTCGGAGCGGGACGTGCCGCTGGCGGTGACCGTGAAGCGGACCTTCACCTCTCCGTTCCACTTCCGCGCGTCGCGCACGACGTCGATCGCCTCGATGCCCAGCTCGACACCGGAGCGCAGCTCCTTCGTGGACAGCCGGTCGGTGGGCCGCAGCAGGGACCAGCGTCCCTCGCGCTTGATGAACAGGCGGGACTTCTTGGCGCCGGTGCCGACCGTCTTGACGGTGCCGTGGCTGCCCGCCGGGGTCCGGGGCAGCGGTACGGTCGTGAGCCGGGCCAGGTCGGCGGCGTCGCGCGCGCCGTTGACCTTTGCGTCCGACGCGTCGTTGCACCGGGCCAGCTTGGCGTCCGAAAGCGGCCTTCCCCGTGCGTCCTTGACCGGGCAGCGCTTGGCGTCGTCGTCGACGTTCGGCAGCACGATCGCGCCCCGCCGGCTGGTCCAGGTGTTCTCGCCGTCGGTGTCGGTGGCGCCCTCGATGGAGCCGTCCCGGTTCACATCGGCGCGCAGGTCGGGTACCTGTGGCGTGGCCGAGGTGCCGTTTTCGGCGACGGCGGTGGCGCCCGTGGACGCGAGGACCCCGGCGATGCCGGTCGCCAGCGCGATGTTTCTCCATCGGTGCGTGCGCACAGTTCTCCTCCTTGCTCCCGGCCCTCCGATCAGGTGTGCGAGGGCCACCGAAGAACAAGAGGGCCACGGGGGCGGTCAGGTTGACCCGAGAGGAGGAAAGAGGCGCCAGGAAAAGGAATTTGACGGTGAGACAGATGACGACAGTTCCCCGCCCTGCCCTCTCCGGGCGGGGCGGGGAGGCTCGGTTCACCGCAGTCCGAAGCAGGGCTGCCAGAGCCGTGGGGCCTCGGGGTGGGCGGCGCTCAGCAGGGCGCACAGCGGGCCGGTGGCGTCCGCCAGTGGCCCCGCGGGCCGGATGCCGAGTGCGCGTAGCCGGGGCAATCGCTGCCGCAGCCGGGCGCTGAGCCCGTCGCGGAGGGTGGCGGCGGCCGGGAGCCCGGCGTGCCGGGCGAAGGCGTCGGCCACGGCGAGCACACCTCCCGCGCCGTGGCAGAGGCCCAGCAGATCGGACGGGTCCTCGCCGTGGAGATGGAACTCCGGGTCGTAGTGGTCGGCCAGGGTGGTGAACGCGTCGGCCGCCCATGCGGCCGACCGCCGGTCGCCGAGCGCGTCGGCGGCGTCCCAGACCGCCCAGGACACGCCGGGGTTGCCGTAGCACCATGCCTGGCGGGGGCGGGCCCCCGGCGGCGGGGGGCCGTGCCGTTCCGCGTCGTCCCAACTGCGGATGGCCCGGGCGTCGTCGAAGGACTGCCCGATCAGCCACCGGGTGGTGTGCCGCAGTGCGCGGACGGTCGCGGGGTCCGGGCCCACCGTACGGACCAGGGCGGTGAGCGCGGCGGTGAGGCCCGCCACCCCGTGTCCCATACCGGTGTTGATCCGGCCTTCGAGCCGGCCCAGTCGAGGATGTCCGGCGTATCCGGCGACCCGCAGACGGCTCAGTTCCCGGTCCGCGCAGAGCGCCGTCAGATGGCCGGCGAGCGGAGCGAGGGCCGGGAGCTCGGTCACACCGTCCGCGAGCAGCGCCAGGAGGGTGCCGGACGGGCCGACGATCAGGTCGTGGTCGTCGAACCGGACGCCCTCGGTGCGCCACGGGCGGGCGGCCGTGGCCCGGAGCAGATGGTCGCGCAGCCGGTCGGCGGCGCGGTGCAGCGGCGGGTGGATCCGGGCGGCCAGCCGCAGCCCGACGAGTGTGCCGCTCAACCCCCCGTCGTGCAGGCCCATGTGATTCGCTCCGCCGCCGACGGTGCGGGTCCAGGCCGCGACGGCCCCGCGCACCACGGCGCCGTGTTCACCCGTGGTGTCCCTCAGCAGACAGCCCAGGGCGGGGATCCCCGGACCGCCGGATCCGGGTGCCACCGGTGGCGGGTCGCCGCCCTCCCGAGTCCGGGTCCGGGCCCAGGTGTCGAGCAGCGCCACGGCGAGTGTGACGACCTCACCGTGGCCGGACGTCTTCGGGGAACCAGCCGCCCTGGCGGTGCCGGACGGCTGGTCCTGGCTATCCGGCACGGACTCAGCCGCGGTCGGTCACACAGAGCAGGGCCGAGCCGCAGAGGGCCGAGCCGCAGAGGAGGCTGGACGCGCAGAGCACGGTGGCGGCCGCGGCGTCCGGCAGCCGGGTCTCGGTGATCCTGGCCTCCAGGTCGTCGATGAGGTTGTCCAGGTCGAGGAGCTCCATGGTCTCCATGAGGGGATTCCTTTCTGTTCAGTGAACGGGTTCCGCCCCGCTGCCCGGCCCGCCGGCGGCGGGAGGCGCGGGGACGTCGGTGTCGCCGCACAGCACGGCGGCGGCGGAGCGGGCGAGTTCGTCGATACCGCGGTCCTGCGGAAGCCTGAGCAGCAGTTGTGCCGCGACGGCGGGGTCGGTGCCGGACCGGCCGTGCAGCGGATCGCGGACCGGCAGATCGCCGGGGAGCGGCAGCATCTCCTCGAAGACCAGCTCGGTCCCGGGCTCCCGGGCGCAGAGCCGCTCGATCGCGCCGAGCGCCGGGAGCGCGGCCAGGTCCAGCGGGAGCGATTTGGCGCCGGGACCGGACCGTACGAACACATGGCGGGGCAGACCGGCCGACGCACGCAGGTCCGCCAGCCCCCGGGCCCGTGTGAGGTCGTCGTCTCCCCGGCGCCACAACCGCGCCCGGTCCACCCGCCATTGGGCGGGGGCGATCACCAGCGGACCCGTCCGCACCCGGGGGCAGTGCCGGACCGGGCCGAGCGCCGCGAGCGGACCGTCCAGCCGCAGCAGCCAGGTGGTGCCCGGATGTCCGGCGGTCAGCAGCAGCCGCATCAGGGTGCCGTAGGGCGGCGGGGCGACCCGGGTGGCGTGGTGGATCGGCACGATACGACGGCCGTCGGCCTCCGCAATCAGCCGTGTCCC
Source organism: Streptomyces cucumeris (assembly GCF_024295805.1). Lineage (GTDB taxonomy): Bacteria > Actinomycetota > Actinomycetes > Streptomycetales > Streptomycetaceae > Streptomyces > Streptomyces cucumeris. The sequence goes on from NZ_JANCLX010000003.1 coordinate 247,345, forward strand.
CTCCCACCGCAGGGTGATCCGGTCCAGCGGGAGGTAGCGGGCGGCGGGCCGGGCGGTGCCGAAGTAGGCGGTGGGGTCGGGGTCCCCAGTCCACCAGCCGGTGGTGAGCGGTCTGCGCACCGCGTTCGCCGCGAAGTCGGCCAGCGGTGGCACCAGCAGCTCCACGAACCGCACCCCGGCGACGCGTTCCACCGCTTCCAGGAACGTCCGGTAGCCCTCGACGTTGTCGTAGGAGCCGTGCAGGGCGTGCAGCGCGTCGGTGAACCGGGCGTCCGCCACCCCCGCGGGGGACGCGCTCTGCAGGACCGCGGGCCCGGAACCGGCGGGCCGCAGCAGGCAGTCGACGGGCCAGTGCGGAAGGACGGAGTCGGCGGGCGGGGCCCCGTAACCGTCGAGCAGCCGGTGGTCCAGGACCACCGGGCCGCCGTCACCGGGCCGGGTGCCCCGGTCGCCCAGCAGCGCGAGCAGCCGCCCGTAGCCGGAGTCCGCGGTCCGCGCCGGGGACCATCCCGGGTGCCGGTGCGCCGGCACCGCCCCGGTGTCCGGGGGCGCGGCCAGCGCCTCGGCGAGGACGTCGCGGAGCGGGCGGGGATCCGCGCCGAGCGAGGTGAGCGCGGCGGCGGAGCGCGGGGTGGCCGGGGCGAGGCCCTCCGCCCGCGCCAGCCCGGCCAGCCGCGCCGCGATGGCCAGCCCTTCCCGGACCGTGGCGACCGCGTCGGCCGGTACCCCCGGCCCGTCGGCTCCTTCTGCCCGGACCGAGCGGTGGGAGTCGGTGAACCATCCCGGGGCCGCGCCCGCGCCGGGCAGCCGGGCACCGTCACGTACCTGGTACGCGGTGGTCCAGCGCGCGCAGCGGCGGTGCGGGGGCGCGCAGACCTGGAGCACACCGAGGCCGTGCAGATGCGCGAGGAAACCGCGCAGCACCGCCCGCCGCCGTTCGGCCCCGTCCGCTCCGGACGCTCCGGACGCTCCGTCCGCTCCGAGCAGCGCCGACTCCAGTTCGCCGAGTGAACGCGGCCGCTCGGCCAGCAGGGTGAGGACGGCGTGCAGCGGCCGGGTGCGGCGCAGCCGGATCTCACGCATCCGGTCCGGCGCGGCGGGATCGACGACCTGGCAGCACACCACGGCGTCGGCGGCCTGGGGGACATCCGGAGCCGGTCCGGCCGGACCGGTGGAGAGGAACTGCAGGGGCGCGGGGGCCACCAGGGTCCCGGGAGGAGCGCCCACCAGATCGGTACCGGCGAGGCGGGTACGGAGCAGGAAGACGTTCTCCGCGGTCTCCGCCGACAGATCGGCCACGGTGACGCCGTACGGCAGCAGTGCGGTCCCGGACGTGTCCGCCCCCAGCGGACCACCACGGAGAACCGGGGCCGGGCTGTCGAGAACCGGGAGCGGGGCGATCTGGCCCAGCCATCCGCGCGGGGTGGACTTCGCCGCCGACCGCGCCAGGATCCGCCACAGGTACGCCCCCGTCTTGCGCAGTCGGCGGTCGCGCCACAACTCGCCCTTCATCAGCAACCGTTCCGCCTCCGTGAGCAGCTCCGGAGCGGTGGTGTCGAGGAATCCGCGCAGGGTGGGGGCGGACCGGGTCCGCTCCCAGATGAACGTTCCCGCACGCTGCCACTCCTGCGCCACCGCCTCCCGCAGCAGGCGTTCGCCGAGGTCCAGCTCACGCAGGCAGCGGCTGAGCGCCGCGGCCTCAGCCGCCAGCTCCGCCGGGACCGCCGCCGAGGCGTCCAGCAGCCGCTGGTCCGCGGGGCCGGGTGTGGCGCCCGCGTGCAGCCGACGTCTGAGGGCCAGCACCGACCGGCGTTCCGCGGCGCCGAGTTCCGGGTCCGGGACGACCAGGGTGCCGAGGTCCCCGGCCAGCTTCCGGGCGCGCCCGGCCAGTTCGGCGCGGGCGCGCGCGTCGGCGGAGATCCGGGCGAAGAGTCCGGGATTGCCCGCTCCGGTCCACGCCGCCACCGGCACCCCGGCGAGCCTCAGCAGGGCCGTTCCGCCCAGCCGCGCGGTGTGTTCCCCGGCGGGCCGGACCGGAGCGCCGGACGTCCGCCGCTCAGTCATCCCGGCTCCCGGGGTCGTCGGCGAGCGCCGCGGCGAGCAGGCTCTGCCGTGCCGGGGAGAACGCCGCGCGGTTCCAGTGGAAGATCACGGCGTAGGCGGCGGCACGGCGGGGGCCGAGCACGGCGTCACCCGATTCGAAGTACCCCTCCCGCCACTCCCCCGCCGCCCGGCGCAGTGCCCTCCGGTGGCCCCGGCCGCCCGCCGGGTCCTCCGCGGCGCCGTCCGCCGTCCCGGGGTTCCCGCTCTCCCGCCAGTAGGCGCGGATGCCCTCGGCGGCGGCCCGGGCGCCCGGTGCGGTCAGACCGCCGGTGAGCCGGCGCCCGGTGTCCTCGCGAATGGCCTCCCACACCCCCCGGTGTTCCCAGCCGACGATGCCGAGCCCCTCGAAGACCCCGCGCAGCAGCGACAGGGACACCCGCCAGTCCGCCGGGGCGGACCCTCCGGTGTGCCCGGTGCGGCGGTGATGGTCCAGCCAGGCCAGGGAGTCGGCGGTGAAGAGGCGGTGCACATGGGGCATGGAGCGGGGACCGCCGAAGAGGTAGGTCTCGGGTTCGTACACCACGTACGACGGCGCCGATGCCCCCGCCCCGCCGAGCCGGGCGGTCAACTCCTGCCGCAGCGCGTCACGTCCATCGGGACCCGGCGCCTCGAACCGGACCCGCAGCCCCGGAGGTTTGTGCATGAAGAAGAAGTTGACGGCCGCGCCCGAGACGAGCAACGAGGGCGCCACGTCCGCGAGTCTCCGGTAGAGGCCGGCCCGGCCGTCCGCGCCACAGGGGATGTTGAACTGCACCCACCCCGATCCGGGCCGGTCGTCCGGCAGCGCCGCCAGACCGGCCGCGAGGAACGTCCGCCGGGCGGCGGCGTATCCGGGCCCGTCCCGGAGAACGGAAACAGTGCCCAGAGAACCGTCTCGTGCATCGTCGGAACAATCCCTCAGCAAATCGAAGACGGACAGCATCTCATCCCTCCCCACAGGGTTCTTGAATATGACGGGATATCAGCAGGAAGTGCGCCGGTATTCCGGAACTTCCCCGCGGCCAAAGAAAGTTAATACCGTCCCGCCATTCCTCGTATAGTCGGCCGGGAGCACGCCCCGCGCAGCCGGGTGCGCGGGTGATCACACCCTCGTTCCCCCTGGGTCCTCCAGCGCGCGACCGGACCGCGATCTCGAAGGATCCCCAGGTGAGAATTGAGGTGCGGACGAGTCCTGCTCTTGGCGGGGGCGGTTGCACGCCCACCGCAGGCACTACGGGGACGGTGGCGAGGAGGAAGGGCGGAATCGGCACCGGGTCGAGAGGGAAATTCCGGAGTCACCCTCGACCGTTCTTCCAGCCGGACCGAAAAAGCCCCGGTTTGCGGCCGGTGCTTTTTCCGTGATCTCACCGCGCTTTCTCATTTCCCGGACACGGCTCGACCGCGGAACGACGGGAACCGACGGCCTTTCCGGATTTCCGGCACCGGCGCACGGCTCGCACCGGCGTCGCGGCGGGTGCCCACCGGATCCCCTGGGCGGCTGTCGCCCACCGGACCGACGGCGACCGGACCAAGAAAGGTGTTGACGCGCGCCTGACAAGTCAAGATTCCCGTGGCACCCTGCCCACGCAGGTCTGTCCGCACCGCTCTTCGTTCCCCCACCCTGCCCGGACCTCATCCGTCCCGGCACGGCAGAAGGAGTCATGCGTGAGACGCCATCGCACCGCCACGGGAGTTCTGCTGGCCGTCGGAGCCCTGCTCACCGGCGGCCTCCTCAGTTCGACCGCGGCCACCGCGGCATCCTCCGGACCGGCCTCCGGGCCCTCGGCGGCGGCCCACACCGCCTCGTCCGCCGAACAGCAGAAGGCCCGCGCCTTCTGGACCCCCGAGCGGATGCGCTCGGCCACCCCGCTCGATCTGCTGCTGAGCTCACGGGCCACCACCCGCCTCAAGGCCCCCGAGACCGGCGGACGGTCGACGACCGTCGCCCCCACCGCCGCACCCACCGCCTTCCCGCAGGCCGGTGGCCCGTGGACCGGTGGCGGAAGCGTCGTCACCACCTCGGGCCGGGTCTTCTTCACCTTCCAGGGGCGTACCGCCTCCTGCACCGGCAACGCCGTGACGAGCCAGAACGCCAGCACCGTCATCACCGCCGGACACTGTGTGAAGTACCAGGGGAGCTGGCACACCAACTGGGTCTTCGTGCCCGCCTACAACAACGGCAACGCGCCGCACGGTCAGTGGGCGGCGGCCAAGACGCTCACCACCCCGCAGTGGGAAGCGACGGAGGACATCAACAACGACATCGGCGCGGCGGTCGTCGCCCCGCTCAACGGCCAGAAGCTCACCTCGGTCGTCGGCGCCCAGGGGATCCAGTTCAACGGCGGCTACAACAAGCAGATGTACTCCTTCGGCTTCCCGGCCGCCGCACCGTACGACGGCACGAAGCTCATCTACTGCAGCGGCAACAGCTCCAAGGACTTCCTGTTCACCCAGGACCACGGGCTCGGCTGCAATATGACGGGCGGCTCCAGCGGCGGCCCCTGGCTCACCGGCTTCAACGAGTCCACCGGTACCGGGGTGCAGGTCTCCGTGAACAGCTTCGGCTATGTGTTCTGGCCGAACCAGATGTTCGGCCCGTACTTCGGTGACGTGGCCAAGGCCCTGTACGAGAAGGCCCAGACCTCCTGACGGCCGTCGCGGCTCCGGCCGCGAGGGCGCTCTCAGGTGCCGGGGGTTGCGATCCGTGCCGTGCATGCGGCCGGCCGCAACCCCGACGGCTCACACCGGAAGGCGGAAGGCGGGGCAACCCCTGTCCGGGGCCAGATGTCACACAGGTGAATCAGCGCGGCGGACACCTGGACTCCCGCCGCCCACCTGACGAGTTGGAGCTCCGTTGCCCCTCCGTGCACGCACCCTCGCCGTCGCCGCCACCGCGACCGTCCTGGCCGCCACCGGCCTCACCCTTCCGTTCGCGGTGACCGCCGCAGCGGCCCCCGCCGACGCGCCGGTCACCAGTGACTTCAACGGCGACGGCTACGCCGACCTGGCCGTCGGCGTGCCCAGCGCCACCGTCGGCGGCAAGGCGAAGGCCGGATATGTGAGCGTCGTGTTCGGCGGTGCCAACGGCCCCGGACCGCACGGCACCGTGCGTATCGCGCAGTCCACGGCCGAGGTGCCGGGCACTCCGGAGGCCGGTGACCGCTTCGGGGGCTCCGTGGTCTCCGCGCACATCGACGACGACGCCTACGCCGACCTCGTGATCGGTGCTCCCGGCGAGGACATCGGCGCCGCGACGGACGCCGGGTCCGTCACGGTCCTGTACGGCGGCCCCGACGGCTTCGGCGAGGCCAACACCGCGGCCCGCGGGGAGACGTCCCGGGCCGCCTACGGAAACGCCCTCGCCGCGGCCGACTTCACCGGTGACACCGATATCGACCTGGCGATCGGCGGCAAGGACCGGGTCGTCGCCAACTACAACCCGCTCGCCGACCGGACCGAGCCCCTCATGGGCGACCGCATGGGCGGCCGCGCCCCGGTCATGACGACCGGCGACTTCGACTCCGACGGCCGCCCCGAGCTCGCCGTCGCCTTCTACACCCGCAACCAGCCCTACACCCAGTCCCATGTGCAGCTCTTCCACTACCGCACGGAGGAGCACAGGTTCGGCCTGAGCTGGAGCAGTGACAACAGCGCCGCCGACGCCCTCGCCGCGGGGGACTTCAACGGGGACGGCCACGACGACCTCGCCCTCGGCAACTGCCGCGAGATCGCCGACGAGAACATCGACGACCCGTGCGGCCCGGAGGAGCTCGCCAGGGGTGGCGGCATCCACATCCACTACGGGGACGGCCGCGAGCCCGTATGGGAGGGGCAGACGCTCAACCAGGACACCCCGGGCGTCCCCGGTGCCGCCGAGACCGGCGATGACTTCGGCAGCGCCCTCACCGCCGCGGACGTCGACGGGGACGGAAAGGACGACCTCGTCGCGGGCGCTCCCGGCGAGGCCATCGGCACCGCGGCGCGGGCGGGCAGCGTCACCATCCTCAAGGGCGGAACGAAGGGCATCCTGGACGCGCGGGGCGCCGCCGACGCGGTCGCGTACCAGCAGAACTCACCCGGCGTCCTGGGCGTCGCACAGGCGGGCGACACCTTCGGCGCGGCGCTCGCCACGGGCGATCACAACGGTGACGGCGTACCGGACCTGTCCGTCGCCGCACCCGGCGAGAACTCCGCCGCGGGCGGTGTCTGGGACCTGCCCGGCGCGGCGGCGGGCGGTTCGGTCGTCACCCCGAACTCCCTCGGGCTGCCCGCCTCAGCCGACCCGCTGGCCTATGGAGCGGTGCTCGGCCGCTAGCGAGGCGCGGACCTGACGCGGACGACGGCGATACGCGGGCCCGCCGCCCGGAGCAGTGGTTCCGGGCGGTGGGTCGTGCGGATGACGCGGATCAGGTGCGGTAGGCGTAGTACGCGGCGTTCGGGTACGACGCGATGACGCTCGCCACCGACCGGCGGTAGGTGTTGGTCGAGTGGTACGTCAGGTACGGAACGCCCTGCGGGCTGCGGTACGTGACGATCATGGTGTGGTCCTTGGACCCGTCCTTGTCGAAGTCCACCTGGAGCACATCGCCGACGTCCATCTGGTAGACGTTGGCGAGGCTGGTGACGCGCTTGGAGTTCAGCGCGAACCACGACCACTCGTTGACACCGACGAACGAGTCCGACTGGATGTCGGCGTTGCCGAACCACTTGGTGTAGTCGTACACATAGCCGGGCTTGTGCTTCCAGCCGCCCGCCTTGAGGGACTGGCTGACGAAGTTGGTGCAGTCACCGCCCGCGCCGTGCCCGTTGAAGTTCGGGTAGGCCGGGTTGTAGTTGCTCCAGTACTTCTCCGCGTACGTGGCCATCGCCTTGTAGTTGTAGGTACCGGAGCTGAGGTTCTTCGGCTTGGCGGGCGCGGGCCGGGTGGTCGCGGCGCGGGGGGCCGACGGCATGTTGCCGTCGGCGGCGACGGTGGCCACCTTCGGCTTGACCGTCTGGTTGACGGCCAGGTAGCTGTCGTCGGTCTCGCGGATGGCGGTCAGCCGCCACTCGCCGTCCTCGTTGGCCCGGAAGGTCAGCTTGTGGTGCGCCTGGAAGCCGGTCGTCTTCGGCTCGTCGCCGCGGACCTTCTTGTACTCCAGCTTCGTGGTCTCCGTCACCGTGACGACGGCCTTGCTGCCCTTGACCCGGGTGCGGTCCAGCGTGACGGTGGTGCCGCCGGAGCTGTACTTCTCGCCGTACTTCGCGAGACGGTCCTTGCGGTCGCCGAGCTGACCCAGGGCGCTGCCCTCGGTGCGGGCGCTCCCGGAGGAGAGCGCGACCTTGCCCGAGAAGCCGTCGGTCAGCGGCCCCTTCTTCTGGCCCGGCTTGTCGAGCAGCGCGTTGGTGCGGTCGGTGAAGACCGCGTCGGCCAGGCGCTGGAAGGTGGCCTTGGTCTTGGCGTCCACCTCGGGCTCGTTCGTGGTGGACGCGCCCGCGCTCCAGCTGGGCAGCAGAGCCGCCCCCGCGACGACCGAGGCGGCCGCCGCCGTGAGTATCGTGACCCGGCTCCGCGTCCGGCTCAATTTTCTTGACTTCACTGAAGATTCTCCTCTTTGCCCCGGCGCAGGTATACCGAGGTAGGAGGAATCTTGCACGCTCTGTGTGGCTGGCGTGAAGGGGGAGCCCCCCTAGCCGTGCGGGAGTTACCCGACCGTCACCATAGGCGTTCGCGAGCGCGCCTCGGCGCGCGGTCATGTCCTCGGGCGCCGGAACGGCGCCGTCGTCCTTCAGCGCCCGGCACCAACTCGCCGACCGGGAGCTCGCGTTCCACCAGCGGCTCGTCCGGGTCCGCGCGGCGGCACCGGCAAAGAGCCGCGGCCAGGAGGGCCCACGGCGGGCAGGGCCGCGCGCACTACGGGGAGTGACACTTCAGGCACGGAGCGATCGCCTCGGCCGCACCCGATCGATGATCGCGCAGCCGGTTAGGGAGAACCCCTGATGCCCGCCCTCTCCCCCGCTTCCTACGCTGAACGCACAGGCCCTTCTGATGGGCCCCCGAGGCCGCGGCGAACACTCGCCGACCCCTCACAGGAACGGTGGTCTACCCAAAAATGCTCCGTCTGGGTCTGCTCGCTGGACTGTTCGCAGAGATCCTCCTCTTCCTCGCCATGCTCATCGCGCTGAAGCTGTGACGTCCGCGCTGTTGCCGCTGCCAAGGCGGTCGCTTCCCGGCCGCCGCGCCCGGCGGCGCGGCGCCAGGAGGTGGCGGATCAGCGCGACCGTGGCCAACAGCGCGACGAGCGCGCACACCCCCGCCCAGCCGGTCCGGCCCCAGGCCCGGACACCGAGCCATGACCCGGCGCTGCCGCCCAGATAGGCACAGGTCATATAGGCGGTGTTGAGTCTGTTGCGGGCATCGGGACGCAGGGCGTAGACCCGGGCCTGATTGGCCACCATCCCGGACTGCATCGCGACATCGAGGAGCAGTGTGCCGAGGGTCAGGGCGGCCAGCCCCGTCGTACCGCCGCGTGCGCCCACGGCGAGGACCGCCGCCGCGGCCAGGACGCCGAGCAGGCAGATGAGGTTCACCGGGTCCGGCCCGCGGCGGTCCACCAGACGCCCGGCGAACGGGGTGCAGAGCATGGTCGCCGCACCGACCAGGGCCAGCGCTCCGACGGCCCGGGCGCCCAGCTCGTAGGCCGGACCGGACAGCAGGAACGCCAGACAGGTCCAGACGGCAGAGAACCCGGCGAAGACGGTGGCCTGGTACAGACAGGAGCGGCGCAGCTCCGGCTCGGTGCGCAGCAGGCGCAGCGGTTCGGCCAGGAGCGCGGGGTAGGACTGCCGGGGGGCGGCCGGGGGCGCGGCCGGGACCGTGAGGGCCAGGACGGCGGAGAGCAGCAGGGTCAGGGCCGCGGCCACCAGGTAGGGGGCCCGCCAGCCCAGCCATTCGCCGAGCGTTCCGCTGAAGGTGCGGGCCAGGAGCATGCCCCCGGTGGATCCGCTCAGCAGGGCGCCGATGACCGCGCCCTGGCGGTCGGGGGCCACCAGACCGACCGCGAGCGGGCCGACCACCTGCGCGGCCACCGTGGTCAGGCCGACGGCGGCACCGGCCGCGACGAGCGGTGTCAGCGCCGGTGCGCAGCCCGCGGCGAGCAGGGCCAGCCCGGTGAGGACGAGGAGGGTGACGAGGAAGCGGCGGTGCGGTATCCGGTCGCCGAGCGGCACCAGCAGGACGATCCCGGCCGTGTAGCCGATCTGGGTGGCGGTCACCACCAGGGCGGTGGCGTCGGGTGACACCCCCAGTCCGGTGGCGAGGAGCGGGGTGATGGCCTGGGGGAAGTAGATGTTGCCCACCGCCATGGCACAGGTGAGGGAGAGGAGCAGCAGCAGCCGACGGGTCATGGACCGAAGTGCACGGCACCGGCGCTGTGACGCCAATCGATGTAGCGTACGGCTTAATGATCAGCTTCGTGCTCGATGTCGAGGATCTCGCGAACACCCGGTTCGCCCTCTCCCCCCTCCATGAAACCCTGCTCAGTCTGCGGGTGTTGCAGGATCCCGGGCTGTCCGCGCTGCACCTCCCCTGGCGCAGATCCGTTCTGGGCGGGCTCGGCGCGCTCGACACGGAACTGCTGATGTCCCTGGTGGCGCAGCGGCGCACCCTCCCCGACTTCCTCACGCCCCATCCGGCCGGTTTCGCACCGGACTTCGAGGAACAGCTCGCCGTCGTCCGCCGGACACCGCCCGCCCGGGTCCGCCACGATCTGATCCTCGCGCACGCACCCGACCCGCTCCCCGGGGCCCTGCACACCGCCACCGAGGGCGACGGTCCCGTCGCCGGACTCCGCGACGCGATCTGCGAACTCCTGCGCCGGTACTGGGAGACGGCCCTCGAGCCGATGTGGCCCCAGATGCGACTGGTCCTGGAAGCCGACATGACCTACCGCGCCCGGCAACTCGCCCTGGGCGGGGCCCGGCTGCTGTTCGCCGATATGCACCCGAACCTGCGCTGGCGGGACGGGACCCTGTCCATCGACAAGATGATCAGCAGCCACCGAGTCGCGGCGGCCGGCAAGGGACTGCTGCTCCTGCCCTCGGTGTTCGCGCACAAGCCCGCACCCCCGGTCAGCCCGGAGGTGCCACCACGGCTCGTCTATCCGAGCCGTGGTGTCGCCACCCTGTGGGAACCGGCGCCGACCGCCCATGCGACCGCCCTGGTGTCCCTGATCGGCGCGCCCCGGGCCAGGCTGCTCGGTCTCCTCGAAGAGCCGCTGCCCACGGTCGAGATGGCCCGCCGCCTCCGGGTGACCCCGAGTGCCGTCTCCCAGCATCTGCGCGTACTCCACGCCGCGGGTCTGGTCACCCGGGCACGCGACGGACGGCAGGTCCTCTACCGGCGCAGCGCGCTCGGCGACCAGCTCACGGCCGGGGCCTGACGGCGGCGTTCAGGCGGCCCGGCGTTCAGTCCTGGTCCGGGCCGTCCGCGGAGTCGGGGAGCAGGGGGAACAGCCGTGTGATGAGGGCTACCGGCCGCGCCCCCTCGGGCCGGGACAGCGGCCGTTCCTCGCGGTCCCGGTAGGGCGCGAGCATCCGCCGGATCCCGTCGGCGACGCGGCTCATCTCCTCCGGCGTGAGGTAGGCGACGGCGCTGAAGGCCTCGTCATGGCGCCATGCGGCCGGTGCCTGGTCCCGCTGGGTCAGCCATCGCTGCCAGCTCTCGTCCTCCAGCCCTCGTGCCAAGTCGCCGAAGGACTCGGCGGCGGCCGCTCCGGCCGCAGCGGGGTTCCGCCTCAGACGCCAGGGACGTGCGCGGCCCCCGTGGTGCGGGGCCTCCTCGATATATCCGTGGCGCGCGAGCTGGCGCAGATGGAATGAGCAGAGGCCGGAGCTGTGGCCCAGCCGGGCCGCGGCTTCCGTGGCCGTCACGGTGCCGACTTCGGCGAGCAGCTCCAGCAGGGCCGTACGGACTTCGTGCTCACGCAGTTCGCCGCCGCCGCCGGCCGTCCGGCGGTCCGCGGCCTTGAGATCATCGTCAGTCACTTTGCAAAGTCTGCTACTTTGCAAAGGAGTTCGCAACCAGGAGTTCACCACCAGAGGCCCGCACAAGGGGAGACGACCATGTCTGTTCATCAGGAGCGGCCCCGGCCCGCCGATCGCCGGGTCCGCGTGCAGGGTGGTCCGGTCGACACCTATCCGAGACGGGCACCGGAGGCGGAGAGGGGCTCGGTACGCAGGGTCACGGTGGTGGGCGAGGAGGTGCTGAGCCGTCCGTGCCGGGAGGTGACCTCGTTCGGAACGGCCGAGTTGTCGACACTGATCGAGGACATGTTCCTGACCATGTACGTGGCCGACGGCGCCGGTCTCGCCGCCAACCAGGTCGGTGTGGATCTGAGGCTGTTCGTGTACGACTGCCCGGACGACGCGGGGGTCCGGCATGTCGGCCACCTCATCAACCCGGTTCTGGAGCTGCCCGATCCGGCCGGCCGACGGCTCGTCGACGATGCCGAGGGCTGTCTGTCCGTGCCGGGGGCGACCATGTCGGTCCCGCGCACCGACCGGACGGTGGCCCGGGGGTTCGACAAGGACGGCAACCCTCTGGTCATCGAGGGGACGGGGTACTTCGCCCGGTGTCTGCAGCATGAGGCCGACCATCTCGACGGCCATCTGTACCTCTCCCGGCTCTCCAAGCGGGACCGCAAGGAGGCGCTGCGGCAGATGGAGGAACGCCGGGAGGACGTCTTCGCGCGCCGCGCCACCAGGGCTGCCGATCTGGCGCGGTGAAGCGGGGCGGTCGGTGGCCGGTGACCGTGACCGGTGACCGGGGTAACGGCCCGGTGTGCCACGGTCGTCGGCCGTCAGGGGGTGGCATGACGGAACGGCCCCCGCGGGGGTGCCGGGGGCCGTCGGTCAGCGGGCAGCCGCAGGGGAGTCGGCTGCCCGGGTCCGTGGGACGGGCGGATGCCGCCCGTCGCTGATCAGTCGAGGGCGTTGGCGCTCTCGCTCTGCCAGTAGGTGACCTTCGCGCTGCTGTCGATGTAGACCGAGCCGCCGGGCAGCGAGACGGAGGTGGCGGAGTCCTTGCCCTCGAGGTACACGCTCAGCTCGCTGACCTTCGTAGCCTCGCTGCCCGAACCGTCGGCGCTGGAGGTGAGGATGCCCGCGTAGCCCGACTTGCCCGGCGCCAGGGAGACCACGGCCTGCGGCTTGCTCTCCTCGATGACCGGAGTGGCCGCCTGCGCGTCATCGAACCGCAGCGCCGGGAAACCCGGCAGGTCACACGTGACGCCGGAGTTGTTGGTCGCCTTCAGCAGCAGGTGGTTGATCGGCCGGGAGACCTTGGAGGCCGTCATCGTCACCTTGCTGGGATCACAAGTGCCGATCTTGCCACCGGATCCGTTCTTGCCGCCCTCCTGGGCACCGGCGTCGGCGCCGCCCCCGGCCGTCGTGTCCTGCTTGTCGCCGCCCTTGGAGTCGGAACCGGTCTCGGCGGCGGCCGAACTCTCGGCGGAGCCGGAGCGCTTCACGCCACCCGCGTCGTCGTTGTTGCACGCCGCGAGGGTCAGAGCGGCGGCCATCAGCGTCACGCTGGCGACAGCGGTTCGGACGGTGCGGGCGTTGACGGTGGAGATCGACATCGGTGGTTCCCCCTGCGGGTCGTGTGGGCGGTGCTGCGGTGGCCGTGCGGTCGTCCTGCGGTACGTCTCAAGACTGTCCGGCCCCGCTGGCGTTCGGCTGCCGTACCGCTGCCGCACCGCTAACGCCTCACTAACGCGCCCCGTTAGCAGGCGGACGATCTCCGACCGGACGCCAGGACACGCAACCTCCGTGCGCCCCACACCCTCTTCCAGTCCGGCCATGACCATGCGCACCGGCGCACCCGGTCAGGGCCGCACCCCGGCTGACCGACCCCACGAGGACACACCGCCGTGACCCCCGACGAACACGTCCATTGCAGGCCCGACGATCGCACCGGCCGCCTCCGGGCCGTGGACCGCGCACGGAACACCACATGACGTCCGTCGGCCCCGGGGCCGTCCGGGCCCAGGCCGGAACCGCAGGACCCGTCCGGGCCGGCGTCGCTCCTCGCGCGGCCGGCCTCGGTGCACACGATCGACTGGGGGCAGACGTGCCGGAACTCGAACTGCATGCCAATGGACGCACCTGGACCCTGGACGCGTCCCGGAGTTACACCATCGGGCGCGACCACCAGGCCGACATCTCGTTCATCGACCGCCGGGTCTCCCGGCGGCATGTGACGATCCGCTGCGACGCCGGGACATGGGTCATCGAGGACCTCGGCAGTGCGAACGGCACGTTCGCCGAGGGACGCCGTATCCAGCGGATCGAGATCGGCCACGGTTCGATCGTCCGGCTGGGAGACGTCACCACCGGTACGCGGCTGGACTTCACCGGGGGCCCGGCGGCGGTGAACGGCGGCCCGGCGCGCGCGGCGTCGGGTGGCGCGGCCCCGGTGGCAGGGGCCCCGGCGAAAGCGTCATCGTCAGCGGGGCGGACGGCCCCGGGCGGTACGGCGGCCGATGCCGCCCCCGCCACCGGCCCAGGCGCCTCGGACCCGTCCGTCCCCTCCGCCTCCTCCGGCCCCTCGGCGTCAGGACCGGCAGCCCCCCGAAGGGCCCCGGCCCCGGCGGCCTCCGGCGCGCGGCCACCGCGCGATCCATGGCCCGGCGTGGCCACCGGCCCCGGACCCGGCCCCGAGCACGAGCACGAGTACGAACACGAGGCGGCCCCCGGCGACGGCTCGTTCCGGCCCGTCCGCCACCCCCACGCGGCCGACCTCACCAGTGCCGCGTTCGTCGGGGCCCTCGCGGGCACGCCCAGCGACCAGGCCCCCCACCGGCCCGACGGGGACGCGCACGGCCCCCGTGGCGCCGCCGCGGCCCTCTCCTTCGACCGGGACCCCTCCGGCGTCCACCGGCTCTCCCTGGGACAGCGGCTGCGCATCGGCCGCGCACCGGAGAACGAACTCGTGGTGGAGGGTCCGTACGTCTCCCGCCACCACGCGGAGTTCCAGCCCCTGCCCGGCGGGCGCTACGAGATCGTCGACCTCGGCAGCCACAACGGCACCTACGTCAACGGGCAACCCGTGTCCCGCCAGGTCATCGGCCCGGACGACATCGTCGGTGTCGGCCACTCCACCTTCCGTCTCGTCGGGGACCGGCTGGAGGAGTTCGTCGACACCGGTGAGGTCTCCTTCGCCGCCCGGAGCCTGACGGTGACCGTCGGACGCGGCAAGACCATCCTGGACGACGTCTCCTTCGGCGTCCCGGAGAAGTCGCTGGTGGCGGTGATCGGGCCGTCGGGCTCCGGGAAGTCCACGCTCCTGCGCGCGCTCACCGGCTACCGGCCCGCCGACCGCGGCAACGTCCTCTACGACCACCGCGACCTCTACACGCAGTTCGCCGAGTTGCGCCGCCGGATCGGCCTCGTTCCGCAGGACGACATCCTGCACAAGGAACTGACCGTCGACACCGCCCTGAAGTACGCCGCGCGGCTCCGCTTCCCCGGGGACACCAAGGCCGCCGAGCGCAGCGCCCGGATCGACGAGGTGCTCCAGGAGCTGAAACTCGATGTCCACCGGGACAAGAGGGTCGCCTCGCTCTCGGGTGGCCAGCGCAAGCGGGTGTCCGTCGCGCTGGAGCTGCTGACCAAACCCTCGCTGCTCTTCCTCGACGAGCCCACCTCCGGGCTCGACCCGGGCCTGGACCGCGATGTCATGCAGCTGCTCCGGGGACTCGCCGACGACGGCCGCACCGTCCTGGTGGTGACCCACTCCGTCGCCGAACTGTCCCTCTGCGACCGGGTGCTGGTCATGGCGCCCGGCGGCTCCGTGGCGTACTTCGGCCCGCCGGCCGACGCGCTGGACTTCTTCGGCCACCACAGCTGGGCGGATGTCTTCTCCGCCTTCGAGAACCACCGCGAGGACGACTGGGGCGGGCGCTGGCGCACCTCCCGGCAGTACGACCGGTGCGTCGCCGAGATCGACGCGGCCGTACCGGCGCAGCAGCCGGGCGCCCGCACGCCGCAGCCGGCCGCACGGGTCCGGCAGCCCAAACCACAGCGCTGGGGCGGTCAGTTGTGGACCCTGATCCGCCGCTATCTGTCGGTGATCGCTTCCGACAAGGGCTTCATGGCGCTGATGATGCTGGTCCCGGCCGTACTGGGCGGGGTGAGCTGTCTGATCCCGGCCATGTACGGACTCGCCCCTCCCCCGCCCGACAGCAGGTTCCGCTACAACCAGGAGGCCGGGACCATCCTGCTGGTGCTCGTCGTCGGGATGTGTTTCTCCGGCGCGGCCAACTCCGTCCGTGAATTGATCAAAGAACGGGTGATCTACGAACGGGAACGGGCCACGGGTCTGTCCCGGTCCGCCTATCTGATGTCGAAGGTGATCGTCCTCGGTCTGATCACCGCCGTGCAGGGCGTCGTCATCTGCGCGATCGGCTTCTCCGTCCACCAGCTCCCCGCCCGGGGGCTGCTCATGCCCACGGCCGTCGAGGTCTGTGCGACGGTCTGCGCACTGGGCTTCACCTGCATGATGTTCGGTCTGGTCATCTCCGCGCTGGTGCGGACCCCCGAGAAGACCATGCCGCTACTGGTGATGTTCGCCGTCGTCCAGGTCGTCTTCACCGGTGTCCTCTTCAAGCTGTTCAACTCCCCCGGTATCGAGCAGATCGGCTGGCTGATGCCCGCCCGCTGGGCGGTGGCGGGCGCCGGAACCACCCTCGACCTCGGGCACACCATGCCGCCCTGGAACCTCGACAAGCCGGATGACATCGACCCGCTGTGGGCCCACAGCGTCACCCAGTGGGCCGTCGACCTCGGCGTACTCCTGGCACTCGGCCTGCTCTGCGGCTTCGCCGTGACCCGCCTGCTGCGCCGGCACGAACCCGAGGTCATGCGCGACTAGCCGCCGCCCGTGCGGGTGTCCCGGACCCGGTCCCGGGTCTCGGGGCACCGCTGGAACCCCGCTGCCTCATAGGTGGCGACGGCACCGACATTGGCGCTCGGGGTGGAGACGATCGCGCTCGACGAGCCCAGCTCCCGGAGCGCCGCCGCCGCGGCCACGGAGATCGCCTCGCCGAGGCCGCGGCGGCGATGGTCCCGGTGCACACCCATCGGTTCGAGCAACCCGGGCCTGCCCGGACCGGCCGACCACACCGCCACCGTCGCCACCGCGGTGTCCTGGTCGTCGTACGCGACCAGACACCGGGCGTCGGCGAACGGCGCTCCGGCCGCCATCGCGTGCCAGCCCTCGTCGGTGAACCTCGATCCGTCGAACGCCGCCCGGTGGACGGCCACGAACGCGTGCGCCCGTTCCGGCCCGGCCACCTCGATCCGCACACCCGGGTCGCGCACCGGCTCCGTGAGGTCGCGGCGCAGCGGCGTCCACGGCTCGTCGGCGCCCCAGCCGGCCTCGCACAGCAGATCGTGGACCAGCGAGCCCATCGGCGCCTCGACGTTCACCTTCCCCGGGGGCAGTACACCGCGCTCCGGCTCGATCACGTCCTGGACCACCTGATGTGCCAGCTCCTCGTCCCGCTGCGCGTCGGGCGCGATCGCCAGCCGCAACAGCCCGGGGCCGTCCAGCAGCCCCACGGCGAGCGTCCGTCCACCCCGGCTCCACGTCCTGACCGCCGCGGCGGTGGCCTCCGCGCCCGACCGCCAGAACCAGCCCAGGTCCCCCTGATGCAACTGCGTCGGCGCTCCGTCGTCCTGCCACCCCCGCAGCACACCCACGGCCTCGCTCAGCCCGTCGACTCCCGGCGTGCCCAACCCCATCGCCATACCCCCGATCACACACCACCCCGCCGACCGTCCGCACCTGGTTTCCGAGCCCCAACCCCGCCCGGCCATGGGCCGGTTGTCGCATGGAGCTGAACGTGGCCAGAGGGCGGAGTTCCACCAGGAGCACACCACCCGTCACGCTGCCAGCGCACACGCAGACCCGCTGACGGCCCGGCCGGGGGCGAGGGCAACCGCGTCGTGCCGGTTGCCCTCGCACCGCCGATTCGGGGCGAATCCTGGTTCTCCACCCCGCGGACAACCGCCCTGAGTGAGCGCCGCTCTCTCCTCCATGAAGGCCCTCGAAGCCGCCGGACGGACCGGTCCGGCCACCTTCTC
The DNA here is from genome assembly GCF_024295805.1 of Streptomyces cucumeris. Lineage (GTDB taxonomy): Bacteria > Actinomycetota > Actinomycetes > Streptomycetales > Streptomycetaceae > Streptomyces > Streptomyces cucumeris. The sequence goes on from NZ_JANCLX010000003.1 coordinate 264,553, forward strand.
GCCCCCCAAGGTGCGTGGGTGGCCCGATGTCCCGCTCCGTACCGCCCCTCGGCACGCCACCGGAGAGTAGTCGCACGATGACCGATTCCCGTATCCACCCGACGCCGCCCGAGAGCATCCGCGCCACCGGCGACCCCGTGGTGCCGAGCAGGCGTGTGCTGGAGTCCGCCGAGGAGTACAACGCGGCGCACGGCCACGAGTTGAAGGGCTTCCTCTCCGTCTCGGCCGGTTTCGTGCCCAAGCTCCCCACCGTGCGGTCCTTCCCGGCGAGCCACCGGGCGTGGGACGAGGTGATCGCGCGTATGCCGGAGCTCTGGCGTACGGTGACGCTTCGTCAGACACTGCGCGACATGCCGGTGCTCGGCGCCGGTCCGGACGACCTGCCCGACGCGTTCGTATGGCGGGCATCGGTGGCCATGAGCGTCTTCGCCCACGCGTTCGTGCGTGTGGAGGTGCTGCCGGACGGCGGGCTGCCGCCCTCGATCGCCGTGCCCTGGGCGCAGATCAGCGAACGTCTCGGCCGTCGCGAACCACATATGTCGTACGGCGACCTCATCATCTACAACCACGCGCTGCGCGACGACAGTCTGCCGGACCCCCATCGGGTCGAGAACATGGACTTGCTCGTACCGAGTGTGGACAACCGCGAGGAGAAACGTTTCTACCTGGCACAGGTCGAGATCCTCGCCCGGTCGGCACCCCTCATCGCCTCGGTGGTGCGCGCCCAGGAGGCCGTGGCGCGAGACGACCGTGACGCCCTCACCGCCGAGCTGACGCTGATGCTGCGGATCTGGCGCGACATCACCGAGCTGTCGTTCCGGAAGGTCGACCCCAACCCGCTGTCGGCGACCCATGTCGACCAGGTGGTGTGGGCGTACACCGTCGCCCCGCTGGCCGTGCCGATCAAGGACGGCACCGCGGGACCGGGCGGCGAGGCCTCCCCGGTCTTCCACCTCATGGACGCGTTCCTCGGCCGGAAGCACAAGGAGTCCCGCCTCGGCAAGGAGGTGGCGGAGCTGCGGACGTGGTTCCCGCCCCACCACATCGCCTTCATCGAGGCGGTGGAGGAGGTCTCGGTGCGCGACTACGTCGCCGCGAGCGGTGACCGGCGTCTGCAGAACCTCTTCTCCACGCTGTTCGACGCCTACGCCGGTAAGAAGGGCTATCTCGGCACCCACCGGATGAAGGTCTACGGCTTCCTGGAGCTGGCGTTCAAGGTCGGCAGGGCCAAGACCATCACGGGCATCGTCGGCGGCTTCAAGGAGCAGCAATGGAAGACCCTCGACGAGATCCTGGAGGAGACCCGGCTGGAACGCTACCGGGAGCTGCCGCCGCACGTTCAGCACGCGCGCATCAGCAGCCGGACACCGGCCGCCGAGGAAGGCGACGTCACCCACGTGGTGCTGGACGCCTCCGGGACCGGCGCCCTCTACCGTCCCGGTGACCGGTGCGGCGTACTGCCCACCAACCGGCCGGAGACCGTCCGGGCCACCCTGGAGGCACTGGGCGCCACCGGCGAGGAGGAGGTACCGCTGACCACCACATGGCGGGAGGCGGTCCGTTACCGCGCCCGGCATCCGCTGGCCACGGACACCCTGCCGCTGCGGACCTTCCTGTCGTACGCCAGGCTTCGTCCGCTGACCGCCGATCTGGCCGGGGCACTGCTGGAGATCACCGGATCCCAGGCCCTGCGGGCCGTCATCGGGAGCCGCGGGCTGGACCGGTGGGAGCTGTCCGACGCGCTGGCCGTACTGCGCGAGGAAGGCCACCCCCTCCACCGGCTGCTGACCGCGGACGTCCGGGAGGAGTGGGCGCTGGCCCGGATCATGCCACCGGAGGACTTCCGTATGTACTCGGTCTCCTCGGCCCCGGCACATGGCACCGATGGCACCGGCGAGATGTCCGACGAGGTCCGGCTGACCGTCGCGCGGCTGAGCCACCGGGCCGACGACGACAGCCCGCGCGGACCGGAGGCCGAACTCCTGGGGACCGCGTCCGGCTACCTCACCTCGGGGTCCCCGGCGGCGGGGCCGGAAACCGAGGAGGTCCCGCTGCGACTGGTGCGGCCCAGCCGGTTCGGCCTGCCGCGGGACGCCTCCCGCCCCGTCGTGATGTTTGCCGCCGGGGTGGGCGTCTCCCCCTTCCTGAGCTTCCTCGCACACCGCCGGACCGACCCCGCGGCCGGGCCCAACTGGCTGTTCCTCGGCACCCGTACGCATCGCCATATCTATGGTGAGCCCGAGATCCGCTCGGCGGTGGCGGAGGGCACACTCGCCCTCTACGCCGCCTTCTCCGCCGAGGACGGCGGTGTGCGCGCGGGATTCGGTGAGCCGGTCCGTAACGTCGACACACCCGCCGGACGCCTGCACGAAGTCCTCGCCGGCGACCCGGAGGCCCAGCGGACCCTGTGGGGCCTGATGCGCGGCGAGGAGGACGGCGGGCAGGGGGCACACTTCTACGTGTGCGGGCGCGCCGAGTTCGCCGGGAGCGTCATGACGGCGCTCAACCAGGTCGCCGCCCGCTTCTCCGGCCCCGGTGAGCAGTCGGAGAACGTACTGCGCCGCCTGGTGGCCGAAGGCCGCTACCTCCAGGACGTGTTCAGCTCATGGACCCCGTCCGCGGCCGAGGACGCGGTGTACGACGTCTCGGAGGTGGCGCGGCACACCACCCCCGGGACCGGGCAGTGGATGATCATCGACGATGCGGTCTACGACCTCACGGAGTTCCTCCACCTCCACCCCGGCGGTCCGCGCATCCTCACCGAGAATATCGGCCTGGACGCCACCACCGAGTACCGGGCCGTACTGCACCACGAGAACAGCGAGATCGAGGCGATGCTCGCGATGTACCGCATCGGCGCCGTCCGCCGCCCGCGCCTCGGCGACCAGCGCGGCACCGCCGTACCCCCGGGCCACGGCCCCGTCGAGGTGTCGCTGGACGAGCTCTACCGCTGCTGGGTCCGGCTGCTGCACCTGCTCACCGCGATGTCCAACGCCCTCGCCAACGACTGGGGTTTCCTGACGCGGGCGATGACCCGCGGGGAGGACCCGGAGGGGCTCAACGCCCTGAAGGTGCAGTACGCCTCCAACGCGCACCAGCGCTTCCTGGGCAGCTACTACCAGGCCGTGCTGACGGAGGAACTGCCCATGCTGTGGGCGCTGACCACCGCTCTCGCCGCGCCGCGGGGTCTCGACCGCGACCTCGGCGATGTGCTCACCCGGACCATGTCCGAGCCCGACGCCGTCGCGGCGGCTCGTTTCGCGGAGGACTTCCGGACCGCCTACCGGTCCGTCGACGGCGACCCCGCAGCCGTGGACGAGTCCACCTGGTCGGCACTGCGAACGGTCTGCGAGGAGGTGCGGACCCAGGACCTGGCGTTCCTCGAGGAGTTGCGCGGGGCGCTCCGCGACGGCGTCATGGTCTTCGAGGAGCTGGAGTCCCACGCGGCCACCGTCGGTGGCGAGCGGCTGATCGCCGTCCTCGACGCGATACCCGGCCTCGTACGCTTCCACCACAAGTCACTGCTCGGGGCCCTGGCCCCGGTCTGGCCCATCCCGCCGGGCGGGGCCACGGGGGCCTGACGGCGCGGCGGAAGGTGGGCGGGATGGGCGGCGGTCCGGTGGCCGGAAGGAGCGGCCGCCGCCCCCGCCCACGTCGCTGTCACATCCTCGGGGCGTGCTGTCTCCTGACCATATGTCAGGATGCCGACGCCGCCGACGGGGACGGCCCCTCTCTTGACGCGGCAGCCCAGTGCCTCCGCCACTCCCTGACGCAGTCGAGAGGCTCCTACGGGAAGTGGACCGCTGACGAGGCCGAGCGGTTCCTCACCGCTGCCCTGATCCTCCGCTGACCCCCCACCCACGCCACCGTGCCGCTACACGGCAGTGATGGTGGCGCGCATCGGACCGTCGGGGCGGACGGTGAATCCGAAGACGGGGGAGGTCGGCGCGGCGTCGAAGGAGGGGACGAAGGCGGGCAGCAGGTGTTCCAGGAGCACGGCCATCTCACGCACGGCGAACTGCGTACCCAGGCAGGCCCGCGCACCGATGCCGTACGGGTAGTACGCACCGTGCCGCGACGAGCGGCGGCCTTCGTCGGGGGCGGTGAACCGCTCGGGGTCGAAGTGCTCGGGCTCGGGCCACAGCTCCGGGTCGCGGTGGGTGAGGTACGGGCAGACGAAGATGTCGGTACCGGCCTCGACCCGGTAGCCGGCGAGGGTGTCGTCCTCCGTGGCATGACGGGGGATCAGCCATGCGGGCGGATACAGCCGCAGGGTCTCCGAGGCCAGAGCCCGCAGCGCCGTCTCGCGCTCGGGCGAGCCCGCGGCCCCCGCGTCCAGCGCCCAGCGGCGGGCCTCGGGGTGGCGGTCGAGCAGCAGATAGAGCCACGACAGGGTGTTGGCCGTGGTCTCATGACCGGCGGCGAGCAGGGTGACCAGCTCATCGCGGATGAGCTGATCGGTGTATTCGGGCCGGGTCTCCCCCGCCTCCACCAGGACGCGCAGCAGACCGGGGCCCTCCGGGCCCGCCTCTCCCCGGCGGGCGGCGGCGATGGCGTGTGCGGCGACGGCGTCGATCCTGGCGAGGTCCGCGGCCACGGTGGCGCGCAGTTCCGCCACATCGGCCGATGCCGAAGGGGTGGCCGGAAGGGTGGCTCCCACCGTGTGGATGGCGCCGAGTTCACGGTTCGTGGCCTCGTCGAGGGGATGGCCGGTGAGGGAGCGCCAGATGGTGTCCAGGGCGAAGAAGCGCATGTCCTCACCGACGTCGGTCGGGGTGCCGGTGCGGGCGCACTCCGCCCAGCGGTCGGCGGTGCGGCGCGCCGCGTCGGTGATCCGCTGCTCGTAGCGGCGGATCCCGGCCCCGGTGAACTCGGCCTGGAGCAGGCGCCGCTGGCGCTTCCACGGTTCCCCGGTGGCCGCGAGCACCCCGTCACCGACGAGTACGCGGGCCCGGTGGGAACGCTTGACATAACGGTCGGGGTGAAGGGCCAGGACGTGCTGGACCGCCCCCGGGTCGGTGACCAGCACCGTGGGGCGCGGCCCGAGTCGTACCGCACTGACCCCGCCGAGTTCACGCGCCAGGGCGAGCAGGTCGACCACGGCCCCCGAGGACGCGCGCCACCGGGCGAGGGCCGCCGGATCGAGCTCCGGGGGCAGTGGCGCGGCACCGGGCCCGGATGACGGGACGGGGACGCCTTGCGGGGCTGTGGTGGCCAATGCGCTCTCCTGCTCGATGGCTGCGTAACGCGAACACGGGACACTGCACGGGGGCGAGCGGACCTCGGTCGAGGACGTCCGTGGACCTTCCGCCCGGCTTCCCCGGCAAGCTACTACCCGCCCGCCGTAAGAACCGCGCTACGCCACGAGTTGAGCCCCACGGACCCGGAACCGGGGGGCGTACGCCGGTGCGTGTGCTGCCCGGCACGCGGTTTCCGCGGTTCCGGGTCCGGCACCCTCACTCCTCCGGCAGCACTCCGGGGCGGAACTTCTCGACGCCGACGACACGGTGGACGTGGCGCGGCTCGATATAGACCGCCACCCGCACCTCACCGGGGATCAGCCAGGGGAACGTCTCCGTGCCGAGGTACTTCTGCGCGAGCCGGTCCATGACACGCACGGCCGGTTCTCCCTCGACGAAGCGGACGGCATGGCCCCGGATCTCCACCCGGTGATACGGGTTCTCGGTGTCCATACAGCACAGGGACACCCGGGGGTCACGCCGCAGATTCTCCTCCTTGACCCGGCCGGCCGAGGTGTTGATCACTATCAGACCGTCGTCCAGTTCGGCCCACATCGGTGTCAACTGCGGTGACCCGTCCGGATTCAGGGTGGCCACCTGCCAGAACCTCGGTTCGTCGAGCCAGGCTCGGGTGGTCTCGTCCAGTGTGGCAGCCATGGGGTCGCGCTCCTCGTTCGTAGGCCCAACGGTCCAACGCACAGACCGTTTCCGGGATCCCGGACCCTGTGTGATCCAGGACGTGGTCACCCTATGCGACCTGCTGGTTTGGCGATAAAGCCACGGTGCTGCGGCGCTGTTCGGGTCGAATAGCGACCACGAGGCGCACGACTCCGCGCCCCGGCAGCCCACTTCGGCCGAGACCGGTTGCGGCTGCCTCGGGGCGCCGGGCCCGGGGTCCGGAGGGAACGCCGGGACCCGGGCTCACGCTCAGATCTCCGTTCGCAATTCCTTTGCGTTAGGCTGGAGAGATGAGTCCTCGAGCCACCGCGCGCCCCGGTGGGCGCAGCGCCCGTGTCCAGCAGTCCGTGCACCAGGCCGTGCGCGACCTGGAGGCCGAGCAGGGCCGTGAGGCGCTCACCGTGCCGCTGATCGCCGCCCGCGCGGGAGTCACCCCGTCCACGATCTACCGGCGCTGGGGCGATCTGCGGGAGCTGCTGTCCGACGTGGCCGTGGAACGACTGCGCCCCGACGCGCCACCGGCCGATCACGGCAGTCTGCGGGCGGATCTCGAGGCGTGGACCGAGCAGTTCGCGGAGGAGATGTCCTCGCCGGTGGGGCGCGTCTACATCCGCGACGCGCTGTTGGGCGACCCGGAGCAGGGCAACGCCGCCCGCTGTTCGGACTACGCGGCGGAGCAGCTCAAAGCCATCGGCGTCCGCGCGGCCGGACGGGGCGAGGCGGTTCCCGAGGTGGAGACGCTGCTGGACGTCGTGGTGGCGCCGCTGATGTACCGCATCCTGTTCCGCCCCTCGGACCTGTCGACCGCCTACACCGACCGTCTGGTGCGGGCGGCGCTCGACCGGCCCTGACTCACTCCCGCACCCTAAAAGCGAATCGTTTGCTTTAGTGGTCGCGACCCGGCTATGGTGCTTATGGCAAACACTTAGCCTTAAGCCCTCGGAAGTGCCATGTCTCTCGCCGCAGCCCGGCCGTCCTGTCCCCACCCCCACTCCCGCCCGCACCCCCGCGCCCGCCGGCCCCTCGGCCGGGGTGCCGCCTTCGCCCTCCACGCGTCCGTTCTCGTCGGCCTGCTGGCCGCCTCCAGCGCACCGACCCCGCTGTACGCCCTCTACCAGGCCGAATGGCAACTGTCCGCCCTCACCGTCACCGTCGTCTTCAGCGCCTACGCGCTCGCCCTGCTCATGGCGCTGCTGACGGCCGGGCGGCTCTCGGACCACCTCGGCCGTCGCCCGGTGCTCGCCGGGGCGCTGCTCACCGAGGCCGCCTCCATGGCCGCGCTCGCCACCGCACAGGGATCGGCGGCGCTCATAGCCGCCCGTGTCCTCCAGGGGCTGGCCACCGGAGTGGCCACCGGCGCCGCGGGCGCCGCCCTGCTCGACTTCGAGGACCCCGGCCACCCCGGCCGGGCCGCGCTCGCCAACAGCCTCACCCCCGTCTCCGGTATGGCGGCCGGGGTGCTGGCCGCGACCGCGCTCGTGCGGTGGTTCCCCGCTCCCACACACACCGTCTATGTCCTGCTGCTCCTGCTGTTCGTCGTGCAGGCCGCCGCCGTCGCCCGCACCGCCGAGACCGCCGGGCCGCGCCCGGGCGCATGGCGCTCACTGCGCCCCCGCGTCGTCGTCGCGGCTGCCTCCCGCCGAGCCTTTCTGGTCACCGCACCCGGTGTCATCGCCGCCTGGGCGCTCGGTGGTTTCTACTCCTCGCTCGGCCCCTCCCTGGCGCGCCTGGTCTCCCCGCAGCTCTCGCGTTCCACCGCCGGTCTGGTCTTCTTCGCCCTGACCGCGGGCGCCGCCGTCGCCATCGTCGCCGTACGGGCGCTGCCCGCCCGGGCGGTGAGCGTCGCGGGCGCGGCGGCCCTGGTCCCCGCGGCCCTGCTGACGCTGAGCGCCCCGTATCTGCACAGTCTGTCCGCGCTGTTCACCGGCACCGTGCTGGCGGGCGCCGCGTTCGGTGCCGTCGCCCAGGGCGCCCTGCGGCTGCTGCTGCCACCGGCCGCCCCCGGCGAGCGGGCCGGAACCCTCACCGCGTACTACGTCCTCAGCTACCTGGCCATGAGCGTGCCCGCGGTCATCGCCGGGCTGCTGACCAACCACTACGGCCTGCGAACGGCCGTATCCCTCTACACCGGCACGGCTGTCCTTCTGGCCCTGACCGCCGTCGCCACCCTCCTCACCGCCGGCACCCGGAGCCCCGCCGCCCGCTGACACCCACCGGGCCCCATCCCATCCCCCATTCCTCACCCGACCGCTCACCGAACGAGAAAGGCCCCGTCCATGAACGCGACCGCCGCCACCCATACCGCCACCGCCCCGTCGTGGAGCCTCGGTGGCATCGAGGTGCACCGCGTCGACGAGATCGAGCTGCCGCGGCAGACCGGTCCGTGGCTGCTTCCCGAGGCCACCGGAGAGCTCATGGACGAGGTGCCCTGGCTGCGGCCCGCGTTCGCCGACGCCGACGTACCACGGCTGGCCAGCCACGCCTTCGCCGTCGAGGCCGGTGGGACACGCATCATCGTCGACACCGGGATCGGCAACGACAAGGTCCGCGCCAACCCCGCCTGGAACGGCCTGGACACCGACTTCCTGGAGCGCCTCTCCGCCATCGGGTTCGCGCCGGACTCCGTCGACCTGGTGATCACCACCCATCTGCACACCGACCACGTCGGCTGGAACACCCGGCTGAGCGACGGCAGTTGGGAGCCCGCCTTCCCGCGCGCCCGCTACCTCGTCAGCCGTACCGAATGGGATTACTGGGCCTCCGTCGAGATGGACGAGGCGCGCGCCCAGATGTTCCGCGACTCCGTCCACCCCGTCCGCGACAACGGGCAGTACGACCTGGTCGACGTCACCGGCCGGGGGCACGAGGTGGCCGATGGCATCCGGCTGCGTCCCGCTCCCGGCCACACCCCCGGGCAGATCACCGTGGAACTGCGCGGTACCGACCGCTCAGCCGTGATCACCGGTGACAGCGTCCACCACCCCGTTCAGCTTGCCCACCCCCAGGTGACCAGTTGCGTGGACATCGATCCCCGCCAGGCGGTACGCACCCGCCACGATCTGCTGAACGGCCTCGCCGGTACGGACGGCCTGCTGCTCGGCACCCACTTCCCGCACCCCACCGCGGGACGCGTCCACGCCCACGACGGACGCTTCCGCCTGCTCCCCGAGCCCCCCACCGCCGTGTCCTAGGCCGGTCCCCCGCCTCCGCAGAGCCCCGTCTCCCACGCCCAGGCGGCGATCTCGACGCGGTTGCGCGCCGCCAGCTTCCGCTGGACGTTGGCGAGGTGGGTCTTGACCGTGGACAGCGTCACATAGAGCTCCGCGGCCGCCTCCTCATTGGTACGGCCGCGGGCGACGAGACGGACGACATCCCGTTCGCGCTGGGTCAGCGGCTCCGCGGGCCGGACCGGACCGCCGCCGGCGCCGGCACTCGCACCGGCCGCACCGCGCGCCGGGGGTTCGGCGGGCCGCTCACGGGACGGGGCCATATGCGAGAGCAGCCGGACGGTGATCGACGGTGAGATCAAGGAGTTGCCGGTGGCCGCGGCCCGTACGGCCTCCGTCAGCAGCCCGGGTGCCCCGTCCTTGAGGAGGAATCCGCAGGCGCCGTTGCGCAGCGCGGTGTAGACGTACTCGTCGAGGTCGAAGGTGGTGGCGATCAGCACGTTCATCGGATCCGGCACTCCGGGGCCCGCGAGCTGACGGGTGACCTCGAGGCCGTCCAGCTTCGGCATCCTGATGTCGACCAGGCAGACATCGGGTCGCAGACGCCGCGCCTCCTCGACGGCCGCCGCCCCGTCCGCGGTCTCCGCCACGACCTCGATATCCGGCTGGGAGCCCAGGATCATGCGGAAGGCGGCGCGGAGCATGGGCTGGTCGTCGGCGATGAGGACACGAATCGTCATGGAGGACATGATCCCAAGGGGACGCCCCGCGGTCAGTACAGGGGGCGCGACCCGTACGGGGTCGCCGTCCGTACGGGGTCACCGTCCGGACGAGTCCGCGGTCAGTACGAGGGCAGGGCATCCAGCGGAAGGACCGCCTGGACGCACCAGCCACCCCCCGGCCGCTCCCCCGCGCTGATCCGCCCGCCGATCCCCTCGACCCGCTCGGCGAGACCGACGAGACCGTATCCGCCACCGACCGCACCCTCGGCACGCGCCGCCGACTGCCCCGGGGGCGTGCCCTGGCCCCCGGGGCGGCCGTCATCCGTCACGGACACCTCCAGACGGTCCGGCCGCTCGGGGTGCGGTACGACCCGCACCTCGACGCATGACATCCCCTCCGCGTGCTTGCGCGCGTTGGTCAACGACTCCTGTACGACGCTGTAGACCGTGGCGGCGACCTCGGGTGGTACGGGCCGGTCGGTCAGGGAGGGGTCGACGGTCAGCGTCGCGGGCGGCCCCGCCACGGAGAACTTCTCCGTGAGTGTGCGCAGACCGCCCAGGTGTCCCGCCGGGCGGGTCGCCGCGGGGGCCGTGGGAGCCACGGGATCCCGCAGGACGGAGACCATCGCGCGCATCGATCCCAGCGCCTGGGCCCCGGCCTGCTCGATCTGGGCCAGCATCCGGTCCAGGTCCTCCGGGCTCTGGGTGTGGCCGGCGTCCGCCGTGAAGCGCGCGGCCTTGGTCTGGGCGACGATCGCCGTGACGTGGTGGGCGACGAAGTCGTGCAGTTCCCGTGCGTACTCCAGGCGTTGGGCCTGGCGGACCGTGTCGATCTCACGCGCCCGCACGGTGTCGCGCAGACGCAGCGCCAGTCCGAGAACCACCATGAACGGCACGACGCAGACGGCGATGAGGGAGATGAACAGGTAGAGGTGGTCGTCCCAGGCCTCGATCCGCAGGGGAAGGATCACCGCCGCGCAGGACGCCGCCATCGACAGCCCGATCGCCTCCAGGGGACGGCTGCGGCGCACCGCACGAGTGATCACCAGCAGCAGCACACCCAGCTCCACCATCCCGGGTGTGTTCTCGGGGCGTTGCGCGAGCTGGGTCTGGGTGATCGACAGGGCGCAGGACGCCACGGCGGCGGCCAGGGCGTACTGCCGGAACCAGCGTTTGGGCGCGAAGAGCGCCAGCAGTGACAGGACCCCGGTGACGACCGTCGCCACCACCACGGCGGGGTACGGCGCGTTGCGGCCCTCCATCACCACGAGGGCGAACAGTCCCGCACCGACCAGGCAGATAAGGGCTCGCTGAATGAGGGAGCGTGCCCGGAACGCGGCAATCATGCAGGTCACGCTACGGCAGTCGGCTCCTGTCGCACCTCGGCCGTTCGGCCGAGGCGGGCGGCTCGGCCTTCGGCTTTCCGGTGGATCCGGGGGAGGGCCGGGGCCCGGCAGCATCGGAACCGGTCCGGTGGGACGGCCGCGAAACCTCCCGCGAACCGTCCCGAGAACCATCCCGAGAAACCGATGTCACGCAGGAGCGATGTGCGATGAGCCAGCGATGGGACGCCCCCGCGTCCTCCCCCACGATCGGCACGGTGGTCGCCGAGGGCCGCCACCTGACCAAGGTCTACGGCGAGGGCGACACCGCGGTGACGGCGCTCGCCGGTGTGTCGGCCCGGTTCGTCTCCGGCGAGTTCACCGCGATCATGGGCCCTTCGGGCTCGGGCAAGTCCACGTTCATGCACTGCCTCGCCGGACTCGACACCCCCACGTCCGGCAGTGCGCGGATCGGCGACACCGATCTCGGCTCGCTGAACGAGTCCCGGCTCACCAAGCTGCGGCGTGAGCGGATCGGCTTCGTCTTCCAGTCGTTCAACCTGATGCCCACGCTCACGGCGCTGGAGAACATCACCCTCCCCTGCGATCTGGCCGGGATCACTCCCGACCCGGCGTGGCTGCGGGAGCTCGTCGGTACCCTGGGCCTGGCCGACCGGCTCGGACACCGTCCGGACCAGCTCTCCGGGGGCCAGCAGCAGCGGGTGGCCTGCGCCCGGGCGCTCGCGTCGCGCCCCGCGGTCGTCTTCGCCGACGAGCCCACCGGCAATCTCGACTCCCGGGCGGGCGCGCAGGTCCTGTCGTTCCTGCAGATGTCCGCGACGGTGTTCGGCCAGACGGTCGTGATGGTCACCCATGACCCGGTCGCGGCCGCCTACGCCGGCCGGGCGCTCTTCCTGGCCGACGGACAGCTCGTGCACGAGATGGCACACCCCAGCGCGGCCGGGGTGCTGGAGCAGATGAAGGCGTTCGACGCCGGGCAGCAGGCAGCCCGATGAGCGGCGGCCGCACCCATCCCACGCCCCGGAGGTTCGCCATGCTCCGTACCGCCCTGCGCACCCTGCGCTCGCACCGCCTCCGGTTCGCGCTGCCGGCGCTCGCCGTGGTGCTCGGCGTCGCCTTCGTCACCGGATCCCTGATCTACGGCGACTCCGTCTCCTCCGCCATCGCCACGGCCCGGGCCAACTCCCAGCCGGATGTGTCCGTCGCGGTGCGGCCCACGGACGCCGCCCTGCAGTCCACGCAGGATCCCTCCGCCGCACCACCCCGTCTCGACGCGACGCTGCTGAAACGGCTCCGTGGTGTGCCGGGAGCCGTCTCGGCACGCGGCACGGCCGAGGGCCGGTCGTTCCTGGCGGGGTCGGACGGCGAACTCATCGGCGATCTGTACGAGTCCGCGGGTGTCAACTACGTCCCCGGCCCGGGGGGCGAGGATCCGCGCTACCCCCTCACCGCCGGACGCGGTCCGCGCGCCACCGGGGAGATCGCCATCGACGAGGCGGCGGCCGAGCGTGCCGGAAAAGGGGTCGGCGACAGGGTCCGGATCGTCGTCGACGGTACGGCCCGCAACGCCCGGGTCGTCGGTGTCCTCACCGCCGAGGACAGCCGTCTCGCCTCCGGCGGTACGCTCACCGCGTTCGACGGCGCCACCGCGCTGCGGCAGTTCGCCCCGGACCAGGGCGGCTACACATCGATCACACTGACCGCCGCCGAGGGCACCTCCGAAGCCCAACTCGCCCAGCAGACACAGAAGATGCTGCCGGACGGACTCGAGGCCGTCACGGCCGCGCAGCTACGCGAGGAGGCCACGGCCGGATCCGACGACAAGCTCACCAATGTGCTGCTGAGCTTCGCCGGTATCGCCCTGTTCGTCTCCACCTTCCTCGTCGCCAACACCTTCACCATGCTGAGCGCCGCGCGCGCCCGTGAACACGCCCTGCTCCGTGCCGTCGGTGCCACCCGCCGGTATGTGATGCGCCAGGTGCTGACCGAGGCGGCGATCGTCGGGGCGGTCGCCTCGGTCGTGGGCTACGCCCTGGGCATCGGTGTCGCGGCACTGCTCAACACCCTGTTCGGGGCGGCGAGCGGCATCACCGCCCCTTTGCGGATCGTCCAACTCACCCCCGTACTGGCGGCGTTCGGCGTCGGCATCGCCATCACCCTGCTCGCGGCCTATGTGCCGGCCCGTCGCGCGGCCGCCGTCGCCCCCGTGGCGGCGCTGCGCACGAGCCGCCCGCCCACACCCGCGTCACTGCGCCGCCGCGGCATCATCGGCGCGACCGTCACCGCACTCGGTGTGGCTCTGCTCTGGGCGGCCGGCGGGGACGAGAATCTGCTCTACACCGCCGCACCGGTGCTCCTCGTCGGCCTGATCGTCCTCACCCCGCTCATCGCCCTCGGTGTCACCGGTCTGCTCCGCACACCGCTGCGGCGGCTGGCGGGGATCCGCGGCAAGCTGGCGGTGGAGAACGCCCGCCGCAATCCGCGGCGTACGGCGGCCACCGCAGCGACCCTCATGGTCGGTCTCGCGATGGTCACCGCGGTCACGGTCGCCGTGGCGTCGATCAGCCGGATGGACGAGGAGGAGGCCGACGCGGCCATGGCCTCGGATCTGCGGATCACGGCCGTCGCCTTCGGGCAGGTCGGGGCCGATGTCGCCGACCGTGTCGCACACCTCCCGGACGCCGCGGCCGTCACCGCCGTCGTCAACACCGATCTGCGTATCTCCGAGGAGGACATACTCCCCGTGACGGCCGTCTCCCCCGGCACGGTGGAGCGCCTGGCCCCCATCACCCTCCGCAAGGGTTCACTGAAGCGGCTCGACCGCGGTATCGCGGTCGAGGAACAGACCGCGGCGGCACGCCACTTGACGCTCGGCAGCCGTGTCACGGGCACCCTCGCCGGTACCGACCGGAAATCCTCCCTCCCGGTCGTCGCCATCTACGAGGGGGAGGACTTCGCCACCACGCTCGTCTCGGGTACGAGGCTGCCGCGCACCGCCCACGGCGACCAGGCACGTATCGCCGAGGTCATCGCCGACGCCGACCCCGGCCGTACGGCGGCCCTCCAGAGCGACATCCGGCACACGCTCGACAATCCCGCGCTGCTGGTGCAGGACCGTGCGGAAGTGCGGAAGGCGGCGAGCAATGACACGGCCGAGTTCCTGAACATCATGTACGCCATGCTCAGCGTCACGGTCCTGATCGGTGCCCTGGGCGTGGTCAACACCATGGGCATGGCCGTCTCCGAACGCGTCCGGGAGATCGGCATGTTGCGCGCCCTCGGACTCGACCGCAAGCGGCTCGCCTCCATCCTGCGCATCGAGTCGGTGACCATCTCCCTGCTCGGGTCAGCGCTCGGGCTCATGGCGGGCGGTGCGATCGGAGCGGCCGCCGTCCTCACCCAGCCCAGCGTCCCGCTGGTCATCCCCTGGGACCGGGCGGCCCTGTGCTTCGCCGCGACGGCCGCGATCGGCGTCCTCGCCTCGCTGTGGCCGGGACGGCAGGCGATGGCGGTCCCGATGCTGAGGGCGATGGGCACGGACACGGAGTAGGAACGGAGCGGGGAAGGAGACGAGGGCCGGGTACGGCGCGGGGACCACGCGCCGTACCCGGCTCCTGTGCACGGGCCGCGCGGTGGCTAACGCAGCAGTCCTTTGCGGCTGGCCTGCAACCCCGCCTGAAAGCGGGTCCGTGCTCCCAGCGTGTCCATGATCCGGCGCATTCGCCGCTCGATGGTCCGCTTGTTCACCCCGACCTTGCGCGCGATCACCTCATCGGTGAATCCGGCCGCGGCGAAGCCCAGCAGCCTGATGTCCTCCTCGCCGAGGTCCACCCCGGGGGCCGGTTCGGTCGACCACAGGGGGGTACCGCGCTCCCAGAGGAACTCGAACAGCGCGAGCAGTCCGTCGACGAGAGGCGACGGTCGCAGCGCGATGGTCTGCCGTTCCTCGCAGAGCACGAACGGCACCAGCGCGTTGGCGCGGTCGGTGATCAGGAGCTTGAGCGGGACCCCGTCGAGCACCCGCGCCTGCTCGCCGCGGCGGGTCAGTTCGCGGGCCAGGGCGAGCTGATCGGCCCCGGCCAGGGACTCCCGGTCGTAGATGGTGCGGTAGCTCACCCCGCGCGCCATCTGCTCGAGCTGGACCTCGGTCTGGCGCGGGACGCCCACCGTCACATAGGGAGGCTTGTCGAGCGTCAACACCTCTTCCTTGCAGGTCAGTTGGGCCAGCAGGAAATGCTGCACATTCGCCTGGGCCCCCTTGATGATCTCGACGGGTACCTCGTTCTCCTGATGGGCCAGGGCCCACAGCCCGGTCAGCTCCGTGGCGGCGAGACGCGCCTCCTCGATCCGCTGGCGGCCGTGCAGTACGAGCACTTCGATGGCCAGCTCGGGCGGCGCGGCACGGAATCGGGCCGGACGGCCGTCCGTCCGCGTGATCAGCCCCTTCTCCCGCAGCGCGGCCAGACAGCGCCGCACCTGCGCGGGCGGCCGACCGGTCGCCCCGGCCAGATCACCGACCGTCGGTTCGGGGCGGGTCGCCAACACCACTCTGTACAACGCCTCTTCGGCCGCGGTCACACCCAGCGCACCCAGCATGGGGTCCACCCTTCTGCGTCTGTCGGCTTCCCGCAAGGGCGGTAATCCGGCGGGTCTCTTCACGCGATCAGCGCTTAATCTCTGCACAACCTTCAGCCCCCACATGGAGGAAGTGTGAAACGTCCATGTTCCCCCGCCGCCCCCGCGGCGGTCGCCACAGACGTCAGTGTGACGCCCCGTCCGCGTCTCACACCGGCGGACACCCATCGTCCGGCCACTCACACCACCGGCCAACGCCATGTGGCGCGCATGGCACCCTCGGGGCGCACACCACACCTCCCGCGCCCCTGAACCGGCCTGCCCGGCGTTCCCCACTCGCCGGGCAGGCCGCCCTTCCGGCCCGACCGGACCGGCCCCCACCCCAGGGCGGGTCCCTCCCCGGCATCCCCGTCCGTGCAGCGGTGGATCCGGGGGACATCGACACCCGAGACCAGGACGACGCATGTCTGCCAAACCCGACCGGATCCCGCTCCACGACCTGCCGGACACGGAACTCACGGAGTCCGTGCGCACGGGTGAGGGCGATGAGGCCGCCCTCACCGAGCTGTACCACCGGCACCGCCCCGCGGTGCGCGCCTTCGCCCGCACCTGCTGCCGCGACGCGCACACCGCCGACGATCTGACCTCGGAGGCCTTCGCCCGGACCATCGACGCGGTGCGCCGGGGCAGAGGTCCAGACGCCACATGGCGCCCGTATCTGCTGTCGGTGGTGCGCCGCACCGCCATCGACTGGGCGAAGTCCGCCCGGCGCGCGGATCTCACCCACGACATCGAGGAGTGGGCCGACCACCTCGCCCCCGCCGACAGTGGCGAACAGGTCGCGCTGCGCCGCGAGGACGACGACTTGGTGATCGAGAGCTTCCGCTCGCTGTCGACGCGCTGGCAGATGGTGTTGTGGCACACGGTGGTGGAGCGTGAGCCCGCCACCCGTGTGGGGGCGAGGCTCGGCATCAGCGCCAGTGGTGTGGGGTCCCTGGCCGAACGCGCGCGGGAGGCGCTCCGCGAGGCGTATCTCGCGGAGCACGCGCACAGCGACCGGACGACGGACGAGTGCCGCAGCTACAGCAAGCTGCTGGCGGCGGCGGTACGGCGTACCGGCCGACTGCAGAACAAGCACATCGAGCGCCATGTGGCCGGGTGTGAGCACTGCCGCAGGGCGCTGGGCGCCCTCACCGACCTCAACAGCCGGCTCCGGGCGGTGCTGCCGGGGGCCATACTCCTGTGGGCTGGACCGGGGTACCTGTCCGCGGGCCAGTCGGCGACCGCCGACGCGGCGTCCCCCGCGCTGTCCGTGCCGACCCCCCAGGACGGCTCGAGCGCGGGTGTCGGCGCACCGCACGCGGGTGGGGGCAAGGTCTCCCTGTGCCTGGGCGCCGCCACCACCGCGGCGGTGGTGGTGGCCATCGGCGCGTATCTCCTCACACCGCCCGGAGAGCAGGCGGAGCCGCCCCGGGCCACCCGCCCCACGGCCGCGCTGCCCACACAGCAGGACACCACCCGTGCCCTCCCCCCACCGACCGCCACCGAGGGCCCCGGAAAGCGGAACCGGGGCTCCGGGGCTCGTCCGACGTTCGTCCCCCGCGCCCCCTCGACGCCGCACCCGGCTCGGTCCGCCGCTTCCCGCAGAGACTCCGCCACGACGTCACCGGTCCCCGTCCTCACCGGTCCTACACGACTGCGCGTGGTGGCGAACGGAGACTGCATGGAGATCCCGGGCGATACGAGCGTGACCGGAGTCGAGCCGATAGCAACCGACTGCGACGGCAGCGCGAAGCAGAGCTGGGTCGTGGTCCCGGCGCCCACGGGGCGGTTCGTACTGTTGCGCAACGCCTCGACGCGCAAGTGTCTGCGCAACTCCGGGACGCGGGAGGACCGGGCCCCGGTGCAGCAGCAGATCTGCGACGCGCGCGACGGGCGCCAGCTCTGGCGGGTCGTGCACACCCGTGAGCAGAACACCGCGGGGAAGGACACGGCGGGAAAGGACACGGTCGCCTTCGTCGACAGCAGCGGTCTGATGGCGCTGGGTCTCAACAACCATGAGCAGGCCACCCAGGGGCCGGCGTACGGCGCCGTCATCGGCACATCGCACCGTGCTTCCGGATCGCCGGCGCTGCGCTTCCGTCACGACCGGACCACGGACGGGAGGTGACACCGCATGGGCAAAGGGTACGCAAAGTATGGGGATGATCTTCGTGGCCAGGGGTCTTCCGTGTGAGAGCCATCATTCCGCGCGCTGAAGGACAGTTCCTCGATGACCCCCACGCCACTGCGTCCGTTCCACCTTGCGCGAGAGCGTCGCCCGCACGCACAGCGCTCCTTGCCGTTTCCGGCACTCCGCGCGGTGGTCACACGGCTGAGGCGGCTGAACCCCGGCAGGCCGACGAAGCCTCTGAGGCGTCAACAGCCTTCATTCGCGGTGCACTTCTGGGCCACGGCCGCCAGAGCGGCGTACCTCGTCCGGCGGATACGGAGGAGAACGATCGGGCGGACGGTGATGGGCGACGCGGTGGCGGCGCAGCGGGTGCGTGAGGGGCGCCGGGACGCCTTCCTCCTGCTGGTGGACCGGCACGGCGCGGCCGTTCACGCCTATCTGCGCACCTGTCTCACCGATCGCGGCGAGGTGGATTCACTGACGGAGGAGACGTTCCGCAGGGCTTACGCGGTCGCGCTGCGCGGCACCGAGCCGTACACCCACTGGCGGGTCCAACTCCTGGCCACCGCCCGGGGGCTGGCGGTGTCCGTCTGGGCCCGGGACCCCTACAGCGTGGATGTGGCGGACGGGTTCCGCCACTGGGCCGCGCGTGGCGGGGTGTGGCCCCTGATGGCCCGCTCGGCGTTGTTCGAGGCCTATCGGAGCCTGCCGTTGCGCTGGCAGACGGTGCTGTGGCACACGGCCGTGGAACAGGACGGCCCCGCGCTGACCACCGATGTGCTGGGGCTGCCCCGCGGTCAGTACACGGCGGTGACGGGACGGGCGCGCCAGGCGCTCCGCGAGTTCTACCTGGACGTCTACCGCAGGGCGGTCGTGCGCCGGCCGTCCTGTACGGCCTTCGTCCAGTCCTACAGCCGCCGCCCGGCGATCGTGTCCGCGGAGTGGACCCGCGCTCACGCCATCCGCTGTGTGCGGTGCGGGGAGGTCGAGTTGGACCTGTCCGACGTCGGCTACCAGTTGTGCGCGCAGTTGCCCGCGGCCCTGCTGGGCTGGTGGCACGACCCCCTCTACCGGGAGGCCCGCGCCACTCCCCTTCCGATGAGCCCACCGGCGTTCCTCCACCGCTGACCGGGTGGGGAGGCCGCTGGAGGGGGGCGGCCACCCCACTCCGCCGGAGCCCCCGGACCGGCCCCGCACGGGGTCGGTCCGGGGGCTCCGGTACACCGGTACACCCGGGGCATGGCATCCGGTGGGTTCCGGGGTGCGGGCCCGGCTATGCGCGCGGGCCCCCGGACGCGTCGCCCCTGCCCTGGGTGGTGGCGGGCATCGGGCCCGCGGCGTGGACACCGCCACCGCCGGCCATGTGGTTCGTCGCGGAGGCGCCCGTGGTGTTCTCCAGGACGTGACGGCTCTGGTCGGTGGCCGACCGGGCCTGCAGCATGCCGGGCCCCGGAGGGGCGAGCGAGGTGGCACGTGACTCCGCGGCGGAGGTGTCGGTCGGGGACACCCGGGTGGAACGGGTGGAGAGCCGGTGGCTGGCGGCCTCGTCGAGGCCCACGGTTCGATTGAGCTGAGCGGCGAGCCGTCCGGCCTCTCGGCCCAGTGCGGCGACATCATCCCAGCTCAGATGGAGAACCAGCTGGAGTTCGGCGCCGCCGTCGGGCAGTGCGTGGACGGCGAGGGTGCCGGTGTTGTTCATCAGGAGTCCTTCACTAGCGGGCGGGTGACACGGCCGGCCGGGCCGTGAGGTGAGGCCCTGGGGCCCGTGCACCGGCACGGACCCCAGGGCAGCGCACATCACCCAGAAGACTTGGGCAGTTCCATCCGGAACTCCGAGGCGGTGGGCGTGGATGTCTTGCCCTTGCCGGGGCCGTTCTGGTTGAGGCCCTTGACGCGCAGGTCCTTCTTACTGGCGCGGTTCACCAGCCGGTACCGGTCGGCGGAGAACTTACGGCCGGAGGGCGTCCACCACTCCTGGCGGAGGTCGCCCTTCTTGCACGCGGCCAGCGTCGGCGCCCCGGTGCCCGAGGGGGCGGTGAGGCACTTGCCGTTGAACGTGAATGTCAGATAGCCGTCGGCACCGATGGCGCGGCGCCAGGTCTGGGCTTCGCCACCCTCACAGGAGTCCTGGCCGACACTGGACTGAGCACCGGAGTCGAGGCACTTCCCGGTGTTCTGCGCGACGAGCCGGATCTCCACCGGCTCGGCGGGCTGGTCCTTGATGAGATAGGGGCTGTTGGCGACGTTCTCCTTCGGGTGCGTGGCCAGGTAGCTGCCCTTGGCCGGACGCGGGTCGAAGTAGTGGAACTCGTCCTTGGCGCAGTCCAGGACCACATTGGCCATGAGGTCGTTGCAGCGCGGTGTCCTGTCGTAGCCGCGGCAGATGGGGTCACCGCCCTGGCTGTGGTTGTTGTTGCAGTGGCTGACGCCGAAGTTGTGGATCAGCTCATGGGTCACCGCGGCCACGGTGCCGCAGCCCCATGAGACGGCGGCCCAGCCCTTGTGCAGATTGGCCCGTGCCCTGGGGCCGGGACCGGCGCCCACGCCACAGCCCCGTGCTCCGTTGTCGTAGAAGTAGACCGGCCGGGTGCGCTTGAAGCGCTCCCGGGTGGCCCGGTCCGACTTCGCGATCGCGGCCGCGAGAGCCGACTGGGCCTTCTTGCGGGTGTCCCTGAAGGACGGCCTGCCGGAGAGGCCGTCCACGGCGACGGACATCACCTTGATGCGGCATGCCTCGTCCTGGACGAAGCGGAGGCGTCGGCTGTCACCGTTGCCGAAGCGCTGGGCGCTCGCTTCGAAGACCTGGTCCGAACTCCACATGATGTGCTGGATCTTCGGGATGGCCTTCGCGGAGTTGTCACGACCGGCGGCGTGGACATAGACGGGCTGGTACCAGCCCTTGCCGCCGCTGTCCTTCTGGTCACAGGCCACCGGCGGTGCGGTGGTGGAGGACACCTGAGTGCCCGCGGAAGGCTGCTTGGCTCCTTCGTCGGCCCAGCCCGGCAGACCGATCGAGGTCCAGCCCAGCGCGGCAACACCGGCGAGCGCGACAGGGATGGCCACCTTGCGGGGCATCTTGTGTCGGTTTTTTGGCACGTGTTCTCCAGAACGGGGAGAGAACCGGCCTGAGGAGGATCCACTGCACGGGAATCCTGGAGGTCGCTGCGCGAACGCTACCGCAGTCGGCGGTCCGGAGCACATCGCACACCGCCGGGTAAAGGACGGGCAAAGAGGCAGGATGCCCCGTGGGGTCGACGGTCTTCCCCTGTGACAACCGCAACCAGTGAGGGAGCCGGAGGAGGCGCCCGAGCAACGCGGTCCTGGAGGTCGCACTCCCCGTCATGTCCCGCACACCACCCTGACCAATGGAGCAAACTCCTCATGTAAGTGACAAATCTGGCCAATGCGGTGAAACCGTGAACAGATCGCCGCTCCCACACGTCAGAAGGGCATGACCCACCTTTCGGCCCGGCGCCGTGGAAGTGCTGTCTGATGGCCGGGCACCACGCGCAGGCGCGGCAGCCGCGCGCGCACTGGTTCCTGCTGGCCGTGGTCCTCTCGCTGGTCTCCACCACCCTGTTCTTCGAGGGCTGGAGCACCCATCAGGTGTTCGCCGCTCCCGACGCGCGCCGCCCCTGTGCCCAGCCCGCCCCGCCCTCCGTCACCGGCGGCGGGCCGGTCGTGCGCATCGAGGGCGACACGGTGAAGTCCGCCTCCATGCCCCCTCATACGGTGGCGCTCACCTACGACGGCGGCCCGCATCCGGTATGGACCCCACGCCTGCTGGACCTGCTGCGCGAACACCACGCACACGCCACCTTCTTCCTCAACGGGGCCCAGGTCACCCGGCATCCGGCACTGGTGCGGCGCATCCTCGCCGAGGGGCATGAGATCGGCTCGTCCGGCTACACCGGGGCCATCCTGGGCTCCGTCTCGCCCCTGCGCGCCGACCTCGAGCTGGCGTTCACCCGGGCCGCCCTGGAGGGCGCCACGGGCGTCTCCACCCATCTGCTGCGCATGCCGCGCACCACCTCGGTGGACACCCTCTGCGGCGCCGAGTGGCGGGCCGCGCGCCGGGCCGCCGGCGACGGCTATGTGCTGGTCGCCGCCGACCGGCCGCGGCGCGGTCCGGCCCTCGGCGTGGTCCGGCAACTGGAGCAGGACGCGCCGGGATACCGGCGGACCGAGAGGCTGCTCAGGAACCCGGAGGCCGACGAGTTCACCACCGTCACGGCCGGGCTCGGCCGACTCCCCGCCAATGAACCGGCGTCGGTCACCGAACGCTGGCGCGGCACCCGGCTGCTGTGGTTCGCCGCCTCGGGGCATGCCCTCGCCACCGCGCTGGCCTGGGTGCTCGGGGTCGCGGGTGTGCTCGGGCTGCTGCGCGCGGCGCTGCTCCTCCTCTTCTCCCGGACACACCTCCGCAGACTCAGGCGGCCGCGTCCCGGGGCGCCCTGGCTGCGCCATGTCGCGGAACCGGTCACCGTCCTCGTCCCCGCATACAACGAGGAAGCGGGTATCGCCACCACGGTGCGCTCACTGCTCGCCTCCACCCATACCGCCTTGCAGATCATCGTGATCGACGACGGGTCGGGGGACCGCACCGCGGAGATCGTGGCGTCGATCCCCGACCCCCGGGTCACGCTCGTCCGCCAGGCCAACGCGGGCAAGGCCGCCGCCCTGAACACCGGGCTGGCGCACGCCCGTCATGACATCGTGGTGATGGTCGACGGGGACACCGTCTTCGAACCGGACGCCATCCGGTGGCTGGTCCAGCCGCTGGCCCATCCCGCGATCGGCGCGGTCAGCGGCAACATCAAAGTGGCCAACCGCAGTGGTCTGCTGGGCAGATGGCAACACCTGGAATACGTGGCCGGCTGCAATCTCGATGTGCGGATGTTCGAGGTGCTGGAGTGCATGCCGACCGTGCCCGGCGCCATCGGTGCCTTCCGGCGGGAAGCGCTGATGGGCGTGGGTGGCATCAGTGAGGACACCCTCGCCGAGGACACCGATCTGACCATGGCGCTGTGGCGGGCGGGGTGGAAGGTAGTCTACGAGGAGCGCGCCGTCGCCTGGACCGAGGTGCCGCGGTCCGTCGGCCAGCTCTGGCGGCAGCGCTACCGCTGGTGCTACGGCACCCTCCAGGCCATGTGGAAGCATCGCCGAGCTGTCACCGAAGTCGGCTCGACCGGGCGCTTCGCCCGCCGCGCGCTGACCTACATCGCGCTCTTCCAGGTGATGTTGCCGCTGCTCGCCCCGCTGGTCGACATCTTCGCGGTCTACGGGCTGTTCCGCTATGACACACCTGAGGTGATCGCCGCCCTGCTGGGGTTCCTCGCCCTCCAGCTTGCGGTCACCGGATACGCGCTGCGGCTGGACGGGGAACGGCTGGGAGGTCTGTGGGTGGTTCCGCTCCAGTCCGTGTTCTATCGGCAGTTGCTGTATCTGGTCGTTCTGCATTCGGTGGTCACGGCGCTCAGCGGCGTCCGGCTCCCATGGCACCGTATGCACCGCTCCGGTCTGGCCGGGCTACGGCTCGGCCACCAGGCCCCGGCTCCGGCCCCGGCTCCGGTGAAGGGGCGGCATCGCTCCGGAGCGGGGGCGGAGGGGGGCACGGAGGTGACCGGGCGCGGCAGAGCGGGGCCGCACCGGTGGCAGCCGGTACGGCCCCGTCATAGGGGGTGAGGACGTGGTCAGGCCCTCATGGCCCCCATGCCGTCGATGTCAGCGGACATTGACGGCGGTCCACGCGGCCGCGACCGCCTTGGCCTCCTTGCTGCCGGAGCCGTACAGCTCGCCGGCCGCCTTGATGGTGCCCTTGCGGGCTTCGGCGTAGGTGGTGGTCGTGGTGAACTGCTCGGTCAGCGCCTTGTACCAGATCCGCACGGCCTTGTCCCGGCCGATACCGGTGACCTTGGAGCCGTTCTTGGTGGGGCTGTTGTACTTGACGCCGTTGATGGTCTTGGCGCCGCTGCCCTCGCTGAGCAGGAAGAAGAAGTGGTTGCCGACCCCGGAGGAGAGGTGCGGGTTCAGTCCGCCGGTCTGCTCGTCCCAGTAGTCCTGGGAATGGCCGTCCTTGCTCGGCTGGTCCATGTAGCGCAGCGGCTTACCGTCGCCGCGCAGGTCGACCAGCTCGCCGATGAGGTAGTCGGCGCGGTCCTTGGAGTTCTTGGCGGAGAACTCCACCGCGGTGCCGAAGATGTCGGAGGTGGCTTCGTTGAGACCGCCGGACTCGTTCTCGTAGCGCAGGTTGGCGGTGGCGGAGGTGACACCGTGGCTGAGCTCATGGCCGACCACGTCGAGCTCGGTGATCGGTTTGCCCCTCTCCCCGTCACCGTAGGACATGCAGAAGCAGTCGTCGTGCCAGTAGGCGTTGGCGAAGTTGTTGTCGACGTGGACCCGGCTGAACGCGGCCTTGCCGTCGTTCCTGATGCCGTTGCGCTTCAGGGTGTTCTTGTAGAAGTCCCAGGTCTTGGCGTGTCCATAGGCCACGTCGACCGCCGCGGTCTGGCGACCGCCGCCCCACTTGTCGTCCTTGTCGGTGAACAGCTTGCCGGGCGAGAGGTCCCGCCAGTCGACGTTCTGCGCGTCGGTGGTCCGGTGTCCGCCGTGGGCGCGGTCGACGAGCTCGTAGGAGCTGCCCTTCTTGGTGGTGCCCAGATCGACCTTGCCGCTGTAGTGGCCGGTCCCGCTGCCGGTCTCGATGGTCTCCTCGGTGGACAACTGCTTACCGGTGGTCGCGTCGGTGACCACGCGCAGCATGCTGGGCGTACCGTCCGGCTGGGTGCCGGTGACCGTGGTCTCCCAGGCGAGCGCCGGCTTGCCCTCGGCGGCCCAGACGACCTTGCGGTGCGACTCGGCGCGGGTGCCGTCGTTCTTCTTCTCCCGGGAGGCGGCCAACGCGGTCTTCTCCGCACTGGAGGCGGATCTCTCGGCCGTGAGCGACGGCACGGATATGCGCGCCGAGACGGCCTTGGTGACGTCGGTGGCCTCACCCTTCTGCTCGTGGGTCACGAGGTCGCCGCCGAGCACCGGCAGTCCGCCGTAGGTGCGCTCGTAGCGGGTGTGGACGGTGCCGTCCGCGGCCTTGATGACATCGCGGACGATCAGCTTCTCCTTGGCGCCGAGGCCGAGAGCCCTGGCGTCGCCGGAGGCGTCCTTCTGTGCGGCCTTCAGTTCCATGACGCGCTGCTGCGCCGGGGACGCGGACGGCGCGGGTGACGCGCCCTTGGACGTGTGGTCGGGGCTTGCGTTGGCGAATCCTTCGACTCCGGCCACGACCATGGCGGCGGAGGCCGCCAGGATCGCGATACGCCGGACACGCTTGCGGGTGTCGGTGGAGGCGGAGTGAGTGCCTGTCACATGAACTCCTCATCGGAGGCCGTGCGGATCACGGCCAGGGGGACGGGGCGGCGGGATGGGGCCCGCCGCCCCGAGTCAGGGGTGTGCGAAGCCGATCGCGCCGGGGGAAGGAAGGCGATGGGCATCGCGGGGAGAGCGCCGCTCGAGTCCGCGGGCGCGGGAAGGAGGGCTACCGGGCGAAGGTGCCCTTGAAGACCTTGGGGTCGTGGAGGTCGAGGAGGGGTTCCTTGACTCCGTCGCCGGAGTTGTCGGTCCAGCCGGAGTTGCCCGCCTTGAGGATGGCGGCGCGGATGGCCATCACGTCCTGGCGGTTCTTCGGCTTGTGGTCACCGCTGGCCAGCCAGGCCGCGGCGCCCGCCACATGCGGGGCGGCCTGGGAGGTACCGCTGTAGTTGGAGTACTCGCCGTTCTTGAAGGTGGACTGGATGCAGTCACCGGGAGCGGCGATGTCCACGCCGGGGCCGAAGTCGCTGCCGCCACCGTTGACGTGGTCGATCCACAGCGAGTCGTCCTTGTTGCGGTTCTTCTTGTTGCACCAGCCGAACGAGCCCTTGCCGCCCGGCTTTCCGTCACCGTCGCTGAGCGCGGAGACCGTGATGGCGTCCGGGACATCGGCCGGGGTGTGGTACTTGGCGTCCTTGACGTCCTTGCGCTCGTTTCCGGCGGACACCACCACCACGACACCCTTGGCGACGGCCCGGTCGACGGCGTCCTTGACCGCGTTGGAGCTGTCGTCGTAGCCCGCGCTGATGTTGGCCACTTCGATCTTGTCGGCGTGGGCCGTCACCCAGTCCAGCCCTGCGACGAGCTCCGAGGAGTTGCCGGAGCCCTCATCGTTGAGGATCTTCAGGGACCACAGCCGGGCACCCGGTGCGACACCGATGTAGCCGGTCTTGTTGTCCAGCCCACCGATCACACCGGCGACATTGCTGCCATGGCCGTCACCGTCCGCACCGGAGTTGTCCACACACTTCTGGACGCCACTGCAGTTCACCGAACGCACGACGTTGAGGTCCGGGTGGCTCTTGTCGACCCCGGTGTCCAGGACCGCCACGTCCACGTCCACCCGCTGATCGACACCATCACCGACCTTCAACGCCTTGTTCTGCGTCGCCCCGACACGCTTCACACCATTGGGCAACTGCTGACCCGCAACACCCTCCGACCCGCGGTGACCAGCTTCCTCGACGGGCGTCCGGACCGTGCCGTCACGTTCGACATACGCGACCTCGGGGTCGGTGCGCAGCGTGTGCACGGCTTCAGGTGTGAGCTTCGCCGAGAACCCCCGCACGGTCGAGCGATAGACCGACTCCACGGTCACACCGTTCATCCCCTCGACCACCGACGTGGGGTCGACTGCCGAGCCCTTGGCGGCGGAGTCCTTGAGGACGACGATGTAGTCACCGGGGCGCTGCGCGGGCTGCTGGGTGGCGCCCATACCGGGCGCCACACTGATGCCCGCGGCCACCGCCGACAGACCGACAAGTATCCCTATGCGTTTCACACTTCCTCCGTGAGGGGTGAAATCGATGACGGACCAGGTGAATCAGAGAGAGGTCATGGATTCACCCGTCCTCGGCTCTGCCGGAGGGGACGACAGACCAAGGAGGTTCACAGAAAAACCAGTTGGGATTCCCGGCACGCGTGCCCGATCAGGGCAATGACCAGGGGAATCACATAAACCCGTCCGCCGCATCCGGGGCGGAGGAATGGGTCATTTTCTATCGTGCGGCGGATCGAGTGGCAATGTCTGGCGGGAAGTTCGGCTGTTCGCCACTTCCCGGGCCGAAAGAACCGGCCGCGCCGCATTCATGGCATGGCGGAGCAACCCCTTCGCCCACTCGCGAGAAACGTGGAGCCATCACGCGTCCGGCAGTGCGGCATTCCGGGGAACCGGCTGAATTCGGCGTCACCGCCCGCCCGGAGGACCACGCCCTCCGGGGTCGTGGTCGGTATGTCGTCCACCGCGTTCGGCTCCGTCAGCCGGGTGTGCCGCACTCAAAAGGATCTCCTCCACGAGCATTCTCTTCGGCGTGGTGCGCGTGGGGGTTGCCCACACGGACTCCACGGCCACCGGGCCGACCTCTGCACTTCGGCCCCGCCGTTTTCCCCCTTCACCCTCAAGACCGCGCCGCCACCTCGGACATCCCGGCTCTTTACTATTGCTTTACGGTCAACGAGGATTGATGTTCCCCATCGCGGTTCCGCCGTCGCGGCGCCGACGACCTCGTCGGCCGCCCGGATGGACCGCCTCCCAGGCGCGCTGACGCGTACGGAAAGCGTCCCGGCAGGACTGAACACCGCGGCCGCCCAACCCGTATCCACCTGCGCGGCACATTTCCGGATTGGAGCCCCCATGGAACACAGAGCGAAACGACAGTCGGCCCGGCTGAGCCGGACCGCCATGACGGTGGCCGCCGTGGTTCTCGGTGGGAGCGGCCTGGCGGCATTCGCCCTCCAGACATCCGGAGGGGCGGCGGACAGAGGTGGAGTGTCCCGCCCCGCCGACCCCGGCGCCGGAGTCAGCAGCGGATCGGTGTCCGCCCTCGAATGCCCCGACGTCGGCCGTGTCATCCTCGGATCCCCGGATCAGGAGCGGACATCGCCCCCACCGGCATTGATCGAGGCGGACTCCCGCGTCGTCGCGAAATACCGGACGCTGGCGGACGACAACACGGAACGCATCCGTCAGGACGCGTCCTGGGCCCAGGACCGGCTGCTGACCCCGTTGCGGGATGAGCGGCTGGCTCTCATCCGTCGCCATCTGCCATCGCTGGACTCCGAGTCCGGGTCCGGGCAGCCCGCGGAGCTGGCGTCACGGGTGCGGTGCACCCTGCGGGCGGCGGGAGGAGCGGAGAGCCGCCCCTCGGGCACCGGCGGCACGACGGACCCCGACAGCGCCGCCGCCGAAGCCACCGACGACCCCGTGGGCGGTGACGATCCCGTGGATGGTGACAGCCCCGCGGGCGGCGACGACAACAACGGGAACGAGAACGGCAACGAGAACGGCAACGGGGACGGCCAGGACAACGGGAACGGCAATGGGAACGGGAACGGCGTCCCGGGGAGAGGGGACGGTTCGTTCAGCAGGAACGGCAACGGAAACGGCAATGGCAACGGGAACGGCGACGGTCAGGACAACGGGAACAGCAACGGCAATGACAACGGCAGCCGCCTGAGCGACGACCGCCCCGGGGGCTGACTCCTTATGTCGTTCGGCCAGAAGTATCGTTTCCTCGCAGCCCTTCCCGACACCCGGCTGACCGCCGTCGTACGCGGCGAGGGAGGGGCCGAAGAGGAGATCGCGGAGCTGTACCGGAGGCACCGGCCGGTGGTCCGCGCCCATGCCGACGCCTGCTGTCCGGATACCCACACCGCCGAACACCTGACGTTCGAGGCGTTCATCCGGACCGTCGAGAGCGTACGGCGCGGCGGCGGGCCCACCGGTTCATGGCGGCCCCATCTGCTGGCGACCGTGGAGGAGCTCGCGGCCGACGGGGGCATGACGCACGGTGGCGGCGACGAGCCCGCACTCGGCGCCACCGTCCGCACCGACCTGAGTCCGGGCGATGAGGGCGAGCGCGGCCATCCGGACCCCGATCCGTCCGCCGAGGAGCGCGAGCTCCTGCTCCGGGGTTTCCGACTGCTTCCGGAGCGCTCGCGGTCGGTCTTGTGGCACGCGGTGGTGGACGGGGAGTCGGCCGCGCAGACGGGGAAGCGGCTCGGGCTGACTCAGAGCGGTGCGACGGCGCTGCGCCGGCACGCCCGCAGGGGCCTCCGCGAGGCGTATCTCTCCTTCTTCGCCCGCAGTGACCGGAGCAACCGGAAGTGCCGCAACCACAGCGGCCTCCTCGCGGCGGCCGTCAGACAACCCGGCAAGCCACCCGGCAGACTCCTCTCATGGCATCTGGACGGCTGCGCACGCTGCCGGAAGGCGTTCCACAGCCTCACCGACCTCGACTCCCGGCTGCGCTCCCTGCTCCCCGCCACCGCGCTCCCCCCGACCGGGCCGACGGCGCCTGACGGCCGGCCCGCCGGTCCACCGGACATGGCGGGGCCCGAGGCCGACCGGACGCCCGCACCCCGCGCCCGCCCCTGGTCCGGAGCCGCCTCACTCATGGCGGGCGCGGTACGGAAAGGGCTGGTTCTCGCGGCGGTGCTGTCGATGGTCTCCTTCGGCGCACACCTCCTCCAGCGCCACGCCACGGGTCCGGAGGGCGGGCCGTCCACCACACCGCCACCCGGGACGGCGGCCCCGTCGCAACCCCCGGGCGGCGAGCGGGAACCGACCGCCCCTGAACGGCCGTCACCGGGCCGTCCGTCCGGTGGCGCGCCCGTCACCCGGCCCCCCGCGGAACCGGTGCGTGAACTCCCCACCGGCCGCCGGACGTCACTGGAGGTCATCGGCTCCGGGCAGTGTCTGCGGGCGGCGACCACCGGGTCCGCCACCGCGCCCGCGGCGTGTGACGGCGGAGCCGACCAGGAGTGGCAGCACGTCATCTTCCGGGGGCGGGACGTACTGCTCCGCAGTGCCACCTCCGGCCGGTGTCTACGCGACAGGGGCGGCGCCGAGGGGGCGGACGAGCAGCGGCCCTGTGAGGGAACGGACGAGGGCCAGGTGTGGCGGACGGAGTTCAGCGAGACGGAGGGATCGCTGATGGTCGTGGGCGCGGCAGGGGGACGATATGTGATCTGAGCGCTACCCGCGCCACCCGCTCCGCCTGCGCCGCACCACCCGGCGCTTGGAGCATGAACTACTCAACTACTCAAAAAGCAACATCACTTTAACAAAACTTCACACATCCCGGCATGGTTGGGACTGGTATCCCCATGCTCACGGTTGCATTCTTGCGCTGCCCTTCAGGAGAACGTCCGCGCGCCTGACCGACTCATCGTGCCGAGCGCGCCCCGACACCCTCATACCGTTCAGAGGCTATCCCGCGCCCGCCCGACGGCCGGCGCAGAAGGCAGGCCACTGTGCAACTCCTCGTCGACAACGCCCGTTCCTTCCCCGACTGGGTCGCCCGGCGCCCCGAGATGTTCCGGGACCTCGCGGCCGGACAGACGCCGATGGCGCTGTTCATCACCTGTTCGGACGCACGGGTGATCCCGTCCCTCATCACCGGTGCCCGTCCCGGAGAACTCTTCGAACTGCGCACCGCGGGCAACATCGTTCCGCCCTACGACCCCGAGCGGCCGGGCGGGGAGGCGGCCACGATCGAGTACGCCCTGTGTGTCCTGGGGGTGCGTCACATCATCGTGTGCGGCCACTCCCACTGCGGTGCCGTCGGAGCCCTGGTCCACGGTGACGATCTCACCCCCCTGCCCGCGGTCCGCACCTGGCTGCGGCCGACGGCGCGGGAACTGCCGGTGGCCCACGGCGTCGCCCACGCGGTACGCCATCATGTGGTGCGGCAGCGGGACGCCCTCGTCGATCACCCCGCCGTGCGGGACCGGCTCGCGCGGGACCTGCTGTCCCTGCACGCCTGGTACTACGAGGTGGACACCGGTGTGGTCAGTGCTCATGACCCCAGGGCAGGCGGGGAGTTCACACCGCTGTAGGCGCCGCGTCTCCCACCTCTGTTTCCCCAGCACACCCTTTTCGACAGCACACCGAGGAGTCCCTCCATGTTCTCCGCGTTATCCGCGTTATCCGCCCGGAAAAACCTGGATCAGCGCTCCGCCGTCCTCTGGCGTGACGCACTGGCGTCACTGGTCGTCTTTCTGGTCGCGCTCCCCCTGTGCGTGGGAGTGGCCGTCGCCTCCGGTGTTCCCGGTGAACTCGGACTGGTCACCGGGATCGTCGGCGGCCTGGTCGTGGGCGCCCTGCCCGGCAGCACCCTCCAGGTCAGTGGTCCCGCCGCCGGTCTGACCGTGCTGGTGTACAACGCCGTGGAACGGTTCGGCCTCGGCACGCTCGGCGCGCTCGTACTGATCGCCGGACTGCTCCAAGTACTCCTGGGCGCCCTGCGGTTCGGGCGCTGGTTCCGTGCGATCTCGGTGGCCGTCGTCCACGGCATGCTCACCGGTATCGGTCTGATCCTCGTCCTGGGCCAGATCTATGTGATGGCCGGGGCCGACCAGCCCTCCGGTGGCCCCGGCAAACTGGCCGGGACGGCCGAACTCCTGGGCACGATCGCCCTCGACAGCACGGCGCGTACCGCCTTCCTGGTGGGTCTGGGGACCCTGGCCGTCCTCGTCCTGTGGCCGAAGGTGTCCGGCCGGGCCCGGATCGTTCCGGGCCCCCTGGTCGCGGTGACGCTCGCCATCGCGGCCACCTCACTGCTCGACCTGCCCGTCGCCACCGTCGAGGTGCGGGGTCTGCTGGACGCGGTCCAGCCCCCCGGTGGCGGCGCCCTCGACGACCTCCTCAGCGCGCAGGCCCTGGGCACCATCGTGGCCTTCACCCTGATCGCTTCGGCCGAGAGCCTGTTCAGCGCGGCCGCGGTGGACCGTATGCACAACGGTCCGCGCACCGACTACGACAAGGAGCTCATGGCGCAGGGAGTGGGCAACACCCTCTGCGGAGCCCTGGGCGCCCTGCCGATGACGGCCGTCATCGTGCGCAGCGCCGCCAATGTGCAGGCCGGGGCGCGGACCTCGCTGTCCCGGATCCTCCACGGACTGTGGCTGCTGCTGTTCGCCGCGCTGCTGCCCGCGGCCATCGGTGTCATCCCGCTTCCCGCGCTGGCGGGTGTCCTGGTCCACGCGGGCTGCAAACTGGTGCCGGTGAAGGAGTTCATCCCGATGTGGCGGCAGCACCGCGGGGAGGCCGTGATCCTGGGCGCGACCGCCGTCGCCGTCGTGATGACCGATCTCCTCGAAGGCGTTCTGCTCGGGCTGCTCCTCTCGGTGTGCAAGGCCGCCTGGGATTCCTCACGACTCCAGGTCGAGACGCGGGAGTACGACGACGGCCGGGTGGTGGTGGCCCTCACCGGCAATGCCACCTTCCTCCGGCTGCCCGGCACACTGGAGCAGCTGGAAGGGCTGCCCACCGACCGGCCCGTGGAGCTCGATCTGTCCGGGGTGCGCCATGCGGACCTCGCCAGTTGCGTGGCGCTGGAGAACTGGGCCCGGCGCCACAACGACGCCGGTACCGCGCCGGTCCGGCTGCTGCCCCCGGCCCATCCATAGACCGCGCGGCGTGCACCGGGCAGCGTGGACCGCGCGGCCGTCCGGTGGCTCATCCCGGGCGGTGGCACGATGGCGTGGCCGGGCCCTCAGGCCCGGTACGTCCCGCCCTCGCTGCCGATGAACACGAGCGACCGCTGCTCCACCCGGTACGCGAACCGCCACAACTGCCCGCCGTCCCCGCTGTCGCACGCGCGCTGCTCCCCGGACGTGGCCGAGGAGCCGGAGTCGCGCAGACACAGGCCCGACACCATATTGCGCAGGAGGACGGTGCGCCCCCGGAACTGCAGCCGGACCCAGGACTGCCCGGCGGAGCCGTCACAGACCGCGGCCCGCAGCCGGCTCCCCCGCCCTCCTTCCAGACACCGGCCTCCGGCCGCCGTGCGCAGCACGGTCCGGCCCGCCTCCGGCAACCGGCGGTCCGCGGCCGGGCCACCCGGCCGCGACGGCGACGACGGGTCGCTCCCCGGCGCTGCCGGTGCCGACGAGGCGGGCGGCGGAACCGTCTGCGGGGACGTCGGGGAGTCGCCGGGGAGCAGCGCGAAACAGCATCCCGCCGCCAGTGTCACCGACGCCGCCGCGGGGAGGTGCAACCCGGCGGCGAGGGAGGTGGAGGCGGTCGCCCCGGCCAGCGCCGTCTTGGTGGTGCCCGCCTGTGCGGCCAGATATCCGGCTCCCCCCAGCAGGATCGCTCCGGGCAGTACGGTACGCAGCCGGGAGTTGAGGTCGGTGAGGTCCGCCATGACCCGACGGCAGGCGGCGCATTCGCTCAGATGCCGCTGGAGGGGCCTGCCCGGGCGGCGGCCCTTGCGCCGTACGGCGGCCGCCAGCAGTGCGCCGTACCGACCGCACTCCTCGTCGTCACCGCCCCGGTCGGCATGCACGCTGAGGTACGCCTCACGCAGCCCCTCGCGGGCGCGCTCGGCCAGGGAGGCCACACCGCTCGCGCTCAGCCCGAGCCTGGCTCCCACCGCCGCCGCCGGTTCGCCCTGCACCACGGTGTGCCACAGCACTTGCTGCCAGCGCTCGGGGAGGCGCTGGAAACTGCGCACGACGAGATCGTCCTCCTCCTTGCTGAGGGTCAGCTCCTCTCCGTTGAGCGTCTGGTCGACCTGGTCCTCGATCTCGTCACTCGGCTCGATACGGCGGTCCCGGGCCGCCCAGTCGATGGCGATGCGCCGGGCGGCGGTCAGCAGGTAGGGACGCCACACTCCGCTGGGACCACCACCGCGCCTCGTGGCGTCGATGGTGCGGGCGAACGCCTCGGAGGTGATGTCCTCCGCGGTGTGCGGATCCCGGCAGCAGGTGGCGGCGTAGGCCCGTATGGCCGGGCGGTGACGCGCGTACAGCTCCGCGAGTTCCTCATCGGCCATATCGCCGCGGCGCAGGCAGGTGGCCAGTTCGTCATCCGGCACGTGCTGGAAGGGGCGGTGGTGCACAACTGACATGGCGGTACCTGATTTCGCGTACTGAGGAAGCCCGACTCGGGCTCCGCTGCCGCAGAGTAGCGCGGGGGGACCTCTCCTTCGGGGGCGTTCCTGGAATTGCTCCACAGGGCTCAAACAAGGGCACGCGACCGGCAGCAGGTAAAGCATGGGCAAAGTGCCGGGACATGGGTGCCCGGGGAACGGTCTGACCATCAGGACCACTGAGCACGGCCCGACGCACCGTATCCACACCGCCCCCACCTGCGAAGAGGAAGCCACATGCCCCTCGACCTTCCCTGACGGTTCCCTTCGGAAGGCGATTTCCCGGACCCCGGCACATCTCACGATCCCGGTGTGCCGTTACGCGATACGCGGCGTCGTCACAAAGGCACGCGACAGCACCACGCCCGCCTTTCCGCTCATCCTCATCCGAACCGGCCGACGCGAGCCGGAGCGCTGATTCATCCCTGCCCGCGTAACGGGACTCTGCCGTGTCGGCATGCCCTATACGGCCAGGGGGTGGATACGACCGGAGGTCACCGATGTCCCAGCAGAGACCCGTTGTTCATCGGCCGATGGACGAGGAACCCGCTCAGTCCCGCGTTCCGGATGCCGTCGACGCGAGCGACGACCCCCGCGTCCCCGCACCGGCCATCCGGATCCTCGGCACGGCCGCGTATCTGAGAGAGGCCCGGGCCCTGAGTGCCACACCGCTTCCCGGGGACACCGCCGTCGGCCCGGCTCCCGGCCCTCCCGCACCGTCCACCCGTCCCGGCATCCTCAGAGTCTTTCCGCCGCCCCCGGCGGCCACGTTCTTCCCACCGGACGGAGCGGCATAGGGTGAGGCCATGTCGTGGCAGATGTCGACCGGCAACCCTTATGGCGCGATACCCGGTACGGGGAGCGGATCGGCGCATCCCGCGTCCGTCCAGCCGTTGCCCGGCTACCCCCTCCGGCCGCGTCCCTCCCCCGTGTCGACGGACAAGCCCGGCGGGGCCTTCCCGTATGCGGCGCCCGAGCAACCCGTCTGCCAGGTGTGCGCGGGAGCGCCCGCCGCCAGGATGGCGGTCCGGCACCACCAGGGGCTCATCGTCTTCGTGCTGTTCCGGAAACGGGCAGGCCGCTTCTGCCGGGTCTGCGGCACCGCGGTGTTCCGCCAGGGAATGACCAGGACCCTGTGGCAGGGCTGGTGGAACCCGCTGTCCGCGCTCCTCTTCAACCCCCTCACGCTCCTGCTGAACCTGCGGGTCCGCGCCACTCTCAACAGCCTGTCCAAGCCCGGGGACGACCTGTCCGGAACCAGGTTGTCCCCCGGCAAGCCCCTGCTGCGCCGTCCGATGGCACTCCTCGGACTCGTGCCCACGCTGGGTGTGCTGTGTTTTCTCGTCCTGCTCGCCGTCGACGTCGTGCGCACTTCATAACGCCCGCGGCCCACGAGGGATCCGGCCCCGCGGGAGACGAACCGACGTGCTCGATAGGATCGTTGCTCATGGCCAGCGGGGAGAGCATCGCGAACGGTCCGGCCGGGAGCCGGACGGAGTCATCGGCACCGTGGCGCGCTCCGAGCGTGGTGGAACGCGAGCTCCACGAGGCCAGTACACAGGGCGACTGGTCCGCGTTCTTCGACGTACTGGCCGGTGCCGACCTCTTCGTCGCCGACTCCGCGGACCGGCTCCGGTCCGCCCCCGGGACCATCCAGTGCACCCCCTACTGGTACTCCACGGTCCGGGCGAACTGCGTCCCCCTCCTCACCGAGGGCATGCTGCCCCCTCCCGGCCAGGACACCGTCTTCGAGCGCGCGAGCCTCGGCTGGCTGGCCGACACATGGCAGAACCGCGGCGACTCGTCCTGGGTGGTCATCAATCCGGGCAGCCCCTGCGAGGTGTTCTTCCCCGTCACCCGGCACCATCGCGCCCTGTGGCGCGAGCACGTCGAGCGGGTGAACAAGGACCGCGGCCCTTCCCACCACCGCTTGCGACTCAGGGCACTCGAGGTGGGCGGAGTGACATCGGGGCCGGTGGCCCACGGTCTGGCACTGGCGGCCCTGATGATGGTCAACAACGGCGAGCTGTGGAACACCGTGGCGTACCACGGCGACGGCTACTCCGATCAGAAGAACCGCCTCGAGGAGTGGTGGGGCATCACCAGCCGCGCGGAATGGCGGCGGTCGGAGGAGCGGCTGCTCACCGCCGACATGGTCAGTGGCACCGCGGGGGACTTCGTCCTCGGTGTCCGCCGCACCCTGGCCCGGGACTTCGGCGGCCGGGTCGAGGTGACCCACTGGCGGCAGGCGGCCGAGCGCGTGGTGCGGCAGGACGCCGAGGACGATGCCGAGGCCTCGGCCCGGGTGGCGGAAGTGCGGCGGATCATCGGCCGCATCGTCCGCTACGAGGAACGGTTCCGTGCGGACGGAGTGCTGGAGAGCGAGAAGGCCATCACCTCCGTGGAGGCATGGGACCACGGCCGGGCCGCGGCCATGGCCCGCTGGGGCGTCGCGGCACGCTACTGCGACCAGCAGGAGGCCGAGCGGGCCCTCGTCCGCGCCGGCAGGGTCAGCCGGATCGCCTACCGCTCGTGGGAGGACTTCGCCGCCGCCTTCATCCTCGGCCGCTGCCTCCACTTCGACGAGGAGGAGTTCGGCCACTGGTACACCGATATGTACGAGGCGCACCGCATCCTCATGACCGATCCGAAGAGCCCCTGGAAGACCGTCCCCTGGGCCTGACCGGTCACCCCCGTCGGGGGGTGACCGATGTGGTGTCGTCCACGTGCGTCAGAAGCGGGCGACGGTGTAGCGGTCCACGGCGGCCTCGTCGAGTTCGAAGCCGAGCCCGGGGCCCTGGGGCACGGTGAGCGCGCCGTCCCGGAACTCCGGGGGGTTGCGCAGGATGGCTTCCCGGATGGGGTTGGGCAGCCGGTTGTACTCATAGGTGCGCAGGTTGGGGGTGGCCGCGCACAGTTGGAGCGCGGCACACAGACTGACGCCCGAGCCGACGCCGTGCGGAGCGATGTCCACGTGGAACGCGGAGGCGAGTGCCGACAGACGGGTTGCCTCGGTGATCCCGCCACTGCGGGCGACGTTGGGCATGAAGACGTCGATGGCCCGGTGGGTGAGGGAGTCGCGCAGGTCGAAGCGGGTGAAGTGGGTTTCGCCATTGACGAGGGTCAGCCCGGTGCGGCGTCGCAGCTCGGCCAGGTTGGCGAGGTCGTCGACCTGGAGCGGTTCCTCGTACCAGGAGATGTCCAGGTCGCGCAGGACCGCGCCGACCCGGGTCGCCTCATCCAGGTCATAGGCGCAGTTGGCGTCGGTGAGCAGGGTGATGCCGTCGCCGACCGCTTCCCGGACCGCGGTCAGATGGGCGCGGTCGGTCCGCACACCGCGTCCGATCTTGACCTTGAGGGCGGTGAATCCGGACTCCACGAAGCCCATCGCCTGCCGGGCGGAGTCGGCGGGGTCGGCGTGCAGGGCGACGGGGCTCGCGTAGCAGGACACCCGTTCGCGGACGGGTCCGCCGAGCAGGCGGTGGACGGGCTGCCCGGCCACCTTCCCGCGCAGGTCCCACAGGGCGAGGTCGATCCCGGCGAGGGCCTCGAGGTAGAACCCGCGGTTGTGTCCGCCCGCGGCCTGGCCCCGGTAGAGACGTTCCCAGACGGCGGTGGTGGCCATACCGTCCTGGCCGACCAGCAGGGGGGCCAGCACCTCGGCCACCACGGTCGCGGTGACCTCGGGCGACGGCAGTCCGTACGCCTCCCCGACACCGACCCGGCCGTCCTCCGCGTGAACCTTGACCAGGGTCGCGTACTGACCGCGCCGGGGCAGCACCAGGTGGCTGGAGGCGGGGTACTTCAGCCAGTCCGGTACGTCGTCGGGCGAGTCGTAGAGGTCCTCGAAACGGGCGGCGAGCGCCAGGGCCTCGACCTTGGTGATGCGCAGGGGCGTTGTGCTCAACGGTTCTCTCCACTCGGTTGGTGGCCGTCCGGTCCACCGGGTGGCGGGCGGACCGGACGGCGTGCCCGGCCCACCGGGTGGCGGGTGGTCCGGGCGATGGGGCCGGTCAGGTGCGGATGGCTCCGAGCTCATCCGTTGTCTGACCGGCGGTCTCACGTCCGGCGTAGACGGCGATCAGCGTCACCAGACAGCCGGCGATGGCGTAGAGGGCGACCGGTACGAACGAACCGCTGGCGGCCACCAGGGCGGTGCCGATGAAGGGCGCGGTGCCACCGAAGAGGGCGCCGCCGAATTCACGGCCCGTGCTCACCCCGCTGAACCGGACCCGCGCGTCGAACTGCTCGGCCACCAGGGCCGCCTGGGGGCCGAACACCATGTCCTTGCAGACCGGGATGGCCAGCACCATGGCGAGGAAGACCAGCGGTGTGCTCCCGCTGTCCAGCAGCCAGAAGAAGGGGAAGGCATAGGCGACGGTGCAGACCAGCCCGATGGTGACCATGGTGCGCCGGCCGATCCGGTCCGACAGCCAGCCCCAGAACGGGATCGCGGCGATCTCCAGGGCCGAGGCCAGCGTGACCGCCCACAGCATCGTCGACTTGGGTATGTCCAGGGTGCCGGTGGCGTAGGAGATGCCGAACGCCTGGATGAGATAGCCCCAGATGAAGCCGGACACGGTGATGCCCATGGTGCGCAGCACCGCGCCGGGCTGCTCCTTCAGCGTGACCAGCAGCGGGAAGCGCACGGTCTCACCGCGGTCCTCCATCTCGGCGAAGACCGGGGTCTCCTTGATGCCGCGCCGGACCAGCACACCGAACAGCACCAGCAGGGCGCTGGCCAGGAACGGCAGTCGCCAGCCCCAGGAGTTGAACGCGCTCTCGGGCATCATGCTGACCAGTGCGAACACCCCGGTGGCCAGCAGGAACCCGGCGCCGGTGCCCATCGCGGGCACGGCGCCGAAGAGCCCTCGGCGGCCCGGTGGCGCGTTCTCCACGGTCAGCAGGGTGGCGCCGGCGAACTCACCTCCCACCGCGATGCCCTGGAAGATCCTCAGCGTGACCAGCAGAATGGGTGCCCACACACCGGCGGTGGCGTGCGTGGGCAGGACACCGATCAGCGTGGTCGTCAGGCCCATGCCCAGCATGGTGATCAGCAGGACCTGCTTGCGCCCGATCCGGTCGCCCAGATGACCGAAGATCACGCCGCCGATGGGCCGGGCGGCGAAACCGACACCGAAAGTGGCGAACGACGCCAGGGTGCCGCCGACCGAGGACGAGCCGAAGAACAGCGGACCGAAGATCAGCGCGGACGCCAGGCCGTAGAGGTTGAAGTCGTACCACTCCAGCGCGGTGCCCATGGTGCTGGCCACCATGGTCCGCCGGTCGGTCCGGACGGGTTGTGTGGCGACGGCGCCGCCGTCGGCCACGGACACACCGGTCATGGAAGTACCTCACCAGATCGCTCGGGGGGATGAAAGGTGGGCGTTAACGTATGCGATATACGATCCAACCCGCCAGAGTTCTGCACCAAGTCGTCGCCAACTCCCTCTACGTGCCGGTCATATCGCACTGTGTCACGACAACTGGGTCCGGGTGACGCCTCCGTGGAGCCGGAAGGGATACGCGGGCCGAGCCGTCGTACGGCAGGGCCGGGACAGGACCGCTCCGGCCAGCGGGTCGGGCCGTTCCAGCCGGTGGCGGGCCGTGGTCACGAACATCCGCCCGCCACCGAAGGCCACACTCGTCACCTGTGGGGTCGGCACGTCGACCACCTGGACCGGCCGGCCGTCGGGGGCGAACGAACGCACCTGCCCCGCACCCCAGACGGCCACCCACAGCAGGCCGTCGTCGTCCACGGCCATACCGTCGGGCCGCCCGGTACCCGGCGGGAACACCGTCAGCGTCTCCGGCGCGCCCAGTTCGCCGGTGACGGGATCCACGGGATGGCGCACCACGGTCCCGTGGGCGCTGTCGGCCAGGTACATGGCCGTTCCGCAGGGAGTGAACGCCGGGCCGTTCGGTACCGCGAGGCCGCTCAGCACACGGTGTACGGAACCGTCGGTGTCCACCCGGTACAGCGAGCCCGCACCGGGCGCGCCGTCGGCCGCCATGCTGCCCGCCCAGAACCGCCCCGAGGGGTCGCAAACCCCGTCGTTCATCCGCATCGGCACCGTGGCGCCCGCCTCCGGGCGGGCCAGCCATCTCGGCCGCCGGCCGGGGGCCACCAGGGCGACTCCCGTACCGGCAGCAGCGATCCACACGGGTGGAGCGTGCGGTGCGGCCGCCACCGGTGCCACCGCACCGAGCGGCATCCCGAGGCCGAGCAGCCGTGGCGGCAGCTCGGTTTCCACGGCCCCGCACCGGTACAGATCGCCCGCGAGCAGATCGACGAACAGCAGCCGGCCCTCGTACCAGCGCGCGCCCTCGGCGAGATGGTGGCGCCCCCGGGCCGCCGGACGCCAGCCCGCGGGAGCCCCGTTGGCCGGTCTCCGGTGGCCATGTG
The DNA here is from genome assembly GCF_024295805.1 of Streptomyces cucumeris. Taxonomy (GTDB): domain Bacteria; phylum Actinomycetota; class Actinomycetes; order Streptomycetales; family Streptomycetaceae; genus Streptomyces; species Streptomyces cucumeris. Next base: position 304,819 of record NZ_JANCLX010000003.1, read on the forward strand.
CGGGGCCGTGCGGGTGCCCGTGGATGCCCTCCTCTCCGGTCACCGCAGTGTGCTTCCCGGATCGGCGCGCAGCAGATCGATCTCATGCCGCGCGGGCAGCCCTTCCCAGTCGCCGCGCGAGGCCACCGCGAACGCCCCGGTGTACACCGCCCGGTCCAGCCGGGCCTCCAGTGGTTCACCGTCCAGGACGGCGGACAGATATCCGGCGACGAAACCGTCGCCCGCCCCGACCGTGTCCCGGACCGGTACCGCCACCGCGGGCAGCGACACCGCCCGTCCGGGGGCGAACGCGGCGGCGCCCGCGGCGCCACGTTTGACCACGACCTCCCGCACCCCCTGGTCCAGCAGCGCCGTGACGCGTTCGCCCTCGGTGGCCGCCGATGCCGGGGCCGCGAGAGGGAGTTCGTCATCGGACGCCACGAGGATGTCGACATGGGGCATGAGCGGGCGCAGCACCTCGGCCGCGGCCCCACGGGACCACAGCCGTGACCGGTGGTTGACGTCGAGGCACACCAGCGCACCCGCCTCCGACGCCCGGCGGGCGGCGGACTCCACGGCATGCCGGGGGCCCTCGCCGAGCGCGGCGGTCACACCGGTGAGGTGGACGATCCGGGCACCCGTGGCGAGCGCGACCTCCAGGTCACGGATGGTCAGCAGCGAACCCGCCGAGCCCGTACGGTAGTAGCTCACCCGTACCAGGTCGGCCACTCTCGGCTCGAACACCACCAGACCGGTCGGCCCCCTGTCGGTCACCCCGGAGTAGGAGATGTCCACCCCCTCGGCCCGGAGGGTGCGCCGCACCAGACGGCCGAACTCATCCGCCCCGGTCAACCCGGCCCAGCAGACCCGGTGTCCGAGCCGGGCCAGGCCGATGGCGACGTTGGACTCGGCGCCCGCCACGGACAGCTTCAGGGGTCCGCCGAGGAAGAGCGGGTCGTCGGCGCGCAGTGCCGCCATCGTCTCCCCGAAGGCCAGCACATCGGGGGTCATCACACCGCCCCGAGGATCTCGTTGCGGAACCGGTCCACACGGCCGGCGAGGGCACCGAGGTGCCCCGGGCCGTCGGCGGCGACGCCGATCAGCGGGCTCCCCACGCCCACGGCCGCCGCCCCGGCGGCCAGGTACGACCGCGCGGCGGCCGCGTCGACACCACCGACCGGCACGAACGGGACATCGGGAAAGGGAGCGCGCAGCGCCCTGAGATAGTCGGCGCCACCCAGGCTCGCCGGGAACAGCTTGACCGCGGCCGCCCCCTCGCGCACGGCCGCCGCGACCTCGGTCGGGGTGAGCGCGCCCGCCAGCACGGGCAGTCCGCGCTCCCGGCAGGCGGCAACCGCGCTGGTCACACCGGGTGTCACGGCGAAGGCCGCACCCGCGTCGAGGGCCTGGTCGGCATCGTTCTCCGTGAGCACCGTGCCCGCGCCGAGCAGGGACCGGGGGCCGAGTTCGGTCCGGGCGCGGGCGATGACACCCAGGGCGTCGGCCCCGGAGAGCGACACCTCGACGGCACCGACGCCGTGCCGGAAGAGGGTGAGCACCGTGTCCAGGGCCGCGCAGGGATCGCCGCCCCGGACGATGGCGAGCAGACGCTGGGCGCGCAGGGCGACGACGAAGTCGTCGGGGGTCATGGGAGCCTCCGAGGATTGCCGAAATTTAGTAGATCGTATACCTTCTGTAAACGGCGCCGGAGAGTCCCTTTCCGCCACACCCGCCCCCGCGGGGCCGACTCCGGCCCCCGCCCGCCACCGAGGAAGTGCCGCCATGACTCGAACCGCCCTGGTCACCGGAGCCGCGGGCGGTATCGGCCGGGCCGTGGCCACCCGCTTCCTCGCCGACGGACTACGGGTGGCGGGCGTGGACCTGACCGACCCGGAACTGCCGGACGCCACCTACCACCGCGCCGATGTGACACACGCCGACGAGGTGGCCCGCGCCGTCCGGGACGCCGTCGCCGCACACGGGTCGATCGACGTCCTGGTGGCCTGCGCGGGAGTGACCACCGGCGGCCCGTTGCACCGCACGACCGAAGAGGACTGGGACGCGGTGCTGCGGGCCAATCTCACCTCGGCGTTCCTGTGTGTGCGCGAAGTGCTGCCCGGGATGATCACCGCTGGTACGGGCGCGGTCGTGACCATCGGTTCCGTACTGCACCGCACGGCCGCCCCCGGACTGCCCGCCTACGCCGCGGCCAAGGGGGCGCTCGCGGCACTCGGCCGCCAACTGGCCGTCGACTACGGCCGCTACGGCATCTCCTTCGTCACCGTCTCACCCGGCTGGGTGCGCACCCCGGCCACCGAATCCCGCCTCGACGGCGATGCGGACCTCGGCCGGCTGCGCGAGAGCAACCCCTCGAGGCTGCTGATCGCCCCCGACCAGGTCGCCGCGGCGGTCGCGTTCGCCGCCTCACCCGAAGCGGTGCTGCTCAACGGCGAGGAACTGGTGCTGGATGCGGGCGCGTCCGCCGTCAGCCCCGCGAGTCTGCTCCGGGACGGCCACCGGCGGCGTATGGGCCTGCCCCCGCTCGGTGGCGCATGAGTCCGCCGCCCCCGGACCACCGCCCACCCGTATCCGATGGCGAGATATCGCATACGATGAACGCATGGCGGACAACAGCTGGGCCACACGGCTCCCCAAGGTGAAGAGCAAGGCGGAGCTGGTCCATGACACTCTGCGCCAGGCCATCGCGGACGGCGATCTGCGACCCGGTCAGCGCATCAACATGGACGAGCTCTCGCGCAATCTGGGCGTCAGCAAGATCCCGGTGCGGGAAGCCGTCAAGCGGCTGGAATCCGAAGGGCTGGTCACCTCCCAGCTACACGCGGGGGTGATCGTCTCCGAAGTGGACAAGACGGAGATGCGCGGGGTCTTCCTGGCGCGTGAGGCGATCGAAGCCCTGGCCGCCCAACTGGCCACCGAGCGCGTGGACGACGCGCTGCTGGCCGAACTGGAGCGGGTGCAGACCGCGATGCGCACCGAACTGGACCGGGGGGCGACGGACCGGCTGCCCGAGCTGAATTCCGAGTTCCACCACATCCTGTCCTCGGCCAGCGGCTACCGGATCCTCGCCGAGCTCACCGAACAGCTCCTGATGACCATCCGCCGCTACCGCATCACCGCGCCCCGCGACGACAAGAACTGGCGCTCGGTGGTGGCCGAGCACGACGCCATCGTCGAGGCGCTGCGCGCACGTGACGCCGAGGCCGCCGCGGCGGCCGCCCGCGCGCACACCACGTCGCAGGCCGGTCATGAGATGACCGCGAACGACTGACCGCGCCGCCGCACCCCTCATCACACCGCACGAAGTGGCACTCGCCACCGTGCGGTGTGGCATGTACCGCCCTGGTCCGTGAAGCCACCCGCTGACGCGCGGACATGAGGGGGCGGCGCCGTCCCCGGCGCCATCAACCGTGCCCGCACGCACCGTGATCGACCATCTCCGCCCCGCCGTGGGCGAGTTCGACGAGCGGGCACCGATGGTAAAGCGTCGGTAAAGCCCCGGGCTCCCCCTCCGTTCGCCCTGTCCCCCCTTGTACAACAACCCGCCGAGCACGCGCAGGCGGGAGGGCGGGCCCCGGGCACTCCGCCGGCCTCTGCCTTCTTGCTGCGCGCGGCCAGCAAGGAGCCCCCCTCAGATGAAATACACCAAGACGGCGCTCACCACGATCCTGGGTCTCGGTCTCGCCGCGACGGGCCTGTCCATCGCGTCGGCGTCGCCCGACACGTCGAGCGATCGAGCCGACCGGTCGGCCGCCAGCGACCTCTACACCGCGGGCAAGGACGACCGGTTCGACACCGACGCGTTCATCAAGACCGTGCTGAAGTCGGCCCTGGAGAAGAAGGAGAACGCCAAGGACACGAAGAGCGCGGGCGCGGTCACCGTCACCTACAGCGCCAAGAACGCCCCCCACTTCCGCGCCCAGATCAAGCGCAGCGCCTCCATATGGAACGCCGCCGTGGACAACGTGAAGCTGAGGGAGGGCGGGAACCCCGACTTCACCTACCGCGAGGGCAATGACGACCGGGGCTCGTGGGCGCGGCCCGAAGGCAACGGCAAGGGCCTCGTCTTCCTGGACTTCAAGCAGAACAGGGAGTTCGACTCCACCCGGGTCGCCGCGCACGAGACCGGCCACATCCTCGGTCTGCCGGACAACCGCACGGGCCAGTGCTCGGACCTGATGTCCGGTGGCTCCGCCCCCGCCTCGTGCAAGAACGCGAAGCCCAGCTCGGAAGAGGCCCGGGAGGTCGACCAGCAGTGGGCCCAGGGCCTGGAAGCCGTGAACCGGCAGCTCGCGGCTGACAACCGTCGCTGACCTCAGGACGCACCATCCGGCCGGGGGCGGGGCCGCCCGCACCCGGAGCGATCCGCCCCCGGCCGGATGCCACCACCACTCCCCCTCACTTCAGCAAGGACCCATCATGAAGCGGTCACTGACTGCCCGTCATGGAATCATCGCCACGTGTGCCACCGTGGCCCTCGGCGCCGCACTGCTGAGCGGTGTTGCCGGAGGCGCCCAGGCGAGCGTCTCCACCTCGTCCGCCAACCCCCCGAACGTGAACGTCAGCGCCGTCATGGGCCACCTCGGCAAGTTCCAGGGGATAGCCGACAGCAACGGCGGCAACCGTGCCCACGGCCAGCCCGGTTACAAGGCGTCCGTGGACTACGTCAAGAAGAAGCTGGACGACGCCGGTTTCAAGACCTCCCTCCAGAGGTTCGACCACAACGGCTCCACGGGCTACAACCTCATCGCCGACTGGCGCAAGGGCGGCGGGGACAAGGTGGTGATGGCGGGCTCGCACCTGGACTCGGTCGAGGACGGCCCGGGCATCAACGACAACGGATCGGGTTCCGCCGCGCTCCTGGAGGTCGCGCTCTCCGTGGCCAAGGCCGACCTCAAGCCCGCCAAGAACCTGCGGTTCGCCTGGTGGGGTGCCGAGGAGCTCGGCATCGTCGGCTCCAAGCACTACGTCCAGAAGCTGGGGTCGGGTACGTCGAAGATCGACTCATATCTGAACTTCGACATGATCGGCTCCCCCAACCCGGGGTACTTCGTCTACGACGACGACACGAAGCTGGAGAAGGTCTTCACCGACTGGTTCCGGACCAAGAAGATCAAGACCGCACCGGAGACCGAGGGCGACGGCCGCTCGGACCACGCGCCGTTCAAGGACGCGGGCGTACGGGTCGGCGGTCTGTTCACCGGCGCCAGCAACGAGATGAGCCCGGAGCAGGCGAAGGCATGGGGCGGTAAGGCGGGCGAGTCGTTCGACCCGTGTTACCACCAAGCCTGCGACAAGACCTCGAACATCAACAAGAAGGCCCTGGACCTGAACGCCGACGCCATGGCCAACGCGATCTGGAAGCTCAGTTCCTGAGGGGACGGACGCACGCTCGTGGCCCAGGAGGCCCGGGCCACGAGCGTGCCCGGCCTACCGCTGTGACGCCCCGCCCGGGGTGTCCTCGACGAGGGTCCAGATGACGGTGTCGGTGTGCACCTTGCCGCCGATGGTGGCGGTGACCGCCACCTCGTTCTCACCCGGCGCGAGTGTCACACCGGACCAGGTGAAGATGTGATCGGCGCTGCTCCTGGTGCCGAGCGACCGGCCGTTCAGCGTGGCGGCCACCTGGCGGGAGTTGGAGTAGACCTTCAACTCCGTTGACGCGTCATGGCGTCGGGTCCAGCGACGGCTGGTGATGTGGAGGGTCGGGGAGGCCGCCCAGTTCGCCTTGTACCAGTAGAAGGCGTCCTTGCGGATCCTGCGGTCCCGCGTCACCAGCCCCTTGTCGTTGATCCCCGGCTGACCGCCCTCATTGCGCCGGTCCGAGGCGAAGTCGAACATGTTCCATACGAACGTCCCCCAGATGTAGGGCCGCGAGACGAGCTGCTTCCACGCCGCTTCGTGGTACAGGGCCTGGTACTCCTCCGGGTGGAAGGGGCCACCGGATTCGGGCCTGGCCGGGTTCAGGGCGTGCTGGGCGGTGTTGGCGCCGGCGCCGTACTCGGAGACGGCGATCCTGCGGTCGGGTGCGCTGGTGTGCAGATCGTCGGCCCAGCGGCCCATCTCCCCGTCCTTGGAGCCGCCGTACCAGCCGAAGTACACGTTGTACCCGGTCGTCCGCGTGTGCTTCCCCAGCTCGCGATCGCGCCCGCCCGCCACCGCGTAGGTGGAGATCCGCTCCGGGTCCTCGGTCTCGACGATCCTGGCGAGGGTGTCGAGCAGTGCGTTGGTGGTGCCGTTGTCCCTGCGCTGCTCGTTGCCGATGCCCCAGAAGGCGATCGAGGGGTGATTGTAGTTCTGCCGGATCAGCTCCATGAGCTGGTTCCGCGTGGTGGCGGTGAAGGCGGCCGATTCGGTGATGGAGTCCACGAGCGGAATCTCCGCCCAGACGACCAGACCGCGCTCATCGGCGAGGTCGTAGTCCTTCTGGTCGTGCTGGTAATGCGCCATGCGCACGGCGTTGGCACCGACCTCTTCGATGAGGTCGAAGTCCTTGACGTGATCGGCGTCGTCGACCGCCCAGCCCTTACGGGACCGGTCCTGGTGCAGGTTGACGCCGTGCAGGCCGAGGTGTTTCCCGTTGAGGAAGAACCCGGTGTCGGCGTCGACGCTGACACCGCGCAGACCGAACCGCTCGGTCACCACGTCCGTGACCACGTCGTCGGCCCCGGTGGTGTCATGGATCTCGACGTTCGCACGGTAGAGGTGGGGGTCCGGCCTGCCGTTCCACAGCCGCGGCTCGTCGATGGTGATGTGCCGGGTGACCTCGGATCCGGTGCGCGCCGCGACGGTGCGCGCGTCGCTGCGCTCGTCGACGACGACGGTCCCGTCCGCGTCGGTGATGACGGTGCGTACGACCACCGATCTGGCGGTGCTGTTGTTGTTCCACAGCTTGGTCGTCACCGCGACCTTCGCCGACGCCTCGGTCACCTCGTACGGGCGCAGATAGACACCGGGCCCCGCGTGATCGAGCATCCGCACCTGGAGCCTGTCGACGGTCCAGAGGCTGACGTTGCGGTAGATACCGCCGGAGAAGCTGAAGTCCCCGCTCAGCGGCGCGATATCGGGGTCATGGGCGTTGCTCACCCGCACCGCGATGACATTGTCCTCACCGGGGCGTAGGGCCCGGGTGGCGTCGAACCGGAAGCGGGAGTAGCCGCCCTGGTGGCGGCCCAGGTAGGTGCCGTTGACCCAGACCTCGGCGACCTGGTTGGCGCCGGCGAACTGCAGGAACAGCATCTTCCCCGCCGTCCCGGCCGGGAGCCTGTCATGCCGCCGGTACCAGCCGGTGCCGCGGTGGTAGTTGCCGCCGCCGTCCGCGCCGTCCGCGGCGTTCCAGGTGTGCGGTGTGCTGACCGGCGCCCAGCCGGAGTCGTCGAACCCAGGTGCTTGAGCGCCTCTGGGGTCGCTCTTGGTGAATCGCCAGCCGGTGTTCAGATCGATACGGGTACGGGGCCGCGGTGCCGTGTAGGTGGCGCCGACGGCGGACGGGGGTGCCGGACGGGCGTCGGCCGTGGCAACGCCGGTGAAGGGGATCAGCGAGCCGCCCGCCATGGTGCCCAGGACACGACGGCGGGAAGGGGGGTGTGGCATCTCGGGACTCACTTCTGCGGAGACGATGGGTGGTGAGGAGCTGATGGAACGCCGGAGCGCGGTGGGCGGGCAACGGCGAGCGCGCGGGGTTCGAGGGTGATCGGGGGGCCTGACGCGGCGGATCCACGAGCGCGGGGCAGGGTGGTCACCGGTCGGGCCCGTCGTTCACGAGGGCGGTACCCATCACGGGCCGCCGTGGCACGACAGGAGCACGGGTGCGCAAAGGTGTTCACCGGCGCGGCGCAGCCGTATCGCCGGGAACCGGCCACGAGCGGCTCGGCCGGTTCAATAAAAGGAAATTAGCGGGCTCCGTCCCGTCCCGTAACCCCTCGTGCGCAAGAAGCTGGAACACATCCCCTCGGCGGGGACGGGACGGCGGGCCTCTCCGACCAGGTCAGAGCGGGTTGGGGACCCCGAGCGGAGCGGTGCAGAAGGGGCCGCCGACGAACTCGGCCGCCGGGCCGGCCGGGGCCGGTGCGGCTGCCATCCGGTCGGCATAGGTCTCGGCGTTGTCGGCGGACCGGTAGCCGAGCGCCTCGGCCTCGGTGAGGGAGCAGGTCCGCCGTGTGTTGTCGGAGACGCCCCAGATCAGCCGGTAGCCGGGGGACGGTGCGCTCAGACCGGCCTCGAGCAGCCGGGCGCAGTCGTCGGGCGACAGCCAGGTGGCCAGACCGCGTGGCCCCAGCGGTTCCGGTGTCGGGAAGCAGGAGCCGATCCGGATCACGATGACGTCCATCCCGAACCGCGAGTGGTACAGGCTGCCCAGTGCCTCGATGGCCGCCTTGCTCACCCCGTAGTACGTGTCCGGACGGGGGCTGGAGTCGGCGGGCAGACCGGTTTCCCCTCCCTCGTCGGTCCGGCGGAAGCCGACGGCGTGGTTGCTGGAGGCCAGGACCACCCGGCCGACTCCGGCCGCGCGGGCCGCTTCGAGCACCGTGTGGGTGCCGTTGATGTTCACCTCGACGGTGGCCTCCCAGGAGGTCTCCCGGCTGTGCCCGCCCAGGTGGATGAGGGCGTCGACCCCGGCGCAGGCCCGTTCCATCGCCGCGCGGTCCGTGATGGAGGCCGTCACCAGCTCGACGTCCTCGTCCGCCGCGGGTGGCTGCTGCGCACCGATGTCGAGCAGGCGCAGCACCCGTCCGGGGCGTCGCAGCCGGGGGCGCATCAGGGTGCCGACGCCCCCCGCCGAACCGGTGATGAGCACACGTTCACACGTCATGGTGATCCCCAAGAGGATGAGGCGGTCCGAACGGGCCGCGGGTGGTCCGAGGTTCAGCGGATACCGGCTCTGCGCAGCTTCCGGCCGAGGGCGTCGGCGGTTTCGGCGAGGAGTGCGCCGACCTCGGCGGCGTCGGTGTCGGTGGCCTGCCCGGTGGGCATGGAGCAGCTGATCGCATCGGTGGCGGGGATCCGGTACGGGATCACGGCGGCGACGCACCGGACCCCCTCGGTGCCTTCTTCCACCTCGGAGGCGTAGCCCCGTTCCCGGGTGAGCGCGCAGGCCGCGTACAGCTCCTCGGGGTCGGTGATGGTGTGCGCGGTGAGCGCGGGCAGCTCGGGCGGCAGCAGCCCCGCGATCTCCTCCTGGGTCAGCTCCGCGAGCAGTGCCTTGCCCAGGGCGGTGGCGTGTGCCGGGAGAGTGCGGCCGACGCGCGAGATCAGATGGGTGGAGCGCTTGGCCTCGCGGGTCTCCAGATAGACCACCTCCCCGCCGTTGCGGCGCGCGAAGTGGGTGGTCCAGCCGGTCTCACCGCGGATCTTCTCCAACTCCTCGGTGGCGTACGGGACCACCGGGTCGCGGTCCAGATACGCCGTACCGCAGATCAGCGCCCGGACCCCGAGCCGGTACCGGCCCGAGGCCGCGTCCAGTTCGAGCCAGCCCGCCTCGAGCAGCGTGTGCAGCAGCGCGTGCAGGCTGGACCGTGGAAAGCCCATGTGCCCATGCAGATCGGACGGCGACAGCCAGCCATGGGTGCGGGCGAACGCCTCGATGAGCTCCACCGTCCGCCGGGCCGATTTGACCCCGCCCGAACCTCCCCCCGCTGCCGCCACCGTGGCGCCCTCGGCGCGCGTCTCCCCCTGGTCAGCCGTCCGTGCCACGGACGACCCCACGGCCCCCTCTGCCTTCCTCGGCATATCAACCCTTCAGCTCTCGGTTCGTTCCCGGACATTGACGTCCCTGACGGGTAAGGCTAGCGTCCGTGAACGCGGTTTCCATGGGCGAATGAATTCACCTTACAGATCGCTTCTCCATATGTGAACACGCATATCAAAGAACCACCGGTGGCAGACGGCTTCGGCAAGACAAAGGGGTCAGTGGTGCACGGACTGGACTGGGCAGTGATGGGCGCGTACTTCGGGGTGATGGTCCTGATCGGCTGGTGGTCGCACCGGCGCGTCGGGGATGTGAAGGACTTCTTCACCGCGGGGGGCCGGATGCCCTGGTGGCTGACGGGGATCTCCCACCACATGTCCGGCTACAGCGCGGTGCTCTTCGTGGCGTACGCCTCCGTCGCGTACACGGCCGGAATCACCGTCTACTTCTGGGCGTTCGCCACCATCGGCATCGGGGTGGGGGTCGGCAGTCTGGTGTTCGCGCCCCGCTGGAACCGGCTGCGGTCCCGGATCGGTGTCGCCTCCCCGCTGGAGTACCTGGCCAAGCGCTACGGCGTGTCCACACAGCAGGCCCTGGCCTGGAGCGGCAGTACGCTGAAGGTCTTCGACATCGCCGCGAAGTGGTTCGCCGTGGCCACCCTGCTGCATGTGTTCGCCGGGGTCGACTACAACGTCGGCATCCTCGTCACCGGACTGGTGACCCTCTTCTACTGCACGGTCGGCGGGCTATGGGCCGATGCCCTCACCGAACTCGGCCAGTTCATCATCCAGGCCGTCGCCGCGATCGTGATGATCGTCGTGGTCCTCGGCAAACTCGGTGGTGTCGAAGGGCTGTGGACCATGTGGGGCGATCTGCCCGCCGGCCACCGCCATCCGACGACACCCACCTACACCACGGTCTTCCTGCTGGTGTACGTCCTGGTCAAGACACTGGAGTACAACGGCGGCATGTGGAACCTGGCGCAGCGCTACATGGCCGCCCCCAGCACCCACGAGGCGAGACGTGGCGCCGTGCTCTCCTCGCTGCTCTACCTGTTCTGGCCGATGGTCCTGATGTTCCCGATGTTCGCCGCTCCGCTGCTGCTGCCCGACCTCGACAAGCCCGAGAACGTCTACGCCGTGATGACGACCGAGTTCCTGCCGCCCGGTCTGATCGGTCTCGTCCTCGCCGGGATCTTCTCGCACACCATGGCCATGGTGTCCTCCGACGCCAACGCCATCTCCGCCGTCATCACCCGCGACATGATTCCGGTGATGAGCCGCAAGGCGCGGGCGTGGACCGATGCCCAGGGCCTCACGGCGGCACGCGTCACCACCGTGCTCTTCGTGCTGCTCACCATGGCGGTGGCGACACAGGCCGAGAACCTCGGTGGTGTTCTGAAGATCGTCGTCAACTGGGTCGGGGCACTGATGGGCCCGATCTCCATCCCGCTGCTGCTCGGCATGCTGCCCTGGTTCCGCCGCTGCGGGGCCCGCGCGGCACTGACCTCCTGGGCGGGCGGGCTGATCGCGTACGCGCTCGTCTACTACGTGTGGGACGTCAGCCAGACATGGCTGATCGCCACCCCGGTCCTGGTCTCCCTCACGCTCTACACGGGCCTGGGGCTCCTCGCCTCCGAACGGACGGACGCCGTCGACGACCTGCTCACGGCCATCGGCGAAGCGGACGACAAGGAGGAGAGGACGCCCTCTCAGGACGTCAGGGGAACCACGGCGCGGGTATGACCGCCCACGCCTCCCCCACCACAGCCAGCGCCCCGCCCCACCCGGCACCGGAAAGCCCGCACAGGAAAGAAGGCTCCATGGAACACCCGACGAAGAGCACCCTCGACGGTCTCCTCGCCTTCCCTCTGACCCCGTTCACCGAGCACCTCGACCTGGACCTCGACGTGCTGGCGGACACCGTGGAACGACACCTCGAAGCGGGCGCCGGAGCGCTGTTCGTCGCCTGCGGCACGGGCGAGTTCGGCTCGCTCTCACCTCATGAGCATGCGGCGGTGCTCGCCAGGGCCCGTGATGTGACTGCTGGCCGGGTCCCCGTCTGGGTGGGGGCCGGTGGCGGCGCCGCCACGGCACGGGCCGGTGTGGCCCTGGCCGAGGAGGGCGGCGCCGACGGTGTGCTCCTGATGCCGCCCTATCTGGTGTCGGGGCCGCCCCGGGGCCTGGTCGACTTCGTCCGCCACGCCGTCGGCGACACCCGGGTGCCGGTGGTCGTCTACCACCGCGCCACCGGTGTGTTCACTCCGGCCGCCGCCGCCTCGCTCCTCGGGATCCCCTCCGTGGCCGGACTCAAGGACGGCTGCGGGGACATCGAGCTGATGTCCCGGATCGTGACCGGCATCCGGTCGGCGGCCACCCGCCGGGCCGAGGACTTCCTCTTCTTCAACGGGCTGCCGACCGCGGAGGTCTCGGCGCGGGCCTATGCCGCGATCGGTGTACCGCGCTACTCCTCGGCGGTGCACTGTTTCGCCCCCGAGATCGCGCACCGCTTCCACCGCGCGCTCACGGAGGGCGACACCGGGGTGATGGACGCGCTGCTGGGCGGGTTCTACCTGCCGCTGGTCGCGCTGCGCGACGAGACACCCGGCTTCGCCGTCTCCCTGGTGAAAGCCGCCGCCCGGCTGCGCGGCGACAAGGTCGGGCCGGTCCGGCCGCCACTGGCCGAACCCACCCCCGAGCAGATCGGACGGCTCGAGGAGATCGTGGCCGGGGGCTACACCGTACTGGGGGCACTGGACCGATGAGGATCACGGACATCACGCTCACGCCCGTCGCGTTCGCCGATCCGCCGCTGCTCAACGTCATGGGTGTGCATGAACCGTTCGCACTGCGCGGGATCCTCCGGATGCGGTGCGAGGACGGTGTGGTCGGCCTCGGCGAGTCCTACGGTGACCGGGCCTTCCTCGACCAGGTGCGCAGGGTCCTGCCCCGGCTGGTGGGCCACGATGTGTTCGACCTGCCCGGGCTCCGGCGGCTGGTCGTGGAGGAGCTGGGCGGATCCGTGCTCACCGATGAACACGGGCTGATCGGCGGGTACTCGATGCGCAAGACGGTGGCGAGTGTCTACGCGCTGTTCGAGGTGGCCTGTCTGGACGCGCAGGGCCATGCCGTCGGCCGCCCCGTGTCCGATCTGCTCGGCGGCAGGGCACGGGACGCCGTGGAGTTCTCCGCGTACCTGTTCTACAAGTACGGGGCCCACCGGGGCGCCCCGGAGGACTCCTGGGGGGCGATCCTCACCCCGGAGGCACTGGTCGACTCGGCGCGGCAGATGGTCGGCGAGTACGGCTTCCGCTCGCTGAAGCTGAAAGGCGGGGTGTTCGAGCCCGACCAGGAGATCGAGGCGATCCACGCCCTGGCCGGGGCGTTCCCCGGGCATCCCCTGCGTATCGACCCCAACGCCGCGTGGACCCCGGAGACCGCCGTCCGCGTCGCGGGCGAGCTCCAGGAGGTGCTGGAGTACCTGGAGGACCCGACACCCGGTATCGGGGGCATGGCCCAGGTCGCCGCACGGACACCGGTCCCGCTGGCGACGAACATGTGCGTGGTCGACCTCGGGAACGTCGAACCGGCCTTCCGGGCCCGTGCGATCGGCGTACTGCTCTCGGACCACCACTTCTGGGGCGGACTGCGCGCCACCCAGGCGCTGTCGGTCACCTGTGAGAGTTTCGGCGTCGGACTGTCCATGCACTCCAACAGCCATCTCGGCATCAGCCTGGCCGCCATGGTGCACGTGGCCGCGGCCACCCCGCATCTGACCTACGCCTGTGACACCCACTGGCCGTGGAAGACCGAGGATGTCATCGTGCCGGGCGCGCTGGAATTCCGCGAGGGGGCCGTCGCCGTACCGGACGGGCCCGGACTGGGCGTGGAGATCGACGAGGACGCGCTGGCACGGCTGCACGAGAACTACCGGCGCTGCGGCCTGACGAAGCGGGACGACACGACGTACATGCGGCAGTACGTCGAGGACTTCACCCCCCATACGGCGCGGTGGTGACCCGGTGAGGACGACCGGCTACGCCTATCCATGGGATCTGCTCGACGGCAATGAACTCATCGACAGCGCAGGCGAGTCGGGGCTCGACGAGGTCGCGGTGGCGGTGGCTTACCACAGCACCCGCGCGGCCACTCCGTGGTCGGCGCGGCACTCGGCGGTACTCGCCCGCCACGCGGCGCTGTACCGGCCGGTGCGCGAGGGCGTCTGGCGGGGCCGGACACTGCGCCCCTCCCCACCGGACTGGGTGGCGCGGGAGGACAGTGCGGGCGACGCCGTCCGGGCGCTCGGCGCGGCGGGGATCCCGGCCGCGGCCTGGATCGTCCTCACCCACAACTCCGCGCTGGGGCTGGCACACCCGGAATACGCCGTACGGAACTGCTTCGGTGAGACTTACCCATGGGCGCTGTGCCCCGCACGGCCCGCGGTGCGGGAGTACGCCGCCACCCTGACCGCCGAGGCGGTGGACGGACTGGACCTCTCCTCGGTGATCCTGGAGGCATGTGGTCCGCTCGGGGCCGTGCACCAGCACCAGCACGAGAAGACCGAGGCGGTCTGGGCGCCTTCGGTGGTGCGTCTGCTCTCCGTCTGCTGCTGTTCCGCCTGCGCTTCGGGCTGGGCCGGCGCCGGCCTGGTACCCGAGGAGGTCCGTGACCGGCTCCGCACCGAGGTACGCCGGATGGTCGCCACCGGTGAACTCGGCCTCACCGAGGACCGGTTGCCGTCGGCACTGCGCGCGGCGCTCCTGGCCACCCGGCAGGATGCCACCGACGCGCTGCGCGCCGAGGTGCTGTCCGCCGTCACCCCGGGAACCCGGATCGTACTGCACGGGGACCTCGACCCCTGGGCCACGGGCGCCCTGCCCGGCCTCACCCCGGGCGCCGCGGCGGACGCCGACGCCGTCGTGCTCTCCGGCTGGGTGCCCGAATCCGGCGCCGCCACCGTCGCGGCCGCCCGTGCCGCACTGCCCGGACACCTCGCGATCGGTGGCTACGTCAGTGTGGTCGGGGCCCGGGTGGCCCCTGACATCGGATCGTATGTACGTGCTCTCGGCGCGGCGGGCGCCGATGAACTCCATCTGTACCACCTGGGGTTGGCAGGCCCCGGCCGCCGGCCCGCGCTGCGGGCCGCCACCTCGGCCGCGCACGCGCTCGGCCGGGAGGAACGGGAACGGCACCCCTGATGTCCGCGGGACCCGGCGGAGCGCCCGGCGGCCCCCGGCCGCGCTGTCGGCTTCCCGTCACGGTCGGCATTCCGGCGCATCCATCGGCGGCCACCTGGCCTAACCTCTGGAGACCGCACGATGGTGGCCGCCCGCCACTCCGGCGCACGGGGACACGTCGGCGTGACGGACACGTCCGCATCTGCCGCCGCCTCAACGGTGGCCCGCGTCCGAAGGGGTGCGCAATGTCGTTGGCTGACACAGCCATCGCACACATCCGGGAGCTCATCCGGTCCGGGGAGCTCCCGCCCGGGGCCAGACTGCCACCCGAACAGCGGCTCGCCACCGAATGGGGCCTGGCGTCCGATGCCACGCGGGAGGCGGTCGAGGCCCTCGCGGTCACCCGGGTCCTGGAGGTCCGGCCGGGCGGCACCTATGTGTCCCGCCGTGAACCGCGGCTGCTGCTGGCCGGTCTGGGGGTCGCCAACGACCTGCTGCGCGATGACACCCTGCTCGAACTCTGCGAGGTGCGCCGTCTGTTGGAGCCCTCCGTCACGGCTCTCGCCGCCACCCGGATCTCCGAGGCACAGCTCGATGAGGTCGGACGGCATCTGGACGCCATGCGCGAAGCCCGCGACCACGCCGAGGAGCTCAGCCGCCATGACGTGGCGTTCCACCGGGCCGTCACCGCCGCCACCGGCAACCAGACCCTCACCGTCCTGCTCGAGGGCATCTCCGGCCGCACCCTCGGCGCCCGCGTCTGGCGCGGTCTGGTCGACGACGGCGCCGCCGACCGCACCCTGGCCGAACACCAGGCCATCTACAGCGCCCTCGCCGCCCGCGACGCACCTCTGGCCGAGGCGGCGGCGCTGGTGCACGTCAGCGATATCGAGCAGTGGTTACACAACTGCCGTACCCGTACCCGTCCATCCCGGCACTTCCCGCACATGCCTTCCTCGTCGATCGAAAGGCAGTGACCATGACCGGTCAGCACGCTGATCAGGACAGTGGAAGACCGACCGTATCGCGCAGAGTCATGCTGAGGTCCACCACGGCCGCGGGTCTCGCGACCGCCGGTGCGTCCGTCCTCGGCCCGTCCGCCACGGCGGCCCCCGCCGGTGGCCGCCCGGCCGGGGACTCCCCGGCCCGCGCCCGGACCTACGAACCCACCTGGGAGTCGGTCGACCGGCACCTGGCGGCGCCCGAGTGGTTCCAGGACGCCAAGTTCGGCATCTACTTCCACTGGGGGGCGTTCGCCACCCCCGCGTACGGCAGCGAGTGGTACCCCCGCAACATGTACCGGCAAGGGTCAGGCGCCCACACCCACCATGTGGAGACCTACGGCGACCCCCGTATCTGGCCGTACCACCACTTCATCACCGGAGCCAAGGACAGACGCGGCAACTTCGTCCAGTTCGCTCCCCGGCTCGTCTCCGAGGGCGGCCGTTTCGACCCCGATGAATGGGCCCAGCTCTTCATCGACGCGGGCGCGGAGTTCGCCGGGCCGGTCGCCGAACACCACGACGGCTACTCCATGTGGGACAGCAAGGCCAACGAATGGAACTCGGTCCGGCAGGGACCCAAGCTGGACCTGCTGCGCATCTTCACCACCGCCTTCCGCCGCCGCGGTCTGAAGGTGCTCGCCGCCCTCCACCACGCCTACAACATCAACGGCTACTACGAATACGTCCCCGCCCAGAGCGACCCCGGCCTGCGGAAGCTGTACGGCCAACTGCCCCGCGCGGAGGCCACCCGGCTCTGGTCCGACAAACTCCAGGAGGTCATCGAGGGCTACGGCCCGGACATCATCTACCAGGACTTCTCCCTCGACCGGATCGACGAGCACCACCGGCTGAACTTCCTGGCCACGTACTACAACTGGGCCGAGGCCCACGGAAAGGCGGTCGTCACCACCTACAAGGACGGCTACCACGGCAAGGGCGAGGTCTACGACTACGAACGCGGCGGCCCCGGCGACCTCCGCAGCCCCTACTGGCTGACCGACGACAGCGTCAGCAGCTCAAGCTGGTGCTACACCCAGACCCTCGGCTACTACTCCGCCCAGCAGATGATCCACGCACTGATCGACCGGGTCAGCAAGAACGGCAATATGCTCCTCAACATCGCCCCACGGCCCGACGGTACGATCCCCCAGGCCCAACGCGATGTGCTGCTCAGCATCGGCGCCTATCTGAAGCAGGCGGGCGAGTCCGTCTACCGCACCCGCGCCTGGTCCTGCTACGGCGAGGGGCCCACCAAGATGGGCGGCGGCTCCTTCACCCAGCCCAAGGCCGGAACCAACAAGGACATCCGCTTCACCCGGAACAAGGCCGACACGGTCCTCTACGCCACCGTGATGGGGTGGCCGGAGGACGGTGTCCTGCGGATCACCACCCTGGCCCCGGGCCGGATCAACCTCAAGCGGCTGGCGGGCATCCGGCTGCTCGGCCCGGCGAACGGCTCCTCGACGAGGCTGCGTCCGCATCCGGTGCAGGACGGCACCGCCCTGTGTGTCGCGGTCCCCGAACGGCCGCCTTTCCCCGCCATCGCCTATGCGGTCAAGCTCAGTTTCTCGGGCAGGATCCCGGCCCTGCGGGAGCCGGTGGCCGCCTCGGTCTTCGACGAGCCCGATTACACCGGCCCCGCCGCCCGGCTGGCGGTGGGCGACTACACCCACGCCCAGTTACGGGCCGCCGGGAGCAGCCACATCGTCTCGGTCACCATGGCCCCCGGACACCGGGTGACCACCTACCCCGGGGACCGCTTCACCGGTGAGGCACACCTCCTCACCAAGCCCGTCGCACAGCTCCCGCACCCCGTGCTGTCACTGCGCGTCCGCTTCGATCCCACGGCGTTCCTCACGGTGACCAACCGCACCAACCGGCTGGTCCTGGACGGCGGCGGCGGGGTCCCCGCCGGATCCCGGGCCAAGGTATGGACCTCGGGCAGCAGTCCGAATCTGCACTGGCAGGCGGTCGACCTCGGCAACGGCCACCACCGTCTGGTGAACCGCACCCACCACATGGTCCTGGACGGCGCCGGGGCGGGCCCCGGTTCGGACGTGGTGCAGAACCCGTGGTCGGAGAGTCCCCAGCAGCAGTGGCGGCTGGAGGACCGCGGAGACGGCCACTACGCCGTCGTGAACCGGGCAAGTGGCCTGGCCCTGGACGGCGGTGGCTCGGTGGCGTCGGGCTCCTACGTCACCCAGCGCGCCCAGGACGGGAGCCCCGACCTCGAGTGGCGGTTCGCCACCCCGTAACGGACCGGCACCCGGATCGGGCCACGCGGTGTGACGCCGCTCGTCGCCGCCAACACGTGCGCGGCGGCGGGCGGCGGTCCGTCAGCGGTCCGAGGGCGGCTCCGCAGCGCCGTCCTGAGGCGTTTCGGCTTTGGTGTAGAGGACCTCGCGGGCCTGCTCCGCGGCGCGGGTGATGCTCTCGGAGACGAAGTCGACGAAGCGGGCGATGTTCTCGAGGCGGTTGGCGGCCGGGGAGCCGTGGCCGAGGATGCCGACGCCCTGCCGTGCGACATCGCCGAGTTCGATGATGGACCGGGCACTGGCGATCATCGACTGGTACCACATGTCGTCGTCGACGAAATAGCGCTCACGGCGGCCTTCGGCGCGCTCACGGCGGACCAGGCCCTGACTCTCCAGGAACGCGATCGACTTGGAGATGGTCGCCGGGCTGACCTCGAGGTGCTGGACGAGTTCGGACGCGGTGAGGCTGCCCGCGTCGGTGGTGTAGAGGCAGACCAGCACCCGGGACATCATCTTGGACAGGCCCGATTGCATGAGGACGGTGGTGAACATCTCCTCGTACGCGCGCACCGCCTCGGTATCGCGTCCGTGGGCCCGTTGGGATGTCTTCCGGTCCCGGGGCGCGGCCTGCCTGCGGCGGTGGGCGCGCTGTTCGGTGGCCCGGTGCGCGAGGTCGGCGCGGTAGCCGGTGGGGCCGCCGTTGCGCATCACCTCACGCGTGATGGTCGAGGTCGGCCGGTCGAGACTTCTGGCGATCTCCGCGTAGGCGAGGCCGTCGGCCAGCCCCAGCGCGATCCGCTGACGCTCCTGCTGGGTGAGCCTGCCGCCGGGCATCCGGGCCCCCTTCATGGTCGGTGATGCCTCCAGCATAGCGTTCACCGTCAACTCATTGCAACGACACAGAGGGCGTTCGTTGCGTTAGATTCAAAACCATTGCAACGAAAACTTGCCTCTGAGCTGCACGAATGCCACTTGAGTGCAACTCTTTCGTTGCCGATCGAGCGAATGCAACGTAGCTTTTCCCATGTCAGAAACAACGGACGACGCCACGCGGAAGCGGCGGAAGCAGGAGAAGACGATGCAGAAGTTCGACACCCCCGCCCCGGTCTCGGCCCTCCTCGACATCCCCGCGGGACATATCCGGTTCATCGCCGCCGACCGTGCCGACACCACCGTCGAGATCCTCCCCGAGGACTCCGCCAAGAGCCGCGATGTGAAGGCGGCGGAGCAGACCGAGGTCGTCTACGCCGACGGTGTGCTGCGGATCGAGGCCCCCGCGGCGAAGAACCGGATCCTCGGCGCCACCGGATCGATCGAGGTGACCGTCCAGGTGCCCACCGGCTCGCATATCGAGGCGAAGACGGCCGCCGCGGAACTCCGCGGCGTCGGACGGCTCGGCGACGTCACCTTCGAAGGCGCCCAGGGCTCGGTCAAGCTCGACGAGACCGGAAGCACCCGCCTCGCCCTCCACGCGGGCGACATCTCGGTCGGCCGCCTGGGCGGCCCCGGCGACATCAGCACCCAGAAGGGCGATCTGCGCATCACCGAGGCCGTGCGCGGCACGGTGACCCTGCGCACCGGATACGGAGACGTCTCGATCGGTGCCGCCCCCGGAGTCTCCGCCTCCCTGGACGCGGGCACCTCCTACGGCCGGATCGACAACGCCCTCAGGAACGCCGACGGCGCCGCCGGCCTGAACATCCACGCGACCACCGCCTACGGCGACATCACCGCCCGCAGCCTGTAAGGAAGAAGGAGTCCCTCTCATGACCAACCCGGCCATCGCGGCGAACGGGCTGCGCAAGTCCTACGGTGACAAGACCGTCCTCGACGGTGTCGACCTGGTCGTACCGGAAGGCACGATCTTCTCCCTGCTCGGCCCGAACGGCGCGGGCAAGACCACCGCCGTCAAGATCCTCTCCACCCTCGTCTCCCCCGACCCCGCCAGTGGCCCCATCCAGGTCGGCGGCCACGACCTCGCCACCGATCCACAGTCCGTACGTGCCGCGATCGGTGTCACCGGACAGTTCTCCGCCGTCGACGGGCTGATCACCGGCGAGGAGAACATGCTCCTCATGGCGGATCTGCACCATCTCTCCAAGCGCGAACGGCTTTGTGTCACCGCCGAGTTGCTGGAGCGCTTCGACCTCACCGAGGCGGCGAGGAAGCCCGCCGCCACCTACTCCGGCGGTATGAAGCGCCGCCTCGACATCGCCATGACCCTGGTCGGCGACCCTCGGATCATCTTCCTCGACGAGCCGACCACCGGCCTCGACCCGCGCTCCCGGCACAACATGTGGCGGATCATCCGCGAACTGGTCTCCGACGGGGTCACCGTCTTCCTCACCACGCAGTACCTGGAGGAGGCCGACGAACTCGCCGACCGTATCGCAGTGCTCCACGACGGCAGGATCGCGGCCCAGGGCACCGCCGAGGAGCTGAAGCGGCTCGTCCCGGGCGGACACGTCCGGCTCCGCTTCACCGATCCGGCCGCGTACCAGAACGCCGCCTCCGCCCTGGGCGAGGCGTCCCGCGACGACGAATCACTCGCGCTGCAGATCCCCAGCGACGGCAGCCAGCGCGAACTGCGCTCCATCCTCGACTGGCTGGACTCGGCCGGTGTCGAGGCCGACGAACTGACCGTGCACACCCCCGACCTCGACGATGTCTTCTTCGCCCTGACCGGCGGCACCGGCATCCCCCACCAGCCCGAGGAGGCTGTCCGATGAGCCCGCTCACCCTCGCCGTACGCGACTCCGCCACCATGCTGCGCCGCAACCTCCTGCACGCCCGGCGCTATCCGTCGCTCACCCTGAACCTGCTGCTCACCCCGATCATGCTGTTGCTGCTCTTCGTCTACGTCTTCGGCGACACCATGAGCGCGGGCATCGGCGGCGACGGTCCGGACCGCTCGGAGTACATCGCCTACATCGTTCCGGGCCTGTTGCTGATGACGATCGGGAGCACCGTGGTCGGCACCGCGGTCTCCGTCTCCAACGACATGACCGAAGGCATCATCGCCCGCTTCCGCACGATGGCGATCCACCGCGGTTCGGTGATCCTGGGACATGTCATCGGCAGTGTGCTGCAGTCGGTCATCAGCGTGGTGCTCGTCGGCGGCGTCGCCGTGGCCATAGGCTTCCGCTCCACCGATGCCACCGTCCTGGAGTGGCTCGCGGCGTTCGGACTGCTGGTGCTCTTCGCCACCGCGCTCACCTGGATCGCGGTCGGCATGGGGCTGATCAGCCCGAACGCCGAGGCCGCCAGCAACAACGCGATGCCCCTGATCCTGCTGCCGCTCCTGTCCAGCGCCTTCGTGCCCATCGACGCGATGCCGGGCTGGTTCCAGCCGGTCGCCGAGTACCAGCCGTTCACACCCGCCATCGAGACCCTGCGCGGGCTGCTGCTCGGCACCGGGATCGGCCACAACGGATGGCTCGCCGTGGGCTGGTGCCTGGGCCTCGCGGTGCTCGGCTACCTCTGGTCGACCGCGAAGTTCAACGACGACCCGAAGTAACCGTCATGACGGCGCGGGCCATCTCCCGCAACGCGTCCGCCCGAGGGCGGCGTACACCGACACCCCGTCGATGTGCGCCGCCCCGTTCGCGTATGCCGGACGGACGCTCAGGGCCGGATCATCGACATCAGCAGATCGTGGGTCCCGGCGTCGGCGGCCACCACGAGCCCACGGCCCTCCTGACCGACCGGGCCGCCGTCGATCCCCGTGACGACACAGCCGGCCGCCCGGCACACGGCGATACCGGCGGCGAAGTGCACACTTCCGGAGAGGTCACCGCCATCGGTGACGTACGCGGCGCGCCGGCCGGCCGCGACCCAGGCCAATGCCAGCGTCGTGGACACCACCCGCGGCCGGAACCCCTCGATGAACCGCTGGTCCGCCAGCATCTCCACGGCCCGGAATCCGGGCGCTCCGGGAAACGGGGGATCCAGGTTGACATCCACCAGCCGGGTGGCGGACGTGGGTGCCAGCGGTACATCGGCCCCCTCGTGCCGCATCCAGGCGGTCTCACCGTCCGTGCAGAAGATCTCTCCGCTGAACGGGTCGGCCACCGCCGCCGCCCCGTCGCGCAGCGCCACGTTCACGGCCACCAGCATGTTGCCGACGGCGTAGTTCAGGGTGCCGCACAGAGGATCCACCAGCCACTCGCGCCCGGCAGCGGCGGCACCCTGCCGCCCGCCCTCCTCGCCGAGCACCGCGTCATCGGGCCGGGCCGCGCGGATGACATCGAGGATGGCCTTCTCGGCCGCCACATCGGCGGCGGTGGCGAAGTCCCCCGCGCCCTTGTCGATACGGGAGAGCGGCCGGCCGTACATCCCGCGCACCACATCCGCCCCGGTACGTGCCGCGGCTATCGCAACCTCGGAATCGTCAAGGCCCGCATATGAGTTGATCATTCCGCGGAGCCTAGCGAACCGACAACCGGAGAGAGGGCCCTCCCCGGACACCGGGGATCGGGCCCTCTCCTCGCGGTCACCCTCAGATCAGGACTGGGGGCGGCTTCCGTGGTTGGCGCCGTTCTTGCGCCTGGCCTTCTTCTTGCGACGTCGCTTCGACGACATGTCGTCTCCTTTCCAGGGATGTGTTCGCCGGATCCGCACGATCACATCGCCCTCTGATGGGTTGATCATCTCGCGCGTACCCAGCCCGCCACCGCTCATCCTGGATCGTGAATCACCTCACGCCGTGGAGGCACTCCGCCGACGGGCACGGGATACCGTGGGAACACGCAGAGTAGCCGCCGCCCGCGGGCCGGAGGTTCCGGGTCTAGGACACCTGGCTCATGGCTTCCCGGGCCAGGTGAACCTCACGGACCCGGTTCCACAGACCGTGGCGTTCCCTCTCGCTCAGGTCGTCGAGGGCCAGACCGAAACGGGCGCGAAGCACCGCGAACCATGCCTCGTCGGTGGTCAGCTCATGCTTGCGCCGGCCCTCGCCGTCGATCCGCGTCAGTACGCAGCCGCGCAGTACGTCGACTCCGTGGGCATCGCGCCGGAAAACACAGGCCGTGGTGGCGAAGGGGGATTCCGCAGAAGTGGACAGGTACTCATGCTGCGCCATGAAGTCGGCCGGCGATGCTGGCCCGGCCCGGAAGTCCATACCGGGAAACGACCCTTGGGGGTCGTGGTCGAAGCGCCATCCTCCGGGTGCGGCCTCCGAGGCACGGAGGCCGAACGTCATGCCTGCCTGGGAGTACGTTCCTTCGCGGAGTGGCATGGGGGTGTACAGCGCGTCGGCGAGGCCGACGTCCGCGAACCATGTGCGGCCCTCACATGCGACGGTCAGCGCGAGGTGGTTGCCATTCGCGCCCGCTGGTGAGTCCGCACCGGCCTGGACACCGGCCAGATGCCAGGTGACCCGGTACCCCAGGCTGGACAGCAGTGCGGCGAACGCCCCGTTGAGGTGGTAGCAGTAGCCACCCCTGCCGCCGAGTATGCGCTCGACCGACTCCCCCGGATCGATGGACGTCGGCCGGCCCAGCTGGATTTCCAGCGTCTCGTACGGGACTCTCTCCACGTGCGCCCGGTGCAGGGCGAACAACGCCGTGGTGGTCGGGCGCCCGGGGCGAGGTACCCGCAGACGCTCGAGATAGCGAAGGGTCGTCGCGCCGCTCAACATGGTGGAACGCTACGCGACGTGATCGCCGGTGGCTCCCCGCACCGCGGCTCCTCGGACAAACATCGCGCCGCGCAAGATCATCTTATCGAGTTAATACCCCTGGCTTCTCAGGGCCGACCGGGTGCACCGGCCGCTAGGGTTCCGGAGGATCTGGATGGATTCCTGGATGTTTGCCCCCTCCTCTTCTCTTGCCCGGTGACCGGCATGCCCACCTGCCACCGCCCTTACGAAGGAGAGCTCGCCCGATGACCGTTGATACCAGCCCGGAAGCAGCGCCGGAGCCGCACCGGCAGTCCAGCCTGAGCACCGCGGCTGCCCGCAACCTCGCCACCACGACCAAGTCCGCCCCGCAGATGCAGGGGATCACCTCGCGCTGGCTGCTGCGGACACTCCCCTGGGTGGAGGTCAAGGGCGGCACCTACCGGGTGAACCGTCGGCTGAGCTACACCGTCGGCGACGGCCGGATCGAGTTCGTCCAGGACGGCGCGAGCGTCCGGGTGATCCCCCGCGAACTCGGTGAACTGGCCCTGCTGCGCGGCTTCGAGGACGTGGCGGTGCTGACCGCGATCGCCGACCGGTGCGTCCAGCGCGACTTCCGCGCCGGTGAGACGCTGGTCGAACGCGGCGCGCCCGCCGAGCACTTCCACCTGATCGCCCACGGCCGCGTGAGTCAGACCTCCGTCGGCAAGTACGGGGACACGACGTCCGTGGCCGTACTGGCGGACGGCGACCGGTTCGGGGAGAACGTCCTGCTGGACGATGACGCCCGGTGGGACTGCACCGCCACCGCCGAGACCTCCGGCACCCTGCTCACCCTGTCCCGCGCCGACTTCGCATCCGTACTGTCCGGGGCACCTGGCCTGCGGGCCCATGTCGAGCGGTTCACCTCATCGCGCGGTCAGCGACAGAACCACCGGGGCGAGGCCGAGATCGCCCTGTCCGCCGGACACACCGGCGAACCCGCGCTGCCCGGCACGTTCGTGGACTACGAGCTGAAGCCGCGGGAGTACGAACTCTCCGTCGCGCAGACCGTTCTGCGGATCCACACCAGGGTCGCCGACCTCTACAACGAACCGATGAACCAGACCGAGGAGCAGCTCAGGCTCATCATCGAGGCGCTGCGCGAGCGCCAGGAGCACGAGCTGGTCAACAACCGGGAGTTCGGTCTGCTCCACAACGCCGACTTCAAGCAGCGCATCCAGACCCACTCCGGTCCGCCCACCCCGGACGACCTCGACGAACTGCTCTGCCGCCGCCGCGGCTCCAAGTTCTTCCTCGCCCATCCGAGGACGATCGCGGCGATCGGACGTGAGTTCAACTCCCGCGGTCTGTACCCGAACCACGTCGATCTCGGCGGACAGCAGGTCCCGGCCTGGCGCGGGGTCCCGATCCTGCCGTGCAACAAGATCCCGGTCAGCAAGGAGAACACCAGCTCCATCCTCGTCATGCGCACCGGCGAGGACAACCAGGGCGTCATCGGTCTGCACCGGACCGGTCTGCCGGAGGAGTACGAACCGGGCCTTTCGGTGCGCTTCATGGGCATCGACGAGAGGTCGATCATCTCCTACCTCGTCTCCACCTACTACTCCGCCGCGATCCTGGTGCCGGACGCACTCGGGGTGCTGGAGAACGTGCAGATCGCCCGCAGCCAGGACTAGCCGACCTCCGCGACCCCGCTCCGGGCCCGCTCCGGTCCCGCCGAGCACGCCCGATTCCCGGGACAGCCACCCACCTCATCGAGGAGCCATGGATGCCCTCCCCTGAGCCTTCCCCTCCGCCCTCCGGGGCGCACATCCTCACCAGGGCCGCGGCCCGTGCCCGCGACATCAAGGCCACCACCGGCGCGCGCCCTCCGGCGGTTTCCCCCGCCGCGGAGGTGCGGAAGCCCGACGCCGATCTGCGACGGCTGCTGCGCGGGCCCAGTGGCCTGGGCACCGCGGGTCTGCATCTGGCCCGGCCCGCCGAGCCGCCGACGCCACCGATCGCACCGACGACACCGCTGGCGGTTCCCGCCACTCCGGCGGAAGGCCACCCGATCCCGGGCCTGTACCACCACCCGGTACCGGAGCCCGACCCCGTGCGGGTGGAGGAGGTCAGCCGGCGGATCAAGTCCTGGGCGCTGGACGAGGTCGAACTCTACCCCGATGACTGGGAGGACCAGTTCGACGGCTTCTCCGTCGGGCGTTACATGGTCGCCTGTCATCCGGACGCCCCCACCGTCGACCACCTGATGCTCGCCACACGTCTGATGGTGGCCGAGAACGCGGTGGACGACTGCTACTGCGAGGACCACGGAGGCTCACCGGTCGGACTCGGTGAACGCCTGCTGCTGGCGCACACCGCGCTCGATCCCCTGCACACCACCGAGGAGTACCAGCCGCCGTGGGCGGAGTCGCTCCACTCGGACGCGCCCCGCCGCGCCTACCGCTCCGCCATGGAGTACTTCTCCCATCTGGCCACCCCCTCCCAGGCCGACCGGTTCCGGCACGACATGGCCCGTCTGCACCTGGGGTACCTCGCCGAGGCCGCCTGGGCGCAGGCGGACCACGTCCCCGAGGTGTGGGAGTACCTGGCGATGCGCCAGTTCAACAACTTCCGCCCGTGCCCCACCATCACCGACGCCGTCGGCGGCTATGAACTCCCGGCCGATCTGCACGCCCAGCCCGCCATGCAGCGGGTCATCGCGCTCGCGGGAAACGCCACCACCATCGTGAACGACCTGTACTCGTACACCAAGGAACTCGCAAGCCCCGGCCGCCATCTGAACCTGCCCGTGGTGATCGCCGAACGTGAGGGCCTCGGTGAACGCGACGCCTATCTGAAGGCGGTCGAGGTCCACAACGACCTCATGCACACCTTCGAGGCCGAGGCCGCGGCCGTGGCCGCCGCCTGTCCCGTCCCGAGCGTGCAGCGCTTCCTGCGGGGCGTGGCCGTGTGGGTCGACGGCAACCACTACTGGCACCAGACCAACACCTTCCGCTACAGCCTGCCCGATTTCTGGTAAGAAGAATGGACTCATCTGTGACCAGCACCGAGCTCACCACCGACGTCGCCGCCGCCAACGGCAGCTCCGTGTTCATCCCGTCCCCGGCGACGCCCTACCAGGGCGACATCGCCCGCTATTGGGACCGCGAGGCCAGGCCCGTGAACCTCCGCCTCGGCGATGTCGACGGCCTCTACCACCACCACTACGGCATCGGCGACGTCGACCACACCGCCCTCGGCGACCCCGAGGACAGCACCTACGAGAAGAAGCTGATCGCCGAGTTGCACCGCCTGGAGTCGGCACAGGCCGAACTCCTCCTGGACCACCTCGGTCCCATCGGGCGCGATGACACGCTCGTGGACGCGGGCTGCGGCCGCGGCGGCTCGATGGTCATGGCCCACCAGCGGTTCGGGTGCGGGGTCGAGGGCGTCACGCTCTCGACCAAGCAGGCCGACTTCGCCAACCAGCGCGCCCGCGAACTCGGTATCGACGACCGCGTCCGCGCCCGCGTCTGCAACATGCTCGGTACGCCCTTCAAGACCGGGCAGGCCGCGGCCTCGTGGAACAACGAGTCGAGCATGTACGTCGACCTGGACGACCTCTTCGCCGAACACTCCCGCATCCTCGAGGTCGGCGGCCGCTATGTGACCATCACCGGCTGCTGGAACCCGCGTTACGGGCAGCCCTCGAAGTACGTCTCGCAGATCAACGCGCACTTCGAGTGCAACATCCACTCCCGCCGGGAGTATCTGCGCGCCATGGCCGACAACCGCCTCGTACCGCAGACCATCATCGACCTCACCCCCGCGACCCTGCCCTACTGGGAGTTGCGCGCCACGTCCTCGCTGGTCACCGGTATCGAGGAGGCGTTCATCAACTCCTACAAGGACGGCTCGTTCCAGTACATGCTGATCGCGGCCGACCGCGTCTGATCGCACACCCGCCGACCGCACGCCTGCTGAAAGGGCCGGGCCCTTTCAGCAGGCCGTCGGTGTGCCGCCGTCGTCCTCCCTCTCGTGGACGACGCGCAGGAGGTAGGTGTCCATGATCCAGCCGTGCCGGGCACGTGCTTCGGCACGGATCCGGCTGATGCGCTCCGCGACCTCCGACAGCCGTCCGGAGACGAGGAGTTCATCGGGTGTGCCGATATAGGCGCCCCAGTAGATCCACACATCATCGCCCTCGAACCGGGTGAACGACTCATGGGCGTCGAGCATCACCACGATGTCGCCGTCGTCGTTGGCGCACACCTCAGGGAGCCGGCGCGCGGGGGTGATGTGCAGGGGGCGTCCGACCTGGTTCAGGGTGATGCCGTGCCGCGCGGCCAGCGCGGAGACACTGCTGATACCGGGGAACACCTCGGTGTCGAAGGCGACCGTGCCCCGCGCCTCGATCTCGGACAGGATCCCCAGGGTGCTGTCGTACAGGGCCGGGTCACCCCATACGAGGAACGCGCCGGTCTCCCCCGGTGCCAGCTCGTCCCGGATGAACCGTTCATAGACATCGGCGCGCCGAGCCCGCCAGTCGTGGACCGCGGCGGTGTACTCACCGCTCCCCTCCCTCGTCCGGTCGCGCCACGGGTCCTCCGCCTCCACGAGGCGGTAGGACTCCCGGGCGTGCTCGTCGAGCATGCCGCGCCGCAGATCGGTGAGGGCGGACTTGTCCTGTCCCTTGCCGAGGAGGAAGAAGACATCGGCGCGGCGGATGGCCTTCACCGCCGCGAGGGTCAGATGGTCCGGGTCACCGGCTCCGATGCCGATGACGAGGAGGTGGCGTGGGTCCGTGGTCATGGGTGCTGTGGCCTTCCGGGCGACGGGCGACGGTAGGGGGTGCGGATCCTCACTTCACGGGCCGCGCCACCGGATACGGCACGAAGGTGCTGCTGTGCTGGTCGATCCGGAGCGAGTGGCCGAGGGGCGGAGCGGCGCGCTGGGGGCAGTCGAGGCGTTCGCAGACGCGGCAGCCCATGCCGATGGGCGTGGCGGCGGAGGCGTTGTCGAGGTCGAGGCCGTCGGAGTAGACGACGCGGTGGGCGTGCCGGATCTCGCAGCCCAGCCCGATGGCGAAGGTCTTGCCGGGTTCGCCCCAGCCGCCCCGGTGCCGGGTGACCGCGCGGGCCGTCCACAAGTAGCGCTGGCCGTCGGGCATTTCGGCGATCTGGACATGGATGCGGCCGGGGGCGGCGAACGCCTCGTAGACGTTCCACAGCGGGCAGGTGCCGCCCGCCCGGGAGAAGTGGAAGCCGGTGGCGGACTGCCGCTTGGACATGTTGCCCGCCCGGTCGACGCGGACGAAGGAGAAGGGCACTCCGCGCAACCGGGGGCGCTGGAGGGTGCTCAGCCGGTGGCAGACGGTCTCGTAGCCGAGGCCGTAGCGGTCGCTGAGCCGTTCGATGTCGTAGCGCACCTCCTCGGCCGCGGTGTGGAAGGCGCGGTAGGGCAGGATCAGCGCGGCCGCGAAGTAGTTGGCGATGCCGATACGGGCCAGGGCGTGCGCGGGGGAACCGGACGGGAAGTCCTCGACCGCCTGCCGGTCGATCTCATCGCCGTATTCGAGCAGGGCGAGCTGGGTCGCCATCCGGAAGGCGCGCTGTCCGGGGCGCATCCGGGTGGACAGCCGCAGGGTGCGGGCCGGTTCGTCGTAGTGGTGCAGACGGTCCCCGGTCTCGGTGGCCAGCCGGACTCCGTGGCGGTCGGCGAGGCGGGCCGTCAGGGCGGGGAGCACCTCGCCCGGCCGGATCCCGGTCTCCTGGGAGAGCCGCTCGGCCGCGAGGTCGGTGTCATGGAGGTAGTTCCGGCGGCGGTAGAAGAAGTCCCGGATCTCCTCATGGGGTGAGCGGGGTTCCTCCTGGTCCGCACCGCGGCCTTCGGTGGCCCCGGCGAGCCGTTCGGCCAGGCGCTGGTTGCGGCGGCCGAGGCCCAGCAGTACTTGGGCGACCCCGGGCATCCGGGTGGCGAGGTCGGTGAGGTCCGTGGCGGACACCCGGGAGTCGGCCAGCTCACCGGCCAGCGCCTCGCGGAGGTCCGCCACCAGCCGGGTCGTGTCACGTTCGGAGAAGAAACCCGGGTCGATACCGAAGGCTTCGGTCAGACGCAGCAGGACCGGCACGGTGAGCGGGCGGGAGTCATGCTCCATCTGGTTCAGATAGCTGGGTGAGATGGCCAGGACACGGGCCATCTCCGCCTGGCTCATCCGGCGCTCCTCACGCAGCCGTCGCAGGCGCGCCCCCGCGTACGTCTTGCTCACCGTGTGATCCTCCGGGTCCGGGTCCGCCCAGCCTAGGCCATCCAGCCGGTCCAGCGACCTTCGCAATGTTGGCAAACGGCGAGTGGAAGATTTGCAGAAGTTGGCAGACGTCCCTCATTGATGGCACTCAGTGCCAGTGTCAGAGTCTTCAGCACGGCCCGCCGGATCCCGGCGATACCGGCACCATTGCTCAGCTCCTCCCGGTGTGACGGCGGGCCGTGGAGCAGCCACACGACACACAGTGCCAGCCCTCTTCTCCTGTGAGGCGAGGAGTTGGCAGTCAGCACAGACCGAGGAGACGGTGACAGTCATGGCAGAGGCGAGGACGCGGGCGGCCGAGGAACTGGCGCGGCGCTGGGCCACCGACCCCCGGTGGCAGGGCGTGGAGCGCACCCACACCGCCGAGGACGTGGTCCGGCTGTCCGGCAGTGTCCGCGAGGAGCACACCCTGGCCCGGCGCGGCGCCGAACGCCTGTGGCGCCAACTGCACGAGCGGGACTATGTGCACGCGCTGGGCGCGCTCACCGGCGGACAGGCCGTGCAGCAGGTGAAGGCCGGCCTCCAGGCGATCTATCTGTCCGGGTGGCAGGTGGCGGCCGACGCCAACCAGGCCGGGCACACCTACCCCGACCAGAGCCTGTACCCGGCCAACTCGGTGCCGCAGGTGGTGCGCCGGATCAACAACGCGCTGCTGCGCGCCGACCAGATCGCCACCGCCGAGGGGGCCGGTGACACCACCGACTGGCTGGCCCCGATCGTGGCCGACGCCGAGGCCGGGTTCGGCGGTCCGCTCAACGCGTTCGAGCTGACCAAGGCGATGATCGCGGCCGGTGCGGCCGGTATCCACTACGAGGACCAGCTCGCCTCGGAGAAGAAGTGCGGCCACCTCGGCGGCAAGGTGCTCGTGCCGACCTCGCAGCACATCCGCACCCTGAACGCGGCCCGGCTGGCCGCGGACATCGCCGATGTCCCCACCGTCATCGTCGCCCGCACCGACGCGCTCGCGGCCAGCCTGCTCACCAGCGACGTCGATGAGCGGGACGCCGAGTTCGTCACCGGGGAGCGCACCGCGGAGGGCTTCTACCGGGTGCGAGGCGGTATGGCCCCGGTCATCGCCCGTGGTCTGGCCTACGCCCCGTACGCCGACCTCATCTGGGTCGAGACCGGCACCCCGGACCTGGCCCAGGCACGCGAGTTCGCCGAGGCCATCCACGCGCGGTACCCGGACCGGATGCTGGCGTACAACTGCTCGCCGTCGTTCAACTGGAAGGCGGCCCTGGACGACGACCAGATCGCCAAGTTCCAGCGGGAGCTGGGGGCGATGGGCTACCGCTTCCAGTTCATCACCCTCGCCGGTTTCCACTCCCTCAACCACGGCATGTTCGACCTGGCCCGGGGCTATGCCGAGCACGGCATGACCGCGTACGTCGACCTCCAGGAGCGCGAGTTCGCCGCGCAGGAGCACGGGTTCACGGCGGTGAAGCACCAGCGGGAGGTCGGCACGGGCTACTTCGACCTGGTCTCCACCGCGGTCAACCCCGCCTCCTCCACCACCGCGCTCACCGGCTCCACCGAGGAAGAGCAGTTCCACTAGGTCCGTCTCCGGGCGCCCGTCCGATCCGCCCGTCCGATCCGCCTGGCCGATCCGCCTGGCCGAGCGGGGGTCGTACGGCTTTCCCCGTCCGACCCCCGCTCCCTCCCTCCTCCAGGAGAACCCGATGTCCCTCAGCGCACCGACCCGTCGTGTCCACGTCCTCGCGGCTCCGGGCGACCGCCACGACGAGATCCTCACCCCCGCCGCACTCGACTTCGTCGGCCGGCTGGCCGCGCTGTTCGGCGCGCGCCGCCAGGAGCTCCTGAGAGAACGCCGCCGCCAGGTGCTGCGCCTGGCCAGCGGCTCCCCGCTGGACTTCCCCCTGGTCACCTCCGCCGTCCGCGAGGATCCGTCCTGGCGCGTGGCACCGCCAGCCCCCGGACTGACCGACCGCCGCGTGGAGATCACCGGCCCGCCGGACCGGCGGATGGCGGTCAACGCCCTCAACTCCGGTGCCCGGGTGTGGATGGCCGACTTCGAGGACGCCACCGCGCCCACCTGGGACAATGCCATCCGCGGCCAGCTGACCCTGCTCGATGCCATCGAGCGGCGTATCGACTTCACCAGCGCGGACGGCAAGGAGTACCGGCTCGCCGACCGCGACCGGCTCGCCACGATCGTCGTCCGGCCGCGCGGCTGGCACCTCGACGAGGCACATCTGGAGATCGACGGCCGTCCGGTGCCCGCCGCGCTCGTCGACTTCGGCCTGTACTTCTTCCACTGCGCCCAGCGGCAGATCGACGCCGGGCACGGACCGTACTTCTATCTGCCGAAGCTGGAGAACCGCTACGAGGCTCGGCTCTGGAACGACATCTTCCGTGCCGCGCAGGATCTGCTGGGCATCCCCCGGGGCACCGTCCGCGCCACCGTCCTCATCGAGACGATCACCGCCGCGTTCGAGATGGAGGAGATCCTCTACGAGCTGCGCGAGCACAGCTCCGGTCTCAACGCGGGCCGCTGGGACTATCTGTTCAGCCTGATCAAGACCTTCGGCCACCGCACCGACTTCCTGCTGCCGGACCGCGCGAAGGTGACGATGGCGGCACCCTTCCTGCGCGCCTACACCGAACTGCTGGTGCACACCTGCCACAAGCGGGGCGCCCACGCCATCGGCGGGATGGCCGCGCAGGTGCCGGGCAAGGACCCGGCCGCGCACGAGGCGGCGCTCGCCACGGTGCGGCTGGACAAGGAGCGCGAGGCCGAGGACGGATTCGACGGCTCCTGGGTCGCCCATCCCGGACTGGTGCCGGTGTGCCGCGAGGTGTTCGACGGGGTGCTGGGCGACCGGCCCCATCAGCTCGACCGGACGCGCGACGATGTGGAGGTGACGGCGGTGGACCTGCTGTCGGTGCGCCGGATCAGCGGACCGCCCACACCGGAGGGCGTGCGCACCAACGTCTCGGTGGCGGTGCGCTACTACGCCGCCTGGCTGCGTGGCCAGGGCGCCGTCGCCCTCGACGGCCTGATGGAGGACGCGGCCACCGCCGAGATCGCCCGGGTGCAGATCTGGCAGTGGCTGCGGCACCGGGTGATCGACCGGGCGACGGTGCTGCGCCTGCTGGACGACGAAGTGGCCGCGCTCGGCGCCGCGTATCCATGGGCACCGTGCGATGAGGTGCGGGCTCTCTTCGAACGCACTGCGCTGTGCGGTGAGTTGCCGCTGTTCTTCACCCCGGACGCCTACGCCGCCCACCTCGTGCGCCGTGCGGAGGCACGGGCATGAGCGGGGACATCCGGCGCGTGGGAGTGGTCGGCGGCGGTCAGATGGGCGCGGGTATCGCCGAGGTGTGCGCACGGGCCGGGCTGGACACGGTGGTCTGCGAGGCCGACGCCACCGCTGCCCACGCCGCCCGGGAGCGCGTCACCGCCTCGCTGGACCGGGCCGTGGAGCGGGGCAGGCTGGAGCGGACCGCGGCCCGGGACGCCCTGTCCCGCCTGGTCTTCACCGGCAGTCTGGAGGACCTCTCCGACCGGCAGCTCGTCATCGAGGCGGTGATCGAGAACGCCGGTGCCAAAGCCGAGGTGTTCACCGCGCTCGACAAGATCGTCGAGGATCCGGCGGCCGTGCTGGCCACCAACACCTCCTCGATCCCCGTGATGCGCCTGGGCATGGCCACCAGCCGCGCCGACCGGGTCGTCGGACTGCACTTCTTCAACCCGGTCCCGGTGCTGCCCCTGGTGGAGGTGGTGACCTCGCTGCACACCGCCCCGGCGACGGTCACCGCCGTCGAGGAGTTCGCGGCCCGCACCCTCGGCAAGACGGTCATCCACTCCCGGGACCGCGCCGGCTTCGTCGTCAACGCCCTGCTGATTCCCTATCTGCTCTCGGCCGTCCGGATGGCGGAGTCCGGCTTCGCCACCGCCGCCGACATCGACGCGGGCATGGAGCTGGGCTGCGCCCACCCCATGGGCCCGCTCAAGCTGGCGGACCTGATCGGGCTCGACACGCTCGCCTCGATCGCCGGCTCGCTCTACGACGAGTTCAAGGAACCCCTCTACGCGCCGCCCCCGCTGCTCCAGCGGATGGTGGAGGCGCGGCTGCTGGGCCGCAAGACCGGCCGCGGGTTCCATGGGTACGGCCAGGGGTGAGCGACCCGGCGGACCGGGTTGAGGGGCCCGGCCGCCGGGTGCGGGGGCCCGGCCCGCCGGGCCCCCGCGTACCGATGGGGTGTCCCACTTCACCCTCCGCATGCTGGACGGATCCCACCACATCGGCGGGCGGCCCCTTAGGGTGGCCGGTGCAGCTGGTTCGCCCCGTCCGCCAGACGGGAGGCGTCGCAAGAGGGAACCCGGTGGGAATCCGGGACTGCCCCGCAGCGGTGAGCGGGAACGACCGCCGTCATACGCACTGGGCCCGAGAAGGGCCTGGGAAGCGACGGCCAGTAGGTGTCCTCCCCTTGAGGACGTGCCCGTGAGTCCGAAGACCTGCCAACTGCCCGGGTGCGTACGACGCGTACCCGGACATCCCGGTGACCTCGAGGGCGGGTCGGCGTACATACCAGGTGGACGATCGCGCCGTACCACGCGAGGTCGGCCGGCCCGGTACGTCACCCCTTCGCGCTCTCGTCCCGTCCCCGGGATCTCAGGGATCCATCTCGCGAAGGAGATCTCCGTGACCACCGAGTCCGCAGCCGCGGCAGCACGGGCCACCGTGTACGGCTACCCCCGTCAGGGCCGGAGCCGGGAACTGAAGAAGGCGATCGAGGGCTACTGGAAGGGCCGGATCACCGCCGACGCCCTCCGTGACACCGCCGCTCAACTGCGCCGGACGAACTGGCGGCAGCTCGCCGGAGCGGGTGTCCACGAGGTGCCCACCGGTGACTTCTCGTACTACGACCATGTCCTGGACACCACCGTCATGGTGGGCGCGATCCCCGACCGCCACCGGGACGCCGTCGCGGCCGATCCGCTCGACGGCTACTTCGCGATGGCGCGCGGCACCCAGGACGTGGCCCCGCTGGAGATGACCAAGTGGTTCGACACCAACTACCACTATCTGGTCCCCGAGCTGGGGCCGGACACGGTCTTCACGGCCGACTCCGCCAAGCAGGTCGCCGAGCTGACGGAGGCGCTGGCCCAGGGGCTGACGGCCCGTCCGGTCCTGGTCGGCCCCGTCACCTATCTGCTGCTGGCCAAGCCCGCGCCCGGGGTGGCCGCGGACTTCGACCCGCTCACCCTCCTGGACCGGCTGCTGCCGGTGTACGCCGAGGTCCTGGCCGATCTGCGGGCCGCGGGGGCGCAGTGGGCGCAGCTCGACGAACCCGCGCTCGTCCAGGACCGCACCCCGGCCGAACTCAACGCCGCGGCCCGCGCCTACCGCGACCTCGGCGCCCTTCCCGACCGGCCCAAGCTGCTCATCGCCTCCTACTTCGACCGTCTTGGCGAGGCCCTGCCCGTCCTGGCCAAGGCCCCGGTGGAGGGTCTGGCCCTGGACTTCACCGAGGCCGCCGCCGCCAACCTCGAGGATCTCGCGGCTGTCGGCGGTCTGCCCGGCAAGCGCCTGGTCGCCGGGGTGGTCAACGGCCGCAACATCTGGGTGAACGACCTCTCGGCCTCACTCTCGACGCTGGGCACCCTGCTGGGGCTGGCGGGCCAGGTCGATGTGTCCGCGTCCTGCTCGCTGCTGCACGTCCCGCTGGACGCCGCCATGGAGCGCGATATCGCGCCGCAGATCCTGCGCTGGCTCGCCTTCGCACGGCAGAAGACACAGGAGATCGTCACCCTCGCCAAGGGCCTCGCCCGGGGAACCGACACGATCGCCGCCGAACTCTCCGCGAACCGCGCCGATCTGGCCTCCCGAGCCGGTTCGCCGATCACCCATGACCCCGCCGTCCGGGCGCGCGCTGCCGCCACCACCGGGGCCGACGCCCGCCGGTCCCAGCCGTACGCCGAGCGGTCCGCCGCCCAGCGCGACCGTCTGGGCCTGCCGCTGCTGCCCACCACGACCATCGGCTCGTTCCCGCAGACCGATGAGCTGCGCACCGCGCGGGCCGACCTCCGCGCGGGCCGGATCGACACCGCCGGGTACGAGGAGCGGATCGCGGCCGAGATCCAGGCGGTGATCTCCTTCCAGGAGAAGGCCGGACTGGACGTCCTGGTGCACGGCGAGGCCGAGCGCAACGACATGGTGCAGTACTTCGCCGAGCGGCTCACCGGCTACCTCGCCACCCAGCACGGCTGGGTCCAGTCCTACGGGACCCGCTACGTCCGCCCACCGCTGCTGACCGGGGACATCTCCCGCCCCGAACCGATGACGGTGCGCTGGACGGCCTACGCCCAGTCCCTCACCGACCGCCCGGTCAAGGGCATGCTCACCGGACCGGTGACCATGCTGGCGTGGTCCTTCGTCCGCGACGACCAACCGGTCGCGGAGACCGCCCGCCAGGTGGCACTCGCCCTGCGGGACGAGGTGAACGATCTGGAGGCCGCCGGATCCTCCGTCATCCAGGTCGATGAACCCGCGCTGCGCGAGACGCTGCCGCTGCGCGCCGCCCACCGCCCGGGCTATCTGGCCTGGGCCACCGAGGCGTTCCGGCTCACCACCTCCGGGGCGCGTCCGGACACCCAGATCCACACCCATATGTGCTACGCCGAGTTCGGCGACATCGTCCAGGCGATCGACGACCTCGACGCCGATGTCATCAGCCTGGAGGCGGCCCGCTCCCATATGCAGGTCGCCCGCGAACTGGCCGCCCACGGCTATCCGCGTGAGGCCGGCCCCGGTGTGTACGACATCCACTCTCCGCGCGTACCGAGCGCGGAGGAAGCGGCCGGACTCCTGCGGACCGGTCTGCGGGCCATCCCGGCCGAGCGGCTGTGGGTCAACCCCGACTGCGGTCTGAAGACCCGCGGCTGGCCGGAGACGCGCGACTCCCTGGAGAACCTGGTCACCGCGGCCCGCACGGTCCGCGGTGAGCTGTCCGCCTCCTGACGGCAACCGACGGCCGGGGCCGGGACGCCCGACCGGGTGTCCCGGCCCCGCGCCATGTCCGCGCCCGCGCACCGCCGTCGGAAACGCTCAGGCCGCGCCCCTGACCGGTTCCCTCACCGCGCCGGTGGTCCGGGCCACCATCAGCCGGCGGTGGACCACAGGGCCGAGGAGGGCTGTGGTGACCGCGATGGCGGCCGCGGCGACGTAGGTGGCGTTGTCCATGGAGGCGCCCAGGAGCAGTTGGACCAGGAGCGCACCGATGACCAGGGTCAGCTTGGCGAGCATCAGGCGCGGTGCGGAGAGGGCGGGGCGGGCCGAGGGATGGACGGCGCGGGCCCGGGTGCGGTGGGCCCGGCGGATCTGTGCGGGGATGCTGAGGAGGAGCAGCAGCAGACCGGCGGCGGGCATGACCGGTGACCGGCTGGTGTCCGGGTCCAGCAGGTGGCCGAGGAGATTGCTGGCGCCGAAGGCGGCCGTGATGATGACGACCCTGGCGGTGATCAGCTGGGCGATGACCGGTGCGGGGCGGGTCGCCTCGTAGAGCTTGTGGGTGAGGTGGCGGTCGGCCCGCAGGAACACGGGCGGGAGGATCAGCAGGATGGCGAGGGTACGCAGCGCATGCTCCCATGCCGGTGCGTTGCCCTCGCCGACCCAGGTGAACGCCATGAAGATGCCGATGCCCGCGTAGCGCACACGCAGTCTGCGGGCGCCGGGGGCCGCTGTGTCACGGGGGTGGCCGGTCTCGCGGTGAGCGTTCATGAAAAGTGTTTCCTCCGGGGGCAGCAGGTGGGCGTTCACCGGACGGTGCGGGGCACCGGGTCGGTGTGACGGTGCCCCGCGGATGGCGCGCCGGGCTCAGCCGGCCTCGGTGGCGCCGGGCGCCGTACCGCCGGTGATGCCCGCGAACAGCCACTTCAGGGCGTCGCTGAAGAGGTCTTCGGGCACGCTGCCGGGGTCGATGCGCCGCTGGCGCACAAGGCCGTCGAACAGGGCCGCCACCACGGTGGCCACGGCTTCGGCGGGGACGGTGGCCGGGGCGCCGTGCTGGGCCAGGGAAGTGCTGATCACCTGTTCCAGCGCCTGCCGGGGGCCGCGCAGATTGGCCGCCATGGTGTCCAGGACATGGGGGTTGCGGACTGCGTAGAGCCAGAACTCGGCCTGCAGCGGGGCGAAGTCGATGTCCTTGTCGGCGACGTCGATCAGGAGCCGTCCGACGTCGGCGGCGGCTTCGCCGGTACCCGCTGGATGACGCTCCAGCGCCTGGGCCGCTTCGGCGATGCGGTCGGTCTGGCGGTGGGAGAGCAGTTCGAGGAAGAGCGCCTCCTTGCTGCCGAAGTTGGAGTACAGCGCGCCGATGGAGAACCCCGCCGCCTCGGCGATCTCCTCCACGGAGGCGCCGGTGAAGCCCTTGCGCGCGAAGACCCGCGCCGCCGCCTCCAGCAGGAGCTCCCGGGTGCGGGCCTTGGCCTCCGCCCGGCTCAGCCGCCGCCGGACAGGTTCATCACTCTCAGTGTTCACATTGACGATGCTATTCGCATAGGGAGCGCTATGTCAATGCTCGGATAGCGTGTACAGTTAGAATAGTGATGACTATCTGAATGCCCACCGCTATCACCGAGACCGCCGCTGACCAGCCGCGATCCGGAGGAAGGGAAGAGAGATGATCACGAAACCGGGACCACAGCCCCCATCGCACCCCCTGCGGCTCGTGGTGGACCTGAACCGCTGCCAGAGCTACGGACAGTGCGTCTACGCCGCCCCGACCGTCTTCCGGTTCCACGCAGAGGAATCGCTGGAGTACGACTACGCACCCGAGGGCGGGGTCCGCCGCGAGGTCGAGCGGGCCGCCGCCGCCTGCCCGGTCCAGGCGATCACCCTCGGCGGCGCCACCGAACCCGCGCCCGGTGCGCACGGAGACCACCGGTGACCGCGCCGGGCGCGGCAGGGCCGCGCACCGGCCGGATCGTCGTGGTCGGCGCCTCACTGGCCGGACTGCGCGCGGCCGAAGCCCTGCGCGACGAAGGGTTCACCGGAGAACTCACCATGATCGGGGACGAGCCCCACGCACCGTATGACCGGCCGCCCCTGTCCAAGGCGGTGCTCTCCGGACGGCTCGACTGCGATCACATCGAGCTGCCCCGGGTCCGCGACATCGACGCCCGCTGGCTGCTGGGCACCCCCGCCACCGGACTGGACGTCCCGGGCCACCGGGTGGCACTGGCCGACGGCCGGTCGATGGCCTACGACCGGTTGCTGATCGCCACCGGCACCCGGGCGCGCACCTGGCCCGCCCGGGCCGGAGGCGGCCTGGACGGCGTTCATGTGCTGCGCACCCGTGAGGACGCCGAACGGCTGCGCGGCGCGCTGCTGAACGGCCCCTCCCGGGTGCTGGTCATCGGCGCGGGGTTCACCGGCGGCGAAGTCGCCTCCTCCTGCGCCGAGTCCGGGCTCGCGGTGACGGTGACCCAGCGCGGCGCCGCACCACTGGCCGGTGCGCTGGGCGGGACGGTCGGCCGGGCCGCCGCGGACTGGTACCACGCGGCCGGGGTGGACCTGCGGCTGAACACCACGGTCCGGGCCCTGGAAGGCGATCCGTCCGGCCGGCTGCGCCGGGCCGTGCTCTCCGACGGCACGGTACTGGACACCGAGGTGGCCGTGGTCGCCACCGGAGCCCTGGCCAACACCGAGTGGCTGTCCGGATCCGGGCTCGCCGCCGACCACCGCGGAGTGGTGACCGACGACCGCTGCCGGGCCATGACCACCGACGGAAACCCCGCCGAGGACATCTTCGCCACCGGTGACATCGCCCGCCGGCCGCACCCCCTCCACCCCGGCCGACTGCTGCGGCTGAACCACTGGGACGGTGCCGTCGCCCAGGCCCGCACCGCCGCCCACCACATCGTCCACGGCCCCGGAGCCCAGCACCTCCGCCAACCGCTGCCCGCCTTCTGGTCCCAGCAGTTCGGCCACTACCTCAAATCCATCGGCGTACCGGCCCTCGCCGACCAGGTCGCCATCACCCAAGGCTCACTCCACCAGCGGCGGTTCGTCGCCGCCTACGGCCTCGAGGGCCGGCTGATCGGCGCCGTGGCGGTCGACTCACCCCGTGTGCTGGACGGCTACGCCGCGCTCATCGAAGCCCGTGCGCCGTTCCCACCCGCACTGGGCGCCACCGACGGCCCGGCCCACCCCGACATCATCGACGCCGCATTCCCCGGCCGCGACACCGGCGGCACCCGGGACCACCCCGGCCACACCCCCTCAGCCATCGCGCCCGCCCCGAACCGGTGAACGGAGAGCTCCCATGACCACATCCACCGCGCCCTCGGCCACCGAGCTGTTCGCCCGTGTCCTGCGCCACGAGCACCGCGCCGACCCGTACCCCCACTACACCCGGATGCTCGACCACCCCGTCAGCCGCCTGGACGACGGCTCCTGGCTGGTCAGCGGCTACCAGGAGATCAGGCAACTGCTGCACGACCCGCGCAGCAGCGCCGACCGGCTCGACCCGCAGAACACCACGCCCAAGGCCGCCAGGAGTCTGCTGCTCCAGGACCCGCCCTTCCACGACCAGCTCCGCCGCGTGGTCACCCAGGAGTTCATCCCCCGGATCATGGGCATGCGCGACCATCTCGGCGAACTGGTGGCCCGGCTGCTCGACGCCCACATCAGCGCCGGACCCGGCGAGCTCGACATCGTCGCCGATCTGGCCTACCCCCTGCCCGTCACGGTGATCTGCGAACTGCTCGGTGTGCCGGCCGAGGACGAACCCCTCTTCGGCAGCCTCGCCCGACGGCTCACCCGGGGCCTGGACCCCGTCGACACCCAGACCGAGGAAGAACTCCGTGAACTCGACCGTGCGCGCGGCGAGTTGGTCCAATACCTCGAAGGACTCATCGCCCGGCGCCGCAGCGACCCCGGCGACGACCTGCTGTCCGGGCTGATGTTCCACCAGGACCCCGACGATGTGCTGGACCCGGTCCAACTGCGCGTCACACTCGGCCTGCTGCTGATCGCCGGACACGAGACCACCGTCAACCTCATCGCCAACGGCACCCTCGCCCTGCTCCGCCACCCCGACGTCCTGGCCCGGCTGCGCACCGACCCTGACCTGGCCACACCGCTGGTGGAAGAGGTGCTGCGGCACGACCCGCCCGTGCAGATGTCCGGCCGCAGCGCCCTGGCCGATATCGACATCGCGAGCACCACCATCCCCCAGGGCTCCCGTATCCGCCTCATGCTCGCCGCGGGCAACCGGGACGCCATCCGCTTCGACGACCCCGGCCGGTTCGTCCCCGACCGCCGCGACAACGCCCACCTCGGCTTCGGCGGCGGTATCCACTACTGCGTCGGCGCCACCCTCGCCCGCGCCGAAGCGCAGATCGCCCTCACCGCCATCGCCCGCAGGCTCCAGGAACCGCGCCTGGTCGACGACCCGCCGCCGTACCGGGAGAACGCCATCCTGCGCGGCCCGGAACGGCTGCCGGTCGCCTTCGCGCGCCTCGGCCCGGACCACACACCCGCCCGGTGAACCCCCCACCCGTTGCGGCGCCCCGTCCAACGGATCGATCATGACTGTCATGGAGCGGCCGAGTGAGAGCATCGAGTGCGGGGACGTCGTCCTGCGACGCTGGCGGGGAGAGCGCGATGTCGCTCCCGCGTGCACACTGATCGAGGAATCCCTGGACCACCTGCGCCCGTGGATGCCCTGGGTCGCCGAGCACAGCGAACAGCACACCCGGGAGCTGCTGTCGAAGTACGTGGCCAAGTGGGACAGCGGCGAGTCCTACAACTACGCCATCGCCAGGGACGGCACGCTCATCGGCATGTGCCAGGTCTACCCCGGGACCGAACCCCGGGGATGGCGGCTGGGCTACTGGCTGCATCCCTCCGCCGTCGGCCAGGGCATCGCCACCCGCGCGACGGCCGCCATGACGGCCGAGATGTTCGCCCGGCCGGACGTGGCCTACCTGGAGATCACACACGACCTGGCCAACATCTCCAGCAGTGGCATCCCGCGCCGACTGGGATTCACCGAAGTCCGGCGTGACCAGGCGGCGCCACCCGTGCCACCCGCGGCACCCTCGGGCAGCGGTGTCGAGGTGATCTGGCGCCTGGACCGCCCCGCACCGCCGGAAACCGCGCCCCTCGTATGACCGGGGCAACGGCTCCGCCGCGCCGGCCCCCTCAGTGCCGGGACGCGGCCTGACCCTCGCCGAGGACACGCGCCGTGGCACGGTTGGTCGAGGCGTCCTCAATACAGCCCCGCAGCCGCATCACATCGTGCGGGGGAAGGGCGGGCCGGATCACCCCGGCGTACACCTTCTCCTCCAGACGGTGCAGCGAAGTCCGGTCGTTCAGGGCGGCGGTGGAGCGGCGGCAGGTCTGCCACAGGTCGTGCGCGGCGAGTTGCCGGGCCTCCGCCGCCACCTCACCCCGCATGTCGACCTGGAACACCACGGTGGTGGCCGCCGCGTCCGGGGCGGCTTCCGGCCGGGTCTGGGTGGCGTCCGCCAGACTGCCCCGCATCACCACCAGGAGCGCCACCGCGGCCACGGCGGCGACCAGGGCCGCCGCCTTCCGCCCGGCGCGGGACGGCGGTACGGCGGGCCGGTCCTCCAGCCGCGGTGAGCGCGCGCCCGCGCCGGGAGGGGCGGTAAGGCCCGCCAGCCGTCCGGCCAGCCGGCGTTCGGCACCGTGGCGGGTGGTCACCCCGGCGACCTTCTGGATGAGGAACGCGACACCGGACAGAGCGGCTCCGGCCACCATGAGGACGGGTACGAAGACGAACGTCCGCTGGGTGCCGTCCAGCTCCTCCGAGCCGATCCAGCGGAACCGGCGGTCCGGCGCTGCCTCCCGGGACTGCTCCAGCCGCCGCCGCACCTCCTCGACCCGGGCGTCGTACTCCACCAGACGCCGCTCCAGCCGCGACAGCCGGGACAGCAGGACCAGACAGGCCAGGAACCCCTCG
This sequence comes from Streptomyces cucumeris, assembly GCF_024295805.1. Taxonomy (GTDB): domain Bacteria; phylum Actinomycetota; class Actinomycetes; order Streptomycetales; family Streptomycetaceae; genus Streptomyces; species Streptomyces cucumeris. Next base: position 347,805 of record NZ_JANCLX010000003.1, read on the forward strand.
ATCACCAGCAGCAGGACCCCGGAGATCAGCGCGCGCTGCCACTCCCACCGGTACAGGTACAGCACCAGGTAGTAGCCCGCGTAGGTGGCCGAAAGACCGCCGAAGAGAAAGCCCACGTACTTCATGCCGCCGCTCCCTTCCGGCTCGCCGGAGTCTCCGGCTCGGAGTGTTCACCGGACTTCTCCACCGCTCCGGTGCCGCCGTCCACCCACAGATCGGTGCCGGGCGGAAAACGGTCCGGGGCATCGGGTACGCCGACGGCGGTCGGCACCCGGTACTCACGGGCCAGGACGGCGAGATGGGACAGGACGCTGCCGGTCTCGGCGACCAGGCCCGCGAGCCCGGGGAGCAACGGGGCCAGCGCCGGGTCGAGCGCGGAGACGACCAGCACCGCGCGCTCGGGCCGGTCACCGTGTCCGTCCCAGGCGACCCCAGTACCGATGCCTCCCCCGGCGCCCTGACCCGCACCGGTACGGCCACGCCCGTCCACGATCCGCGCCACCGGGTGGCCGTCGGCCAGTTGGAAGGCGGCGGGTAGGGCCGGGGCGTCCGGCCGCGGCAGCCGCTCGGCCAGATCGGGCGGCAGCCCGCCGCCGTCCGCGGCCCCGGTCAGCTCGCTCCACCGCAGCAGCAGGAGACGGGACATGCCCACCGCACCGTCATCGACCCGCAGCCTGGCACCGAGTTCACGCACCATCCCCACCTGCATCTCCTGCACCCAGCGGATACGCAGCCGCAGGCCCTCACGGACCGGGAGCGCTCCCACACCATGCGGAACCCCCGCCGCCACCGTGGTCTCCGGCAGGGCACCGCGGTCACCGAGCGTGGGAGGCAGCAGGGACAGCAGAACCGGGTGGCGCACCAGCAGTTGACCGTCACCCAGGCCCTGCGCCCGGCCCTCGGCCAGCACGGCCAGCGCCTCACCGGCACCGGTGGCCCCGGCACCCGACGGGAGCAGCGCCCCGGCCAGGGACTCCTGCGCATGCAGGGAGGACAGTACGGTGCGCCCCCAGGCGACCGCGTCCAGGAGCTGACCGCCGAGCATCTGCCGCGGGGCGGGGAAGTCGGCGAGGTGGCGGTCGACGTCCGCCATGAGGTCCAGTGCGAGCAGCGGCAGCGCGGAGCGCAGCCGTCCCACCCGCCAGGCGGCCATGACACGGCGGGCGCCGGGGGCCGGATTGATGAAGTCCCGCAGAGGATGGGCGGATCGCACCGCACCGAGAAGGCGCAGATCGGCGGCGGCCCGCCCGCCGACGGTGCTGACCACCGGCAGGGTGCGCAGCTTGCGCCGCGGCGCGGCCCCCGCGATGTCGAGGGCGAGGGTGAGCCCGTGGGACATGGGGGCCACCCACAGGTCCTCCTCCAGCGGCTGGAGCACCCCGGGGAAGGTCTCGGCGACCGGGCCGGGCCCCAGCAGCCGTGCGCCGCGCGGCGGCCGGACGGCCATCGCGGTGATCGGCCGGGCCTGGAACAGCCACAGACGGCCCTCCGCGTCGAAGCCGAACTCCATGTCCTGGGGGCGGCCGAACACCCGCTGGGTCCTCCTGGCCAGCCGGGCCAGCGAGGTGGTCTCGCGCCGGCCGAGCAGCCGCGCGGAGCGGGGTTCCGCCGGTTCGGACCCTAACCGTCTGCCCGAGCGGGACAGTTGGTAGCGCACCCCCTGGGTGCTGCCGTCCACCAGCCGGTCGGGGCCGCCGCTGACGGCGCTGACCAGGATGCGGTCCTCCCGGCCCTCCACCGGGTCCGCGCCGAACATCACCCCGCCGGTGACCGCCCGCAGCATCGGCTGCACCAGGACCGCCATACCGTCCAGCGGGTCCGTGTTCCGCCCCTCCGGAGGGTGGAGCACCTGCACACGGCGGGCCGATTCCAGGACCGTCCGCACCGCGTCGGTGAACTCCTCCCAGCCCCCCACGTCGAGCACGGACGCGAAGCGGCCCGCCATCGAGGAGTCCTCGGTGTCCTCGTGCGCCGAGGAGGACCGCACGACCAACGGCCGCCCGCCCTCACCGGTCAGCTCGGACCAGGCCCGGCGCAGCGCCTCCACCCCGGTGGGGGCGCCCTTCGCCCGCCCGGCCGGTACGAGGGCGAAGCCGGGGAGCACCGGCAGCCCCTCCACGGCGGCGCGGGCCAGATGAGCGGCCTTGGCACCGGTGACGGCGGAGTCCTTCGCGCGTTCGGTGTCCAGTGGAACCACCGCCAGCAGATCCGCATCTATTCCCACGTCCCCCTCCTTCTCCGCACGCGCGCGGGCCGGGACGGCCCGTGGACGCGTGCGATAGCCCCTGCCAGATACAGACGCCTGATCGCGTACAGGAGGTTGAGAGAGGGTTACGCGCGAGTAGATCCAGGGACGGACGACGGTCGCTTGGCACACTATTTCCCGTCCCCGCACTCCCGGCCGCCCCTCCTCCCCCGCCTAGACTGGAAGCGTCTCCGCGATCGCCGCCGACGCGGAGGGACACCGGACCGAGGAGAGGGAGGTGGCGTGATCACGATGACCCATGCCGCTGCTGATGCTGTCTGACGGGGGACGACGCCGACGGCAGTGAGACCGGACGGACACCTACCGGCGGCACGTGGCACACCCGCGTGACAGTGACCGGGACAAACCCACAAACCCGGTCGTGGTCCGGATCCGGAGTGGCCCGCCCACTCCGGTGAAGCTGGAGCCGGGAGTAATCGCCCGCACACAGGGGCGGTGAACCGCGTCACTCCCCGGTCGAGCCTGCGCACCCCGCCCCGGCGGGGGGAGAGCGAACGGAACCCTGCGCCTCCGAGTTGAAGACCCCCTTCGACTCGCCGAGGAGCAGCACCATCAGCAGAAGAACAACCGAGAACACCGGCTTCACCTGCGCGTACTGCGGCAGGGCGGTGGTGGCACTGGCCAACGGCGGCTACCGCAACCACTGTCCGTACTGTCTGCACTCGCTGCACGTGGACATCTCCGCCGGAGACCGTGCCAACGATTGCCGCGCGCTGATGCGCCCGGTCGCCGTCGAGCACCACTCCGCCAAGGGGTACATGATCGTCCACCAGTGCACCGGCTGCGGCACCTATGGCCGCAACCGCATGGCGGACGACCCGCACCACGGCGATGACCTCGACTCGGTCCTCGCCCTGATGCACCCGGCCGTCCGCGACCATGAAGCCGCACACCGGCGCCGGAGAAACCTCTGACGCCCCCAGTGGCTCCCGCCCCGGCGGGAGCCACTCCGGGGCCGTCCGTTCCCGCTATGTCCGGACGTCGAACATCCAGTAGTGGTCCGGATAGTCATCGCAGGGGAATTGGTTGACCGGCATGGCGATCTCCTTGCTCGCCGCGGGAACGGCCAGACACTGCTTGCTCCTTCCGTTCACGATGCGCACTCCGTCCGGCCATTTCTCCAGCCGCCATCGCTGGTCCGAAGAGCTGCCGCAAGGGCGCTGAATGGCCGCGGCCGCGGCGTCGAGGCTGGCATCGGCGATGGAAAGGCACTGCTTGCTGTGGGAGTTCAGGATCAGGAAGTAACCACTCCCCGTACCGCCCGCGGAGGCGGCCTGGAATGTCCAGTAGTGGTCGGGATGGGCACCGCAGGGGAACTGATTGACCTGGGTGCCCGACGTGGTGCTCGCGGCGGGGACGGCGAGGCACTGGTCACTGTTGGCGTTCGTGATCATCGTACGCCCGGCGGGCGGGACCACGGCGCGGGAAGCGGAGGGCGTGGTGCGCGCCGGTCCCGGGGAGTCCGCGCGTTTCGGCGCTTTGCTCGATGAGGGACTCGGCGGAGGGGACGCCGAGGTGGGTGCGGTGGTGGAAGGCTCTGCCGTGGACGGGGAGCGCGGAGGCGTAACCGGAGTCCGAGGGCTGGGGATGTCGCCTGGCATGGCCGTGGCGAGCGGTGGGCTGGCCGTTTCCCTCTGCCGTCCGCTGCCTTGACTGTGGGTGGCGAGGTAGATGAGACCCACCAGCGCCGCGAGAGCCGCCCACTGCGCGGGGGTGCGCCAGCGGTTCCACCGGTCGGCCGCCTCCGGCCGCCCACGCCGCGGTGGCGGGAGGTCGCCGGGTAAGGAGTCCGTCCGGGTGGGCGACGGGCGGGTGTTGTCCGCGGAGTCCGCCATGTCCGCGCTGGTCAAGGGCGTGGCCGACGCGGACACCGAGGGAGCGCCGGGAGCACCGGAGGCCTCGGGGGCCGCGGCGCGGGCGTCCCGGAGCGTGCTGAGGGCCTCCTTGTGCGCCTTGAGCGCCTCCGACTTGGTGCCTTCGGCCTCCTTGAGCCGTTCCCTGGCCTGCCGCAGCCGCTCGTGGGCCGCCGCGTCGGCCGACCGGCCGGGCGCGTCGGCGTGATCGAGGTCGGCGATGATCCGCAGCAGCGTCTGGATGAGGCGTTCGGACTCCGCGAGGTCGGCCTCCGCCTGCCGCTGCGCCCGCACGGCGTCCGCGAGCGCCTGCGCGGCCTTGGTCGGTGCGGGTTGCCGCGGCTGCCTGGCCTCTGTCAGGGCGTAGAGACGGCCGGCCTCGGCGTGGAGCCGCAGCCGGGTCGGCTCATCGCGCACCCGGTCATTGATCACCTTCTCCAGCAGATGGGCCGGGACCAGCCGTTCCCCACTGCGGTAGAGACCCCACATGGTCTTGCCGCCACCGGCGTACCGCTCGGCGAGCTCGCGCACGGTCAGGTCCCGGGTCACCTCTCCCAGCAGCCGGGCCAGGGCGTTGATGTGCTCGGTCTCGCCTCTCAAGCCCGCGTGCGGACGTCCTGCCCTGCCCATGCAGATCCCCCTCGGTGTCCGCGGACATCCCCTCTTGTCCACTGACGAACTGGCTTAACGCACAAAGGCGTTGTTGGTCAATCGGGTCGCTTGCCACGGTCGTGGCACCACCTCGTCCGGCGCGGCCCGGCGCCGATCGGTCACACCTCAGCCAGGAGGCACTCCGATGAAACGTCTTCCTCTCCCCGTCCGGCGCCGCCGCGGTGCCGGTGAGCCGGCCGGACAGCCGCGGCGCTCCGCGGTGCACCGCCTGTCCACGGCCAAGAAGGTCCTTTTCCTGCTCGGCGCGGCGGCACTGGCCATCGGTGTCCCCGCGCAGGCCGATCCGTCTCCGGCCCCCTCACCCGAGCCCCTCTCCATAGGCCGGATCGTGGCGGCCGAGGACAGCGTCTTCGCCCTGGCCGCCGACCACTCCGCCGTCTACGAGTGGTCCTCCGACACGGTCAACTGGCGCAAAGTGGGTGGTCGTACGAAGGACCTCTACGCGAGTGCCGACACCCTCTACGCCACCGACCTCGTCACCGGGGACATCAGCGAGTACGGCGGCGAACCCCACCAGTGGACCCGTATCGGCGGCCCCGGCGCCACCTTCGCCTCCTCGGGCGAGCACCTGTACGGCATCAGCCCCGACGGCAGCGGCGTATGGGAGTACACCGGCAAGGGCGATGTGTGGACCAAGGTCGGCGGGCCCGCCAAGGACCTCTACACCGGCCCCTCCGCGCCGCTCTACGCGACGGACCCGGCCACCGGCGACATCAGCACGTACGAGGACGGCCGGTGGGAGCAGATCGGCAGCGCCGGCGCCACGTTCGCCGTCACGGACAACAACATCTTCAAACTCACCTCCGACCGCTGCTGCGTGTGGGTGTACGAACCGGATCACAGCCGCTGGACCAAGGTCGGCGGGCGCTCGGGCGAGATCTTCGGCGGCAACACGCTCTACGCCACCAACCCTGACTCCGGCGACCTCTACAAGTACAACGGTCAGCCCGAGCGGTGGAACCGCGTCGGGGGCCCCGGCGCGGCGTTCACCACCAGCGGTGACCACCTCTACCGGCTCGCCTCCGACCGCCGCTCCGTCTAGAAGTACAGCGGCTCCGGAGCGGACGACAAGTGGACCGATCTCCACGCACCGGCCGCCCCCGCCTCGGCGGAGGAGAAGCTCGCCCGGCTCGACAGCCTGACCCAGGAGGGCGAGGGGTCCCGCACCGCCTGGATCATGGCCCTGTACGAGCACCAGAAGGGCACACCCGACCGCTATGAGTTCGACTGGTCCACCAACGGGTGCAACGCGTCCCCGGACTCCGTCGGGCGCTTCGACTTCCGGATCGCCTGCTACCGGCACGACTTCGCGTACGGCAGCTACCAGGATCTGCTCGGCGAGGGTTCCTTCCGCCAGAGCCTCGACGGACGCTCCGACAAGGACCGTGTCGACCGGATCCTCCTGCAGGACCTCGACAACATCTGCGAGAGCCGGGGCTGGCCGGTCGACTACACCGCCGCCGAGCGTGCTCAGTGCCACCGGACGGCCCGCCTCTACTACCAGGCCGTCCTCGCGAAGGGCTGGCTCGACACCCGGTGACCCGCTGAACGACGGGTGCCCGGCCGGCGGTCCGCCGGCCGGGCACCCGTCACGGTGGTCATCTGCCGTTCTCCCACGCGCCGGTCGCCGACCGCTTCCCCCGGTGGTCCGGCGACGGCGGGGTACCCCGGCTGAGCCGGTGCGCGACGGGCGGCAGCAGGAAGAGGAAGCCGATGGCGGCCGCCAGCACATGACCCACACTCGTGAAGTCGGGCAGCGACCCGACCCACTCCACGCCCGCGATGGGCCAGCCGATCACGAAGGCCGCCCACGGAAGCCGGGCGCGGCGCGGCATCATCGCCGTGGTGGCGGCCATGACGGCCTGGGCGCCGTAGCTGATGCCGAAGTCGAGCGTGCCGCGGACCTCGTCGGGATACCAGCCCTGCCGCAGGGCCACGGCGATGAGGCCGGCGGTGAGCAGTGTGGCGCCGATGTGCCCGGTGAGGAACACCGCGAACGCCCGGAGCGGGCCCCACCGCCGCTCGGCACGGGCCAGACACCAGCAGACGCCGAGTCCCAGCGTGATGACGGTGGCCGGGAACAGCAGCGAGGTGACGTCGGTCAGCGTGCCGTCGAAGACCAGCGCACTGCCGAGCAGCGCGGCCAGCGGACGGTCCGTCAGGTTGTCGAGGTTGGTGCTGATGTCACGCAGCACGGACTGGGCGCGGTCCTCCGTCAGTCCCCGGGTGATCCACACATGGGTCAGCAGCAACAGACAGACGTATCCGAAGGTGACCGGCGAGCGGCGGGGAAGGGCCAGGACCGCGTCGAGCGGGCGTCCGCGCATCACGTGGTGCCGAGCTGAGCGGTGATCTCCGAGGAGAAGGTGCTGACCCGGGTGTAGAGGCCGGGATGGCCCGCCTTGCCGCAGCCGACGCCCCAGGAGGTGATCCCGGCGACGACTCCGTCGACCACCAGCGGGGTGCCGCTGTCGTAGTCGCAGGTGTCCACACCGCCACGGGCGAAGTCGCCCGCGCAGGTGTACTGGCGGGAGTCGTACGCGTCGCCGTAGGAAGCGGCGCTCGCGCAGGAGGAGTCGGCGGTCACCGGGACGGTCGCGGTGCGCAGGACACCGCCGTCGAGGCCGCCGGAGGAGGTGGTGCCCCAGCCGAGGATCCGGGCGCTCCGTCCCGGCTGGTAGAGGTCGCGCGCATCCGGGGCGGCGATGGGCAGGGTCGGGGCGTCGATCGGGGACTTGAGGGTGAGCACGGCAACGTCGTTGCGGTAGCCGGTCTCGCCCTGGTGGGTGAAGGTGGCGTAGTCCGGGTGGCGCCAGATACGGGCGACGCTCACCGAAGTGCCGCCCGGGGAGACCATGGTGTTCCGGCCGGAGACCGCCCGCAGCAGGCCCGGGACCTTCAGGAAGGCGTCCACGCAGTGCCCCGCGGTGAGGACCTTGGTCGGGGCGATCAGTGTGCCCCCGCAGAAGGAGAAGGGGACCACCGCGGGCTTGAGCGCGACGGCCCACGGGTGATCCGCCGCGCGCGCCGGCTGTCCGCCCTGCACCGCCACGGCGGGACCGGCGGCGCTGAACAGCGCGGCGTACACCAGGGCCGTGGCGGAAAGGGCGGTTACGGCGCGCTTCCGTAGGGCGGTGATCCTCACGACAGATTCTCCTTGCGTGCACTCACGTTCTTCGTATCGCGTGGCCCTTCTGAGCAGACCTGAGCAGACCTGCTCAGGTCTGCACGGGTCTGCTGGGGAAAGGGCCGCACCGAAGTATGTAAGGCACCGGCCGCACAACATCGTCCCTAGCCCGCGCCAACCGTCCAACTCTGGGCGTTTGTACAGTTTTCCTTGCCAACGGTGACGGTCAGCCGCTGTGGCTCATCGGCGTTGGACCGGGAGCTCAGGTGGCGGTGGCGGCCGCCGCCGCCCGGCCCGCCTGGCGGCCGGAGAACAGACAGCCGCCGAGGAAGGTGCCCTCCAGGGAGCGGTAGCCGTGGACACCGCCCCCGCCGAAGCCCGCGACCTCACCGGCCGCGTACAGTCCGGGGACCGGCTGGCCGGAGGCGTTCAGGACACGGCCGGAGAGATCGGTCTGGAGGCCGCCGAGGGTCTTGCGGGTGAGGATGTTGAGGCGGACGGCGACCAGCGGTCCGGCGCCGGAGTCCAGGATCCGGTGGGCCGAGGCCGTACGGCTGATCGCGTCCCCGGGGTAGGCCAGGGCATTACGGATACCCATGACCTGCACGTCCTTGGTGTAGGGGTTGGCGATCTCCCGGTCCCGGGCCTCGATCCGGCGGGTGAGGTCATCCAGCTTGATGAGGTTGTCGCCGGTGAGCTTGTTCATCCCCCGGACGAGCTCCGACAGGGTCGTCGCCACGATGAAGTCCACACCCTGCTTGGTGAACTTCTCGATCGGTTCCGGGGTCTGCCAGATACGGGACAGCAGCTTCCAGATGTTCTTCTCCGTGAGGTCGGGGTTCTGCTCGGACCCGGAGAGCGCGAACTCCTTCGCGAGGATCTTGTGGGTGGTGACGAACCACGAGTAGTCGTACCCGGTGTCGGTGATCGACTTCAGGGTGTGCAGGGTGTCGTAACCGGGGATGTCGGGCGAGTCGAAGCGTTTACCGGTGGCGTCGAACCACAGGGACGACGGGCCGGGCAGGATGCGGATGCCGTGGCCGGGCCAGATCGGGTCGTAGTTGCGCAGGCCCTCGGTGTAGTGCCACATCCGGTCGGGGTTGACGATCCGCCCGCCCGCCTTCTCCGTGATAGCGAGCATCCGCCCGTCCACGTAGGCCGGGACCCCGGTGACCATGAACTTCGGCGGGGTGCCCAGCCGGGCAGGCCAGTTGCGCCGGACGAGGTCGTGGTCGGCTCCGATACCGCCGGAGGTGACGATCGTGACCGGGGCGCGGAGTTCGAACTCCCCGACCACCTTGCGGGAACTGGGCTTGCCGCGCTGCGCGTTGCTCGGCTCCAGGACCGCGCCGCGTACACCGGTGACACGGCCGTCCGTGGTCACGAGGTCATCGACCCGGTGCCGGAACTTGAAGGTGATCCTGCCCTCCGCCTGGGCGGCGCGCACCTTCTTCTCGAACGGTTCGACGACGGCGGGGCCGGTGCCCCAGGTGACGTGGAAGCGCGGCACCGAGTTGCCGTGTCCGTCCGCCAGCCCGCCGCCGCGCTCGGCCCAGCCGACGATCGGAAACCACTTCACATCGAGCCCGGCGAGCCAGGACCGCTTCTCACCGGAGGCGAAGTCCACATATGCCTCGGCCCATTTGTACGCCCAGTGGTCCTGGCCCGAGGGGTCTCCGACACCCCGGTCGAACCCGGCCGTGCCCAGCCAGTCCTGCCAGGCCAGCTCACGGGAGTCCTTGATGCCCATCAGCCGCTGTTCATCGGAGTCCACGAGGAACAGACCGCCGAAGGACCAGAACGCCTGCCCTCCCAGGTTGCTCTCCGGTTCCTGGTCCAGCAGCAGCACTTTGCGTCCGGCCGCCGCCAGTTCGGACGCGGCCACCAGCCCGGCGAGCCCGTGGCCGACGACGATCGCGTCCGCGTCCTGCGACCCGGCGGCGAAGGCGGGCGCGGCCTGGGCGAGGGTCGCGGCGGCGAGGGCTCCGCCGGTCACGGTCAGGGCGTGGCGGCGGGTCATACCGGCCGGGACTGACGTGTTCTGCATGGGGGCTCGCCTTCCGGGACATGGGGGCATGCGGAGGGACGGGGAGGCGCGTGGAGCCCCTGCGACGGCAGGGTGTTACCGACGGTAGCCCAGGAGGCTCATCGCGACCAGAGTGCTGCGCGATGAACCGGCCCCGGGGGTGCGGACGTCGGCGTGGCGTGTACGTTCCGGCCGCGGCCGGAACGCGGCCACCGGTCAGACCACCTCACGGGCCCGCAGCCGGCGCAGCATACGCGGGTCCTCGAAGCCGACCGCGCGGGCGGCGGCATCGACCGTGGCGCCGTGGCTCATGAGGTGTTCGGCGCGTTCGAGGCGGAGCGCCTGCTGATAGCGCAGCGGGGTGAGGCCGCCGGTGGCACGGGTGAAGAGGCGGGTGAGGGTACGCTCGCTCACGCCCACGGCGGTGGCCAGGGCGGACAGCGGCAAGGGCCGGTCGAAGCGGGCGTCGAGCAGGTCCTGGACGCGGTGCACGGTGTCATCGAGGTGGGACCGGTACCGGAGCATGGCGCTGGCCTGCGGTTCATGGCCGTTGCGCCGCGCGTAGACGACCATGTCCCGGGCCACCTGGGCGGCGACGGCGGGGCCGTGCCGGGTGGCGACGAGGTGCAGGGCCAGGTCGATGCCACTGGCGATACCGGCCGAGGTGACCACCCGGTCATCGGCGGTGTACAGCACATCGCGGATGACCGTCGCCCCGGGGTAGCGGCGGGCGAGCTCGTCCTGCACATCGTGGTGTGTCGTACAGCGGCGGCCGTCGAGCATGCCCGCCCGGCCGAGCGCCTCGGCTCCGGCACAGACGCTGGCGACGGTCCCGCCCCCGGCGTGGTGGTCCCGGAGGGCCCGCAGGGGGCCCGGGCCGATGGCCGGACTGTCGGCCAGGGTGCGCCCTCGCCAGCCGGGCACCACGATCAGGTCCTCGGGGCCGAGTGCGGGCCAGTCGAGCCGGGCCACCAGGGGCAGGCCCTGAGCAGTCTCGACCAGCGGCCGCTCGGCGACGTAGGAGAGCGTGTAGGGGTGCCCGAGGTCCGCGGCCGTGGAGAAGGCCTGCGCGGGACCCGCCAGGTCCAGCAGATGGACACCGGGCACCAGGAGGAAGACGACGTGGCTCACGATCCGGTCATCATGCCCGAGAGCCGGCCGCGGCTTCCAGTTCCGCGACGGTGGCGATGGTGGCGAAGCGTCCGGCGAGGGCGTACTCGGTACGCCTGATGACCTCCTCGGCGCTCAGGGTGCGGGGGTCGGCGACAAGCTCGTCGACGCTCTGGCCGGCGGGAGCGTCACGGTGCGGGATGGGGTTGGTCGCGGTGGCGTCGACGACGAAGGTGACCGCGTAGCCGAGGTCGCTCGCCAGCCGGGTGGTGGTCTCCACGCACTGCTCGGTGCGGATACCGCAGACCGTGAGCTCGCGGATACCGCGCTCGGTGAGGAGTTGCTGCAGATGGGTGGTGGTGAAGGCGTTGTGCGAGGTCTTGTGGAGCAGCGGCTCCCCGTCCTGGCGCCGCAGCTCCTCCAGCAGCCGGACATGGCCGAGGGCCGGGTCGAAGACATCGCCGCTGCCGGGCTCGGTGTGCAGGACCCACACCACCAGGTCCCCGGCCTGCCGGGCGAGCCGGACCAGCCGGTCCACCCTGTCGGCGATCTTCGGGTCGGAGATGGTCTCCCACAGCGGCCGTGCGCGGAAGGATTCCTGGACGTCGATGACGATCAGTGCTCGGGTCATGTCCCCAGACTGTCCGGCGCGGCCGGGGTGGCGACAGGCCGCATCGGGTCGGGAGGCGGACCGATCCGGTCACGGCCGCGGCTGCGGCCGTGACCGGAGGGGCGGCTCTCCTACGTCGACTTCCGGTAGGCCCGGAAGGCCCGTGTGGCCAGGAAGCCCATCACGGCGACGGCCGCCGCGAGGACGCCCAGACGTGTCCCGACCACGCTCCAGTCGGTGTGCGCGGCCATCGCCTCCCGCGCCGCCACGACCGCCCACTCCACGGGGTTGTACGCGGCGACGCTCCGCACCCAGCCCGGGGCGAGCTGAAGGTCCATCACGGCAGAGCTCAGGAACATCAGCGGCAAGGTGGTGAACTGGGAGATCGCGATCAGTGTGGCCTGCTGACGGGTCAGCAGGGCAACGGCGTTGGACAGTGCCGAGAAGATCAGTGTCAGCAGCGCCGCGGCCAGCACGGTGAGGGCGACACCGGCGGGGCCACCGGGGAAGGTGGCACCGGCGATCAGCGCGATGACCACGATGACCAGGCTCTGGATGACGGTCTGGATCGCCTGGTGGGCCATGGTCGCGCACATCATGGCGGCCCGGCTGGCGGGAGAGGTCAGCAGCCGGTCCATCACGCCGCGGTCGATGTCCTGCAGATAGGTCGTCCCCGCCCATGCGCTGGCGAACAGCGCGGTCATCATCACCACACCGGGTGTGAGGAACCGCAGGAACCCGCCGTCGCCGTGGGTGAAGCCGGGCAGGTCCACGACCGACCGGAAGAGCCGGCTGAACAACAGCAGCCAGATCACCGGCTGGACCAGCCCGACGATGAGGAAGGTGGGTGTCCGCCACAGGGTGCGCATCAGACGGCCGGTGAGGAACGCGGTGTGCGCGATCAGGGTCAGCGGCCGCGCACCGGTGGACTCCGTGTGTGCTGTGGTCACTTCGCCGCCTCCAGGGCCTTCAGGTCCTCGCCACCGGGGGCCTGAAGGGCGTGGCCGGTGTGCCGGAGGTAGACGTCGTCGAGCGAGGGGCGGGCAAGCGTCGCCGAGGCCACGGCGATTCCCGCCTCGTCGAGTGCGGCCAGCGCGGGTGGCAGCGCCCGGGCGCCGTCGTCGGTACGGCCACGGACCGTGCACCCGTCCATGGTGATCTCGCGCAGTCCGTGCACCCGTCGCAGCACCGCGGCTGCCCTGTCGTCGGCTTCGGCCAGCTCGATCTGCACCGCGTCGCCGCGCAGCTCGCTCTTGAGTTCCTCGGGGGTGCCCGTGGCGACCACCGTGCCGTGGTCGACGATCGCGAGCCGGTCGGCCAAGTGGTCGGCCTCGTCGAGGTAGTGGGTGGTGAGCAGCACCGTCATCTGCTCGTCAGCGGCCATCCTGGCGATCTCGTGCCACATCTCGCTCCGCGCCTGGGGATCGAGACCGGTGGTGGGCTCATCGAGGAAGAGCACCTGCGGGCGGTGCATCAGCCCCAGCGCGACGTCCAGCTTGCGTGCCATACCGCCGGAGTACGTGCTCACCAGCCGGTTCGCGGCCTCGGCCAGACCGAACCGGTCGATGAGCTCACGGGCCCGCGCCGTGGCGTCATGGCGGGACATCCCGTGGAGGCGCCCCGCGAGCAGCAGATTCTCGGTCGCCGTCGCCATCGGGTCCGTACCGGGCTTCTGGGCCACGAACCCGATCGCCCGGCGCACCCGATGCGGTTTCGCCGTCACGTCGACACCGGCGACGTGCGCCGACCCCGAGTCGGCCACCGACAGCGTGGAGAGAATCTTCACCGTGGTGGACTTGCCCGCCCCGTTCGGGCCGAGCAGCCCGAAGACGGTCCCCTTGGCGGCGGAGAAGCTCAGTCCCCGCAGCGCGCGGACCGGTGGGTTGTTCCTGCCTGCCGAATAGGTCTTGACCAGATCGACGGCTTCCAGAGCCGTCTGCGCTCGCCGAACCGCAACCATCGCCGCACACCCTTGTCACTGTCTGGTGTGACTCCCACCTTCCTGGTGTCACCGGACACGAGGAGGCTGAATGGCGAGGGCGGAACCCTACGGTGAGATGTCGCAGCCAGACGCTAACAAGGGCGCGCAGGCAGGTGCAAGCCGTCCGAACTGGTCAGTCGGCCACCGGCGGGGTGGCCGAACAGGCCAGGGCGCGACCGGTCCTGGCCGCCTGTTCGGCGATGCGCACCAGATCCTCGCGCAGGCCCCGGTACGGCCCCCGCCACGCCTGCACCTTGACGTACACGTTGGTGGCGTTGTCATTGCCCGTGTCCTTGGTGCAGGGAACGGTGAGGCTGACAGCGTCCTGGGAGGACCAGCTCTTCTCATAGCCGGGGACGCTCATGGTCCTGCCGTGCCCCGGGCCCGTGCCCACCCGGCCGGGGTCGTGCACCGAGTTGTGCTGTGCGACGTCGACCCGGAGCGCCTCCTTACCGTCCACGGTGACCCGGCAATGGGAGTTGACCGCGAGTTTCCGGTAGGTCATCCGCTGCTCGCCGCCCGCGTGACGGGAGGCGGGGACGACCCGGTCGAGCAGCGACGAGGGCACCCCCCGCAGGACCGTGGGGCAGGTGTCCCCCAGCACGTCGGAGAACTTCTTCGGGTCCTTGCCGTCCTCTCGGCCGAAGAGGACGCCGCCCAGCGCCCCCGCCGCGGCCAGGGCCACGGCGAGGACGGTGAGCAGGGTGATGCGGAGGGGGCGGTTCATCAGTACACGTTCCATCAGTGGTCTATGGCCATCTGCTTCACCTGCTCGATGGAGGTGAGGTAGGGCGCCGTGGACCCGACCCGGGAGTATCCCTGGCTGAAGCCCTCGGCCGAGTACAGCTTCGCCCAGCTCTCCGAGACGTCGATGCCGTGTTCCTTCCCGATGGCCCTCAGCATCGCCTGGTTCTGCTGTACGTCACGGCCGGCCATCTCGTCATAGATCGCGCCGGCCTTGTCCGCCGCCGGGGCGGACTTGTTGACTTCCCAGCTGCTCGCGTCGTGGTCGCTGAGGGCGGCGCCCTCGGCCCCGATGATCAGGCTCGCGGTGACCGCGGCCCCGATGGGATGCGCGGCGAAGGGCTTCAGCACGCTGACACCCGTCGCCACGCTGCCGAACGCGGTGTTGCCCCACAGGCGGTTGCTGAGGGTGGCGCCGTCGTACTCCTTCTCCTCGCGCACCGCCGGACCGATGATGCCTTCCTGGGCGCCGGTGGCCAGCGTGCCCGCGGTCTCTCCGGACGCCTTGAGGACCTCGTGGACGATGTCCTGCGGGGGTGCGCCGTACTTCTGGTCCGCCGGGACGTCCCCGCCGAGGTGGTGGTCGAGCACCTGGGCGGCGTAGAGCTTCTGCCCGGCGGTGATGGCCGCGTTCGCGTCGGGATCCTGCCCCATCTGCACGAGGAACCTCGTCACATCGCGATGTTCCAGATCGGCCTGCGCCCCGGACACGGGGAACAGCTTGTCGTCGCCCGCACCGTCCGTCATGGAGCGGAAGAAGTCCGGTACGTACTCGGACGCGGCGTTCCCCAGGCCCTGCTGCATGCCCAGGGCCAGCGAGATATCCGCCTTCCCGCCCTCGTCGACCGTCCCCATGCCCTTGATGAGCTTGGACATGAGGTCCGCCTGGTCCTTGGTGTGCTCCGCCGGGACATTCGCCGGCGCGTCCCAGTCATGACCGGTGGTCGCCGAGCCCAGCGCGTGGCCGAGAGCCACCCGGGGGCCGGTGGGCACCTTGTCACCGAGGTCGGCTCCGCCGCTGTCCGGCAGCCATGTGCGCTCCCGGAGCACGTAGTCGAAGTGCTCCTTGTCCTTGAAGAAGTCCGTGGACGCGTCCCCGTTGTGGCCCAGCGCCTCGAAGTATCCGGTGAAGGGGTCCTCGCCCTTGTCGTTCTTCCCGCCGAAGTTGAGGAAGTCCGGCGGGTGCTGGCCGTAGGCGAGCCACTTCCGGTGCGTCTGCTCGTCCTCGCGTCCGCCGGGCGCGTCGAAGGGCTTCTTGTCCACCTCGACGAGCTTGTCGCCGTATGCGTTCAGGAACTCCCTGTCCCACTTCCCGGTGCGCATCAGATTGCTCATCACCTGGAAGCCGTACGGGGGATCGGCGTAGTAGGTCTGGTGCGCACCGGGCATGCGCTGGTAGCCGAGGTCGATGACGTCCTTCTTCCACTTCGTCATCTCCGGCGAGTCGGAGTGGCTGGCGAGGCCCAGGGTGATGCCCAGGTTGTCCTGGAGCGCCGCGAGCTGCTTCGTCACCGAGTCCGAGCGGTCCTTGGCTTTGCCCAGCGGGCCGTCCTCGTACTCCGGCTTGGCCGCGTTGTACCAGAGCTCCATGATCCCCTTCGCCCCCTTGCGGGTGGCGAACTGCTCGGCGAAGTCGTCGTTCCGGGCGTTCTTGGCGAGGAGGCCGTTGAACTCGGCCAGGGCCTTGGGGTCCTTCTTGAAGTCGTCCTTGCCCGCCAGTTCCATCAGGCGGTCGACGTCCTTCTTGGTGTCGGCGTCGACGTCCTTGAGATGTGCCGCGATGTCGTCGTTGAAACCCTTGCCCGGCGGGTCGATCTGGAGAGCCGTCTTCAGGTCGTGGTCCGCGTCGGTCGCGCTGCGGATGGCCTCATTGATCTTGTTGTTGTAGTAGACGATCGACTCGTGGTACGCCTTCTGAAGTCCCGCGGTGTTCTCCACGTCGGGCGGCGGGTCGAGATAGACGACGCCGTCCTTCTTGTTGAGTTTCAGATAGACCTTGCCGTCGCCGCCCTCCGGCGGAGTGCTCACCGCGGTCTCGACGCTCACGAGGACCTTCTTCGCGGCCTCGAACGCCTTGAGCGCCTCGGACATCACGGCGCCGATCTTCTCGGCCTGGCCGGATGCCTCCGACATCTGGTGCCGGATGCCACGGAACTTCGTGAACGCCGACTGCGCCGTCTCGCCGTACCAGCCGGACGTCTCCAACTGGGACGAAACAGTGCTGGTGAAGGTCTTGGTGACGGTGTCGATCCTGCCCGGCAACGCCTTCCATGTCTTCACCGCCTGCCGGAGGGGTTCGAGGTCGACCTCGCGCACCGCCGTGTAGGTGAGTTCAGGGGTGGTCATCGGTGCCCTCCCCAGGACTTCGGGTCATTGGTGGACGGGAGCGTCGGCACATAAGGGCCGTACAGAGGCTTGTCGGTGCTCTGAGAGGTGCCGCCCTGGGGCAGGTACGGCCCGTACATGCCCTGCGAGCTGCCGTCCTGGGGCAGGTACGGCCCGTACACCTTGCCCAAGTCCACCTTGCGCCGGACGTCCGTCTCCTTGAAGCTCGTGGCGGCGGAGCGGAGCGCATGGGCGACCCCGCTGTAGAGGCCGTCCAGGTACTTCATCTGCGCACGCCAGGTCTTCTGGAAGTCCGCGAACGCCTCATCGCTCGCGAAGCCCTTCATCGAGCCGGGCACCTGCTCGGTCTCCCGCATCGTCTCGTTGTCCGTCTTCGCGAAGTCGTCGCTCACCTTGTCGGCCCGGCCCGCGTAGGCGCGCAGGCCCTGCGGAGACACCTTGAGGACCTTCCCGTCACCCGCTCCGTCGCCCTTTGACCCGCCGTCACCCGCTCCGTTGAGCTGCATGGAGGTGCTCTGCTGGGAGCGCGCCTCGCTGATCAGGCCCGCCCATTCATGCTCGAAAGACACAAGTTCCTCCCCCGTGTTGCCAGTCCACATCAATCCATGGCCCACGAATCTACAAGAGGACGGGAGGAGGCGTCCTGTCCCAAGAGTCAAGATCGTGTGACCGATGCGAGGGCCGCGTCCGGCACCTCCTCATACCTCCGCATGCGCCCGCTCCGGTATCGCCGCACCGCTCGCCCGGCCCGGAATTCAGGTGTCACCCCTCACACCCGTACGGCACTCTGGGGCCATGAACCACCAGCGATCCGTACGCCTCTCGAAGTACCTCTCCAGGCATCTGCGGCACGCTCCGGAACGCATCGGGATCACCCTGGACGCCCAGGGCTGGGTCCCCGTGGCCGAGTTGATGGCCGCGGCGGCGCACCACGGATTCCCCTTCTCCCGTGCGGAGTTGGATGCCGTGGTGGCCGCCAATGACAAACAGCGCTTCACCATCGAGGGCGACCGGATCCGTGCCAATCAGGGCCACTCGGTCCCGGTGGACCTCGCGCTGCCACCAGCCGTGCCGCCCGCGTATCTCTTCCATGGAACGGTGGCCCGCAGCCTCGCCGCCATCCGAGGGGAAGGGCTGCGCCCCATGACACGGCACGCCGTCCATCTCTCGGCGGACCGCGCCACCGCCACCCGGGTGGGCGCCCGCCGCGGCACGCCGGTGGTCCTGAGCGTGGACGCGGGGGCGATGCACCGGGCCGGTCATGTCTTCCAGGTCAGCGCCAACGGTGTCTGGCTCACCGCCACCGTCCCGGCCGCGTTCCTGCGCTTCCCGGGCTGAACGACCGGAGCGGCGAGGCATCCGGTCCGGGTCGGTTCCGCCCGGGCCGCGCCCTACCGCGGCATCCGGAAGCCGCCGATCTTCCGCTCCAGCAGTTCTGCCAGCCGCAGCGGGGTGCGGTCCTCGGACATCGGACCGATGAGCTGCACTCCCACCGGCAGCCCCTCCGGCGACCGGCCCGCGGGTACGGCGGTGGCGGGCAGACCGGGCATGGTGGCCAGACCGGCCCAGACGAGCTGGTCGAGATACGGGTATGCGACGCCGTCGACAGCGATCCGGCGCTCCCTGATGTCGGGGATGTGGTCGTGCGGGAACGCCGGAGTGGGCGTGATGGGACACACCACGGCGTCGAACTCGGCGAAGAACCGTCGCCAGCCGTGCCGGTGGAGCTCGCGGCGGCCGTTCGCCTCGACCCATTCGCGGTGGCTGAACGCCATACCGCGCAGCCGCATCGCCTCAAGACTCCGGTCGTCCGCGCTCAGTCCGGCGGCATGGGTACGAAGCTCCTCGTATGCCTCGACGGGAAAGCGCGCGACGGCCCCGGAGAAGAACAACTGCATATAGACCACCGCGGCCTCGGTGAGATCGGGCAGCAGCGCACTGTGCCGTTCGACGCGGGCTCCGCTGTCGGCAAGCGCCTCCGCCACCCGGTTCACACCCGCCCGCACAGCGGACCCGACCGGCAGGAGCGGATGCTCGTCGAGGACCAGGACCCGGAAGTCGCACAGCCGCTCATGGCGCGCGGGCGGCAGCGACAGGTCATACGCCACACCGTGCGTCAGCGGGTCGGGTCCGGCCATGACGTCGAGCAGAAGCGTGAGATCGCGGGCCGTGCGCGCCATCGGCCCCACGACGGCGAGGTCAAGGTCGATCGGCAGTACCGGTGTTGCCGGAGGAGTCATACCGCGGGGCGCCGCCAGTCCGAGTGTCGGTTTGTGCGCGTAGACACCGCAGAAGTGTGCGGGGGTGCGCAGCGAACCGCCGATGTCGGAGCCGATGGACAGCGCGCCGAATCCGGACGCCAGGGCCGCGGCCGATCCGCCGGAGGATCCACCGGCCGTACGGCTGTGATCCCAGGGGTTGTTGGTGGTGCCGTGGATCTCGTTGAAGCTCTGGATGTCGTGCAGCCCCAACGGCACATTGGTCTTGCCGAGTACCACCGCTCCCGCGGCCTTGAGCCGTGACACCTGCACCGCGTCCTCGGCGGGCATATGGTCCCGGTATTGCGGCATGCCCCAGGTCGTGGGCAGCCCGGCGATGTCGTAGGACTCCTTGACCGTCACCGGAATGCCGAGCAGCGGCCGGTCCTCACCACGGGCGCGCGCCTGGTCGGCGGCGCGCGCGGCGGCTCGGGCACGGTCGTAGTCCGGTACACAGATCGCGTTGATCGCCTTGTCGTCCCGCTCGATACGGGCGATGGCCTCTTCGGTCAGCTCCGCCGATGTCACGTCACCGGTGCGCAGGGCAGCGGTGAGTCCTTCGGCCGTCTCATAACTCCACTCCATGAAAAATGACCGTAACGGCCCCTGGAGCAGGGCATATAACGCTGTGTCACGCAAGCACCGCACCAGGTCCCTTCTGGGCCATCACTCCCCTGAACCTAGAGTCGAAGCAACACAATCGGACAAGACTCAGCAGGTGGATC
Source organism: Streptomyces cucumeris (assembly GCF_024295805.1). GTDB lineage: Bacteria > Actinomycetota > Actinomycetes > Streptomycetales > Streptomycetaceae > Streptomyces > Streptomyces cucumeris. The sequence goes on from NZ_JANCLX010000003.1 coordinate 367,523, forward strand.
GGATACGAAATCTGGTGCACGCGTCTTTACAGCCAGGTTGAGGCCGAGATAGTCAATATGCACCAACATCCCCCTCTGTTGATTCCTGTGCGATATGGCAGGACCAACGTCCTACATATGAGGCGTGCCATGACCATGCGTCAGCGATACCCCCTGTTCAGATCCAAGCCGGCACTCGCGGCCGCGCTGGCAGCCGTGCTGGGCGGTGCGGCCCTGACCGCGCCCCGGGCCGGTGCCGAAGGAAGCGGTGTGTCCTGGGAGGTGAGGCAGCCGCAGTCCTCCTCACGGGCCCTCAGCGCCACCGTCGCGCTGGACGGCTCCGGAGCACTCACCCTCGCGGTCCGCCGCGGCGGGACGACCGTTCTGCAACCGGCGCCGGTCGGCCTGGTCACCGACAAGGCCGATCTGACCACCGGACTGCGGCCCGAGGGCCGCAGCGATCGCACCGTCACCGAGAAGTACACCGCCACCACGGGAAAACGCCTCGATCGTGTCGCCCGGATGCATGAGACCAGGCTGTCCTTCACCGGGGCCCGCGGAACCCGGATCGATGTGGTGGTCAGGGTCTCCGACCAGGGCGTCGCCTACCGCTATGCGCTGCCGGACACCAAGGACGGCAGCGTCCGCCGCGAGGCGTCGGCGTTCCAGCTCCCCGGGAACGCCTCGGCGTGGCTGACCCCCTACGAGGCCTCCCATGAACAGCACCACACGAAGAGCACCGCCTCCGGGGCCGCCGACGGCTCCTACGGGTACCCCGCCCTGTTCCGCACCGGCAGCTCCTACGTCCTGCTGTCGGAGTCCGGTGTGGGCGGTGGCTACTCCGGCAGCCGGCTGACCCACACCTCCGGCAGCGGACGCTACTCGCTCGCCCTGGCCGACAGCCGGGTCTCCATCGACGGCGCGCTGACCACCCCCTGGCGCGCCGCCGTCATCGGTGACCTCCAGGGCGTCACCCAGTCGACGTTCACCGACGACATCGCCCCGGCCTCCCGGATCGGGGACACCTCATGGATCCGTCCGGGCAAGGTGGCCTGGTCCTGGCTGGCGGGCGGCAGGCCGGTGCAGCGCAGCCTGGAGAGCCAGAAGAAGTTCGTGGACTACAGCGCCGCACACGGCTGGCCCTACACGCTGGTCGACGACGGATGGGCCGACGAGAAGTGGATGCCCGAACTCGTCGACTACGCCTCCTCGCGCGGGGTCAGGATCCTGGTGTGGATGCGGTGGACCGATCTGGACACCGCCGCCGAACGGAACACGACGCTCTCGCGGATGAACGACTGGGGCGTCGCCGGGCTGAAGCTGGACTTCATCGGCTCCGAGTCCCAGCAGCGCTTCCGGTGGTACGACGACGTCCTCAAGGCGACCGCCGACCACAAGCTGCTCGTCAACTTCCACGGCTCGACGGTCCCCAACGGTATGCAGCGCACCTGGCCGCATGTGATGACGCTGGAGGCGGTGCGCGGTGCCGAGTACCGCAACGGGGTGGCCGGCGATCTGGCGACGTACCCCTTCACCCGGAACGTCGTGGGCTCCATGGACTACACCCCCATGGCACTCCAGCGAGGCAGTCATCCGCACTCCACCGCGGCCGAGTTGGCGCTGTCGGTCGTCTACGAATCCGGTTTCCAGAACTTCGCCGGATCGCTCGAGACCTACGGCAGGCATCCGCAGATGGAACGCTTCCTGGAGCAGGTTCCCACGGTCTGGGACGACACACGGCTGCTGTCCGGCCGGCCCGGAGGCGGTGCGACGTTCGCCCGCCGCAGCCAGGACCGCTGGTTCCTGGGGTCCTATCTGACCGGTGGCGCACACACCGAACGGACGCCACTGCGCTTCCTCGGCAGCGGTCGCTGGCTGGTGGAGACGGTGCGGGACGGCAGGGACGGACTGATCCGGGAGACGCGCCGGGTGGACAGCGGGGACACCCTCACCGTTGCGGTTCCGGCCAAGGGCGGATTCGTCGCCGTGGCCTGTCCCGACAAGCCCGGCCTGAAAACCTGCGACCGGCCGGTCAGGCGCGGCAAGTGACCAGCGGGCCCGCCGCGTTGTCGGTGGCGGGTGGCAGCATCGGGCGCATGACGAAGACCACGGCATTCGACTGGCGATCCTTCCTCCTCAAGTGGTCCGGGGAGTGGGCGGATGCGCAGCCGGAGGACGAGACGCGGGACGAGGACGACGAGGCCGCGCGACGCGCGCGGTGGCTCGGATTCCCGCCCGCGTCGGAGGAGCGCATCGCGGCCATGGAGGAGCGGATCGGCCGGCGGATGCCCCCGTCGTACCGGGAGTTCCTCAAGGTCAGTGACGGGTGGCGGCACGCGGGCGGGTTCGTGTGGCTGCTGGCGGGGACCGAGGGGGCGCGCTGGCACAACAACGAGTCGGAACTCGCGGACCTCTTCGAGGAGTACCTGGACGAGGAATCCGGGCCGGAGGAGCGGGTGGAGGCGGACATCTGGCGCCGCGGACTGCAGCTCGACGTCGAGTCCGACGTCACCCACGTCCTGATGGATCCCGAGGACGTGGACGAGGCCGGCGAATGGGCCGTGTACACCTGGGCGAGCTGGCGGGCCGAACCGCCCGAACGGCATGCGGACTTCCGGGAGTTCATGCGGGAGATGTACCGGGAGTTCCACAGCCTGCGGGCGAACGGGAGCGAGAAGGAGCCGGAATTCGTCAACGACACGACACGGGACCTGGACGCCCTGGTGGCGGAGGCCCGGCTGGAGGCGCTGCGCGGGGGCTGGGAAGGGGCGCTGAAAACGCTGGAGGAGCCCAAGGACTACGGCAGGCCGCGGGCCGCCGCACTGGACGACCAGATACGCCACCTGCTCGGGCAGACCGCCGCGGTCCGCTTCGAGGGCCTGGTGACGGACCGGCGGTACGCATCCGAGCTGTTGCCCCCGCTGGTCGCCGAACACGCGGAGCACTCGTACCGCGACGACGCCACGCTGATGTTCGATCTGCGCGGCGCGGACAAGGACGTGGTGGCGCTGGCCCACGCGACACTGGACCAGGTGCGGAACGGCACGTACCGGTACACCGCGGCCGGACCGTTCGGAGAGGCGGTCGAGCGGGCGCGCGAGCTGGCGCGCTGGGGGGACACCGACGGGGCGTGGCGGACGCTCATCGACGCACTGCCCCGGTGGGAGCCGCTGGGACCGGACCACCTCGTACCGCTGGGGTGGGTGGCCGATCCTCTGCTCGGTCCGCTGCTGACCCCGGAGCGGGGCCGTGAGCTGCTGTCCGTTCCCCGGGGCGGGCAGCCGGGTGAGGCGCAGGGGCCCGCGGCGGGGCTCGACCCGGGTGGCCTGGCGTGGCTCGCGGAGCCGGATCCGAGCAACAGCCGCGCGTCCTACCGGTTCGTCCTGGTGGAGGGTGCGGAGCCGCAGGAGGTGCCCGGACGTCTGGCGGACGGGGACGGCGCCGTGCTGGACGAGCCCATGTCCCTCTGGGAGGCCCGCCGGCGGCCGCGGGACGGCCGCCAGGAGTTCTCCTCCTATGACGACAGGGCGCTCATGGCGGTCGGCCGGGCCGGCACCGGTTGGAGCTTCGCCTTCGACGACGACCCTGCCCCGTTCGACCGGCGGCGGTTCGTCTCCCCGGCCGCGGCGGCAAGCGGGGGCACCCGCGCGGTGGTGGTGTGGAGCGGTCTGAGGGAATGGCGCGGGGAACCGTTCTTCCACCTCTCGGTGGCGCAGGACGGGGCCGAGCAGTACGCGTTCACCTACGCGGACGGAGAGGTCCGCTCGCACGGGGAGATTCCGCGGGCGCTCGACCCGGGCCGGTTCTTCGGCGATCCGGAGGACATCACCGCGGTGGAACGGTCGCTGCTGGAGGCGTTGACCGGGGAGTTCGGCGCCTGTCTGCCCCGTCACGCCATCGAGAACGGGCGGCTGCACACATTCACCACCCGCTCCTGGACACGGCCGCCCAAGGACGGCGAGACATACGCGGTGATCCATGTGATGTGACAGCACGCGTCCCCGGGATGTCGGTACCGCCCCGCGGCCGGGTTCAGCAGGTGTCGCGGTACGGGACGTCCGGGATGTACGTGGACCAGTCGGCGCGGGACAGACCGCCGCCCGCGCGTTCGCAGATTGCTTCGGTGGCGCGGGCGGGGTCGACGGGATACTCCCGGAGGGGGATTCGGGCCCCGGTCACGAACAGGGTCCGGTCGTCGGGGCCGAACGCGACTGCAAGAACGGGGTCGGTGCCGCCGGTGAACGTGGTCCCCAGCGGGCGCCCCGAGGCGGTGTCCCACAGCCGTACCGTGCCGTTCGCACCCGCCACGGCCAGGGTCGCGCCGTCGTGCGCGTAGGCGAGGGCGGTCACCGGCTCCCCCGTCCGGGCCCGGTCCGCGTACGTTCCGGAGAGGGAGCCCAGGGCGCGCATCCCGTCGTCGTCATACACGTTCACCCGGCCGGAGTCGCCACCCAGGGCGAGCCGTTCACCGTCGGGACTGTAGGCGAGCGCTTGGGCGTCGTGCTGCTCGACCACACCCGAGACCTGGCGGGCCGAGGGCAGGGTGAAGCCGACCCCGTGCGTGGTGGCCAGGCGTCGTCCGTCGGGGCGCACCGCCATGGCGCCGGCCGGAGGAACCGACCAGGACAGTCTGCCACGGGCCTTCTCGGTATGCTCCGCCACCTCGGTGCGGCGCCGTGCGTCCCACTTCTCCAGCACGGAGTCCTGCCGAAGGACGAAGAGGGAGGAGCCGTCCGGGCTCAGCGCGATGGCGTCGGCGCTCTCCTTCTCCTTGCCGCCCGTCGCGAGCACCAGCTCCGCGCGCTTGCGGTGGTTCCGCAGATCCCACACCGTGATCCGCTCCGGGCGCCCCCTGGTGCCGTCCGAGCCGGCGCGCACCTTCGGGGCGCCGACCCCGTAGGCCAGAGTCCGCCCGTCGCCACTGAACGTCAGATACGCCCAGCACTGTTCGCTCTTCCGCCGCGTCCGGTCGACCGTGCCGCAGTCGACCGACGGCAGCGGGGTCGCCCGGCCGCCGCCCGTGGGCCGTATCTCGAACCGCATCCGCTCCCCGTGGCGGCGGGCGGTGACGACCATCCGGCCGTCGGGACTGAACGCGGCCTTCTGGGCTGGTTCCCCGCGCCGGGGGGAGGTGACGGCATCGCCCAGGAACAGGGTCCGCACGGCACCGGTGCTGTCGCCGGCCCCCTCCTGGTACCGGATCACGCCCCGGTCGGCATCGAGCCAGTGGCCCCTGATGTACGGGTCGACCAGCCGGTGCGAGTAGACCGCCTCGGCGGAGTCCGCGGAGATCCGCCACAGTGTGATCCTCTGGTCGCCCACCGTGGAGACGAACCGCCCGTCGCGGCTGAAGCGAACGCCTTCCGGCTTGTCGCCCTCGTACGGGATCCGCACCGTCTTCCCGGACCTCAGGTCCCAGATGACCGGCTTTTCGCGACCGACCGCCAGCCTCCTGCCCCGCGGATCGAACTCCCACGCGGTGCCGCTGCCCGGGCTCTTGGTGGTGCCGCAGACGGCGCTCGACAGCGCCGCCGCGCGGGGCGGGCGCACCCGACGCCGCGCGACGGTGTCCCAGAGCTCCAGGGAACGCCCCGCGCACAGCGTCATAAGCCGGTCGTCCGGGCTTGCCAACGGCCCGTAGACGTCCTTGCCCTCGTGCCGGAACACCCAGCGTCCGCGCCGTACATCCCACATCCCGGCCGAGTGGCGGTCGGACAGGAGCACCGTGCGCCCGCTCGGGGCGTACTGGGCGTTCGTATCCTCGGTGGAGGGAGCGGGGCGCGGGCCGACCGGCTTCCCGGTGGCGAGGTCACGGACGGTCAACCGGTCACCCGCCGCCACCAGCAACCGCCGCCCGTCCGGGGACAGGTCCACCGCCTGCTCCCCGCCGGGCAGCCGGAGTTCGCCGGTCCGGCGGTGACCGGCCACATCCCAGCGCTGTGCCCGGCCGGCCACGACCCGCACCAGCGTCCGCCCGTCCTCGCTGACGTACTGCTCCCCTTCGGCTACCGCGCCGGGAACGGTGAAGGAGTCCTGCTCCTGCTGCGTCACCGCCCCCAGCAGCGCCGCCCGCGCCTCGTCGGTACGGCTGATCCGCCACGCGGCGGCGCTCAGCCGCAGTGCCGTCACCGGGTCGGCGGAGCGCATGGTCTCCGCGATCGACGCGATGCGGCGGGAGGTGGCCTCCGCACGGCGCCGGTCGCCCTCACGGTTCTGCTGCCAGGCCGCCACTCCCGCCACCATCGCCAGGACGAGCAGCAGGGACAGCGTGCCGACCACGGCGCGGACCCGGCGGCGCTCGCGCCGCCGCCCGTCGCTGCTCGCGGTGAGGAACGCCCCCTCCAGGGAGGTGAGGGCGGCTCGTTCGCGGGCCGGGCCGAACGCCTCCTCCGCCTCCGCCAACCGTGCCCCGCGGTACAGCGCGCCGGGATCCCGGCGCAGCCCCTGCCACGCCCGCGCCGCCTCCGTCAGCTTCCGGTGGACGCGCAGCCGTCCGCGGTCCTCCTCGATCCAGCCCCGCAGCCGCGGCCAGGCGGTGATCAGCGCCTCGTGTGCGAGGTCCACCACCCCGTCGTCGACGGTCACCAGGCGGGCCCGGACCAGACGTTCCAGCACCACCGAGGTGTCGTCCGGCGCATCCTCCGGTGTGCCGTCCCCCTCCAACTCGGCCCGGTCCACCGGGCGCCTGGTGTCCTGTGCCCCCTCGCCCGGGGTGATCAGCCGCAGCAGGATCCGACGGGCCAGCTCCGCCTGGGGTGTGGACAGTTCACCGTGGACCCGCTCCGCCGTAGCGGCGATCGCACCGTGGACACCGCCGACGGACTCGTACGCCTCCTCCGTCAGCGTCCGTCCGCGCCGCCGCCGCCAGGTCTCCAGCAGGGCGTGGGACATCAGCGGCAGACCGCCCGGTTCATCGGCGACCTCGGCCACGATCCGGGCGGTCAGCGACCGCTCCACGATCAGGCCCGCCGCGGCGGCCGGTTTCACGATCGCCTCGCGCAGCTCGGCCGGTCCCATCGGGCCGACGAGCAGCGTGGCATCGCGCAGTGCGGCCGTCAGCCCGCGGTGTGCGGCGCAGTGGCCGAAGAAGTCGGCCCGTACGGCGATGACGACGCGCAGCCGGCTCCCCGGATCGCATGCGGCGAGCAGCGCGTTGATGAACTCTCTGCGCTCCACCGCTTCCTGACAGAGCGTGAACACTTCCTCGAACTGATCGACGATCAGCCAGGTGTCACCGTCTCCCGCTTTCGCCGTCAGCGCCGCGCGGTGGGTGCGGGCCGGGTGCTCGCCCGGGGTCAGCAGCCGGATGACGGCGGGCGGCGGTGCCGCCGACCGGGCACCGCCGCCGGCCCCGGGGTCCCGGAGGGCGGGGATCAGGCCCGCGCGCAGGAGTGAGGACTTGCCGCTTCCGGAGGGGCCGAAGACGGCGGTGAACCGATGGCTCCGCACCAGCTCCACGACATCGGCGGCCAGCCGGTCGCGGCCGAAGAAGCGCTCGTGGTCGCCCGGTTCGAAGCGGGCCAGGCCGCGATAAGGCGGGTCGGCGCCGTCGTCCCCGGCCCGCTCCACGGCCGCCGACTCCGCCGCCTCCGCGGCCGCCTCCCGCCAGCGCTCCTCCCACTCCGCCCGGTCCCCGCCACAGACCTCGGCGTACGCCAGCGCCACCGGCAGCGAGGGCAACTGCTCGCCCGCCGCCGCCTGCGACAGGGTCGTGACCGAGTACCGCGCCCGCTGCGCCATCGCCCGGTAGGTCGGCCCACCGGCCTCCTGACGGAGCTTGCGCAGCTCGTAGGCGAAGCGCTCAACCGGACCCGCGCTCGGGTCCACCGGCCTCTCACGACGCCCCACCCGTTCCCCCTCCCCCGGTCCCCCACCGTGCTGTCCCGCTCCCCGGGCCGGCCCGACTACCGGCGCATTCACGATTGTTCGGTCCTTCGGACGGGGGCTGCCGAACAACCGTACAGCCGCTGGAATGGCGGAGCGGTCGGCTCCGGGCCCCTCGCAGGGAGCGCCCCACGGGCCGTCCGCTGACGTCGATGAGGAGAGACAGCAACGTGAAAGAGTTGATCAGTACCCGCGGTATCCGCGGGGCGATGGTGGCGTGTGCCGCGCTGACGCTGGCGGCGAGCACGATGCCGGCGTTCGCGGCCTCACCGCAGCCCGCCGGGTGGAGCGAGTCGAGGGTGACGCCGAGCGACGCCACGCTCCTGGCCTCCACGCGGCCCGACGCGCGGACCACATGGGTGGCGGGGGCGCGGTTCGTCCCCCCGGGGAATGACGACGCCGAAATGGTGCCCACCCTGTGGGAGCGCGACGAACGCAAGGGCCCCGGCTGGAAGCAGGTGAAGACGGCACCCGTACCCCGGGGCGATGACCTCCGGTTCAATGACGTCGATGCCACGTCGGCGCGCAACGGCATGCTGGTCGGTGACTTCACCGAACGAGTCGGCGGCATCGTGACACAGCGCTGGAACGGCACGGCGTGGAAGTCCGTCGTCGCTCCGGTGCCCCGCAAGACCGTGGGTGCCGGGTTCACCTCCGTCGACACTCGCGCCGCCGACGATGCCTGGGCGGCGGGATGGACCGAGGTACACACCGGAGGCCGCCGCATCTACGCCGGAACGCTCCAGCACTGGGACGGCACCCGCTGGAAGGCACAGAAGCTGCCGAACGTCGGTGCGGGAGGCGCGGGCTCACCGTGGTATCTGCAGACCGTCACCGCGGTCGCCGCTGACGATGTGTGGGCCGTGGGCGGCACGGGCTTCGCAGCGCCCGTGAAGCCGGTGGTGTTGCACTACGACGGCGTGCGCTGGAACAAGGTCGCCGTTCCTGGCCTCGGTGGCACGTCCGCGAGGCTGAATGACATCGTCCGCGGGCCGGGCGGGCAGATGTGGGCCGTGGGTACGACCCAGACGTCCGATGGCACACGGCAGGCGCTGGCGCTGCGCTACGACGGCACGAGCAAGAAGTGGACCAACGTCCCCCTGCCGACAGGGGTCAGGGAGCTGGTCAGCGCCGCGATGAGTCAGGACGGCCCGGTCGTCGTGGAGCGGAAGACGAGGGACACCAGTACCGCGCTCCGCTACTCCGGCGGACGCTGGGTGTCGATGAAACTGCCCGCCGACGGCACCACGCCGTACACGGTGAGCGACATCTCGGTCTCGGGCCGGACCATCGACGTCATCGGTTCGCGCCCGGCCAGGGGCTCCCAGTGGGTGGGTCCCGGGTCACTGCTGACCACCCGCCAGTAACGACGAGCGGGAGGGGATGGGCCGGCACCGGCCCATCCCCTTGCCGTCAGCGGGGCCGGTAGGCGGTGGCCAGAACGGAGACGGTGACCTGGTCGGGCAGGAGACCGCGCCCGGCCAGGTCCGCACCGTTCAGATGGCGTGCGCTCGGCGTCATCCCCACCAGGTCGAGGGCCTCGAGCTCGGTCAACGGCGCGACGTACTCGACCCGTTCGGTATCCGCGGCCTCGAAGAAGGGGGCCAGCGCCGTGTGCAGACGGTCTTCCTTGGTCGGGTCGATCGCCACCATCCCGGGCACCCGGCCGCGCAGTTCGCGCAGGTGCCGCGCGGTCGGGCGTACGACGACCAGCCGGCCGCCCGGGCGCAGCACCCGGTGGAACCCGGACGGGTTGCGCGGGGCGAACACGTCCAGCACGACATCGGCCATCCCGTCGGCCAGCGGGAGGGGGCGGAAGACGTCCCAGGCCGCGGCAGCCGCCCGCGGATGGGCGCGGGCCGTGGCGCGCAGGGCGCGCACCGAGGTGTCCAGGCCCAGACCGCGGGCGTCGGGCAGCCGGTCGAGGACACCGGCCAGGTAGTAGCCCGTACCGCATCCCACATCCACTACGGCGTTCCGCTCCGGCGCGGTGCCGGCCGCCAGTTCCGCCACGGTCCGGCGGATCGGCGCGTAGCTGCCGGTGGCCAGGAACCGGTCCCGGGCCCGGGCCATGGCCGCGTCGTCGCCGCTGGTGGCGCGGGTGCCCGTCAGGAGGCTGACATAGCCGTGCCGGGAGATGTCGAAGGTGTGGCCCGCCGGGCAGCGCAGGGCGCCGCGGTCGGGGTGGAGAGGGGCGCCGCACATGGGACAGCGCAGGAGATCGAGGAACGATGCGAGGGCAGGGGGAAGCGGAACGGGCACAAGACACTCCTGGCAACGGTGAAAGGAAGGGACCGTGCCTGCGCGCGCTCAGAAGGTGGCCGTCCCCGGAGGAACGGATCGGCGTCGGCCGCTCGATACGGGCAGCGCCGGAAGATGGATCATGCGGCAGGCACGCCAAGGAGGGCGATGCCGTCCGGCAACGCCCTCATAGCCTCCCGATCAGTGGAAGCAGCGGTGCGGGGTGCTCATGAAGTCCACACCACCACGATACAAGTCATGGCATCCGCCCGGCGCTGAGGTCCGTCGCCGACCAGCTCCCCAGCAGCCGCAACGCCTGCGCGGAGGGACTGCCGGGTTCGGCGGTGTAGAGGTAGAGGGCCTGGTCCGGGTCGTCCGGCAGCGTGAGTGATTCGTATTCCAGGGCCAGTTCACCGACGAGGGGGTGGCGGTAGCGCTTGGTGCCGTGGGTGTACGCGAACACATCGTGGTCGGCCCACCACCGGCGGAAGTCCTCGTCGTGCACGGACAACTCGCCCACCAGCTCGGTCAGCCGGGAGTCGTGCGGATGGCGCCCGGCGTACAGGCGCAGGGCCGCCACCGTGCCACGGGCTGCGGTCTGCCAGTCGGCGATCAGACCGTGGGCGGCGGGGTCGAGGAAGAGGAACCGGGCGAGGTTGCGGTCACGGTGCGGCAGTGCGTCGAAGTCGGTGTACAGCGCCTTGGCGAGGGGGTTGGCGGCGAGCACGTCCAGCCGGTGCCCCATGATCATCGCAGGGGTGTCGGTCAGGGAGTCGAGGAGCCGCAGAAGCCCGGGGCGCACCCGCTGCGGCGGCACGGGGCGGCGGCGGGCCGGACCCGGCTTCGGGCGGGCCAGATCGAAGAGATGGGCCCGCTCGGCCCGGTCCAGGCGAAGCGCACGCGCCACGGCGTCCAGCACCGACGCCGAGACGTTCGGATTGCGTCCGCGCTCCAGGCGTATGTAGTAGTCGACGCTGATTCCGGCCATTCGCGCCACCTCTTCGCGGCGCAGCCCCGGCACCCGGCGCCGCCCGGTTTCGCCCGGGCCAAGACCGGCCTCGGCCGGGCTGATCCGGGACCTGCGCGACCGCAGGAAGTCGCGCAGCTCACCGTTGGGCTCGCGCCCCGCTGACGTGCTCATCGTTCCAGGATAGGACGGGGTGCGGCCGCCACCGGGTGGCGAAGGGGGGTCTGCCGGACCCCCGGTGGGCCCTCCCTCCGCTGCCGGTACCCGGCGCCCTTCGCCGGGTGGTGTTCTGGAGACGGCCCACCCTTCCACCCGTCTTATGAGGGATCACCATGTCCAAGCCCCTGATCGTCATCACCGGTGCCAGCTCCGGTATCGGCGCGGCCACCGCCCGTCTCCTCTCCGCCGAGGGACACCCGCTGCTCCTCCTCGCCCGGCGGCTGGAGAAGCTGCGGGAACTCGGCCTGCCCGACACCCTGTGCCGCAAGGTCGACATCACCGACCGGACCGCGCTCGAAGCGGCGGTACAGGAGGCCGAGGAACGGTTCGGACCGGCCGACGCCATCGTCAACAACGCCGGGGCCATGCTCCTGGGCCGGCTCGCCGACCAGCCCGCCGAGGAGTGGGACCGGATGATCGACCTGAACGTCAAGGGCGTGCTGTACGGCGTCCGCGCGGTCCTGCCCGGCATGCTCGCCCGTGGCAACGGCACGATCATCAACGTCAGCTCCATCGCCGGCCGCAAGACCTTCCCGAACCACACCGCCTACGTGGGCACCAAGTTCGCCGTCCATGGCATGTCGGAGAACCTGCGCGAGGAGGTCGCCTCCCGGGGTGTCCGTGTGGTGACCATCGCCCCCGGCGCCGTGGAGACCGAGCTGCTCTCGCACACCAGCGACGAGCAGATCCGGACGGATTACGAGGCGTGGAAGGAGTCCGCGGGCGGCGCCCTGGACCCGCGGGCCGTGGCGGAGGCGATCGGCTACGCCTATCGGCAGCCGCGGAACGTCACCATCCGCGAGATCGTCCTCGCCGCCACCGGCCAGGAAGCATGACCTGGTCGCGCCCGGGAGGGGCCGGGCGCGGCGGGCGCTCGAGCCGGACTCAAGCCATGCGGTCGTCGATCAAAAAATGCAGTTTCAATGTTTGACCACAAATTACACACATCCTCTCTTCATACTGGCCCTGATGGTCTAGATTGACCGTGCTTCAGCTGTTCGGGCACGAGGCGACCAGTAATGATCTGTACGTCCGGCACCACGGCAAGACAGCAATCGCACCCTCCGCGCCCGGCGTGGGGGTGATCAGTTCTTGGGGCCCGAGAGGGGGCCCCGGGTGTGGGGAGCACCCGGGGCAGAGACGGGTTCCCGCGTACCTCGAGAGCCTGGCAGGGCATGCGCACCGCTGCCGCCAGGGTGGGTTGTTCACATCAGCACTGCATCAGCCGGTACGTCGTGCGCGGGAGGCGGGGGCCTCCCGGCGAGAGGAACAGTGCGCGGGGGGCGGGGGCCTCCCGAGGGGAGGAACGGTCGGGAGGCGGGGGCCTCCCGGGGGGAGGAACAGTGTTAGGCGAACACGTCGAACCACTGGGGACCTGGGGGGTTCTGTGCGGCGAGGGGGATTAGTCAGCCCGTTTCCGCCGGCGCGCGGGCGTCCGGCGGACGGGGCAATCAGCCAGCCCGCGATCGACTGGGAGCATCGGTACCGCCGTACCGTGATCACCAGCGACACCGTGGCCACCGCCATCGTGGTGGCGGCGATCGGCAACTTCTTCGGGGCCCGGGACGCGGCCAACTGGCATGAGAAGTGGGGAATCCTCGCGTTCGGCACCGAACTGCTGGTGCTGGGGGCGCTTGCGGTGAGCCGGTCCTGGGCTCCGGCCGTACTCGGCCAGGGCGCGGAGGAGTTCCGCCGGCTCGGACGCTCACTGTTCACGGCGACCGTCGTACTGGCACTCGGCGGTATCGCCCTGACCTCGCGCAACATCAAGCTCTGGATCTTCGTCGCGATCCCCGCGATCGCGCTCGTCACCATGACCGCGCGGTATCTGCTGCGCCTGTGGCTGCATAAACAGCGGAAGGAAGGCCAGTGTCTGCGACCGGTGCTCGCCGCCGGGAGCGTGGCCACCGTGCACGACCTGATCACCCGGACCCGTAAGTTCCCGCACCTCGGCTGGCGCGTGGACGCGGTGTGCACGACGGACGGTCTCGGGCCCGACGGTGACCGGCTGGACGGTGTGCCGGTCGTCGGCCGACTGGCGGATGTCGCGGGCCATGTCCGCCGCAACGGCTACCGGGTCGTCGCGGTCACCCCGGATCCGCACTGGTCACCGGACCGGCTGCAACGGCTCGCCTGGAATCTCGAGGGCAGCGAGGCCGAGATGGTCGTGGCCCCCGTGCTGATGGAAGTGGCCGGCCCGCGGCTGCATATCGACGCGGTGCTCGGGATCCCGCTGCTGCGGGTCAGCATGCCCACCTTCACCGGGGGCCGCCGGGCGGTCAAAGGGGTCGTCGACCGGGTCGGCGCGGCGGTCCTGCTGATGCTGTTCGCGCCGCTGATGGTGCTCGTCGGGCTGCTCGTACTGATGGACAGCCGGGGCGGGGCGTTCTACCGCCAGCGCAGGGTCGGCAAGGACGGCCGCGAGTTCACCATTCTCAAGTTCCGCACCATGGTCACCGGGGCCCACGACGCACGTGGCGAACTGGCCGACCTCAACGAGGGCGCGGGGCTGCTGTTCAAGGTCCGCCGGGATCCACGGGTGACCCGGGTGGGAGCGGTGCTGCGCCGGTACTCGCTCGACGAGCTCCCGCAGCTCTTCAACGTGCTCACCGGATCGATGTCGCTCGTCGGCCCGCGGCCGCCGCTGCCGGAGGAATCCGCCGCCTACGGCCCGGACATCCGGCGGCGGCTGCTGGTCAAACCCGGGCTCACCGGCCTGTGGCAGATCAGCGGGCGCAGCGACCTGCCGTGGGAGGAGGCGGTCCGCCTCGACCTGCGGTACGTGGAGGACTGGTCGCTCGCCCTGGACACAGTGATCTTGTGGAAGACGCTTCGTGCGGTGCTCCACGGACAGGGGGCGTACTGATGCGCGGAGGCCGTCGTCCGGCCGACGCGGGGACCGCAGGCCACAAGGGTCTGCCGTGGGGGAGGAACGCGTCATGAGGATCAGCGTTTTCGGGCTCGGCTACGTGGGCTGTGTATCGGCCGCGTGCCTGGCCAGTATGGGTCACGAGGTCATCGGGGTGGACGTCAACCAGGTGAAGGTCGACCTGGTCAACGACGGCAAGGCCCCGGTGGTCGAGGAGCGGATCGGCGAGCTCACCGCCGAGGTCGTACGGGCCGGGACGTTGCGCGCCACCGTCGACGTCCGCGAGGCCATCATGGGCAGCGAGGTGTCGCTGGTGTGCGTGGGCACACCGTCGGAGCCCAACGGCAGCTTGTGCACCACGTACTTGGAGCGGGTCACCGAGGAGATCGGCGCCGCGCTGGCCGAGCGGGCCGGACAAGGGGGCCGGCACACCCTCGTCTTCCGCAGCACCATGCTCCCGGGCACCTGTCTGGACCTGCTGGTGCCGATCCTGGAGAAGCACATCGGTGGTACGGCCGGGGTGGACGTCGGGGTCGCGGTCAACCCGGAGTTCCTGCGCGAGGGCACGAGCGTGCTGGACTTCTTCGACCCGCCCAAGACCGTCATCGGCGAGCTCGACCCGGCCAGCGGCGATGTGGTGGCGGCGCTGTACGAGGAGCTGCCCGGCGAGGTGTTCCGGGTGCCGATCCCGACGGCCGAGGCCATCAAGTACGCGGACAACGCGTTCCATGGCCTCAAGATCGGCTTCGCGAATGAACTGGGCGCGGTGTGCCAGGCGCTCGGGGTGGACTCGCACCAGGTCATGGATGTGTTCCTGGCCGACCGCAAGCTGAACATCAGCCCCGCCTATCTGCGGCCCGGTTTCGCCTTCGGTGGCTCCTGTCTGCCCAAGGACTTACGCAGCCTGGTCCACGCGGCGCGGCGGGCCGATGTCTCGGTGCCCATCCTCGCCCATGTGCTGCCCTCCAACGCCGACCATCTGCAGCGCGCGGTGGAGCTGGTCGAGCGCACCGGGAAGCGCCGGGTGGGGCTGTTCGGGCTGTCGTTCAAACCCGGGACCGATGACCTCCGTGAGAGCCCGCTCGTCGAGCTGGCCGAGAGACTCTTCGGCAAGGGGTACGACCTGCGGATCTACGACGCCAATGTGAGCCTCTCCCGGCTGCTCGGCGCGAACCGCGAGTACATCGAGACCCGGCTGCCGCACCTCGGGCACCTGCTCGCGGACTCCGTCGACGAGGTGCTCGAACACGCCGAGGTGTGCCTGGTGGGGACCAGGGACCAGGCCGTGCTGTCGGCGCTGCCCCATGGTGGGAGCCCGGTCATCGTCGATCTCATCCGCCTTCCCGACGCCGAGGCGCGCCGGGCCGAACCGGGGTACATGGGCCTTGCTTGGTAACGCAGTCAGCGGTGACGGGTCGGGCCGGCGTGCGCTGATCCTGGTGGAGAACCTGTCGGTGCCCTTCGACCGGCGGGTGTGGCAGGAGTGCACGACGCTGCGCGACGCGGGCTGGGAGGTCCACGTCATCTGTCCCCGGGGCGAGAAGCGGGACACGGAGCCGGAGGCGTTGATCGAGGGGGTGCGGATCCACCGCTACCCGCTGCGCGCGGCCACCGGAGGACCGGCCGGCTACCTGCGGGAGTACGGATCGGCGCTGTGGCATACGGCCCGGCTGGCCCGCAAGGTCGGCCCGGTCCATGTGGTCCATGCCTGCAACCCGCCCGACCTGCTGTTCCTGGCGGCACGGTGGCTCAGGCAGCGCGGCGCGCGGTTCGTCTTCGACCAGCACGACCTGGTGCCGGAGCTGTACCTGTCCCGGTTCGACCGCGGCAAGGACCTGCTCTACCGCGCCGTGTGCGCGCTGGAGCGGCGGACCTACCGGGCCGCGGACATCGTGCTGGCCACGAACGAGAGCTACCGGGACGTCGCGGTGCGCCGTGGCGGAAAGCGCCCGGAGGATGTGTTCGTGGTGCGCAGCGCACCCGCGATCGAACGGTTCCAACCGGTGCCGCCTGAGGAGGAGTTGAAGCGCGGCAAGCCCCATCTGCTGTGCTACCTCGGCGTCATGGGCCCTCAGGACGGAGTCGACTACGCCTTGCGGGCCCTGGCGAAGCTGCGCGACGAGCTCGGACGGACCGACTGGCACGCGGTGTTCGTCGGCTCCGGCGACGCCTTCGACGCGATGGTGGCGCTGTCGCGGCGGCTCGGGCTCTCGGAGCAGGTGCAGTTCACCGGGCGTGTTCCGGACGCCGACCTGGTGCGCTACCTGTCGACCGCGGATGTCTGTCTCTCCCCCGACCCGCGCAATCCGCTCAACGACGTGTCGACCATGAACAAGGTCCTGGAGTACATGGCGATGGGCCGGCCGATCGTCTCGTTCGACCTGAAGGAGGCGCGTGTCTCGGCCGGTGAGGCCGCCGTTTACGCGGCCGCCGACGACGAGGCCGAGTTCGCCGGGCTCATCGCCGGGCTGCTCGACGATCCGGAGAAGCGGGCCCGGATGGGCAAGATCGGCCAGGAGCGGATCGGCGGTCAGCTCTCCTGGCGGAACTCGCAGGCGTCGCTGCTCGCCGCCTACGCCGCCGCCTGCGGCCCCTACCGTTCAGGGAAGAGGCAGCGCAGTTGAGTGAGGACGCAATACGCCTGGTCACGATCGGGCGGATCATCCGTCGGCGGTGGCGGCTGCTCACCATCCTCGCCCTGCTGGGCGCGCTCGTCGGCTACGGCACCTCCTTGCTGTTCCCGCCGCGCTACACCACGTCGGCGTCGGTACTGCTGCCAGGGGCGTGGGAGGAGCGCGAGCTGCTGACCCAGGCGGAGATCGCGACCAGTTCGGTGGTGCTCGACCGCGCGGCGGCCTCGCTCGGCTGGAGCGGGGTCGGCGGCGGCGAGCTGCGGGACCGGGTGAGCGCCCGGGCCGCCGAGGGGAACATCATCAAGATCTCGGGCACGGCCGAGACCCCGGAACGCGCACAGCGCCTCTCCGACCAGGTGGTCCAGCAGTTCGTCAGCTTCGCCGCGCGGCTGGTGGGCGATGACACCGACGCCGACGCGGCGACCGGGCCCGAGGCACTGCGGCAGATGGTGGTGAAGACCAGCCGCCGCATCACCGAGCTGGCCGACGCCGCCGATCCGGGGCGGACCGTGGAGGGTGTGCAGGCCCGCACCGAGCTCGAGAAGCTGCGCACCACGCTCCAGGAAGCCATGAAGAAGCTGGACGACGCCGACCCGGCGGCCGACAGGGCGAGCCTGGTCGTCATGGGTCCGGCGGCCCCGCCGGACGGCGAAGCGCCGCCGACCAGGATCCAACTCATCGTCGGCGGAGCGCTGTTGTTCTTCGTGTTCGCGGTCATCGGCCATCTCGCCGCCGCACGGGCCGGCCGCCGGCTGCGCACCGAACCGGAGATCGCCGCGGCCCTGGGCTCGACGCTGCTGGGTACCGTCGACGTACCCGGTGATCGGCGCGCGTACCGGCCGGAAGGCCGTGGCGCACGGGACCGGATCCGCCGGCTGCTGGGCACCGACGTCCGGTGGGATCTGCCGGTCCCGCGGACCTCCGGCGACGAGGCCGGCCGGCAGATCCGCTACCGGCGGGTGTGCACCCGCCTCCGGGACCAACTGCCCACCTCCCGAAGGCTGCTGGTCGTCGTCCCGGACGGCGACGAGATCGCCCGCCGGGCCGCCGGGCAGCTCGTCGCCGAGGCCGGGAGCGACACTTCCCCGGCCGCTTCGGGCGGGGGATTCCCCGTGCTGCGGATGGTGGGGGTCTCGGTGTCCCAGCCGATGGTGCCGGACCGTGGCGAGGAGTCCGGTGCCCTGGTCGTGGTCAGCGCGGGGAGCTGGACCGCGGGGGAGCTCTCCGGTGTCGCCGAGGCGTGTGCGGACGCCAAGCACGAGGTCGTCGGCATCGTCCTCGCCGGTACGGTCCGGGCCCGTCCCAAGCGGTCCGCCGGACACCGCCGGGGAACCGCCGCTCCGGCACTCGCGGTGGGCGACGGCGCGACGGGAGGTTCAGGGTGACCACGCATACGACTCCGGAGTCGCCGGCCGCCGCTCCGCTGCTGGATCTGCAGGCACTGGTGGTGGCGGTGCGCAGACGCCGCCGTCTGTGGTGCTCCATGGCGCTGCTGGGGCTGCTCGTCGGCGCGGCGATGGCGGTCCTGATGCCGCCGGCGCCGACCGCGGTGACCAAGGTGCTGGTCGCGCATCAGGAGGACCAGCCGAATGACACCGGAACGCTGATCCGCACCGATGTCGAGCTGCTGGGGACCACACGGATCGCCGGGAAGGCCCTGCAGGCCCTCGGCTCCCCCGGGAACCCCGAAGACTTCATGCAGGACTACCGGGGCACCGGTCTGACCAACAACCTGCTGCAGATCGATGTGACGGGTGACAGCGACGCGGAAGCGGTGGCCCGTGCCAAGGCACTGGCCGACACGTTCGTCGCGGACCATGTGAAGCGGATGCGGGAGACCGCGAAGGCCGAGTCCAAGGCCCTGCTCGACCAGCGTGACCGGATGCGGAACGAGCTCGACAAGGTCAACAAGGCGATCGGGGACCGGTCGCCGGAGAGCGGCCCGGAAGCGTCGGCGAGCATCGAGTCGCTCTACGCCCGCCGGGCGGAACTCAACTCGCGGATCGCCGACTTCGACCAGCGCGCCGAGGAGGCGCGCATCGGTACGCCCAAGCTGGTCGCCGGCACACAGATCGTGGACGCCCCGCACGCGGTGCGGCACTCCCTGCCCAAGGCCGCGGTCACCAACGCCGTGATCGGGCTGGTCCTCGGGCTGGTCCTCGGGCTCGCGGTGGCCGCGGTCGGCGCGGTGGTGGCGGACCGCCCCGTGCTGCGCCGGGAGATCGCGGCGAACCTGGGCGCCTCGGTCATCGCGGAGCTGCGCCGGGTGTCCCGCAGGCCGGGCAGACCGTGGCAGCGCCGGCGGACCCGGGCGACACACGAGCGGCTCATCACGACCCTGGCCCGGACCGTACGCGGCTCCACGGAGACGGTGTCGCTGCTGGAACTGGGCTGTGCGCGCACTGCGAGTCTGATCGCCGTGGACCTCGCCGGGGCACTGGCGGCGGACGGGCCGGTGGTCATCGTCGACGGTCTGCCGGGTCCGCAGCTCGCCAACTGCCGCCGGAAGCCGGGAGATCCGGAGGTGATCGGCGGCGAGCGTGCCGCGACCGTACCGCGCCAGGCGCGCAAGCTCGGCGTCGGCTCGGTGGCGCCCGGTACGGCGTGGACCGATCTGCAGTACCTCGGCGGCCAGACCGTGCTGGTCGTGCGGGCCGGGCACGGCAGCGCCGCATGGCTGCACACCGTGGCGCGGCAACTCGCCGACCAGCGCATTCCGGTGATCGGTGTGGTGCTGATCGATCCCGATCCGCGGGACCGGACCGACGGCACGCTGTGGGACGGGCTGCATATCGCGCTGCGGGGCCAGAGCGAGCGGCTGGCCCGGCAGAACGGGATGGGCCAGCTGCGGACCGAGCGGCCGATATGGGCCGCACGGGTCCCGGCCAACGACCAGGAGGCGCGGTAGGACATGTGTGGCATCGCAGGGACATACCGGTGGCCGGACGGGAAGGCCGTGGCCGACCGGCTCACCGATACCCTCGCCCACCGCGGTCCGGACGGGGCGGGCCGGTACGGCCACCCCGCCGGTGACGGCGAAGTGCAGCTCGGACACCGTCGGCTGGCCATCATCGACCTGTCGGGGACCGGCGCCCAGCCGATGGTCTCGGGCGGCCTCGCCCTGACCTACAACGGCGAGCTGTACAACGCGCCCGAGCTGCGTGCCGAGCTGACGGCCGCCGGGGTGCGCTTCCGCGGTACCTCCGACACCGAGGTGCTGCTGGAGGCGTGGCGGCGCTGGGGCACGGACTGTCTGCCCCGGCTGCGCGGTATGTTCGCGTTCGGGATCTTCGACGAGCGCACCGGTGAGCTGGTGCTCGCCCGTGACCAGCTCGGCATCAAGCCGCTGTTCCTGCTCCGGCGCGGCGAGGGGCTGGTGTTCGCCTCCGAGCTCAAGGCGCTCGCCGCCGCCACCGGCGGATCGCTGGAGGTGGACCATGCGACGCTGGTCGCCTCGCTGCTGTACTACTGGGTGCCGGACTCGCGCTGCGCGTTCCGTGAGGCGGAGAAGCTGCCGCCGGGGAGCTGGCTGCGGATCCGGCCGGACGGCAGTGTGCGGCGCGGCCGGTACTGGAACCTCAAGGACGTCGCCGCCGAGGGCCGGGAGCGGGCCCGTGGCGGTGAGCGGCCCGATCTGGCCGCCATCGTCGAGGAGTCGACCCGACGGCACCTGCTCTCCGACGTACCGGTGGCGACCTTCCTCTCCGGCGGTCTCGACTCGAGCTGGCTGACCGCGCTCGCGGCCCGCCACCAGCCCGGGATCGCCGCCTACACGATCGGATTCCGCGCCGAGGACGCCAAGTTCGAGGCGATGCCGGACGACCTGCGCTACGCCCGGCAGGTGGCCGGGCGGTTCGGCGTCGATCTGCGGGAGATCGAGATCGCTCCGGATGTGCTCGATCTGCTGCCGCGGATGACGTACCACCTGGACGAGCCGATCGGCGACCCCGCCGCGATCAACACCTTCCTGATCTGCCAGGCCGCCCGGGAGGCCGGGGTCAAGGTGATGCTCTCGGGGATGGGTGCCGATGAGCTGTTCGCCGGTTACCGCAAGCACCTGGCCAATCTGCTCGCGCTGCGCTACCAGCGCGTCCCGCGGCCCCTGCGGCGCGGTCTGTCCCGGGCCGTGGACCGGCTGCCGGTCGCGACGGCCCGCCGGGGGTACCGGTCGGTGCGGTTCGCGAAGCGGTTCCTCTCCTTCGCCGATCTGCCGGAGGAGACCGCGTTCCGGCGCAGCTACACCATGTACGACCAGGACGAGCTGCTCGCCCTGGTCGATCCGGACCTGGCAGGGACGGTCGACGACGTGCTGACCGAGCACGCGGATGTCTACCAGGACAACGACCTGGACGACTTCGTCAACCGTATGTGCCTGGGCGACGCCCGGATGTTCCTGCCGGGCCTGAACCTCACATACACGGACCGGTCGAGCATGGCGGCGTCGACCGAGGTGCGGGTGCCGTACGTGGACGTCGAGGTGGTCAGGGCGGCGTTCGCCGTCCCCGGCGACCGCAAGATCGTGGGACGGCAGGGCAAGGCCGTCCTCAAGGAGGCGGCCACCTCGATCCTGCCCCGGGAGATCGTGTACCGGCCCAAGGGCCTGTTCAGCGCCCCGCTGCGCGCCTGGATGAGCCGGGACCTGGCACCGCTGGTGCGCGAGGTGGTGCACGACGGTGTGCTCGTCAACTCCGGCTTCCTGCGCCGCGACGCGCTGGCGCGCATGGTCGCCGAGGACGCCGCCGGGCAGCGGGACTTCTCCAAGCATCTGTGGCATGTGCTGACCCTCGAGTACTGGTACCGCGGCGCGACCTCCGGCTCCGGCCGGAGCACTCAGTTGACGGCGTAGAACAACAGGAGTTCGGGTGAAACAGGTTGTACAGAATTACAAGAGCGGCGAGCTGGCGCTGCTCGACGTCCCGGTACCGGGATGCAAGCCGGACGGTGTGCGGGTCAGGACCGCCTTCTCGCTGATATCCACCGGGACCGAGCTGATGAAGGTCTCCGAGGCCGGCATGTCGATGCTGGGCAAGGCCCGCTCCCGGCCGGACCAGGTGGCCAAGGTCATGCAGAGCGTGGCCACCAACGGGGTGCCCGCCACCTACCGCAAGGTGATGGGCAAGCTGGACTCCTACACACCGCTGGGCTACTCCCTGTGCGGAGTGGTCGAGCAGGTCGGCGCCGGGATCGACGATGTGAAGGCCGGCGACCTCGTGGCCTGCGCCGGCAATGAGCATGCGCTGCACGCCGAGCTGAACTGGGTGCCGAAGAACCTCTACACCCCGGTGCCGGACGGTCTGGCGCAGCGCCACGCGGCCTTCGGCACCGTCGGGTCGATCGCGATGCAGGGCGTCCGCCAGGGCGAGCCGCAGCTCGGCGAGGTGGCCCTGGTCATCGGCCTCGGGCTGATCGGTCAGCTCGTGGTGCAGCTCCTCACCGCCTCGGGAGTCCGTGTCGTCGGCGTCGACCCCGACCCGGCGCGCTGTGAACTCGCCGAGCGGCTGGGCGCCGTGGCCTGCGGTGATCCCGAGTCCGCGGCCGTGGAGGCGTCCGTCGCCGAGCTCACCGGCGGCCACGGCGTGGACCAGGTGTACCTGGCCGCCGGCGGCAGCAGCAACCAGCCCGTCGAGCTGGCCGCCCGGCTGAGCCGGGACCGCGGCCGGGTCGTCGACATCGGCAAGTGCAGCCTGGACCTGCCGTGGAACGCGTACTACGAGAAGGAGCTCGACGTCCGGTTCTCCCGCAGTTACGGCCCCGGGCGCTACGACCCGGAGTACGAACTCCAGGGGCGCGACTACCCGATCGGCTATGTGCGCTGGACCGAGCGCCGCAACCTGGCGTGCTTCCTCGATCTCATGGCCCGTGGCCGGGTCGATGTGGAGCCCCTGATCTCCCATATCGCGGACTTCGACGATGCCGTCGAGACCTACCGGAGCCTGAAGGACGGCGACCTCAAGGCCGTTGCGGTGCTGTTCCGTTACCCCGACGGCTCCGGCCACGCCGAGGAGGTACCGGCCCCCGAGGTGGCCGTGCCGCAGGTGCGGCGGAGTGGCGCGGTGGCCACCCCGGTCCGTAAGCCCACGGGCCCGGTGCGGCTGGCGTTCGTCGGCGCGGGCAACTACGCGTCGTCGATGCTGCTGCCGCACCTGGCCCAGCGGGACGGGGTGCAGCTCTCGGCGGTCGTCACCACGACGGCGCTGTCCGCGGCCAACGCCCAGCGCACCTTCGGCTTCGCCGCGGCGACCACCGACCTCGACGCGGTGCTCGGCGACCCGTCCATCGACGCGGTGTTCGTGGTCACCCGGCACAGCTCGCACGCCGCACTGACCCGCAAGGCGCTGCTCGCCGGCAAGGCGGTGTTCGTCGAGAAGCCCCTGGCCCTCACCGAGGACGAACTCGCCGATGTGCTGGCGGCGGTGGAGGAGTCCGGCAACGACCGGCTGCAGGTGGGCTTCAACCGCCGGTTCTCACCGCTGCTGCAGGAGGCCAGGAAGCGGTTCGGCGCCCGGACCGGTCCGGCGAATCTGCGCTACCTGGTGAACGCGGGCCGCCTGGACCACGGTAGCTGGTACCTCCAGCAGGGCAGTGAGGGATCGCGGTTCACCGGCGAGGGCGGACACTTCATCGACACGGCGAGCTGGCTGCTCGATGCCGACCCGGTCTCGGTGTACGCGGTCGCCGCGGCCGGCAACGAGGACCTCCAGATCGTGCTGCGCTACCCGGACGGCTCCACCGCCACCATCGCCTACGTCACCACCGGCGCGGCCGCCTTCCCCAAGGAGACGCTGGACC
Source organism: Streptomyces cucumeris (assembly GCF_024295805.1). Classification (GTDB taxonomy): domain Bacteria; phylum Actinomycetota; class Actinomycetes; order Streptomycetales; family Streptomycetaceae; genus Streptomyces; species Streptomyces cucumeris. Next base: position 391,104 of record NZ_JANCLX010000003.1, read on the forward strand.
TGCTCGCGGACGGCAAGGTGCTGCAGCTCGACGACTTCGTCCGTGCCTCGGTGTACGACGGCCGCCGCAGGCGATGGGTCAGTTCACGGCTGCCCAAGGCCCGGGACAAGGGCCAGTCGGCCGAACTGGCCGCGTTCGTCAAGGCCGTGCGGACCGGCGGGCCGATGCCGGTGCCGCTGGAGTCGCTGGTCGCCACCACGTCGGCCACCCTCGCCGTACGGACCGGCCTGGCGGGCGGCGCGCCGGTGACGTTGGCGAGGGCCCTGTGAGCATGAGCGCGGGCTGGTACCTGCGGCGGTTGTCCCGGATGGGACCGCGGGAGGTCGGCGGCCGGGTGGGCGACGCGGTGCGCAGACGGCAGTGGAGGTCGTCGCCGCCGGACTGCCCGGAGGTGACCGGCGCCCGGTTCACCGCGGTCCTGCCCGCCGGGACGACCGCCGCGGTGCCACCGGACGCCGCGAAGCGCCTCATCGCCGAGGCGGACCGGCTCATGGCCGGACACATCGAGTACTTCGGGGTGGTCCGCGACGACCTTGCCGCCCCGGACTGGTGGTACGACCCGAAGACCGGGCGGCGGGCTCCGTGGGGCTATGCCTTCGATGTGCCGTACCGGAACGAGGACGCGGTCGGGGACATCAAGCAGATCTGGGAGCTGTCCCGGCACCAGTACCTCACCGTGCTGGCCGCCGCCTACGCGGTCACCGGGGACGAGCGGTACGCCGAGCGCGTGGCCGAACACCTGCGGCGGTGGTGGTCGGCCAACGCGCCACTGCGCGGGGTGCACTGGACCAGCGGGATCGAGCTGGGGATCCGGCTGCTGTCCTGGGTGTGGATCCGCCGACTGCTCGACGGCTGGCCGGGCGCGGCCGGGCTGTTCGAGGACAACCCGGTGGCACTGAACCAGATCTGGCACCACCAGCGCTGGCTGGCCGCCTTCCCCAGCCGGGGGTCCTCGGCGAACAACCACATCATCGCCGAGGCCGCCGGGCAGTTCGCCGCGGCCTGCGCGTTCGACTGGTTCCCCGCCTCGGCGCGCTGGCGGACCGGCGCGCTGCGGTCGCTGGAGCGGCAGTTACGGAACAACACCTTCGGCTCCGGTCTCAACCGTGAGCTGGCCACCGAGTACCACGGACTGGTGCTGGAGCTGGGCCTGGCCGCGGTGGCCGAGGCGGATACCGCGGGCGTACCGGTCCCCGCGTCGATCCGGCAGGTGCTGCTGCGGATGACCGACGCGCTCGCGGCCGTCGTGGACAGCCGGCTGCGGCCGCCGCGCCAGGGGGACGCCGACGACGGGCACGGTCTGGTCGTGGACGGGGCGGGCACGGACCGCTGGGGCTCGCTGCTGGCCACCGGGGACGCCGTGTTCGGCCGGCTCGCCTGGTGGCCGGCGGTGACCGGCACCGATGTCCGCACCCCGCTGCTCGCCGCGCTCATCCGGCCGTACCCGGCACCGGGAAGCGCACCGGCCGTGACCCGTCCGGCGGACCGCCCGGCCCATTTCGCCGACGCGGGGCTCACCATCCTGCGGGGTCCGGGCGAGATCTGGTGCCGCTGCGACGGTGGTCCGCACGGGTTCCTGTCCATCGCCGCGCATGCCCACGCGGACGCGCTGTCCGTGGAGGTCCGGCACGACGGGGTCGATGTGCTCGCCGACCCGGGGACGTACTGCTACCACGGGCAGCCCGCGTGGCGGCAGTACTTCCGGTCCACCCTCGGCCACAACACCCTGCAGATCGACGGTGTCGACCAGTCCGTCTCCGGCGGCCCGTTCCTGTGGACCCGGCATGCCCGCAGCCGTGTCCTGGCCGTGGACACACCCGGCGCCTCCGACGGGGGGACGGCCCGCTGGTGCGCGGAACACGACGGCTACCCGGGCTCCGTGCACCGCCGCCGGGTGGAACTGTGCGCCGAAGAGCGGGAGTTGCTCGTGATCGACGAGGTGCGCGGCGACCGCCGGGAGGTGCGGCTGGCGTTCCACCTCGGCCCGGCGATCAGCGCGGACCTGGTGGGGAGCCGGGCGGTGCTCACCTGGACCCGGGACGGCGAGGACCGCTCCGCGGTGCTCGACCTGCCCGGGGAACTGTCCTGGCGGGCGCACCGCGGCGAGACCGACCCGCCGCTGGGCTGGTACTCCGCGGGCTTCGGGCGCAAGGAACCCGCCACCACGCTGGTCGGCACCGGCTTCGCCGACGGCACCGCGCTGTCGGGGGAATTCACCACCGTACTCAGGTTCCACGGTTAGGAGGACGTGTGGGGATCAAGTGGCGGCACTGGGCTCTGCCGGCCGCACCGCTGGCGCTGGCCCTGCTGGCGGCGACCGGCTGTGAGAGCACGCCGGACGCGCGGCCGAAGCCTGCTGCCGCGCCCCCCACGTCGGTGGCCCGGGTGTGCGCCAAGCCCGCGGCCGGACCGGCCAAGGCCCCGGCGGGCGCGGTGACGGTCGACCCCGCGGTCGCCGGTGACCTGGCCGCGAAGACCAAGAGCAGCCCGCCGAAGACCACGTTCTGGCTCCGGCCGGGCAGGCACAGGCTGGACCCCGACCGCTATGCCCAGGTCATCCCCAAGAAGGGGAACCGCTACCTCGGCGCGCCGGGCGCGGTGCTCGACGGCCGGAAGACCAACCAGTACGCATTCGGCGGCACCGCCCGCGACGTCACCATCCGCTACCTCACCGTGCGGGGTTTCGTGGCGCCGCATGACGAGGGCGTGGTCAACCATGACTCGGCCGACGGATGGGTGATCGAGCACACGACGATCCGGAACAACTCCGGTGCCGGGCTGATGGCCGGTGCCCGCCAGCGGGTCCGCGCCAACTGTCTGCGCGACAACGGCCAGTACGGCATGAACGCGTACAAGGCCACCGGCCGGATCAGCGGTCTGGTGGTCGAGGGCAACGAGATCACGGGCAACAACACCGGCGACTGGGAGCGGCGGCGGAAGGGCTGCGGCTGCACCGGGGGCATCAAGTTCTGGGCCGTCGACGGCGCCGACGTACGCGGCAACTGGGTGCACGACAACCGTGGAGCCGGGTTGTGGGCGGACACCAACAACAACGACTTCCGCATCGAGAGCAATGTGCTCGAGGCCAACGACGGTGCCGCGCTGATCTACGAGACCAGCTACAACGCGGTCATCCGGAAGAACACGATCCGGCGGAACAACTGGGTCGAGGGCCGCAAGGCGGCCGACCGCGGCGACAGCTTCCCGTTCGGGACCATCTATCTGTCCGAATCCGGTGGCGAACCACGGATCCGGGCCCGCACGGACAAGATCGAGATCTATCGGAACGTACTGGAGAACAACTGGTCCGGGATCACCCTGTGGGAGAACGCCGACCGGTTCTGCAACAGCCCGGCCAACACCTCCTCCGGTGACTGCACCCTGCTGGTGAAGGACACCGACCGCTGCGCGGGGCGGGCGATCGCCACCGCACCGCTCTACGCCGACTGCCGGTGGAAGACCCAGCGGGTGGACATCCACGGCAACCGCTTCGTCCTGGACAAGTCCGTCGTCGACTGCACGGTGAAGTGCGACCGCATGGCGCTGCTGGCCAACTACGGCACCTATCCGGACTGGTCGCCGTACCAGGGCGAGCGGGTGGCCGAGGCCATCACCCGCAAGCAGCACAACCAGTGGCACGACAACGTCTACCTCGGACCGTGGAACTTCGTGGCCCACGACCCGAGCCGGATCCTCGACTCCGGACAGTGGCAGGGCACCCCGTACCAGCAGGACACGGGCAGCACCTTCCGCGCACAGGGCGGTGGTTGAGATGAGCACGGGCACCACCGGCCACCCGTCGAAGATCGTCGGAACGGCCTGGGGGCTGTTGATCCTCAATACGCTCGGCTCCGCCGGGGCGGAGACCATCATCCCCCTCCCCCGCTCCCTCATCCAGATGGCCACCATGGGCGCGCTGGCCGCCGCGTTCGCGCTGGCACTCGCGGTCAATCTCCGGCTGCGCATCCGGGCCAGCGCCTATGTGCTCCTGCTCACCCTGCTGCTGGTGCCGAGCCTGATCGCCAGCGCGAACATGGCATCCGGGTTCGGCGCGCTGTTCCGCTGCGGCCGGCTGGCCCTCTTCATCGCCACACTGTGGCTGCTCAGCCGCTGGTGGGACGGGAGCCTGACGTTCGTCCGGCACCACATCCGGATGTACTTCGTGGTCCTCGGGTCGGTGGCCGCGGGCGCGCTCATCTCACCGGGCGCCGCGATGCCGGAGCTCTACGGCGGGCGGCTGGTCGGCGCGCTGTGGCCACTCACCCCGCCGCAGATCGGACAGTACGCCGCGGTGATCATCGGGCTCACCGTACTGCTCGTCCTGGGCCGCCGGACCGACCGGACCAGCGCGGTGGTGGTCATCGTGCCGTCACTCGTCCTGCTCGCGCTGACCCACACCCGGACGGCCACGCTCGGACTGTTCATCGGGCTGACGCTGGCGATCGGCTCGCTCGTCCTGACCAGCGCGGCCGCCCGCCGGTTCTTCGTCTGGGCGGTGGTGTGCGCCGCCGTGGTCGCGGTGGGGTTCGCCTCCGCGCTGCGGGCGTGGTTCCTGCGCGGACAGAGCCAGGAGAACTTCACCAGCCTCACCGGCCGGGCCAAGGTCTGGGACGCCCTGCTGGCGGCCCCCCGGACGACCTCGGAGTATCTGTTCGGCATGGGCCTGGGCGACAAGTCGTTCGGCGGGCTGCCGATCGACAACAGCTGGCTGGCCGTCTACAACGAGCAGGGCATGACCGGTGTCGTCCTGGTGGCGGCGATCATCATCGTGCTGGGCGGGGTCGCGCTGCTGCGGCCGCCGTCACTGTCGAGGGCCTGCGCGATCTTCCTGATCAGCTACTGCGCGATCGCGTCGTACACCGAGGCCGGTCTGGGCGACGCCTCGCCGTATCTGCTGCATCTGGCCGTGGCCGCCTCGCTGCTCGCGGCACCCGCCGCGGCAACTCCCTCCTCGACGCCCGACGTTCCCCGGCCACGCGTCCCCAAGTGGGCTCGCAGATCGGAGGTGATCTGACATGCACGTCCTCGTGGTGCACAACCGGTACGGCTCGGCGCAGCCGAGCGGTGAGAACAAGGTCGTCGACCAGGAGGTGGCGCTGCTGCGCGGAGCCGGCCACCGGGTGGAGGTGTTCGAGCGGCGCAGCGACGACATCGGCGCCCGGTCCCTGCCGGGCAAGGTCGCGGTACCGCTGCTGGTGCCATGGAACCCGGCGGTCCGCGCGGAACTCGCCGCCCGGCTGCGCACCGAGCGGCCGGATGTGGTCCATGTGCACAACGTCTTCCCGCTGCTGTCGCCCGCGGTGCTGGCCGCCTGCGCCGACGCCGGTGTGCCCACCGTCGCCACCCTGCACAACTACACCCAGGTCTGTCCGCCCGGCACACTGCAGCGCGATGGCCGGCCGTGCACCGAGTGCGTCGGGCGGGCGCCGCTGCCCGCCGTCCGGCACGGCTGCTACCGGAGCTCCCGCCTCGCGACGGTGCCGCTCGCGGTCAGCCTGTCGGTCAACCGGCGGCGGTGGTGGTCCGGTGTGGACCGGTTCTTCTGCATCTCCGCGGCGCAGCGCGACGTCCTGGTGCGGTCCGGTATGCCGGCCGAGCGGCTGGCGGTGAAGCACAACTTCGTGCCGGACCCGGAGGACCGCCGCACGGGCGCCGGTGAGCATCTGCTCTATCTGGGCCGGCTCGCGGAGGCCAAGGGGGTGCGGCTGCTCATGGCCGCGTGGGACGAGATCGCGGCGGGCGGCGGTGTGGGGGTGCCGCTCGTGATCGCCGGGGCGGGGCCGCTGGAGCGGGAGGTGACCGCCTGGGCGGCGGGCCGGGACGATGTGCGCTACGCCGGCCTGTACGACACGGCGGAGACCCGGAAGGCCCTCGCCAGGTCGGTGGCCGTGGTGGCTCCCTCGACGTGGCTGGAGGCGTTCGGCCTGGTGGTCGTGGAGGCGATGGCGGCGGGGGTCCCGGCCGTCGCCGCCGGTCACGGCGCCTTCACCGAACTTGTCGAGGACGGGAGGACCGGGCTGCTGCACCGGCCGGGCGAGGCCGCCTCGCTCGCGTCCTGCATACGCCGGATCGCGGCCGATCAGGACCGCAACCGGGAGATGGGCCGGGCGGCCCGGAGCCGGTACGAGCAGGGCTTCAGCCCGGCCGTCGGGCTGGAACGCCTGGTGGAGGGGTACCGCACCGCGATCGCGGGGCGGTCCGGCGAGGCGGGGACAGCCCGCCGCCGGTAGGGGACGACACACACTGGCTCGCGGCGGGGACACCCGCGCGGGCGGGGGGATGGGGACACGTAGATGACACGATGCCGACTCTGCGGCTCGGAAGCGATGACCAGCGTCGTCGATCTGGGGGCGACGCCGCCGTGTGAGAGCTTTCTCGCCGCGGACCGACTCGACCAGCCGGAGCCCGCGTACCCGCTGCACCTGCGGGTCTGCACCGACTGCTGGCTGGCGCAGATCCCGCCGCTGATCACGCCGGAGGAGACGTTCAAGGAGTACGCGTACTTCTCCTCGTACTCGACCTCCTGGGTGGAGCACGCGCGCACGTTCGTGGCCGACGCCGTACAGCGGGTGGGCCTGGGCGACGACGCCTTCGTGGTCGAGGTCGCGAGCAACGACGGGTATCTGCTGAGGCATGTGGTGGACCGGGGGATCCGCTGTCTGGGCATCGAGCCGTCGGTGAACGTCGGCGCCGCGGCGCGGGACGCGGGTGTGCCCACGCTCACGGAGTTCCTGAGCCCCGACACCGGCTCGGCCGTACGCGCCGAGCACGGCCCGGCGGACCTGGTCGTGGCCAACAACGTGTACGCGCACATCCCCGACGTGGTCGGGTTCACCCAGGGGCTGCGCGCCCTGGTCGCCGACGACGGCTGGGTCTCCATCGAGGTGCAGCATCTGCTGACCCTGATCGAGGAGAACCAGTACGACACCATCTACCACGAGCACTTCCAGTACTACACGGTCGCGTCCGCGATCCGGGCGCTGGCCAGCGGCGGGCTCACGCTCGTGGACGTCGAGCTGTTGCCCACGCACGGCGGTTCCATCCGGCTGTGGGCCCGGCCGGCCGAGGTGGCCGGTGAGCCGACGCAGGCGGTGGCCGATGTGCTGGGCCGGGAGAAGGCCGCCGGGCTCCAGGAGCTGTCCGGGTACACCGAGTTCTCCGCCCGGGTGGCCACGGTGCGCCGGAACCTGCTGAAGTTCCTCATCACCGCGGCCGAGCGCGGCGAGACGGTCGTCGGCTACGGCGCCCCCGGCAAAGGCAACACCCTGCTCAACCACTGCGGTATCCGGCCCGATCTGCTCCGGTACACCGTCGACCGCAACCCCTACAAGCACGGCAGGTTCACCCCGGGCACCCGTATCCCGATCCTGCCGCCCGAGCGGATAGCCGCCGACCGGCCGGACTACGTCCTCGTCCTCCCGTGGAACCTGCGGGACGAGCTGGTCGAGCAGCTGTCCTTCGTGCACGAGTGGGGCGGCCGGCTGGTCTTCCCCATCCCGGAACTGAGCATTGTCGAGGTCGAGCGATGAAGGTCGTACTGTTCTGCGGCGGTTACGGGATGCGGATGCGCAGCGGTGCCGCGGACGATGTGCCCAAGCCGATGGCCATGGTCGGCCCGCGGCCGCTGATCTGGCATGTCATGCGCTACTACGCGCACTTCGGGCACACCGAGTTCATCCTGTGCCTGGGGTACGGGGCCCATCACATCAAGGACTTCTTCCTCCACTACGAGGAGACGACGTCCAACGACTTCGTGCTGCGCGGCGGCCGGACCGAGCTGCTGTCCACCGATATCTCGGACTGGACGATCACGTTCGCGCAGACCGGTATCGAGTCACCGATCGGCGAGCGGCTGCGCCGGGTGCGGCACCATCTGGACGGCGACGAGATGTTCCTCGCCAACTACGCCGATGTGCTCACCGACGCCCCGCTGCCGGAGATGATCGACCGGTTCGCCTGGCGCGACGCCGGGGCGTCGATGATGGTGGTGCCGCCGCAGTCCTCGTTCCACTGCGTGGAGCTGGGCGAGGACGGCCTGGTGGGGGGCATCACCGCGGTGAGCGAACTGCCGCTGTGGGAGAACGGCGGCTACTTCGTGCTCCGCCAGGAGGTCTTCGACCACATACCGGAGAACGGGGACCTGGTCGCCGACGGATGTGGCGGACTGGCCAAGCAGGGGCGGCTGGTGGCACATCAGCACCGCGGCTTCTGGAAGCCGACCGACACCGTGAAGGAACGGGCCGCGCTCGACCACGCCTACGCCCGGGGCGACCGCCCGTGGGCCGTGTGGGAGCGGGACACCGCCGGGGCGCGGGCGTGATCCGGCTCGGCGCCGGGCGCCCGGACCGGATCGTCGCGGTGGGCGCGCACTGCGACGACATCGCCATCGGCGCGGGCGGCACCCTGCTCGCGATGTGCCGCGCACGGCCGGGCATCCGCGTCGACGCGCTGGTGCTCTCCGGCGGTGGCACCGACCGGGAGCAGGAGGAGCGGGCAGCGCTCACCGCCTTCTGCCCGGGTGCCGACCTGCGGCTGACCGTCCTCAAGCTGCCGGACGGCCGGATCCCCGCGCACTGGGAGGAGGCCAAGGCCGCGGTCGAGGAACTGCGCGGGCGGACCGAACCGGATCTGATCCTCGCCCCGCGCACCGATGACGCCCACCAGGACCACCGCGGCCTGGCGCGGCTGCTGCCCACCGCGTTCCGCGACCACCTGGTGCTCGGCTACGAGATCGTCAAATGGGACGGCGATCTCGGCCGTCCGGTGGCCTACCAGCCGCTGTCACCTCGGACCGCGGAGGAGAAGGTGCGGCTGCTGCAGGAGCACTACCCCTCGCAGCGGCACCGGCCCTGGTACGACCGGGAAGCCTTCCTCGGTCTCGCACGGATCCGCGGTATCGAATGCCAGGAGCGCTACGCCGAGGCGTTCGCCGTCACCAAACTCACTCTCGACCTCGCTCTCGACCTGGGGGATTGAACCTTGCGCGTACTGCTCACCGGACACCAGGGCTATCTGGGCACCGTGATGGCCCCGGTCCTCATGGCCGCCGAACACGAGGTCGTCGGTCTCGACGCCGGACTGTTCGCCGACTGCGTCCTCGGCCCGTCACCCGCGGACCCCTCCGGGCACCGGGTGGACCTGCGTGATGTCACGGCCGACCACGTGGCCGGGGTGGACGCCGTGATCCATCTGGCCGCGCTCTCCAACGACCCGCTGGGATCGCTGGCGCCGGAGCTCACCTACGACATCAACCACCGGGCGTCCGTACGGCTGGCCCGGCTCGCCCGCGACGCCGGGGTGCGGCGCTTCCTGTACGCGTCGACCTGCTCGGTGTACGGCGCCGCCGGCGGGGACGACCTGGTGGCCGAGGACGCCCCGCTGCGCCCGGTGACGCCGTACGCGGAGTCCAAGGTGCGGGTGGAGGACGATCTGCACGCCCTGGCCGACGGTGACTTCACCCCGGTGTACATGCGCAACGCCACCGCCTTCGGCCACTCCCCCAGGCTGCGCGCCGACATCGTGCTGAACAACCTGGTGGGCCACGCGCTGCTGTCCGGCGAGGTGCTGGTGCTCTCCGACGGCACCCCCTGGCGCCCGCTGGTGCACGCCGCCGATATCGCCCGGGCCTTCACGGCCGCGCTGACCGCGCCGCGGGAAGCCGTGCACGACCGGGCGTTCAACATCGGCAGCGAGACCAACAACGTCACGGTCGCCGAGATCGCCGAACAGGTCGCCGAGGCGGTGTCCGGGGCGAAGGTGGTGATCACCGGGGAGACCGGTGCCGATCCGCGCTCGTACCGGGTGGACTTCTCCCGGTTCCGCGCCGCGATACCCGGGTTCGAATGCGAGTGGACGGTGAAACGGGGCGCACTCGAACTCGCCGACGCCTACCGGAAGTTCGGTCTGACCCGGGAGGACTTCGAGCAACGCTTCACCCGGCTGGCCGTGCTGCGCGCGGCGTCCGGGTCCGGCGCCGTCGACGACACCCTGCGGTGGCGCCGGTGACGGCGGTCGGCGAGGAGATGCACGCACTGGTGGAGCGGCTGTACCCGCTGTGCCGGAGCATCACCGGCGACGGGGTGCGCGCCACCCTGGAGATCGTCGGCGAGTATGTCCCGCTGCGGATGCACGAGGTGCCGACCGGGACCCAGGTGCTGGACTGGACGGTCCCGCAGGAGTGGAACATCCGGGACGCGTACATCGCCGACTCCACGGGCCACCGGGTCGTCGACTTCCGGGCGTCCAGTCTGCATGTGCTCGGCTACAGCGTGCCGGTGGCGCGGACCATGCCGCTCACCGAGCTGCGCGCCCATCTGCACACCCTTCCGGACCAGCCGTCGCTGGTGCCGTACCGCACCAGCTACTACACACCCCAGTGGGGGTTCTGTCTGGCCCAGGAGACCCTGGACGCGCTGCCGGACGGGGACTACGAGGTGCGGATCGACTCCACGCTCGCCGACGGCCACCTCACCTATGCCGAGCATGTGATCCCCGGTCAGGTCCCCGACGAGGTGATCGTCTCCTGCCATGTCTGCCACCCGTCGCTGGCCAACGACAACCTGGCCGGTATCGCGGTGGCCACGTTCCTGGCCCGTGCGCTGGCGCGGGAGACGCCGTACTACACCTACCGGTTCATCTACGCGCCCGGCACCATCGGGGCGATCACCTGGCTGGCCCGCAACGCCGAGCGGATCGAGCAGGTCAAGCACGGGCTGGTGCTGGCCTGCGCCGGCGATACGGGCCATCTGACGTACAAGCGGAGCAGACGCGGCGACGCGGAGATCGACCGGGTGCTGCAGTATGTGCTCGCCGCGTCCGAACGCCCGCACCGCGTGGACGAGTTCACCCCGTACGGCTACGACGAGCGGCAGTACTGCTCCCCCGGGTTCGACCTCGGTGTGGGGTCGCTCAGCCGGACCCCGTACGCCGGGTACCCCGAGTACCACACCTCGGCGGACAACCCGGACTTCGTCTCCCCGGAGGCGATGGCGGACACGCTCGCCGTCTGCCGCGAGGCGTTCGCGGTACTCGACCGCAACCGGCGGTACGTCAATCTCAGCCCGTACGGCGAACCGCAGTTGGGGCGGCGCGGGTTGTACGACTCCCTTGGTGGCCGCAGCGACGCGAAGCAGGCCCAGATGGCCATGCTCTGGGTGCTCAGCCTCTCCGACGGCGAGCACGGTCTGCTGGACGTGGCCGAGCGGTCCGGGCTGCCGTTCGACACCGTCGCCGCCGCGGCCGACGCCCTGCACGGCGCCGGTCTGATCAAGGCATGACGCGGATGACCACCGAGGAGGAGAGGGCGACGGCACCGGCGGGATCCACCCGGCGGGCCTTCGCCGGCCGTCTTTCCTGGGGCCTGGCCGACCAGGCGGCCTCCAGCATCAGCAACTTCGCGGTGGGGATCTACGTGGCCCGCTCGCTGGGGGTGACCGCGTTCGGCGTGTTCAGCCTCGCCTGGGTGACCTACGGCGTGGTGCTCAACGTCTCCCGGGGCCTGGCCACCGACCCGCTCGTGGTGCGCTTCAGCGGTGTGCCGGACACGGCCTGGCGCGGGGCGGTGGCCCGGTCGTCGGGCACCGCGCTCGGCGTCGGTGCCGCGATCGGCGCGGGGTGTCTGGTGGCCGGCCTCGCCCTCGGCGGCCAGGTCGGGCCCGCGTTCGCCTGTCTCGGCGTCATGCTGCCGGGACTGCTGCTCCAGGACGCCTGGCGGTACGCGTTCTTCGCCGCGGGCACGGGGAAGAAGGCGTTCGTCAACGACCTCGTGTGGGGCGTCGCGCTCGTCCCGGCCATGGTGGTGGCGGCCCGGGTGGGCAGCGTGGCCGCCTTCGTGCTCGCCTGGGGCGCGTCCGCCACGGTGGCCGCGGGGTACGGCTACGTCCAGTCCGGCATCCTGCCCCGCACGGCCCAGGCCCGCGTATGGCTCCGCGAGCAGCGCGACCTCGGCTACCGGTACCTCGTCGAGAACGTCAGCCTCAGCGGCGCGAGCCAGCTGCGTGCGTACGGGCTCGGCGCGATCGCCGGGGTCGGCGCGGTGGGTGCGGTCCGGGGTGCCGAGCTGCTGCTCGGCCCGTTCCTCGCCGTGCTGATGGGCCTCTCGCTGGTCACCGTCGCGGAGGCGGCACGGGTGCTGCGGCAGGCCCCGGACCGCCTGGGCAGATTCTGCTTCCTGCTGGGAGGCGGGCAGGCCGTCGCCGCGCTGCTCTGGGGCGGGGCGCTGCTGCTGATGCCGGACCGGCTCGGTGAGCTTGTGCTCGGCGACGTCTGGACGTCCGCCGCCCAGCTCATCGTGCCGGTCACCCTCGGTGTCGCGGGCGCCGGCCTCGGCACCGGCGCGGCGGCCGGGCTGCGCGCGCTCGCCGCGGCCCGGCGCAGTCTGCGCTGCCAGCTCTTCGCGTCCGCCTGCTACGTGGCGGGCGGGCTCGGCGGCGCGGCCCTGGCCGGCACGGTCGGCTCGGCCTGGGGCGTCGCCACCGCGACCCTCACCGGCTCCGCCGTGTGGTGGCTCCAGCTCCGCTCCGCCCTGCGCGGGCACCACCAGGACTCCATTCCCGAAGTGAGGACGCCATGACCGCCCGACCCAGGCTGAGCATCGGCCTGCCCGTGTACAACGGCGAGGAGTACCTCGCGGAGTCGCTCGACGCCCTCCTCGGGCAGACCTACGAGGACTTCGAGCTGGTCATCTCCGACAACGCCTCGACCGACGGGACCGAGGAGATCTGCCGCAAGTACGTCGCGCAGGACTCGCGTATCCGCTACCTGCGGCTGACCCGGAACATCGGCGCCGCGCCGAACCACAACTACGTCTTCACCCGGTGCCGCGGCGAGTTGTTCAAGTGGGCCTCGCACGACGACCTCTACGCCCGGGACCTGCTGCGCCGCTGTGTGGAGGCGCTGGACGAACGGCCGGAGATCGTCCTCGCCCACTCCGACCAGGCGGTCATCGACGGCGAAGGACAGGTCAAGGTCCCCTACGAGTACAAGCTCGCCACCGCCTCGCCCGACGCTCCGGAGCGTTTCCGCAGCTTCCTGTTCGAGCCCGGTGGCGACGACTTCTACGGGGTGATGCGTGCCGACATGCTGCGCCGGGTGCGGCCGCATGACAGCTACCACCACGCGGACCGCACGTTCGTCGCCCAGCTCGTCCTCCAGGGCCCCTTCCATCAGGTGCCGGAGCTGCTGTACTTCCGCCGCGACCACCCCACCCGCGCCGAGCGGGCGAACCCTTCCAAGCGTTCCCGGTGCGTCAATCTGGATCCGCGCCGGGCGGGCGCGCTGCATCCGACGCCCCGGCTGCTCGCCGAGTATGTCCTGGGCTTCGTCTCGGCGATCCGGCGGGCGCCGTTGTCCGCGGCCGACCGGCGCGCGTGCTACCGCCACCTGGGCGACTGGATGACGAGCCGGGTCCGGCCGGGCGCCGGTGAGCGGGTCGAGGACCGCGCCCCGGTCGATCCGGACCGGCTCACCGTCTCCGTCGACGACCTCGTCGCGGGACGTGAGGGGCGGCGACCATGAGACCCCCCGTACGCGTCGGGGTGTTCGGCCTGCTCGGCTCCGGCAACCTCGGCAACGACGGATCGCTGGAAGCCGTGCTCGGGTATCTGCGCGCCGAGCACCCGGACGCGATCGTGGACGCGCTGTGCGGCGGACCCGAGGTCGTCACGGCCCGGTACGGGATCCCCGCGACCCGGCTGCACTGGTACCGCGGGGAGTACCGGACCGCGTCCCGTGCGGGCTCGATCGCGGGGAAGGGACTGGGCAAGCTGGTCGACGCGGTCCGCACCGCGGCCTGGGTGCGCAGGCACGACGTCGTGATCGTGCCGGGCATGGGCGTCCTGGAGGCCACGCTGCCGCTGCGGCCGTGGGGCTTCCCGTACGCGCTGTTCCTGCTCTGCGCGTCCGGCCGGCTGTTCGGCACCAAGGTCGCGCTGGTCGGCGTCGGCGCCGCCGCGATCCGCGACCGGGCGACCCGGGCCCTGGTGCGCCGGTCCGCGCGGCTGGCCGCGTACCGGTCGTACCGGGACACCCTGTCCCGTGACGCGATGCGGGAGATGGGCGTGGACACCGCGCGCGACGAGGTCCACCCGGACCTCGCGTTCGCCCTGCCGACGTCACCGGCGGGGGCGCCCTCGGGCCCGCCGGGCCTGGTCTGTGTCGGTGTCATGGACTTCCACGGTGGCAACGACGACCGCGCCCGTGCCGAGGAGATCCACCGCCGCTATCTCGACGGCACGATCCGCTTCGTCCGCGCGCTGGCCGAGGAGGGAAGGCCGGTCCGGCTGCTCACCGGTGACGCATGCGATGCCACGGTCGTCGCCGCCATCCTCGACGCGGTGGACTCGCCGCTGGTCACCGCTGCCGAGGCGGCCTCGCTGGCCGACCTGATGACGGAGATGGCCGCTGCGGACACCGTGGTGGCGACCCGGTACCACAACCTGATCTGTGCGCTGAAGACCGGCACACCCACGCTCGCCCTCACCTACGCGGCGAAGAGCGACTCGCTCATGGCCCGGATGGGGCTGGACACCTACTGCCACCCGGCCCGCGAGGTCGACGCCGACCGGCTGCTGGAGCAATTCCGGGCGCTGGAGAAGCGATCGGCCGAGCTGCGGCGGACCCTCAGCGAGCGGAACGCGGCCGTCACCCGCCAACTCGAGCACCACTTCACCGCCTTGACCAAGGCACTCTTCCCGAAGGCCGCCCAAGCACACGCACACGCACACGCCCGGCAGGAGACATCATGAAAGCGACCGCGATCCCGGAGATCTCCGGCGCGTACCTCTTCGAACCGACCCCGTACGCCGACGAACGCGGCTTCTTCTGCCGCACCTTCGACGCCGACGTGGTCCGCTCGGTGGGCCTGGACCCGGACGCCTTCGTCCAGGACAGCGTGTCGCGCTCGGTCCGGGGCGTACTGCGCGGTCTGCATCTGCGCTCCGGCGCGGGTGAGGCCAAGCTGGTGCGCTGCTCGTACGGACAGATCTTCGACGTCGTCATCGATCTGCGGCCGGACTCACCGACGTACCGCAACGTCGCGACCTTCGAGCTGTCCGGTGAGACGCAGAAGACCCTGTACATCCCGGCGGGCTGCGCACACGGCTTCCAGGCGCTGACCGACACCGCCGACACCTCGTACCGGATCGACCGCCCGCACGATCCGGCCGAGGATGTGACGATCGCCTTCGACGACCCGGAACTCGCCATCGCGTGGCCGCTGCCGGCCGTCTCGATGTCGCGGCGGGACCGGGAGGCTCCGCGCCTCGCCGAGGCCCTGAAGCAGAAAGAGAGCTGACGTGAGCGTGGACACCGAAGAGTTCGGGCTGCCCCGGTCGAAGGCGGCCAACGAGCGGCTGCACGCCCTGATCCCCGGGGGCGCGCACACCTACGCCAAGGGCGACGACCAGTACCCGGAGAACCTCGCCCCCGTCATCAGCCACGGCCGCGGCGCTCATGTGTGGGACATCGACGGCAACCGCTATATCGAGTACGGCTCCGGCCTGCGGTCGGTCAGCCTCGGCCACGCCCACCCACGCGTGACCGAGGCGGTGCGGCGGGAACTCGACCGCGGCAGCAACTTCGTCCGGCCGTCCATCATGGAGGTCGAGGCCGCGGAACGTTTCCTGGCCACGGTGCCGACCGCCGAGATGGTGAAGTTCGCGAAGAACGGCTCCGACGCCACCACCGCCGCGGTGCGCCTCGCCCGCGCCGCCACCGGGCGCCCGCGGGTGGCCCTCTGCGCCGACCATCCGTTCTTCTCCGTCGACGACTGGTTCATCGGCACCACGCCGATGTCCGCGGGCATTCCGGCGGCGACCGGCGAACTCACCGTGACGTTCCCCTACGGGGACCTGACCGCCACGGAGGAACTGCTCACCCGGTACGCCGGGGAGATCGCCTGCCTGATCCTCGAACCCGCCACCCACACCGAGCCGCCGCCCGGGTATCTCGCGGGCCTGCGTGAGCTGGCCGACCGGCACGGGTGCGTACTGATCTTCGATGAGATGATCACCGGCTTCCGCTGGTCCGAGGCGGGCGCGCAGGGCCTGTACGGCGCCGTCCCCGACCTCTCCACGTTCGGCAAGGCGCTGGGCAACGGATTCGCCGTCTCCGCGCTGGCCGGACGGCGCGATCTGATGGAGCGGGGCGGGCTGCGCCACTCCGGCGAGCGGGTGTTCCTGCTGTCCACCACGCACGGCGCGGAAACGCACTCGCTGGCCGCCGCGATGGCCGTGCAGACCACGTATGCCGAGGAGGGCATCACCGCGCGGCTGCACACCCTCGGCGAACGGCTGGCGGCCGGTGTGCGCGACGCCGCGGCCAGTATGGGCGTCGGCGACCACATCGTCGTCCGGGGCCGGGCCAGCAACCTGGTCTTCGCCACCCTCGACGAGAACCGGCAGCCGTCACAGCACTACCGCACCCTGTTCCTGCGACAACTCCTCGCGGGCGGGGTGCTGGCCCCGTCGTTCGTGGTGAGCAGCGCGCTCGACGACGCCGACATCGACCACACCGTCGATGTGGTGGCCCAAGCGTGTGCGGTGTACCGGAAGGCGCTGGACGCCGCCGACCCCACGCCGTGGCTGGGCGGACGGCCGGTGAGGCCGGTCTTCCGCCGACTGGCCTGAGGCGATGTCAGCGGCCCTCCCACCGAACGTCGTCGGCGACCCGGTCGACCACCCACGCGGTGGCCGGTACCACCGCCAGCGCGGTGCACCAGCCGCCGAGGACGTCGGTCGGGTAGTGCGCCCCCAGGGCGACCTGCGCCCATCCCATCGCGGCACCGGCCACCAGCGCGACGGCGAGCACCAGTGATGTGCCGGCCACCCTGCCGAGGCCGAACCGGCCGGTGGCGAGCAGCGCCACCGCGAGGGCGAGCGCGGTGAGGAAGGCGGTGTGCCCGCTCGGGTAGGACAGGTTGTCGTCGCCGTGGATGGTGCGCCCCATCAGATGCTTGAGCAGTGTGGTCGCCCCCACGGCCATCCCGACGGCGCCGACGATGAACACCGCCGCGCGAGGACGCCGCAGCAGCAGACAGCCCGCCACGGCGGCCGGCACCAGCATCGCCGCCCCGGCGGGCTCCCCCCAGAAGTCCATCGCCAGCGCGACGTTCCGCCACGGCCCGCGCACACTGTCCGCCGTCGGCTCGACGATCCACCGGTCCACCGTGCCGGGCTCGCTCTGCCCGGCGAACAGCACCCCGAGCACGACGACCACCAGCGCGGCCAGAGCCGCGATCATCCCGAGCCACGCACGCGGCGCCGGGGCCAGGCCGGCGGACCCCGACGGCCTGCCGCCCCCGGTCGGCTGTCGGTGTTCCGGATGAGGGTGCGGCTTCTCAGCCGACCGGTGGGCAGCCATACATCAGCGCCTTCCTGTTCCCCTGCTCCAGGCCCTCTTGAAGACCACGCACGACTGGACGTATATGTCGGGGCTTGTCGTGCCTCAAGTCTCCCATGATGACGGGATGTTGGCCGGTCGTTGCCGGGGCTGCCCGTCCGATCCGGGGAACGAGTGGAAGATGCCCTGCGGGTCGTGTACGGCCCGCAGGGCTTGCAGCCTCTCCCAGTTCGCCGACGCGAAGGAGCGGACACTGCGCGACGGGTCGCGATCGAGATCGGCCTCACCCACGTAGTGGCCGTGGGCGAGGGGTCCGAGGGTGGTGGTGAGGGCGCTCAGCCACTCTCGGTTCCGCTGGTCGGCGGTCTCGTCGGCCCAGATCGCATACGGCAGGACCAGAGTCTTCCCGGCCATCGAGAAGGCGGCGTCGGGCAGGCGACCGCCGTGGAGGGACGGTGGCGAGGGGCAGACGAGGATGACCGACTCATCGGATGGCGCGTCGGCTGCCGCCCGGGCGATGTGGTGGAGGAGATCCCCTACGGGTGCGTCGGACCACAGCGCGTCTCCGCTGTAGCGTCGGCCGTCCGGCAGGAGTGGCGGACTCGCGTCGAGCAGTCCGGGCAGTGTGGTCGTCGCGCTGGGGGCCCTGGCCGCCCCGGTCTCGGCCATGAGCTGATGGAAGACCTGGTGGAGTGAGCCGTCGGCCTCGCCGGCCGAGTCGCCGAACGCGATGGCGCCGACCTCGAGGCTGCCGGTCCCGCCGAGGGAGCCGGTGGCCGGGGCGTTCGCGCGTATCAGCACCCGTAGCTCCACCGAGTCCGGGAGGACCGGTGCGACCCGGTCGAGCCAGGCACCCACAGCCGGGGCCGCTGTCAGTGGATGGACCGTGGAACTGGTCCGGATGGCCGGTGGTGCGGGATACAGCCGCACCGTGAACCGGGTCGCGACACCGAAGAAGCCGGTTCCCGCCCCCCGGGCCGCCCAGAACAGATCGGCGTTGTGGTGGGCATCAGCAGTGACCACCTCACCTGCAGAGGTGACGAGTTCCAGTGATTCCAGACTGGAACAGGCGGGGCCCCAGGTGCCGAGATTCCATCCCAGCCCGCCCGCGAGCAGATACCCGCCGAGGGCCACAGTGGCGCAGTGCCCCACGGGAAAGGCCAGCCCGTGCTCGGCCAGCGCCGTGGCGAGGTCCAGCGCCGTGACGCCGGGCTCCAGGGTGGCCGTGCGCTGTCGCGGGTCGATCGAGACCTCACGCATCCGGGAGAGGTCGATGAGCAGCCCGCCCTCCCGCAAGGCCGAGCCCCACAGACTGTGGCCACCTGCCCGGACCGCGACCTTCATTCCCCGGCCGCGGGCGTAGTCCATCGCCGCGCTGACATCCTGCTCCGATGCGGCCTGCACGATGAGGTCCGGGCCACGGTCGGGCTTTCGGGCGTTCCACACCGCGTCGCGCCGAGCGGTCTCGTAGCCGGCTTCGCCGCACCACAGTTCCCGGCCGCGGCTGTCCGGGGGAAGGAGTGTGCTGCTCATAGCGCGCGGGATCTCCTCAGCATGTCAGCATGCGCGTGGGTGTTCTTGCGTCACCGTTCCTGCCTGGTCCGGACATCAGCAGACGGGAACGGTCTCCAGTCCGGCGAAGACAGCCCGTCCCTCTTCCCGCAGGACATCGCCGATGATCTCGATCCCCGCTTCGGCGAGTGCGGTCAGATGCTCCGGGGCGTTGGCCAATTGGCGGATGCCGCAGGCTTGGGCGTCGGCCACCCGTGCCGCATACACGATCCGGGATACACCGGCCCAGAAGCACGCGGCCAGACACATCGGGCACGGTTCACAGGAGGTGAAGACCGTCGCGCCGGCCAGGTCGATCCGGTCGAGCGCCCGGCAGGCTTCCCGGAGCGCGTTGACTTCGGCGTGCCGTGTGACGTCCTGATCGGCGAACACCGTGTTGTGTGCGGCGGAGATGACCTGCCCCGCCACGACGACGCAGGCCCCGAAAGGCAACTGGTCGGCCCGGATGGCGCTGTGTGCCTGATCGAGCGCGATGCGCATGAGGCTGGTGTCCTCATCGGAATACGACATCTCAACTCCGCTCATATCGCGCGCCGGCCGGAGCGACCAGGTGCAGGAATTCCGAGCGTGCGGGGCCGGTCTCCAGCAGCCCGCGGAAGGAGGAGGTGTAGGTCGACGAGCACTGCTTCTCCACACCCCGCATCATCATGCACATATGGGATGCGACCACGACGACTCCGACACCGGCCGGGGCGAGGGCCACGTCGAGCGCGTCCGCGATCTGTTCGGTGAGGCGCTCCTGGACCTGGAGGCGATGGGCGAACATGTCGACCAGCCGCGGGAGTTTGGAGAGCCCGACAACCCTTCCGGTGGGGAGGTAGGCGATGTGTGCGCGGCCGAAGAACGGCAGCATGTGGTGCTCGCACTGCGAGTAGAACTCGATGTCGCGGACGACCACCAGATTGTGGGTGTCCTCCTCGAATATCGCGTCCCCGATGACGTCGGAGACCTTGACGCCGTACCCCTCCGTGAGGAACTGCATCGCCTTGCGCACCCGCTCAGGAGTCTTTCTCAGACCCTCCCGTTCCACATCCTCACCGATCAAGCCGATCAGCTCACGCACGAGCGTCTCGATCTGCCGGTTCCCGTCGTCGATACCGTTCGACAGCCCGCTCTCCGCACCCAGTTGCACCACTGGGTCGTTGGCGACTGATGTCATCGTGCCCTCCTCGGATGGAATGCGAAGTCCATGCCGCGTCCTACGCGTCCTACGGAACGGGTCGGTAGGACGCGGCATTGACGTGTGTTTCGGACACCTTGACCTGGGTGATCGACGCACCGCTGGCATGGGAGATCGATTCCAGGGTTGCCCGGGCCACGCGGAACACCAGCTCGGCAACGTTCTCCACGGTGGGAGCTGTCAGATCCGCCGCCAGCTTCTCGGCATCGGTGGGATCGTCCTGCGCTCCGAACCGGAAGATCTTGCACTTCTCCTCGCCGAGTGCGCCGACGAGGGGGTCAGCGGCACCCAGCATGGTGCCGTGGTCGAGCCATGTGTCGATCCACGTCCTGATCCCGGCTTTGAAGTCGCCGAACTCGGCCACGGTGCCGCGGTCGGTCCGCGGTGCGGACACCGTGACCTCACACCACCAGGAATGACCGTGGAGGTTCGTGCACTTACCGCCGAGATGGGGCAGTCGATGAGCTGTCTCGAAGTTGTGGCGAACGGTTACCGAGTGCGTCATGCGCACCTCCGTACGGTGTCAGTCGGCCGGAGAGGCCGCGATGTGGTGGGGGTGCGCACGTGCATCGGGACCGACGCCGACGGGAGCCCACCTGTACTCGACCCGTCGCGCAGGCACCGCGACTCAGTCGGCGACGCTCCAGGTGACCCTGGCTCCGCCCTCGTCGACCACCGCCACAGCGGTCTCCAGCACGGGCAGTCCCTTGCCGATCAGGTAGTCGCCGAGCTCCCGCGCCACGGCCTCGCATGACGCCGAGCCCAACTCCCGCTCCCCGGCGCCCCACCACTGCCGCAACTCCTCCGCCAGATCCATGAACTCGATATCGCGGTCGTCATGACGGACCAGGACGTCCGCGCGCACACGGAAGACATGCCGATGCCGGCTGGCGAGATGAGAGCGCGCGGGCGGTGCGGCCGGGTAGCGGTGGTAGCCGGGCAGACGTTCCTCCACCCACACCGACGACCTCACGGCGCGACCCGGCAGTGCATCGGTCATCGCGAATTCCCCAATCAGCCGTGCGACATGTGTCGCAGGAGGGTCGATTCCTCGCCATCAAGCTGCGAGCCGAACTGGATGATGGTGACTGATTCCCATCGGTTCAGCCTTCGCCTCGGTGACCCGGAGCGGCTCATCAGGTACACACGACCGCGTCCCGCCGGGTGACGACGTCCCGCGTCCACCGCGATCCGCGGCAACGTCGCCGCCGTGACCTGCGGTGTCGCGGGATTCCGCATCGCCGTGCCACCTGGCGGGCCCGCCACCGCGGACACTCCGGACAGCGTGTCCCGGGACGTTGCCGACACATGTGAGGGGTGCTTGAACAGTGGGGTTCTTTCTAGGATTTACCGCCGCCTCAGGGGCGGAAGGTGCGGCGGTAGGCATCGGGCGGGACGCCGACGCTGCGGTGGAAGTGGCGGCGCAGGGTGGTGGCGGTGCCCATGCCCGTGGCGGCGGCAATGGTGTCCACGGTGGCGTTGGTGGTCTCCAGTAGCTCCTGGGCGTGGCGGATGCGCTGGGCGTGGAGCCATTGCAGTGGTGTGGTGCCGGTGAGGTGCTTGAAGTGGCGGCCGAGGTGGCGGGAGCTCATACGGGCCTGGCGGGCCAGATCCTCCACGGTGAGCGGTTGGTCCAGCCGCTCCAGCGCCCAGGGGAAGAGCCCGTCCAGCGGATGGTTGCTGCCCGGGGCGGGGAGGGGGGTGGCGATGAACTGGGCCTGGCCGCCGTCGCGATGGGGTGGGATGACCAGACGTCGGGCGATCTTGTTGGCGTCGGCCGAGCCGTGGTCGAGGCGGACCAGGTGCAGGCACAGGTCCATGGCGGCGGCCTTGCCCGCGGAGGTGAGGACGTCGCCGTTGTCGACGTAGAGGACGTCCGGATCGACGGTGGCCGCCGGGTGGCGCCGGGCCAGCTCATCGGTGTGGGCCCAGTGCGTGGTGGCGCGCCTGCCGTCGAGCAGTCCCGCCGCGCCGAGGACGAAGGCACCCGTGCACAGCGAGGCCACCCGGGCACCGGCCTCATGGGCGGCACGTACCGCCTCGACCAGCTCGGCGGGCGGTTCGCGGTCGGTGTCGGCCCAGCCGGGGACGATCACCGTGTCCGCCTGTGCGAGGTGGTCGAATCCGTGGTCGGGTTCGAGACGGAAACGGCCGACGTGTACCGGACCGCTTCCGCAGAGGGTGAAGTCGTACCAGGGATCCACGATGTGGGTCAGGTCGGATCCGAAGATCTCGACGGCCACGGACAGTTCGTAGTGGAGCATGCCGTCGGTGACGGCGAGGGCGACAGCAGCCATGTCCGAAACTGTACGCGGCATGTCGTTTCCGACACTCGTGAGGGGTGCCGCCGCACGGACAGGATGTGGGTGTCAGACCGCGGCGGCTCGACATCGCGGCGGGCGTTCGAGTGCACAGGAGAGTGTCATGGGGTCAGGTCAGCTGGTGGCGGTGTTCGGCGCGTACGGTCACACCGGGCGGTTCGTGGTCGCGGAGCTTGCCGCGCGTGGGTTCGTGCCGGTGCTGTCCGGGCGCAACGCGCAGCCGTTGGAGGAACTGGCCCGCGAGCACCGGCTGGAGGCCCGGGTGGCATCGGTCGAGGACCCGGCTTCGCTGGACCGGGCCCTGGCGGGCACGGCGGCGGTCATCAACTGCGCCGGCCCCTTCGCCTCGACCACCGGCCCCGTCATCGAGGCCGCGCTCCGCACGGGCATCCCCTACCTGGACGTGGCCGCCGAGCTCGAGGCCAACCTCGACACCTTCGCCCACTACCGCGAGCGGGCCCGGGAGGCGGGCGCGGTGATCGTCCCGGCCATGGCCTTCTTCGGCGGCCTCGGCGACCTGCTGGCCACCGCGGCGATGGGCGACTGGACCGAGGCCGACGAGGCCCACATCGTCTACGGGCTCAGCAGCTGGCACCCCACCACCGGCACCCGGCTGTCGGGCGCGGTCTCCCGCGAGCGGCGCGGCGACCACCGCCTGCGCTACAGCGGCGGACAGTGGGAGCGCCGCACCGACGCCGCGCCCACCCTGGAGTGGGCCTTCCCGGAACCGATGGGCCCCCGGCAGGTGATCGGGGAGTTCACGATGGCGGACGTCGTCACCGTTCCCCAGCATCTGTCCATCCCCGAGGTGACCACCTACATGAGCGCCGAGGCGGTCCGCGACATCGCGGATTCCCACACACCGGCCCCGACCGCCGCCGACGAGAGCGGGCGCTCCGACCAGACCTTCCTCGTCGACGTGGTCGTGCGCTCCGGCGGAGCCGAACGCCGGGCCACGGCCGCCGGCCAGGACATCTACGCCGTCACCGCACCCCTCGTCGCCGAGGCCCTCGAGCGCGTCCTGACCGGCCGCACCAAGGCCGTCGGCGTCGTCACCGCCGGCGAGGTCTTCGATGCCCCCGACTTCCTCCGGGCGCTCGCCCCGCATTTCGCGCTCGACCTGCACCCGCAGCAGCAGAACGCCTGATCCCGCCCGCGAGTGCGCCCGGTCTCAACGGGCGAACTTCTCCATGGCCGCCTGGGTGACCGGGGTGAAGAAGTTGACGAGGTTGCCGTCAGGGTCACGGAACAGCAGCGACCGGTTGCCCCAGGGCATCGTGGTCGGCTCGTTGACGAAGTCGGACACGAAGCCGGTCAGGTTCTCGTACACGCGGTCCACGTCATCGACCAGGAACTCGATGATCACGCTGTGGTTGTCGGCCGGGCGGGAAGAGCCCGGCGCGAACAGCGGGACGGTACGTGTGCTCGCGATGGCGAGGGTGGCGCCGGGCGTCTTGAGTTCGGCGAAGTCCTCGGTGGCCCAGGCCGCCGAGACCCCGGTGGCCTTCTCGTAGAACGAGACGAGGCGTGCGACATCACCGGTGATGACCCGGATCGAGACGAAGTCCATGATGCTCTCCCTGGATGCGTGAGATGCGTTGAGCCGTTGCACCTCGGACGCTAGAACACATACTGGACAGATTCCGTCCAGTATTCGCGCTAGCCTCGGAACATGTCCCGACCCACCGGCCGCGTGCTCACGCTCCTGGAACTGCTGCAGTCGGGCGGCACCCGGACGATGGCCGAACTCGCCGACCGGCTCGGCGTGGACGGACGCACCGTGCGGCGATACGTGGACCAGCTGATCGACCTCGACGTACCCGTCGAGGCGGTGCGCGGCCGCTACGGCGGCTACCGCCTCGCCCCCGGCTACCGCGTACCTCCGCTCATGCTCAGCGACGACGAGGCGCTCGCCGTACTGCTCGGACTGGTCGCCGGCCGCCGAACGGGGTTGATGACGACGACAGCCACCGCGAGCGAAACGGCGGCGGCCAAGATCCGGCGGGTACTGCCCGAGCGCCTCGCCCGCCGGCTCGCCACGGTCCTGGAATCCCTCGCCTTCACGGAACCGTCCGGCGAGTTCGCCACCCCCGACGCCGGGGTCCTGCTCACCGTCGCCGATGCGGTGCGTCACCGCCGACCGGTCTCGATCAGGTACACCGACCGCGACGGCCGCCGCAGCGACCGCACCCTGCACCCGTACGGACTCGTGGCCCATTCGGGCCGGTGGTACGTCACCGGTACGGATCCCGGGATCGGGGAGGACGAGGACCGTACCTTCCGGCTCGACCGCATCACGGACGCCAGAACCCTTCCCGGGTCGTTCGAGGCACCCGCCGGAGTGGACCCGGCTCAGCGTGTCCTGTCCGGGTTCGCCACCGCGGCGTACCGGCACGAGGTGACCTTGCGGATCCACGGAACGGTCGAGCAGATCCGCACCCGCTTTCCGGCTGGCGTCGCGAGCGTGGAGGACCCCGCCTCTGCACCCGGCACGGCCCCTGCGACCGAGCGCTGGCGGCACGTGGAACTACGGGCGGAGCGACTCGACTGGCTGCCCCCGCTCCTCGCCGCCCTCGACCGGCCGTTCATCATCGAGCGCCCCGACGAACTGCGCGACCTCGTCATCGCACTCGCCGACCGCCTCGCGACCCGCGCCCGTGCGCACGGCGACCAGGAGGAAGGCCCCGTCCCCTGAGATGCCACCGCCCGTGGCATCGGGCACTCAGGGCTTCCGGTGCACGGAAACGGCGTACTTCCCGTCGGCGTAAGGATCACGGGACCACGTCGCGTACCTGGCCTCCAGGGTGAGCCCCGCCGCGCGGCAGTGCGCGTCGTGGTCGTCCAGCGTGTAACCGCGGTCCAGGGCGAAACCCGCGACGAGACGGCCGCCCGGACGCACATGGGCCGCCGCCCCGGCCACCAGGGCCGGTTCCGTTCCCGGCGGGGTGAACAGGGGGACATTGCCCGCCAGCACGACGACATCGAACGACAACGCCAGGTCGAGGTGGACAAGGTCCTCCTGATACCAGCGGATCTCCGGCGCCAGCCGCCGGGCGGTGGCGAGCATCGACCCATCGGTGTCCACGCCCACCACCTCGATCCCGTGACGCACCAGCTCAATGGCCACCCGTCCGGTGCCGCACCCCGCGTCGAGGACCGTGCTGGGCCCGAAGGAGCGGACCAGCGCGGCTTCACCGTGAATGTCCCCACCCTCGGCGGCGATGCGGTCGAACCGCGACTGGTACTCGTCACCGTTCCACGTCATGCGGCCAGAGTGTCATACGCATGGACGCGCGCGAGGACCCGGCGTCGCACGCCACTTGCCGCTCCAGGCCCGCCCGAGGAAGCAACGGCCCAGCACCTCGCTTTGGACACACCCATGTTGGTGTGCCGGGGCTCTCCCTCGGTACGCACTTTCCCCCTATCCGCCAGAAAGGAAGCCCGCGTCGAACCAGACCCGCCTCTCCGCAAGTCGCACAGGGGTCCCGTGAGTTGCTCTCGATAAGCTGTTCGGGTTGTGGTTCGGCTCTGGGGGAGAAGCAGCAGTGGCAGACGTACACGTCAAATCAGACCAGTTAGTGGGCATTTCCGGCGGTTTCAACAAGCACATGAACTTCCTCGTGGAGGTCGTCAACGCCTTGGTAGTGGCGTTGGGGGCTTCCAAAGGCATGGCCGGCGATGACGAGGGGGGACGCAACTTCGCGAAGTTGTACCAGGGTGCCGCACGTGAAGCAGTGTTTCAGATGGCTTTCTCCACGTACACCATGGGCAACCTCTCCGCCAACGTGATGCAAATGGCCTTCGACTTCCTGCGGACGGACAGCAAGGTCGCAGCATCGATGCTGAACAAGTTCTCGCCGGACGAAGCCATCAATATGCTCAGAAGTCCAGCTCCGAGTCAGTGCGACCCGACCGGCAGTGAGGATGACCTCCCGGAAGTCGTCGACAAAGAGACCTGGTGGGACGACTTCACCACGACAGGGCCGCGCGGAAACCCGAGCAGGGCCAAGGAGGCAGGGAAAGCTTGGCGTAAAGCTGGGGAACTACTGGATGAGACGCGAATCAGCGCGCAGACAGGCCAGCAGATACTGGTCAAGGACTGGGCCGGACAAGCAGTCACGGGATTTGTCAGCTACTTCGACATCTTCATAGGCAGGGGTGACCGCCCCTCAAAAACAACTCAGAACGAGGCACTGTTGGCGAATATCGCCACGGCTTGCCATGAGATTGCGGACTCCTGCGACGCCTACGCCGGGCACGTGGAGGACGCCAAGAACGATAAGCTGTGGTCTCCCCCCGATTCCGTGTATGACAACGACAACGACCATGGCCTCAACGAGGCAGTCTGCGCCGACACGAAGATCAACGGGTTGGGACGGATTCCAGGAATTCTCGACGGATCGGGCCGCCGGGCGAAGCTGCCCGAACCTTCAGCTCCCTGGGACCCGGGCCTCCCGTCCATCTTCCCGGCGCCTCCCTTGCGTGTGCCGATGCCCGCGATCCCGGTGGCAGCGAAGGCTCCGGGCGGAACCCCGGGCCCAAGCAGCGTCTTGCTAGCGTTCTACGAGCGACCTGACCATCTGAAGCCAAAACCGCCACGCCCCGGCGTGAACCCCAAGGGCCCGATCCCCCCGGAGCCCGGCGCGAAGAGATTGAGCCCAGCGGAGCAGGCCCGTTTCCGTAAGTGGATGTCCGGCCTCCATCAACACGACTTCGCTAACAATCGAACCGAGAAGGACCCAGCCAACCGCTATCAGGCCGATACCGCGGGCTATCCTGAGTACGATCTTCCCTTGCCACCTGACGGAGGCAAGAAGAACGTCCAGCAAGCGGATGGACTGCGAGCAGAAGACGGATACGCTCTCGACGCCAAGTATGTCAAGAAGCCGAATTCATGCGAATCGCCACGCACACTGGAAAAGCTCCAACTCCCCGACGACGTTAAGAAGCCATGGGAAATCAGCAACCATGGGGGTGATAACCGTGAGATCAGGGACTACGGTCGCGCGATCAATGCTGATGGAAGCAAGGTCAAAGGCCTCGAAGTCATCACGAACGGCCCGGAAACCATGGCGTATTGGCAGTACCTGATGGCAAAACAGGGCGTGCCGGGAAGCGTTCGGTACCACCCCGGTTAGAACGACCGAAGAGAGAGCGATCAATGACTCCCGATGAAGCCGCACTCGTCATCACGAACTACTACTTCGCCCCAGCTGAAGGTGAGCAGTGGCAGGTTACTCCTGAACGATTCGCCCAGGAAGCCGAGGATCGGTGGCCCAATTGCACAACCAACACTGCTGCGAGCGAAGTCAGCACTGGCCTGGAAGTTGAGTTTGCGATGACCTTCAGCAACGAGGCCGAACGGCATGGGGCTTACAACCCAAGCCACGGGCTAAGTCTCTACGGTCACACAGCTTTGGACGCAGCCGAGTTCATGTCCTGGTTTGTCACCATGCTCGAGCCCGACTTGCGTGTCCTGTTCAACAACGCGGAGTCCATCGAGGACGGCGACTACGACGACCACGTTCTGCCGCGTTCGATGGGCGTGCGGCCCATGGCCGAGGCATTGGCCACGCATCTGGCCGGAGCGCTCCTCGAGGAGTGAAGCCGTCGGCGGCAGCCTGGGGGGACCTGGATTCGCGGCGGGCCAACCGACAGAACGGGACGCACGATGAAAGATCGCCTACCGTGACTGGTTGTCCGAGCCTCCGCGCTACCGGCAAAGACACAGCCCACCTCTGAGGAGCACGTTGTTCGACCTCATCGTCATCATCCGGGTCTCCGAGGGCGCAAGCATCGATCCTGTTGCCGACGCCCTGTCCCGGATGCGTCCCTTGTGCCTGGCAGAAGACGGCTGCGTCAGCTGGGAGGCGTACCAGTCACACCAGGACCCCCACCGCTTCGTCCTGGTCGAGCACTGGGCCAGCCGCGCCGACTGGGAGGCACACGACGCCGGTGACGCCATCCAGAAGATCTACATCCCGGAGATCATGCCGCACATCGAGCGCGAAGTGCATCCGAGCATGCGCGTGCATCGCCCGCACGAAGCGGTGACCGAGTGAATCCGTCACGGGTGTCCGACCGGCTCGGCGGACACCCGTGACCGGGAGCGCCCAGCCGCGAGTCCGGGTGCGCGACGACGGGCTCGGATCTCCCGGAGAACGCCCGTGGGTCAGTCGGTGACATCGACTCCGTAGCCGCGGGCGAGGTCGGCCAGACCATGGTCGTAGCCTTGGCCGACGGCGCGCAGCCGCCAGCTCTCTCCTCGGCGGTAGAGCTCAGCGAGGATCATGGTGCGCTCTGTGGTGGCGGCGTCGAGGGTGGCTCGGGCGGTCGGAGCCGCGCCGATCCCGCAGCTGGCGGTGATCTCGATGGCCCCGACGTCTGAGAAGGTCGCGGTGCCATCGATCGCGGCGGCGATGACGACCCGGTGGATCTCCACGGGCAGGCGCTCCAAGTCCGTGATGACGGCTTGCTCCGTGGGGCCGTCCGTGGCGAGCCGCACGGTGCCGTCCGGGTGCTCGGGTGTGCGGTAGAAGACGAAGTCCTCGTCCCCGGCCACGTGTTCCTGCGCGTCGACCGCGAAAGCGACGACGTCCACTTCGCAGACGGTCTGTTGACGCCATGTGGCGGCAACCGTCCAGGCCGTGCCGGTGCCGGGCAGGTCGATGACGGCGCCTCGGACCAGTACCTCTCCCGTCTCCGGCCGGCTCCCAGCCGCGCTCTGTGCCGGCGGAGGCGTGGGGGCGAGCAGCCAGTCGGCGTCGTGGACAGGGAGGCCGAGGGCGGTGATGCGCGGCATACGGCGATCCGCTTCGCCGCCGGACAGCACGACGACATCGGTCACACTGGCGGAGAGATTGACCGCCGCGGACGCACCAAGGGCAACGGCACGGGCACGGGCTTCTGCAGCCGCGTCGTGGGCGCCGCCGAGGACCAGGACCCTGCGTCCGGTGAGCGACCGGGCCGTACCGGCGGTGGGCGCGACCGGCATGGCCGTAGGCGGTGCCGGGACACTCAGTCCGGGTCCCGGCTGTGCGGTCGTCTCGCTCGCGGCCATCTCGGCTGCGGGACGCCGACGGGCGGTGCCCTTGGCGCGGCCGGGCTGTACATTTCCCAGCAGCCGCAGGTAGGTCGGCTCGTCCACGAGGGGAACGCCCTCGTCCGCGGCGCGACGCAGCTTCCCGGATGCGGTGCCGGGGTCATTGGTGACGACGACGCTGGTCTGACCGCTGACCGAGGTCATCATGTTCAAGCCGGCCGCCACCGAGCGGGCGACCAGTTCCTCGCGGGAGATCTGAGTGTCCCCGGTGATGGCGACCTTCATGCCCTGCACCAGCGACCCACCCGACTTCATACGGCCGGGATTGCGATACGGGCAGGGCGTCTTGGGAACGTACGGCCTGTAGTCCTGGCGGGGCGGGCACTCCAGCAGCGGCAGGGACAAGCCCAGTCGCTCGGCGGCGCCGAGCGAGCCGCGCAGGATGCCGGAGAGCACTCGGACGTCGTCCTGTGCATCGTGGGCCTTCTCCTGGCGCACGCCGTAGTGCGCGGCGAGGGTGCCCAGCTTGAGGTCGGACGTCGCGGGCCCGACCAGCCGATTGAGGGCCAGTGTGCACAACCGTCTGCTGACCGGGGCCCAGGAGCGGACATGGGCGAACTCATGGGCCAGGAAGTCGTAGTCGAACTGCGCGTTGTGGGCGACCATGACCCGACTGCTGAGCAGAGCCCCCACCTGCGGCGCGACCTGTTCGAAGGTGGGGGCGTCGGCGAGTCGCTCGGGGGTGAGGCCGTGGATGTGGACCGGACCGGGGTCGCAGCCCGGGTTGAGGAGAGTGAAGAACTCCCCCGTCTGATTGCCGTGTGCGTCCAGTGTGAGCATCGCCAGGGACAGGACGCGGTCCCGTCCCGGTCTCAGTCCGGAGGTCTCCACGTCCACGAGCACCCAGTCGTGGAAGAAGTCAGGCAGCGTCGGCCACTTCGGCCTCGACGACGGCAGGGTCATAGGTGGCCTCCCCCCCCCGGAAACAGCGGCGCGCTCGGCCTCTCCGTGGTGAGGTCGGCGGGGTCGGATTTTCGCATGTCTCGCGTGCTGTTCGTGGTGAATCCGTGATGGGAAGGCAGATCGGGCTCGTCCCGGTCATCGTTCGGTCTCGGCGACGGCTGAGAGGCAGTGTTGCCTGCTTCCGCCCCGCACCCTGCGCCCCGCAGCTCGCCAACTTGCCTGCGCATCATGCGATGTGTGAGTCGGCGTTCATGGATGTCGCCCTCCGCGCCGACACGGACCAGCGCCAGGCCGGGCAGCGATGGTGTGTCGTGGTGCGGCTACCAGGATGCAGTCCGCGACGAGCACAGATCACACCAGCCACACCGAGATCACCGCACCGGGTCAGCGTGTCACTCAGTGAGTCTCCCCGCCTCAGCGGAACTCGTGGATCACCTGGATCTCGCCGATGATGTGGGCGTTGAAGTCGTCCAGGTCCTCGGCCGGAACCCAGAGCTCGAGAATCGTCTGCCCGCCGGTCTGCTGGATGGGATACCGGCTCAAGAACCCCGACTCGACCTCGAAACGAGTGACGAAGCCGGCGCCATCGTGCTTCACGTTCCAGTCTCGCGCGATCCTGACCGCGTAGTCCTCGTTGAGGACCGGGTAGAAGATCGGCTGCTCGGGCAGCCGGGGCGGCCAGGCACGCCAGTTCAGCTCCCGAACCAGATCCAGCTCCGCGGGGCCGGTGGGACGCCACAGAGTTGTTGCTTGCCGGCCGGTCATCTGCATCGCTCCCTGAGCGTGGGTCACCGTACGAAAGGTGGGAGAGCGGACGATACCGGCAGCGAACTCGGCGGCCACGCGATTCCGCACCCTGACCGGTCGTTACGGGACCATCCTTCGGCCGTGTCTCCTGTGCTCTTCGCACGCCGGCAGGTATCGGTGCGGAGCCGTGACCTCAGCGGACAACAGGCCGTGTACGGCGTCGGCTCGATATCATCTCGCCGTGATCATTTCCAGCGCCAGCACCACGGTCTTCGACATCGACGGTACTCTCTGCTTCGACGGACGGATGATCGACAGCAAGATCTTGGCAGCCATCGAGGACTGCGAACGTGTCGGCCACCAACTGGTCTTCGCCTCCGCCCGGCCGGTCCGCGACCTTCTGCCCGTCCTCGACGGGGCGTTCCCCACCGCCACGCTGATAGGCGGGAACGGCAGCCTTGTCTCGGTCGGCGGCCAGATCCGAGCACGTGCCGCGTTCGGTACCGACGAACTCGGCCAACTGCTGGCGGAAGCCGAGCGGTTCCGGGCCGGCTACCTCGCCGACGGCCCCTGGGACTACGCCTACACCGGTCCGGCCGACCACCCGATCCTCAGCCGTGTCGACCAGGGCCGCCTCGCCCGCCAGGTCGAACTCACCGATCTCCCTGCCGTCGTGAAGTTCCTCGTGGTCGACGCGACCGATATGACAGCCCTCGCAGAGGCCGGCCGCACCCTCGGGATGACCGTCAACCACCACCTCGACGAGGCGATCATCGATTTCGCCCCGGGCGCCACGAACAAGTGGCAGGCGCTGGTCTCGCTGGGGATCGACCAGTACAACGCCTTCGGCAACGACATCAACGACCTCGACCTGCTGCGCAACGCACAGCACGGGGTCCGCGTCGGTACCCACCCAGGCCTGGACGGCGTCGCCCGTGTCACCGTCGCCCCCGACCCGGACGCCGTCGCCGCCGAGATCTCCCTCTTGGCCGCCGCGACGCCTGCGGCCTGAGGGCTGTACCGTCGGTCAACTGGGCATCCCGATCGAGGATGGCCGCTACGCCTCGCGATCGCCTCCGGGCGGTCGTCCGCCACACTGAACCCGGCGCAGGCTGTTGCGGATCTGGTGATCTGGTGCACCAGCCGCGGGAAGACCGCGCGGATGTGCCGTCGACGCAGGCAATCCCGGATCACGCGGAACGAGTACGCGCGATCCGCGTCACCGGCACCGGCACCGGCACCGGCACCGACGGCAGCGGCCCACGCACGCAAGGCCGACACGTCGATGCGTACCGCGTCGCCATGTCCGGCCATGTCCGCGGGACTTGACGGTCCGTGGCAGGCGCCTCCTCGTCACACGTGTCCGCGCCGGCCAGCTCGTCGCCCATGCCGTCGGCGGAAACTCCGCGTCGCGCACGAGATGAACACGTATGAGAACGACCGCAGCCGACATCCGCGGCCCGACGGCGCCCGGTGCGGCTGAGCTCACGCCGCGGCGGCGGCGCGGTGCAGCGTGAACCAGAACGTCGGGACCGGGTTGGTGCCGGGTGTCACGTCGACCAGCTGCCACCCGGTGAACCTGGCGCTGAGTTCGTCGGCGGTGACGCCGGAGATCGGGTCGTCGAACGCCTCGGGCCCGTACCCGAACATCAGCAGTCGTGCGCCGGGCGCGGCACGCTGCGTGAGGCCGGCCGCGTAGGCGTCGCGGCGGTGCGGTGGGATCCCGCAGTAGCAGCTCAGGTCGAAGAACAGATCGTACGGGCCGGGCACGCCCACCTCGTCGAGTCGGGTGGCGTCGCCGCACAGCACCGTGACATCCGCTCCGGCTGCGGCAGCCTTCTCCCTCGCCTGCCGGACCGCGCGGTCGACCAGGTCGACGGCCGCCACCCGCCAGCCATGCCGGGCCAGATACACCGCGTTGGTTCCGGTTCCGCAGCCGAGTTCGAGGACCTGGCCCGGCATCAGCGCGCCGGGCCACTCCACCAGGGCCATGAGCTCGGGCGGCGTGATGCCGCTGTCCCACGGCGGCTTGCCGTCCCGGTAGAAGTCCTCCAACTCACGGCGCACCGCCGCCTCCTGGTCGAGCTCCGCTGCCGTCCAGGTCTTACTCATCACTACCCCTCCAAGAATTTAGAGTCTTCCTCTAGTGACTGACTCTAGAGATAGACTCCCGATATGGATGCGGTCAAGGGATCCGACGGACAGAACGTCAAGCGCCCCGACAAGCGGGCCGAGCGCTCGCGGCGCACCCGCGAGAAGATCGTCGCGGCGGCGCGGGACCTGTTCGTCGCGCAGGGGTACGGCGCGACAAGCCTCCAGGAGGTCGCGGATCGCGCGGGCGTGGCCGTTCAGACCGTGTACTTCGTGTTCCGCAACAAGCGCGCGCTGTTCAAAGATGTCGTCGACACGTCCATCGCGGGCGATGCCGAACCGATCGCCACGATGGACCGCGACTGGTTCCGCGCCGCGTGCGCCGAACCCACCGCGGCCGGGCAACTGCGCGCGCACCTGCGGGGCGTACGCGACATCCTCGGCCGTGTCGCCCCGATCATGCCGCTGATCGCGGCTGCGGCGGCCACGGACCCGGAGATCGCCGCGCAGTGGCCCGCCGACCCCGACCCGCGCTACACCGTCCAGCACGCGGCAGCGGAGGCACTGATCTCCAAGCCCGACGTCCGCCCCGGCATCGATACCGCCCGCGCCGCCGACCTGCTGTACGGGCTGCTCAGCCCGGAGCTGTACCTGCTCTTCGTCCACAACCGGGGCTGGTCCCCCGAGGCCTGGGAGGAGTGGGCCCGCGCGGCCCTCACGACCGCCCTCTGCGCTGATCACGCGTAGGCCACCGACCCTTGGGGCGCCGTGAACAAGCGCCCGTCTTCATGAGTCGTCGCTGAGAACCGGGCGCCTGAAACACCCTCAAGAAACAGCCTGGGCTGTTCACGACGACCTCAAGCGTGGAAGCGCACCAAGGACTGGTGAACTCCCGAACGTGAACGCCGCCAGGGGGTTGGCGTTGCGGGCTCGCGTCCCTAACGTAGAGCGGAATATGAGCACCGCTCACATTTAAGGATCACGCGATGGCCATCGTTCAACCTCTGCGCCGCGGACTCCGATCGCTCGCGGTCGTGTCGCTGCTTCTCGCCGTGACCGCCCTGGTGCTCGGTCCGGCGCCCAGCTCCGCGGCGGAGTCCAACTGGTGGGATCCGTCCGCGAGGCCCGCACCCGACTCGCAGATCAACGTCACGGGCGAGCCCTTCAAGGGCACCGACTCCCAGGGCCGCGTCAGGGGTTTCGTCGACGCCCACGACCACATCATGTCCAATGAGGGCTTCGGCGGCCGGCTGATCTGCGGCAAGCCGTTCTCGGACCAGGGCGTCACCGATGCGCTCAAGGACTGCCCCGAGCACTACCCCGACGGCTCGCTCGCCATCTTCGACATGATCACCAAGGGCGGCGACGGCAAGCACGACCCCAATGGGTGGCCCACCTTCAAGGACTGGCCCGCCCATGACTCGCTGACCCATCAGCAGAACTACTACGCCTGGATCGAGCGGGCATGGCGCGGCGGCCAGCGGGTGCTGGTCAACGACCTGGTCACCAACGGCGTGATCTGCTCGGTGTACTTCTTCAAGGACCGCGGCTGTGACGAGATGACCGCCATTCGTCTCGAGGCGAAGAAGACGTACGACATGCAGGCCTTCATCGACAAGATGTACGGCGGCCCGGGCAAGGGCTGGTTCCGGATCGTCACGGACAGCGCGCAGGCCCGCAAGGTCATCGAGCAGGGCAAGCTGGCCGTCGTCCTGGGCGTCGAGACCTCGGAGCCGTTCGGCTGCAAGCAGATCCTGGACGTCGCGCAGTGCAGCAAGGGGGATATCGACCGGGGCCTGGACGAGCTGAAGGAACTGGGCGTCAGCAGCATGTTCCTGTGCCACAAGTTCGACAACGCACTGTGCGGGGTGCGCTTCGACTCCGGCACGCTCGGTACGGCCATCAACGTGGGCCAGTTCCTGTCGACCGGCACGTTCTGGAAGACGGAGACCTGCCGCGGCCCGCAGCACGACAACCCCATCGGCAACGCGGCGGCACCGGAGGCGGAGAAGCGGCTCCCGAAGGGCGTGGCCGTCCCCTCGTACGCCTCGGGCGCGCAGTGCAACACCCGCGGACTGACCGACCTGGGCGCGTACGCGGTGCGCGGCATGATGAAGCGCAACATGATGCTGGAGCTTGACCATATGAGCGTCAAGGCCGCTGATCAGGCCTTCGACATCCTCGAATCCGAGTCGTACCCCGGCGCCATCTCCTCGCACAGCTGGATGGACCTGGGCTGGACCGAACGCCTCTACAAGCTCGGCGGGTTCGCCGCCCAGTACATGAGCGGCTCCGAGGCCTTCAGCGCGGAGGCCAAGCGCACGGACGCGCTGCGCGAGAAGTACAACGTCGGCTACGGCTACGGCACCGACATGAACGGTGTCGGAGGCTGGCCGGCGCCACGGGGCGGGGACACCCCGAACCCGGTGAAGTACCCCTTCCGCAGCACGGACGGCGGCTCGGTGATCGACAAGCAGACCACCGGCGAACGCACATGGGACTTCAACACCGCCGGCGGCGCGCACTACGGCTTGGTGCCGGACTGGATCGAGGACATCCGGATCGTCGGCGGTCAGGGGGTCGTCGACGACCTCTTCTCGGGAGCCGAGTCCTACCTCCGCACCTGGGGGAACTCCGAGAAGTACCAGGCCGGGAAGAACCTCGCCGCGGGCGCGGCCGCGACGGCGTCCTCGTCGGAGTGGTGGAACCCGGTCGTCAGCTTCAAGCCCGGGAAGGCGGTGGACGGCGACACGGGCACCCGCTGGGCCAGCGAGTGGAACGACGACCAGTGGCTGCGGATCGATCTCGGATCCGCGCAGCCGGTCAAGCGCGTCACCCTCGACTGGGAGCGAGCGTACGCGAAGTCGTACCGCGTCGAGGTGTCGGAGGACGGCACGAACTGGAAGTCGGTGTGGTCCACGGCCTCCGGCGACGGCGGCCTGGACACGGCCCGTTTCACCGAAGCCCAGGCGCGCTACGTACGCGTCAAGGGGCTGGAGCGCGGCACCCAGTGGGGCTACTCGCTTCGCGAGGTCGGCGTCTACGGCGGCTGAGGCACCGACGAGTCGGTGTCCAGGGCCCGGGCCCTGGCCCTGGCCCGGCTCCGGTGGAGCGTTCTTCGATGCTCGCCGCGTGCCTTCCCGGACGGCTACCGGATCAGCCCGCGGCATCTGGTGCAGGCGGCACCTCCCAGGGGTAGTTGGGAGGTGCCGTTGCCGGACGTCGCGGACCCGAGGTGATCCACAAGCCACGGCCTAGTCCTGCTGACGGGTCGCCAGGTGCCGGATGCGATCGTTCAGATAGCTGATGAGGACTCGTTTGCACTCAGCGATCAGCTGGGGGTCGCCCTGCGGATCCGTACGGAAGGCCAGTTGCAGCACACCGTCCGCGCACTCAAGGGCCACCCGCACGGCGATCTCGAGTTCGGCGTTGTCCTGGACACCGGTCAGGGACGCGGTCAGTGTGCGCAGCGACCCGGCGACCGCGGTGTTGTTGTCGCAGTTCGGCTCCAGGATGTGGCCCTGTCCCACCACGCCGAAGTCGACCACGCCGAACCCGGTGATCGTCCGGCGCATGGCGATGTACTCGTCGACGGTCACCTCCACGATGCCCGGGATGCCGGCGGGCGCCTCGCGCTCCAGCCGGTCCGCGACCCGCGCCAGGAAGGACTCCAGATTGCGGGCGGCGAGCGCGCCGATCAGCCCCTCCCTGTCGGAGAAGAACTGGTAGAGGGTGCCGATGGGTACCTCCGCTCTGCGTGCCACCTCCTTGGTGGTCAGCGCGGCATAGCCGGCCTCGTCCAGGAGTTCGGCGCAGGCATCCAGCAGCCGTTCGAAGCGTTCGACGCTGCGCTTCTGGACCGGCAGCCGTCGCAGCGCCCCCGCAGCGCGGTCTTGATTCATGCTTCCAGCATCCCATCGCAACGGCTAACATGAGCACCACTCATGTTTCGCGTTTCGGGGGGTGTGCGTGACACTGGACCATCTGCCCGTGGACTTCATCTGGGGTGTCTCGACGGCGTCGTACCAGATCGAGGGCGCCACCGAGGAGGACGGTCGCGGACCGTCGGTATGGGACACCTTCACCGCCCGCCCCGGCACGATCCGCGACGGGCACACCGGTGATGTGGCCTGCGACCACTACCACCGGTACGAGGAGGACCTCGCGCTGATGGCCGAGGCGGGCCTCACCGGCTACCGCTTCTCCATCGCCTGGCCCCGGATCCAGCCGACCGGCAGGGGCGAGGTCAACCTCCGGGGCCTGGACTTCTATGACCGGCTGGTCGACGGCCTGCTGGTGCACGGCATCGAACCCGTCCCGACCCTGTTCCACTGGGACCTCCCGCAAGGCCTCGAGGACGACGGCGGCTGGCTGAACCGCGACACCGCGCACCGCTTCGCCGAGTACGCCGCCGTCATGGCCGACAAGCTGGGAGACCGCGTCCAGAAGTGGATCACGCTCAACGAGCCGTTCATCCATATGGTCTGGGGCTACGGCCTCGGCACCCACGCACCGGGCCGCACTCTGTTCCTGGACTGCCTGCCGGTCGCCCACCATCAGTTGCTCGGTCATGGCCTGGCGCTGAGGGAACTGCGGGCGCGCGGCCTCCAGGTGATGATCTCCAACAACTGCACCCCGGTCTGGCCCGCCTCGGACACCCCCGCCGACCGCACCGCCGCGCGGGCCTATGACAGCCTGCACAACCGGCTGTTCAACGATCCGATCCTCATGGGCACCTACCCCGACCTGTCGGCCTTCGGCTCGGACGCCTCGCTCGGCCGCTCCGTCCGGGACGGCGATCTCGAACTGATCTCGGCACCCCTGGACGCGCTCGGTATCAACTACTACAACCCGACCCGGATCCGGACACCGACGTCCGAGGGGCTGCCGTTCGAAGAGGCCCCCATCGAGGGCTACCGCCGCACCGCCTTCGACTGGCCCGTCGTCCCCGACGGTCTACGGGAACTGCTCGTCGGCCTCAAGGAGCGCTACCCGGCACTCCCGCCGGTCCACATCACGGAGAACGGCTGCTCGGCCGAGGACGTCGTCGCCGCGGACGGCACCATCGCGGACCTCGACCGCATCGACTACCTCGACACCCACCTCCGGGCCGTCGACGCCGCCGTGGCCCAGGGCGTGGACGTACGCGGCTACTTCACCTGGACCCTGCTGGACAACTTCGAATGGGCCGAGGGTTTCCACCAGCGCTTCGGACTCGTCCACGTCGACCACGACACCCAGGTGCGCACCCCGAAGGCGTCCTTCGCGTGGTACCGCGACCTCATCCGCGCGCACCGCGGCTGAGCTCCCGGAACAGGACGCAGCACAGGTCAGGCAGCTCCCAGCGGCGTTCGCGCCGGCTCAGCCCAGACGCCCGCGCTCCGATTCTTCCCGATACTCAGGGCAGTCAGGGTTGCGGCACGGGCCGGGGCTCCACACGGGCACGAAGATCCCGAGAGTCTTGTGCCGCTTGATGACCGTGTCCAGGGCGCCCTTGCAGGCCGGGCATGCAAGCGCCTCCTGCGGGCCGTCCCTACGCTTTACTTTACTCATTCTTTAATAATAGCCGCCTCGGGTGATAAAAGTAGTGTCTCGTTCAATTTCTCGCTCCGAGGGCATTGCTGCACTCGCTGGGTCCGGCGAATTGCCGCAAACTCCTGTATGAGGGTCTGCGCGTTCGCAAGGGCAGGACACGGAGAAGGTGGCTGACGTGCTCGAGGTCCCACTCTGGCTCTGGGGAGCGTTCGCCGCGACAGTGGTGGGGTCGCTGGCGGTAGACCTGCTGGCCCACCGCACCGCCCACGTCATCGGCTTCAAGGAGGCTGCTGCCTGGAGCTGCCTGTGGGTGGGCCTGGCACTGGCCTTCGCCGGTGTCGTCTTTCTCGTCCTCGGCACAAAGGCCGGTACCGAATACACCACCGCGTGGCTGCTGGAGAAGAGCCTGTCGGTGGACAACCTTTTCGTCTTCGCAGTGATCTTCGCCTATTTCAAGGTCCCTCGTGCCTACCAGCACCGGGTCCTGTTCTTCGGCGTGATGGGCGCCCTGATCTTCCGCGGGATCTTTCTCTCGCTCGGCGTCGCCGTCGTCAGCCGCTTCACCGCCGTGCTGTTCGCCTTCGCCGCGGTGCTCTTCTACAGCACCTACAAGCTCCTCAAAGGCGACGAGGAGACCTTCGACCCGGACAAGAGCTTCGCCTTGCGACTATTGCGCAAGATCGTCCCCGTGCGGGACGAGTACGCGGGCATGAAGTTCTTCGTCAAGGAGGCCGGCAAACGCGTGGCGACCCCGCTCCTCGCGGTGGTCGCCGCGATCGAGGGCGCCGACCTGATCTTCGCGGTCGACAGTGTTCCCGCCGTCCTGGCCGTCAGCGATGACGCCTTCATCGTCTACACCAGCAACGCGTTCGCGATCCTGGGCCTGCGGGCCCTGTACTTCATGCTCGCGGGCCTGCTGGACCGCTTCCACTACCTGAACAAGGGCCTCGCGATCATCCTCAGCTTCATCGGCGTCAAGCTCATCCTCCAGGCGTCCCACAAGATGATCAGTAGCAGCATCCCGGAGATCCCCTCGCCGATCAGCCTCGCGGTCATCGTGATCGTTCTGGCCGCATCCGTCGCCCTCAGCCTGCTACGCCCCGCCCCGGCCCACCCGGCCCCCGGGGGTGAAGACGAACAGGAGGATCCGGCAACCATGCGCCCTGGACCGGGCAGCCCCCTGGGCGCGGAGCGGGAGCCACGCGACGACCCGCCCTGAACCACGTGACCGTATGCCACCTGCCCCCTGACCCCTGGCCCCGAGAAACAACTGAGTTGAGCTCCGCCCGGGCCGGGGCATGCCTCCCCTGCGGTCCAAGTGGCACGGCCGCTTCGGGTCGAAGTAGCCAGCCGTTCACAACTCTTCTGTCAGGGAGCGCAGTTCGGCCACCACGTCGGCGCCGGACGGTGCGTGATCGGGGTCGGCCGGCCACTGCGGCATCGGGCCGGAGAGCAGCGCGAGCGGCACCGATCGGGCACTGCAGAAACCGCATGAAGTCACCGCACACCGGACAGGATCTTCGCCCCCGGAGGGACGCCGTCACCGACCTGGGCCCGGGGCGGCCGCGTTTCCCCGAGCCGCACATGGCCGGGGCCGGGCGCGGTCCGGGGAGGATGCGGCTGCTGCGGCGGGGGGGGGGGGGCCCGGGCCCCCCCCCCCCCCCCCCCCCACCCCCCCGGGGGGGTTAAAACCCCCCCCCCCCCC